>NZ_JBQAEH010000008.1:0-248470 GCF_051915225.1 Bacillus cereus group sp. MYBK95-2 | reverse complement strand
AGCGCAACTTGACGGCTTTCATTCCTACTTTCGGTCAATCCGTTGTTGTCATCAAAATTGATAACCCTCCCATTTCGTGTTTATACACTTATAGGGAAACGTGTCGCACAATTAACGCTTTTAATTTTATTTCCATGAATACAGCAAAAAAAGAGGCCCTATGGCTCTTTTTTTATTCCTTAATAACAATCTAAATATGATAAAATATATCCATCACTCATATGTCCAAATATGTAATTTTCATAGCACCAAAATTATAACTAGACTTATATATAAATAAAAAAAGCACTCATTATGAGTGCTTTTTAAAGGTTATAACCTATCCATTTTTGTCCTAACGATGTATTAATTAAATACCATGCTTGTTTTACTTTAACAGGTTGATAAGCAACATAACCTACTACATTTGGGTTACCAGGACCATTATATAAAGGTTGTTTAGATCCAACATAATTCAATAATTGAGATCCGCCGCTTGTATAAAGATCCGCTTTATGATTTCCGTAAGCCATAACTTTTGAAGAATTGATAGACATAAATGCGAATGCTAGTACAAAAAACACTACAAAAACCTTTTTCATTTTCTTTCCCCCTTGCATTATTTTACATTTCCATTTTTTGTATTACTTAATTTTCAGTATATTGTAAATATAAAATTAGCAGTAACTTACATATCATATCCTATAACTGAATTTGTTCATATATGGTAAAATATATCCATCGCTCATATGTCCAACTATGCAATTTTCAAAGTAGCAACATTACAACTAGACTTATACAACATAATTCAAAACAAAATGAAGGAGTGTTTTAAGTGAAAGGACATATTCGAAAAAGAGGAAATAAGTACTTAGTGTTTTTCTGGTTATAAGACAAAAAAGAAGCAGTAAAAAATGTGGCGAAAAAGATTACGGATTTAAATGAAGGGACTTTTGTGGAACCGTCTAAGCTTACTTTAAAAGACTATCTCGTTCAGTGGCTAGAAATTAAAAGGATGAGTTTAGAAAAGAATACCTACGTTTCTTATAGTAGCAACATAACCCACCATGTTTTACCGAACATGCAGAAAGAAGCAGTAAAAAGTTTTGGTAAAAGTATCTTTGAATAGCTAATGTTTGCATTTTATAAAAAAAGCTAAATAAATCTTGTATGAACAAGGTTTATACATCCTAACACATGTTATCATGTATAATACATATGTTAAGTAAATTCAGAATAACGAGGCAAATATTATGGACTTTGTTTATATTAACCAAAACGTATTAAATAACCTTCTATACATTTTATGTAGTATATTTGTTTTTTATTTCATATATGATAGCAGGCATTATTTGAAAAAATACAAAATATTACTGATTACCCTTTGTTCTAGTATCCCGCTTATTTTATGTATGCGATACCCTATCTATATGGATGAAAGTTGTATTCATGATTTAAGACAAATTCCGGTCATAATAGGTACGCTTTATGGTGGATTCCCTGTCGGTATCATATTGTTTACAATTTTATTAATTACAAGATTTATATTTTATGGCTTTAATATGCTAACAGTCGTTGTTTACGGAATAATGTTCATCGTTACAGCACTCGCATCTTCAAAATTTAATACATATAATAGAAAGCTTAAAGTAGCTTTTTCCATGTTTTTAACCTTTTTCCTAGCAATATTTACAACTGTAATTGTATTAACTTTATCAGATTTTGAAGTGAATAATTTGTATATTATTTATTTCATGGTATTACCGACTACTTTAATGTTATTTATTGTTTATATAAATGAAGTTATAAAAGATGCTGTATTAATGCGCTCAAAATTAATTAAAATGGAAAAAATGGAGATTGTTAGCCAACTCGCTGCAAGTATATCGCACGAAGTAAGGAATCCCCTAACGGTTGTAAAAGGATTTACACAGCTTTTAAAAACACAAAATTTAACTCCTGAATCAAGAGACGAATATATTAAACATATACTTGAAGAGTTAAATCGTGCCCAAGAAATTATCGATGATTACTTAACGTTTGCCAAACCTGCTCCAGAAAAATTAGATCAAATTTCAGTAAAACAAGAGTTAAATCGAGTTATTAATATGATATTGCCATTGTGTAATATGAATACGATACATATTACACAGGATTTTTCTGAGGCAACCATTGTTGGTAATAAACAGCACTTTCAACAATGTTTTTTAAACTTAATAAAAAACAGTATTGAAGCAATGCCTAATGGTGGTACCTTAAATATTTCCTCATCTATCAATAATAGTAAAGTTGAAATACGAATTGAAGATAGCGGAGTTGGAATGTCACAGGAGCAAATACATCGATTCGGTGAACCGTATTTTAGTACAAAAACAAAAGGAACTGGTTTAGGTACAATGGTTGCTGTTAAGATTATTGAGACGATGCGTGGAAGTTTAAAAATCCGAAGTATCGTTAGTAAAGGAACGACTTTAACGATTACGTTCCCGAAATATAGTGAGAATACGCATTTAAACAAATAAAAAAGGAGCATAGTTGCTCCTTTTTTATTTGTTTCGATACATAAGTATCTTCAATGTTTTTTTAGTTTACATTTGTGAAGACTAATTAAAAATTAGTATCCTCCGCCCCAGCAGCTGCATCCTACAATTATTAATAGAATGAATAACACAACTAGTAAAGCGAAACCTCCACCAAAACCACAAGAACCACCGTAACTCATATTTTCTCCTCCTTTTGGTTTGAAAACTAATAGGTAGTTGATCATTTTAACTGGTTCGTATTATACATTATGTATATATCCCTTTTTTGAGCATGTCTACATAAAAATAAGTAAAAGCACTCGTTTAAAGAGTGCTTTAAAATGGATACCAAAAGTTTTGAAATACGTTTAATTTTAAATATACCGCAACAATAAATATGAAAATACCGGCAAATAAAGCGATGAAATCTTCACGTTTCGCCTTACTTGTATAAAACCATGTACGTTTATCCTTCTTTCCAAATCCTCTTAAATCCATTGCATTTGAAACCGTATCTATTCTTTCTAGAGAATGAATGATTAGTGGCCAGAAAATTAAAACACGGTTCTTCATACGAACCCATAAACTTGCTTCTCCTTTTTCAAAAGCCACTCCTCTCGCTTCTTGCGCGTGTTTAATAATTTTATACTCAGACTGGATGTCAGGAATATAACGTAGTGCAATATTTATTGCATATGTAATCTTATAATGAATACCAAGTTTACTTAAGCTACTTACAAATTCGCTTGGATCTGTCGTGTAAATAAAAAGAAGTGTAAATGGTAATAACGTAAAATACTTTAATGAAAGTGTAGCTGCATAAAATAATGTTTCATATGTAATCGTTGCATATCCAACATGTAAAAACGCGGTATATGATTCAGTTAATTCAGATCCATGAGTTGGTGTAATAAATAAAATCATGACAGAGTTTAATAAACTAAATGTAAATATGACACTAAAAACAATTAAAATTTTACGAAATGGAATTTTAGCAATGCTGAGTCCGATACACCCAATAATAAATAATATTAGCAACACCCGAAAATCAAAAAACAAAAAAGTAAGCGTCATACAAAAAATAAATAAAAACAATTTCACTACCCCATCCATACGATGAAAATATGTACTATGCACCTTCCTCCCTCCTATTACTGTCTAAATAAAGCTCCATAAATTTTTCTGGACATGCAATCCCACTAAATTTAATAAGCTTGGTTAAAGAACTCTCTCTTAAGTTGGCTCTTTGTAACGTTTCTTGATCGCCTAATACATCAAACACTGTATTATCCGCAATAATTTTCCCTTCATGTAGAACTACTGCACGGTCTGTATATTCTAGCGCGAGATTCATATCGTGAGTGATAACAACAAATGAAATTCCCTTTTTAGCTAGGTTTTTAATAAACGACATAAATTGTTTATAATGATAATAATCTTGTCCCGCTGTCGGTTCATCTAATATGATAAGCTTAGGATTTGTTGTTAATACAGATGCGATTGTTAGTCTCTTTTTTTGCCCATAGCTTAGTGCTTGAATTGGCCAATTACGAAATGGATATAAACCACAAATTTTTAAAATCCCTTCTACTTTATTCTTAATTTCTTCCTTAGAAAAATTATGTAATGTTAATGTAAATGAAACTTCTTCAAAAACAGTAGGCTGTGTAATCATATGATTTGGATTTTGCATCACGTAAGATATGATTTCCCCACGTTTACGAATAGACCAAGAACTAATATCTTCACCTTTTAACGCAATTTTCCCATTTTTCATTTTGTTTATACCTATAAGACTATGAGCTAATGTTGATTTCCCTGCTCCATTATGTCCTAACAGTGCCACAATTTCTCCTTCATATATTAAAAGGTTTACATTTTCTAATACTTTTTGTTTATTAGGGTATGAAAATGATAAATTCTCCACTTTAAGTAATTCCTTGTTTTTAGCATTCCTTTCTAATATGACTTGTTTCTCCATCCACTCTTTTATAACGTTGCTTACCTTTTCTTTTTGAAGGTTTTCCATTGGATATATTACGTCATTATTACGATCAAAATGTAATCTCTTTAATGCTTCGATGTAAATAGGCTCTCTTAAGCCAATACGTGGTAATATATTTGACGCTAAGATTTCTTTTGGTGTTCCCATCGCAATGACTTTACCTTCATCAATTAATATAACTTTGTCTAAATCCAGTTTTAAAATTTCTTCTATCCTATGTTCGATAATAACAATCGTTTTATTATACTGCTCATGTATATCTTTCATAAGTTCTATCGTATGTATGGCGCTTAGTGGATCTAAGTTCGCTAATGGTTCATCGAACAATAATATATCCGCATTTGTTGTTAATAAACCAGCAAGAGAAACTGTTTGCTTTTGGCCTCCTGATAATTCATGTGGACTTTGTTTATGAAACGTATGCATCTTCACCTTTCTTAATGAGTCCGAAACAATCTTTTTCATGTTATCTTGCTTTACACATTCATTTTCTAAATAAAAAGCTACATCTTCTTCTACTGTCAGACCAATAAATTGAGCATCTTGATCTTGTAAAATTGTTCCTACCTGTTTACTTTGTTCAAAAATACTTCCTTCCCTTGGGTCTTTACCGGCAATTAAAACGTTACCTGTGCTATTCCCTTCGTAAGAAAATGGGATTAGCCCATTTATACAATGAGCTAATGTCGACTTTCCTGAACCACTTCGTCCAGCAATTAGCACTTTTTCCCCAGGGTATATATGAAAGGTAATATCACTTAAAGTAGGCTGCGCAGCATGCCCATATTGAAAGGTGAATTGTTCAAACGAAATAATTGGTTGCATGTTAACATCCCTACTTTTCAATTTTTAAATGTGTATGTTTCTTATTGGATTTCGCCAAACCAATTGTAAGTGGCAATCCAAGTACTAAGAAAACGATGACATCGGAAATTGTTGCTCCTAATACTTGTATAACAATTTTGTCAAATGGTTCTCCCATCACAATAATATCGAATGCCCCAGCAAATATAATAGCAATGACAATACCAACTAGCCCAGTAATTGCTAAATAAGAAATATCCCCCTTGTTAAACGACCCGTTTTTCACACTAAAACCAACTCTTTTTTGAATAAGCCCCATTGAAAAACCAATAATTCCTGAACTAATAACCCATCCCCACCAAATACCCCATCCAGCAATCGTATCTGTTACGGTATGACCGATAAGTCCGATTAACAGTCCTGCCACTGGACCAAATAATGCTCCAAAAACAGTTAATATAGCTAATGCTGGTTTAATAAATGTATTCGGTGCAATAGAAAATCCCCAAAGTCCTAATATCCCGTATAATGCTGCTCCAATACCGATTGCTACTACTAACTTTGTTGATAATTTATTCATGACAATTCCCCTCTCATATTAGTCAACTTTTATTACTCTATATTTAATTTAAAAATGAATTATGCATCGACACTCCCTTTCTATACAACAAAAAAATGACCTCTTACATAAGAGGTCACTTTCTTTCACTTTCAAGAATCCTCTTATCTTTCAAAAAACACATCGTGTCCTCTGCGGAATTAGCACCTTCCTATAAAATTGCATAGGGGTTGCTGAGGTTTCTTAGGGCCGTTCCCTCCACCTCTCTGGATAAGTATTAATTTGTAATTCGTATTATGGCACTAAAGAATGTAAATTTCAACACTTTTCTTACTATTTTTATTTTTATTAAATAGCACATTTAAATCATTGTATTCTTATCGGAATTATGAAATAATGAATTCAAAATCGTTTCGGGAGGAATGCATTATGAAAGTTATTGGTTTGATTGGAGGATTAAGTTGGGAATCTACATCATTATACTATAAACATATTAATACACTTACACTCTCTCAATACGATCAAAATGCGAAGCTAATTTTATATAGTATGGACTTTGGTGAAGTAACTACTTTATTACAAAACCATCAATATGAAGAAGTGAAAAATGAACTAGTTACAGTTGCAAAGAAAGTTGAAAAATCTGGGGCTGAATGTTTATTAATGTGTTCAAATACTGTACATCTATTTGCCGAGGAGGTAGAACAAGCAATATCTATCCCGCTTCTTCACATTGGTGATGTAAGTGCTAAAGAAATGGTAGAACAGAATATAAAACGTATCGGACTATTAGGAACAAAACAAACGATGGAGCAAGATTTCTATAAATCACGATTAGCGAAATATAACATTGAGACAATTATCCCAAATGACGAGGAAAGAACTTTTATCCACCATGTCATATTAGATGAATTAAGTAGAGGGATCATTTCAGAAACATCTAAAAAAAGGTTATTACAAATTACAAAATCATTAATTCAAAACGGCGCTGAAGGTATATTATTAGGCTGCACTGAAATACCTTTACTCATCTCCCAAAATGATCTTACTGTTCCCGTTTTTGATACTGCTTTTTTACATGCAAATACTGCTGTACAATTTGCTGGATAAGAATACACAAGCATAAAGGTGAGAACCTCTATGCTTGTATACAGTTACGACTAATTATCCCGCTATTTGCAGGCAGTAAAGCCCCACCAATTAAAGTTTTACTTTATTTAAAAGAGATTCAATAACTGCAATGGCTTCTTTTGAACCACCACATTCTAAAAAGCTATCATTAAGTTTTCTTATACCATGTTTATACTTTTCATTTGAAAGTACATCTGTTACGGCCTCTTTTAAAGTGTGTACATTAACATGTTCTTTCAATAGTCTATGTGCCGCTTCAAGCTCAGTTACTCTTTGCGCTATCATTGGCTGATCTTTATCATGCGGTATTATTACAAATGGGACATTATAATGAATGGCATCGTGTACGCTATTCATACCGCCATGTGTAATAAAAACATCTGCTTCATTTAATATTTCTGATTGAGGTACGTATGCAGCAATTATAAAATTATCTGGTGCTTCCTTAATTTTAGAAATATCATTTCTATCACCAATTGCCATTACAACTATCCCATCAAAATCTGAAAAAGTATCAATACAAGTATTAAAGAATGGTTCGAGTCCTTCAAGCAGTGTTCCCATTGAAATATAAATAACTTTCTTTTCTTTAAGTGATTCCAGTGGAAACTTTATATTTGTTTTACGCTTTGAAATACTCGGTCCAATAAAAATGTTATTTTCCCCGAACGATTCGCTATTAGGTTGGAAATAACGACTTGTGTATACGAGACAAACATCACCCTTATTATTCATAAATTGAAGATTATTCTTTGGTTTTACTCCAAATTTATGTTCCATCTTATTTAGTAATTTTTCAGAGATTTCCTCTGGTTGAAATGGCATATCTGCATTTGGATGAAAAGGTAATGTCTTCAAAAATTCTGGCGAAATTAAAAATATAGGTGAGGACACTACACCTGGAACTTGTAAATATTCCTTTACTAACTCTCCTGCGCCAAATATATCATAAATTACGAAATCAAAATTTATACTTTCATATAATTGTTTCGTAATTTCTAATATATATAAAGAAGTTTGAACATGCACATGAAAGAAAGCATTTAACCCAGATGAGGTTTCAGCATCAATAGAAATCTCTTTTAATAGATCCGGATGAGTATGTACAGTAGCTCCTAAATCTTCAATTCTATCCTTAAAGTTTGCCGTTGTAATATAATGTACGTTATCCCCTCGTTCAGTAAAGGCTTTTACTAAATTTAATGTAGGGTTTACATGCCCCTCTGCTGGAAAATTAACTACTAAAATATTTAGCACTTATTCCTCACTCCTTACATTTCACTGTTTTAATTAAGCATACTGTTATTTGTACAAGTAATCTTCCCCTAATAGTCCTAATATGCTTGCTACATTATATTGATAAATAATTTTCAGTCATCAACATAAAAAAAGCATCTACCTATGTAGATGCCTAACCGTGATAAGGAGTGTTCTGTGAGGTTAGAACAAGCGTTTCTGCTTGTCCTATGCTATCAATATATGATTTATTTTATAAAATGTGAATCGTTAATAGAATTATTTTATCCATTTTATATGATCAAATGGATAAAATACCATTTCTACTTTACCTATTATATTTGATTCATCAATAAGTCCAAGTGTATTCCTACTATCTTTACTATGATTACGATTATCACCTAACACAAATAATTTATGCGTAGGAACTTTTATTTCTCTAAAATTTGAAAAACGATTGGATACTTGTGACATATCTAAATGTATATACGACTCATCACGCTTTTTACCGTTAATAAATACCTCATCCTCTTTTAGTTGTATGTTATCCCCCGATAATCCAATAATTCGTTTCACATAGTAAGTAGGCGCGTCTTCTTTTTTTATAATGACAACATCTCCATGATGAAAAGACGATAAACAGACGTTTACCTTATTAACAAGTATATAATCTTTTTCATTCAAAGTAGGTTGCATCGAAATTCCTTCTACCATACAAAATAAAAAGGACTTATTAATAAAAATAACCCCTATTATAATGAATATGTAGCTACATATGTTCCTCCAATATTTTAGAATAAACAGCTTCATATATACCCCATTTCTAATCTATTCCCAGATAAAAACGCCTCTAGTTTACAGGAATGCTAGAGACGTTTCGTACATTTTAATTCTCTTTAGAGGCATCTGTTTTTGGCGCTTCACCAGTTAATCTCTTATTTTTCAAATCAAAATAAGCATCTAAAACTTCTTTTCCAATATCGGAGTTAATGCCCGATTTATCATTTTCAACCCATGGTACTACAACAGAAAATGCTACTTCTGGATCATCATATGGCGCATATCCAGCCAATGTTAAGTTATAACATTCTCTACGATCACCTTTCGCATTTCGCCCAATTTCATTTTCTCCACCATATACAGTTTGTGCGGTCCCTGTTTTACCAGCTGGTTTATATGGTGCTTTTTGGAATGCTCTTACTCCCGTTCCATCTCCCTCTTGAAATACTTTTCTAAATCCTTCTTTTACTTGATTAATATATTCTTGTTTCATATCGATTCTATTTAAAACAACGGGTTCTATTGATTGTACTACTTTACCAACCTCATCTTTTTGAACGGTTTGTTCTCTAATCTCTTGAACAATTTGTGGTTTCATTCGATACCCTCCATTTGCGATAGTCGAAATATATTGTGCAAGCTGAAGTGGTGTATACGTATCATATTGTCCAATAGAATAATCTAATAAGAAACCAGGTTGATTATCTTTTCTTCCAATTTGTCCTGCGGTTTCATTTGGTAAATCAATACCAGTTTGTACACCTAGTCCAAATTGCCTGAAATAATACCTCATTTTATCAAAATATTCTTGTTTAATATCTAGTGAACTATTTTTCACATAACCCACGCCAGCAATTTTTAATGCTATATTAAACATATAAACGTTTGAAGAAACTTGTAACGCTCTTAGATCGTCTATATCACCAAAATTTTTCCAAGACTTCTTTTCCTTAGTTCCTTTAAATTTCATAGGTGCATCATAAAAATGTGTTCCAGGAGTTATTGCATTTGTTTCAAACCCTGTTAACACTGTCGCACCTTTAACCGTTGATCCAAGCTCATATGAACTTGTCAGCGTGCCTAAAGCATAATCTTCAACTTCCATTTTCCCGTCTTTTTCTACAAGCCTTTTCCCAGCCATTGATAATACTTGGCCATTTTTCGGATTCATCATCACTACGAAAGCACGGTCTAACATTGATTCTGATCCTTTATATTGTTTTAATATTTTTTCTATGCTCTCCTCTACTTTTTTTTGCAATTCCATATCTATTGTTAAAGTTAAATTTTTACCGCTTTTCCCTTCCGAAACCGTTTCCGTTCTAATAGTATTTCCTTGTTTATCAGCAATGCTTCTTACTTCTTTTTTTGTACCATGAAGTACATCTTCGTATTGCTGTTCGATATAACTTTTGCCGACCCTATCATTTCGGCTATAATCACGCACTAAATAATAATCTAATCGTTCACGTGGCAATCCTTCATCAGCATTTGAAACGTTACCAAGGACAGAACGGAATAATCCATCATTTACATAGATTCTCTCCCAATCAACTGATGCGTCTACTCCTGGAAGGTTCGCTAAATTTTCACTAATCACCGCATATTCCTGTTCACTAACGTCCTTTTTAATAATTTGAGGTGCCATTTGAAAACCTGAGGTCATTTTACTTTTAATAGCTAACACTTCTATATCTTTAGCCGTTAGTTCTTGAAGATTTTTATCTGTAACGCGTTTCCTTTTTAAATCTTCTATTTTTTTGTCTAGCTCTTTTCCGGTAATATCCTTATCTCGGAACTTATCTATTTCTGTTTTTGATACTAAGTCTTGAGCAAGTTCTGGATTTAATTGCATCCAAAAGTCTTTCTTATCAGTCTCAGTTAACTTATCTATATCTTCTTGTGGCATTTCAATAATATCTGCAAGTTGTCTTGCTGATTTTAATATTTCTTCTTGTTTTACACCTTTCACCTTTGTATATGTAATCGTACGTAAAGACTTATTATCAACTACTGGATTTCCTTCACGATCAAATATTTTCCCACGTGGTACAGAAAGGCCTACGGTTGCATTTTCTCTCTTCTCTACTTCATTTTTATATGTTTCTCCATCAAAAATTTGCACTTTCCCTAACTGAATAATAATGCCAGAAAATAATAAAAATACACAAAGGAATAAAATATTTAACCGGAGAGGTACTACTCTACCACTTTTCTTCTCTTGCTTTTTCACCTTGTCATAATCTCCTCCTTACAATATTTCAAATAATAATCACATTTCTATATTAAAAGTAATGTACAATTTCTATACATTGCTTTGTACAAATATTAATATAATGTTTAAAACTTAATAGAAATTAAAACAAAGGTAAAGAAAAGGTAAAGTTTACTAAATTAAATATAAAAAATACCCAATAACAAAAAGCTTAGTTTTCACTAATCGCTTTGTTATTGGGTATTAATTGATTTAAGAATTACTACTAGTGCGTATTGCTATACATTTGTCGTCACAATTAGAAAGAGATTGTTTACTTAGTACTTTCGGTAAGTAAATAGTTACTGTTGTCCCGACACCAACCTCGCTCATGATACTAATTGTCCCTCGATGACTTTCAATAATTTTATAACTTAACATTAATCCAATACCAGTCCCTTTTTCTTTCGTACTATAAAAAGGTTCACCTAATCTCTTAATTCTTTCTTCAGGTATTCCTATTCCTTCATCTATTACATGAATGATGACACCATCATCATTTATTTCTTTTATGTGAATTGAAATTTCCCCACCATTTGGCATAGCTTCGATTGAATTTTGCAAAATATTAATAAATACTTGTTTCAATTGATTTTCTGAGCATTCAATAATTATATCTTTGTCATCCGTAAATAGTTCAACTTGAATATTTTTCATAATTGCTTTTGTATTCATTAACGATACGACATTTTTAAAAATTCGATAAATATTTTTCTTTTCTGTATTTATCTCATCTGTTTTAGCGATTGATAGAAATTCTTGCAGGATTGCTTCTATCCTTTCAATTTCAGAAAGCATAAGATCAAAATATCTTTCTTGATCTTCTTTATTAATTTGGAATAACTGTATAAAACCTTTAATTACAGTTAAAGGATTTCTTACTTCATGAGCCACGCCAGCTGCTAATTGACCAATTGCTGCAAGCGTATCTGATTTATTTAGCAATTCTTCTGTTTTTTTTCGCTCTGTAATGTCGCGTACAATAATCATAATTTTATCATGTAATAATGGTAAGCACCTAGCCTCAAAGAAATCAATACTTCCATTAAGTGTGAGTGGATATTCTACAATTACATTCGTTCCTTTTTCCTTCACTTGATTAATGGCTTCCTGAAACTGCTGTGCTACTGACGTTGGTAATACTTCGTAAAACTTTTTTCCCATAAAAGCTTCTGCGGGTACGTAAAACTTTGTAGGAGATCCTGCCTTGTAATCTATAATTGTGCCATCATCTTCTGTTAAGAAACATAAATCTGGTAAAGCTTTAAAAATTAATTCCAGTTCAGATGTTTGTTGTTTTAACTGCTCTTCTATCGCTTTTAAATGTGTAATATCTACACCAACAGCCCAATAACTATATCCTGTTACAGGAAACTGTTCTGATATATTCGACCACATTATTGTTTTGATTTCACCATTTTTACATGTTAAGTGCATTTCCCAATCTCTGAAATTTTTTCCACAAGTTAAAAATTTCTTTTGTATTTGATGGCGATAATTATGATCAGGATACAATAATTGCAGTGCATTGGGATTTCCAATTATTTCTTCAGCGGTATAACCTGTTACAATTTCGCATTCTCGATTCCACAAAACAAAATCTCCATTATAATCAAGCGCATCGACCATAACAGGCATGTTTTGTAAAATCGTATGTAGTTCCTCTTCTTTCCGAGAAAGCAACGTTGTATTTTTACTTTGAAATACTTTTATTGCACCATCTAAAATTAAACTTGAGAGCATTTCAAAGTATTTTTGACAACTGAAAATTTCACTTTTTTTGGACCATACAACAAAAGATCCTAAATGTTGATTGTATAAGAAAATGGGGATTTCAATCTTTGGAAGTTTACTCTTTTTTATCTCATTCATTCCGAATGAAAAAACACACTCTTTTTCAGCATCAAGAAGTTGATGTGATATGTTAGTTAATTTATAAAATTGTTCTGCCATGGTTTCTATTGTACTCACATCAATAAGTTCCATTAGCCGCGAATTCATTCCTTTTTCACCTCAATATGTAAAATTAATACAAATCTAAAATTCATACTTCTCCATTATACGAAGAAAGCTAGTGTAGGTATATAGCTGTAGAATAATTATTCGAACAAATTTTATTTTTCAATTAAAACAAGAAAAGAATATATATACTGAATATACCTTTAATTAGTATATATTTCGTTGATTCCTCACTTATTATCTAGATAACTTGAATTCCTTCTTACATTCACTGAATTTTTACTCGAGAGTCATACACGTTACTAATAGCGGTATAAACATGCAATAAGTATAAAGTTCATAAAATATTCACAATTTTTATGAAAAATATAAACATTTATTCCAATATATTCTATATAATAAAATGTAATAAGGCTTCTATGAATCTCATAGAATACCTTACCCCTAATAAAAAAGAAAAAAGAATCCATTTGGATTCTTTTTTCTTTTTTATTTACATTACATATTTATATAAAGCATGTGCCACACCATGTTCTTCATTTGATAACGTTTCGTATTTACACATTGCTTTTATTTCTTCAACTGCATTTCCCATTGCAATTGATATATTCGCTTTTTCCATCATAGAAACATCGTTTAGTCCATCACCTATCGCTACAGTGTTTTCAACCGGAATATTAAGATGTTCTGCTAAAGTATATAATCCATTCCCTTTTTGAGCATCTCGATGATTAATCTCTAAATTGTGCCAATATGAAGATGTAATTGCTAAATCTGTATTATGAAGAAATGTTTCTTTTAGTTTTTTTAATTTCTCAATATCATAAGAAAATGGTAATAGTTTATGCACATGTATATCTGTTTCTACAATTGGTTTACAACTTTCCGCACTATGAAACGCTGTATGCTCAAGATATAATGCTGCGATTGTTTCTAACTCTTTCAAGTCGAAATTTTCTTTTGAATTCTTCACATACTCAATTTCATTACGTACACTCTCTACTCCATAATCCGGTACATACACACCTTTATCAGTATAAAGCTGATAATATAAACCATTCTCTTCAAGATATTCTACAATTTCAAGTGCCTGCATATTTTGAATTGGATATCTCTTCATCATTTTTTTATCTTTATATATAAGAGCCCCATTTTCCGCAATGATTGGACACTCTAAATTAACTTCTAACAATAATCGCTCAATGTCAACAATAGAACGTCCTGTACAAATTGCTACAACATGGCCAGCTTCTTGACATGTTCGAATTGCTTCTGCATTTTCTTTACTTATCATTTTATTCCCCGAAAGAAGAGTTCCATCTAAATCAATTGCGATTAATTTCATTATTTCTTCACCACTTTCTATAAATACACGAGTTCTAATTAATTATTAGGTATCGTTTTCATACAATCCTCGTGAGGTACTTCTTATTTATAATTTATGAAAAGCGTTTCAGGTCAAGAAATAATTAAAAATAAAATCCAAAGCTTTTCTTTTTAAAAAAGCTTTGGATTTTAAACTATGAATTATAACTAATGTATTTTGTCTCACACATGTACACATTTTTTTCTTCAGTTGGGATATATACTTTAAACTTTTCTAGCCGTTTTCCATAGACATGAATCGTAATAACGCTTTCATTTTTGCTAATTTCAAGAATATGACAATCCGCTGGTGGAATTACTTTATCTGTTTCTCCTTCTCCCAAATAAAGATTTCCTGTATGTGTTAAATAAACAAGTGAATTTCCAAGTTGTTTCGTTTGTATAAAGTTCTTCACCATAATCCTTCCTGAAAAAACGCCTTCTACTCCCCATGTGCCGTCATGGTCATGTAAAGGTGTAGATTGTCCATCTTTCCATACGAGAGCTAGTACTTCAAAACGTTTGAGCGGATCTTCATACAATAAATGTCGTGCATATTGAGTCAAATTGGCCTTCTGTTTATCTAACGGAAGCCATGTTTTCTTTTCTAAAAGTTCTTCTAGTAACTTTTCAATGCCACACACTATTTCTTCTTCAAATAAACCGTTTTCCATAAGATTTGTAACACCTTTAATAAACTTTTGAAATGATTTACTTCCATTACAAGTCAACATAAGAATCCTCCTCTACGTTTTATACAATTCCATATTAAGGTAATTGCCGAAAACTCACAATTGAGAAACAAAAAAACAAGATGCAAATGTATGCACCTTGTTAAGATTTTTATTTGGCTTTCATTCGAATAGGTAAGTATTTTAATGTTTGTTCATTTTCCAATATACATTTTTCTAAACAGAAAGATGGAGATAGCTCTATTTTTTCAAAAGCATTTATAAAGGTAGTTAATGCAATCTCAGCTTCTAAACGTGCAAGTGGTGCTCCTAAGCAAAAGTGAGGACCTTTCCCAAAGGTTAAATGCTTTTCATTTCCTGTTCGATGTACATTAAATTGAGAGGCTTGTGAAAATTTTTTCTCATCTAAATTCGCTGCACTAACCCACGCAACAATCATCTGATTCTTTTTCATGAAAGGACCAAATATATTTGTATCCTCTGTAATCCTCCGGGCCAATGTAACAGGAAAGCGATAGCGTAATACTTCCTCAATCGCTTTTAAAATTAAGTTAGGTTCTTTTCTTAACTCTTCATAAATTCCAGGTGAATCTACTAAAAAGCAATAAAAGCTATTAATAATTAAATTTGTAGTGGTTTCATTCCCAGCCGCTAGTAAACCTAATGAAAAGGTTACAATTTCTTCATCGGTTAATCTTTCGCCTTCATATTCAGCTCGAATTAAATCAGAAATGATATCATCGGTTAAATGATATCTCTTTTCCTGAACAATCGGTAGAAGGTATGCTTTGAATTCATGTAATGCTATCCCTTTCTCGGCATCCAGATCATTAAACTTTTCTTTACTATACGGCATAAATAAAATATCAGACCATTCTTTCATTTTTTTACGATCTGTTGTTGGGACTCCTAATAAATCGGAAATAACGGTAACAGGTAAAGGTGCAGCAAACTGTTCAACGATATTAACTTCACTACATTTTTCGATATGTTGTACAAGTTCATCTGCGATAGCCTGTATTCGAGGTTTCCACTGTTCTAAACTTCTTGGAGTAAATGCCTTAGAAACAATGGAACGTACATTGCGATGTTCTGGTGGATCTGTAGAGTTTATATTTATTCTAGTTTCTAAAGGAGGGATTGAGAATTGTCTGCGCTCCCTTCTACTTGAAAATAAGCGATAATCTGATAAAACACGATTTACATCATCATATAAAAAAACATTCCATACATCCTGCTCTTCATCATAATGAACTGGGTGATTATCCCTCATCAAACGATACCATTCATATGGATTCCATAATTCTTCTTTTGTTTTCAGCTTTGAAATTTCATGAACTAAAATAACATTTTCAGGTGAAGCCATAGTTCTTTCCTCCCTTTTCTTTTACAATAAAAGTGATAGGTCGGCAGTCCAAAGTTGTATAAACTATCATATGTTATTTTAACATATACCAAAGGGGATTTTTCATTAGAGAACTTGAGAAATATATAAGGGGGATTTTTATGTACGTTGACATTTTACTACTAGCAGAATTAACGACAGGACCAAAACATGGATATGAAATTAAAAAAAATGTTCAAAATCGTTTAGGTGAAAATTTCGAATTAAATCACAACATGCTTTATCCTGCCCTTCGGCGCTTTGAAAATATGGGTGCTATAACGAAAAAAATACATAAACAAGTCGGAAAACCAAACCGAAATATGTACGATATAACAGAAACAGGAGAAGAAATTTTTTCTGAAATGTTACGAGAGTTTCCCGAAAAACTTGCGACAAACAATACAGAATTTCTTGTTCGTATTGCGCTATTTGAAAAACTTGACTATGAGGATAGAAAAGAGATTTTGACTGTACGTCAAAACGTACTATATAATCAGCTTACTGCTATTCAGTCTCTAGATGTTACCTCATCTTTTATTACTGAAGTCATTGAATTTAGTAAATCACGAATTGAACATGAATTGAGTTGGATTACATCACTTATGAAAAAAATATGAAAAAATAACAAGAAAAGTTAAAAACAATGAATGAAAATGATATTTATTATCAATACTATAATTAATAAAAGGGCAACCACGATTTGGCTACCCTTCAAACATTTATACTTCTGGATCGAAAGTTTTGCAATCTGTTTCTTCCGTTGTAGATGCATGTTTACCTTTATGACTTACTACGTAAATTGCCTCTGCACTACATTTATTACCGTTCGCCCAAAATTTACAGTTATTTACTTCACATAAAACGTCTTGTGCCATAGTATCACACCTCCTTGTTCTATTATCATTAACAAAATTCGGAGGTATGATACTCTTTGTCATGCA
This sequence comes from Bacillus cereus group sp. MYBK95-2, assembly GCF_051915225.1. Classification (NCBI taxonomy): domain Bacteria; kingdom Bacillati; phylum Bacillota; class Bacilli; order Caryophanales; family Bacillaceae; genus Bacillus; species Bacillus cereus group sp. MYBK95-2. Next base: position 230,856 of record NZ_JBQAEH010000008.1, on the reverse strand, counting down.
TTTTTTATTCCCTTTTTAGCTTTCTTAATGGTTCAATATCTCCTCGTACAATCACATCTATATTTTCAGTTATTTTTTCAATGTCAAAATGCCACCATTGAATTTGTAATAATTCTTCTATTATTTCATTTGAAAATCTCTCTTTTATTTTATTTGCTGGATTTCCACCAACAATTGTATATGGTGCGACGTCTCTAGTCACAACAGATTTAACTGCAATGATTGCACCATCTCCTATTTTTATTCCGGGCATAATAGTTGTGTCCATACCAATCCAAACGTCATTTCCTATAACTGTATCGCCTTTGTAAGGTAAATCAGACAAACTAGGTGTATACTTCTCCCACCCATTTCCAAAGATATTAAATGGATATGCCGAAAATCCATCCATCCGATGATTCGCTCCGTTCATAATAAAGTTAACTCCAGATGCAATACAACAAAACTTTCCAATAGTAAGGCGATCCCCAAGAAATTCATAATGATGTAATACTCGATTTTCAAATGTTTCTCCATCTTTCGCATCATAATAAGAATAGTCACCAACAAGTATATTAGGTTTTGTTATTATATTTTTTATAAATTGAACGTTTTGATTTCCTTCAATAGGGTATTTAACATTTGGATTAGGATTCATTTTGTACGGCACTTCCTTTACCACTTATTTCACTTTCTACCGCTATTACTGGCTTTAAATTGTATATAGGTAAAATAAACAATAATCCAATTATAAAAAGTAAAGCCGTCCCTTCATACATCATACTTAATGAAAACATCTCTTTTAATGAACCAGCTATACTCATCGTTACTACCATTGAACCGGTAAAAAGCGGACTTAAAATACCATTTACACGACCTATAAAATCGGTATCGCTATTTTGAATAATAAGCGTATTAATACCAATTTGGATACAAGGAAGAGCTAAACCACTAAAAAGCTGCGCCGTAAGTGTCACCCATAAATTTGTAGAATATCCTATAATGCCAATACCAATTGCTTGACCAAGCATACCGATAATTAACATCTTTTGCGGAGCAACATTTTTCGCAAATACCATTGCTAATGCTCCGCCAACAATCATTCCCGCACCATTTACTGTTAGTAGCCACTGTAAACTCTCTTTTGATAATCCTAACTGCTCAGTCACAATAAATATACCTAATGGCTGAATTAATCCTATACCTAGTCCTGCAGCCATAAAACAAAGCCCTAGCAAAGTTAATGTTTTTTTCTTTTTGACATACTTAATACCATCCTTCATCTCCTGCAGCAGAGTGATATCTTTCTTTTCTACGTCGTTTTCAAGATCTTTCGGAAGAAATAACAATACAACTGCCGCAAGTAAAAACGAGATACCTGTTATGATGATTGAAATATAAATTCCAAAACTATGAAAGATAAATGTCCCTAGAATTGGTCCTAATACCATAAATATTGCAAATATCGTTTGATATATAGACATCGCTAATTGAATTTGTTCCGTTGATAAATGTTGTTTAAACAACTTCATTCCAGATGGTTGTGAAAACTGTGAAAGGATTGCAGAGATGAGTGTCACAAAAAACACAATTTTCCACGTTCCAAACATAAGCGTAATTAATACAGCGAATACTGAAATGGAACTTAACGTTTCACACCATATCATTGTCTTCTTTGGCTTCCACCTATCAGCAAAGGTACCGCCAATAAATGAAAAAATAAAAATTGGAGCGAATTCAGCAACTGAAATCATAGAAATAGCAAAAGCATCACCTTTTGTCATTTCCATTACATATAGTAATACCGCAAAGTTTCGAACCCATATTCCTATTTGTAAAAATAATGCTGATGCTAAAATCCCTTGAACAAACCGATTTTTTAATACTTGTGATACCCCATTGTTTTGTTTCGTTACTACATTTGTCGACATAAAAAAGCCTCCTATTTCATGTTCTGAACAGGAGGCAGCACAAATCATATAAAAAGACAATATATTCGCAGAGCGAAATACATCCCTTTTCTATAAATGTACAGACTAACCCTATTCAGAAGAATATTTCGTTTTTTAACGAAGATCTCTTACAAATAGAATTAGTTGATCATTGGGATGTCTTCACCCTTCCGTTTCAAATTTAAATAACACATACATACTCTATGTAAATCATTTTCGATGTATGCATGTCTCCTTTTAACTATTCTAGAAAGTTAAAGGCAATTCCTCTAAAGAACGCATTAAATAGTTACCTTGCCATTTAATTTCTTCACGATTCCCTTTTATTTGTAGTTCAGGCATTCGATTAAACAAAGTAGTAATAGCAATCTTTGCTTCTAACCTCGCAAGTGGAGCTCCTAAGCAGAAATGACTACCATGACCAAAGGCAATGTGACGGTTGTTCTCCCGTGTAATATCAAATATTTCTGGATTTTCAAATACTGTTTCATCACGGTTCGCTGAAGCCAATGCAATAATAACCATATCTCCTTTCTGTATTGTTTGATGGTGAATTTGAAAAGGTTCCGCTGCCCATCTTGCAGTTGTAACCTCAACTGGAGAATAATAACGCAATCCTTCCTCAATAGCCGAATCAATTAGTTTTGGATTATCTTTTAATAACTGTAATTGATTTGGATTTTCAAGAAGTGCTAATACCGTATTTGTAATTAAATTCACTGTCGTCTCATGTCCTGCGACAATTAATAGCATTATCATTGAATATAGTTCCCGAGCGCTAAGTTTATGCCCTTCACTCTCTGCAAGTATTAAAGCACTCACCAAGTCTTCTTTTGGCTCTTTTCTTTTAATATCAACTAAATATTGAAGATATGTAATAAATTCAGATAGTTGTTTTTCAGTCTCTTTTATTTCTTCAGGTGTTTCTGGTGATGCAATAACAGCATGAGACCAAATCCTAAATTTCGCTTGATCTTCTTTTGGAATACCGAGCATCTCGCTTATCACAATAATTGGTAATGGAAATGAATAATCATCCACAAGATTTAATATACCTTTTCGCTCTATATCACTTATCAAATCATCTGCTATTCTCTGAATTCTTCCGTCTAATTGTGCAATCATCTTCGGTGTAAAAGCTTTTTGAACTAAAGATCGTAAACGACTGTGGTTAGGTGGATCTGAATTTAGCATATGTGTTGTTAAGTGGTCACTATTATCAACGGAAAGATACATGTTCTTTATATCTTGAGAAAACACATTTGTCCAATCTTTTTTTAAACGATTATCTTTTAAAAGTGGCAGAGCATCTTCATATCTAGTAATGAGCCATTCTTTACCGATTTCAACTTGGTTTACAAATAATATAGGTTGTTTTTTTCGCGATTCTTTATAAATTTCATACGCATCTTCTTTAAACTGAGCTGAAGCTAAATTAATGCCATCCTCTATGCTTAACCCAACTTTGTTTTTCATTGACATTGTATTCCCTCACTCTCATTTGTTTTTGAAAACCAACCAACATATGCATTATACTCTAATAAAAACGTGAAAATTGTAAATTTTTAATCAAAATCTTACTTCGTATATTGAAAAATAAAAAAGTGAGAGAGTACAATCGTTTTACTCTCCCACCTCTCTTTATGCGAAGCACATAAAATTACTAATTTGTTGATAGCGATAACTTACTTTACGACGACGACCACCTTGCCAAGTGTAACCTGATACTCCGTTTCTTCTCACTTCAGTCGGAAAGAACCATAAATCCCTTCCAAAAGGTCCAGGACGATGTAAACGTAAATAGCCCCATCTTCCTAAACAGTTACACATCCATGATTTCATATTGCCTGGTTGTGCCGGAGAAGCAAATGTAGCCGGTAACGATGGCGCTTGTGACGGTGGTGGTGACGTTGGAGCATCCTCCGCATCATCTGGTCTGTAATCTTCTTGTTCAATATCTCTCACTTCATTTGTAGGTTCATACCCGTAGTTTTGTGGATTATAATACATCGCTTGATCATATGGATAATTTTGTTGGTTATACATATTAACAAATCACCTTCTTTTCATTCATTACCTTTATCATTCATATGTGATATGCCCTCTCTAGGAAGCTTATGTATAGCCCAAATTCAACTTAAAAAGCTCGTATTATTAAAAATACGAGCCTTTCAAAAATAGAATGTGTTTATTATTTCCTTAACTTCACACTATAAAAACGCATTTCATCTAACGAACCTTCAAATTCAAATACTTCTTGTTTAATTAATTGTTTCAAGCGATATTCTAAGAAGGTATCTCCAACCAATTGTTCAACAAGACCAAGTGCTTCACCAATTACTCTAGGAGCTTTGAGGAACTCTCGATCAGCACCCACACTTTTCGCGCATTCAATTATAAATTGATCAAAATAATCTTCTTGTACAAAATGCACTTCATTTTCTTTCCACACTCTTAAACATTCTATGCTTTCCGATAATCTATCCCACTCATGTTCAAACTTCATGCGCTTCTCTTCAGTTAAATAAGGTAACTTTATAAAACTTTTTTGGAATAGAGCTAAACTTTCAGGTGGTAATTCTCCCGTTCCACGAATATCATACTCTTGTTTTAATATTTCTCTACTTGCTTCAGACGTATTAATAACTCGAATGTTTTTCTTATCCTTTAATTGTGCTATTACAAAACTTAGGCCTACATGTTCATGTGCATTATCAGCCTTCCAAATTGTAATAGGTGTTTCAACAGGAATAGTATGTAGTTCTTCTATAGTTGCTATAAATCTTGATAAATATTCTTCTTCAAAATAACTATCATAAGCAGTTAAGTTATTTATTAACCACTCCTGTCTTGCTAGTTGCCCCTCATTCGTATGCAACCTATATATCGGTCCAATTGAAAAAAATTCCGAAAAAGCAACAACACTCTCTTCAAATAATTCTTCTTGACTTAACATATATTTTAAGCAACCAGCCGTTGAATCATCAAAAGCAATATGTACGTGCGTACTGTCTTTTACATTCCTTTTATAAGTAGGATTACTTGTTAATTGTTTCGGAATATCCATCAAATTTTTAATTGTATCTTCACTATAGTTTTCTTCTAATAAGTTTAACTGTATGAGAATACTTTGAAGTAAATCTTTAGCCTCATCTTCGTACATATCCTCTACAGCATTTTTAATTTTATCTATCACACAAATCCCTCTATTCATTTCAAAAATAACGTAGATTATAGTGTATCATTTTAGTATAGTTCTTTAAAGTCAAATCCAGATTACTACAGCAATCTGGATTTTCAACAAAAGCTCTCCTTATATTTTTGAATTGCTAAATATTTTTACTTTGAAAATCCTTGTATCTAAATGTATAATTATATAAAAACAAAAATATAGGAGCTATATTTATGGATAAAGTACTTACAAATTATAAACATTACTTAAAAAATTGGAGATTTATATTTATTTGCATACTACCTGCTATTGCCTTATTCGTTACTTTCGATGTCATCTTTGAACTACTGTTTCATCAAAATTTCTACTTATCTAACTTAATTTCTGCTATCATATTATTTTTAATATTTATTAACGTTAAAGATAAATTTAAAATTAAAGGCTAAAAAACACTATTTCAAAATAGCCCTTTATTATTGCATCCTACTATAAAATAAGGCTCATAGTAGATTTTCATAAAAAATAAGAGCACCCTGCAATTAGCTGCTCTTATGTGATTAGAGGTTTTTTCTGAGTATTAAGTAGGACACGAAGATCTTGTCCTACTACATAATATATGCTTGTGCTTATTATTTCGTGCATGTATTAAGCAACATGTTCAGGTACTTAATATATGCACAGTCATTGCTAAAAAATCTACTCAAAATTTCACTGCACAATTTCATATTTATAAATTAAAAAACATCCTCAATGGATGTTTTTTATCTAAAGATTTTAAGCTTCCATAAACTTAGCCGGTACACCAATTTTTTCAACTACAGAAGATATATTAGTAGGATTAATCATTACATTTTCAATACATACTAATTTATTTTCTAATATCCCATTCTCTGTAGTAATAAGTTCTTCAAACCGATCTAAAGTCATTGAGAATTTATGTTCACTTCCACCATTCATACTAACTTTTACATACTTCATAGTGTCACCGCCTTTCATAATAATTTACATTTCGACAAGAAGGCGCTTACATCCTTTTTATTTACCTCTTAGATTTCTCACGTTTATATATATTTTGAGAACGGAAACTACTATTATTCACTCACAAAATTATTGCTAATAAGAAAGATAAAGATAAAAATGCACAAAGTGGAATATATAAACCGGTATCCATTCTTGCAAAGTGCGTATCTTTTTGTCGTTTAAAGATACCAAAATAGTTAAATTCACCAATTACTCTAATAGAAAAGACGATCATACAAATCCAGGAACCGACTTGAATAATAACATTAGGAACTGCAAAATGAACAATATTTGCTTGTTGCAACAAAATTATTGCTGCCATACTTAATAATAATGCAATGACCAATGTCATTCCGGCACGAGGTGTAAACGCCTTTTCCCCTGCTTTAGTTGGAATAACACTATTTGTCCCCCAATTACCTCCGAAAGCCCAATATACATGTAAAAAACTAACTAAGAATAATATACAAGCAGATATATATGTAATGATAAGCATTTTATCCTCCCCTTATTTCATTTTGGTTCCCACCTATAAAATATGCTGTTCCCCCCACATTAGCAACCTTCATTTCATTACATAAAAAAACCGTAATGATTTATCAATATTAAGATAAGTCATTACGGGGTTATTAAACCTCATTATGCATTATACCTATTTCTTCGGCGTTCCATCCTTGTTTGACCTTGAACTGCATTTTCTTTGTATGGATCTATTTGCTCTGTCATTTCATATGTTGCAACTGGTTCTTCGTACTTATACTCATGGATCTTTTCTGGCATTTTACTTTTAGATTCTTTCCCACCAAACTTAAATAGTTTCATCTTTAATTTCGGCAATCTTGGAAGTCGAATCTTAATTGATAATCTTTTGCGTTTCTTTTTTGGTCCAAGTAGATTTATATTTTCTTGATTATCTTTCTCTTTGCGGTGAATGAACATCGCAAGTAATCCTCCTAATACAAGTCCTCCAATTAATAGTAATATATATACATAATGGCTTGTCATTAAACTCGTTATGCGTTCAAGTATGACTAACGACTGTACTTCTTTTATATCCCATAGTAAAGCGGCCCATAATGAGAATAAGCCCAAAGTAAGTCCATATGTACGAAAACGGAATAAACATGGAATTAACGCGACACATGCAGCAATTTTCGCATTTGCTATGATTGAGCTTGTTGCAATATCTTGATGCCAAATAACTAACAGTAGTGTTATAAATGGCGCATACGCTATCCAACTGCATATACGTGAATACATCTTTTTAGCAAAATAACTACCGAAACTAGTAAAAAATAAAAGCCCTCCAATATATATAGATTGTTCTAGAGGGATTTGCTTTGTAAGTCCTGCAATTGGAAAGAGGCCGCTCAATAGCATTAAGAGCACATCTAATTTCTTCACAATTCCCCATTCCTTTCAAATTTTTTCAATTAATAAAAATCGTTTTTCCATATGAAATAGTTTTTGTATTTCTAAAAAACATATTAATCCTGTCTGCACATAAAGTAAATATGTAAACGAAAAGATACTTGACAAAGGATATCCTTATTTACATAAAAAAATGACAAATCCTGATCGATATAACGAGCAGGATTTGTTTACTAGTATTTAAAGTAGAATAATTGAATCTTTCTTTTCTACTTTTACTACATCTACATCCAATTCATCATCAAATTCTTTAAACTCTCTTGCATCTATGTCAGTAATATAACTCTTTATTACTTTTTCCATATGCATGGAATATGTAATGTGTACATTCTTTTTCGAAAGCATACTAGAATTACAGCACATGTAATGTATCATTTTAGCGATATAATCCCTTTCTACAGGTTTTACACCCAATGGTAAAATTTCAAGTATATATCGCTGAAAAATCCCACTACAATTAAGTGAATATTCACCAGTGCTATAATACATCCCTTTTTGATCTGTATATAAGCCAATGCTATCTAGAGCATCATCAGATTCTATTACACCGTAACTTGGTACATCAAAACCTGTATTTATTCTAATAATATTTAAATTTGGAACCTTTAACACCTCTGGAACAATATCAGGTAAAATATCTGTATTAATTTCTTTATTTTGTAACTCTTTTATCCAATACCTTCTCAAATTTGCATCTACAATGAAATAAACTTGTTCATTTTGTTCTTTTGCATATTGTACAATTTCCATTAATGTTTCGGAAACATATTGTTTAAAAAGAGCTCCCATATCATTTCTCTTTGATGGTTGTGGTAAAAATGCATTATGTTTATTTATATTTAATAATACGTAATCAATCGTTTGCCATTCTGTATTCCCATATAATTTATATAAAATTTCTTTTCCTTTTATTTTTGAAAGAATAGGTAAGAAATCAAATTTCGATATTCGTTCAATTGATAAATTAACATATATACAAGGTAAATTTATCTTATTCCAACTACGCTTCAAAAATCCTTTTTGCTCTAATAAACTAAAAACACTATTTACAATTGTTTTACGAGATACACTTTGGCCTATAAATAAATTAATAAATGTTGAAATACGGTTTGCTCGTGCAAATCCCTCTCTAATGATTTGTTTTGGATCAATTTTTTCTCGTCCATCACAATTTTTCAATGCGATTAATGCTAATGTCGCATCACTGCGCTCGCCCGCGGTAGCATAGACAGCTTTCGTAACATCATCTACAAGATTTGTTTTATATTTTTGGCAATATTGCATTTTATATGGATTTTGTAACACCTTTTCAATATTGTATCTCACAATCTTTAATAACACTGGAAAATCTGTATTCAATACATAAGAATTTTCACCAACTTTAGTCAAAACAATTTGACTCTCAAGTAATGTTTGTTCTATTTCCAGCACTATATCTTCAGACCAAACTTCTAATGTTAATGTCTCTAATCCTTTTGGGGCAAATAAAGGAAATAATTCATTTTTGTTATTTGTAGCTACCTTTTTACATTCTGGAAGTATTGTGAAATAAGAGAATTTACGCTGAAATTCTTTAAATAAATACTCTCTTTCCTTTACTGTTATACCCGGTTCTATTTTAGTACCTTGAACTTTATAAATTCTCTCATTGTATGGAAATAACACCCTTTTATTTTCTCCTACAATATAATCTTTCGGATATTGGAGAATATGGTCTAAATCCACCTCTCCCCCTATTTGAAAATCATCTTTTAAATTTCTAAATATCTTAATCCATTTCATGCCGGTTGTAGCTTGTTGTATTTTTAGTTTTACAAACCGTATTTTTTTATTATTTGACGCAAACTCTGAGGTAGAAATCAATATCATGCCTCGTTTCCGTCTTAAAAGTAAAGGAATATCTGGGTGATTATATTCTTGATATTACGAAGGATTTTATGAGTATTCAGTATTAGTGGTTTCTATATGATTAAGTCTATATTTGAAGGTAACATATCAGCGATATTTTTTATCTATTTCTTATAGGTGTTAGCAAGTTCGTTTGCAAACTTGTTAGCACTTTTTTATATTTCTACTATTCTGTATGCTTTCACAAATATATCAGCTCTTCAAGCTCTTTTTCCTTATAATAGATAATAAAAAAAGGCGGTGTGCGCCGCCTTTTTTTATTGTTTTATAGTTATTTTATATAAACGGATGTTAATTTGAAGAAAATATAATTAACCTTGCCTACTTTCAGATCCTCACATATTTTCTTTCAAGACTTTTAAAGTCAATCGCTGGGAGGTAGTTCTTAATATTATCAAGTAATTCTTTATGCCTATCAAACAACTCTACTTGATTTATAATATCCATAATCTCATCTATCTCTTTATAAGCAGAACCATTTATCTTTATAAAATTATTCTTAAAACATATAATAATCATCTTTATAGAAAGATCAATTTTTTTCTTGCGTAAAATAGAATTATTGTTAAAAATTTCTTTAATAAAATACTCAACAAAATTTAGTTCTATATTTTTATTAGAATTTAATTTACTATTTTCAATTTCAGTAAGTATCTTTTCAATCCTTTTCAATTCTTCATCATTACTCTCTTCACAAATGTTTAGTATAAGTTTTAGTAAAGTAGAGGATAGCTCTGTCGTTGTCAGTATCTCTAGTAGCCAATTATAAATATTTTCATTAAACGGAGTAACTTGAATATAGAATCGAAGCAAGTCAGGAAGCAGTTCATGTAAAATTTCCTGATTAATCTTTGATACATCAATATCACTATTTGGAACAATCTCATACATTATAATAGGAATAATATTACGATTTAAATATGAATCTTTTATTTCACCTAACAAAAGGTCGATAACTGTCTTTTTATAAAAAGACATATCATCTCTACCAATTTCATAATAATGACTCATACCTTGAAAAGAAGTGAAAGTAGATTTAATTACATCATTTGGTGCAAATTCATAAAACATTCCACATACATATTGCTTCAAACAAGAATTCTTTGTTTGATTAATGTACAAATTTAATCTTTCTTTTCCTATATCTTTATTCGGTATACATTCTCTCAACATTTCGTAAAATTTCCCAATATTGGAGTTCAAAAAATAATTTATATCGATAAACTGTTCATTTGGTATTCCCTCAATGAATTGCTGTTCAAGCACAGAATAATCTAGGTACGTAAGAAATTCATAAACTAATTCTGGATTTACTTTTGTTAAACTTTTAAATGTTTTAAATGTCTCATATTTGATATTGTCCTTTTCGACAACTTCAATAAACTTGTAAATCAATCCTTTCTTATCAGGGTGATTTTGTAGAAACACACTAATAGCTTGTGAATACAATTTATTTAGCTTTTCAACTTTTAATAATTCTTCCACTATTTTTTCTCCTTTTTTAGGTTCTATTTCAAAAAAGGATATTAATTCTTCATTCTGCCACTCTACACTGAATGCACATAAGGTTAGAGTGTTAACATTTTTTTGACTTTTACGGCTTACATTTAGTGTTTTAATTATGCTTTCAACCGAGAGCTCTTTTAACTCTTGATTGTTTATAAAAGGTTTCTTCAATACTTGACCTTTTTGAACAGGAGAGGTTCCATCTTTGTATTCATCAAGAGTTTTGTTTCCAATGCGTATATCAGGATGATTTTTCAAAAATAAATTTAGTTCATTCCCAAACGATACATCTGTATAGTCAATTTCCTTTATCACTTTCTCGATAATTCCTGGATACTTAATTTCCTTATTATCTAAATGAACAAATAATTTTTGCACAAATTTAACTTTATATAGCGAGTCATTTGTTAGAGATTCCAAATTTAACTTTCTTTCTTTTAAAAGTAAAAAAAGTAATTGTGCACCCATGTCGTATTTTAAACTATACTCAATTGAGCTAAAACAAGATATACTTTTAAGTAATTGTATTATTTTCGTTTCTAACTCAACATTATTAAAATTAATAATAGGCAATATACTTATGATTAGCTTTTCTCGATAAAGAGCTGGATTATTATTAAGAATAAAAAGTATCCAATATAGATATACTTCATTATCTTGAAATGCATTAATTATTTCCTCATACAAACCCGATGAAAATATAAGTTTTAAAACTGCTAATTTCTCATCGGTGCTACCTACATTTTTTTCTATGTAGTAATACTGATTCACTATGGTAATGAACGCTCTAGTGTTTTGGTTATCATATCTTGTCACTTTATTAATTAATTCTATAACAATCTTTTTTTCTCTACCCTTTAATTCCGAAAAGTTCATTGAAAGAAACGTCCAAAAATCTGAATATTTATGTGCATCCACTATTTCCCCGTTTTTGATCAGCTGTGAATTAAATGAAGCTGTTAAGATTTCTCTTGTTTTCTCTTTTTTATTATTTTCCATAACATGTTTATAGAAACGATTAAGAAAATAATAATTCTCCTTTGCAATATATTTATCAATTATACTATTATCTGCATTATTAAAGAGTTCATTCCAATCATTTTCAGTATCTCTTTTTGTTCCTTTATCTAATTTATCCACAAAATCCTTTATAAAGATTGGAAGTTTTTTGTAATCCTCACCATAACGTACTACATTGATATTTCTCTTTTTAAGGAAGAATTCTTCTTCTACATTTTGAAAAAATTCTCGGTTATTAGGTGGTACATCGCTACGATCCGAAAGCAAAGCGTAATAATTCGCTTTACTGTTTTTCGTCCTATCTAAGAGAGTCAAAACTTCCTCCTCATCCATACTACAACCAATAAAGATAATTGATATATTTTTCTTCTTCCTGAGTAAAGATGTTATACTCTGTAATTTTGATTGATTATCTAGATATAAATGAGAGTAGGAAGAACTTGAATTAATAAAATATATTGGCTCATCAATATCTGGAGTACCGTGGAGATGAATTACAGAAAACACCTTTGGAAATTCTGGTACTTCATCAACTTTTTTATAGATGCTTATATCTTTCCCTTTAAATTCAGAATGTTTTTCAATTTGATTGTCATAATTTGTAGTAATAAATAGGCATTCTAATTTAACTAACTCTTGTAAGACTGGATTAATTCTAATATTCGGCTCCCAATCCATGAATTTATATTTCTCATATTTCAGTACATTGTCTTTAAACCTATCTTTTGATTTCCCCTCAATATCTTCAGGATTAGATCCCTTTTGTCTACAATACTTTTCAATAACTTGATGTACTATATCAATCTTTCTTTTTTTCTCAATTTTTTCATTCATTTTTAAATTTTTCAAAATGTTAATATCTTGTGATTCTACTTTAGAGTAGTATGAATTCCCATCAATTACCTGCCCTAAATTTAACACCCAATAAGAGATTAATTCATCGATATATTCATCCCAACTAGGATAGCCTTGTATCCTTGAGCATCCTGCACCTATAAAGAAAATTAAAGATTCTTCATTGTGAGATTTAATCAAATCAGGTAAAACAGTTTCTAAATTTTTTTCATATTTATTAATACTTAATTCAGCTGTCATTGTTGTCTCCTTTAATGTATTTAATTAATAATATAGAGTTAGTAGCATAACTCATCGTTTTCCTAGGATATAGCACTACTATATGAAAAGAACAAAACCTATTATCCTCTTCTATATAATATTCTTGTGAAATTATACCATATAATTCCACTGCATTAATAATAGAACTACTCTAGCATAAACCGAGTATACTCATACTAAGGCAAACTAAATAATTGAGACATTTTAATACACTAAAAAAGTACACCTCCAATTGTCTTTCGTGTCTAACAATTGGGAGGCACATCAAACAGGACGACTCTTATTTTTGTTCATAAAACTATTCTTTTGTTTTATTTTTTAATGTACTCGTACCACCAGTTTCTTTCATCCATCCAAGCTGTAATCTTATCAAGCTCGCCATTAGGTAGTACTTCAGTTTGTAAGTAAGCTAAACCAGTTAATGGATCAGAGACAACCTTCCCTTTTGTTCCACGCTCATTCATAGCATTTACGACTTCCTGAACCAGTGAAATACCAAATCCACCAGATTTAACGTATTGATAGCCACCATTAGCAACAAATTGTTCTGTTTGTTCCTCTCCTGTAAACCAAGATAATGATTTACTACCAATCAATTGGTTCAAATCACACTTACCGATACCAGGTACATTACCTGTCTCTGTGTATTGCCAAATATCGCATGGATAAGCTGGTTTATTACCTCCATAACGAGGAATCCAAACAAAGTCAGCTTTTACATTTGCCATACCAAACGGAGCATACATATGATGACCAACGTATAAACCAACTTTCTGAGCACCTAATCGGCGTAGTTCATCAATAAATGCTTGTGTGCCCGCTCTCATATCATTCATTGTTTTTACTTCAACATCTGCAACCCAGACTGTCGCGCTCTTGTCTCCACGTTCCCAGAAGTCACGAGCTTCTATTCTTGCATCATTTTCAGAAACGAAACGACAGAATGCATAGTTACCAAAAGGAATACCATGTTGCTTCATGGCTTGTACATATCCTTTATACAATGGATCTACATAATTTGAACCATCTTGTACACGAGCGATGATGAAATCAATGTATTGCTTTGCTATAGGCCAGTTAATGTCACCATTCCATTTTGAAATATCAATAATTTGTCCCATTACTTAACATCTCCTCTTCTATCTTCTTGTTTTTGTTTACCGCCTAAAATCTCAACTGCATTTGTTAAAGCTTGCGGAAGCGGAATACCCATTCGTCCAGCATTTTCTAAAAGTGAAAGTAACTCATTACCCATGAAGAAGAAAATTGTTGCTTCACGAATAGCACTGTTACTTCCTAACGCTGCATCTAATTGAGCTGCCGCTCCAACTAAAAGAAAAAGCACCACCTTTTTGGCGATGCCTTTGAAACCAACTTTACTTTTTAATTCTCCGTTATACCCTGCTGCAATCATGCCAGTTAAATAATCAATAACTGCCATCGTTACTAAGATTTTCAATGTTGCATCCCATCCTCCCAAGAAATACCCACAAAAGCCACCAAATGTAGCAATAAATGCTTTCATTAATACATCAATACGATCCATCTTTCCATCTCCTTATTTATAATAAAAAAAGAGAGACGCTTGTCCCTCTTTTCTCAAAAAACATTCAATTGTATTAATCCAAGTAAGTTTATTTGTCTGTTTTATCAAGATCATCCGATAATTTCTTTAAAATATCACGTGATTCTTTCTTCTCTTCATCTGTTAATTTAGCATTCTTACTCTTTGCTTCCAACGATTTAAGTACTTCCATGTATGTACTATCTTTAGTACATACAGTGTCTGTATAAGAGTCGCCAATAGCTACTAATGAATAATACGTTTCTTTATTCTCCTTAGGCACATGCCCTAGAATATACAAAACTCCATCTTTACCAATGCTTATAGAGTTATTTGAAGTACCACCATGGAAAATAGGAGATGACCACTCGGTCTTCCATTTCAGTGTCCCATCTGGGTTTAATGCATATAATTGTTGAGATGAATGAACATAAATCACACCATTTTTATCGATTACTGGTGAGTTAATAATAACCTGAGTACCTGTTTCATATTTCCATTTCAGTGTATAGTCTGGATTATATGCATATACACCACCGCTTTTAGCTATATAAATGGTTCCATCTTTTGAATATATTGTAGGAGCAGATTTCGAACTAATCTCATCCTGTTCCCATTGTTTCATTATATTTCCATCTTTATCTAAAACGTATATAATAGACCCACCATTTATATATAATTCGCTATTTAAACCTAAAGAAAAACCAGGATTACCTCCATTCCCCTTAATCTTTTTATTCCATAATTCTTTACCGTCTTTGTCATGAGCATATAGATAATAATTTTCACCACTTGAAGATACAGTATAAATAATTCCATCCTTTGACATAAGCATAGAATTAGTTCCCGTTGTCGTTCCTTTAAACAGTTCACTTGATACCCATTTTTTTGATCCATTTGGATTATATGCGTGTATTGTTCTCTTATCATAAGCAGCATAGCGTACATAAAGTGTACCTTCACTATCTAGAACAGGAGTATCAACATAACCATTATCTTTAGTTTGCCATTTTATTGAACCATCTGGATTTAAAGCTGTTAATTTTCCTCCTACAACATAAATAGTTCCGTCTGCCGCTATAACAGGTGAAGTGTAAATATTCGCTATACCATCTTTAACCCATTTAACTGAACCATCTTTATTAAATGCATACAGTTTTTGGTTTGCATTTCCTATATAAATCGTCCCATCACTTCCAATTGCTGGTTGACTGTAAAATGTTTGAATACCACCTTCTTTGTAAAAAACCTTATACTCCCATTTCACTTTAGGTGTTTCTGGTCCAACGTAAGGTGAATTTTTATTCCAATTCTGACCAAAAGAAAACTCAGCTTGTAAATCATACTTCCCTTGTTCAAATTGTTCACCTTGTGCGCTTGATGTTTCTGCTTTTGTCATTGAATTAGGATGCAACCCTACCATCAAAACAAACAACAACATCATTAGCATAAACTTTTTTTTCATAATATACCTCCTAAATGCGATATTAAATTGTATGACAACAAAATCATATTTATTATATATTATAATTAATTATTTAAATACTAAAAAATTGATATAAACAGAAATATAAAAAAAGACCAGCTATTGCTGCTCCTGCATTGATTGCTTTGTATTTTCATTAGTTGGTGGTTGCTGTGATGGATAATTCCCGGTAAGCGATGTATAACATTCTATACAAATATGCTTTTTTGCAAATCCCATATCTAATTCATATAGACGTGCTCCACGTTTACATATTTCGCATCTTGTTGCAATACGGAAATATATCGTTCCATCCGTTTCCCCCCACACCTCTACTTTATTAGCACCATATAAACCGGCATTGTTTAGCATATCAAAAGGAATTCGCACAAATACTCCGTTTTCGTTTCTTTCTGAATCTACTAACCTACCAGCAAACGGAGCACCTTGCCCTGCTTGTAAGGGATAACCTTGTAAATCTTTGTAATCATCCATATATTTTCCTCCTAAACGTTAGGTAGTTTGTACCACTGTCCTCCCATTCCCATAAAATAAAACCCATAGCCTTGACCGCCATCAAAGAAACGAATGGACCCAGCTTGGCCCATTTTATTACGCCCTAAATTTATTCCCTGCGTTAGAATAGGTTGATTTATGAATACATCCTTTTCTGTACTTATATCAAAGGTCTGCCCATGAGCAGCTGGACCTATGTTGTTATTTACGCTGCCTATAGCAATTCTATTAAACGGTTGAAGACCATCGGCCCTTTCTGCTGCTGCACGATCCCAGTTATACATGCAAGCATAGTTACCACTAACCAATGTTATCCCTGAAACACAAACAGCTCTACCCGCAGAAACTTGCGCATTTGCAGCTGTAACTTTAATTACAATCATATGTTCTTGTGGATTGTAATTGTTAGGAACGGTAAATGTGAAATTATACCTTCTAATTTCACCATAAAATGTAGATGGCTCTGGAAAATCTTTATATATTTCGTGCCAAATTTTATAACTCACTTCATCCAATGGCGTAACAAAACATACCTGCAATCGTGGTTTTGCAGTTGTACGCACACCGTTAATCTGTGCGGTTCGATAATGTGCTGACAATGTATAAGAGTTTCCTGGATGAATCCCGTTTTGAACCTTTGTTTCTGGATAATTATACGTGTCGACACGGACTGCATTTACCATTTGTTCATAGTTAAATATAAAAGTGTTATTTTCTATCACTACACCGTTTCCTTGTACTTTCCAAGGTAGACCATATCCAGCACCAAACCCCTGATAATTTGAGTTACCTATGTTCAATTTTGGAACACTAGAAAAATCATGATCGGCTATTAAATTTCGTTTTGGCATAACAGTTGTTTTCGTTCCCCATTCATCTTCAAAAAGGAAGTCTAACATTTTAATAGTAACGCCGTTTTTATCGATGGTAATCTTATCGCCATTAATTTTGATAAGATTCGTATCAATACCCTTTGCGGTTAACCATCGCACCATTGTATCGGCATTAATATCCAGTTTTGCAGCATTGATTGTAATTTTCCCAGGGGACATATTGATCGCAGTGACAATGCCGTCCTTTAAAATCTGCGCTAAAATCCCTTCATCTAACACTTCTAACTTAGATTCCGTTTTCTTTACATAGGCATTATAAGTCTCATTTATAAACGTTTCTTGTTTTCCAGAGATAATTGAAACGCCTTTTTCAGTAGCACTAATACTTCTTTCTAACTCTGTAACTTTCTGATTGTATTTCTCAGTAGCTACTCTATTAGCTATATCTTCTAGCATTTTATCAACATCGGTTTGATCCTTCGGATGTAACCAAAATTCTGTAGCTATAGTGCCGCGTTGTAACATAGGTGCAGCACACCATAAACGCCCATTTCTCGTAACGTAATAACGCCATCTCACAAACGCTGCATTAGCTGGCGCTTTATCTGTACATATAGCACGAACCCATGTATGATTTACAAACTTGATATTAGTTCTAGCTGTTTTAACACGAGTTTTTTTGTCAGCCGTCCACCATTCAATTTCTATAAATGCACCGCCACTATCAATAAGTGTTTTCCCATCCGTATTGAAATAACCTGATGCAACAAAGTCCTCGTTAACCTGACACTCAATGAATTGACTTGTAAGTCCCCACCAACGATCTTGAGTCTGGCCAGTACCGGTAATTACAAATGTATTCATACCTTTGTATTTTAAATTCGTATCAACAGATCCAGTTGCTCCATTACCACTATTCCAAAACCAATATTTCTGCCCTAACTTAAAATCCGCATCACGCAATTCGTTGACAGTACCTAAACCGCCTACATAATCCTCAACGTCTTTCTTTTTCATTGTTAATTTCAATGCTTCAGAATGTTGACCTATTGTTGTAGTAGCCTCACTAAGCGTTTTTCCTTGCTCAGTTTGTGTTTCCTGTAATTTCTTAACACTTGCAGTTGTTCCTTCTGCATTCTTTTCTACAGTGTTAACACGTTCATTAAAAGAGGTTTGTGTTTTTTCTACCGTTTTAATACTTTCTTTAATACCATCCACACTTTTTTCAATCTCGGTTGTTTTCTTAGTGAATTCATCATTCGTTACTTGATTTTCTGGAGCTGGTGTCCAATCCTGTGGCCTATTACCTTTATATAAAGCGACCCATTCTACAACGGATTTTGTAGTGTTACTTGGAAAGTTATATAGACTCAACTTTCTTTCATTTCCACTACTTGCTGCTACAGCTTTAAAAGTGACATAGGTAATTCCATTCGCATAAACACTTGTTGCATATCCAACATTATTTGAACCACCATTCTGCCAAATTCCAAATTTCTGGCCTTGCGGGACACTTCCTTTAATTACAAAAGTATATTCCTCACCTGCAACAAAATTTTCAGTTAGAGAATATGGATTGATTAGATAATCTGTTTTTTCATATTTGACATTTGAATCTAATAACAGATTACGACCTCCAGCTTTATCGTTATTAACTTTCTTTTCTACACTCTCCAACTTCTCACTAATCTGGCCAGCTTTTTCTGTAATTTCAGTTGTTGTTTTCTTTAGATCATTTGTTGTTTGCTGCACCTCAGAGAGGGTCTTTTTCGTAACTTCAGCAGTCTCTACCACTGTATTTAATTTTTCAGTGATTTCACCATCTTTTTTTGCTAACGATTCAATAGATTTAGTAAAACCCTCGTTAGTTTGTTTCATTTCAGAAACAGTTTTATTAATTTCACCTTGGGAGTTCTGTACATTTTTAATAGTTTGCGAAACTTCTTGGAGACTATTTTTAACTTCCTTGAATTGTCCATTGGTTTCACTTTGCGCTTCTTCCACTTTCTTATTTAATTCTTCTTTTGTGAGCTGAATATCTTTATTAACTTGTTTCAGGGTTTCTTCCTTTACTGACTCTACATCAGGAATAAGGAGTTCCCAACCTTTACCGTTCCACACTTTTAAAATACCTGGTTTACCTTTACTAATGTCTCGCCATAATGTCTTACCTACTATAAGATTATCGATTGGTGGATTTTTAGCTTCAATAATATTTACCGTATTATTTTTTAGGTTTTCCTGGACTTTTTCAGCATTCTCTTTAACCAACTTATCTAGCTGATTTAAAATTTCTTGTTTACTACCTAATGAAGCCAGGACTTTATTATAGAGCTTACGTAATTCTTCATTAGCATCCACAATTTCTCGGTAATCACCAAATGCGTATTTATCTTGCGAAGGATCAGTATGTGATTCATCACCAACGATTGCCCTTGCTTCTAAATAAAGCTTTGGTGTAAATCCTGTATCTTTTATTCGGATTGTATCCCCCTCATTAATCAGCTCATGAACTAGTCCAAATACACGACCTATACTTTGTGCTTGAACTTCATATATATAAGATGTATTTATTCGTTTGGCTAGTTCTGTTTTCATAAGAGTTAAAAGACGTTGTGGTGTTATATCTTCTTCTGTTTCTGGTGTATAAAAGCCAAATTTATGTTGGCCTCGCTCATTCCATCGCTGAAACGCATCACTGTCTACAAGATAAGGAACTCCATTATTAATACTAGAGATGGTTATAAAATCTCCACCTTCTTTTTTTACAAACCCTAATAGGGCTGTACAGATGTTTTGGGAATTCTCAATTCGTTTGATACCCATCAAATCTTTACCAAGAGTTACTTCTTTGCCTGTATTACGTCCTCGCTTTCTCACCATATCTACATAACGACCAACAATTTGAGACCCTACAACTTCTGCGCGATATTGAATTTCTAAATCGAACAAGGAAGCAATGTCTTTTAAAAATTTCAGTGGATCTATGAATTCATCAATCGTCATAGTGTGGAAGCCCGCGTATTCTGTTTTTCCTCTTTTCCACTTCGTACCCACAAGAGCTATATCGATAAACTCATTGACTGTTTTACCTACAATCTTCTGTGGATTGATAATGCCAGCTTTCGCGAGTTGAATCCATTCACCAGATGCATAAGCAATGACCGATCTATCATCTGAATCTTTTTCAACTTCAGTAATTACATATGGAACAATGCGACCATCACGAACTTCTTTTAGAACTAAATTTTGCTGCATGAGTGTAGCTGCATGTTCCGTATTATCAAACACTTTAAATTCTAATGTATCTATATTGTTCTTAATTTCCCAATGTCGTTTATCATCCCAATAATCTTTTGTTTGTATATTAGAAACGATTTGACTTGTTTTAAAATCAACAACATGTAATGTTCCGCTTGGTGTTCTCATCTAAATCGCTCCCTATACGTTATTTTGACTATCCCTACATCAGGAGGCATAATCTCAAGTTTGTTCGTTCCTTTTTGAATAATGGGATAATCGCTGAATATATCTTTTAAGTTTATAGCTTTTTTACCATTGATTGATACAAGGCTTCGCTCGGTATCAATAACTACTTTATCTCCAACATCAAAAATATAAGGCGGATTATCTTGGGTATTCATATTGACTTTCCAAATTTTCAAGTCATCGATGCTCATGTCTGTACAGAACATGTTATCCGAAAATTGACTGATGCTTATTTGAACTTGTGCCACTTTGTCCATATTCATATTGTTTTCATCTTCCCACACGACAAAGCGTTCCGAATCATCCTTTTCGGTATTCCATAAAAACTTAGAAATATAAGCTTCCCATCTATTTCCCGTACGTGCTAACCATAATCGACCACGATATTGATTCCATGTAATAGGATGATCTCCAGGTTCATTTATAAGTATTCGCTCGCTGTTTGGTTTCTTTTTGTTACCAAGCTTAGCGAACCCTGTATTCTGTTCTGCTTGCCAATGAACATCATTCATAGAAATACGAGCTACATAGTCGCTATTTTCATCCAATAAACCTATCTCAACACGCCCCATTTGATCGGGGTGAGAGCTTCTTATCCCAACATACGCCTGCATAATAAAATCTTGTAGCGGGCCTTGTGGGATGTTCTTTTTAGCTATGCAACCATGCCATCCTTTTATATTTGTTTCACCTAAATAAACCGGAATTAGGCGTGAGCCTGCATCTACTTTAAAAGCCCCTCCCCCAACCATATCTTCTGCATTCGGAACATCCGTCCAACCTACAGTTGTAGACATCTCATCCCACATTACCCGCTGATTTCTTTCGACAGGTATCTGATTTACGCTAAGCGGCCATCCGATACGAAAATAATTGTCTCCATTCCATACATCAAGAAATGTGGAAGGTTTCGTTACTTCAATTTCAATAATCGGGTTAGATTCGACGCTTCCTTTATTTTGAACATTTGCTATTAACCCACGCCCATCCATTTCAAATTCTACTGTTTTAGTAGGTCCTAACTTATATGGCATCGGACAAACAAAATTCAAAGTACCTTTACCTAAAGTAACAAAATCCTCAGAATCAAAATCTTCATCAATAACCGCCAGGTATGTCCTATCAGGTGTTACATCAAAGACTAATTCAACAGGTTTTTCTGTAATTAACCACTCTGCTATTTCTTCTTTTAATGTTTCTAGATCAGATCCATCAGGAACAATAATTCCGACCGGAACAGGCAAAACTCGCATTTCAGTTTCTGTCGTTAATAATCTTGCACCTGGATAACCTGGCACACTTAGAAATTTCCGTTTTAACGGCGCCCACGCTGGGTTTTTCCATCCTTTTTCGATTTGAATAAAATCCTTACGTATATTGTTAAATGTAAAAGAGCTCATACTGTCACCCCGTTTCTTTATAAAATAAAAGAAACCCAAACTTAAAAGTCTGAGTTTCTTTTTGCTTCTCTTTCTTGATACTCGGTTGTATAGCGATAAGTACCGCGTGCCACGTCTCTTCCTTCTAAATTAACAGGTACTTCAATAACTAAATCTCCACCAGGCATTGAAATGACTCCACCGCCAGATGATCCTGAAGAATAATTAATTACTTGATTTGATACACTATTTGTCATGGCTTGTCTACTGTTTGACATACTTCCATACACACCACTCATGACAGACTTTAATCCGGATAGCTGATTCATAGAACTAGCCATCATACGGCTCATATCACCCATTAATTGATTTATTTCTCCTGATATAGCAAAGTGTTGTCGTGGCATGGCTGCTACGATTCCTGCGCCAATATCTCCGAGTGTCTTTTTATTCAATGGTAAAACCGCTTCTTTTCCTGCTTCTCCTGCACCTTGCAAGTTTCCGCCATTCATTCCGAAGATAGTTGGTTTAGTGAAGATACCACCTTTTGCACGCCAATCTATATTAAGTCCAGAAGGGAATGTAATATCCTTCCCTAAAATATTTTTCGTACTAGTTTGCAAGCTAAAATGTGGAAGAGGTGGCATTTCAGGTTTGGGAATTTTTAACTTCAAGTCACTAAAGAATCCTTTTATTTTCCCAATGAATTCTTCTACTTTCCCAACCGCAGCTTTTATTGGATCAATAATAAATCGTTTAGCTTCTTCAAATTTTTCTTGTGCTGCACTCTTTACGGAATCGAATTTTTCTTTCGCTGAATTATATAAATCAGTAAATTTTTGTTTAGCTGAATTGTAAACTTCAGTTACTGGATCAATCACGTATTTCTTCACTAAATTCCAAGCTGAAAGTGTATAGGATTTTATAGATTCCCAGTTGCTTAATATCCAATTTGCTAATTCACCAAGTTTTTGCTTGGTTGTATTCCACAAGTCTTGAACAGGCTGACTTACATACTGTTTAACCAAATTCCAAGCCATAAGAGTATACGATTTAGCGAGTTCCCACTGTGAGCTTAACCAAGAAATCAAATCACTGAATTTTTCTTTCGTTGTACTCCAAGCTTCCTGAACTGGTTGAATAATATATTGCTTAAGTAATCCCCATGCAACTTGGGCCACAGCTTTTGCAATTTCCCATTGTGTACCAAGCCATGTAACCAATTCACCAATTTGTTTACTCACCCAATTGTAAGCTTCTTGGATTGGTTGAATAATATACTGGCTTATAGCTGCCCATGCAATTTGCACTCCTGCTTGAATAAGTAGCCATCCTGCTTCTAAAACAGTTGCTATGAATGAAATGATTGGATCTAAAACGGTAACAATGGTATTCCAAGTGTCTTGCCAAGCTTGTACGAGTGTTCCCCACAGTTCAGAAGCTGTTGTAACTAAAGAAGTCCACCAAGAAGACGCCGTTTCCACAATACCTGACCACAAACTACTAAAGAATTCACCTATTGGATCAAAGAAACTATGCATCATTTCAGTGAATGAGGCCCAAGCTCCTGAAAAGAATTCAACAATAGAATTCCATGTACTACTACATATCTCACCTATACCTGTCCATAAATCGCCGAAAAATTGACCTATCGGATCAAAAAATGCATGCATTGTTTCTAAAAATGATTTCCATGCTTCACTAGAGGATTGAACAACGCTATCCCAAAGTTCTATTAAATATTCTTTAATAGAATTCCACATATCTATAGTCCACTGTTTTATAGAATCCCAATTTTGATAAACGGCAATTCCTAGAGCCACTATAGCTGCGATAATAATAGGGACAATAGCAACAAGTCCGGCTGCTGCTAAAGCTCCAATTTCAAAGAAGCTCATGACTGTCATGACTATAGGAGCAAGCGCTAAAATTGCACCAGAAATAACCCCAATAGCTACTGCAACAGCAGCTATTGTTGCTGCTAATTTAGGATTATTAGAAATCCATTCTGCTAATTTAGAAATAACATCCGCTATAACTCCAAGAACTGGTTTTAGAGCCATTTGTAAATCACCCATGGCTTTTTGGAACTTTACAGCTGGGTTTGCATCTAATTTTTTAACAGATTCATTTAAGTTATCTTGATTCTTCTGTAAGTCTACAGTTTTTTCTGAAGCCCTTATTAAAGTGTTAGTTAGATTTTGTCCTTGGTCTTCAAACATAGTGGCTAGAACTTTAACCCCAACTTGATTTTTCTTAACCGGGTCTTCTATTCCGTCAATAGCTTTAGCTACTTCTACCATCGCTGCGGCGCCATCTCTTCCGCCTTTAGCGACAGATGCTCCCCATTTTTCTATTTGTTCAGTTGCAATACCAGAACCGTCAAGCGCTTCTTTTAAAGCTTTATCAGCTCCTTGTGCGAATTCGGTTAACTGAATCCTACCTTCTTTAAGCCCATCCAAGAGATTATCAATATTCCAACTACCTGTTTCAACGCCTGCTTCCATAATTGCTTGGACTTCCTCAGCTTTAAAGCCTGCACGGGTTAGTTGACTACCATATTCAGCAATGATGTCTAGCTGTTCTGGTGGAAAGCCCATTTTTAACAACGCATCAACCATACCAAGAGCACTATCTTGCGTTATTCCTAATTCATTTCCTATTTCATATGTTTCTTGAATTAATTCTGTAAAATCTATCCCTTCATAAGAAGCTGAAATGGCGGCCGCTCCCTTAACAATTGCTGCATTGGCTTCATCACTTATATCTTTATTTAAAGCCCATTGCCTACGGACTCCTTCTAAAGACGCTTCTGCATCAACACCATAAGCGGTAACACCTCTAATAGCTTCCTCTACTGATTTTTTAGAGGACTCCGGAACATCAAATGTGATATCGATCTTTGTTTTTAATTTTGACATATCCATCGCTTTTTCAATAGCTGTTGCAATTCCACCACCAGCTGCTAATCCACCAATAACGTTTTCTAATCCTACTTGTAGTCCTTCAAACTTCTTCTCGGTTCTACCAGCTTCTTGTTGTAATTCTCTTAACTCATTTTGTACTTGCCGTATGGAATTTCCAGCATCCACAGATCGAAGGGCTCTTTGTAATTTTTCAATATCAGCTTCTGTACCTAATGCCTCACGACCAATAATTCCAATCGCTTGCTCTAATTGACGACTTGTAGCTGTTCCATTTCGAATTGCATTCACAAGACGATTCCCTAATGCTCCTGCAAAATCATCAACGCTTTTTCCTGTAGCTCTAAACAATGTTTCTAATTGCCTTGTGGAACTTGCTACATTCTCTTGCTCAGCTTTCATGTTTCCTAGTTTATTTTTAAGACCATTAAGTGACCCTTCTGTAAATTCAATCTCACGCCTGAATGCACGATACTGTTCTTCAGAAATTTTACCGTTTTGGAATTGAGCTTGTACTTGTTGCTCCGCTGCTTTCAATTTATCTAGCTTTTGCGTGGTATTTTCAATCTGTTGCGTAAGTAGCTGTTGTTTTTGCGCTAATACTTCCACATTACCAGGGTCAAACTTTAACAAACGCTCGACATCTTTTAGTTCTTTAGCCAAAGCATCACTTTGTTTATTTATATCTTTTAAAGCATTTTGTAACGGCTGAGTATTACCACCAATTTCTATCGTAATCCCTTTAATTCTCCCTGCCATTTTCTCACCCCTTTCTTAGAATGAATCGAAGTCTTTTTGATTTGCTTTTCTAACTTTTTCTTTATCTGGATTCTCTAGCTCAGCAAATTCAGCAATGTAATCAAAGCAATCACCGATTGTCATATCTTCTAAATCCCAGCGTGTTAATTTCGCTTTATAACAAAGAGCAAGGAATAATTCAGTGGTAATTTCTTCATCACTGAATGTCCCTTGCTCTCCATTGTTTTTCTTTATTTTTTTTTTGCTCCCATAGTGACCTGAACTAATTCCATGACTTCTGGCATAATTTCTTCAATTGGGAATTCCTCAAATTCATCTAGCCACGTCATAGGATCAGGAATACTTGAATCAGCTGTTTTAGCGTATAACCAAGTTAAGTCATAAATAAGCTCAAAATCCACATTGCTTAAATCAACATTAGACATATCAAGAGGTTGTTGTGAGCCATCTGGTGAAGTTAACGTACTAATTGCCCCTAAACCCATCAAATCCGCAAATAAATTACGTCTAAATTGAGCCTTATAACGTTTGACTGTTGCTGCTGTAGCTTTTAATCTGACTTGTTTTCCATCTATTGTAATTGTCTTTTCCATTCACTTACGCCCCTTTTGGTAATGCAGGTACTTTTGTATAAACTTTTTTGTACCAATTATCATAGATTTCTTGTTTTGATTTAGTGGTAGTTTTCGTTTTAACCATACGTTTTCCATTAATATCAATAGGGCTTGATACAAATTTAAGCTCGTTTGTATTTGGCTCCGCTGAATTTGTTTTCGTTTTAGATGCAAGTGTTGGACGACTTGCTGAACAGTTAAACATAACGTGTCGAGTCGCTCTTACATCACCATCGAATTCAAACAATAATGCAAATGATTTTCCTTTTGCGTCGGCTAATTCATTTAACACACCATCTTCTTCGTCTAATTCCTCACCTAATGCATCAATTGCAAATTGCTCCGGAATATGAGCGATTGATAAAGTGCCATCATACCCTTGATTATTACTTGCTGCGTAGTAAAGCATGTCATCTGCATAGAACTCAATTAAATCCCCTCGTGGATCAAATGTTAATTCAACCGCACCTGGTAATCGGATCGGTGTACTGAATGTAACTACACCATCTTTAAAGTCATAGAGTGCATAATGGACATTTTTCAGACCAAACGCTACTTTGTTTTCATTCATTTATATCAACCTCGTTTCATATATTTTTTGATACATTTTTTCAGATTCAATAAAAGTCTCATACGAGTCATAAGGAATTTCATGATTGTCTAGGACTTTTTCAAGTTTGGCCTCTGCAACTAAGTCTTTTTTAGTTGTATAAAGCTCAATATTTGCATCGCCTATCTTGTGATACACCTTGTTATCAGCCATTAAATTTGCTGATCCATCCACAAGGAAACATATATAAGGTGGCGCTGGAACTGGCTTGGTCGGCGTTGCTGTGAAATGCGAATAAGCCACAGGATAACCTGTAGCTTCAAGAATTTTTGTTAATTCACCTAATGTCATTGTTGAATCACCCTTTCAATACGTCTTGGCAACTCATCAATGACATACTGTTCAACTGGAAGGATATGAACTTGTGCTGGTACACGGCCACCACTCACTTTTGCATGTCCCTTTTCTAAAAGATGTGTTAATTGACCTTTTGTATTGTGAACGACAAAACCATTACCTTCTTTTTTCTTACGCCACCCTTTACGGTAAGCACCTGTTTTTTTAGGGCTGCCTTGCCTTAATTTTTCTACAGCGACATCAGCTACTTCTTCTTCTGCTATCATTAACTCTTCTTCCACAACATTTGCATATCTTTGCAATTCTCTAGCAAGCTCGCTCGCAAAATCATTCATATTAAACATGCTCCTTTGCGATAATAGTCAATGTTTGATACATTTCATCATCATTCATTGGCGGTTCGATAATGTCAAAGATACGACCTTTCATATTGATTCGCATTAATTCTGTAATACCGGTTGTATAAGGCATCACAAACCGATAAATTCGTGTAGATTGTGATGCTGAAGCTTCAATGTACTCCGAACCTTTTACCGTTTTTATCATTGCCCATGCTTTTTTTACTTCTAGCCAATTACCTGTTTCAACTTCTTGATTTAATTCATCTTTTATTACTTCAGGTTGTTCAATGATAATTCGATTTCTACAATCGCCTGTATTCAGTGGTTTCTTGTACTGAAAAGGACACATATTAATCACCGTCCAATTTAATTTCTTCTAATGCTTTATCGATACCTAAACTATTAATTTGACTTAAAAAATTCTTGTCAAAATACTCTAATGCATCGTTATAAACATAACGAGAACGTTCAAAGACTAATTCTTTGAACTCCTCATCTTTATTTAAATCATAATTCCCACAAACCCTAAGTAATGCCTTGCTAGACGTAGAAAGGATGCGCTTTAGGTTATCATCTTCCTCATCACCTAAATGCATCCTCTCTTTAAACTCCTGTATAGTTACATCTGAAATTACTGTATCCATTCACATCATCCTTGTGTCGGTGGCTTTACTTCTTCAAGTTTCAATGTATAAACTTGTGAAGTGTATTTATCCTTCGGCTTACCTGTAGCGTGTTGTTTGGCAATATAAAGTGTTGCATCTTCTAAAGCGAGTGTTTCATTATACTTTTGGATTGGCTCCGTTCCACCCATCGCTGCAATGTACTCCCCTTTAACAAAGAACACCACTTGTCCTTGAGGTACAAATACAGATTCTGTTGGGATTGGATTAAAAGGTAAGCTCGTTACATATACACCTGCCGCATTTTGAGTTGTAGCATTTGCTTGAATATCAAAAGTATCGAATGGATTTGTTACCATAACTACTTTACCAGCTATATTTTTAGGTCTATCTGCATCTGTTTTACCATCAGGATTTAATTTTTTAGCCAATAATTTAACCACGCCTTTTAATTCATTAATTGTTTTACGACCTGGTTCAAACGTTAAAGTTCCTGCTGGCTTTTTATCTGGATATACTCCATTCACTACACTTCCGCTAGGATCTTTTAATAACCCAATTGGTTCTTCTTTACCTGTCCCTACTACAAAACCACGTTCTAAACCTACTGACATCGCTTCTGTAATCATAGTACGAACATATCGTTCCACCCATACTGGACCAAGCTTCAACATATCATTCGCTAATGGAATAAATGCTGTTAATTTCAGTTGAGTAATTGACTCTTTTCGGAATGTAGCATTTAATTGTCCTTTAATATCACCAAATAACGGTCCCCATACAGCTGCACCCTCTGGATCTCCATAAATAAATTCTGTCACGGCTCCTAAATTCTCTAAGCCGATATGCTCTAGCAACGGATGACCTTGAACTAAATCATCAAAAATTCTCTCTTGTGTTGTTTTAGGTAAAGTCTCAGTAGATTTAAATCCACCCTCTTCAACAACGGCATTAAAGAACTTCATTTCTTCACTTGTTAGTACATTAGCACCACGAGATTGCATAATAGAACGATCTACCATTGATTCATTCACTTGATTTAAAATATCTGAACGAACATCTGTAGCAAGTGCTTCAATCATGGAATTTAACGCTGCTGATTGTTCTTCCGCTGTACCTTCTTGTGTTGCTTTCGCGAAAGCTAGTTTCTTCTCTTCAAAATTATTAAACTTAATAACCATATTTTATTTTCCTCCTAAAGTTAAAAAGAGCGTACTCAAATTCTGTTTTGTATTAACAGGCTTTTGAATAGGCTCTTTTGGATTTGTATTCGTTTGTAAATCATTCAAAATTTCATTTTTCAAACCTGATAATGCTGCATTTAAATCTTCTTTTGTAATCCCTGGGCTTTTGTTCATGGTTCCATTTCTAAAGTCATCGATTACCTTCTGCGGAAGCATGGCAGCAGTAGAAGCTGAAGCTGTCATTTTTACCTGATTATCCATAAACATAATTTCATCCACAAAATTACTTTCTAACGCTTGTTGTGGACCCATCCACGTTTCTTCAGCCATCATATTAAGTAGTTCTTCTTCTGATTTACCGCTTTTAATGACATAGGCGTTTACAATTGCTCGATCTGTTGTTTTTAGCATTTCGGCAGCCTTTGACATATCGCGATGATCTCCACCATTCCACATTGAAGCGTTATGAATCATGATTTGTGCAGTTGGAGAAATTCGGACTTTGTCAGCAGCCATTGCAATAACAGAAGCCGCACTTGCAGCCAAACCAACAATTTGAACTTCCACATGACCAGGATAATTTTTCAACGCTGTGTAAATCTCTGAGCCTTCGTGTACATAACCACCAGGACTATTAATTGATACAACTAAGTCATCGCCATTTGCATCTTCAAGCGCTTTTGAAATCTTACCTGGGCTTGCAGCATCGATTTCAAACCAATCATAAATCCAAACTTCATCATTTGAAACAATCGGTCCTTTAACGTCAATTTTCACCGTCATTTTCTTTCTCACCTCCTTCAGATTCATCTAATTTTGTATAGTTTTTCGTAATATGATGGATATTTAGATTCGGATCATTTGACTCCTCATAATCTACTTCTGAACGAATTTCATTTCCTGTAAATGCACTTGAAGAAATGAGTTTATCAATACTTGTCGCAAGTTCAAATATACTTTGATAGGAAACAGCCTTAACCTCAATTTTTCGTCCTAAAAGATATTCACTCATTTCAAAGAATTTAACGTTCGCTTCATCAGATAGCTTTTTTAATAATGGTCGTACTGTGAAAAGCATATAATTTTTCGTTTGCTTTTCTACATCAGCCATTTCTCCATATATCAGAGCTACAGGAATACCAATTGCCATAGCTACTTGATTCAAGAAACCATTTGTTACTTTATTGATTTCTTCCACACTTGGACCATTTGCAACTCCATTGTATATCTCGTTGTAATTAATACCCTTTTGTTGCGGAACAATAGCAATATCCTTATTACCAAACGCTTGATACATATCATCAATAAACTTTTGTAATTTCGCTAGGTTCTCTTCGGTTTTAGAACCTGTCATTTCCATATCAACTGTTCCACGAACTTGATTTTTCCGTTTTTGAGAGTTTAATATCCTACCAAATAAATCACCATAATCTGCAAATAACCCATCAATAAGTGGAGATAATTTATCATTCCGATACTTTAAATGAATAACTTCGCTTTGTTTAAAACTTCTCTTAAACGTATAATCTTTTACCCTTACATCAGTAAAAGTATCTTCAAATACCGCATACTCATTATGTTGAAATCCTTCTGCGATAAGTAAATCACCATCATCTGCTTGTATGACTAAACACTCATTATCATAAATAAGTTTGCGAACAAACCTTTCCCAAAAGGTACTTGCGGTCATATTCTTGTTCGGTCTTACGTTTAATCGATAATAAAGCTCATCCTTCTTAAATGCTTTACCATTTCTTACTCTAAATTCAGATTGACTAATCGTTCTTCCTAAAAATGAGACACATGTATCAATCGCCAAACGTTTCATATGAAGTCTGTTTGCTGTATCAGTAATTATGTCCAGGTCCAACATGAATTCTAGTTCTTTATTTCTTTTAAATACTGAACCTAACCATCCAATGATTATCACCCCCTTTAAAATTTGATACTATCGAGAATAAACTCAACTTCTTCTTCAAGAATGTTATCCGCTTGCCATAATGCATGGATAAAAGCTTGAAATCCATCTGTTTTTCGTCTGAATTCATCTTTTTTCAAATATTCTTTATTGCCATCTTTTTTAATATGAACATAGACGTTATTTGTGTACCAACGCATTAACGGATTATCGCCAAAGATAATACGGTTGTTCGCAAATAATGTTTCGACCCTTGGCGCTAATAATGAATGAATAGCTTTTGGATTACGAATATACAACAATGTAAATCCTTCTGCTTCAAGTGCTGTTTTAACAAGATCTAAACGGAATGTATCTGCAACAATCGTATTCACACCATACAATTCACGTATTCTTACGAACCAATCCACAATGTGAGAGATATTAATTACAGGTTCATCCACAATTGTTAATAATCCATTTTCAGCCCACTCAAAAATAGGTGCTTTTAATTTCACCTTGTCCAAGAAACCTTTACGTACAAATGAATGACCTTTCCAAATATAATCTTCACCATGTTTAAATAGTAAACCAACAGCCGCGAAGTCCTTAATACTGGCGAAATCGAGTCCTCCCACAGCTAATTTATGTTTTAAATCAGGAATCTTTCTGAGAGTTTCTCCATCTTCTTCAAAACCAGTACGCATTATTTCTTCCCAAGTAGCAACAGACTTTGTTAAATCTACTTCTGGTAAATTCATTCTTTTAGTCATGAAGTTTTCTCTGTTAGATGGATCATTTTCAAGGTTTTTATATTGTCGCATAACCTTTTTGAACAACCCTCTAGCATATTGACTCATAGGCTTACTAAACATTGGATTTGCTTTTTCCCACATCTCTGGATCGTCTACTTCTTCAGCGTTATCAAGCTTACAAATAAAAGGGAACAACCTATCTTCTTTTTCTTTACCTTTCAAGATGTTCATTGCTCGTTCTTTCATCTTGTCAAGGTAACCTTCACGAACAAAACCATCTGTGGTAATAAAAAATTCCCTAGAGTTAGGAACTTTACCTAAACCACTAGAGAATACTTCTACAACATCGCTATTTTCATATCTGTGTATCTCATCATAAATGACACATCCATCTCTTAATGAGTCTTTACTTCCTGCATTTGATGTATGAAATTCAAACGTCGAACGAGTCGCTTTATTCGTTATCAATTGTTTAGTTGATACAAATAGCTCGTCTAATATTTCATGCTTTTTATTCTTTTCATAAACATCTATAAAAGAAGTTTTAGCCTGCCTTTCTGTATTAGCAACTACTGATACATTATAATGCTCAATGCCATGTAATTCGCTAATAAAGAAGTGTGTCAATGCACTAATCAAACCGTTTTTACCAGCACCCCTTGCCATCATCCAAAAATGCTGATCAAAATAAACATCCTCATATTCATCAAACAAAAACACAAATGCTATTAAAAATTTTTGAAAGGAATTTAATTTAAAATGCCACTTTTCTATGAAAGTTACACATGTATGAATTAAATCCACATCAAAATGCAAATCATTACGGGTTAATATATCTTGCTTTAAGTAATTAATAAGCATGATGCGTTCCTTATTTAATATTACTGTTCCCGTTTCATATAATTCTATATATTCACTTACACACTTATGTGAAATCATATTAAATCACTTGCCGAATACTTCTTAATTTCTTTTTTATTACTTCCTTCTGGCAATAAATCTGTTAGTTGTTTAATGACTCTTTGATATGATTGATCGCGGGTATTATATAATCGGGCAACAGGTCGCTCTCTTTCATACGGCTCTGTTTTATCAGATTGTGAGAACATTTCATAGTCACCATTCTCAGATATATCTATCCACATCTCATTTAATAAAACTCGTAGTCTTGCTGCCTGAATAATTAACCCCTCAACCACTTTCAACTTACTAGGTGGGATGTCTTTAAATAATCTTTTTAAACGATTTTTTTCTTTGTTAACTAGCACCTCACGTTCATCTATGTCCGCCATAATATCACCTCGATTCAATCATATTTTTATGTTGGGTAGGGGTCCTATGCGATACTGCTCAAAAATCTGGAAAAACGACCCCCTCCTCCGGTGCCCCTTAGAGCAATTTTTATTGAAATTATTTAAGGGGGGGATTATTTTTAATTTCTCAGCAATCA
Source organism: Bacillus cereus group sp. MYBK95-2 (assembly GCF_051915225.1). Classification (NCBI taxonomy): domain Bacteria; kingdom Bacillati; phylum Bacillota; class Bacilli; order Caryophanales; family Bacillaceae; genus Bacillus; species Bacillus cereus group sp. MYBK95-2. The sequence goes on along the minus strand of NZ_JBQAEH010000008.1, from coordinate 197,052 downwards.
TTTTAGTTGTTTCATATAAACCATCCGTTTTATTACCCATCATCATCCAAGAAGCATATAACTCATTCGAATACTTTGACCAAATATCTTCAGCCTGTTCATTTGTAATGACATAACCTTCAAGTCTATAAGCTTTAACTAATAGAGCTACATCTTGTTCATAAGTATCCAACGTTACCACCTCTCATCGTCTTGCCATTTGTTTACCTTCTTAAAGAACACTCTTCCGTGTTCTTTATTATGGCAATCCACACAGACTGTTTCTAAGTTATCTATTTCTAATGCAAGTTCTGGATGATGTTCTAGTTCTTTTATATGATGGACAACGAGCTGAATCTTCTTACGCTTTGCACTCTCACTGTATTCATTGGTGTCGACACGAACACTACCATTGCGCTTACACTCTTGGCATTCATAATTGTCTCGCTTCTTTACTTGCTCACGTATACTCTTCCACTCACCACTGTCATAGAACTTACGCTTCTGTTGTTTGGTTTTATATTCGTTCATTGTTTCTCATCTTCATTACTCCATTTACACGCAAAAGGATATCGCTCAATTGATACCGCACCAACGTCTCCTTCTTCTGTTAACGCTAGTTCTAACTTCCTTATACCTTCTCTTCTTTGCCACTCTTTATCTATTTGTATATCATCAATACTATTGAACTTAATCATCTATCCTCACCTCTCAACCCTGATCTATCAATCACCCATGTATTACCGATCTTCTTTGATACAATCTTCCCTTTAGCGCATAAGTTCTTAATATGTCCTGGTGATACATTAAGAATAGATGCAGCTTCATTTACTCCAATTACATTGCGTAAGTTGCTATCCATCCTCTTACTCCTTGTCTTTCTTTTTAAGTACTCTTTCCACATCACACGAGCAGATGTCCATGTCCTTCTTGTAATAGTTATAGATCATGAATTCCAATATGCCTATTTGTTCTTTCGTTAATGGCTTACCGTTACATTGCGTTCTTCCGCTAAGTTGCATGTACTTTCCTAACTTAAACACATCTACAAACGCACCATTACATTTCGGACAAACAGTTACTTCTTGATATTCATCTTCTGGTGCTTGATATGTTTTAATTTGATAGTCACAAGCTAAACAGCATCTAGAAACATTACCCATCTATCCTCACTCCTTATCACAAACCATATTTTCAGTTGTACTCACAATTACTTGATTGTTTATTATTTGAGTTGTTGTCGTATATTCTCCTGTGCCGACCATCTTACCACCCTTATCATGACATTCCTTCACAGTTATAAAGAAACCGACACACGCAAGAATAATTAATATAAAGCATATAACTATAAGCGAGTTAAGTAATCTTTCCATCTACTCACCCCTTACACTTAAATCCTTTCTCCATTTATCTTTTTCCAATAATTCTTTTATTGATGTTTGTTCTAGGTATTCCACAGAATAAAACATAGGCTTCTCGCCATATAGCTTATAATACTTAACATCTATTCCGGATTTTTTGTGCGCTTTTTCAAGTGGTTTAAGGTATTTGATATATGCTTTCTTATTGATAAGCATAAGACCAAGTGCAGCAATCTTACCGTTTAAAACGCTATCCAATTATCCTCACCTCTTTTACAATAATATTCCAATTATATATTTACCAAATAAATACAAGTTGTTATAATAAAGTTAACATTGCCATCAGGAAAAGTGATTCGCACCCCAAAGCGAGTTGCTTTTCCTTTTTTATGTTTATTGTTTTAAAAATTCATCTATCGCCTTATCCAGTACACTAATAAGCGATTCTCTTGTTTGTTTTGGTGTCATATTATCATTGATCTCATTATGTAAAGCCACAGCCTTTTCTAACTTCCGTGGATCAATGTGTTGCTTGACTAATTCCAACCCAATAACATTGTTAATTAAATGACCGACAACTACTGTTTGTTCTGGTTTAGTTAATTTCATTTATTTCACTCCTTTTAATTACACGACCTTGTATTGAATCAGCTGTATGTTCAGCTATAGATTTCACTAATATTTTTCTATCTACTACAATGCTAACCTTCACATCTTTTAGTTCACCCTTATTAGTAAACCTACCCATAACCTTTTCTAACTTCTCGAACGCAGCCACACATTCGTTAGCAGCTTCAGTTACTTCTTTAATTCTTTCTAATGCTTCATTTTTTTCAACATTACTTTTCTGTTTGTACATTATGTTCGCCTTAAGACCTTCCTCGTAACCAAACCTGTAACCTTTCGTGCAGCCATTATTGTATCCTCTTTCTTCAGCTTTCCACACAAGAGATTCAAATTGCTTATCATTAATATTTTCAATCTTCATTCCTCCAAAATAAAAAGCACCCAAATGGATGCTTTTTATTAATTTCGTAAACAACTATTTTTATGCATAATAATCTATAATATTACTTAATTCATTAGCTAATTGTTCAACTTGACTTGCATGCTTTATAAAACTAGGCCCATCTCTTTTTAGTACAATACTTTCTAGAAGTGATATGTACTCTCGAGCAGCTTTAATATATTTATCATAAGTAGCTATTTCAAATATTACTTTTAACTGTTTTTCAATTTTATGTAAATTAATTTGAAAAATAGGCTCTTCTTTATCGACAATTTTTCTCAATCTTTGCATTTCATTCTTCATCTCTGCTGCTAGAGCTTCATTTTTTTCTCCATCTTCATTGTAAATATTACCAATAAAATCGGTTTCTCCTGTGTTACTTTCAAAACCATTTCTTAATTGTTCCAATAATTTTTGTTCCAATAATTTTTTCGACTTTGTTATACCTTCTTTAATCTCCTGATTTAAATCATCTTTGATTTCTTGTTCCACAACTCTATTAGAAAATAAAGTTATAAATTGTAGAGGAGTTAAAATTTTAAAAGTATACCCCTTATAGTTTTCCCTTGAATAAAACTCTTCAACTAGTTCTCTACGGGCTCCCATAACTTCATCATTGGCAGTATGTACCCAATCACCTTTAACATCGGTTGTTACAAAAATAACATCATTACTTATTTGACGTATATGATCCCAAACAATTAAATCGCCATATTGATTTTCTTTTTTTGCTTTATCCATATATCCAGGAGGAATCTTATTTTCCACTCTATGCTGCCATTCTTCTTTTAATCTTTCTTTATCCATTAATCCTTCAGGAGCAAAATAACTCTTTTCTATAATCTCTTTATAACTCGATAAAATTAAATCATGATCTATATAATCACTTAATTTTTGCTGTAATTGTTTTAAACCATTTATATATTCTTTTCTTGCCGCATTCAACTCTTGAATACGTTTATTATAGTTTTCTTCTAAAATAATGATGTCATTATGATACCCTTCAACAATTGATAATGCAGGTATTACTTCTTCTAAAGATTTCCCAACATTTGATCCTTTCTCTAAAGTGCTCATGACTGTATGTATTTGCTTAGACATTTCTGTAATTTTTCCAGGTCTATTTTTAGCAAATTCTCTAATAACATGCGCTGGGATTTTTAAACGTTCCTCATTTGATAATTGTTTTAAAACTTCCAACACGCTTTCGAAAGTAATATTTTTCCATTGATAACCCAACAATAATACATTAGTATCTATTATCACTGTTGCATTTTTTTTGATTTGTTCCAAAGTTTTAACATTGATAAATAAATTAGAATATAAATCTCCCATTCGCTCACCCTCTGTAAATTAATAAATTAAGTGTATTCATTTTAAAAATTATTTTCAATAAAATATCTAAATAAATCCCCATCACTTTTTCACCATACAAAAAGGATTTAAAGTAAAAAAGCAGAATCGATGCTCTGTTATCAATTATTTTTTATAATTCTGGTAAATGAAGTTTTATCCTTCTTCTAATAACCTTATGATTTTACATTCTTCTTTACTGACATTAATAAGTAACTAGAAGAAGAGCAAAAACTCTTCTTAATAACGGCATCATTCAATTAGTACCATCTGCTGGTTTCGGATTTTATGTGCCGTCATAATAAAGCCGTTTAGAAAAAATATTGTACAAAGGAATTTTATGAGTTGTGTTTTCCGCCACTACTCACAATACAAATATATCATGTTAATTCCAAAACAACCGGCAAATTTACTGCCAAAAAGCGGTCTCGAATCTGCCACATAAATAACACTGTACTATTAATACAAAATATCACAAAAATACATTCATATTTTTATCGTATAACAATAATCTTTCGTCATTACCTGCTGAAATAGTTTTAGCATAATATTTATGAATTTTTGATTGCATTTTGTTACTTAATTTATTCCATCTTATTGGTGAAACAGCCCAGTTCTCAAAGTATGCTACTATTAAGTTCGAGATTATAACCTTTTGCATTTTAATACTTTGACTAAGAATTTGCTCCCTTATAAATTTATATTTTCTTTTATTTCTTTCAAAATAACTTAATAAAATATAGGTTTTTCCACCCTGTGGAAATATTGTAACGAACAACGGCACCAATTGTGCATTAAGATCCTTTAACTCATTTACCACTTTATCATTCAAATCTCTTTCAATATAAGCAATAGAAGAGACCGCTATATGATATTCTTCATCCAGTTCTATTACATCTGTAACAATCTTACTAAAGTTAGAATTATCTACAGCTTTATTCATCCTTTCCCTAAAAATTTGCAATCTAGCTTCTGACTCCTCATGTCCTATCAAAGTTCCAGTAATATATTCAGCTATTAATTTAATCTTTTCTATATCCGGCTTGTTATTTTCATCGAATGTATTACTTAATTGATGATACTCTCCAGCTTTGGTGTACTGCTTCATTTTTCTAGTCATATCTCCTGTAGTCATCTTAGTATGGTACTCTTTTGCCAAAGCTCTATATGCAAACAGAAATTCTTGTTCCTTATTCCCTATTTGATAATCTTTATCCTCGATAGGTGCAAACAAATTCTTATCATGCCCACCACAAAAACCTGTAAAAGTTGTTGCTATTTTTCTTCCTTTTCGTTGCATTGATGTCTTAAAAAATATGGAATTATCATTTCCATCGTCAATCATTAGCACTTCTCCATTTTCGGATATTTTGTTTAAAATTTTATTATTTTGTATAGAGTGTGCTTTTATTATTCTATCACTACAATTTTCATCTTGATGGAAGCATTCCTTTAAAAAGCATTCTTTCTTAAGTCTATCAAAATCCGCAAAATTATTATCCTTTTTCTTCATCCTTATCCCTCCATAACTATATTTAATTATAACATTGTATAAACTACTTACCCATATCTTATATTGTGTGTAACTGACTGGAATACCGAATCCCTTGTTGCGCTTAATTTTATTAATTCTTTTATTTCAAGTTACACAACACATAAAAAACGGTTAATTGTAAAATAAAAAAGGGTATTTATAAATACCCTTTTTTATTCAGTAAAATATTTTATTATGAAATTCATTTCCCAGATAGAAAGTACTTTATATTTGTAATTTTACTTACATAATTAATTCCGATAAATTTCAACTCTATTTTATTTACTTACATTCAGGATCCAAAGGATCCCACTCACACCACTCCGGCTTTACAGGCGGTGGATTATATCCATATTTTTTTAATCCAACCATATCAGTATAATGTACTTGTATTGTATCAAATTTACCACCAGGCTTTAATATATTTAATGTTACCATACCACTTGGAGCATCTACATACAACAACTGTGCGATGACTTCTTTTCCATTTATCGTTGTTCCAATATATTGGGGACCTCCATCATCTAAAATTTTTTGCAAAACTTGACTCGGTAACGTATGTGGATGATGTGCCCTAAAAAATATAGGATTATAATAATAATAATAATACATCTACGTTCTTACCTCCTTCTATTTTTAAAGTTATAGAATTATATATGCAAAATCCTGTGCAATTTCTTAGGCTACATAAAACATTTCAATCCGTTTTTAATTACAGGCTTATCTCCCCGATTCATAATCAAGCCTTCCCCCATATAATTTAGGAGAAAAGGAAAAATTAGGAGGAGATGAGAATATGTATTATAATCCTTATGCTAAAGCAAAACATTTAAATTACACTTTACAACCTGTAGGACCAGCTGAAGTAGACAGATTTCGTGAACAATGGGTAGATTTAATTTTTGCAGATGCCAGCGGAACTTATAATCTAACAGCTTTTATAATACGATTTACAGATTCTAACAACGTACTTGTTCTACTATGTCCAAATCTATCCGTTACCAATATAGACATCAGTAAGGTATTCGGTATTGGACCTACACAAACGCAACCTAAATGCTAACTATAAAAAATATATAATAAATACTCGAATATTTTCAGTAAGTATATTAATGAGTTAGGTACTGTAAAACAATTAATTTTCCAGCACCTAACTCATAAAACTAATATAGCATTGATTATATCTTAAACTTAGTCATTGCTTTATCCATCACATCTTGATTTATACCTATATATCTTAACGTTACCCTTTCAGATGAATGATTGAATATCTCCATTAGCAAAGCTATATTCTTTGTCTGCAGGTACATATGATATCCGAAGGTCTTACGTAATGTATGCGTACCAATCTCGTCTAGTCCAAACTTTGCTGCTGAGCTACTAAGTATTTTATACGCCATGCTTCTTCCAATTGGTCAATTCTTTCCTTGCCTGCTCTTGATTAGATACTCATAATCTTCCATTTCTTCGATGTACCATTTCAACTCTCTCCTTAATGCTGCAGTAATCTGAATACGTTTCTGTTTACCGGTCTTCATTTCACGCATTGAGATATGACTTCCCTTTAAATCTCCAACTTTTAGCTTTAGAATGTCACTAATACGTAAACCTGTATTGATTCCCATTACAAACAAGATATAATTACGATCACTCTTTTCTTTTAAATACTCTTTAATTTGTTGTATTTGCTCCGGATCACGTATAGGTTGAACAAAATTCATTATCCGTTACCTCCCGTTCCTTCTGTCTCGTAAACTTCTAATCCAAGTGCAAAAGCAAGTTTATAAAACGCTTTAGACTTCCAACGTCGATAAGTACGCTCCGACATCCCTATTTCGTTATAAACCATGTAATCACATACGTCCTCTTCTTCTAAATAACGTTTATAAATAATATCTCTTTGAATACTTCCTGCACGTCCGTTCCCTAATCGATTTAGAAACTGATCAATACGTAATGACATTTTCTCAAGCCACTCTTCTCGTTCACTCTGTAGAATATTTGCTATGGCAACATCTTCTAATGGTTTTCCAACTGCATGTGTGGGACCATGCTCACGTATTTCATAAGAAGGAGTGACTTTCATTTCTTTACGCATCATCCCAAATTGTCTATGTATACGTACGCTTTCCAACACACCTTCTAATTCTTCTTGCGTTGCTGCTCTGTCAATTTTTGGTAAGAAAGATAATTGTTTAGTCATGTAAGACCACTCCTTTTTATTTTCAAATTACTTTTGTCTTATTGTTCCACGTCTTCGTTCGTAACAAGGTCTATGCACCCCCATTAAATCCTCAATTTCACGAGTACTTAATTTCTCTTTTGGTTTTGTCTTATTTTTCTTCTTTCCTTGCTTGGATTGATTTTTCCATTCATGTAACTGATTCTTTAACATCCTCATTTCCCCATCTCCCTTTTCAAAATAAAAAGGACACCTATTCCTAAAGCAGCTTTAATTGCTACTTTAAAGAATTGGTGTCCTCTAGTTTTCTAGCCGGACGATATTTATAAAAACTCCTAAAAGACCCTTATATGAATATAATAATTATATAAAATTAATATATATTATTTTAGTTAAAAGCAAATAAAAAGATAAGATTAAAAATTTAATTTTATAGTATATTTTTATTTTATATGGTAATAAATACCATTGTGTACACAAAATACAACTATGGTTAGGAGCGTTTATTTATGGAACAAGATAAATTTAAACCCGTCATGTTTGCAAAAAGAATTAAAGTTCCAAAAGACAAATTTGGCTCAGATTTTCTAGAATTAGGTGGATTAAAAATTATAAGTGTTGCTTTTAAAGTAGACGAAGGAAATGAAAAAAAGTTTTTTGTACTAGAGCCTATCCAAACAGTGATTTAACAAGTTGGGATATGGAATTCTATAATGCAGATGCGAGTGACCTCAATGTAACTGTGGAAGGTGTAACAGTTAGATAAGAAAAAACAAATTCTTCCTTCTACCCCCAAACCAGGTTTGACTTTGGGAAGAGTTCAATTACCAATACCCTTAGGAAGATTATTATGAAAGACACAAAACAAAACCAAGAAGATGTAATGACAATCCCCGTAGTAACAGATCATTCATTAGTGCAAAAATATCAAGCTGTTTGTAATGGTCATGCATCGGAAGGAGAATATATTTATGAGCAAAGAATCTCAAGAGAACTTAAGATCGAATTCGGGCTTCAAACCTGTTCACATTTCATTTGACGAGGGAATTGAACGAATAAAAAAAGCATTAGCTGAGACTGATATCGAATTAGGCTCACGTATTTTAACATCTCGTGACGCTGACGTGGTAAAAGCATGTAATCTACTCGCTGTTGACCAAGCACCAAAAGGTTTCATCAAATGGCAGTTACCCTTTTTTCTTGAGGGTGGTCAATTTTTCATAACGTCTGCTAATCCTGGTGCTAATATCGGGGAACATACACACCCTGATGAAGGAGTACGTTTTATCATATCAGGATCAATTGAATATGACGGCATTGAACTCAATGCTGGTGATTGGATGTTCATTCCCAAAGATAAAAGCTACAGTTTCAAAGTTGGCCCTCATGGAGCATCTATGTTTTATTGTTATCCTTGTTGTTGCGCAAGTTTTGACTTGAGTAGGCAAGAGGTCATTAATCCAGCTACTTATACACGTAATAGACACTCGATTTAGTTAGGTTGTCATTAATCTAATTATACTAGTAGCAACAAACTAAAAATATTTAACTAGCTGCTTATCCACAATTGGACGTTCTTTTTATGGGAACGTCCTTTTTATTATATTTATATAAGTTTTTAAATTTAATATTCTTACTAGGCCTAAAATTTATCAATAGGCGTGTCATTTTCTATAATTTTTTAATAAAATTCAAATTTTATACCATTTAATTGACTAACATTGAATTTTTTGGGATTATATGATAATATTTATATATAAAATCATTACCCTTATAAAAAGAGCTATGAGCCTTTCCACTCATGGCTCTTTTTTATTACAATTTTCATTTCATATCTACACGATTTTGACTAGCTTCTCGGCTAAATCCGTCTGGGTATCTTGTTGCCAATTTAGATATATTCATTTGAGCAATATCTTCTAGGGTATATCCCATTTCATGAGACATGATTGAAATGTAGTACAAGATGTCCCCTAGCTCTAAAGCGATTTTATGTGTATTTCCTTCTTCTTCTCCTGGACAATGAGCTGGATCAAATCCATGAACATGAAAAATTGCTTTTTTTACAACATCAGCAACCTCACCAGCTTCTCCCGTAAGACCTAATGCTTCATTTAAAACACGTCCACCGAAATCGTTATTTGTATTCCATGTACGTAATGCCGCTTCTTGATATTGATCTAATTCACAAATATGATTGATATTCATTACAGCTTGTCCTTCCTTTAATTCACTAACTAATTTAGTTATTTCATATACACCGTTTTCCATAACGTTCATTTTATTTTCCCCTTCCTATTTAGCAAATTCCTAATCCTAACGGACGATTTTCAATTAAATACTTATCAGCCTGATCTATTACAAGGAGTGCAACTTCCGCTTGATGCCTTCTTAACGTTTTTGCCATCTTTGGCAAGCTCATGCCCTGACTCCACATTTCACGAAAACGAATTACATCTCTTTCATCCCAAATGAAGTTAGCTTCTTCTAAAGCGATGTATACCTTCAACCGTGATTCCTTCATCGCTTCATGATTTCTTGCTACACTCATAAGCGAACCTACTTTCTAAAAATAATTATTTTATCTTTTCAGTAAACTTAGTATCCACACGATCAACTTTACCGTTTACCCAAACCGCAACTTGCTCACCAAATCCGCTCATTGGTGGATTTACCGCTGTGACATTTCCGTCCTTCACTATTAAAAGTTTGTTACTACTAACATCAATTTCTATTTTTTTCATACGTCCCTCTCCCTTTTACTACCGCATGTACTCGACAACATCAGGTTTAAAGCCACTTCCTAAATAAACCCGTACCGGAATTATTTCTTTTTTATCCCTTGCTACCTTACACAATTCTTCAGCTGTATCCCAATTGAAAAACTTATCTACAGCTCTTTGAAATCTCCAGATTGCCATTACATATTGTTCAAAGATGTCATAGCGATCATCTTGTTTAGTGGTGCGTGGTAATTCATCCGTACACTTTGCATTCGCTGGAACTTGGACGCGTACGTCAGCGTATGTAGTGCGTCCAGTACCTCTTTTCACATTTGCCTTCATTACATCGAACTCACAAATTGCTGGCTCTACATCGAAAATGTTTAGTTGCTTAGGCATATGCCATCCCACTCTTCTGAATAAGATCCAGTAATTCAATTGCCCCTTCCTTGCTTAAAAACATTCGGCCACCTAGCAACTCTATGTTGGTTTCAGAAACTTCACCCGTTACAAAGCATGACTTTTCATTTTTTCTTAAAACAATGTTTTCACCATCGATATGAAAATCTAGTGCCGTTCCTTCGGCAATCCCTAAAGTTCTGCGTAACTCTATCGGAATTATTACGCGACCTAGCTCATCGACTTTTCTTGCAACACCTGTGTTTTTCATACCTTATTCCCCTTTAGTATTTTTATATTTATTTAGAATCTCATCCAAACGTTTCTTATTATCCTCGAGATCCTCGTTTGAAGCTTGCTGTGGCTGCTGTATTGGCTCTTGTTCTTCTTGTTCTTCTTGTTTGCGTAACCAATCCGGTACAACTTCCGTTCGTTTGGAATAACCTTTACCAGTACGTTTGTTGTTTTTCTTACTCATTTCAAATCGAGTATCTAAAGCAGCAACATCATTTAATGTTTTTACTTTTTCCTTTTCCCAACTACTTAAAATACTGCGAATATATCTCCACTTTGGTACATTTTCATCAATTGCTTTATTAACAGCGTGAATAACTAATTCATTACCAAATCTATCGCAAAACTCACCTAATTCTTGAATTGCAATTTCACTCAACGGAATCCCCTTTTCAAGTAAAAAGTTGTAACTAGTTTTAAATTCTTGATCAATTAATTTCTGAGATGAAGTAGCATCATCATTTATATTTGTAGTAATCTCTGTAGTACTATTTGTAGTAATCTCTGTATTTGTCTTACGTTCTAGTGTAAGAGACTCTTTCGTTTTATCGTAGGAGGGTATTGCTTTAGAATGTAAGACCCTCTTGCTTTCTAAAGTAATAGGGCTATTACTTTTCAGTGTAGGAGGGTTACCATTTCCCCAATACATAATAGATATTTTCTGAATCATTTCAGGTACAGGTTCAACATACATAACGTTATTACACCTAGTTCCGTTAACAAGAATCGTCCTAAATTCAATTTTTATAAGTCCACGTTCTTTCAGAAAGTCACATGCTTCTTTTACTTGTCTTTTTGTAAATCCAAATGAATCCGCTAATTGTTGATAACTCTTTTGAAGCGTGTCTGCCTTAAACTTTTGTTTATATTGAACTTGACTAGATTCTTCACTTCTTACTTCAGTAGGTTTATACCAATAAACAATTTCTCCTAAGATAGTAATTGCAACAATATTAGGTTTACCATTATCTAATGTAAGTGTTTTAAACCATCCATGATCTATAACATTGCCACGAAAATTTATTTGCCCTATTTGTAATACCTTGTTGTTCATAGCTTTCACTCCTTTTCATACAACCAATGTGCTATTTCCCTACTTTCCGTGGTATACTTATAACAACTTATTTTTTGAAAAGGACCCACTGCCATGGGTCTTTTTACTTTGCTTCACATCACTCCAAGCCCATTGCTTTATCGGCTCATAAGTTATGTAAAACAAACATGAACCACATGCAATTAATATCGCTAATATAGCTAATGATGTTGTATCTTCCACTAAATCACCCCCTTTTGTGCTTCAAGCCAAGCCTCTAAATCCTTTTGCAAGAAAAGTAATTTACGTCCTTCTCTAATCACTGGAAAATGTGGGTGATTTGCTAATTCATACATTCTACAAACTGCTATATTGAGGTATGCAGCTGCTTCTTTCACCCTCATTACCTTGTTTGGTTGTGATTGTTGTTGGAATGAAGCTAAAGCTGCTTGAATTTCTTCACGAACAACTTCGCGGATTGACTCTTTAATGATTTGATCTAATCCCATTTTGTTTTGCTCCTTTCTAATTTACTTAACTAAACATAACTTAACTTAAGGTTAAGTCACGGACAAAAAATTTTAATTGCATCTAACTTCACTTTAAAAAACTCAGCAATTTTCACAATTAAATCATAATAAGGTCGACGCTTCCCGTTTTCTATATACCAATAATAAACTTCAGTAATACCTACGGCTTCAGCTACTTCCCTACATGTATATCCCTGTTCTACACGTAGCTGCTTTAGAGTTTTCATAAACAACTCCTCTCTTCCGTTTTTGTTGTTAATTACATAATAACTTAACCTAAAGTTAAGTTCAAGTGTTTCCCAAAACTTTTTTCAAAAAAATTACCTTTCCACTTAACTGATAGTTAATATATAATGACAGTGTGACACCATAATAGTAATTAAGAAAAAATAATTTCATATAAAATAAACTTGGGGTGTTTTTTATTATGTTTAGTCATGAAAGATTGAAATCATTAATTGAAAAGAAGAGCATCACCCAACAACAGTTAGCTGATGCAATCGGTGTTAGTCATGTTTCTGTTTATAATTATGTCGAGGGAAAAAAAGCACCCGGTACACGTACACTTCAGAAGATAGCAAATTATTTAAAAGTAACAACAGATTATTTGTTAGGTTTATCTGATTCACCAGATTTAACAGCGGGCGAAGACTTACAGTTAACAAAAGAAGCACACGAAATTCTTCAGATCATTAATGAATTACCTGAAGAACAACGAAAAAAAGCATTAGAGCAATTAGAGATGTTTGTGAACTACGAAAAATCTAAAGGAAATATGTAGTGTAAAAAGACTATCCAAAAAGTTAGATAGTCTTTTTTACATAACTTTTTCTTTTTTGGATTCACTCAAACAGATAGAAAATAATTTCTCTTTCGGATCATCCTCTTCTTGTAAAAGTAATAAAGCTTGTTTAATTAGATTAACTTCCCCTTCTTTACTCTTCATCTTCTACTATCTCCCTCTTTGTATTTTTTTTACAAAAGTTTCTTTTTTCTTCTTTCAGCAAAAAAAGAAACTTCTCCTAAAACCACAAATGACACCGTCAATTAAGACGATGTCATTTGTAATATATATAAACCTTTATTATGTATTTTACCAACCGCCACCAGGGTCAACCATCATGTGTTGAACCGTAGGTTTTGAATCATTTGTACTAGGTTTTTCTTTCATAGAATCAGTGTTAATGAATAATGTAGCAGCTATTAATAGTGCAGGAATGATTGTAATTATTTTTTTCATTATTTCACCTCTTTCCAAAGACAATTATACCAATTATTCAAATTAAACCCAAGTGAATTTTTGGTAAATTCGAATAAAATATATTCCCTGATTTTTGACACATCAAAAGAGAACGTTTCATTAACTCTTCTTTTTTAGTACCTTCATATGTTAAACCTAAATATGCAGTCTGTATGTCTGTTAATCTTCCATTCTTCTCTTTTAATTGATTCAATAGTTTTCTCGCTTCTATCCTGTTACCTTGTTTAATCCTTAAATATGCTAGTTCACCTGAATGAACTACATCTAAGCTACTAATTTCTTTATCATGATGAATCTTTAGAAATGATAATGTATGTTGCACCATTTTTCTTTTTCTCTCAATTCCATTAGTTTTACTATCTCCTATTACTTCTAGAGTCTTTTCCAAATAAGATTTTGCCCTTTCATATTCATTCGCTGAAAAAATATACGATTCACCTAATTTTAAATATGCATTTACTTTTGGAAAAGAAAAAAAGTTATCCCATTCAAGATCATCTAAAAGTTCCTTACTAACATTTCTTGCTTCAATGACCTCACCACCCTGCAACGAAGTAACGGCAATGGCTTCTTTATATCGTAATTTATAACATTCTCGAATGTACCTATTACTTATTGTATTTATTTTTATTTCAAGAGATCTTAATCGCTCATTTAAAGAAGTAAAGTTACCCGATTGATATTGCGCTTGGCATAATAAGATTTCAATTAACACTTCCATCTCTGATGTTCTTATTGATTTACTTACCAAGCTTAATGCCTTATAGTACTGTGCAGCATCAATTTCACCTATATATCGTCTATATATAATTCGATACACATTAGCGAATTCTCTATTTTCTGCTACCTTTGATTGTGATTCACTATTTATAATATTAATTAATAGCTTAAACTTTCCTCTTAAAGCTAAATCCTCCATTGCCTCACGTAAGTTTTCTGATTTTGGTTTCGTTATATATATATAATCTGTTAATAAATTTTCTTGAACCTGTATGCCCTTGTTTAATAGGATGACCGTCTTGGAAAGAAAGCCAAAACTCATGTCTGTGTTACCTTTAAAAATTTTTGTAACAGTACTAGGCTTAACTCCCCAATAATCTGCTAGTTTATTTTTCCTTATTCCAGCTGCACATAACTCTTTTTCAATTTGATTTAGAGCTTTCCACATGTTTTGTCCCCCTTATTGGAACAAGACACACTTCCCTATCATGAAAACGCACCTTATGATGAATTACATCCAAAAGCTGTGTTATACTAGCCATATATGTTACATCTGATTGTAACGTATACGACTCATGGCAAATGTTTTCCCTACTCCTATTAGGGTTAAACAGTGTAAAAGTGTTACCAGCACAATTACACACGCTATGGGTCTTTTTTGTTCCGTTTGATTTATTAAAATCAGTTTATCACAAGATTTGGAATTTTAAGTGAAACGATTGAATAACAAGGTTGAGAAATATTTTCTCAACCTCCTGGTATAAATTATATCAAAAATAATAAAAATGGTATTTTTCCTAACATATATAGTTAAATAAATTGAATGCAAATAAAATTTATACATTGATACTTTAGTTATTTTCTCAAACACGCTGAAAAGATTACGTGGGGAACGAGGATTGCACCAACAAGATGTTGCTGATGATCTTGTAATGACGCGTGAACGGTTAAGTAGTTATGAAAATAACCATTCTTCACCAAATCAGCATGCTCTTGCACAGTTTGCTAAATATTACGAAGTTTTTTCTGATTACTTACACCGCTCGCTACTTGATATCTTATCAGTAATGAAATGCTAAAAAGTTTAATGCGTTATACCGGTTTCCTCAAAAACGATGTAAAAGACTTTAAATAAGATGAGGTCTTTTTACTTTCCTATATTTCAATATAAATAGGTATATTAGTTCTTGTCGTTTTCAAAAATTTATTAGAAGTTATATCTAAAATAAAGTACAAAAAAGCGCACCAAATGGTGCGCCTTTTTGTGTATTCTTAATAATAAATTCTTTCACAAAATCAGCCTACATCTTTCTTCAATTTTAAATTGGCAACTCCGCAAAACTTTTTATAATCAACCGAATCCGCTAGCAAAAATCTACTTGGGTGTTCATAAGAACCTATTTCAACCGTATTACTTATAAACTTATTTTCATTACAATTAAAATGTTCTATTTCAATTGTAGCCCGTGGAAATTCCCCCTCTAAATAAATTAAAGGTATACAATAATTTTCTTTGGGTGGTAAGTAATTAATTTTTATTTCCTTTTCATGTGACACAAAAACTTCTGGATAATCTTCTTTAATATCAGCAGAATCTATCCCATAAATAATTTTAGTATAATAAATATTAATTCTAAATTTTAGTTTTACATTAGTCGCTGGAACATCACCTGTATTTTTTATATAAATATTCCATTTTTCTTTATTATGATGAAAATCTTCATGTGGAAACCCTTCTCCTTCAAAATTTAAACCGCGAAATGATTCATAATTATTTAAATAATATCTACTATCATATACTTGCTCTTCTTCGCTCTCAATCTTTGAAATAACATAGAGTCTCGTATCTAGTGTTTTTTTATAAACTTTATATGTAAGATAAACAAATACAGCAGAAACAATAGTTCCTAACGCTGAAATAAGAGCAATTAATTGTTCTGTATTCATAATTACAAATCTCCTCTTCCCCATTATACAAATAAATGTTTCTATTTAATTCCTTTATTATAATATAATTCCACCAAATGTACTACAATATTATAATCTGAATTTGCTCATATATGATAAAATATATCCATCGCTGATATGTCCAACTATGTAATTTTCATAGCAGCAAAATTACAACTAGACTTATACAACATGATTCAAAACAAATGAAGGAGTGTTTTAAGTGAAAGGACATATTCGAAAAAGAGGAAATAAGTATTGTATTGTTATTGATATCGGACCTGATCCAGAGACAGGAAAAAGAAGACAAAAGTGGTTTTCTGGGTATAAGACAAAAAAAGAAGCACAGGCCGATGTAGCAAAAAAGATTACAGAGTTGAATGAAGGAACTTTTATAGAACCATCTAAAGTTACGTTAAAGAATTATCTAAATCATTGGCTAGAAATTAAAAGTATGAGCATTGAAAAGAGTACCTTTGCTGTCTATAAGGCAGTTATCAACCAACATGTTATACCTAGTATAGGAATGGTTGCGCTCCATAAATTAAATGTTATACACATTCAAAAATGTTATAAGACTGCGATAGATAAAGGGATTGCAAACAATTCTATTCTGCTTATGCATAGAATTTTAAAGAGCGCTTTAAACCTAGCCGTAAAACAAAATATTATTTCTCGAAATCCAGCAGAGTTTGCTGAGATACCTAAAAAAGAAAAAACCCCTATCCAAACTTGGACAGAGGAAGAAGTAAAAAAGTTTTTAGCTCATTCACAAGAATCACGATATCACATTGGGTATCTACTTGCAATAACTACAGGTATGCGTCTGGGAGAAGTTCTAGGTTTACGATGGCAGGACATTGATTTTGAAAAACATACTGTTACAATAAATCAAACATCTGGTCATGATAATAAAATCAAAAAAACTGCAAAAACAAATTCATCAAAACGCACAATTCCTGTACCTAATGAAACAATAGCAGCCTTAAAAAAACATAAAATTTTAATCAATAAAGAGAAATTAAGGTTTGGTTCTGCTTATCTAGATCAAGATTTAATAAATTGTAATGAGTTTGGAAGAATCATAAAAAGAGCACATTTCAGAAAAAGTTTCATTAGGATGACACACAAAGTAGGTATAAAAGAAATTAAATTCCATGATTTAAGACATACACACGCAACTCTACTATTGAAACAAGGAGTTAACCCTAAAATCATCAGTGAGCGATTAGGTCATACAGATATTTCAATGACATTAAGTGTCTATTCTCATGTTTTACCGAATATGCAGGAAGAAGCAGTTAAAAACTTCGGTAAAAGTATCTTTGGATAACCTATGTTTGCAAAATGTTTGCATTTCATCAAAAAAAGTCAAACAAACGTTGTCATATCAAGGTTTGTTTGACCTATCATCTTATATTCTTGATAAAATCTCCGAATCCCTATTGAAATATTTAATAATGGAGCGTTCTCACCACCGCGGGTTATGCATTCGAATCGATATACATAGGAGAAAAAATCTTGTGTTTTTTCATCTTTTATCGGCCCTGACATCGCCTCACAAATATTTTGTGATCTAAGAGGGGAAAAATAGATTTCTTCTTCATTTGTATTTTTTAAATATATAGGACGCTCACAAAAAATATGTGAGATTAAAGCGGGCACCCACTTAGAATACGTTTCATTATCATGTAGTACTGGCAAATTAGAAATCAAATCGGATTGCCATTCATATTTTGGTGGTTCTACTAATCTATTTGGTTTCCAATCATGAATAATCTCATACCAACTTTGAAAAATATAATCGAGCTGCTCTTGTCTAATAGGTTCTTTCGATACAATCCATGGTGTATTTTCATTTAATACGTATGGGTTATGCTGAATAAACAATATATCCGAAAACATATCATACAATTTTTCATTCAAACGTTTCAACTTACTCGTTAATAAAAATGTCTTATAATGTATCTCTACCATGTCCAGCCATTCAATAGGAAAGTATATAAATGATACCTTTTCATTTAAAAGGGGTTCTACTATATTTTCAAATGTTAGCAGCCTTAATTTTTTCATAAAATGATTCCTTCCTTTCTTCAGTTGTCTTGATTATCAAAAAGCTAGAACAATAGTTACTTAATCTAATCCATTTAAACCAAGTATTTAAAAGAAACGTAAAAACTGTTTATCTATATAAATTATTATCAAACCAACTCTTTTAAAAATTCAAAGTAATTATCATGTATAACACCTCTACTATATTTGAATTTTGATACATTCGAATTATACATTACACTTAATGCATTGTACTTATCATTTACAATATCTTTACAAAAAAACCAAAAAAGAACACCTTAATTCGGTGCCCTTTTTACAAATATCAACCTTTATGTAATTGAACATATAGATAACAGTAATCCCCAAAATGAAATTGCTCCTAGTAAACCTACTACAACTCCTGTTAAACAAATACAATCAGCAAGACAAATAGAAGACTGCGATAATGGAACAAATGACCTACTTGTACTCGAACCATATTGTTTTATTTTCTCATAATTCACATCTAACATTAGATGTAAACATGTTACACCATCCTCAATAGTATGTAGAGGTTCTTTTTCTAATCGCTCCAATAATTTACTATCAAAAGCAACTGCTAGAGGGTACTGCTTATCCGATTTCATATTTTGATAAATTAGTTGCAAACGAGATAATATATTATTTTTCTTCTTTTCAGATGTTACTGTACATTTCATTTTATTAAATTCATTTAATAACAGTGTCAATTCATCTCTTTTTCCGTATAAATCTTTAGCTATTTTTCTCTTTAGTTTATACGAATGGATAATAGATTTTAGTTCAATCATATTCATACACTTCCTAATTACATAGTATTTACCCGATTATTTTATAGATAAACAGTACTTTTTAATCTTATTTAAATTACACTCAAGCATCTTCATTTACTATCGATTAACATTACATTAACCTTACAAATTTGTAATAAATTCGTTAGCTAGAAGGAAGCAATGCCTAAACTAGACAGATATTTAATGACAAAACCATAAGAAAAAAACAATGATTAGATTTTAAATCTAGTCATTGCTTTATCCATCACATCTTGATTACATCTATATATCTTATTGTTACTCTTTCACTTGAATGATTGAATATATCCATTAAAAATGGCTATATTCTTTGTCGGCACGTACATATAACTAATGTTTTTTTATTGATAAAGTGAAACTTTAATCAGCTCTCACCAATCGGGCTTTTATGGGCAGTCCGCCACCTAACTTCTCTTTGCTCTCGCTGAATTTTTTGGGGGATGTTACTGCCCGCAACTAGCAAGATAGATGTTATCAATATTCATACGTTACAATAGTACCGGTAGTATCAGTAAAACCATCAAAACAGTTAGAGCAACCACCACAGCCGCCACAACCGCCACAGCCTCCGCAACCAAAACAACCGAAGCAACCAATACAACGGAAGCCGCCACAACGACCTCCACCACAACCGCCACAACGACCACAACCGCCACAGCGACGAGCAGCATCTTCAATATAGTAATATGGATATTGGTTTTGCTGGTCCCAATAGACAATATTTCCAGACCGGTAATCATTAAGGCTTAACGCTTGTAGTTCTTGTTGAAACTGATTCATTTTCATAACCTCCGTTTATAAAATACAACCTCATCGATACTTCCCTATATTCCTGTTCGTTACATCTAAGTAGAAATAGCGCTATAAACTAAGTTCAATACGTACACCAACAAAGTATGACTTATCACTAGATGATGCACCTTGTTCATATACCTATTTTTACTATGGGCTCATTTTTATAAAGTGAAACTTTAATCAGTGGGGTTTTGTTCATCCCCTACCTAACTTCTTTGCTTCCGCTGAATTTTGAGGTGGGGGGCTTACTGCCCGGCAAATAGCGGGATAAATAAAAATTAAAAAATATGAATTCTAGCGTCATATCTTCATACTTACTAAGTTCAATTAATTTCTCAATAATTATGATGCCATGTCCTATATATTTCCGTCTGCTGCTTAGATTTTTCTGTACTGTAAATGGCTTTCGCTATAACACCTCCAAGTGACCGGTTTCTATGACAGATAAGAAATTCCTACAAAGAAAAAAGCCCTTATTAGGGCTTTTCATTCTATTTCTCCAGCAAAACTCTCTATGAAATTCCTAATAGAAAAAAGACACACTTAGATTGATGCGTCTTTTTGTGATGCCTCTTTTGTGAAATCATATAAAGCAATTGCGCCTAAAAGAACAAGTATACCTTGAGGAACATCTAGCAAAATAGTTTTCCAAATTTCTGGAATTACCCATTTAATATCTGCTGCTGTTTCAAGATATGTTTGGAAATAGCTGATTGTAAAATTAATTATCCCTAAAAATACAAACAACGATAAACCAAATCGAATTAATTTCTTATTTGTAAACATATAACACCTCTCAAAATTCATTGGATATTCCTGCTTTTGCTTCTTTATATTTCCATATCTTTATATCTAATTTTAACACATAAAGAACTCAAAAAAATACGATATGCATATTTGCATATCGTATTAACAACACTCCATGATAATTTAGGAATTCCTGCGAAGAAAAAACAACTCCGTTACAGCTAATAGCTCGGGTTTCTTTTCTTATTTAACTTCATACCACCAACATTTACGTTCTTTAATTGTAAAATAAATGTGACAGAAGTTTATCCAGTTAATGCGTAGACAAGTAAATGAGCTAAATTATCGATATTCTATTTCGCCATATCCGTAGCACTAATGACTTTACGCAAATTTGACAAGAAAAAATATATAGATAGGTATGATCCAGACCTATCTATAACATTACTTCTATTCTTTATCCAATTACGTCTTTTACGTCTGTATCCACTGGCCACTTTTCTAATGTATAAGCCATTTCCCAAAATGAATATTCATATTGACTGCTAATAATAAAATGCTGTTTCATACGTTTGCGGTCTGCCTCTGTTACTTTTTCAGCGATAGTATCTAAACGTGTAATTTGTTCTTCAACTAGCGTACGGAACCAATCAGATCCATAAGCAGAAATCCATTCGTTATAAATTGGCTCTTCCGGCTGGCACTCTTTTAAGCGTTCGCCAATTTCATAATACAACCAATAGCAAGGTAAAATTGCTGCAATGGTATCTCCTAAATGCCCTTCATACGCAGCACGATACATATGTGAAGTATACGCATATGCAGTTGGCGCAGGAATAAAATTATCTTTTTCTTCTTTCGTTATCCCTAGTTTTTTAGCAAAATTCTCATGTAAAGATAACTCGGCCTCATATGTATTTTGAGCATGATGTGCCATACGAGCTGTCGTCTCTAATTCAAGAGCTTTTGCAGCTCCTAAAGTTTGTACTCTAGCAAAATGACTCAAATAATATGAATCTTGAAGCACATAATAGCGAAAACTAGCTAAATCTAATGTTCCTTCACCAAGTTTTTTTACAAAAGGATGGTTAAAACTCGCTTCCCAAATTGAATCTACTTCTTTACGTAATGATTGTGAAAAAGTCATTTAAATCCCTCCAATAATGTATAAAATATAAGTATTTATCCACAATTATTAAAGCTGTAAAATAAAAAAACTTTCTTTACAGGCGTAAAGAAAGTGAAATCGACAGTATTTATTTACTCATTAAATAGCAACGTCTTTCCCACTTCCCTACGCTGGCATTAACCAGATCAGGTACTAAGAGTCTCAAAATCACATTTGATCTCAGCCTATAAAAGGCCCCCCTAGTGGATAAATATTTTGTTTTTATAATGTATTCATCATAGCATACTTCGTGAAACTGTCAAAAGAATTAGTTATATAATCTCCTTAAAACCCTTCTTCATTTCTAACTTTTAATGATGTTTCAATAATCATATCTAATAGTTTGCTATAACTAATCCCCGCTGCTTCTGCACTTTTTGGCAATAAACTTGATTGTGTCATCCCTGGTAATGTATTAATTTCCATTACATATGGAATTCCGTCCTTCACCATCATATCAACTCTTGCATAAACACTACATTTTAATGCTTTATAACAAGCAAGTGACGCTTTATTTACACGTTCCTTAATTTCTGCTGGAAGTTCGATAACTTCCTCAACTGTACTAGTATCATCATATTTTGCATTGTAGTCAAAGAACTCGGCTGCATGTCGAATTGAAACTATAGGTAACTGTTTTCCATCCAGAATTGAACATGTAATTTCATCACCTTTTATATACTTCTCAATTACTACTTCAGAATCCCATTCGAATACAGTTTCTAGCATTGAGATCAATTCATTTTTATTATAAACGATTTTCACTCCGACACTCGATCCGCCAGAGTTTGGCTTTACTACTAATGGAAATCCTAACTTATCTAACTCATCAAGATTTAGATCCTCCATTTTTGTAAGTTCAATCCAATCTGGTGTTTCTACACCTTCATAACGTAAAATCTTTTTCGAAATATTTTTATCCATACATATACTGCTAGATAACATATTACTTCCGCTATAAGGAATCCCTAAACTCTCCAGTGTTCCTTGAACTGTCCCATCTTCTCCGTATTTTCCGTGTAATGCGAGCAACGCAAAGTCAATGTCTTTCGCTTTTTCAACTAAATCTATTTTTTCATTTAATGTAATTGGAACTATTTCATACTTATTTTTATCTAAATGAGCAATCATTTCATTCCCCGTCATAATTGAAACTTGTTTTTCAGACGATACCCCGCCCATAATAACACCGATTTTCATTTTCTCAACTCCAAATTTCATTTTTTAATGTATCACCAATTATTTTAATTCCCCGAACTATTTCTTCTTCTTTCAAGCGCGAAAAACCTAATCGGAAAGTGTTCGCTCCTTCTCCATCAGAGTAAAAAACATCTCCAGGTGAAAACGTAACGCCTTTCTCATAACACTTTTGTAAAAGTGTGCGGGCATTCATATGCTCTTCTAGCTCTATAAATAAATGCAGCCCACCATCTCCAGTCATTCTTTTAAAAGGAATGTACTGGTTACATGCCCCGACAGCTAACTCATATTTTTTCTTATAAACAGATCTTGCCTTTTTTAAATATTTTTCAAAATATCCCTCATGTAAATATTGAAACAGAACAGCTTGATCTAGCGTAGATGTGTGAATCGTTCTTGCTCTTTTTACGCTTTCTAAATAATGAATCAGCTCTTTATCTGCAATAATCCAGCCTACACGTAAACCAGGGAAAAGCACCTTTGAAAAGCTACTAATATAAATCACATTATTGCCAGCTCCCGCAAAAGTTAATAATGGAGCTAAATGTGAACCTGAATAACGTAATTCTTCATTAAATCCGTCCTCTATAATAGGAACGTTGTATTTTGAAAATAACCTCATCAATTCCGTTCTTTTCTCTGAACTCGTAACAATACCGGTTGGATTATGATAAGAAGGAATTAAATAAGCAAAATCAAAATCTTTTTCACGCAAACTTTTTTCAACTTCATTCGTATCAATACCATCCTCATGCATATCAATCCCATGAACTTCAAGTCCATGTAAACGGAAAAGCTTAAGTGCAGCATGGTGAGTTGGATTCTCACAAATGACACGACCGGATTTTTTTGATAAAGAAGAGAGTACAATATCCAATCCTTCTGTAAATCCATTTGTAATTAGAATATCTTTATTCGAAATGTCTACACCTTTCATTTCCATGTAATGAAGTAAATAATTCATTAACGGTCTATATCCCTTTGCATATCCGTAGTTCAATACGATGTCCCCTTCAATGGACATACGAGTAAGAAAAGCTCTTTTGAAATTTTCAACATCAAATAGCTTCTCATCCGGGGCTATACTATTAAAAACAATCATTCCCTTTTCCCAACGAACACCATGTTTCATTAAATCTAATTCGTCCGCTAATGCGGTCACTGTATTAAGTTTATTTTTCCAATCTATTTCAACAGACGAAGTGTTAGATATATCCACCTTCGCAACAAAGTTCCCTTTTCCTTTAACTGCATAAATGAGTCCTTCTTGCTCTAAATCTGCATAAGCAGCGAGTACAGTGTTTCTACTCACACTTAGTAATTCACTTAGTTCCCTTGTTGATGGGATTTTTTGATCCCCGAGCAAATGCCCTTTCATAATCATTTTCTTCAAATAATCTTTCAATTGAATATAAACGGGACGTTCTTTAACAACTTTAAAATCCTTAAACAATTTCTTACCCCCTGCAATCATTTTTGCATATTTATTTCATTCTCAAAAGGTCCACGGCATATGTATTTTTTATAAAGGGCGGTACGGTCTTACAAATCTTTTCGATATAAGTTTATTACATCTTTTAAAGCTGCAGCTGCAGCGCCTCTTGGATTAGAAGCCCCACCAATTGTAGTAACTTGTCCCATCGTATCTGTAAAGAACGTAATTCCTTTTTCGGTTCCATTTACTTTTGCTAACGGATGATCTTTTTCTATTTGGCACGGTTCAACATTTAAATTCACATTGCCCCCCTCATCCTTATATGTTGATGCTATTAATTTAATAATTTTATGTTGTTCCTTAGCATTTCGAATTTGCTGTTTTGTAACGTGCTCGATTCCTTTTATATGTATATCAGTAAGTGTTTTCTCTGTTTCCATTAAGCTGTTTGTCAAAAGTAACAATTTACACGCACTATCTGAACCACTTATATCTAATATAGGGTTTGTCTCAGCAATTCCTTTATTTTGTGCTTCTTTCAGTGCTTCTTCAAATGTCATATCTTCCTCATACATTTTCGTAAGAATATAATTAGTTGTTCCATTTAATATTCCTTCTATTTTTTCAATACTGCAACCAGCTAAACTAAATTGTCCAATATCTAGTGTCGGTAGTGCAGCGGCTGTTGCACCGCTATATCGAATTCGTATATTTGCGCCTTTTGCTGCTTCATTTATTTCTCTCCAGTTTGTAACGAGCGCACCTTTAGAAATTGCTACTATATCCATCTGTTTTTCAATCGCTTGTTTCATATATTGTTTCCCTGGATTTCCATCTTTAAGATTTGTAACTGTTGATTCTACCAATACAGTACCACTTATGCTAGTTGTTGCACGTTCCTTCGGATGATACTCTAAATATTTTTCAATTGCAGCGGTACCGCCACCATACATTAATAAATGATGAAGTGATAAGCCGTCTTCATTATGTATTGCAATATTTCTCCCTAATACGCCGCTTACAACTAATTGAATCCCATATGTTTCATATATATATGAATATTTTTCATTTAATAATTTTATAAACTCTCTACCTACTGTTCCGTATCCTGATAATACAACTTGAATTTTCATAATATCCCCCCATATTTTTCTACCAAATCCCTCTTTCAATATAATATAAAGCGCTCTCGAATTCCATCGAGAGCGCTTTATTATTACCTATTTCGGTAAACGTGATAGCTTTTCAGCAATTGTTCTATAAAACTCTTGAATGCTAGAAAAACCTAACGAGTCTGAAACACTTAACCCTATCATGTCGAGATGGTCCCAATTCGCTTTCGTTTCGATATGATTCCATTTTCCAATCTGTAATGACTCATTATTATTTACAGTAACATTAGAAGATGGTGCAATCATAGAATTTGTATTTACTACACCATCATTTTGCCACCAAGAAGTATCAACTAGTGGACGGTTTTCTTCATATCTCGCATAAGAACCTAAGAAAAATGCATTTCCCATTAACACTTTATTCATCGTTATATGAGGCAAATGTAAACCTGTTATAGGTGCTGCTTGTGATGCATGTCCACTATAGGATAAATAATACACATCTGGTTGCGTCTTTACCCAATTATTTAACTCCTTTGCACCATCTGTACTTAAATCCCATTGACTTATATCTTTTGTATTTTTCCAAAGTGAACTATTTAGAATACGATTACTATATTGGAAAAAGGACTCTCCAGCATTCTTCTTTATACCCCATTGATCCAATTTAAAATCATATAATGATAAATTATTGTTTCCCCCAAAGCTTGCAGCTGTAATGAGTAAATCTTTAACGAACGGCAGTAGAAGACTACCATCCGCAAGTGTTGTACCGTTGTGAGGGGTTGCTAATGTTGTAACACTATGAACATATGATTTTCCGCCTTCAAATAGTGGTGATATTTTGGTGTCTGGGTGATTTTTCACATAATTCTTTTCTTCAAAACTACCTTCTTTTAATAGCTGTACTAATGTTCTAATCGTTTGTCCACCCATGCTATGTCCAACTAAATGAACTTTATTTGTTTCACTCCAATTCGGCGCAAAACCACTATAAGTTCTGCCAAAACGATTATGTCCATGTTTCTCAGCATGTACTGCACCATAGTCTACTGTCCCACCGCTAATTTGTGCATACAATTCACATGCACGATCCCAGTTACTAGAAACAGGTCCAACAGCTGCGGTATGTACCGTATAACCATTTCGTTTCAAATCTTCCTGTATATCATGAACACCACCCCAATATTTTACGCCAAGCATTTCTTCTCTACCCCATCCAGCAAATCCATTCACCAATATGATAGGATAATTATTTTGTTGCCTCTCTTCAGCGTATGATATTTTCGCTGCGAATGAACATACGGTCACTAATGCAAAAAAACATATTTTTAAAAATAACTTCCCCATACTTTCTCCCCCCTAATAAAACGTTTACATTTTTCTTTTTAACTAATTAACAGAATAATTTAACAACTTAAACATAATGTAAAGTATTTTATATACTTTGTATATATAGAAAACATATACAAATGTTGATAAATATTAATTCAAGTAAATATTTACTTTTTACAATACAACTTGTAAATCTATTTATTTAGATTTATAATTAGATATAGTTTCCTCATGTTAAAAAGATTTAAAAACCATAAGAAAACTAATCTCATTGCTTGAAAAGGAGGAAAAATCATGCAAATCGGATCAAATATTCATACATTGTCTCAACCTACTAAAATAACTCCATCTAATCTTGAGCATAATACTATCTCTTCTACTAAACTTGAAAGTAAGAAAATAAATGATCCTATCAAGTTTGATATTCGTTTATCTGAAAAAGAAATGAAACAGCCTGAGCATAAATTTAATGAATTAGATTTATGGAAGATGCTAAAAGATAAAGGTGTTCCTTTATGGATTATACTTGAAATGCTACAAAAGGCTCGTAAAGAAAAAGAAGCACAAAATAATTCAGTTCAAAATTCAAATGCGATTGAAGAAACGAGTGAGACTCGATTAAATGAAGTAATGTAAAGCATAATAATTGATTTGTCTATAAACTAAAAAGAGTTCGAAGCTGATGAAATTTTTATCAACTCCGAACTCTTTTTTAAGGTTTTTCGCCAATCGTTACAAATTGAAAAGATACTTCTCCTTCCAAACCTTTAATTAGCTTTTTTACTTTGACATTTTCATTAACCATTGTATTATCTGTCGACATTTTAGGCCTTTCATCACCTAGAGATTTCTTTAATTGAAGAAGGTGCATTTTCGTTTCATTTGCTTTTATTTCCTTATATACGCTATTTTTTGCTACAATCACATACGATTGCGTTGGATATTTACGAGTGTTTCCTATCCAAGTGTCACTATCGTATGTAACAGGAATCTCATTTCCTTCTATTTTAATACTTTTCATATTCTTTTCGTCTTCATTTGTAAACAATAGTGATCCTTCTTTTGGGAATTTTGGTAACGTATCTAAAATATAATTGGAGCCATTACCTCGTTTATGAAAAATTTTTTCTTTAATCAGTGCTAGTGCTGTAGATTCATTTAAAATTAATACATGTCCATTTCCAACTTCACCTTTTTTCACAGAAAACACTTCATTTTCTTTCGTAATTTCCTTATAACGATTAATAATTGGTGAAATATTATTTTCATCTCCAATAATTAATACACCGTTTGCAGGAAATGAGTTATCCTTTTTAGAGCATGAACTAAAGCTTATTAAAAGTATTATAGTTAACATAAAAATAGTTAAAGTTCTTTTCATCACGGTTCCTTTCATAATTCATATCATTTTTTACATGCTTTTCTGTAATTTTATTAGTTGATATCCTTTATTGCTCCATAGTCTTATAAAGCTTTTGTAGGTAACGCCAACGAGTAATAAAGAAATATAAAACTTGTATACATATAAATGAAATTAAAATAAAAATCGAGCTATTTAAAATAGAAAAACTAACTAATTGTTGCAGTGCCGTATACGCTACTACAGTATGAATCACCGCAACAGCAATCGGTAAGAAGAACATTAATAATAACTGTCTCGTTACAACTTTTTTTAACTCTTGTTTACTTAATCCCATTTTCGAAATCATTTTATATTGTTGTTGATCACGGTCCAAATCAGTGTATAATCGGAAATAAATAAAACTAGCAGCAAATGTAAAGAAAACGATTCCGACTAAAACACTTGCCATAAGTAATAAACCATTCTTTTGCTTTGCCTCCAACAAGTTTAATGTTAAAGCTTCAAAGTAGAAATCACTGTCCCTAAGATCTTTATCGAATATACTTTTTAATTGATTTGAAATCTCTTTCGTTCTTATCCAATCATCTACAACAAATCCGTAAGTACGATGTTGAATATCTTCATCCTCTGGATTACTCGTCAGAGGAATTTCATCATACACATGATCTTGAACAGCAATATAAATACTACTAGAATCATGTGGTAAAACTAAATTCTCTACAGTTTTCTTAACACGAAATGTCTTTGTCCAATCTCCTTGAATGACTTCAATATTTTTTTTGTAGTCACCATTTTTAAATTCTTGCTTTTGTGACACCCTCCCAGGGATTAGTAAAATTTCATCTTCTTTTTCAATCGTTTCATGTTGGTACCCGAGTGCTCTCGTAAGTTCGTTATATTCACTTAATTTCAATACATTTACGTTACTTTCTGTAAATTTACTTGAAGATGAAGCCATTCGATACGGAATATTTGCATCCAAGAGATGTTTTTTTATAATAGAGAGATGTTTATCTACCAATTTGTTGTTTTCAGAGCTTTCATACAGAAATGTATATGGGTTTGTCATCCACACTAAATTTCTATTACCAATAGCAGCTGTTGTACCAATAGCTGTAAATGCAACTGCTGAAATAATAGATACAATAAAAAACATCGTTGCATTATCTTTCATACGGTAAATTAATTCAGAAAACGTTAATATATTTGTTCTTTTTAAAAAGAAAGATTCTCTCCTTTTAGCAAGATGTAATATATAAACGCTACACTGTGTATATAAAAAGTACGTTCCTATAATTACTAGTAAGACACCCATTCCAAGTGTAGTAAAACTGGAACTTGAAATAAAGCGAAATACTGAGAAATATCCATATCCTATACTAATTAAAGAAAGCAGTGATAATAAAATTGAAGATTTCGGTTCAGGTTTTGGTTTTTCCTCTGCTCGAATAAGTTCGACAAGTTCCGTTATTTTTACCATTTTAAATGTAAATAGTGAAACAATGAAAAATAAGAAAAGAAAAGTGATAACTGTTAATAATACAGCCTTCACTGGTGTATAAAAAGGCAAACCATTATTAATCATTAATACACTTGCGCTTATCAATAAAACTAGTTTAGAAAATATGAGTCCAATGAAAATCCCTATACAAATTGAACCAAGTCCAATCAACATATTTTCAATTAATAATAATTTCTTAAACTGTCTCATTGACATACCTTGCATCATTAATATGCCAAATTCTTTCTTACGAGTTTTTAAAAATGAACTAACTGAATATAAAATAAAGAAAAATGAAAATACAAAAATCAAACCTTGCGAAATTGTAAATCCCATCGTACCATATGCACTCATTGTTGCACTTGTTGATTTTAATTCCCCTTGTAAATCAGGATGAAATAATAAAAGAGCATACGTAAAGAAAACCATAATAGAAAATGTACTACTTAAAAAATGGGCAGCATATGTACGCTTATTACGAAAAATATTATTAAATGCGAACTGACGAAAAGTCATGCCTTTTCCCTCCTAACAAAGAAAGAACATCCATAATCTTTTGATAAAAGGCTTGTCTGCTTTCACCACAATAAATTTCGTTATATAGTTGACCATCTTTAATAAATACTACTCTACTGCAAAAACTCGCAGCATACGGATCATGTGTAACTAACATCATCGTTGCTTTTTCTTCTTTATTAAGAGTATCAAGCATCTCCATTACATCATTTGAAGATTTAGAGTCCAAGTTCCCTGTTGGTTCATCTGCAAGTAATAATTGCGGCTTATGAACGATCGCACGAGCGATTGCTGTTCTTTGAGCTTGTCCCCCTGATATTTCAAATGTTCTTTTATTCAAGATATCTGTAATATTTAACTTCTCTGCAATCTCTTCCAATCGCTTGTTCATTTCTTGCACGGAAACACCATCTAAAGTCATCGGCAATACGATGTTTTCTTTTACAGTAAGTGTGCTAAGAAGATTAAATGATTGAAAAACAAACCCTAATTGTTTTCTGCGGAATAACGCTAAATCTTCTGATGATAATTGGAAAGGATTTGTACCATTTATTAAAATTTCTCCCGATGATGGAGAATCAATAGTAGATACCATATTTAATAACGTTGTTTTTCCACTACCAGATGGCCCCATAATCCCTACAAATTCACCTTCTTGAATTGATAAATCAATATCAACTAATGCTTTATAAGGTACTTTCCCTTTATATACTTTACTAATACTTTTTGCATGTAAAATTTCCATGTATATTCTCCCTTCATTTGCACGTCTCATAACAGAGTGTAAATGAATTGTCTTACAGCTCATATTGATTCGTCTTTCATTTATCTTACACGCTTGTAAGATTTCTAAAAAAACTGATAATAAAACTATTTTCAAACTGAAATTAACGCATAACTATCTTATAATAATTGTATAGTAGCAGGAAATACAAAGTATATGAAACCTTTATTATATAAATGAGAAAAGACCGATTGCTTTATCGGTCTTTTACTACCCAACGTTATATTTTTATCCACTCAGATCTTCTCAATATATAATGATTATATATTTGATTTTCTATCCTCTGTTGGCTCTTATAAATAAACCCACATTTTTCAATAACTTTATTTGATGCTACATTGTTAATTAAAGCAATTGCGTTAAGGTGATCTACATTCGTTTTTCCAAACAAATAGTTAATCATTCCTTTAGTTGCTTTCGTTGCATAACCATTATTATGATATTCACTTGAAACTGCATACATAATTTCTCTATTTGGTAAAGGAAGTTCATCTTTAATACCCGTACAGCACCATCCAATAAATTCATTTGTGGTTTTCTTAAATATTCCTAGTCTTAATATGTGATCATCTATGTTAGTCGTAGTTCTCACTGCATGAAGAAACGCTCTATTTTCTGGTATTTCATAATTTACAACCCCATTAACCCTTTGTTCTTTTGTTGATTTCCAGTCTGGTAAAAACTTTTCTATTTCTGGTTGATTGGATATGTTATAAATACTCTCTGCATCTTTGACCGTAAACTCTTGTAGGTATATATCTCCACAATCTATTTTAAATAACTTAGTGAATCTCTCTTCATCCATGTTAATCCCCCTTACTTACATTAAAGCTCCTTAATCTGCTTCGTAAGTTCCATAAACCGTTCATCCAGTGCTTTATATTCTTTGTCGTTAGAAGTTAAAAAGCTTAATTTCCCTAATACTTCTTGTCTCTCTGTTTCTAACGTTAAACGTAGCTCTTCAATATCATCTCTTGTTTTCGTAGGTTCTTCTAGCTGCTTTTGTATCGTATTGTTTGAAAACACGAGTTTTATGTTAGTTGTTTTCTCCAGAAAATATCGATCGTGAGATACAATTACTAATGTTCCGTTATACTCAGCTAATGTATTTTCAAGTTGTTCACGTGAAGGTAGATCCAAGTGATTCGTCGGTTCGTCTAAAATGAGTACATCTTTTTCATCTAAAATATAAGCCATTAGCTTACATTTTACTCTTTCTCCCATACTCATATGCTCAATCGGCTCTTTCCATTGAGAAGCTTGGAACCCTAAATGTTTCATTAAATTTTGGACTTTTCCTCTTTCTTCAAACGTCTCTTTAAAAAATAAATTTTCTGGTGTTTTATCAAGCGGTAAATCAAAAACTTCTTGTGTTAAATAGCCGATGTTCGCAGATGGTGAAATCCATATTTCTCCTTCAGCATTTTCCGTTCCCATAATCATCTTCAGTAATGTTGTTTTTCCACTACCGTTTGGTCCAACAATCGCAACTTTCTCACCGTGCTGAATTGTAAAATTAACGTTTTCAAATAATACTTTCCCATGAAAGTCTTTTTTTAATTGCTTCACTTCTAAAAAACGTTTTCCTACTTTTTTGTTCGCTTGAATAGAAAACTCAACTGAATACTCTTCTTTCACACGTTCTACTTTCGCTTTCTCCAGCTCTTTTTCAAGTCGTTTTCGTTTTGACTTCACTTGTGCATCCATTCGCTTCGCTTTTACACGATAGAATTCTTTCACACCTTCTTGTTTTGTAGACTGCGCGTGTGCCTTTTGTGACCATGAACTCAATTCTTTTATATGTGTTTCTACTTGTTCTATCTTTTTTTGCTGCTTTTCATATTCACGCTGCTGCGACTTTCTTTTTTGCTCACGTGCTTTCATGTAGCTCGTATAATTACCACTATGCTCAATTAATTTTTTGTCCTCAATTGACCATATTTTTGTTGCGACAACATCTAAAAAATATCGATCATGCGATACAACGATAACTGTACCTTTCATGTTTTTTATTTGTTTAATGAGAAATCCCGTACTGATCTCATCTAAATGATTTGTCGGTTCGTCTAATATTAAGACATTAGGATTTTCAGCAAATCCTTTTGCTAATCGAATTTTCAGCTTTTCACCACCACTTAAAGTATGAAAATCGTTCGTTGGCACGCCCCATTTTGCAAGAAGTTCTGCTTCTTTTGCAATTACATCATTACTAATAAAAGATTCTATTTCTTGCTCAACATATGCTGTTGTCATATTCATTTGCATCCATTCAACAGTACCTTTTGAAGGTTCAATCTTCCCATTTATTAATTGAAGTAACGTTGATTTACCAGCACCATTTTTACCGATTAATCCGATAACATCCCCTTGTTTTACTGTCACATTCATTTTCTCTAACAACATATTTTCCTTTATTTCAACATAAACATCATTTAATTTTAATAGTTCTTTCATAAATATCGATCCCTTTCATTAAGGGAGAATAAAAAATCCTCCCAAATAAATTTGGCAGGATTAGTCATTACATTATTTATACCCAAATAAGCTATTACGCAAATCAAATAGCAAAACCGTTGTATGGAAATTGGGCAGACTAATCCTATTTTTTAGAAATTGAAATTTATTGAATTTCAACATTTAAAAATAAGATTAGTTAATCATCGTCCACCCATCATTCCTTTCCATCGTTAGTAACCATATTGTACCATGATAGTACTGTATGAGTAAATGCAATTATTTGTGCTACTAAAAAGATTGATTTATTTTAGGTTTATTTATCATTCCTTAACTTCATGTTGAATAAGCAAAAATTACATTGATTGTAATACGTCCTTTAGATTTCCCCAATAGTAAACTTCTAAGCACTCTCTCTTATATAAAGTGAAACTTTAATCAGTGGGGGTTTTCTTCATCCCCACTGATTATTAGTTGAACCAATCGGACTTTTATGGGCAGCCCGCCCCCCACCTAATTTCTTTGCTTTCGCTGAATTTTGAGGTGGGAGCCTTACTGCCCATTAAAGCGGGATAAATTTTGTATAAAAACAAAATGTTATTCATTATCCAATAATCACTTATTGTTTTTCGATAAATTTTTATTGATTACTCCCTTGTAATAAGCTATTATATCTTTACAGAAAATATTAATGTAAGGATTGAATTTATGGACAGGACATTAAAAATCACAAAGTTAAATATGTTTTTAAGGATTTTTCTCGTCCCGATTATAGTAGGGATAATTGTTGGTATACTAACTAAATTGGGGCAAGGAATACTTCCTGGACATTGGAATTCATTAGCTAATCTAGGAAGCGTTTGGTTAGTTCCATCCTTTTTTGTGGCTAGCTTTAGTTATTCTAAGCGTACAGCTATACTTTCTGGTATCCTTGCACTACTCGGTATGGTATTAGGCTACTATGGTTATGCAATAGTTATTAAAAATGTAGCTCACTCTATTTATTTTATATCCGTATGGATTGTATGTGCATGTATAGGAGGAACTATCTTTGGAGTTGCAGGTTTTCTATGGAAAGATACTACGGATCCACTTCATAAGTTCGGAAGCGCGCTTATTAGTGGCGTTTTTGTAACGGACGGACTTCACATTCTTTTAAATTTTGAAGACTATATTCACATGTTACCTGTTGGATATACCGAAGTCATAGTCGGGATTATCTTGATTCTTGTATTAGAACGCTCTAATGCTAATCGAATTTCTTCTTTCTTAATGATGGTTCCTATCACTATTTTAGGATTAATTGGATATAAATTATTAAGTTTGTTTACTTAATTAAAATTCATGAAGCTAGCTCTTTCAAAGGGCGAGCTTTTTTCTTACAAAAAACTATTTAAATATTAATAAATTATTAAAAACCTCTCATTTAACAGCCTTATTTATTATTGTGTCATTACACATACTTACACGACCTTTTATTAGAATCATACCAGTCTTTTATATCATTTTATTTAATCCATATAAAGTAAGGCTAAAAAACTTATTTCAAAAGTTCTTTAGCCTGAGTCATTTTTACACATTTAAAATTTAATACGTACAACGGTACCTTTACCAACTTCTGAATGGATTTCTACACTATGTCCTAATTGCTTCGTAATTTCATATACGAGATATAGCCCCATTCCAGTTGATTCTTTATAATTTCTACCATTTTCTCCTGTAAAGAACGGTTTAAACACTCTTGGTAAATCTTGCTTCGATATTCCTACACCATTATCAGCAATTTCAAGTATAACATTATTACCTTCCTTACAAGCTTTCACTTTAATCTTCTCTCTACTACCAGATGAATATTTAATCGCATTCGATAGTATTTGTCCAATTAAAAATTGTAACCATTTCGCATCACTTTCTACTGTAATATCCTTATCAATTTCAATATATGGATATACAAAATTCCGGATAAAGAATCGTTTATGCTCATGTACCGAATCATTCACTATTTTATGTAGTTGTACTCTTTCTACATAAAAATCTTGTGTAAATGCTTCTAAACGTGCGACATACAGAGCCATTTCTAATCCCTTTTTTAATCGATCAGTTTCCTCATTTATACTTTCAAAACGTGAATCTACTTCATCCTGTGTAATTAATTCTATTACAGATAAAGGTGTTTTCATTTGATGAATCCACTGATTCATAAAGGTTAAATGGTCATTATTTTTTCTCTCTTGCATTTGCAGCTGATTTTGATAATGTCGATATTGCACCTCAAGTAGTTCTTGAAGAGCAGCCGATACAGCTGCAAAATCAGATTTTTGAACAGATTCATCCAAAGATTGCATCGGGTTTGCTAGGCGCTCATAAAAAGAACGATGTGTAAAATAACGAAACACTAAATAACTTCCCATAAAGAAAACACCTAGAAACATTGCATATAACGCCGTTGTAATATGATTATGCCCATCAAACCAATATACGAGAAATATAGCTAGTAGTTGAATTATGGTAAAACAAATAAGTGGTATATGATCACGTATAAACAACCTTATCATTTTTCTATACCATTATCCCAAGTAATATGAAATCTATATCCAACACTACGAATCGTTTCAATCGCACCTTCTATATGCAACGTTTGTAACTTTTTACGCACACGTGTTGTATTTACACTTAATGTATTATCATCAACATAAGATTCACTATCCCATAATTTATTAAGTAACACTTCTCTACTCACAACACGCGGATAATTTTTCATTAATGTCTCTAATAAAATGGCTTCGTTTCTCGTTATATCAATCTCGTCATTTCTAAGTTTCAATACAAGTCTTTCGGGATATAAACAAAGACCTTGTTGTTCAATCATTCGTTCTTCTAATTTCGGTGCATAATCTCCATATGCACGTCTTAAATGACTACGAATTTTCGCCACTACAACTTCATAATGAAAAGGTTTCGGAATAAAATCATCGCCACCGTTTTCTAACGCCATAACTTGATCCATCGTACCTTCACGGGCCGAAATGAATAGTATCGGACATGTTGAAACTCCGCGAATTTGACGACACCAAAAGTACCCATCAAAACTCGGTAAATTAATATCTAATAAAACTAACTCTGGTTGTTCTTCTAAAAAAATGTTTAATACATTTTGAAAATCCGATACAATAACTCCTTGATAACCATATTTCGCAACATGTGTTGATAATAGTTCTGCAATTTTCATATCGTCTTCTACAATCATAATTTTGGCCATTATTGAACTCCTTTTTAATCCACAATCTCAAATATACTTATATAAAATAAATACTACCTCTTTTCACAAAATCCGTAAATTAAAAAAAGGATGCTTTTATACAAAAGTATCCTTCTTCTATTATTCTTACTTAATATGAAAGTTACTGCAATTAAAACCTAGCTTCTCCACATAATCCATACTTAGTTCCATTCGTGCCGTTTTAAGTGGATCCACAACTTTACAAACTTTCAAATTACTGGCAGCTGATGTGTGCCACATGAAATGCTCTCTTCTTTCGGTGCAGTACCAATTACACAAATTATTTGATTAATCAGAATTTGTAGTTCGTTTGAAAACAAAACATGTTCATTATGTATTAAGACGATTTTTATTGTATTTTCATGTAGATCTTCACCCATTACGCCAAGGTTCACCCCTGTAGTTAAAACACCTTGCTCTACAATTTTTATCTTTTCAATCGTTACAGCTAATATGTCACCAGGTTCTGCACCACTGATATATACAGGTCCAGTCGTCAGATTAATTCGGTTTCAATCAAATTCTTGAAACGCAACATCTTCAGAGTCAATTTGATTCTCAAAGCAATCATATGTTCCAAATATAAGACGACTCCCAATTTCTACTTCCATATGTTGCTTTGAAATAAACTTTGATTAAACATACCTCACAGACTCGTAATTTATGGTAAACAAGAAGAATTCATTTTGAAAAAAGATTGATCAAAATGAATTCTTATCTAACAAATTTAAGTTTCTATACTATAAAAAGTTTGGTCATTTTCTATCTTTATTCTTCAACAAACGCGCCCTTTTCTTAAACAACATGCATCGTATTATAATTCAGACATAAAGACAAAACCCTAAATTACGAAGTGTCTTATAACTCTTTGGTGTGCTCATACACTACCGATTGATACGTTTCCGGATTAATTCTCAAGAATGTCGTGTAACCTCTCAGCAAACTCTTTATGATGCACTGTGTTATAGCCCACATGGTTTCCTGGAAACTCTGCGAATTCTGTTCCGAGGTGTTCTGCCAAGTTGAATGCGCAATGGTAAGGAAAAAATTCTCGTGAAATACTTCCACCGGCTGGACGTACCTGTATCGATGCAGGTTTTAATGAGTGCTTTAATGCATCGATGTTTAAAGTATAGCTGAGAATTCCCGGGATTTCATACTCAGTGAAATAAATCGAATTGCCGAGTAGTCGCTTTGTTAGCATATCCTTCGATAGTCCGGAATTGCTATCATCGATATTTGACAATAACTTCATGACCTCACTTTTATGATTCCCTTTAAGGTCTTCCATGAAATTTATAGCCTGCTTCAACTCATTTTCAGGTAAAAGTTGTAATAAAACCGGTTCGTGTGGGATTAGTAACTGTACCTGCCCAGGATGGCGTATACACAAATCAAGTCCGATGACAGCACCAGAACTACTTCCGAATATATAAGCCGGTTCATTGGTCAAATTGGCTAGCAGCCGGTGAGCGTCTTCACTATGTGTTTGCACATGGTAATCCTCAGTTTTATTGACGAGATTGCTACGGGAATGACCACGACGATCGTAAGTAACAACGGTATACCATTTAGCAAGATGGTCGGCAATATTATGGAACTTGTCGGCATCACCACCCCCACCATGAATCAAAAGAAGAATTGGACCCGAGCCACGCACCTCATAATAGATGCTTGCTCCAATTACTTGCAATGTTCCGTTTTTTACTATACTCATTTGTACATCCTTCCTTTCTTTTGTCATCTCCCTTAACATTACATGATTGGTGAATGATATAAAATGCAGGAAATAACTAAGAAACAAATTCACCATAAGAAAAAGCAATGTGTGGCTTTAAAATAAAGTTTGATTAAAAATATTGTGTTAAACCGTATTCTATGTTGAATAAAAAGAAACCATTTTGAAAAAAGTTTAATCCAAATGGTTTCTTATCCAGCAGGTTTATGTTTCTGTTTTATAAAAAAGTTTGATCATATATTTACAATTCTTTGATTAAAGAGATACAGCATCGCAACTTTATTTCAAAACTACACCATACATGGTTTATTCTCTGATGACATCGCGTAAATAATATGGTCTTTATGAATTCGATACATAATACCTCTCCCTTTTATATTTATCTACTATTACTAATTAGCTTTTTTTATACAAGCTCCTCTTAAAATTAAATGTTATTTTTATGTAAAAAAGCACGCAGATTGTTTTATAACATACACTCTTTACTATAACAGAAAGGTGGTATCACTATGCCCCTTATTCCATACAACGAAAGTGATGTTGATTTACTAGCTCGATTAATTCGTGCTGAAGCTGAAGGCGAAGGTCGCCAAGGTGAGGAGTTAGTTGGATGCGTTGTAGTAAACCGTGTATTTTGTGATTGCTTAGATTTTAAACAACTCCGTACCGTACGAGACGCTGTATATCAAAGCCCCGGCGGATTTGAAGCAGTACAATATGGATATTTTTATCAACGCGCTCGTGAATCAGAAAAAGAAATCGCACGAAAAGTTTTACAAGGTCAATGGCGCTGGCCTGCACGATGGGCTCTTTGGTATTTCCGTCCAGTTGGAGCTTGTCCGTCTGAATGGTATAATCAGCCATTTGTAGGACAGTTTAAAAGCCATTGTTTTTATGAACCAAGTGGTGATGAATGTCCGAAAATGTATTCACGATAGAAAAATTTGCAACGCAAGTACTTAGAAATTTTGGTACTTGCGTTGCTATTAACTGTGTTTTAGAAATCTAATAGTGTGATGAAATTTTCTATGCCTACTACATGTATTAATAATGGTATACGAGGACCATTTGATTGATTCATAATGAGCTTATATATAATAGTGAATAATTGTTTTTGATTTTCTTTCATTATTTTTTTATTTTCATGATGACAAATTGCATATAATTGCTCCATTAAGTTAGAGTAATCTTTATTAGAACGAAGTATTTTACAAACTTCTACTAGCCATTCTTTCTGCCTTTCATCTAATGTGTAGTAAAACTCTGCATTTTTCTCCTCATTTACCGCGATTAATTTTTCAGATTGAAAGTTTCTTATCCAATACTCTGCGCGATTACTTATCGCTCTCATTTCATCTAATGCATAGCTCCTATCTATTTTCTTTAATATCTCCTGTAAAATAGTTGAATCAAAATTTAATAATGGTAACGTTCCTGCTACTTGATTAAATTTCGGATATTCTTTAATCTCACTATCAACTCTAGAGATTTTAATTGCATCAAATAAATCTTCATTTTTGAGCGTTTTATTTTCATAACTATCTTTCAATCGCTCATACTCTGTATAATTACGAATCACATCTTCATCCAACCCAATATGAAAAGCAGCGCCTGGTTTGTATTTTGCAAACATAAAGAGAATTACTTCTGGTATATACACTTTCAATAAATTGCTTGGTGTAATACTATTCCCTGAAGAACTAGACATTTTTTCATGATTCCCTTTAATACCAATAAAATCGTAAGCAACGTAATGAGGCGCTTCTCGATTGAATATTTTCCTTGCAATTTCTTTTGATACATTATAACTACCCGTTTCTGATGAATGATCTCTACCGCCCGGTTCAAAAATAACATCCTCTATCATCCATCTCATCGGCCAATCGATTTTCCAGTTTAGTTTCATTTTATTTGTATTTAATACGGATAACTCTTTTTCATTTCCGCATTCACATTCATACCGGACTGTTTTTAATACTTCATCAAAATGTGTAATAGTTGTTGTATCTTTTCCGCATCTCTCACAATATAATGTAGCTGGATAAAAGCTCTCTCGTTCTTCTTCACTACACTCTCTAGTTTTAAAACCCATTAAAATATCATATATTTCTTTTCGTTTATACAAGGCCTCTAATATATTTTCGTTATACCTTCCGCTTCTATATTCATCATGTTGATAAATAAATTCTACTTCAATTCCAAATGCTTGAAGCGATTTTTCAAACTCTTTTTCAAAATGCTCCGCATACGAGTTATGACATCCATACGGATCTGGAATATCACAGTATGGCATACCAATATACTTTGCAAAAGATGGATCAATATTTTTTGGAACTTTTCTAAACCTATCATAATCATCCCACGAAAATATAAAACGAGTCTTTTTCCCTAAATCTTGAAGTGCTCTTACTACGAAATAAGTCGTTACGATTTCACGAAAGTTCCCAATATGAACAGAACCTGACGGACTAATTCCAGATGCACAAACAAACATTTCTTTATTTGGATGTTTCCTAATTAATTCATGTGCTACTTCATACGCCCAATGCATATATTACTCACCTCAATTATTTTTTGTTTCTCATTTCCAGTTTTATGCAACAAAAAAACTCCCACCCCCAAGATTATTCATCTTGAGGACGAGAGTTGTTAGCTTCGCGGTACCACCTCAGTTTGTTAATATGTCACCATATTAACCTCTTCAGGTACGGCAAAATATGCTTATACCCTATCTCTATAACGGGAGAACCCGTCGCACCATCCCTAAATAAATTAGTTCCTTGCGCAGCTCCAAGTCTTTTTTCATTAAGATGTATACCGCTCTTTCTCAGCTACCAGAGCTCTCTGTACGTATTCTTTCTTAACTACTCTTCTCTTCTATGCCTTAAATATTAGTTTTTTAATATGATAATTTATAACACTTTTATTGTCAAACTTTTCCGAATCGAAATCGTAAAATTATCTAAAAAAATTCTTTATCGCTTCTAATTGAATTTTGTGGCTACACTCATCACAACAATATGCCCCTTTTGGTTTCTCTTTAAATCGCTTATATTTTTCACTGCCTTCGTAAACACGAAATATATTCTTACAAGAAAAGCAAACAATCTCATAAAACATCATATGCATTTTCCTCTCCTTGTTTATACAATTTTTTAATCACTTGAGAAGGTCATTTTTCTACAGTATAAATTTTAATATCCTTTGACTAAAAGGTTTACCTCTATTCTTATCGAATTATATTAATATCTTATAACGCGAGGTGAACATCTTGTTCAGTAATATAGAATTAGTTTTAGATGCTAAAGCAAGTTTAGCTGAAGGACCATGTTGGAATGGAAAAAAGCAACTTTTATATTGGGTTGATATTATGGAGAGAAAATTATGCATATATAATCCTACCGCTAATACGAACCGAGTAATTGTTCTCAATCAACAAATTGGCTGTGTTGTTCCATATTTAGAGGATGTACTACTCTTAGCTATGGAAAACGGCTTTTATTCTATTAATGTAAATACAGAAAAACTGACACATATTTTTGACCCTGAACCACATTTAATAGAAAATCGTTTCAATGATGGAAAATGTGATCCAGCTGGTCGTTTCTGGGCAGGTTCTACAGATACATACGGTATGAATGCTGCAGGTTCCTTGTATTGTTTACATCATAATTTAAGTGTAGAGAAAAAAGTTTCACATGTAAATACATCAAATGGAATTGCTTGGTCACCTGATCATACATACTTTTACTTTATAGATACACCTACTAAAAAAGTGGTTCGCTATCAATATAATATACGTACTGGAGACATTCATAATCCAAGTGATGTAATCAATTTCTCTGAAAATGATGGTCTACCTGATGGTATGACAATTGACGAAGAAGGTTGTTTATGGATTGCACATTGGGGAGGTTCAAAAATAACTAGATGGAATCCCTCTACTGGAGAACAAATATTAAGCATTCCAATTCCCGCGTTATATGTAACATCATGTACATTTGGTGGGCCTAATTTAACAGATTTATATGTTACAACAGCCAGAACAAGAATGAGTGATAACGAATTAAAAGAGTATCCACATGCTGGTGGTATTTTTCGAATTCAAACAAATGTTAAAGGCTGTCCCACCTATTCATTTTGCAATAAAAATATTGGAGCTGAAACAATGTGAACCGTATCGATTACATTAGACAAGAAGAAAAGAAATATCACGACCTTTGCTATGAACAATATAAACTGTTTGAAGCTGGCTCTTGGCTTTTCAAACCAGTTAAAACGGTTATGGACTTGATGAACCACTTTGACGGACAAAACAACTTGCAAGTACTTGACCTTGGCTCTGGCGTTGGGAGAAATAGCATTCCAATTGCAAAAAAAATAAAAAATACTAGCGGCACCGTTACATGTGTTGATTTACTTAATTCCGCTTTAACAAAGCTACAAATTTATAGCAAAGAACATGATGTATTCGAGGTTATAAAAACAGAAGAAGCAGCAATTGAAAACTATCATATTGACTCTAACGCTTATGATTATATCGTTGCAGTATCAAGTTTAGAACATGTCAGATCAGAAGAAGATTTTAAAAATGTACTCCACTCTATGAAAAGAGGTACAAAAAACGACGGTATTAATTGTTTAATTATTAACTCTAACATACAAGAAATTGATTCAATAACGAATGAAGAATTAGAAGCTTTAATTGAAATTAATCTTTCAACCGAAGAAATGATAAGTACTTTAAAAAGCATTTATAAAGAATGGAAAGAACTAAAAGTTGAAATAAAAGAATTAGCTTATGATATT
Source organism: Bacillus cereus group sp. MYBK95-2 (assembly GCF_051915225.1). NCBI lineage: Bacteria > Bacillati > Bacillota > Bacilli > Caryophanales > Bacillaceae > Bacillus > Bacillus cereus group sp. MYBK95-2. The sequence goes on along the minus strand of NZ_JBQAEH010000008.1, from coordinate 153,605 downwards.
GTTCGAAATGAAAGACACATTCAATTAAAAACAAATGCTATATCGTTTGTAGTTCAGAAATAATCGTATAATAAAGATATGATTATTTCTCTCAGATTTATTTTTATTGCACGAAATTTGCAACTATAAATATTTATGAAACAAAAAATAAAAGAGCACTTGTTTCCGCAAGTGCTCTTTTGGGGATTTTGAGATACCCTATTAACGAAAGTTAAGGTTACTTAAAGTTAAAAGGTATTTATATTATATGCTTGTCCTTTTTATTTGTGCATAATCAATATATAAACATCTTTAATCATTCTTAATAACTTTTAGTTATCGTTCTTTCTTACATTTTATCATTAAGAAATTGATTGAAGGTTTATTTGCCATGTTCTTATTTGGTTCATCAATTTCCGAAACTTGTACTAATCTATATTGATTAAAATCTTTTTTTATAGATTCAGAATCATAAAAGAACATTTTTACACCTTCCATTATCTCATAATAATCTTTATCCAATTGTTTTCCTTTTCCGTACATGGGAGCTTTTTTAGAAACAGTTGTAAAAACCATATATCCGCCTGGTTTTAGCTGATTATAACAATCTTCAATAAATTTCTCTCTTTCCTGTTCATTCAACAAATGAAGAAGTGCATGACTAAATATCCCATCATACAGTTTATTATCAAAAGGCATTTCGTTTACTGAACCGTGATACATACTAACATCTTCTAGTCCGTTTTCTCTTGCTAAATCGATCGCTGTTTTCGAAATTTCAATACCTGTTACATTTATACCATTATCGATAAAAACCTTTGCATTTCTTCCATATCCAATACCCGGAACTAATATATTCTTAACGTTCTTTTCAAGAAAAAAATCTTTTGTCAAAATTGCAGATTCTGTAGGTTCAAATCCCCACATCGTTTGTTTTTCGATAAAACTTGATTCCCAAAATTCCATTATGTATCTATCTCCTTATTTTCAATCCATTTTTAGTATCACATGAAAAACTTATAAATTTTAACGCTGCGTCTACCTATGCCAAATTAGTTTTTTACCACATTCACTATAAGTCCATTGAATATAGCACAATTATAAGCCTATATCTATTATAATGATTGGTTTAAAATCCACCCTATTTTATTAATCCTTACGTTTGTAGAAAAATAAAAAAGCCAATACTTCCGTTATAGTGAAGTGACCCCTAAAAGTTAGACACGGTTATTTCATTAGGCAGCTTGATAAAAATGAGTCCGGTATTGCACCGGGCTCATTTTTAATTTTGCCTTTATCCGTTTTGTATTGTAATAATCTATATATTTTTCTAATTCTATTTTGAAGTGCTCTACACTTTCAAACTCTTTTATGTAGAGAAACTCAGACTTCATGATTCCAAAGAAATTCTCCATTACTGCGTTGTCATAACAGTTGCCTTTACGAGACATACTTTGTACGATACCTCTTTTTTGTAATGCGTGACGGTACTGTTTCATTTGATAATGCCACCCTTGATCTGAATGCATCATTAGTTGGTGATTTTCAGGTAAACCTTCTAATGCTGTCTCTAACATTTCTGAAACAAGTGAATACGTCGGTCTAGAGCCAATTGTATAGGTAATGATTTCACCATTATACAAGTCTAATACAGGTGATAAATAAAGTTTCTCACCGAATAATTTAAATTCTGTAATATCGGTTACCCATTTTTCATTTGGCGTATCTGCCGTAAATTTACGCTCTAAAATATGAGGTGCAATTTTACCAACTGTTCCTTTATAAGATTTATATTTTTTCATACGTACAAGACATTTTAAACCTAACTCTTTCATAATTCGTTGCACTTTTTTATGATTCACTATTTGATTACGATTGGCTAACTCATTACGAATACGACGATATCCATAACGACCTTCGTGTTCATCATAAATCGCTTTAATTTCTACTTTTAAATCGGCATCTGGATCGATTCTATCCATTTGTTTTACATAAAAATAATAGGTGCTTCGAGGGATATCCGCTAACTTTACTAATTCTTTCACTTGAAACTCATGCCTTAATTCATAGACTACTTGTGCCTTGTCTTGTTTGGTGATTTTCCCTTGTTTTGAACTAAGGCATTCAACTTTTTTAAATACGCATTTTCCATACGTAAGCGTTCTAATTCAGCTTGTAACGCTTCAACTGAACCTTCTGCCGGAATCTTTTTAGTATCATGTTTTGTGTTTTTATTTTTCATGGATGGACGCCCCTTTTTCTTTGGTTCAAGGGCATCTAAGCCACCTACTTCAAATTGCTTCTTCCATTGATAAACCGTTGTAAAAGAAGGAACCATGAATATAGCCGCTGTATCCATTAACGATATACCCGATTGAGCCATAAAATTTAGTACGTCTAGTTTAAACTCTGCGGTGTAATTTGTATAGACCTCGTGTAAACCTTCTTCTCCATGGAGTTCGTATAAGCGTAACCAGTATTGAAATTGTGCCTTTGTAATATGCATCTGTTTTGCATATTCTGCTTGAGAAATTATTTTCGGATAAATCCTTGAACGAGCGTTAACTTTAAATCCTTCGTAAATTTTGTCATACAAAAAACTGCACCTCCAATTGTTAGACTGTGTCTAACAATTGGGGTGCAGTTCATAGTATTGGCTTTTTCTCACGAGAAATTATCTTTTTATATTGTACCGATCTAATACTTTTTCTAACATTTCTAAAGTTATTGGTTGTGCTTCTTTTATTAATTGATAACCAATACGACCATTCGGTTCCGCTGTAACTTGCTGTAAACTCTTTACGTCATGAATCCCTTTTTCTCTTAATTGCATATAAAGTTGTTGTTCCGACATTTTTGCCTGCATCAAATTCTCTTTTACAATCTCTCCGTTTTCAACAATTATAATGCTACTTCCATTTAAAAATTGTTCCACCTTCCTTAATTTCAATTCAAAGAAATGAATGATAAGTAATATGCTTGCAAATATGATAGCCGCGAATATAGATGGGACTACTTTTCTACTTAATACAGGTTCTACAATAATACGGCCAATTGATACAACTATAATGATTTCAGCTCTTGTCATTTGGCTGACAGATGTACTACCTGTCATTTTCAAAACAATTATTCCAGTAAAAGTTAATATAATACTTTCCCAAATTATATTCATAATAACCCAATCCTTTAATGGTGTATTTTACTATCATTCCCATTAAAGGTGTGTTTTACTTACCTATTAAGTTGTTAAATCCTTCAGACCATGATGGAAATAAAGGTATCCAACCATACTCTTTACGTGCTTTATTATTGGAAGCTCCTCTTTCCCAACTATTTTTCCCATCTTGAACTTTAGGCTTAGGTGCCCCTATCGCTGCTGCATATATTGGTAACCATTCTTTACTAGTTGCTGGATAATTATCTACAATATTTACGATTCCTGAAGGCCAATTAAGGGATAGCATAGTAGCTCTTGCAGCATCTTCGACATGTATAAACGAGATTATCCCGTCTGATGCAATAATCTCATTATTACGAACTTGATTTGCTATTAATCCGTTTTCCGCATACCATGTTCCTGGTCCGTATAATGTGCCATAACGAAGTATTACCGATTCAGGTAATTCAGTAACAGCTTCTTCTAATTTCAATATGCCATTAACAGTGACTTGTCGAGGCATGGAAGCAGTAATATGTAGTGAATCTTTTTCAGTCGCAAATGTATCCCCTGGTTCATACGCCCATGAAATACTTTGAGCGATTATTTTCTGTACCCCTACATTTTTAGCTGCATCGACAAGGTTACGAGTGCCTTTTGTTCTAATTTTTGCATTATCCTCAAAATCCCATGAAGATAATGACGTTAATTGATGAATAACTACATCGGGATTTGTTTCTTCTAATACAGAAAATACAGCCTTTCTATTAAATACATCAGCTATTACTGGTATGGCACCAACCTTTTTCATTGCTTCTACTTGCGAAGTATTACGGATCATCGCAAAAACTGTATGCCCATTTTTTATTAACATTGGCAATAAAGAACGTCCTATTACACCCGTTGCACCTGCTACAAATATTTTCATATATGTTCCTCCTCATTTAGTAATCATAAATGTGACGAAACATTTGTAAGGTATGTGACAAATATTTTCTCATTTTTTTCGTTATTCATATGAAACATATACTTTTAATGGTTTAATTATCCCTAAACTCAATTCATCAAAGCATTGTATGAGTGAAGTATAATGTATTTCATGTTGAAAGATCTCTTCTATAAATGGTGTTTTTCCTATTTCTTCAAAAAACCAATCTGCATGCTTTTGATAATCGTATCCATCACTTGATCCAATGATTTGCAATTCTTTCTGATAAAAGTTAGCAGTTAATGTTAGTTCTTCTATATTGCCATCAGACAGTATACATATTTCACCATTAGTTTTAAGAGCTTTTTGCAAAGTATGGAACCCACTATTTGTAGCAGAACATTCGAAACCATAATCATATGTTTCTATTATTTTCTCTTCTGAATCATATATGTTTTTCGTACCAAACTTCTTTGCAAAATCTCTTCTATTTTTATTAGGCTCAACAACATCCACGTGCTCAATGCCTACATAGTATTTTAAGAAATAACAAGCGAGTAAACCAATAACTCCCATTCCAATTATAAGTACTTTTTCATCCTGTCGCGGGTTTAGTTTCAATACTCCTTTAGCGGCATCACATGAAAGAATAGATAATAAAGCAATTTTAGGTTGTATAGAACTAGGCACTCGAATTACTTTATGCGCCTTAACTATCCCTATCGTTTCATGTCCATAAAAAGAAACTACTTTATCACCTACGTTTACATGTGTTACTTGATTACCAACTTCAATCACTTCACCATAACTTTCATATCCAGTTTTTCTTGGATAAAAAGGATGCGGATCTGTAACATCGGATCCATTATACTGTGGTAACTCGGCCCCAATGCTTATCGATCCTGCGATTGTTTTAACGATAATTTCATCGTCCTGTATGTCCTTAATTTCATTTGTTTCCCACTCAAGTTGTTTAGGCCCTTTTACAATTAACTTATATTGTTCCATTTATATCCTCTCTTTTTATAAAGATGTTATAAGTAATATTGTTATCCATCTAAATTTCGACTAAATTTATTTACCTAATAGATGATAAATTACCCTTGCCCACGTTTATACCTTTAATGCTCCTGTACCTTTCTGTTCAGCGTCTAATACTTCAAGATTACTATTCTGATAACATTTTAAGAAAAGTCGTTGCCGCCCAAATGAAATACGCAAGTTGCGTCACGATATACATCGTAATTTCAAAACCTGTAAGCTTTCTTTCCCTTTTTATTTTCTTTAAATATCTATAAAAACAAAATGAACATAAGATCAGTAAAACAATAGACATTTGATATAGATTATCCACTAAAAGAACTGCCATTTATTTCATCACCTTTCCAATAGAAAGCGGGCTATAGTTCAAGCATACCATAAAAAAGGAATTAATTACCATGTAGTCCAGAGCAAATATTACCAAATTAAAACCAGTCACCTTTTTGAATTTATTCAATACAATGTTATGTAATCGACTACACACGATATAATAGGAGATTACTTTCTTTCACTGCAAATGCTTAGGAGGAAGTTGTACATGCAGTTGATTCATAACATAAGAAAGGCATTTAATAACCTATGTAACTACGATACGTTCAATTTAATACACACTATTCAATCATTAAATATTTCACTTCATAAAATAGCTCCTTTTATTACTTCACCAGTTAATCTTGAATACGGAAGGAACGTTATCTATCAGTCTGAATTCGTAGAGATTTTAGTATTAAATTTCCCCAGCAAAGCAAAGACCTTTGTGCACGATCATGGAATATCTGTAGGATGTATACTAATAGTCAATGGTACGTTACAAAATATAACGTACGAAAATAATAGCGAGCGGATTGAAGAGTTTACAGAGGGAAATATTTTCACAGTAAAAAAAGATACTGTGCATAAAATGTATAATGCTACAGATTCAGCAGTAATAACTTTCCACGTATATTCCCCACCATTAAAAGATGTCCAAATATATGAATAGTCTTTAGAAGGAGGAAATATGCAAAATTTGAAAGATTACTATATAAAGAGCTTACAAGATGGTCGTAACGTTTGGCTCTATGGACAAAAAGTAGATGTAACTACAGACAAACATTTTGCAGGAACATTAAGTACCATTTCTAATTTATTTACATTGTTTGATGATCCAATACGAAGAGATTCTGTTGGATATGTTAGTCCAAAAACGAAAGAATTTGTCCATACAGCCTTTTTAGTTCCGAATTCCTATAACGAATTATTAATGAGGAGAACCGCTTTTGAAACGTGGAGTTATGCTACAGACGGTGTAATGAGTAGACTATCTGATTACGCAAGATCGAGACTTACTGGCTGGTACGTATCAAAATATTTTTATAAAAAATTCGATGCACAGTTTCCAGATAAAATTACATCTTATTATGAAGAAGCAAGAGATAATCACTTATTCTTAAGCGTAGTTCAACGTGATCCACAAATAAATCGATCTACAGAATCAATGTTGAATACAAACGACTTAGGATTACTAAGAGTTACGAAAAAAACTTCTGATGGAATTTATTTAAGTGGTGCTAAAATGATTGGTACTGCTTCTCCTTATTCAAATGATTTATTAATCTATCCATTAGCAAAACTGACTGATACTCAAAAAGATTTAGCTCACTTTCTCATCGTGGCAGCCAATTCCCCTGGATTACATATGGTTTGTAGAGAACCATTTGCGAATACACATTCAATTACAGTTGATTCCCCTCTTAGCTCACAGTACGATGAAATGGATGCACTATTAATCTTTGATAATGTATTTGTACCATGGGAACGAGTCTTACTATATAACAACCCTGAAGCGTTATGGGCAATAAAGTCAGATGTAGCTTCTAGTAGTTTAGCTTATCACCAAGCAATTGTACGATTAGTAGTAAAGCTAGAATTTATAACTGCAATTGCTTGTGAAATTGCTGAAGCGATCGGTGCTACTACTTATTTGCATGTTCAAGAGAAGCTTGGGGAATTAATTATGCAAATCGAAACAATTCGCGCACTTTTAATTGCTGCAGAAGTTGAAGGTACTACAAATGAAACGAAAACTTATTTGCCGAATTTTAAATATATTGAAACTGCAAGGAATCTTGGTTCCAAATATTATCCCCGTGCAATAGAAATTTTACAATTAATTGGAGCAGGTGGGTTCATTCAACTTCCTTCGAGCTCGAATGACTTCCAAAGTCCGATAGCTAATTTATTGAAAAAGCACTTTAAAGGAACGAATATAGATGCCGAACAACGCACAAAATTATTTAAGTTAGCCTGGGATATCATTGGAAGTCCATTAGGATCTAGACACGAATTGTATGAAAGATTTTATGCCGGAGATCCAATACGAAATACAGCTACGCAATATGTAAATTATGATAAAAATCATTTTAAAAAGATGCTAAGTAAATATTTACATTAATGAAAAAGAGCACTCTTTTCTAAGAGCGCTCTTAAAAAACATATAGTTATTCAGTTACATATATAGTTGCTCCGTCCACAACTGCTACTTTTCTCTGTAATGGTTTCATTTTATTCACCTTTAGTTTTCTTCTTACACATGATTCTTATCATATTTTCTCGTATAGACTTCCCCATTCTGAGTAACTAATTTTAATGCAATTTCACCACAAACTCCATGTGGTATTTCAAATTCACCTTGTGCATTTGAAATACTACGCATCTTACTTTCAATTGAATCTTCATAAATTTTCACATTAGTTATAGGTTCGTTATTTTAATCTACGATAATACCTCTTGAATACTTTGCAACTGCTATGCATTAATCCTCTTTTTTATAATATGTAATCACAACAATTGCACCTGCCACTATAGCGCTACATACAAACAAGAGAATGATTTTGCGCCTCACAACGAACCTCCTAATTCAAATTATTCTTTTCTAAACTGAAAATTAAACTGTCTTAATTGCTTGATTTCCTCAATTACTTTACGAATACCTTCTTCAATCTTATCTTCTTTTACATTCGAAACATTTAACTTTAACAGTTTTTCTTTAGGAAAATTCCTCATATAATTCTTATCAATAGTATCGACACTTATTTGCCTGTCACCTAATTTTTGTATAAGTGTTTCTGTAACTGTGTTTTTCTGCATTTCTAAACAAGTGTGTATTCCAAATGTGTTTTGTCTATTATATGTAAATAATGATGGATCTTCATTTTGCACTTTTTCTAATGTTTCTGCTAGTTTTATTGATCTATTATAGTAGGAAGAATTAATTTTACTTTTATGACGTTCAAACATACCGCTCTTTATATAAATTTCTAAAGCCGCTTGAGAAATCATCGGACTATCAATATCTAGTATCTTTTTGTATGTATAGAACGCATTTGCAATGGATGGTGGAATGACCGCAACTCCAACCCGTAAACCTGGAAAAATAATCTTCGAATAACTTTTCAAATATATGACATGACTACAATTATCCAAGCTATATAATGGATCTGCTTTTGAATCAGTTTCTAAATCTGCTAAATAATCATCTTCCACTATAAATACATTGTATCTCTTAGCCAATAGTGTGATTTTTTCTTTCTCATCTTTAGAATAAGACGTTCCAAGCGGATGATGATATCTCGGTATCGTATAGAAGAATTTTATTTTTCCGGTTTGAAATATTTGCTCCAATTCATTCAAATCGATACCTTCATTCGTACGTTTAATACCGATTACAGGAACTTTATTTATTTCTAGATAATCAATATATAGATGATATGTTGGTTGTTCAATTAATACAGTTTCATTTCCATTCGGAAATGGTATAGAAGTTAATATAGCAAGTGCCTGCTGAACACCTGATGTTATAAAAATATTTTCTTCTTTTGTAAAGACTTGATAATTTGCTAGTTGTTTTTGAATAACTGGTATTAAAGATGGTAAGCCTTTCGGCGTTCCATATACAAACAAATCATTTTTATACGTATCAATAGCCTTATTAATACAATGTTGAAAATCTAAATACGGAAAAACATCTGGATCTGGTGCTGAGGAGGCAAAATCAATTATCTCGTTATTTTCTATAGTACTCTCTGATTTTTTAACAACGTAGTATCCACTTTGAGGGACAGAATATATAATGTGACGCTTTTCTAATTCATGAAGCGCACGTATAACTGTTGCCTTATTACATTCATATTGCGTAACGAGTGACCGTATAGACGGTAATTTCTTTCCTTCTCTTATTTCTCCATTTTGAATCATATTTTCTATGTCGTTTAAAATATGTAAATACTTATACATCTTACACCTCCTTCAGTAATTCTATATTTAATTATATCGATTTTTCATTCATATAGCATTCATTCCTCAATTAGTTAATTTTCCGATCATCTATATCGTAAATCCCAATAGCATATGAATCATTTTCAATCCATTTCTTTACTGCTTCTGTTTTAAGTACAACTTCAACTTCTTTTTCTATTTTCTGTCCAAGTTCTCTCGCCCCTACTTCATCATCGCTAATCTTAGTTTTTATATCAATGGTAACAGGTTGATTCTTTTTATAATTTATTTGCTGAATACCAAACCCTTCATATCCATTTTTTCTGAATACGTCATCAAATATATGTCCAAAAACTTGATTCCATCTACTCTCTGCCTTTACAACTTCTCTATTTCTTTGAGTTATATTGATTTTATAAGACGTTACACCTTGTATCACCAATCTTTTATTAATATCATTTTTTATTTCGTTACTATCTTCGCTATCAGCAATCTCTAAATCTAATATTCTTTCTTTTTCATCTCTTATAGCAGCACTAAAAAAAGATTCCTCCTTTACCGCTGCTGTGGCAATATCCATCACTATAGAATCTTCACTTTTAGCATCTTCAATGTCATTCTCACAGGCACATAATAAAGCAAGTGGAAATAAAAATACAAGTAACTTCTTTCCCTTTCTCATGCAGCACCCCTCCATATATTTTCATTTACGATAAACTTTTTACTTTGACATATAAATACCTTCTTTAATTATTAAATTTAACATTATTTCACATTTACCCCACTTAACAAGGGAATTACAATTAATAAATAGAATATCTCTATGAATAAATAAAAAGTGAGGGATATATAATGCAACGTGTAAATACGATTGATATTAGTAATGTACTACAATTGGAAAAAACTCTTTCGACTTTATTAAATAAAATGATTTCTTCAAAACTAGACCTTGAAAATTGGTTAAAAGAGCAGTCAAAAGTAATTTGGGACATCGAAGAACAATTAAGATCACATTACATCGCCTTTCAATGTAATACGGATGATGAAGAAATAAAGGATACTTTTGAACATGATCAACAATTTGTAAAGCCACTTTTAAAGCGATACCAAAATTTATTGGATAATAAATATTTAGAGTCACCTTTTCGAATGGAATTAGATTCTAATGTATATGGTTTATTAGATACAAAAATAAAAAATGCTCAAAAGTTATTTTGTGAGGAAAATATCGAATTAGAAATAAAGGAAGACAAATTAGTCACAGAGTACTTTGAAATCACTGGAGGATTAAGTGGAATTTGGGACGGAGAAGAAAAAACGATAACAGAATTACAATCCTATTTACAAGATTCGAATCGTGACACCCGTAAAAAGGCAAAAACCATTATTTCTGAACAATTTTTATCTGTTGAAAAAGAACTCCAAAACATATTAAATCAATTAATTGAAATTCGCCATCAAAAAGCAAAAAATATTCAACTAGAGAATTATCGTGATTATATGTTCAAAAAATACGAGCGTTTTGATTATTCAGCGATAGATTGCTATGAACTAGCTGAATCCATACGTAAGTATGTTGTGCCTCTTAAAGATAAAATATTGCTAGAGAAAAAAGATAAACTGCAATTGGATACACTTCGCCCGTGGGATGTATCAGCTGTAACTCCAGATCAAAAAGTACTTAAACCTATTGCAAATGAAAATGATTTAATTGAAAAGAGCACTCATATCTTTAATAAACTAGATGTTGAATTTTCAGCACTTTTAAACCGAATGTATAAACACAATTGTCTTGATTTAACAAGCCGCAAAGGAAAAGCAGCTGGTGGCTTTTGTGAGTACTTACCCGCTTCACAATTATCTTATATTTTTATGAACTTAAATTATACACAAGATGATATTGTCACTTTTATACATGAAATGGGTCATAGCATTCATAACGAACTCATAAAACCATTAAAATTACGACAGTATATAGAAATTCCAGCTGAAACAGCTGAGCTAGCCAGTATGACAATGGAGTTATTCTCGCTTAATTATTGGGATACCTTCTATACAGACAAAAAAGATTTAAAACAAGCAAAAATTAACTTCTTTAAAGATGTTATTTCATATTTACCTATTATGCTTATTGTCGATCAATTTCAACACTGGCTGTATGAAAATCCAAGTCATACTTCTGAAGAAAGAAATGAAAAATACTTACAACTTCAAAAACATTATCAGTCTAGCGTCATACATATTGATGGCTACGAAAACTGGATAGCAACGAGTTGGCTACCTGTACTCCATATTTTTGAAGTACCATTTTATTATATTGAATATGCGATCGCCCAACTTGGTGCATTACAAATGTATAAACAATATAAAGAGGATCCTAAGCAAGCGCTAGAAAATTATAAAAAGGCATTATCACTAGGAAGCTCGCAATCTATAAAAGAAGTGTATGATGCAGCCGGTATTCGTTTTGATTTTTCTGGTGAAACAATTAAAGAACTAATGCTATTTGTAGAAAAAGAATTAGAATTACTTGAGCAATTCTAAGAAGAAAGCTGCACCTATATTTTTGGTGTAGCTTTCTTCTTTATTTTATTAATCAACTCTATGTACTGAGTATCTCCATATCCGATTATTGGAAAAAGATAAAACAACTTTATTAATAATTCACGAGTTGATAAATCTTTATTTTTAGAGATGAATTTCATTACTGCATTATCTTCTGTTAACATTTCTAAAAATAAGTCTATAGCCTGACACATTACAGGTGGTACCTTATGAGAGGTCTTTTTATGGTTTACTAATACTTCATTGTATATAGAAGAATAATTCCCCAATTCAAGTTCAATTTGATTTACTTTAAATTCATCCTCTCTAAAGCTATTTAAGTATACCTTCCCTTCATAAGCCGACTGTTCAAGGTGAGAAAGTATGGTAAGTAGGTTCATTTGGCAAAACATATCTTCACCAAACCATAGAACAATACATTTATACTTTTTCGTAAAAAGGTTTTCTAACGGATCTATAACCTTTTTTATATAACTTTCTACTGAACTGTTATGTCCTTTCGCTCTTGTTTTAATAAACTCTTCATTAAAAACTTGAGTAGTAGCAGGCTTCACACACATTGCCTCATTAAATGGTGCATAATCAGAATCACCCATTAGCTTTTCGTTTTTAAATTCTTCATACATAACTTGACCATTTAATATGTTAAGTACCTCTTTATCAAATAGCTCACTCTTCCTATCTCGTAACTGTTCAACCTCTATTTTTCTAGAAATATTCATTTTAAACACCCCTTCTTTATTTAAATTTAGTTTAACAAATGATTGAATAGGCATTTTGTTAAGTTGGTATTCTCTTGGATTCATTCCAAAAACATTTTTACATATTCGATTTAGCCGTTCCTATTTATAGTGCGATAGAATATTCATTTGCTGGAAATGGGAATATCGTTGACTATGAGTATTCTATTACAAAAGCACTATTTGAAGGCTACCAAGAGGAAAATGAGCTACCAAAAGAGATGAAAGACAAGTTTCCGTTATTTATTAAATTAAAGGAGATTTTTGAATATAGCTTAATGCATATGTATTGGGATAAAGAAGAATTAACGGAGGAACAAGTACGGATTATGAACCTTTATAGGATGAAGATCGAAAATAAGAATACCTATATCAATATTTAAGAATGCTGTTGTTTAACTGCAAGGAAACTTTGGTTAAACAACAGCATTTATTAATTAGCTGACAACCTTTTTTATGACTTATAAATACTGATTCAATAATCTTCTCAAATACACTTCATTTTGCGGTGATACTTTTTCAGAAAATCTAGCTGCAATAATAATAGGAGCCCATTGAAAAACTTCATCTCTTGATATGCCGGTACGACTGCAATATATATGTAAATACATCTCAGCTAATTCTACCGAAGATTGTGAGTACAACAAGTATGTTCGAAATACATCTGCGCGAATATCACCTGAACTAGCATCTACCCAATCTATAACTTTCACTTTCTCTTCCTTACTCAAAATCAAATTAAATGGATGAAAATCTCCATGACATAGCCTAAAATCAAATGTAATAAAATCTAATTTTTGTAATATATCCTTCTTTTTGCGTTCATCCAATTTATGCACAGATTTAATTTGACGCTCTAACCTTCCCCTCATTAACTCCATTTCATCTGTATTCACATGTATAGCATGAATCTTTTTTTGCTCATTAACACAAAGGCTGATATAACGCTCTGCCTCATTTAAATTATTAAGCAAAAGATCACCAATGTTGTCCCCTTTTACATGTTCCATAATAATTGCCTGTCTATTTTGTATCTTTTTCACTTCAAATACGTTTGGAACTGGCAACCCACATGAATACGCATATTTTTGTTTTTTTGCTTCATTCATAGACTCTGTATCTGGGAGGTAATCTTTCAATAATTTTACAACCTTATCATCAGTTAAATAAATTTCTGCTGTATTCCCTTTTGCAATTGGATTACCTAAAACCACTTTATTTCCCCCCTTAACATAAATTAGAATAACACCTTATACTTCTCTTTAAATTCACTATACTCCTAGCTAAAACCTTCTTCACGAATATACAAAAAACTTACCGCTTTCCATCCTTAAATAGAAAGCGGTAAGTTTAATTGTTTAGGAATATCCGAATGAAACTCTGATGTATGCACAATTGAAAATGTATATCCTTGCTCAATAAATGATACTTCATTACGTTTACATTCAAATGATACACTATTTTTCTTAAAGTTATTTTGGATTCGCTGTAAAAATGCGACGTCTGGTGTTCCGAAAGAAACGTATACTTTCGGTGATAGAGCTTTCATCGCGATTGGAATCCAAGGTCGCTGCCACCAAGTCGCGACGATATATGCAGTGCCACCTATAACAAAGTTAAAAATATCCCCATCTTCCATCGTTTTCATATTTAGATTTGATTTTAACCATTCCGTAAAAACAGGTACACTTTTAACAGGAAGACCAATTTCCCTTACGTATAAAATGTTTAAAGGTGAGTGTGGTACTAATACATCCTCTTTAACATAACTATGTGCGATAATTTCGAGTAGATTTCCATCTCCGTCTTTAAAGTATAAATTGAATAGACCATTCTCTTCACCAATTACATTTCCATTTTGCCATTTTACAATGAGTAATCCAGAGTCCTTTAACCATTTTGCTGTTTCATGGAATTTTGAATATGGGATTTCAAAAGCAAAATGTGCAGGTGCGATTGGTTCATACACTTCTTGAAAACTAATTGTTGTATAAGGTGTTACTTCAAATTGAATGAAGGATGCTGTTTCTTTTTTTATTGGAAAAGATAATATGTCCTTATAAACTTGTTTTACCCCTTCTATGGAAACCGTTTGTAGTTTTATATCTGATATATGTGTAATCACTTTACATTCCCCCTCATTTCTTATTATCTATTCGTATTGTATTACACTTATAAACAGATAAAATCAAACGGAAGGATGGATTTTTCATATAGAAACTACAACTTTAGTATGAATATGTTATCTCCAATTATTTTTTATTTCCGCTATAACAATTTCTAGTTTATCCCAGTGCAACATGTGTGTAGTATCAGGAATTACTTTTACTATACTGTCCGTTTTCTCTTTAAAAACATTTGCTGTCTTATCTCTATAATCCGCCCAAACTTGTGGGACTGTAGCTCGAAGTAATACAATATTAGCCGGTAGCTTCTCATATATATCTATTGTTTCATCTTTATGCATACCTCTTATTATATTACTAGCTGTATTTCCCCTGGCATGCCACCATACTTTATTATCCATTTCGATCCCTAGATCCTTTACAGCAACTTCTAACAATGAAGACCACCTAGTATAAGCTGCTTTTTCACTTTTGAAAAATTCGTCCCAATTATTAAAAACGTATTCATCAAAGTCCTTTTCATAATAAGCAATTTCTTCTTCCAACGTTTCTTCTTTAAGCCTTTTTGTTTGATATCCACCATCAATAAGAATACTTCCTTGTACTTTTTCTGGATGATTTAACAAATAAAATAACGCTACAAAACTTCCCCATGAATGTGATAGAAAATAGAAGTATTCGATTCTCAATTCATTTATTATTTCATTTAACCAATTTGCTAAATTGTGCATCTCATAATCTTCTGTTCTTTCAAATGGGGGTGTTTTACCATGTCCAGGTGCATCAACGGAGATAAATCTATACTCTTCTTTTAATTCCTCAGCAATTTCTATAAAACTTAAACTCGTACTACCTAATCCATGTAAACAAAAGATAACGGGCTTCTCATTATTCCCCCATTCAGTAATATGTACATTTATTTTTTCATTGCTAATATAGTAACGTTTCAAGACATTTATCCTCCATATTTTGATTTTTTAATTTACACTTTATTTATTTCTATTATTTTCAAGTATTTCCTGTATTCTTTTCCACACAAAAAGCTGCTTTTCTTTAAATGAAAAGCAGCTTTTACACTAAAATATATTATAATTTAACAGCAATAATCATAAATCTTTTTGAATTAGTACGAATTCCTTTTTCAGAACTATACGTATCAATGAACTTTTGTAAAATAGTAAAATCCTCTTCCTGTTCTCCGAATCTAGGAATAGTAGGGGTATGTTTTAATAAGAAAATGAGATCTTCAGACCTACTGTAATAATCAGTAACATCATATTCACGTACTTGCACGAGATCAAATCCTGCACTAATAAGTTCATTCATATACTTTTCTTTTAAAGTACCATCCCGTTCACCTAAGCATTGTCCTCTACCAAATGCTTCTTTCAGGTTTAATTTATCATTCTCACTTACTTGTTATGTTAAGAAAAAGGCACCCTTTTTCATTACTTTCGCTAACTCAGATGCCAGAAACGGGGCATGACAACTTGAAGCAATATCAAAATGTGCATGTGGAAATGTTAAAGCTTCAGAACCCATTTGAAGAAACTCAACATTTTGTACACCTGATTTTTTCAAGTTAGAATGTGCCGTTGCAATCATGCCGTTAGAATTATCAATTCCAATCAACAATTTAGCTGATGATGCTATGTTAAGTACATTTTCTCCTCCGCCTGTACCAACATCAAGTAGAGTGTCTGATGGTTTACATCTTTCTTTCACTTCTCCATAAAAGTCCCATATATCTCCTACAGTTTCACATTTTATTTTACTAAAATCCCATCCATTTAATCTTCCTACTTTATCATAGAAGCTTTTATACTCTAATTCGTTCATCTTATTAATTCCCCTTTGTAAAAATAAATTAAATATGTATTATAACCTGCAACACTGTTTAATTATATATTATAAAATAAAAATTATTAAAACAACATTTCACTTCGTACTACATTAAGTTTACATAACAATTTTATAGTTTATCTTTAACTATATGTTCTAAATGTCCTCTTCCCCAACTACACATACTATCCAAAACAGTACTGACTGTTTTTCCATGTTCAGTTAAGCTATATTCTACTTTAGGTGGTATTTCTTGATAAATTTCGCGTTTTATTAGTTGATCTTGCTCTAATTCACGTAATTGCTTTGCTAACGTCCCTTGAGATATATCTGGTATTAATTTCTTTAATTCACCAAAACGTTTCGTTCCATCTGTTAGCAAAATAAATAAAATGAGTGGCTTCCATTTCCCACCGATTATTTGTAATGTTGCTATTACTCCTTTTAACTTCGGTTCTTGTAAATCCATTTTTCTCACCTCTCCTCAGATATCATAAAGTGAAACTTTAATCAGTGGGGGTTTTGTTCATCCCACACTGATTATTAGTTGAACCAATCGGTCTTTTACGGGATAAACCATATTTAGAAATTTTCCCTATTACTTATCCGCATGTATAGCAATTAGTACGAAATTTGCGACTATGTACATATAAAGTGCGTACTTTTCACTTGCTCCCTTTTAGCGAATAATAAAAGCATAGCACAGTTAGTTATATTCTAAATTTTTTATTAAAGGAGTGGCTAAAATATGTCTATTACTACATTAAAAGATAGTCGTATCGTTATCATTGGCGGGAGCTCTGGTATTGGACACGCAACAGCAACACAAGCAATTAAACAAGGCGCACATGTTATTATTGCCGGACGCTCGGAAGAAAAATTAAAAGTTGCTCGAGAAGTAATAAATAACAATCATCTTCAAACTTATATATTGGATAATCAAAATAAAGAGCAATTACAAAATTTTTTCAAGACAGTTGGGAACTTTGATCATTTATTCACACCGGGAGCCTCTTACACACTTGGACCAATTACCTCTACAGAGGAAATTGCTGAAAGTAGCTTCATCGGAAAGTTTTGGCCTCAATATTATGCCGTAAAATATGCAATTCCTTTTCTTTCAAACTCTGGATCGATTGTGTTAATGTCTGGTGCATTTAGTCAAAGACCACTTAAAGGCGCACCTGCTTATGGAGCTTGCAATGGTGCTATTGAAAGTTTAGGGAAAGCTTTAGCTGTTGAATTAGCTCCTATTAGAGTTAATGTTGTTTCTCCTGGAACAATACAAAGAGAAAATGAACAAAATGAAAATAGACTAGTTGCTTACGAAGCTTATAAATCTCTTTCACTTGTACAACGAGCTGGATATAATGATGAAATTGCACATACTGTCCTATATTTAATGCAAAATAGTTTTACTACGGGTAATGTATTATTTCCTGATGGAGGGTACACATATCATTAATTATTAAAAATTTAATGCCTCCTTGTATTAACTAGTATTAAGGAGGCTATTATTAACTAAAAAAGGGATATATTAATGTAGGATCTTCTTTCAAAAGTTCTGCTAACAACAATAATTGCGGAAAAGGTCATAAGATTAACTCTTTATCCAGCACCCCCTTTTGTTCTCGAATCATTCCGCCTCCTCGCATAAAAACCGCCCTAATTTCTATTCCCTACAATTTTATATAAAATCAATATTATAAAGTAGGATTCAACAACTTCTTACAGAATTCTATATTTAATACATATTGGACGGATTATTTTCAAATTCCTCTATAAAAAAGGGAGGTCATACAATTGTGAAATTTGTACAAGAACGAAGATTAACTGTCAAGACAACTTTTTCAAAAGAATACAAGATTTTTATTTTTGGTTTACTCATTTCACGAATCGGGGATTCACTATATACTTTTGCAATGCCTTGGATTGCCTATCAATTAACTGGTTCAGCTGTAATTATGAGTTCTTTATTTGCTGTAAACGTATTGCCAATCGTTTTATTTGGCCCTTTAGTTGGTGTACTATAGGAGCGCTTGGGTTAACATTTGCTTTGTGGAGTACATATTGGCTTGCTCCCGGAATTGCTTTCGGTATCGCGATGACATGTAATATCACATGGAATACGATTGTTACATCAATTCGGCAGGAAACTGTTCCATCCAATTTGCAAGGACGTGTTTTAGGTTTTTCGCTTGTACTTACACGATTATCTATGCCATTGGGAGCATTAGTAGGTGGAATTATTTCAGCCTACAATCCTGTATTTATATTTGCTTTAGCTGCTTTTACTAAAATAATTGAAGTCTTTATTGCCTTATGTAGTCCGATACGAAAACTGTAAAGAGGAAAAATTATATATTTTGAGATATTAATAAGTAATAAAAAAAGGCATAAAACATGCCTTTTTTTATTACTTATTTGTTTATTGGATAACAAACTTCTGTAACCCACTTATTAGGATCGGATTCCATCGCTGGGCTCACATGATAAATATTAAACATCGGGCCTGCTAATTTGTAACCTTCTGTCTCAATCCATTTTGCCGCAGCCTCATTTACAGCTGTCATCTGTTCATAACTTCCATTAACTGTTATAGAAGCTACATTAGTCGATTCCATATTTTTAAATGTAACGTCTTTTGTATTTTCGTGCTTACCTAGAATACTTAGCTGTATTTCTATATCTACATCATTTTCTTTGTATTCACGATCATGGAAAAACGCAATACTATAACTCGGTTGGGCAATACTAATATTTTTCATTTGAATTTCTTGCATTAATACACTCCATAAATCACCTTCGCAATTATACGATGGAATAATCTTTCTAACACTAGCTACAGTTCTTTCTGGAATTTCTTTTATTGAAACATGATAATTCATCTCAACAACATCCTCTCTCATCGTTTTCATTGAATCTTCGAGGAGACGTAATTGTTTTTGGAGGTTATTCATGTCTTCTTTAATTTGAGCACTACGATTTAAAAATTGCTCTTTTATGGTATCTATATTATCGCATTCTATTATTTCTTTGATGGTAGCAATATTAAACCCCATAGCTTTTAACGTTTGAATTTGATTTACTTTTTTAATTGGTCTGCTGAATAAAATCGATATCCACTCTGCTCATCGACTTTTACTGGTTGTAGTAATTCCACTTTATCGTAGTGTCTCAACATTCGTATACTAATGGAAGATAGTTTTGAAAAATCCCCTATTTTAAACATGATTTCCTCCTATAAGTTACATCTACTTTGAAGCTCAACTTTATCTTAAACAATGACATTGTGTGAGGGTCAACTGTTTATAACGTTTGAATTATATTTCTTTAATTATTTACCCTTATACACTCTTCTGTCTTATGCCTATAAAGATTGATAATAATCCGTTCACAGCTAATAAAATTACTATAATACTTGTAAGTAAACCTACATCTGCCGCAAATATTTTTAAAGTACGCCATGGTGAGCTTGTACAATAAGTAAGAAGTGGGATGAAAATAATAGATAATAGTAGGAATAGAGCCCCTACGAATAACCAAGTTAATTTTTTTACAGTTTCCTTATGTTTATATTTTTTAATTAACATAGTTGATGAAATGAAAAGCGCGAGTATAACTGTAGACATAACAATTTGTGTAAATGGTATGCTTTTATGGGGATCAACCGGTTCTTCTTCATTCAAAATATTAATAATCCCCTTTTTTAATACTGAAAGTGCTGGTTCTTCTAATACATGATTTTTATTTGTTAAAATCACACCACCCCAGCCACTTTTATTTAAAGTAAATATTTCTGTACGAGCATCGGGCGTTGATCCTGAATGCCAAATCATCGTTTCGCTTTCATTTATACTTGTTGTTCTTAATCCAAAACCATAGCTTTTTTCTGAATTTATGTTATAAAGTGGTGTAAGATAAAGGTCGATGTTTTCTTTCTTTAAAAATTGAGTATCTTCTTGTCGATTCAAAAACATAATAAATTGAATCATATCTTCCAAATTTGCGGTAATATAACCATACGGTGCCCCGGCATTATCATAGGATACTACACTTTTTCTTGGTATGCCAAACCATGACTGATAACCTGTTAAATAGCCTTTTTCATATGCAGTTTCTTTACTTGCTGCCGCACCATTCATATTCAATAGCTGAAAAACATGTTTTTCCATATATGAGGAATATGTATCATTTGTAATTTCCTCAATAAGTGCACCTAAAACAATATAATTCGCATTACTATATTGATATTTTTCTCCTGGTAGAGCAGTTAATTTTACATTTGAAAGTCTCATTACATTTTCTTTTAATGCTGTAGAACTTTTGGATTGCTTATCTGATATTAATAAGCCTTCATATGTGTTTATTCCGCTTGTATGAGTTAAAAGGTGTTGGATTGTTATAGATGAGGATATTTGAGAATCTTTTAGTTTAAACCAAGGAAGATGTTGTTGAACTGAATCCTCTAATTTTATCTTTTTGTCTTCTATTAATTTCACTATAGCTAAAGCTGTTAAAGATTTGCTTATTGAGCCGATTGCAAATGGTGTTTTACTAGTTATTTTTTTTTCAGATTCCCCAGTAATCCCCCACGTTTTAGTGAAGAATACATCTTTATTATGTACAATTGCAACAGCAGCCCCTGGAATATTCTGTTCCTTTATAAATTTTTCAATATACTTATCTAAAGTAGCTTTAATATCTTGCTGAGCATATGCTTTTGGATAAATGATACATAATACTATTACATTACAAAGAATATAGATTTGAAATAGTTTATAGATAGTTTTCTTCATTATACTTTAGATAGCTTTCTTTTTTTATAACTTACTAAGCTAATAAACACTACTACAGAGAGCATAAAGCTAATCATTATTAATAAAACGTTCCACCATTGATTCTCTGATATGCGATATAAAATATTATAATTAAATGTATTTTTGCTATTAGTTGAATTAAATGATTCAGTTAAAAATATTGAAAATGTAGTTTGCGAGATGAGGTAAGTAATAATTGCGATGAATATGCCACGTAAGATAAATGTTTTGAATTTTCCTTTTTCATTTTGAAGTTGTTTCATTTTAACTTGTAAATCAATTTCATTTATTTCTATAAAATCTTTAACAAATAATTGAGGGGTACCTAAACCATCTATACTGTCTTCACCATGTTCATGACACTCTTGAATATGTTCTAATATTTGTCTCTTAATATTTTCCCTTTCTTCTAAACTAATATCGTATTGCTTTAATTCCTTAAGTACGTCTCTTAAAAATTGCTTTTCTTTACCTATCAATTTATTCCTCATTTCAGAAGGTCTCCTTTCAAACCGCTTTTTAATAATGTTTGAATGTCCAATTGCAATTCTAACCACTCATTAATTTTCTTCTCAAGACGTATTTTCCCATTTTCATTAATTTTATAATAAATCCTCACTTTACCACTGTCTGTTACCTCTTGATAAGTGTTAACCCACTCTTGATTTTTCAACTTAGTTAAAATAGGATAAATACTTCCTACTCCTTTCAATTTTAAATTGTTTATTTCAAGTTCTTTCATGATCTCATAACCATAACTTTTCTTTTTCGACAAAATAGATAATACACACATTTCTAAATGACCTTTAATTAAACTTGTTCTATCCATAGGATAAATTTAACAGAAATATATACTTCATTCAAGTATATATTTCTGTTAAATTAAAAAAATCAGACAATGCAAAATAGATTAATAAACAAAAACATATCACTTACGAACCATTTTAAACCTTAATTCTCGCTTTTATAATATAATAATTACATAATATATTAATCGTTTATCACTATTTGTTTTGTATCTCTCCTTCCATATTACTTCTTTTCTTATTGAAAAATATTGTATGGAGACATAAAAATACTAAAAGATCCAATTTCTTAATTTTGATATTAAGAAATTGGATCTTCTTTCATTACCTTGTATTAATCATACTGCGCTAATATATACATTATAAAGAATATATGTGTTATTAATTTATGTTAATAACACATATATTAATAAAATTTACTGATTACTCTCAAGACATTCATAAACCGCCATCATATCTCGTTTATCCAACTCACGAATACGATTAAAAATTGGTATTTGCTCAACAGCTTCTGTTAATAAGCTTTCATTCACAACATCACTTACTTTTCCAGTTAACCACGTTTGTACATCCACGCCCTCGACAACTTCTTTTAACCCTTCGTCATTAATACCACTTGCATTACAAGTTACACATGGAATTGTTAGTTTAAAGACACCATCATGTAGATTATCTTCGGTTATCACTTTCTTACCTTTACAAAATGGACATGGATTACTTTTTTTAATTTTATTAATTTGGGTAACTAATTTTTTGTATCCAAACGCTTCGTATACATACGTAAGTTTTTTATATTTACCATTTGTGAAATACTTATCTATAATGGTTTCTCTCGTTTCATAAACATTAGGGAAATCACAAACAGTTACCTGATTATTAACACTAATGGATTCGATATTTCCTTTTATTTCGCTCCAGAATGGTAAGACATTTTGTAACACCATTTCATAGTTTGAAAAGCTTGCTTGTTCTAATTCAAACATTTTCAATGCAACTTGTGCTTTTCTTGGCAATAAAGAAACATCTTCCGTCAATACCATATCGCCACCAACAAGAGACTTCAATTTAACAAGTGCCGGTAAATCACCAACTATTTTCAATACTTTATTAATAGGCTGATTGATTATTTCACGAATATCTACGTTACCAAATTTAAGTGGTTTATGATGATTTAAAACCGTCCCCTCACAAATTGGACATTTCATCATTTTTTTTGAACTCTTAATTTCTTCTTTAATAGGTGCTTTTGAAATAACAATATATCCACCAATAATTGTATTAAACCCTACCCATGTTCTGCGTGTCTTTCCTTTTTTATCATAAAATGATTTTTCAAAATACCCGTACCAAAACGTATGCTTTTCTTCTTCTGACATATCATTATAGCTCTTTGACAAATCGTGACCAAGCTCATTTTTTATTTCTTCGAATAGAAATTCTATTTTTTCATGCTGATAAAATTTTAATACTTTCATGATTTCTGGATCGAATAGCCCATCCCAAAATGGAACACTTTTATCTTGAATGGCAATATCTTTATCAAAAACTTCAATTTGAAGACGTCCAGAACAAGATGGACAATGATTGTCCTGTGAATAGAAATCAAAACTTCTCGTATCTTTATTAATTGGATGAGCAGCTACAATATGATTAATTAATCCACCAATCTCATATAAGAAACTATATTGACTATATAAATGTCTTTCAAGATCAATAGCAATAACAGGTGCGATTGTATTAGATTCATATTCACCATAAATTAACCTAGCCATTGATGATAAACTTTTTAAAATACCGCCCTTATAAATATTTTCGGCATTTTTAAAATAGTTAATATGATTTTCTTCTAAATAGTGAACCCCTTTTTTCTGCTTAAGCATTGAAGAGATGTGTATTTTCTCTGTACTATTCACATTACTTTTTTGACGATAGTAATCCTCATGATTGACAACATCCAAATGCTCTATAGATTCATTCTGCCTTTTTCCAAAATCAACTATATAATCAGAGCTTTCTAACATGTAACGATTATGCTCAATCATAATGATCGAAACTGATTCATCTTGTAGAATACCTCTAATACTATCGATAAATTGATTTAAAATATTTTGTGATAAACCTTTTGAAGGCTCATCAAAAATAAATAATGTATGTGGATTTCTAGTGTTTGCAAATAATTCCGAAACTAAATGAACACATTGAAACTCACCTGTCGATAATGTTTGTGTTTTTCTCTCTAATGTTAAATAGCCAAGCCCTAATTTAATTAGTAGGCTCAAACGTTTATAAGCGATATCTTCATTTGGAAGTTCATCAATAATATCCTCAATCGAGCGCTCAAAAATATCATCAATGTCCTCACTATACTTTGTCAGTTTCTTTTTAATATCTAGGAAAGTTGCTACAGTTGATCGACTTGTAATTGATTGATTTCGGTCTTGTCCTACCATAACTAATTTATCTTTTGGATATCGTTTCAAAAAATCTGTAGCTAGACATTCGTTGACAAGTGTAGATTTCCCACATCCTGATTCTCCTGTAACTGTTACAAGCCTGTTTTTAGGAATTTGAAACTCAGCCATTTGGATATTACGGCAATATAAATCATAGAATGTATAATATTCTGTTGGTATTTCTTTATTTCGATCCCACAGTATTGACTTTGGTCTTGGTGATTCTTCCACAATTTTCCCGCCATATTTTCCGCTACCAGGTCCAAAGAACAATTGCTCATCAGTTGTATCTAGTACTGTATCTGAATGATCAATAAGCCAAATTTGATTTTTACACCCTAATCGTTTAATCTCTTCTAAAATTTGTAATAAAGTTTCATGATCAAGTCCAACTGAAATCTCATCAATAATAATTACAGCATTTTCACTTACTGCCATGAATTCGGCCAAATAAAGTCGTGTTAACTCTCCACCTGATAACGTACCCATAATTCGATTTAATGTTAAATAACCAATGTTCATATTAATAATATTTTGCAGTATATGCTGTTTTTCTTCACTAATATTTAACTCTTTTGCTAGTGAAAGAATAGATTCAATACTTAAATCATTAATATTTGAGATTGAATGTGGCTTGTCCAACAAATCAATTTCATGTTGTTCAATTTCTTCACTATAACGTTTTCCCTTACATTTTTTACACTCAACATTTTTTGTAGTACCACGACCTTTACAACCAGTACACCAGCCTAATTGATTATTAAATGAAAAGACCTCTGGAGAAAGATTAAATACCTCAGCAAGTTTTTCCCGAACCTCTGTAAAAACACCAGTATGAGTACCAATCGTTGAACGCGGATTAGACGAAATCGATGATTTTCCTAGAAAAAGTACTAATGGCATTTCTTCCATCTTAATAGCACTAAAATTTGTTTCCATAATGTTAGGAAATAAATATTGATATTCAGCCTTTGGTAATAAAGAAACTAATCGTTTTTTTGACTCTTCACCAATTGTTTGGCAAAAAGTTGTTTTACCCGATCCAGATAACCCAGCAATTCCAAACGATTTATTAAACGGTATAGTTGCATCTAATTTATTTATGTTATTAGCAATTAATTGATTTACTTTCATATTAACCTCTATTCTTATTTATTCACAAAAGCATTTTTAAAATATAATAATTACATAATGAATATTACCTATTATGCAATTATCCTCTCACTTCATGAATCTTATCCTTGTATATTTCAAACCACTGTTGCCATTCATCTTTAGAAAATTCTTTCTCTTCTCCTTCTAAAACAGAAGAAAAAAGATTTAAACAAATATGCCAACCAGCTATATCTCTCGGTGTATGATCTGTTAATTCATTAATGTACTCTTTAAGGAATAAAAGAGTACTATTTTCCTCTTTATGTATTTCAAATCGGACACGGTCTTTATCCCAAGTAAATTCAAGTACTGAGTTTAGTTGACACTCTAAAATATCAATGTTTATGAATGAACCGTCCATCATGTCGAACTTTATTATTCCACCAGTTTTAAGGCTTTCAATCTGTAAATTGGACATCCATTTTTTCAGCTTACTGTTTTCTGTTAATACAGACCAAACTTCCTCTACCGTATATGGAAATTCGCGTTCAAATTTTACTATATATCCACCAGTTAGTTTCCCAATTTCAGCTATCATTTTGATTGCCTCCTTATATAGAATATATGTTCTCATTTTATTTTACACGAATATAAATATAAAATAAATATTTATGTCAACGAAGTGTTAATTTAAAGTGAATGACGCTGAGAAAAACTTAAATATTTTCTAAATCGAGTTATATAGTATTGAAAATTAAATATAGATTTACGTACAAATAAAAAAGCCGCATTTGCGACTTATGAAATCATAGGATTAACTCCTTTTTTGGTTGAATGATTAGCGCTTAATCGCATCGACAATTAGCGATGGAAAACCAAGTTTATCGCCTTTATTTCTAGAATCATACCTTTTCGAACGGAAAATAACACCGTCGTTTGCATCCCATTCGTTGTAATAAAACTGACCATTTTCATCACAATATTCAAGTAAAACTACTTCGAATCCAGCAGTTTCAAACATTTTCGTTAATGTTTTATAATTATGAACGATTTTATGACTTGCTGCTGGATGATCTTTCGGACCGGGTCCCCCTATTTGAACTATATTTTGATATACCTCATCCTGAAAGAATGCATCAGGGACTCCGCACCGAATGTAAGTTAAGTTCATCTTCTTGCGTTTGAATCCAGCCTGGATTATTATTAAACACTCCAGCTCCGACAACTACTTTAATTTCGTCTTGTTTTATTGCCACCATGTTCACCTCTTAAACATTTTAATTCATTAATATATTCTATGTTTACTATTATCCTTCCTCCTTCAACAAATGTAGTAACATGAGTCCAGTACAATACCGAACTCATGCCCTAAAAACTCTCTAACGCAACAATCTGTCTAACTCTATAAAATTAGTTCATAATATACGATTTTTCTTACAGAAATATAGCACACCAAACATTAGCATAATACCAATTACGTAAAAAATTGTTGTTCCGCTCCCACCAGTATTAGGAATTACCCAATTATGCTTCGCATTTTTCACTGTTATTTTTTGTGTCTTTACTGCTTCTGTAATTTCTATTTCTATTGGATCTCTAAGTAACATGTATCCGTTCGGTGCTTTTATTTCTTTAATCGTATACTTTCCAATTGCTAATTGGTTGGAAATTACCTTTCCTTTTTCATCCGTTATTAATCTACTAACTTCTTTCCCTTCTTTATCTAACACTTGAAATACAGCGCCTTTTAGCTTTAATTCACTATCCTTATCATCAACTTTTTCAATTTCAAATTGCCCAGTCGGATCGGGCAATTTCTTATTTTCTATTTTAATTTCTACTACTGTATCTTTTTCTATTTTTACAGCTATTTTATCTTTTAATAATTCATAACCTTTAGGTGCCTCTATTTCCACTAGGGTATAGTTTCCTATTGGTAAGTCCTTTGATATCATTTCTCCTTTTTCATCTGTTATTAACTCTCCAACTACTTTTCCTTTTGCATCTTCTATATGAAACTTTGCCCCTGCTAGTTTTTTATTTTTATCACTTATGTCTACTTTCACAAGCTTCATTTTCCCCATTGGATCTGGCAATTTCTTATTTCCTATTTTAATTTCTGCTACTGCATCTTTTTCTATTTTTACAGTTATTTTATCCTTTAATAATTCATAACCTTTAGGCGCTTCTACTTCCACTAAGGTATAGTTTCCTTTTGGTAAGTCTTTTGATATCGCTTCTCCTTCTTCATTTGTTACTAGTTCTCCAACTACTTTTTTATTTGAATCTTCTATATGAAACTTTGCTCCGACCAATTTTTTATTATCATTATTACTATCAACTTTTTTTATTTTTACTTTTCCAGTACTAGGCTTGTTCCAATGTTGCCAGTTAAATTTGAAATTGTGAAATTCAAATCCACCAGTTTGTTGTACCGCGCCGACAAATGCTTGTCCATTAATCGAGCCGCCTTTTGTTTCTAATACAGCATTTGGGGCAAACACACTCCCAACGACACCATATCCCTCTGTTGTAATTTTTTTCGCATTTGGAAAAACCCAAATCACTTTCCCGTATAGCTCAGTAAACGGGGAATTAGGAGAATATGGTTGTGATGTAGGAACTATATCTGTAGCCCTTCCAATATTGTTCGTGTCATATAGAATAGAGCCATTTTTAAATGTAACCTCTGTTGCATCCGAATACATAACAATAAAATCTTTGTCCTTAGCACTCGGTAAAAATACATCTCTTATATCTAAATTAATTTTCCCTGTCAATTCTGATGAAACATAAATATTAGGATTGTTTATATCTTTTCCGATTCCATGACTCATATTTGGAATTGGGGTATTCGTTTTATATTGACCTGCATTTTTACTGACTTGGTTCACTATATTGCGAAATTCATTAAATTTCGCGTCAATTTCTAGTTGTTCTTTATAAACGATACGATCATAAGAAGATTGTATGATGCGATCTGGATCACTCTCTTTTGTCATTACAACCATTCCGTTTTGAATGATAAAAGATTCTTCTCTTGATTTCTTAAATTTTCCAGACAATAACAAGGACGGATATCCCTCATCAACCCATTTTTCACCTACTATATTAGATGTTCCCGCTGCAGCACCTACAATCGTATACCCCGATGCATCCATATCACCTTGAACTGCGATTGCTCCTTCAATGTCACCACCTATTGCTTTATGGTTGCCAAAGACAACAGCATTATAACGCGATATATCACCTAGACTTTCTAGGTTTGTCGTGGATCCATATGCTTCTTTGGGTACATATACGACAAAACTTACACTTAACATTAACAAAACAATAAAATGAATACTTACCAGCTTTAATCGTAGCCTCAATTCCTTTGTTCCCACCTTTACCGTATTTTTTCTATAGTCGAATAAAATGAAATTTTTATTAATGATGATTTACTTCAATCCCCTATATACCTTCTTTACTTATCTCTGAATTTCCGGTCCCACTTCCCATTAATGCAGGATAAATAAATACATTCTATCGAGTAAACCTTTTCTTATAAATTACGACTAGAAACACACATAACAATAGGAGTGGAACTATTACAGTCCACTTATTAAACATAAATATCTCTGTACTCACTTTTTGTTTTTCTTTCTCGTTTAACTCCACACGCTCACCTCGAACTAGCAATCTATTGGTGTTTACTCCATAAGGCGTACACGTAATTAAAGTTGTATAATCTTTATTTTCTACAATTTGTAGATCTTCCATTTCGTGTGGTAACACTACTTTAATTTGATCTACTTTATAAGCAAGAACTTTGTCTAAAGAATAAATATAAAAAAGATCTCCTTCACTCAACTTATCTAAATCTGTAAATAATTTTGCTGATGGTAAACCACGATGCCCTGTTAAAATAGTGTGCGTATTTTCTCCACCTACCGGGAGCGAAGAAAAATCTAAATGACCTATCCCGCGACTCAATACTTCCTCAGATGTCCCTTGATAGATTGGCAGTTTTATATTAATTTTCGATATTTCAATATACCCCATTACATCTCCTAAATTTAACGCATCAGCATACGCTTGATGATTACTTTTTTTTTCAGAAAATGGATCTGTAAATGTTTTCGCAGAAGTTTGAACTTGTTTATTATATTCGGCTGCTTCTTTTTCCCTACGTTCGACTTCTTTCTTTTGTAATGCTTTAATCTTCTTATCGTAAGAGCTAATCTCAGAATAATGTGCACGGGTCGCCAACCAATTACTAATAGTAGGATATAAAAAAATACCTAATCCAAATAAGAAAATACCTCCCAAAACAAGATTTCGTTTCATATTTCCACCTCTGTATACGCTTAAATATCGAAAAGAGGAAAGCATTTTGCTTCTCCCCTTTTCATATGGTTACATGTTCCTAAAATCTTAATTTCTAGCAAACTTTTTTCTAAAGAAAACAAATGCCGCTGTAAGCATTAAAGTAAGGCCTATTACAGTAAAAAGAGTCGTTCCTATACCACCCGTTACCGGAAGAATCCATCCACTTTTATTATTTTCAATCGTCAATTTAACCGTTTGATTATTTTCACTAATCTTTACATCAATGGGGTCTTTTAATAATTGATAAGATGCTTTTGTACCATCTTCTTTTGTATATGTTGGTGCTTTCGTTTCAAAAATTTGATAGTCTCCATATGGAATGTTAGACCATTTAATAACACCATTTTCATCTGATACACCTGTTACTGCTTTTCCTGCTACGACAACTATTTTTCCATTATTATCTTTAAGTACAAACTCTGCACCTTTTAATTTATTTTTATTAGCACCATCAATTTTTGTTAACTCAATTATTCCAGTTGTCGGAATAACAACTACGGGTTTAGATTCCTTTTCTCCCATTACATCATTTTTATTTGTAAAATGTATTTTTGCTGTATTTAAAATTTCCGAACCAGATGGTACTCCTTCTTTTACTTGGGATTTAATTTGCAAATGAAATTCTTTTTTACCATCTAATTTTGTGAAATCTTTTACTGTAGCTGTTACTTTTTGCCCTTCTATAGCTACCTCAACAACGTTTGCATTTACTTCTGCTCCATCAATTTTCACGATTGGCTTTCCTTGAATCACTAAACGATTGTCCAAAGTATCTGTTACCACATATTTTTTGTATTCCTTAATGTCTTCTGGAATTAATGTTTTAATATCATAATTATAATTAGTTAACGGATTGATTGGTAACGCTTCCAATTTTCCATTAATCTTTTTATCAATTGTTGGTTCTTCATAGTTTTTCACTTCTAATTTAACTACTGTACCAGAAGTAATAGTTCCATCTTCATTAATTGTTCCGGAGTTCTTAACAAAAAACTCACGTTTAGTTGGATCTATTACATAGCCTTTCAGAGCTTTTGTTTCTTGGAAATAGTATTCTCCATACTCCAATCCTTGCACTCGAATATGACCATTAGCATCTGTTGCTAACTCTTTTTTCACTTCTGTACCGTCTTTTTTAAATAAAGAGAATACTGCACCTGCTAATGCTTTTTCATTTACACCAGTTTTTATTAAATCCACTGCACCACGTTTAATCTCATTTTTGGGATACATGTGAACATCATAGTTTAGCACCTTACCCTCTTTATTCGTTAATGGGATATCCACTGTATACGTATTGGGGTTTAGATTAACATGTGGAGGTCCTGCCACTTCTTTCACCTCATAACGTCCTAGCGGAAGATCTTTTAATACAGCTTGTCCGTTATCGTCTGTTACTACTTGATTTGGAGTGGCTCCCATTACAGGTTGTACGTCTTCTTTTACGATTTTCCCATCGTTTGAAATTTTTTCAAAAGAAGCAACCCTTTTCACTTCAAACGTTACACCTTTTAATGGTTTCACATCTTTTGGCACCTCTTGATTTGCAGAACCGTCACCTTCTAGTCCCTGCGCTCCATCTTTTTCTTGTTCATACTTATGAATCGTTAAAGTACCTTTAGATGGTGAATCTGCCTTTACTAATACACTAGACCATGTAGAAAATGTTAAGAATAACACTAAAAACACACTAAATATTTTTTTCATTTCTCTTATCCCCTTTACTACTTCTATCATTTTAAAAATTTCTTTATTACTATTACCTTCTTACAAGCAATAGTGTGCCAAGTATTAGATTTAAACAAATAACATAAAACATAGCCGTCCAACAATCCATTGTTTACAATCACTTATTCACTTTTCTTATCTTCTATTATTACGTCGTCTCTCCACATGATATATGTAATTCCCCCCTAAATTACACTTATATCTCTACTTCAAAAATCATTACATTTGTTACATAATAGCTTGCACTGCTAATTTCGACTAATCACTTACTGTCAATCCATTCATTTCTCCCTTCCTATCCCTCTTTAAAATCCAATCTTAATCATTTTTTGATACATATAAGTAATAACCAACAAATAAGTGTGACGATTGATATTTTACGCTACTGTTCAAAACTATTACCTGTATATTCAAATAATATGTGCTATCCATGTTAAATTATGGTATTATTCTTAGAAGTTTATAACTTTTATTTATATTTTTTTATTAATAAAAGTTTTCCGTTTCTACTTATGAAAAAAGGAATATATGTTTATTTAACTATGACGCATAACTGTAAGGAGGAAGAATATGACTAAAAAGCTCAGTCTAGTTGAGATAGAGTACATTTGCAATATGTTTTTCCAATCTTTTGAAATTCCAGTTTGTTTTTTAGATTGTAACAAAAATATTCTTTTAGAATTCTCATCAAAAAATGATTCACACTCGTTGTATACATCAAAAATAGAACAGTTACATGTGCTTTTTCAGAGAAATGATACATATAATTCCCCCATCTTCAGAACTCACGAACATCTAGGGCACTTTATTTTAATTCACATAAAGAGCGATTATATGGTGAACGGTACTGTTATTATTGGGCCCTTGGCACATGTAAATTTTTCTACAAGTAAAGCGGATAGTAACCTTAATTTTATTCCAAATTATAAAAGAACAAGAGACCATTATTTTTCATTGTCAGTCAAAGATCAAAATTTTTTTGTAAATATAGCAATATTGTTCTATAACATTCTCTATAAAAAAAATTCAGATGTAAGTACCTTTTCAAATAACAGTGACTCACTTCATATAAGTCATAGCAGAATCTTAAACGAAGATGTATATATTTCAATGCAAAAAGACGAATCCATTTATCATAATTTATATATAGAGCAGCAACTACTTGGGTCTATAGAAAACGGGGATAAAGAAACCGTACTCAAATATTATTACGAATTCCAACAAGAGACTCTTTCATCTTTATCTTCATTCCATCAATTAAGACGTCATAAAAACATTTGTATTTCATCCATCACGCTCGCAACTAGATATGCGATAAAAGGGGGACTTCCATCTGGGATTGCTTACAAAATTTATGATTTACATATTCAAAGAACAGAAGATTTAAAAGACAAAGAATCTGTTTGGAATTTATTAAAAAATGCTTTTTGCACCTTTGCAGACCGTGTAAAGGCACAAAAAACACAGCAACATTCACAGACTATTGCTATTTGCAAAAACTATATTTTTAAAAATATTTACAATCCAATATCTGTTAAACAACTTGCTAAATTTGCAAATGTGAATTCAGATTATTTATCTATATTATTTAAAAAAGAGGTTGGTATTTCATTAATTGAGTACATTCAACGTGAACGAGTCGAAGAAGCAAAGAAATTATTAACTTTCACCACCTATCCCTTATCAGACATATGCGCTTCGCTTAATTTTAGCGATCAAAGTTATTTTACTAAAATTTTCAAAAAATTCACCAATGAAACACCTGGTAAATATCGAAAATCTCATGTTGTCATTTAGAGTGAAACTTCCATTAAAACAAAATGTTTTCAGTAACTCATCAATGGCAGATTAGAAGCACCCCCAGATTCATGAACTATAGGATTTATGCTTTTTCCAAACCAAAAAACACGTTACTATTCTTTTATTTTAATGAGAATAATAACGTGTTTTTTATATAATGTAGTTTTGTAGACATAACATGATCCAACTACAAATTTTTATAGAAGCCAAATGCACCGCTTAACTACTAAAATCTTATTAAGTAAAAAATCCATATTTTGTTTTACTTACTTTCTACTTTATTTCTTCTGGATAATGAACTCTTTTCTTCAAACGAATGATCCCTACTATTATTTTTGTATCTTTCTAAATTTGTGAACAAAAGTGAGTACTGTGCCTGTAATAATCATCAATATGCCGATTGCTGCACTGTTAGTTGTACTTACACCCGTCTTTGGAAGCTCCTTATATGTATATTCTTTTTTATCGCTATTACTGTTGTTAGAGATATTACTCTTATTTGCCTTATTAGCAAGGCCATTAGCTTTGCTAGTTTCTTTATCTTTCACTAATACTTTTTGTATTGTATTTACGTCATTACCCATGGAATCTTTGACACTATATATTATTTCATAAGTACCAGCTTTAGTTGTATCTATAGTTCCTTCATACGCTATTTTAGAAGTAAGGTCACCGTCCTCTTTATCAGTAGCTGATACCCCTACCAACGGATCAAATTGATCACCCTCAGTAATTGAAGTTGTAGCAGGTACTTTTAGTATTGGTTTATCATTTTTAACTTCTTCTCTAACTTTAACTGTTACAGTTTGTTTCGCCGTTACTTCATGACCTTTAGAATCTGTAACCGTGTACGTTAATACGTAAGTACCGACTTTAGATGTATCTACTCCACCATCAACTTTTACTTTAGAAGTAAGATCGCCGTCTTCTTTATCAATAGCTTTTACTTTTATCATTGGATCGAATGAATCTCCTACATGCATTGTCGCTCCAACAGGCACTGTTAATTTAGGTTCTAAATCTAATATTTCTCCATTTCCCTCTACAATTACAGTCTGTGTAGCCGTTGTAGTTCTCCCTTGGGAATCAACGACCAAGTATTCCACAATGTATGTACCTGGTTTTGAAGTATCTACATCGCCTTTATGCTTTACTTTATTTGTTAAATCACCATCTTCTTTATCAACAGCTTTTACATTTCTCATTGGATCAAACGTATCACCTACACGTAGTGTAATCGTAAACGGTACAGTTAACTCTGGAGCTTGGTTTTCTGCTGTTTTTTCGTTTTCTTTCACCGTTCCTGTAATTTTTGCCGCATCAAAAGCATTTTGGACTGCTTGAACTTCAATTGAGTTCGTTCCATATTTATTAGCTGCGACTTTAAGGCATGCCAATTTCAATTCAGAGAAATTAGAAGTCATGTTTAATTCATCAGTATTTGCATAATAGAAAATATCAAACATTTTATCTTCACCAATACCATTTACATTTACACCGTTATGAGTACCACCTTGTGCAATTAAATACGCAACTTTATTAATAATACTTGAATTAAAATGTACGCCTCCATAATCCTCTCCATTTAAATCATTATATTTACTATAATCATCGGGATACGGTAGTCCTTCTGAAAAATTAATTGCAGTTGGATTTTTCATATTACGAAAAGTCGATCCAGTTTGTTCTCCTATTGTCCAGTTAAATTCCCCATTATTTATGTATTTCTCTATAGCCGTTCCCATAATATCCGATAATGCCTCGTTAATTGCCCCAGATTCTCCTGAAAATTCAAGGTTAGATTCACTTGATGTAACTGCATGTGTAAATTCATGACCGGCTATATCGAACGCTCTTACCATAGGATCTCCATATAAAAGCATACTAATGTTATTAATATTAGTACTAAATGCATTCTCCCAATTTTCAGGATCATTTGTTCCTCCAGAATCCCATGCATGTACCACTGAAACTACTTTTTTTCCTTTATTATCAAAACTATTACGCTTATATTTTTCTTTATAAAAATCATATACCTTTGTTGCTAAGAAATGGGCGCTTACCGCCTTTGGATCATTAAATGTTGTTGAAGCGCTAGTTGCTAGTATGCCAGGATAATAACTTTCTTCATTTGTAATATCTCTATAATTTACATCATATGTCTCAATTCCTTGCCCTCTTGTGTAATCAGCAAGCGCATAATTCCCACTGGTCTGTTTAGAAATACCAAATGTACGAGTTACGCCTAAATCATCTTTTCCTGTTCCAGTTAATGATGTGAAATTGCTAGTTTTATTTTCCTTAACGGATTCAACATACTCTTCACTTATTTTCAAACTTGATTCTTGTACCATATCTTTTAACATATCGCCATTATGGGCATTCACTAAATAAGTTCCAGATACATAATTTGGTGTTGTAGCAGCAAATGTAACTTGATATGCATTGCTAGCCTGCCCATGATTTTCATCAACAAAAATAACCGCCTTAACTTCTGGTTCAGAAATAAATTTAATGTCGTTTCCGTACTTTTTATAAATATATTGTTTCGCTTCTTCTTTTGATAAATTAATAGGTTTCTTTAAATCTTCTTGTGTTAAATTTTGTGCGCTAGCTCCTGAAATGCTTTTAATAATACCTTTTTTATCTACGTGAGCAGTCAACTGGTGGCCATACACTTCTTTTCCTTCATATATTTGTTGCATGCGCACAAGTGTAGTTCCATCATAAGAACCACGTTTTTGAAGAACCTTGTAATCTACTCCTGTTTCTGCACTAACTTGTTTTGGAGACAAAGCATGCTCCGTATTTTCCTTAAGTGCATCTTTCACTACATTCTCTGGCGCCTTTTTTGATGGTTGTGTAAGATCACCTGTACGGAACGAATCCTCTTGAATTTCAACTTGCATTTGACCAGGTTCCTCTGCATGACCTACTCCATATGGTGTTACACTTGTTAAAACGAATCCTGTTGTTAATGCAACTATAGCTATTTCTTTTTTATTTCCCATGATATTTACCTCGTATAAATTTCTATTATTTATATAAAACTGCTAAAATGTATACAATCTATTCCTAACATAAAAAGATGACTTTTGTAATCTACAAAAGCCACCTCTTCAATATGTAATATCCTTAAAATGTTTTTAATACATAATTTCTATACAAAAAAGAAAAAAGCATTCATTAACGAGCATTTTGCAATACTTTTATTAGGTCATTTATATTTTCAACTTTCTGCTGAAACTGATCAAGTCTGCTATGTAGCAATGAAGGATTTTTATCTTCAGTTGAAATAACTTGTTTTAATTCGTTTTCTAATTTATCATACATATCAAAAAAATTATCAAATTCTACACTTACAAGCTCTTCATTTTCGCGATAGAATCTTTTTGCTTCTATATAAGTCATATATGATTTATTTAAAAATCCTAATGAAATTAAATATTTAGAAGTGTTTTCTTGATAAATAGCAATATCACATGCTATTTTAATATCAGAATAAGTCTTTTGAACGAGACAATGCAATTCAAAAATCTTAAACTTTAATCCATTATTCATTTCATCCCCTCCCATCGTATCTATTCTACATAAAATTAGAATATTATACAAAGAAAATTATTAGCAAGAAATTGACAATTAAAAAAATAACTTAAGGATAAACAAAATCCCTCTCATTATAAATTATAATTGCGGAGCATTTACCAACATAACAGCAAAATAAAAAACGAAAAGAATAAATCTTTCCGCTCTTAGAGTAATAAATACATTTCATATTGCGCTAAAGAATTCTTTTCAAATCCACATTTCTTAAAAAAACCCTCTAATAAATTATTGTTAGGAAACCCAATTGATAAACTTGATAAATGTAATTCTTCTCTTGCTACTTGTAATAATTTCATCCCAACACCAATATTTCTATAACCTTTGTCTACGAAAATAAAACTAATTTTACCTTGTTCATTTACGCATAGAGAGCCTTTTAAGTCATTATCGACATATACACCATAAAATACATTATTTGTTTTTTTAATATAATCAATATCATTTTGCCAATTTATATGGAAGTTTAACCATTTCTGAATTTCATCTTTAAAAGTTGGAAATTCTAATTGTTTTACTTCAATATCTTTACAATCTTTATTCATTATTTTAGTCAAATCATTTAAATTATAATAAGAAAGATCGTACACTTTTTCATAGCCCAACTTATTATAAAAATGAATCGCTCGGTCGTTTCCTACAATGACTTCGAGAAAAAGTTGCTTACATCCATGTTGAATCGCCTCTTCTTTATGCAGTTCAAATAATTTTTGACTCACACCAATACCGCGGTAATTAGGATGAACCGCTAATGTTCCGCAGCGCATAGTCTTTATACTTTCATAATCCTTTATACCACCTAGTATTACGCCAACAGATTTGCCTTCTTCTAAAGCAAGAAAAGAATGTTCTAGCAAATTACCTTCTGGTCCCAAAAAACGTTGTATAAAATCCCCTTTTGAAACTTCCATTTTAATAATGTAATCTGAAAATCCAACTTTAAAAGCTTCATATACTAAATCAATATTTACATCACTACACCTTTTATATTGAATCATAATATAATTATGCCTCCAATTACTTATGTTAAAACCCTCTAACTATCTATTATTTACTACATTAATCTCATAAACACGTAAAAAAGCAATTAAATGCTCACATGCTCTTTCGCATGCTAGCATTTTAAAGATTTTTTGTTCTTCTTTCGTTTTATCATTTGCTTGATCTGAAGCAGCTTTTAAACAGAGAAATGGTTTTTTATTTATTTGACACACATAGGCGAAAGCTGCTACTTCTTGATCAACTGCCAATGCTCCATATACGGTATGGAGTAAATATCTCATTTCTGAACTACGAATACGTTGATCTCCGGATAAAAATGTACCGAAATGTATTGGATCATATGATCGTATTTTTTTTATTCTTCTTACAAGTGATTTTGTTGTTTCAATAGGTGCTGTTCTACCGTTATATAAATTAAAAACATCTTCCCCTGAGCCAGCTGCAGTAACATCGTGTTGTATTGCGTTTAGTGCCACTACAATATGACCGTTTTTCACCTTGTTTGATAAACTTCCGCATATTCCTGTCATAAACAACTCATCTGGCTGAAACTCACTAATTAACAATTGTACACAACTAGCGCAGCTTACTTTACCGACACCAGTAACAACTGATATAATTTCCAGCTCATTAATAGTATGAAAATGAAATTCCCAAGCTGCTCTTTTTTCAACACGTTCACTCGGATAATGTTGATGCAAATACGTCAGTTCTGGTTCCCATGCAGATACAATTGCAATACGTTTCATTACACGCTTCACTTCCCCTATTGTCATTTAAATAAGTTATCTATACTTTCTCGTTCATAATCTGGAATCCATTCTTTGTATTTCTTATATGAATCTCGTATTATTTCTTTATTCTTCGCAATTACTTCACATCCTCTATCATCATACATAAACATCACAATATCTTTCTTTGCATTTATGAGAAATACATCTGGATAAGAGATTTCTTTTTTTCGTCCAAATCGAAGATACAGATCAGAAAAATCCTCATGATTAGCAGCTTGTATCAGCGGTTCATATTTAATATCTTCCGCAAGACATTTAAAAGAAAATTGATATGTACAATATAAAGTGAAACTTTAATCAGTGGGGGGTCTTACTGCCAGGCAAATAGCGGGATAAATCTGCTTCTTCATCTTCAAATAAAAACGGTAACGTTTCTTATCTTATATGAAATCTTAAATCTCTTTTCTTAATATATTTATTGTATATATTTATTTTCTGTGAAGTTTTTATGTTTTCCTTTTTAAATCTATAAACATTTGTCACTACAAACACTACATCTTCTTTTGAAAATATGTCTTCAAAGTTGAGAAAAGTATTCCATATTTAAATCGTCGGTTCCTTCTACAATTTGATATTTATCTTTTCCGAAATCAAAATGTAAATGATTTTCCCACTGAGAATATAAGTAGGGTCCTAATGTAACTCCTGGAAATGTTTGATTCATATATTCTTTTAATTGCATTTCCTTGTCCTTTCTACTGTACAATTCTTTTTAAATCCCAATATGCTTCTTCTAGCCACGGATGTATAACTTTCAATGTATCTTTCCTTTCCCACAAATATGACATATATACAAAAGCTGCTTTTTCCAAAGATTTTCCCAATTCTTTTTTTATTTCTATTAAATATGGTGGTGTCCCTTTTTGATCCCATTCTATTTTATCTGCAACAAATAATACTAAATCCATCTTCGTTGCATGTTTACGCAACGTTGTATGGCAACAAATTGCATTTAAAATCTCTTCATCTTCGACTTTAAATATTGCTTTTGCGATTACCCTCGATAATTTTTGATGAATAATCATAGGAAACTTTCTTTCCGCTTCCACTATTTCTACACCAAATTCTTCAGCAACTGCAATCCGCTCCTCGTTTGGAAAAATGCCACTAATATCATGTAAATATCCTGCAATTGCTGCTTTTTCTTTATCTACGTGAAACTTTTCTGCAATCTTTTTTGCCTCATTTTCCACACGAATTGAATGTTTATATGTAAACTCTTTATTATATTTTAGTAGAAAAGCTTTAATATCATTGTCTATTTTTCCAGTTGGAGTAAATGAATATATATCATTACATAACATAGAAAATCCCCCTTATAACTAACTTTCATTATAATGTAGAATCTAAATATCCTTGTTATTTTATATTCGTTATTAATCTTTTTACTCCTTTTTAATACGTTACATGAAATTTTATACAGAATCATCGCTACAAGTACATAAATGTTTGATATTATAGTAATGTTGATGATTTGTAAGGAAAGGAACTACACAATGAATAAAAATATATTAATTATTGATGATGATAAAGAAATTGTTGAATTACTTGCTGTTTATTTGCGAAATGAAGGCTATAACATTTATAAAGCTTATGATGGCGATGAAGCATTGCAAAAGGTTTCTACATATGAAGTTGACCTTATGATTTTGGATATTATGATGCCAAAACGAAACGGATTAGAAGTTTGTCAGGAAGTGCGTGAAAATAATACTGTACCAATTCTAATGCTTAGTGCAAAAGCAGAAGATATGGATAAAATATTAGGCCTTATGACAGGTGCTGATGATTATATGATCAAACCATTCAATCCATTAGAATTAGTAGCTAGAGTGAAAGCTTTATTACGAAGATCCTCTTTCCAAAATGCTACTTCGCAAAAGAATGAAGATGGTATTATTCGTATTCGCTCTGTTGAAATACACAAACATAATCATACAGTTAAAGTAAATGGAGAGTACATTAAACTAACCTCTATTGAATTCGATATTTTATATTTACTTGCGAGTAATACAGGAAGAGTATTTAGTTCAGAAGAAATTTTCGAACGCGTTTGGAATGAAGATGGTTATGGTTCAAATAAGACGGTAATGGTCCATATTAGCAACTTACGAGATAAACTTGAAACAGTAATAAATGGAGAAAAATTTATTCATACTGTTTGGGGAGTTGGCTATAAAATTGAGAAATGAAGCATTTGATATATTAAAAGATATTCCTAAATGGAAACTTATTTTTTGGCTTTTATTAGCTATCACACTCACTCCTATTACTGAACTAATTATTTATCGCCTCGTTACGAGTGTAATTGAAAGTTCACTTACTCTAACCGAACTCGGTAAAGAATTCATTCGAATTTTTGGTTATGAAAAGTATAAAGGGATTAAAGAGTCTTTATGGATGATGATTGTATCTTATTTGTTTTTATTTTCTATTTTTTCATCCTATCTTTACATTTTTTATCGTCACGAGAAAAAACTTTATTATGAAACTTGTATAAAAAAAATGATAGAAGAAATTCGTTATATTGCAAATGGAAACTTCAATCATAAAGTTTCTATTGTAAATCATAATTATCTAGAAGAATTAGCAATCGGGGTCAATGAAATTGTTGAACAATTAAAAGTCTCAATTGATGAAGAAAGACAAGCGGAACAAGCAAAAAGTGAACTTATTACAAATGTATCACATGACTTACGCACTCCCCTTACTTCTATAGTTGGATACGTAAATTTAATCCATCATGATAATTATAGAGATGAAGTGGAATTGCGATACTATATTCAAGTCATTTACGATAAAGTAACTCGTCTTAATGCATTAATGAATGACTTGTTCGAATATACACGTGTTCAAAATAAAGAATTAAGCTTGTATTCTGTTCCTATTGATATTGTAGAGTTACTTGGACAATTAACTGTTCAATTCCGCATACAGGTTCAAGAAGCTAATATAGAATGTCGGCCTTCTTTCCCGTCTCAAAAGCTCATGGTATTAGCTGATGGTGACAAATTAGTGCGTGTGTTTGAAAATCTTATTATAAACGCTATCGCTTATGGAAGCGAAGGTCGCTATATTGACCTTACTGCTTATGAAAGTAATAATATGATTACAATTGATATAACAAATTACGGACAACCTATTCCTAGTACGGATTTACCTCATATTTTTGAACGTTTTTATCGCGTTGAGAAATCTCGCTCTACAAACACTGGTGGATCTGGACTTGGATTAGCAATTGCAAAAAGTATAGTCGAATTGCATAAAGGAACAATTGAAGTATATAGTGATGACGAAAAAACAACATTCACTGTAAAACTACTCCCATACAAATGTTAATATTACAAATAAAAAGTTCAATTTCTTACCATATAAGAAATTGAACTTTTTCCATAATTACCCTAAATTTAATAATCCTTTATAATTCTTTAGAAATTCTTTACCTTTTCTTTCTTCCTAATTAAGCATTCCTTTTTACAATACTATTATTGATGTCATAATAGGAGGATCGCTTATGCAATTCTTAAAGAAATTCGCTATTTTATTATTATCTTTTTTTATTACTGCACTTATCGTTTTATATTTTTATCTTTATGTAAATGGTCCGATTATTCAAGCTAAATCAGCTATTTTAATAAATGCTAATTCAGGTGAAATTGTTTATAAAAAAAATGAAGAAACCCCAGTACAATCAGCTGCTTTATCTAAATTAATGACAGAATATATCGTATTGGAGCAACTAAATGATAAAAAGATACAGTTAGATGACTTCGTACAAATAAGTAACGAAGTTTTCCGAGTAGAAACAAGCCCTATACAAGTAACATCGAATGATAAAACAACGGTTCGTGATTTACTTCATGCATTGCTACTGGCAGGGAATAATCGTTCTGCACTCGCTCTAGCAGAACACATTGCTGGAAATGAAGATAACTTTACAGTATTAATGAATAAAAAAGCAAAAGAACTAAAGTTATTACAACCATCTCCATTTCTAAACTCTACTGGAATTAATAATAATACAAATAAACAATCAACTACAACAGCGATAGACGCAGCTAAACTAGCAGCTAAATTAGTAAAAGATTTTCCAGATGTATTGAATATTACGAAACTAACCTCTTACCAATTTACCTTCAAAGATTCCCAGGTTTTCAATACGAATAAAATGATATATTCCCTTAATGAAAACATTAAACTTCAAGGTGTTGATGGCTTACAAACTAGTTTTTCAACTAACGGTAATTATAGTTTTGTCAGTACAGCAAAACTTGGAGATACTAGACTAATTTCAGTAATATTAGATGCAGATGAAGAAAACATTTCATTTATTGAAACAAAAAAGTTGCTACAGTATGGTTTTGATCCTTCCTCGTACTCTGCACTCCAAGCTTTTAAAGACGCCCTTACATCTTGGACAATATTGCTTCAGTTTAAAAATTTAATTATACAAACTATAATGATTTTTTTAATCATTACCACCTTAATGTTTTTACATATACGTCAGAAAAAATCCGAGGATTTCAATTAAGAAATCTTCTTATATATAGAACCGACTTGCGCTTGAGATGCAAGTCGGTTTTTAATTCTATCATCCTCTTCCAATCAAATTTGCTGAAACAGGTTGCAAGTTTAACTCCCTCGCCCATATAGATAACTGACCAATATGATAAATTTAATATCCCATTACATGTCTTAAAACCTATGTTTTTTGAGGCATACATCCATCTCTGTTTCCTTTCGTTGTGTTCGTTTGTTTAGTTTAAATGGGTTAATCTATTAATTCTATTAATTCTATTAAATCCAACAATTGAACTATTACACTTTAAAGTTCTACTCATATACTATAGTAGATTACTAGAAAGGAGGCTTAAC
Organism: Bacillus cereus group sp. MYBK95-2; assembly: GCF_051915225.1. Lineage (NCBI taxonomy): Bacteria > Bacillati > Bacillota > Bacilli > Caryophanales > Bacillaceae > Bacillus > Bacillus cereus group sp. MYBK95-2. The sequence continues at coordinate 109,623 of NZ_JBQAEH010000008.1, read as the reverse complement.
TATGGATAGTTGCGTTGTATTTGTAAACGGACAACCTTTTTTAGTTCTTTCAGTAGCTGGTATTGAAATTGCTAGATTAGAGATTTCCCTTCAAGTAGCATTAGCTCTAAGAGTGCTTGGGATACCAATCTGTGATTAATTACCAAATTAATAAAAAAAGAGGGCATTAGCCCTCTTTTTTTATTTTCTTCTCACCTTTTCTTAAAAACAAACAAAATTTAAATTTTATTTTTTATATTGTAATGAAAATCCGAAAAATTAACCCATTTTATTCAATAAAAAAGAGCTCCACCCATACCTCATTATCCGTTTCTAAAAAATTAGAATTCGATTAATTACAAGAAAATTTAAATATACGAACGTTACATAAAATACTTGTTAGAATAGCTGTCCCTCACACTATTTATTTCGCCGACGTTATATAATCAAAGCACACAATGATTAACTTTTTATACGGCTTATTTTAAGTGTGCTAGCATTCTAGGCTAGATGATCATGACTGCAAAAAAAACTTCAAGTTCTCGTTTATATAAATCAGATAACGCTTTCACTTTTTGAATCGATTGATAATCTTTAAATTGCGGTTCTCTATCTTCTTATCCTTGAAGAGCACTAATCCAACTATACTCTACATCTACAATATGAAATAATGTTTCTAACATACCCCCAGTTTGCAAAGTAAATCTTCCTCTGAAAGTTGTTCACACCACTTAAACCAATCATCTCTTACTTGCCAATTATATTGAAATAAAGTGTACACATTTATCTCTCTCTTACTTCAATTATCCACCTAACAGCATCTGTTATACATTTAACCATTGACAATCACTTCTCTTCGGCCAAGTTCCTCTACAGCGTGATTAATTATTTCACTTACAGATAAAGAACCATCCAATATGATATCTGAATTCGGCTTAACAGTATGAATTGCCTCTAAATAAGCTTTTCTCGCATATGTCATGTAATGTTCCAAATCATTATGTATTTCATCTATTGTACCTTCCTTAAAATCTCGCAAAATCCTTCTAGCCATCGCAATATCTAAAGGCGTATCAATAAATATAGTTACATCAATGAATTTTCGCATCTCACTATTTAAGTATGCAAAAGGATAATCTACAATAATATAGTCTAAGGTATTATTTTGTATAAGTTGCTCAATATCATGAATTAATGGTGTTAATACCCACTCGTCGTAATTCGCCCCATCATCAATCCATTTACAAATATCAGCAGGAGAGTTATCAAATGTATAACTATCAAAATATAGAGCTTTTGAGTTTTTAAACTTATGCTTTAATCTTTCTGTAATTGTAGTTTTACCTCCTCCCGAAACAGCTGCAATTGAAATTATTTTTGTTTTATTATCCACTATACCCACCAAACCCCTTTATTAACATAACATAATTATAAATTACTATCGTTGCTACTTCTTCCATTCATATTCTAACATACTCATTTCCCATAAATTCCAATACGTTTCTCCTACTCTTTTTGACTCTCTTAATAAGCCTTCTTTTACAAACCCTATTTTTTCGTAACATGAAATGGCCGATGTATTAAAATCATACACACCAAGAGTTACTCTATGTAGTTTTAATTCGTCAAAAGCAATATGAAGTACTGCTTTCATCATATGTTTTCCTATAGAATGTCCTCTCATCTTCGTATTACCAACTAATACTTTTCCAATTCTAGCGGACTTATTAATATTATCTATTTGGCCAAGCGAAATATGTCCAATAACGTCTGAAGTCTCTTCATCTACCACTTTGAAAGCGAGTGTATTTGCACTTTCTATATACTTCTCTAATTGCTGTTCATCTAAAGGAAATGTGAATGCATTTCCTGACCATTGTATTAGAAATTCTTCGGAATTAATCCAATTTATTAATTGTTTAAAATCAGATTTCTTAAAGCTTTCTAGTTTAATCACTTCCTTGCTCCTTTCGTACATCATGCTTTATAACCTCAAACTTATTTCTATATAAAGAATATATTCTCCTTTTATATAAAATTAAAATAAAGCCATTCATGTGAATGGCTTTACAAAAAAGCAGCATAATTATGCTTTGTTTGCTACATCAATACCATTAAAATCAAAGTCAGCAGTAACCGTTGTAACCGGTGGGAAAATTGCTTCAATTTTGCAAATGGAAATAATTACTCCAACCGATCCAGGAATAGCCGCAAGCCTAACTACATCACAACTTACAGACGAAACAGTACCTACATAAGTACGTCCCTCTGTATTAATTTGAACTGTTCGATTAATTAATTTCTTAAGTTCATCTCTAATTCCTTGTACACAAGAATTATCACATTTCTCATGCTGTTCTTTTTTACACTCTTCGAATACTTCCCAACAATCATCTTGTTTACATGTACACTTCTTTTTACAATTATTAAATCGAGAACCCAATACCTCACCCCCTAATCCTTTCTATTAGTAAAGTATGTCCACTAGCTTAAAAGGGTACGAGGCAAACACATAAAAAGAAAAAAACAAACAATTGTACCAAACTTTCTTTTCATTATTCATTATAAAAACAGACTTCTCCTAATTAAAAGCTTTTTAATGAGCGGCCGTGAATTTAGTCCTACTCCATTTAATGTTTAGACACCACTTTCTAAAACAAACCTTTTTTCTTTTAAATAAGACGCCCCTTAAAAACACACTAGATTTCCCCATTAACTCACATATACATAGACTTTATTTGTGGATTTCCCATTTTTCATTGTGAAATATACATTTAAAAAGCGTACTCGAAAATAAGATATTATTTGTAATCAGAACATTTTCTTCAACAAGTGTTTATTGAAAAATACCATAACTAGTAGTAGTTCTCTCCACTTTCTCTTAAAAATTAGCATAGTTTGTATGAATTCTATATCGAGTAGAAGACACTCTATCATATAAAGATAAAATAGTAGGTTAATAAACAAGCCATTTTTTTATTAAAACATAGAATAATATGAACACTATTGAAAGGAGGTAGAAATAAATGTCCTGGAAAAATGATTGCTGGAGTTCTCAGAAAAAGCATTGTTGTGATGATTGGTGGAAATCTAAAGAAAAGCATCATTGTGATGATAATTGGAGTTCTCAGAAAAAGCATTGTAATGATGATTGGTGGAAATCTAAAGAAAAGTGTCATTGTGATGACGATTGGAGTTCTCAGGAAAAACATTGTAATGATGATTGGTGGAAATCTAAAGAAAAGTGTCATCGTGATGATGATTGGAGTTCTAAACGAAATAAGTGTCGTTGTAAATGTTTCTTTATTTGTTGCCTTTGTAAAAGAAAAAATTGGTAATATTTTTAATGTCAACGTAAAGGAAAGAATATGTCTTTTGGAACCAATCGGGCTTTTCCGGAAAGTTGATCCCTCACCTACTTCCTTGCTTTTGCTGAATTTTTAGATGGGGGCATTACTGCCCGGCAAATACTAGAATGTAATATATAAAAAGCTGACTGCTTATAGTCAGCTTTTTATATATTAACACGTAAAGGTTTAAACAGACATATAAGCAGTCACGCTTTGTCATCACCTTGTTGTTGTAAATTAGTATTTCTACATTGAATAGACATTCCATAATATCGTATTTTGATTAAAACTAAAAAACATACTTAACACTAATAGTAAAATTTTTCTTCTTCATCAAATTCACTTCTTTTCTTTTTATAAACATAAAAAAAAGGATCTCTATTTATATAGAGATCCTTTCTAACTTTATAATTTACTAGACTGTAACCCCTGAATAAACGGAACTACTTCAGGATTTACAAGCGATGATAAATCACCTAATTCTTTTCCTAAGTAAGCTGCTTTAATAACACGGCGCATTACTTTAGAATTACGTGTTTTCGGTAAATCTTCTACAACGTGGATGTCTTTAGGACACAACGCTTTTCCAATATGAGAGTTTACTAAACTCATTAATTCTTTCTTTAATTCTCCTGTGAATGTTACATGATCTCTTAACACTACAAAACAATGACAAACTTCACCTTTTACTTCGTCAGGTACACCAATTGCAGCAGCTTCGATTACATCGTTATGTTTCACAAGAATAGATTCATATTCAGCAGGTCCAATACGTTTACCTGCAATATTTAACGTATCGTCTGAACGCCCTGTGATGATATATTGTTCACCATCGTAAATGACCCAGTCACCGTGGACCCATTTATTTTCAAAACGCGACCAATATGTGTTTACGTAACGTTCATCATCTTCCCAGAAGCTTTTCGTCATACCTACCCAAGGTTTCTCTAAGCATAATTCTCCGACTTCATCTCGAATTGGTTTACCTTGATCATCCAGTACGACAGCTGCCATTCCTGGTAAAGATGCGTTAAAACTAATCGGTGCTATTGGCTTAATAAGAACATTACCGAAAATCCCACCAGAGATTTCAGTTCCACCTGAGTAGTTACAGATTGGGACATTTCCTTTTCCAACTGTTTCAAACAGCCACATCCATGGATCAGGATTCCAAGGTTCTCCTGTTGATGCGAATACTTCCAAACTCTTTAAAGAATGTTTATTGACATACTCATCACCTTTTGCCATCAATGCTCGGATTAACGTTGGCGAAATACCTAGATGAGTAATCTCATATTTATCAACTGTCTCCCATAACCGGTCTGCTTCTGGGAAGTCTGGAACACCTTCGTACATAACCATCGTTGCTCCATTAATGAGTGAACCGAATAATAGAAACGGCCCCATCATCCAGCCCATATCAGTTACCCATAATACACGATCACCTTGTTTAATATTCATTCCAAATCCTGCATCAAAAGCTGCTTTCAAAGGAAATCCTGCATGCGTGTGTACTGTTCCTTTCGGCTTACCAGTCGTTCCTGATGTATAAATGAGCATTAATGGATCATCACTTTGCATTTCCTCGGCATGTATGAATGGTTTTTCTTTTTCTAGCGTACTCCACGAAAAATCATAGTTATGTGGTGTAAAATCATTTCCTGCATGACGAACGATAACAACTTTTTCAACAGTTGGGCAATACTCACAAGCTTTATCTACTTCATCTTTTAAAGAAACAATTTTACCGCGGCGTGAAAATCCATCTGCGGTAATAATCATTTTTGAACCTGCCGCTTGCACACGTGTCATGACTGCATCAGACGCAAAGCCTGAGAATATTGGTGAAATAATTGCTCCGATTTTCATTACAGCTAGCATCGCAACAACTGTTTCTGGAATCATCGGCATATAAATTGTTACACGGTCACCTTTCTCAATACCCGCGTGTTTCAAACCATTTGCAACACGACTTACCCAGTTGTCAAGCTCTTCATATGTAAATGATTTTGAAGTTCCATTTTCCCCTTCGTACTGAAGTGCTGGCTGTATTCTCGTGTCTTCATCCGCAAGCCAGCGGGATAAAGCTGATTCTACAACGTTACATGTTCCGCCATTATACCACTGTGCAAACGGTGTACCATTTTCTAAATCTAACACGTCTGTATAAGGTTTCATCCATTGATAGCCTACTGCCTTTTCTGCCTCTCCCCAAAACCAAGCTGTTTCCTCGATAGATTTATTATAAAAAGTTTCATAATCTTCATATCCCAATGATTTCATCCAACCATATAAACGTGTTTTTTCCTTGTACTCTTCTGTTGGAAACCAAACTGCTTGTTTCAATGTTTTCCCCTCCTTAACTTTTTGAGCAAGAAAGCCCTAAATAGGGCTTTTAAACTGGATATACAGGATGTTTACGATCCGTGAATACTTGATATTTACTCATATACATTTCGAAACGTCCTTTTAATTCTTCACGTAAATTGTTTGGATGAACAATACCATCAATCACCATCTCTGATGCTAAATGATAAATATCAATATCTTTCTTATACTCTTCACGTTTTTCAGCAATGAAGCTAGCACGCTCTTCTTCTGGTAAAGCTGCAATTTTATTTGCATATACAGCATTAACCGCAGCTTCTGGACCCATTACCGCAATAGAGGCTGTCGGTAATGCCAGGCAACAATCTGGTTCAAATGCTGGACCTGCCATCGCATATAAACCAGCACCATATGCTTTACGAACAACGATAGAAATCTTCGGTACAGTTGCTTCACTCATTGCAGAAATCATTTTTGCACCATGGCGAATAATACCAGCACGCTCTACTTTTGTTCCAATCATAAATCCTGGTACATCCGCAAGGAATAATAATGGAATATGATATGCATCACATAAATTAATAAACTTAGCAGCTTTATCAGCTGAATCATGGAATAATACGCCGCCCTTCATACGCGGCTGATTTGCAATAATACCAACAGGCTTACCATCAATACGTGCTAAGCCTGTAATTAGCTCTTGAGCAAATAATTTTTTTACTTCATAGAATGAACCTTCATCAATAACTCTATTAATGAGATCTTTCATATTGAAAGGAGCATTTTGATTTTCTGGAATGATTTGTTCTAACGTTTTATCGAATTGTTTCGGTTCTTGAGGTGTAACCAATGGAGTCTTTTCTAAGTAGTTATTTGGAAAATATGAAATGTATTGTCTTGCTTGTGTAATCGCATCTTCTTCTGTCTTGCATAAAACATCTCCGCATCCTGATACAGAGCAATGCATACGAGCTCCGCCCATCTCTTCTAAAGTTACCTTCTCACCGATAACCATCTCAGCCATACGAGGAGATCCTAAATACATAGATGCATTTCCTTCTACCATCATTACAACGTCGCAAAAGGCTGGAATATAGGCACCACCAGCTGCAGAAGGTCCAAATAATAAGCATACTTGAGGAACTTTACCTGATAATTTCACTTGATTATAGAAGATTCTTCCTGCACCACGGCGCCCTGGGAACATTTCTACTTGATCTGTAATGCGCGCTCCAGCAGAGTCGACTAAATAAAATAACGGAACACGTAGTTTTTCAGCTGTTTCTTGAATACGTAAAATCTTTTCAACTGTGCGTGATCCCCATGATCCAGCTTTTACAGTAGAATCATTGGCCATTACACATGCAGTACGACCATGTATTTTACCCGTTGCCGTTACAACGCCGTCCGCAGGTAAGCCTGTTTGTTCACAGTTAGCAAATAATGCATCTTCTACATATTCGCCATTATCAAATAGAAGCGCTAAACGATCTCGAACAAATAATTTTCCTTTTGCTTTATTTTGTTCATGATACTTTGGTGCGCCGCCTTGTTTAATCGTTTCAACTCGTTCTTCAAATGAATTAGATTGTTGTTTTTGATCTAACATATTTACTCCCCCTTATACGTTGGTGTGCGTTTTTCCTTGAATGCTTGTAATCCTTCTAATCTATCTTTCGTATGGATTACACCTTCATACGCTTGTTTTTCCATTTGTAATCCGGTATGTAAATCAACTTGAATACCATTTGAAATTGCCTCTTTTGCTAATCGAACAGCAATAGGTCCATTACTAGCAATTTTCTCTGCTATTTCAATCGCTTTCTCTTCAAGTAAATTAGCTGGTACAACAAATTCTACTAAACCATATTCTTTTGCTTCTTGCGCTGAAATACGTCTACCTGTATAAATTAATTCTTTCGCTCTACCAACACCAATTAATCTCGGTAAGCGCTGTGTACCACCCGCTCCTGGTATAATTGCAAGTGTCGTTTCAGTAAGACCAAGACTTGCAGATTCAGCAGCAATTCTAAAATCACAAGCTAAACTTAATTCCGTACCACCACCAAGTGCGATTCCATTTATAGCAGCAATAACTGGCTGTGGTAATTGTTCAACCATCTCCATAGTCGTGCGAATCATACTAACAGCATGGCGAACTTGTTCCTCATTCATACCAGCACGTTCTTTTAAATCAGCACCAGCACAAAATGCTTTTTCACCAGCACCTGTTAGAATAACTACACGCGTATTGGACTCTTCACTTATTTGAGTTAATATGTTTTGTAACTCTTCTAATAACGCTAAAGATAATGAGTTTGCTTGTCTTTCACGATATAACGAAATCTTTACAACGTGAGGTGTTACATAATCAACTGAAATGTTTTGTAATTGTAGCATCTTCTCACCTACTTATCGTTTTATGTTGAAGCGCTCTATACACATGACTCGGTAATTGGATATTTAGCTTACTTTGAATAAATTGACTAGCTCGCAATAACTTTTCTTCGTCTATATTCGTTTGAACTCCTAATTTATGGAGCATATGTACTAGGTCATCAGTAGCAACATTACCTGATGCTCCTGGTGCATAAGGGCAGCCCCCGAGTCCACCACAAGAACTATCAAATGTTGTAATACCGTATTCTAATGATTTAACTACATTTGCTAGAGCCATTCCATACGTATTATGAAAATGCATGGCAAACTGCGAAGCATCATACTTCTTTAATAGATGTTCTAATACTTGTTCTACTTGTAATGGATTCGCTACACCGATTGTATCCCCAAGAGAAACTTCATAAATGCCGTATGAAAATAGTTGATTACATAATTCGTCAACTGCTGTGACACTTATATCCCCTTCATAAGGACATCCAAATACAGTAGAAACATAACCTCTTACCTTTTTCCCTTCGAATAATGCCTGTTTTGTTATATCTTCGATTACAACTAACGCTTCTTTAATCGATTTATTAATATTACTTTTATTATGAGATTCACTTGCTGATAAAAAAACATTCACCTCATCTACATTTTGCAAAAAAGCTCGTTCCAAACCATTTTGGTTCGGAACAAGCGCAGCATATGTAACATTTGGATCCCTTTTCAGCTCAGAAAACACATCATTTGCATCCGCTAATGCTGGGACCCATTTTGGGTGAACGAATGAGGAAACTTCAACATACGACAATCCTGCTTCTGTAAGTAGTTGAATCCATTTTACTTTATCTTTTGTGCCAACAATCTTTTTTTCATTTTGTAAACCATCACGTGGTCCTACTTCTTTAATGACAGCAAAATTAGGTAGTTTCAATTCGCTTCCCCCTATATCTCCCTATTCAATTTCTAATAATACATCTCCTTCATTTACAAAATCGCCTTCTTGCACATTAATTTTCATAACTGTGCCGGCTTCTTCTGAAATGATTGGAATTTCCATTTTCATAGATTCTAAAATGACGACATCCTGCTCTTCCTCTACTGTATCTCCTACTCCTACAACAATCTTCCAAACGTTTCCTGCCATCGATGCGTATACTTTCGTCATCATTTTTTCCCCCTTAATATTGTTAGATCTTATTTTTTAACGAGTTGTTTCGTTACAAAACCCGTTGTATAAATACCCGCTTTGAACACTTCGTCTTCCAAAACTTGCAGTAGCATTGGCGTGTTCGTTTTAATACCTTCTACTTTTAATTCTTCTAGAGCATCATGTAATTTCGAAATTGCTTCTTCACGAGTCTCGCCATGTGCAATGACTTTCGCAATCATTGGATCATAGAAAGGTGTAATCGTTACATGATTTTCTAAGAAGTGATCAATTCGTACATTTGACGGTAATGTTAAATCTGTAATTTTCCCAGGTGACGGGAAGAATGTTTTCGGATCCTCTGCATAAATACGAGCTTCAATGGCATGACCACTACGTTTTACATCATCCTGAGTAAATGATAGTTTCTCTCCACTTGCGATAAGGAGTTGCTGTTCTACAAGGTCTAATCCCGTAATTTCTTCTGTCACTGGATGCTCTACTTGTAATCTCGTATTCATTTCTAAGAAATAGAAATTTTTCTGATTATCTACAAGAAACTCAACTGTACCTGCATTTGTATAGCCAAGTGCTTTGGCAGCTTGTACAGCAACTTCTCCCATCGCCTTTCGTGTACCTTCATCTAAAAATGGTGAAGGTGCTTCTTCGATTACTTTTTGATTTCGGCGCTGTACCGAACATTCACGCTCCCATAAATACACTGTGTTACCATGTGTATCTGCTAAAAGCTGAATTTCAATATGATGCGCATCTGCTATATATCGCTCTAAATACATTTCCCCGTTACCGAAGAAGTTTTGCGCTCTTGTTTTATTACTTTCAAACGCTTTGGTGAGCGTTTGCTCAGTTTCCATCAACTGCATACCAATGCCTCCGCCGCCTGCGGATGCCTTAAGCATTAATGGATAACCAATTTGTTTTGCAATTTCAATTGCTTCTTCAGCAGTTTCAATATTTGTAGTAATACCTGGGACTACTGGGACATCTGCTGCTTGCATTGCGATACGTGATTCAATTTTACTTCCCATCTTCGTAATGATTTCTTCTGAAGGACCGATAAATACGATTCCTTCTTCTTTGCAGCGAACCGGAAAAGACGGATTCTCTGATAATAAACCATAACCCGGATGAATGGCTTCTGCATTTGTCTTCTTAGCTATTTCAATAATTTTTTCAAGGTTTAAATAGCTTTCTTGAACACGCGGTCCACCTACTAAGTAAGCTTCATTTGCCATTTTCACATGAAGGGCATTTTCATCTGCTTCAGAATAAATAGCAACAGTGCGAATGCCAAGTTTTTGACAAGTTTTCATAATACGAACAGCGATTTCCCCGCGATTCGCAATTAATATTTTTTGAAACATAGTGATTCCTCCCTTTTATCTACATCCTAAATGTCTAGCAATTACGAGACGTTGAATTTCAGAAGTTCCTTCACCAATTTCTAATAGTTTCGCATCACGAATATGTCGTTCAACTTCATATTCACGCATATAACCATATCCACCATGAATCTGTACTGCTTGATTCGCAATACGGCTTGCTGCTTCCGATGCAAATAGTTTTGCCATTGCCGCTTCTTTGCCGAAAGGTTTATCGTTATCTTTTAACCAAGCTGCTTTATGTACTAAATTGCGTGCTAGCTCTACTTCAGTCGCCATATCAGCTAATTTAAATTGAATCGCTTGGAAATTAGAGATTGACTTTCCAAATTGTTGACGTTCTTTCGCATATTGTAATGCACGTTCAAAGGCTGATTGCGCAATACCAACTGCCAATGCTGCGATTGAAATACGCCCTCCATCAAGTGTATATAAAAATTGTTTAAAGCCTTTATTTACATCACCAAGAATATTTTCTTTCGGTACACGAACGCCATCAAGTACGATTTCACAAGTATTAGAAGCGCGAACACCCATCTTATCGTAAGGACTTGAAATCGTTAATCCTTCACTCGTAGTAGGCACGATAAATGCAGAAATACGTTTTCTACCATTCTCTTCAATACCGTTGACAGCGGTTACAATAATTGTATTTGCATACTCTGCGTTTGTAATCCAACACTTCTCACCACTGATTACATACTCATCACCATCTAATACCGCTTTCGTTTGAGTACCACCTGCATCTGATCCAGCATTCGGCTCCGTTAATCCGAAGGCACCTAATGTTTTACCTGACGCCATCGGAACTAAATACTTTTGTTTTTGTTCTTCTGTACCGAAATAATAAATTGGAGAAGCACCTAATGAAATTGTTGCAGCATAGCTTAAACCGGTGCCACCACAAGCGCGACCAATTTCTTCAACTGCTAACGCATACGATACCGTATCGCCACCTGAACCTCCATACTCTTCTGGGAATGGGATGCCTAATAATCCTAGTTCGCCCATTTTTTGAAATGTTTCATATGGAAACTCTGCAGTTTTGTCATAATATACAGCTTTCGGTGCGATTTCCTTTTCAGCAAAGTCACGTACCATTTCTTTAATCATTTGTTTTTCGCGAGTTAGAGTAAATTCCATTCCGCTACACACCCCTTATCGAATATTGAGTTTCGACAGCGTGCGAGTTTCTACTACAAACATAACAACTTAAAAGACAAGAATATTAGTTAGACAATTGCTACAATTCTGTCATAACTTAATTTTAAAACAGATTCTGTACTAATGCACAAAAAAATTCCTACATTGTTCTACAACAACATAGGAGATTTTGTGTCGAATTATGTAATTTATTGTTTAATAATCTCTACCTTTTCCCGAATCAGAAATTTCTACTAATGCTTCAGGGTATGGTTCGAAATACGTTTGTCTTAATAAATACTTTTCATCAAATCGAATAGCCCATGATTTTAATATTGTAAGTAAACTACTAAGTGGTATTTTCTTTTCTGCATACTTTTGTAACAGTTCTATAAAATGATCTTTTTCTTGTTTTTTTAACTTTGTTTTAAAATATCCAAAAATGTGCTCGCATACATTTACATTCGATGTATAACGGGGCGCACGCATAAATAATTCATATAAAGTCTTCTCATAGTTTTCAAATACCACTTCAATCTTTTCATTTTTTTGATTTGCAATTATACGACCTAATTCCTTTTGTTTCACCTGATTATATGCCATAAATAAATATTTATTGTCCGACTGAAACGATACAAGTTCTTTCATATTTTTATTGTGTTTAATCATTTTGTAATATGCGATTGTAAATAACCTTGTAAAGAAATGCTCTCTAATAATAAAATTCGACAATCTACCTTCCTCTTCAATAGGAAGATGCGAAAATTTTTTTACTACTGCTCCGCCGAATAAGCCAGCTCCTTTTCCCTTTGCTGGCGCTTTTTCAAAACCAGAATAAATTTTCACATCACGCGTACCACAACTTGGTGAACGATTCTTTAAAATAAAACCATCCACATCCGGTATCGTTTGTAAAAAGTCATTTGAAAACTGCTCCATTTTTTCAGTTACATCTTCTCGTGTCGACGGTTGCACAAGTCTATTCTCACCATTTTCTTCTACAATTCGTATCGTTTCACGAGGAGTCCCCAATCCAATCTCCACTTCTGGACAAACAGGTATAAATGTAACAAATGGCTGCAAATTTCGTATTGTTACATCTGGAATCATCTCTCCATTATAACGACAAGCATCAAATTCTAAACATTTACTTACGACGATTGTAGGTTTTGCAAATTGTCGCATCTTATTACCTCCTTATTGCTAGCCCGTATAATATAAATTGTACTAAGATTAACATTTTAAGCAAAGTTTGATTCAGTTATTTTTATGAGAAATATATATCCAATGATATATTAACAATCATTCAACTCTATTTTCTATAAATGTGCGCCCTATTAATGAGGGTTTAGATATTGTGAAATGAATAATACACACATGCTTCGGAGAAATTAATGATTAAGAAAGGAGGGATTGTTATGAAAAAGAAATTATCATCTATCTTAAGTGTTTTAGCACTATCTATTATGTTTTTAGGTACATCTACGCAAGCTGAATACGATGGAAATAATATGAATAGAGTTAATAACACTGATATTTCAACTCGAGTAAATGACAATAACTTAGACAGAGTTAATAATGATGTAAGAACTCGAAATGTAAATACAACAAATGATTTAAATGATAATCGTGATAAAAATAATAATTGGGCTTGGCTTGGTTTATTAGGACTAGCAGGATTATTAGGTCTTAGAAGAAGAGACAAAGAAACACGCTGATTTAGAATGTTTTTAGTAAACAAGTACTTATTTATCAAAAATATATAATGAAAATAAATCGCCTTTTTAAAGGCGATTTATTTTTACTTAAAAGTAATGTATGTAATTCACATTTCAACGCTTAAATTCGTGGAGTTAATCCATACAATATAAATTGAATCGTATTTTCAATTTCCGCTTCATCATCCCATTTTTCTTCAGGCAATAATAAAAATCGTGTTAATAATAAACCTAATACAGCTGATAAAGTAAGACGTAATACGGAAGATGATGGTATTTCAATAATCTCTCCTTCTTCTTGAAATTTCACAATCAATTTTTTGAAATGTGAAAACAGTTCTGTTTCTATTAATTGCTGTATTTCATTTTTTAGTTCTGGTTGAAATGGTACTTCTTGAATTAATATTTTTATCATAGGAAAGTGTTTTTGAGCAAATTTAAATCTATTATGAATTACAACCCTTAAAAGACCTTCATATGATTCATACTCTGATTTAAATATTTCTTTTGCAAAGGTTTGTACGAAAAATGGTGCAGCGAACTTAGTTAAAGTTGGCATTACGACCGCTAGTAATAAATCTTTTTTCGTCTTATAGTAGCGGAAGATGGTTCCTTCCGCTACACCAGCACGCTTTGCAATTTCACTTGTTGAAGTTGAAGCGTATCCTTTTTCTCCAAACATATCAACAGCCACCTCTAATATTCGCATTTGACGTTCATTTCGTTTATCCGTATTAGTTGCAGCTATTAATTCCTCCAGCCAATCCTTCTGCATTTATAAAGCTCCTTTTTGTCATTATTATATTTTGCGATGTTTCTTTAAAGCAAATACATTTCCTACTGCAAATAATAGTGAAAAAAGTAATAATACAGTAAGATCTAATGCAATCTCTGTAAACCTTTGATTCCGAATCATCACTTGTCTCATTGCGTCAGCGCCGTATGTGAGTGGAAATACTTTCCCTAATATTTGTAGCCACTTATTCATAGATTCCATTGGAAACAATCCAGAAAAGAAGATTTGTGGCACAATAACAAGCGGTATAAATTGAATCATTTGAAATTCATTATTTGCGTATGCCGATAAAAACGTACCTAATGTTAGTGCAGTTAAAGAGAGCATACATGTAATAAGTAGCGTTAGCCATATGGAGCCAGCTACGTATAAATCTAAAATATAAACGGAAAAGCTTACGATAATAATGGATTGTATAAAGGCAAAGATTCCAAAACCAATAATATAACCTGCGACTATTTCCCATCTTCTTACTGGGGTGGATAATAACCTTTCTAGCGTACCACTTAAACGTTCTCTTACGAAAGATACACCTGATAATATAAATACAAAGAAAAATGTAAAGAAACCAATTAATACAGGACCAAGCCCATCAAACATCGTAAAGTCTTTAGAGCCATGTAAATAATTTACTTCAGGTTTCATAATCGATACATCATTCTTCTCTGTGCTTTTTTGCAATACTTGAAGTACAGCACGATTTTTTGACGAATCACTACCTTCCAACAGAAGTTTCATTTTTCCATTCTCTATACGAAATACTGCATCTACCTTTTGTTTTTCCAACTCAGAAATCGCCTTTTCCTTACTGTATTCATAAATTGACGCTTCTTGATTTTTCATCATTTTTACTATTTGAGCGGGCATATCAACAACAGCAATTTGCGGTATATAGTCTTTCTGTGTAAACACTAGTGACAAAAGCCAAAGTAATAACATCGGTGCTCCAAACATCATTGCTAACGAACGCTTATCTCGAAAAAATTGACGAATAATACGTATAATTACACCAGTAACTCTCATGATGGCACCACCTCTTCTAGCAAAAAGACATCTTCAATCCGTCCAGATGACACGCGTTTTTTCAATTCTTCAGTTGTTCCAACCGCAACTAGTTTCCCTTCTCTAATTAACCCTAGACGCTCACAAAATTCAGCTTCATCCATAATGTGCGTCGTTACAATAATCGTTGTGCCTTTCTTTTTAAGATCATAAAATTTTTCCCAAATCGTTTTTCTAAGAAGCGGATCTATCCCCACTGTAGGCTCATCTAAAATTAATATTTCTGGTTCGTGAAGGAGCGCTATTGCTAATGATAAGCGTTTTTTCATTCCACCTGAAAATTGTTGTACTTGCTTTTTCATATACTGAGACAATTGTACAAGTTCAAAAACCTCTGCAATTCTTGTCTTTTTACGTTTTCCCTTTAGTCCATACATCGTTGCTATAAAATCTGCATTTTCATATGCTGACAATTCTTCGTATAATGCATCCGCCTGAGCCATATAACCAATTCTTTTCATTTCATTTAAATTAGGCATATTAGTATTATTAACAAGCACTTCACCTTTCGTTGCCTCATTAATACCTGCAATCATTTTAATGAGCGTTGTTTTCCCCGATCCAGAAGGTCCAACAAAACCAAAAATTTCTGCTTTTTCAACTTGCAATGAAAGATTGTGTAACACTTCTTTTTTTCCAAAACTTTTTGATACAGTCCGTAAAATAATTGAAGGTTGTTGCACGTTTCATCCTCCTTTTCCAATAAAATGAGTGAGTACTCACTTTTATTTTACCCTTGCTTAATTATATGTCAAACTTCATTGATTAGTATGTATGTTTAATCAACGATATTAAACAATGAAACAGAGTCGACATTAGAATTTCATTTCCTAAAGTCGACTCTGTTTCATTTAAACTATAAATTTCACTTTACGTTTTTAAATTCATATACTTCCGAATTCTAGCAACATCTAAAGAATATTCAATAACTAATTGCTGTAACGGTAAAATAACTGTGTCAGGATATAAATGTGCATATTGTAATGTTTCTGCATATTTTTCTAACCTTTTTTCTAAATACTTTATTATTTGATCAGGATGACTTACTAATAAACATTTACAATAATAATGTATTTGTTCCTCAATCGCCGTGTATTCTTCAATTTCATATTCTTTATGCATGTGTACACCCCTTTAAGTTTTTTACATGAATTACTTATCACAATTTTCACTCGACAAATTTTAAGTTTTTTGATTATTTACACTATAACAAACAATCAGGGTCAAATTTTGTTACTTTATGTAACGTAGAAAATTTTTAACAAAATTGTAATGTTAACTCCTGCAAAATACATAAAATCTCTTTACTCACTTTTGTATAAAAAAATCGTACAGCTTAATTTAACTGCACGACTACAATCTCTGGCCTATTCAAAATTCTTTGCGGAATGATACTATTTCCTAATCCTCTACTCACTACCATTGATGTATTTTGTTCTACATATAAACCTGCTGTATATTTAGGTAAAACACCTTGATTTGGAGCAACTAATCCACCGATAAATGGCAATCTAACTTGTCCTCCATGAGCATGTCCCGATAAAACCAAATCCAACCTCTCATTCGTATATTCCTTTATAAATTCAGGCCTATGGGATAATAATACATTATATCTATCTGGCTGCATTTCAATTTTTGCTTTTTTAATTTCATCTATTATAATATTTCCTTCATCACGGTTTCCAGTACCAAACTCTGGATCATCAATACCTAGCAAGTTTATCTCTTGCTCACCCTTTCGAATGCCTACATGTTCATTTCTTAAAATATTGACACCATATTTCTTCAACTCTTTTTCTAAACTGTTATACTTTCCAGACCATTGTTCATGGTTTCCTGTCACAAAATATACAGGATACTTCTTTACCATTTCTCGTATTAATTGCATACTAACTTCTGCATCGTATGATTTACTGTCAATTAAATCACCCGTAATCGTAATAATATCTGGGTCTATACTTTTTATTTTTTGAATTAACACATCTTGATTATCGCCAAATTTTTTATTGTGTAAGTCTGAAATTTGTAGAATTTTATACCCTTTAAAAGAGGAGGGGATTTTACTAGAAGTTATTTTAACCTCGGTTATACTTATTAAATTGTTCTGTAAATATAAAAAGATTGTAAAACCTACTAATATACAAATAATCATTACAATTCTATTAATTTTCTTTTTCATATTTTCTCCTTTACATTCTCATCAAACACTTCTATATGCTAACTGAATAATATTATACTTTCTTGAAATTTATTTAAGTTAATAAAATAATGCAGTACATGAAATTTCGTATGAGATATGTCATATATATTCGTTATATTTTTACTTTTACCTTTTTAATAATAAGAATACAAAAACGACTCTTATCACAAGAAAAGAGTCGTTTTCTAACTTTATACTTTTAATAATTTTATGTTAAAAATGCGAAAACTAAAATACTATTACCTAAGAGCCTTAACTATAACTTTAGTTGCCTCTGCAATGAGTTGATTATCATAGGTAGCCTCTTTCTCATTTTTACTAGATAAAATTGCGATGATAATTGGTGCCCTATTTGGAGGCCAAACGATAGCAATATCATTTCTTGTCCCGTAACTGCCAGCACCTGATTTATCTCCAACTACCCAGTCAGTTGGTACGCCTGCACGAATAAGTTTGTCCCCTGTAGCATTTCCTTTCATCCACTCTGTAAGAATTTTACGTTTTTCAGCTGGAAGTACATTTCCGACCGTAAAAGCTTTAAGATTCGTAGCAATTGCTTTCGCTGTACTAGTGTCACGAATGTCTCCTGGAATAGCTTCGTTTAATTCTGTTTCAAAGCGATCAGACATAGTGATCCGATCCCCAATCTGCCTAAGCGCTTTTTCATATCCTTTAGGTCCGCCTATTTTATTAAATAAAATGTTCCCTGCAGTATTATCACTTGAACGAACAGCAGCCTCAGCAATTTCTCCTAGTTTCATTCCAGTATCTACATGTTTCTCTGTAACAGGTGAATAATCCACTAAGTCTTCTTTCGTAAATGTGATTACTTCATTTAATGTATCAATTGAGTTTTGCTGTAGTAATACTCCTGCTGCTAAAGCCTTGTAGGTTGATGCGAAGGCAAATCTTTCGTTAGATCGATAAGAGATTGTTTGATTTGTACCAGTATCAATCGCATATACACCTACTCGAGCATCAAATTTTTTCTCAAGTTGTGAGAACTCTTTATGCGTCGCCTGATTTTTATGTTTCACTTGTCCAGTCTTTTCTTTCGCTTCAACTTGCAGTGCCCCTCCTGTAAAAGCTTCTAGGCTTGTAATACTTAAACCTAATATACCAACGCATATTCCTATTTTTAGCATCCTCTTATTTTTCAAAATCATCATTCCTTCCAAATTTTTAGCACCTTTTTATACGTACACATAATAGACAATCACCGAACCAAATTTGTTCCATAAACTGAAAAAATTTATAGCTAGTATGAGAGTTATTAACAAAATAAGAGATAGTAGCTACGACGCCTCTATCTCTTATTTCATATTTCATTTTTTTACTTATAAATGGCTTTATATGAACAGGGTCTCTTCCCTGAGAAAAGTACTCTAATTTTGCTTAGAACTACCTGTACTAGTAGCTTCACCATGTATACGTTGCTGTTTTAAATCAAAGTATACATCTAATACTTCCTTTCCAATTATAGAATTAATTCCATTTTTATCATCATGAAGCCATGGAACTACTACGGAAAATGCTACTTCTGGATTATCATATGGAGCATATCCAACTAACGTTAAGTTGTAACATTCCATACGTTCTCCTTTTGCATTTCTACCAATCGGGTCATCTCCACCATATACAGTTTGGGCTGTTCCTGTCTTTCCTGCTGGTTTATATGGCGCGTTTTTGAAATATTTCACGCCAGTTCCATCACCTTCTTGGAATACCCATCTAAACCCTTCTTTTATCCGATCAATATGTTCTTTCTTCATATCAATTCGATTTAATACGACAGGCTCTATGGAACGTATAACTTTGCCAACCTCTTCTTTTATTGATTGTTCTCGTATTTCTTGTACAATTTGAGGTTGCATTCTATAACCACCATTCGCAATCGTTGAAATATATTGCGCTAATTGCAACGGCGTATACGTATCATACTGACCGATAGAAAAATCTAGTAAAAACCCAGGTTGACTATCTACTTTTCTCGTTTGCCCAATTATTTCATTCGGTAAATCAATACCTGTTGGGACACCTAAACCAAATTGCTTGAAATAATAGCGCATCGTATCAAATGCTCCTTGTTTAATATCCAATGAGCCATTTGGTACGTAATTGACTCCCGCAATTTTTAAAGCTGTCTGGAACATGTATACATTCGAAGATACTTGTAAAGCCCGTAAATCATTAATATTACCAAATCCGGATACATTCCACGATTTCTTAGCTTGTGTACCTTTAAATTTCATCGGCGCGTCATAAAATTGATCTCCTGGATGTATTGCCCCTGTCTCATATCCAGTTAATAAAGTAGCACCTTTTACAGCTGACCCTAGCTCATACGAAGTTGTCATGTTACCTAATGCCAAATCCTCAACCTCTCTTCTTCCTTCTTTTTCTACAATCTTTTTGCCTGCCATTGATAAAATTTGTCCGTTATTTGGATTCGTCATGACAACAAAAGCTCGATCGAGCAGTGGCTCTGAACTCTTAAAAGCTCTCAAGTTTTTCTCTATACTTTCTTCCACTTTCTTTTGTAATTCCATATCAATCGTTAATGTTAAACTATTACCACTTTTTCCTTTAGAGATTATTTCTGTGCTAACAATGTTTCCTGATTTATCAGTAATATTTTTCACTTCTTCTTTTGTGCCGTGTAATACATCTTCATATCGTTGTTCAATATAACTTTTTCCAACACGATCATTACGGTTATATCCACGTACTAAATAAGAATCTAAATTTTCTTTCGGTAATCCTTCTTCACTACTCGTAATATTTCCTAATACAGAACGAAATAAATTACCATTTACATAATTACGTTCCCAATCAACAGTTGCATCTACTCCTGGAAAATTCGCAAGGTTTTCACTTATCCGCGCATACTCTTCATCTGTTACATCTTTTTTAATAATTTGTGGTGTTAGTTGATAACCTGAACTCATTTTACTTTTAATAGCTAACACCTTTAAATCTTGTGCTGTTAATTCTGCTAATTCTACCTCTGTAACGCGACCTCTTCTTAAGTCTTCTATTTTTTTATCTAACTCTTTCCCCTCTATACCCTTTTCTTTAAACTTTTCTATATCTTTCTTAGTAATCTTTGTCTCCGCACGTTTCGAATTCAACTGCATCCAAAAATCTTTTTTATCGATATCTGTTAATTTATTTATATCTTGTTCAGGCATTTCAAGTACTTTCGCCAAGTCATTTGCTGTTTTTAAAATATCTTCACTCGTAATTCCCTTCACCCTTGTATACGTAATTGTGCGAAGAGATTTATTATTAACAACTGTTTTCCCTTCTCGATCTAAAATTTGTCCACGTGGAACTGGAATACTAGTTATTGCATTTTGACTACTTTCCACTTGGTTCTTATAAGCCTCTCCCTCAACGATTTGTACCTTTCCTAGCTGCATAATAATAGCTGAGAATAGTACAAATATGCAAAGGAACATTATATTTAATCGAATAGATATATATGTCTTCTGCTTCTTGCCTTTTTGTTCTTTCATAAATCCTCCATTTAACCCTTTCAGGAATTGCTACAAATACTAAAAGCATTCCTTATATATTAGATACCGATAATCGGTTATAAATATCGCCTCAATTTTTTGCTTAACCCTTGTACGCAACCATTCCTTTTCGTTTAGCTACGGAATTAATAACTCCCCCTTCTTGTTTTCTCTCTATTTTTTTTGCCACTTGCATTAGAAGTGCTAAACTGTATAATGACTCTTATTAATCTTACATATAAACTTGCTAGTAAATTTTCATGCTAATTATTCCTTTCTTCATGCTGTAATACTTAATAGACAACCTAAACAATAAAGTTGTTCCACATTTACAAAAAAAATAATTAAATATAAGATGAAATAGGCTACATAAGGGAGGGTTATATGTTACATACAAGAAGATGGAGATTTTTTGCGGTTCTTTCTATTGTAGGTTTGATTTTACTAATTTTATTAAAAATCAACTTCATTTCAATTACTATCGCAACTTCTTCAGCTGAAAGAGGAAAGATTTTTGATAAAAATGGTGTAATGCTAGCTACAAATAAGAAAGTTAAGTCTCTATATTGCACTTCTAATGAGGAAAAGCTATCGAAACAAGATACATCAAACACATTAGCTTTTTTCAACCAATTTTCAAGCGAGTTTCAACACGATATTTCTACAGAGAACATAAAATCTCAATTACAACAATCTTGTAAAAAGAAGACTATGAATGATATACCGTTATACTCTGATATAAATGAGAATGAACTTGCATTCATAAACAAAAACAAACCCAATAATGTAATAATTAAAGATGAATGGATTCGATATTACCCTAAACACGAAATTGGTTCACAAGTAATTGGGTATGTAGAAAATGACCTTAATTCAAAGCATATGGCTGTTGGAAAAAGCGGGATTGAGCTGCAATATGAAAATGATTTAAAAGGAAAACCAGGCAAAACTCTTATTTTTAAATTGAATAATAAAAAGTTCTTATGGAACATTCAAAAAGTACAAAAAGGAAAAGACGTGCGGCTAGCTTTAGACTCTGAGTTGCAGCAAAAGGCAGAAGAAGCATTAAAATCTCAAATTAAGAAAACACCTGATGCTAAAGCTGGTTATGCTGTAGTGAGCGATGCGAAAACCGGCGCAATTTTAACTATGGCCAACTCGGTAGTTTTTGATCCAAATATATTAAATACACATGTATCTTCTAGAAAAGAAAACATTAAATCTCTTTCGCAAAATAAAGCAATTCAAAAATTAAAGTATGGTGAATCTTATGTAAATATGGCTTCTACTATAAAACCACTCACTATTTTAATTGGATTAAACGAAAAGCTATTCCAACCCGAAGATACTTATTTAGATAAAGGTACTTTTCAGTATGATAATCAAAATAACATTACGAATGCGCCTGGAACACCAACAGGGGAGATTACACCGCGGCAGGCTATCATTAATTCATCTAACACATTTATGACAGCAAAAGTAGCTCTGCCCTTATTCAACCAAAATAATGGAAATATAGAAAAAGTGGCACATATATGGACAGATTATTTAATGCAATTCGGCCTACGTTCTAAAACTGGGATTGATTTACCCTTTGAAGAAGACGGACAATATGAATTCCATCCATCTAATAAATTTGAAAATGGGATTTCAGCTTTATTAAATGCCTCTTGGGGAGGAAATGAAGTGCATACTCCTCTTCAACTCGCTCAATATGCAGCAACTTTGGCAAGTAAAGGCGACAAATATAAACCTCAAATCGTAAGTGCGATTATTGGTCAAGATGGTAAGGAAACCAAAAAGTTTAAACCCATTTTAGAAAGTTCAAATCGTTACCCGATGAACTTTTGGAGTGTCGTGCAAGGTGGGATGAGTCAAAATATAGAGGAAATTAAAAAGTTGCCCTTTGACGTCGCAGGTAAAACAGGTATTACAGGTTTTCCAAATGAACAAGCAAGAATGATAAATCACTCTCTTTTCATTGCGTATGCTCCTACGGAAGATCCACAAATTGCCGTTTCTGTCGTTATCCCTGGTAGTAATTCAGAAAAAAACATTGCCGCTCTCGTTACATCAGAAATTTTAGAGTACTGGAATACTCTTCAAAAAGAAAATAAAAATAAAGAGGAAGGTTCACTTTAATGAACCTTCCTCTTTTACCATATAGAATCTATATTTATTATTTTCCATATACCTTCATTATTCTTTTCGAACATAAATGAATATTTAATATCAGTTAAAACATACTCTTTCTGTACATATCCAGTATTACCGTTAATTGTCGAAACTTTTATATATCCATTATTCTGTACTTTTTCTGGAATCCAAGCTTTTACCATTTCATTAGATACTTCATATAAAACTTGTGATTCTCGTTTTGGTTCAGCTAAAATTTTCGTTTTATTTCCAGTAACAGTTGCATATATAAAATGCGCTTGGTTTGGTTGGTTACTTTCTGTCAATCCACTTGGTACTTTATATACTTGCTTTGTATCTTTTGCAAACTCTCCTCCCATTGTAAGGGCGACTTGCAACTCATGAAAGATATCTTCATCAAACTTCAGTTCATCCTTCTTATAACTCTTCCCTTTAAATAGAACTTCATCATTTAACGCTTTGTACAAGTCATTTTCATTTTTGGAGTTCGTACTTTGATATAGTTCATTCATAAATTGTTTTAATGATGGATCTTGAGCAGACTCATCTTTTGTTTTAGGCTTAATTTGAGTACTACTTTGTACCGGTGATTTATTATCATCAAGCCAAGGTTGTTGAACAATGAA
Organism: Bacillus cereus group sp. MYBK95-2; assembly: GCF_051915225.1. Classification (NCBI taxonomy): domain Bacteria; kingdom Bacillati; phylum Bacillota; class Bacilli; order Caryophanales; family Bacillaceae; genus Bacillus; species Bacillus cereus group sp. MYBK95-2. Next base: position 85,811 of record NZ_JBQAEH010000008.1, on the reverse strand, counting down.
AAATAACATCGTACAAACCAAAACAACTACAATAGGTAATGCTTTTTTACGAAATGGTTTTTTATGTTTTACAAAATCCACTTCATTATTTTCGTATATAGACTGCTTTATTTTAGAAATAAATTCTTCTTCATCTTTACGATTCTCCATTGGGCCTTTTTTTATTTTTCTATACCAGTCAGGATTTTGTTTATTGTTCATCACTACTACCCTCCCCTATTAATTTTGAAACCTTACTTCTCGCTCTACTTAATCTTGATTTTACAGTTCCAACGGATACTCCTAATGTTTCAGCCATTTCTTCATAAGATAATTCATATTTTGCGTCCAATATAATTATTTCACGGTGCTTTTTAGGTAGTTTTAATACAACCTTCCACACATCATTCATTTCTTCTTGCTTAAAAAATTCTTGTTCTGCTGACAAGGATTGCTTATCGTCACTAAAAAATCCTATTAAAGATATCCTTTTAAAATAGGAGGATTTCAAATAGTTTATTGCCGTATTTCTTGTGATTTTTAATATCCACGTTTTAACAGATGACTCCTTTCGAAATGAATTCCAATTTTTAAACACCTTTATAAATACATCTTGCGTGATATCATCTGATAAGTGTGGATCTTTCGTAATAATAAATGAATAATTCCATACATCTTGCCAATAGTCTTTTATAACATAGTCCAGCTCATCATGATTACACTTTTCAATAAACGTCTGTTCCATTTCCACACCTCAAACTTATTTGAATAAACATAAAACTGCCCTCACTTTTATTATGGTTTCAATATATAGACAAGATACAAGTTTCATTTGTTCCATTGTTTATCTTTTTTCAGGCAGAATAATACTACTAAAAAACCAGTAAAGCATACAATGATAAAAATCCACTTACAGTAATCTATTTTTTAAATTTAACGTAACACTCCACTTATCCATTTCAATTTGCTATACTCTTCTATTTACCATTAGCAATGCCAACTTTTCAGAAATGAAAATTAAGATAAGGTATTAACTTTCTAGAGTCGCAGCAAAAAAGCATTCTCGACTAGAAAGAATGCTTTTTTGAAATTTAATTGTTCTATATTTCCCCGAATTTATATCTTTGAGTGAAGCAAACATATAATAAATGTAGTGAAAAAATTCACCTTATAATTAAGTATTATTTCTGAAATACATGTTTTATTTTTTCACCTGGAACGTTACTTCCTCCTCTTCCTTTTACATCTTCAATCATCATTGTAACAATCATGTCTGGCGCATTTGCATCGAAAGCTGCGAACCATCCCAGTTCTTTTCCGTCTGCTTCTTTCGACTCTTTCAGTTCTGCTGTACCAGTTTTACCAGCAAGTGTCACACCATCAACCTGTGCAATTCTCCCTGCGCCATCAGGGTCATTAATGACTTTAATTAATGCACTCTTTAATATCTCTTGATTCTTTTTAGAAATCACATTTTCTTTCCAATTCCCCGCTACTTTTGCTTCTTTTAAAAGGTGTGACGACGGAATATTCCCTTCATTCACAATCGGTGCATATGTTAATGCTAAATGAAGTGGCGTCATTAATACTTGTCCTTGTCCATAACCCGTGTCTGCTAGTTGAATATCATTTTTTATCCCATCTTTTGCAATGATTGAAATAGGAAGTTCGTATTCAATTGGTAATTTTTCATGAAATCCGTACTTTTTAAATTCATTTACATACTGATCTTTTCCCATTTTCAAAGCTTGTTGAGCAAAATAAATATTATCAGAGTACTTCATTGCCTTATCAAAATCAATTGGACTTGCATCCTTCACACGCGTTACATAGTAATTTCCCCAAGATGAATCTTTTGTCCACTTCAATCCTTGAATTTTAAATTCTTCCTTCGGATTTATTGTGTTTGTTTCCAAACCAATTGCACCTGTAATCGTTTTAAATACGGAACCTGGTACAAATGCTTGTGTGAAGCGATTCATCATTGGTAGTTTCGAGTCGTTACTCCATACTTCTCGTTGGGCTTTCGATGCTCCTCTAACTATAATATTTGGATTATAAGCAGGGCTACTTACAAGTGCGATTGTTTCACCCGTTTTAGGATTGACCGCTGCACTAGATCCTGCTTCAGTTTTCATCTCATTAAAGATTTTTTCTTGAATTGCAGCATCAATTGTTAACGTAACATTTTCTCCTTCTTTTGCTTCTTTTTTTGCTACGTTTTTAATCTCTTTCCCCTTCTCATCTTCTATAAATACGCGTCCACCCTTTTCACCACGCAATTTATTTTCTAACACTTTCTCTAAACCGGTCTTACCTACTAAATCATCTGCTTGATAACCTTGTTTTTGAAGTGATTTTAACTCCTCCGCATTCACCTTTCCTATATATCCAGTTAAGTGTGCCGCTGCTTCACCTAATGGATACGTACGAATATTTACTGGGCGAGATGAAACTCCTTCTAATTCAATATAATCATTCTGTCTGGTTCCCTCTTTTAAAATGCCAATTGGTACAAAGGAGTCTGGTTTTATCCATTTCGCTGTGAGCTTTTGTTCGACCTCTTCTATAGACATATCAAGTAATTGTGCTACTATTTCTTTCGTTTGCGCTGCTGTTTCGCCTAGTTTCTCTGGAATAATTCCAACCTCAGTCGCTTTACCATTCGTTGCAAGCCCTTTTCCATTTCGATCATATATTTCCCCGCGTTTTCCTTGCTCTACTTGCATACGTACTTTGTAATCTTTTTTCATACCTGGGAAGATGAAGTCTGGCGTCCAATCTATTTTCCAAGACTCTTTATCTTTCACAAGTTTTGCCTCATGGATGAATGAAACTGGTCCTACATCCGTATCCATCTTAACTTCAAAAAGAAAAAGCTCTTTATCTTTCGTATTCTCTCCTTTCATTTTAACTTTTAAATTATTAGCTCCAATCCCCTCATAGATTTTTTGATATTTTTCTGTGAATTCTTTTTTAGAAATCGATTTTTTTGCATGATCTGATAAATGCTCATACATATTTGCAAATTTTTTATCATTCCATAAATTGATATATTCTTCAAATGCTTGTTTTGGCGGTTCGTTTTTATTACAGCCTACCAACATAACCGCGAAACAAACGAAAAGCAGCATCCATAATTTTTTCAATTCAATCTTCTCCCTTAGTTAAAAATGATGATTTCTTTCTTAATTTATTTAATAAAAAATGTTTTAACGCTTAATAGACAGTGAAAGTAATGATATTGTTCCATATTTACAAAAAACTAAAAAAGAGTGATAAGAATTCCGTAAATTTGGAATCCTCATCACTCTCGTTTGATATTGTGCAAATCATGAATATGAAATAAGAATTTCTAGTTTTTAAAAATAATTTCAATTTTCTAACTAACGGGATAAAAATCATGTATTTGTTCTATTTTTAATAATTCATAAATTCGTTGAAATGTTCGCATCAAATTCATCTGATGTTTTGGTATCTATTTTTCTCCCATCAATTGTCATCTTTATTTTTTGTTTTTGGTTTGCTGTTACCACCCAAGCGTTCGGTAAATAACGATCTTCATGGGATAATGTAGACGGTGAATTTATAACCTTTCCTCCTAAATATAGCGTAGCAGAAGAACCTCCATCCATTGCCATTGCATTTATAGCTCCTTTTTCATATAGAATATCTTGACACTCTTTCAACGTAGCTCCTATACTATGTGTCTGTCTACCGTCAATAACTAGAAACATAATTGTACCATCTTCTTTTTGGGCCATAATACTTCTTGGAGCCGACCCCCAACCGCCATCTCCTTCTGTAATCATTTTTTCTCCATTTACAATTAACTGTGGCATAAATCCAGCTGCGGAAACGACTTGTTTATCCAACAGTTGATGGGTAGAATAATTTCCTGTTATCATTTGACCAAACTTTGTTAATCACGTAATAATTGTAGGGGCATTTCTATCCATATTTGTATCAATAGCTTTCCCATTTTCTATCACAATTCCAGTAGCAACATTTCCTCCACCCCTTCCTGTTTCATCAGCAAATCCACTTGCATTCACAGCAACAAGTGCATGATTACGTTTTGCCATTACACTAATTTTTTCTCCCCTGTTAGCACCCTGTGTTCCTTGATGGCTAACAAGTTTAACATTGAAAGGATTACTAATTGTGACTAACTTTCCTTCGAAAAGAAAGCGACTATCTTTATTACTTTTAATCGTTTCTACATCAATTTCTAATGGCTGATTTTTTAATTCTTCTAATCTTTTTCCTACTATTTTTTTATAAATATGCTCATCACTGTTTGACCATTTTGGATGATTAATTCTATCTTGCAGTTTATCTAGTTCCTTTTGGGATAGGAATGTATATTTCGCATATTGTGGATGCTGAGAAGTTAATATACTCCCAGCGATTGTTATACGAAGCTCTCGGCCATAGCTAGTTCCAAATAGTATTCCTACGCCAATAATCATTAAAATAGAAAATAGAAGCAAAATTCGTTTGAAGATTTTTCTTAGATGTTTCATAGTTTTATCCTCCAGCATTCATTACATTCAATAAATCCATTAAAATATTATTTATCTAAAGACAAAAGTGTTTGATTTCCTCATGCCTGAATTCCCCACTATGTTTTAGCAATTAAGGCAACATACTTATTCCAGATTTCGTTTTTTCAGTGTATATTTATAAATTTAATAACGTTTTTGCAACCATGAAGTAAATTATTAATCCTGTTCCGTCAACAAATGTTGTAATAAATGGACCTGAAACAACTGCAGGATCTAGTTTTAATTTTCTTAGAATTAAAGGTAAAACAGCTGCTACAAGAGAAGCCCAAATAACAATAAATAATAAAGTAATTGCTACAACTTGCGCAACTTCTGTTCCAACTCCTAACATATAAGCACGAATGAGCCCAGCTATCCCAAGTGCAAGTCCTAGAAGCATACCAATTGCAAATTCTTTTTTCATTACACGGAAAATGTCTTTAAATTTCAACTCTCCAATACCAATTGCACGAGTAATTGTTGCTACAACCTGTGTTCCTGTATTCCCTCCAGTACCTACTAATAATGGAACAAAGAAAGCAAGGGCAACTACAGTTTCAATTTCGTCTTCAAAATACTTTAATACTGTACCTGTATATGCCTCAGCAACAAAAAGAAGTAATAACCATGGTAGACGTTTTAGGAAAATGCTCCAAATACTAGCTTCAAAGTAAGATTGATTCAATGGTTCACTTCCGCCTAACTTTTGAATATCTTCTGTAGCTTCTGCTTCCATAACATTCATTACGTCATCAAATGTTATAATACCAATCATTTTATTATTTGCTGTTGTGACAGGTATTGCTGCTAAATTATAATTCAGTAGCTTTTTTACAACTTCTTGTTGGTCAACTTCAGCGTGTACTGAAATTACCTCTTGCATCATGATAGTAGATAATATCTCTTCATCTGCTGCTAGTAATAACTCATGTATGGAAACGATTCCCTCAAGATAACCATAACTATCAAGAACATAACTATAAGATATTGATTCTACATTTTCAGAGTGTTCCCTAATATACTTCAATGTCATTTTTACTGACCAATTTCCTCTAACTGCAACAAAATCACTTGTAACAAGACTTCCTGCCGTTTCAGGTTTGAAAGTCATTAATTTTTTTACGTTATGTTTTGTAATTTTATCTAGATACGCCATTAATTTAGCCTGTTTTTCCGGATGAACCGCTAGAAGTAAATCTACTAATTCATCAATCGGTTGTAAATTTAGTAACTTTTTAGCTTTATTTTCAGATAAGTGAATTAAGATATTATACTTTTCTTCTGCACTCATATATTGAAGAACTTTAGAGCTTTTTAATACAGGAATCGTATTTAGTAATATGACTTGATCTTCAATTGAAAACTGTTTTACTTCTTGCGCAATATCATACGACGGAAGACGTAAAACTTTCTCTGCATCCAAGTTATTTTTGGTTATAAGTAATTCCTTTAATAATTTCTTCATGTTAACTCCTCCTCATATTGCTAAGAGAGACTCTAGAGTTTCATGAGTGGTTTTGTTTTATTTTATCTGTCTTAAATTTTTTATTAGAGCAATAATAGTTACATTGCAATCAATTCATTAGTTAGAATTACCTCCTTTTTGAATATAGACAAGATAAAAATAAATAACATTAAACAGAAAAACCTTTACTCAAAAAGGAGTAAAGGTTTTTTCACAATACAAATAAATGATTATTAAGACAGCTCTGCCGAAATCACAGAGGTGCCTTTCTATCAAATCGTATACCACTCCCTCGTTGAGTTTTAGCACTGTATAGCATAGGTTTTTATAACCAGCTACATTAAGAAGGGCCTTAATCCGACCGTTCCTGTTGACCCATTGGCGTCTCTCGACATTTTTGGGCAGCAGCGTTTCTCTATACAGGAGCCTCACCTAACAAAGTTTATTGAATTACTTCAAAATTTAAACCAGAATTTAATATTTGTCAACTGACTTTCAATTCCATTCATAAAAAAATCTTTTATAGAAAATGAAATTATATTTTATTATAAATTTAAAATCCCCCTTAAAAAACATAGAATTCAAATAGATTTAATTCGAAGAAACGTAATAAAACATATGAAACTTATTGTTTTTAATCAAATTCCAACTTTATAACAAAAGATGAATAATTAGTCATTCTGTATATCAAAAGAACATTCACAAAAAAATCTTCTTTTATGATTAAAATCTTCTTTACTGTTTATCAAATTTATATGGTTAAACTACTTAATCAAACGATACACTACAAGTCAAAAATATGTACTTATACAGAATGATTACAGACATTTTTTTATATCATTTCTCAAAGGACTATAAAGCAATAAAACAAATAAAATTAGCAATATGGTTGCTTGACAAGCAAAAAAAATATATTTATGCTTGCTACACGAAACAAACACATAAAATTTATATTGCTTAACCTGTTAGGTGAGGCTCCTATGCAAACACAGGCTATTGCCCAAAAATGTCGAAAGACGCCAATGGGTAGAACAGGAATTGTCGGATTAAGGCTCTTCTTAAGATAGCTAAGTAATGAATTTTCATTACTTTACGTTGTATAGTGCCAAAGCTCTACTAGAGGGAAAAAAGCCTTATTTAGTCATGCCATTTTGAATCCCTCTAGTTACATACTAGGGGGATTTTTGCGTAAAAAACAGGGAATAAGCGATAGAATCTTCCTAAACAAAAGTCATATTTAGTAATTAACGAGAACAAGATTTTATTCATTAGCAAATGTAATATTATGTTTTGTTTTAAATCAGGAGGATATTAAAATGAAAAAAATATTAAAACTCGATTATCTATTGCTCCTTCCTCTATTCATAACATGTACTTTAGGTATTATCATGATGTATAGTGCAAGCTCCATTGTCGCTGTTCAACATTACGGTTATAACAGTAGACATTTTGTTGATTCTCAATTAACAAAGCTACTTTTAGGAACAATAGGATTAATAATTTGTGCTTTACTCCCATATGAAATATGGAAAAAACGAATAGTCTCAATCTGTATTATGGTTGGGGGGATTTTTTTATTAATTATGGTTTTATGGAAAGGAAAAGTGGTAAATAATGCTCAATCATGGATCTTTGGAATACAGCCAGCTGAATTTCTTAAGTTAGGAACAATCCTTGTAACAGCCCGTTTTTTTGCATTGCGACAAGAACAAGCTAAAAATAACTGGAGTGGTATCGGAAAACTTTTATTTTTTTTAGCTACAATTTTTTTTCTTATCTTTAAACAACCAAATTTAGGATCTGCACTTTTAATATTAGGTATAAGTTTTAGCATATTTCTTTGTTCAGGAATAAATATAAATCTACTAATCAAAAGAACTACCATCGGTTCTATTTTATGGTTACCTATTTTATATTATTTGATTCAATATAGTTTATCAGAAGTTCAAAAGACACGTATTACTACGATTTTCAATCCCTTTCTTGATGCGCGAGGAAATGGATACCAGCTTGTAAACTCTTTTATTGCCATGGGCTCTGGAGGAATCACTGGTCGTGGATTTGGAAATAGCATACAAAAAACAGGTTATCTTCCAGAACCACACACTGATTTTATAATGGCAATAGTTTCTGAAGAACTAGGATTTATTGGTGTATTTATTCTATTGGTTGGAGTTTTGACTATAGTACTTCGCTCCTTAAAAATTGCACAATTATGTGTAGATCCATTCGGCAGTTTTATAGCAATTGGTATAGGATGTATGATTGGTATGCAATCAGTTGTAAATTTAGGTGGTATTACGGGACTATTTCCTCTTACAGGTACTCCATTTCCATTTGTAAGTTTTGGTGGAAGTTCTTTAATGGTGAATTTAATAGCAATAGGAATATTGCTTAATATCTCAATTTTCAATAAAATAAGACTTTCTCCTTTTTAAAATCTATTGTACTATAGTCATTTTTGTTACATTTAGAGAGATTATACAGGCTTTCATAATGATTTGATCAAACTGTAGATTTATTAATTTTAAACGAACATTTAAAATATTTTATAGCATAGAATAGACAGTATACAGTAGACACCACTAATATCTACTAGGTGAATAAAAAGAAGGAGAAAATAAATGACTCTAAATATAAATAGAGTATTCCCACGTAATTGGTATGCTGTGAGTTATGTAAAAGATATAAAAAAGATTCCAGTAAAAAAAAGAGTTGCTGGCAAAGATTTTGTATTATATCGGGATGAAAAAGGCGAAGTTCAGGCTCTATCACCTTACTGCCCTCATCGTGGCGCTGACTTATCACTGGGACAAGTAGTAAATGGTAAACTAGTCTGTCCCTACCATGGTTGGGAGTTCGATAGTTGCGGTACTTGTGTAAGAATTCCATCCCAACCCAATAAACCTATCCCGAAATTTGCTCATACCTTCTCATACCCTGTAAAAGAAAAGATTGGGTTGATTTGGATATACCCTGATAGTGAGGAAACTCCACCTGAATGGCAAACTTTTCATGTAATGGAGAACACTCCTTTTAAACTCTCTTTCTTCCACGCCACTTGGAATGCACACCTTACTCGATCAATCGAATCTGTGCTGGATATTGCTCATCTTGCTTATGTACATAAAAAAACGATTGGTAGAAAAACAAAAACCGAATCAACCAATTATAAGCTGGAGGGAACACTGGATCAGTTTATATTCTCAAATGGTGATGCTTACCTTGAATACAAATTCCCACATCAGTGGATGCTTCACAGTGGCAAACAGGAGAATGAGTCATTTATTCAGTATATTACGTTTACACCAATTGATGAAGAAGAGACATTAATTATGGGATATACCGGAAGGACATTTTTAAAGTACTTCCCTTTACTAGACCAAATTTTAGCTAAATTTAGTTTAAGAGTACTAAAAGAGGATCAAATTATTGTAGAAAGTCAACATCCTAGACCTATACCAGAAGCTTTAAAAATGGAGGCCCATGTTCATGCAGATATGGCTCAAGTTCAGTTTAGAAAACGTTGGTTTCAGTTTTTACAAAATGGGTCTTGTTTTTCACTTGATTAAAGGCACGTAACGCAGTATTAAATATAGGTGTAGTGATGTTGATAGACGGTGGATGCTACCCCATCGCCATCAAGCTAAAATTTTATAGTACCCCCTGAACCCAATTTTGTACTAACTCGTAACAAAAAATCCCTTCAAAAAAGAAAGGCGCCTATGCACCTTTCTTTTGTAATGCATTCTCACTCTCTTAGCATTCAGAATCCCTTATGAATCACTTTAATGCATCATTGTACGAACCTAATTACCCTTTAGAAAAGTAATAATTTGTCTCCTTACTTTTCAGTAACATATTTCCTCTTATTATTAAAAATAAGTCGTTTCTACTTAATATTTTTACTATAACTCTAACTAGTGCTAACCAAAGGATCATAATAAGCCAAATATAATTTATTAATCACGTTTAAAGTACATAAGTCTGCACTGATTGAAAATGCAGAACCAGCATTAATATCGTTTAGCGTATTTGTAATCCGCTAACGACTTAAATCACCTTATTTCACTCTCTTCGGTAAAGCTGAGCCTGAATGTTCAATTACTGGATGAACATAAACATTAATGTCAGCATTACTAAAATAATTTTCACCTTGATCCCAATTCTTACTTATTTTCTTTCATTCTTTATAATTATTCCGCTTATATACTTCTCCTAATGCTAATACATCCACCTTATATTTTTTTTGAACAAGCTTTATTGATTTTTGAATCCTTTGCTCCATCTCTTTTGAAATATCCTTCGTTAAGCGTTTTTCATCCATAACTTGTTTATAATCGCTAAAATGCAACTCCGCCAAAGTACCTTCGAGAAACAAATGAATATCAAACTTCGGTTTTGTAGTATTTTCAGTAAAAACCTTTATTTTTCGGTGTAATTTATGAATTTCATATGTAATAAGCTGATTCTTTTCACGTATGGTAAAATAGCCCCCTAATTTCTCACCAATTACAAAGTTCATTCCAGTGTTTGTTCTCCGTTTAACATTCCAACACACTTGTTATCTTTCCCATGAAACAATGCAGCCCCATCCATTTCTATCCCTTGTTTTGTTGGCCTTAAGATAGGTAGTACAAAACTGCGTTTTGAAATTATCTTTTCCTGCACATCACCAATTCTTGCCGCCTCCACCATTTGAGCGTTTTTGGGAGGATGTTCAGCTAGCATATCAATATACTGTGCCGGTAAATTTTCTGGTTTTGCACTTTGTTTCAAGATAGCTTCTGCATTTTTTTTCAGAAACAAATAGACGGATGTTTCTTCTCATTTCATGATCACGAATATATACATCTAGCGTATTCTGTAAAGCATTAGGATTCGAGAGTAATTTTTCAGAAAAAATAATTCACGACTAATTTTTTTTAGCAATAATTCGTATTTGTTCAAATACACTATCTGCTTTTGCACTCACATTAATATAATTATTCCCTGCCCCTTTTCCACCTTGCTGCGCTAACTTACTGGGAAGTACCATCTGATACGTCCCTTTCATAATTGGATTTGATTTCTTTTCCTTAACAATATCGTAAGACGCACCTACTACAAATCCTCTTTCTTCTATCTCCACTAACTCAGAGCAACCACTGTATTTTTCTGTTTAACTGTTGGGAGTCAGCTCATAATGAAACATATTTTTACATAAAAGACTTTCGTATATAAATTTTTCAAATGATTTATTAGCGAATTGTTGACTAATATCACTTTTTTGAGTGAGTAATTTTTCAGATTGATGATGTAATGAATTTTGTTCGTTTCTTTTATGTAAAATATTCTAGTTTTGCATTAGGAAAGAACTGTTTCATATAGGAATACAGATAGTTTTTTATATCCTCTTCTTCTTCTTTTTGATAAATGTATTTTCCGATTCCATATTTCCCCCATTTATACCTTCTTTTCTCTTCATCTAATTCTAGTTTTGTCATCGGGTAGTTTTTTTCAATTACTCTCTTAGCTGGCTTTGTAAAACGATGTTGAATAAATTCAAATGTAATATCATCCCGTGCATCAAGAGGTAATTCAGCATTTAGGCGTTCAAACATATGATAGTATCCTTCCTTCCAGCCTTCATGCAGGTAAATAGGAGCTACAATGAAACCAAGAGGATATCCAGCTCTAGCTACTTTTCCTGCTGCCTCAATTCGTTTAGCTAAGGGAGAAGTTCCTGGTTCAAAGTTTTTAATCACATAATCAGCGTTTACACTAAAGCGCAATCTTGTTTTTCCATTATGTTTAGCATCAAGTAAATGATCTACATGGTGGAATTTCGTAACAAATCTCAATTTCCCATATTCAGATTCTCCAAAATGCTCAATGGCCCGTTTAAGGGTATGCGTTAAATAATCGATTCCTACAATATCTGAAGTACACGACGCTTCAAATCTTGTTACTTCAGGTGCACGCTCTTTCATGTATTTATCAGCAGCATCTAAAATTTCTTCAACATTTACATACGTTCGTATATAAGGCTTACTTCCCATCGTTGTTTGTAAATAACAATAATGACAATGCCCCATACATCCCGTTGCAAAAGGAATTGCATACTCTGCTGAAGGCTTGGAAGTATCAAATTTCAGTGTTTTTCTAACACCAACAACCAGCGTGGATTTTGCTACTCGATACTTTTGAAAATCGTTATCCCCTGGCAAATCTCTTACTTGATTATGGGAAGTAGTATGTCGAATTTCAACATCCATCTTTGAAAACTTCTCAAACAGCTCTTTTCCCAAAGGATAATCTAATGCTTTCGGTTCAAAATATACGAGCTTAGGCATAAATGGCTTATTCATTCAAACATCCCCTCTGAAATATCACCATAATAGTAAGTGTAAGCTTGGTTTGCCTCATCTTCGGTAGCATATATAGCCATCTCATTTGTTAGTGGATAATACGTTTCGTAAAGAAATAGTGCTAATTCATTAGGTCTTTCAGGATTATTTACAACTGCTGCAGCTTGTATGTTAGCTACGTCTTGAGTATGAGGATTTCGGTAAAAAATATAAACAATGTCACCAGCATGATACGTATTACTTTCAGAAGAAAATTCCATTCCATCACCATCTCATTTCATAAAATTCAATGCTCACAGTTTTACTTTCTAATTTCCTTGTAGTGTAACTATTTAATTACATTGATAATGATTACGCCATACAAACATATTTTGAAAAATGAATAATAAATGTATTCCCAAAAAGGCAAGCATATATCAATGCTTGCCTTTCGTTCTAACGACGATGTTCAACAAGATCGATTACACCTAAAACGACGTGTGCTAAACCAAAACCAAATACTGTATTTGCAATCATTTTATTAGTTCCACGAGTTTGTTTAAGAGCATAACCTGCTGCTGTCACTGCTGTACCTAAAGCTGTTGGAATTAATCCTTCACGAATGTCCACAGTGATGCCTCCTTGTTTCGTAGTTAGTAAATTTGTTTTAATGACTCGAAGTAAAGTATTAAAACAAGTATTAGTATTTTTCTTTTTAATAAAATTATGTGAAATTCTTATGAATAATATTTTAAATCCATAACAGCTATAAAGATTGAAAAAATTATTAATTAACAAATAAGAAAATATCTTCAAAACGTATTTTTATATGAAAATTTTATACCTCAGACAAAAAAATCTTTGCGAAAATTCTCTCCATAAAAAGTGCTCCTAAATTTATATATATAGGAGCACTTTTTATGAAACACTATTCTTTATTTGCTTATGAACCACTTTATTATAATAACCATGCTTTACAACTTGCCTAAAATCATCTACCTCGATATCCATTCTTTCCGCAATATCTACAACAATTGTATTTTGTAAAACATTCACCACAAATCCCATTAATTTCAAATTATGTTTTTTACGATATGAAAATTCAACGTAATCCCCAAGTGTTACTTCTTTATTATGTTTCATTTGGCGCCCCCTAAATTATCGATAATTATACAATAGTTTCCCCCTTTTTTACTTCTACATACGGGGTCACCAGTTTATCATTTTAGCCAATTCATCTCCCACCTACTTATTTTGCGTTCCTTGAGGAAGGGGTCTTCTTGGCTAAAATGATAAAAAAAGACAAACTCTCCAATGTGAGGAGTTTGTCCAAAACCATGATTTCTTTAGTTTAACAATATAGAATTCAGTTCCGATAAGAATCTTTCTTTTTTCCATATCCCACGGTTTTTGCATCGATACTAACAATAGTGGATTAGAATAATGACTTAATACTTGCTAGGACAGTAAGAATACCTATAATAATGACAAATACATTGCTAGATTTCCCTTTGTATTTAGCAAGTACTGATACTTTATGGATTGCATACATTGGTAGTATACATAAGATAGCAGCAACTAGCGGACCGCTAAGGGCATCAATGATTCCAAGAATACTTGGATTTGTATAAGCAACATACCAGCATGTTAATACGACAAAAGTAAGAATTATTGTCTTAACTGTTTTTTCTCCTATATCTTTCCCACGTTTTTTACTGGACTTGATAATCATGTCACGCATTACCTCATACGCTCCTATATAATGACCAAGGAACGACTTTGTAATAGCCACAAATGCAATGATAGGAGCTGCAATAGTGATTACTGGCGAATTAAGCTCATTAGCAAGATATGATAGGATTGACAAGTTCTGTTCTTTTGCCACCTTAAGATCATTTGGAGTTAAACTTAAGGTACTGCTCCAAACAAAGAACATAACAACTGCGAATGTCATAATATAACAAACTTTTTGTATTTGAGCACATTTAGCATCAGTAGCATCTATTCCATACGTAGCTCTCTGTTTCATAACAAATGACGAAATCATAGGCGAATGATTAAACGAGAATACTATGATTGGAAGTATCATCCATATTGTTCCTAAATATCCTGTTCCTGTTGAAGCAGTAGAAACAGCTGAAAAACTAAGCATTGACGTATTCCACTGTGGAATCAAAGATATTGCGATAAAAAGTAGAGAAGCTATAAAAGGATACACTAGCATGCTCATGATCTTTACAGTTATATCTTGACCAAAATTTAGTATAGCGATAAGACCGAGTACTAAAACAAGCGATAAAATGGACCTTGGAGGCTCCGACATGTGCAATTGATGCACGATAAAGCTACTAGCGGTATTTGTAAGTGCGACCGAGTACATCAGCACGATCGTATAAATGGAGACAAAATATACAATATTAAAAATGATACTTGCCTTATTTCCAAAATACTCTCTTATTGTACCTGTAATCCCCTCATCGGCAGAGTTCGAAGCGTAAATCATTTTAGCAAGCGCCCTATGTGAATAATACATAACAGGATATGCAAGTATGGTAATTAACAGCAATGATAATAAACCACCTGAACCTGCATTAATCGGTAAAAAGAGTACTCCTGCTCCAATTGCTGTTCCAAAAAGGCTCAATGCCCAGGTAGTATCCTGTTTATGCCACTTTTTAGGGTCTAGATATTTCTCATTTTTTACTGCAGTGTTATCAGCTTGAAATTCTATGTTTTTTGCAGTATTCCCATCCATATAATAATTCCTCCTTGTGTCCTATTCTTAATTCTCTTTTTAAGATATAGGAATATAGACCGTTCTTGAAAAATGAATAGCTTATATAGTGCCCCACAACGAATATCCCCCTTCTAAGTTAATAAAAATCAAAAAATTAGCGAAGCATCAACCTGAAGGGTTTCTTACCACTTATAAAATATTTTAATTATATAGTAGTATATTTTATTGATAACTCCCCCAATATACAGACATCCTTAGGCGAACAATAGAGTAAATATTGTTAAAAACTTCACAATATACTCGATAACTTATTGATTTGATTGTTTCTCCCCAAAGATTTTATTTTTAATGGCAATTCCTGTAGGTGTAGCTGCAATACCACCTAAACCTGTCTCTCTTAATTCGCGAGGCATCTGTCTTCCAACTCTATACATGGCTTCAATCACTTCGTCAGCATTGATGAGATTGTTTACGCCGGCTAATGCGATGTCCGCTGCTGCTAAAGCATTTGCCGTTCCAATGGCGTTTCTCTTTACACAAGGAATTTCTACCAAACCAGCGACCGGATCACAAACTAAACCGAGTAAATTTTGTAATGCAATCGAAAAAGCTTCAGAAGATTGCTGTGGCGTTCCACCCGCAGCTTCTACTGCAGCTGCAGCCGCCATCGCTGAGGCACTTCCTACTTCAGCTTGACATCCTCCATACGCTCCTGAAATACAAGCGTTGTTTGCGACTATCGTTCCAAATAACGCTGAAGTGAATAGAAAATGAATCATATCTTCATGACTTAACTGCAACGTATCTTTAATACTAAATAGGACTCCCGGAATCGTCCCACTCGCACCTGCTGTTGGAGTTGCACAAATAGCTCCTAATGCAGCATTTACTTCATTAACACCGATAGCACTTTGAATCCCTAACACCATCAAATCTCCAGAAAGAGTTTTCCTATTTTCTCGATAGTTTTTAATTTTTACAGCATCCCCTCCGGTCAAACCTGTTGGAGAAAATACACCGTCGCCCTCGATACTTTTATTTATTGCATGTTGCATAGTCGCTAAATTTCGTTCCATTTTACTCCATACTTCTTCATAAGAAGTTTTAGTTTGTTTGATTTCCTGTTCGATTGCTAATTCATAAATTTGCTTTTGGCTTTTATTAACTGCATCCACAATTTCTTTTATGGCCATATACATATTTTTCACTCCTTAATGTGACTAAAGAATAATAAGATTAGCTATATTGCTTAAATCTCCTAATTCCTTCTGAGCATTACCTGGCAATATCGAATCCAAAGCGAATGCATATAAATATTTTGTTTTATCTTCCAAACTATGAAAGTTGTTAATTTCCACATCATATTGTTTAAAGATCCTGCGTAAAACAAATTCAAAGTCAGCTCTTTCTGAAATCGCAATAACAACTGGCAATGGCCCCTGCAGATTTAAGCTAAATCCATCAATTTCAACATTTTTGACTTCAATCAACCCACCACCGACCGAAATACCCATTACTCTAATACTTCGACTTTCATCCTCTGCATATACATCTGCCGTATTTGGATGACCAGCAGGACTATTACCCAATTGTTCAATAAAGGTAATGTCAATTCCCTTAGACTCTGCTATTTTAATAGCATCTGGCACTTTGCTGTCATCAGCAGCTAAGCCTAATATACCAGCAATAATTGCAAAATCAGTTCCGTGACCTTTATGGGTTTCAGCAAATGATTCATAATACTTTACCACAACTTTTTTGGGAAGACCTTGAAATAATTTATTAGCAACTGTTCCAATAGCCAAAGCACCTGCAGTATGTGAACTTGAAGGGCCTATCATTATGGGCCCAATCACATCAAAACAACTTTTGTATTTAACAATCTTTTTTTCTTTAATAGATGCTACATTCATGTTCATATAAGCACCCCCATAATTTATTATTTTTAGCTGTAGTTGAATCTAAGTTATTAGAATGATCGATTCAAAACAAGTTTTGTTTGATAACGCTTTCTTTATTGAGTTGAATAAACTTCCCTTCTAATCCGCTATCCTCCGTATAGTAATCATATCAGTATGTCCAATTTTAAAAAATTACTGGCAAGTTCTTTAGAATTTTTAATCCAAAACGAGGTTTGATATTTTCTCTAGAGGTAATAAATTGTGTCTCGACGCCCTCATTATAACTTGTATATTTATAAGTTTAATCTTTTTTTATTTTTAGAAAGATTGAATAGACAGAATTTTGAATAGGTAATAAATTACACTTAGCATGTAGCAATTGTGTCCTTTGTTTGAAGCTGTATTAGTTAGTAAAAAAGCAAAAATAACACAGAGTTCCTTTCATAAACACATTGATTATATTGAAAAATCATTATAAAGATACTTATATTGTCTTTTGTTTGAACATCTTATTTTGAAAGGGAAACCTGTTGCAATAAATAATTCATTCATATGAAAAGAAATACATTAATAAAATTTAAAAACGTTTTAGTATATTAATTATACATTTTGCATAAATATTAATTATCAAAAAAAACTAACTTCTTATTAGGATCTTAACATAAAGGATACATTCCAAATAACAATGGAGATTCTGCTTTATCAATTTCTTTATACGTTATATTTCCCTCTTTACCTGCAACAGCAACTTGTACTTTTTCATTTGTTTTCACATCTTCTGCACCTATTGCACCACCCGCCAATAATCCTGTACTTAACAGACTATCGTGAACGAAAGTTAGAGAGTTATGGAACAAAATATAATGTGTATGTACATACATTTCTTTTAAAAGAAGTTTTGTAGTATGCAGCTGAATTAAAAAAATATAGATTTTTATGACTCTTTTTAGGGGATATAGCAAAGTGAAATCTTTTATATGCACATTGCTATACCGAACTAGATTTCAGCATAGTATTTTTTTGCAACTCATTGATTTTTACCAAACACGTATAAAAACCAACAATATGAAATTAAACGACGACGTAAAGAATGTATTAATAAATACAGTGCGGGCAGCATCTTCTTTGGTGGTTTTTCCGCTCTCATGACCTTTGATCATGGTTTGAGACAAATTCCATGCAAAATGAATAAGAGAATGGCCAATATGATGTTCTGTTGAGGTTGCGATATGTTTTAACATGGCAACCTCCGCCTGAGATTCTAAACGGAAACCAAGTGTTTCTTTGTTGTAGACAATTTCATCTGTAGGATCAAAGAAAGATGCATTGTATTTCGTGTGTAAGCTTCTTAGTGTAGAATAATCCTCTATATTGCTTATCAGTTTATTAACCTCGTCAATCGTATCTGTGGTCGTGAAGTGTTCTTCTTTATTCACAAAACTTTTCCGATCAAATAAACGAATTGGGTAGTTATCGAGTACACCTCCGTCTACATAATAATCTTTATCCCATTCCACAGATTTAAAAAAGAATGGGATGGACATCGAAATCCGCACAGCAACTACTAACGGGACATCAGGTGTCGTTTCGCGAGAAAACGTACGAAGCTGGTGTGTAGAAACGTTCGTTCCTTGGAAAAACACGTCTTTTCCTGTTTTGTCATACAACTGCTGAAAAGTTGTGTCCTTACTCCCTGTCCACTTTTCAACGATCTTTCCTACCCACTCAGTGAAGAAATCCCCTTTATAGATACCAAAACCATCAAAAAATAAACGAATGTTATCTTGTACAATCGAAAAATCATCATCTTTAAACGCTTTGAAATTCATGTCTTTGTGGATTTTTACAAGATCTGCGAATGGAATGGAATGGAAAGACCTAAAAGTAATGCAGTAATCGCTCCTGCTGAAGTCCCTCCAAATCGTTGTATTTCTGGTAAAATCCCTTCTTCATTTAGTGCACGGATGGCACCTATATAAGTGCTTCCCTTTACCCCGCCACCTTCAAATACTAAGTTACGAAATGGATATGCCATTATATACCTCCAATAAAGAAATTTTCGATCTGTTATAGTATCGGAAGTATATTGAAATATATTCCAAATGGTATTAAGAAAGTTTCATGTCCTCCGATACGTATGGCCGAATTATCTTGATTCAATGGATGAATTGTTTGAAAGAGAAGAAATTTGCTTGGAATGGTAATTTAGTAGGATAGGAAACAGGAAACGGAGCGCATCTTTGGATGCACTGAATAATATCCCCTTTTGAAATCGTATATAACGTAACTTCTTTTCCGATGTCCAAGTAAAATCACGAGTAAGAAATCAAGGAATAATCTACATTTCATAAATCCCTCACTCTCTTTAACATACAATTCAGTGAAATAATTTGTTTCAAATACGTAGAAATATGGTTTAACCAGCAATCAATGATCAGGTCTTCTTACCCTAAGTAAACCTAAATCTATTTGTCTCCATACAGAAAGGAATAAATAGTTTTGTTCCTATTCATGAAATAGTACAATATATGCAAAATTGCATATCTAATTAATTGCTTTTAATGTTATATTTTAATAGCGATGAATGCTATTATTTCATAAGTTGTCAACAAGCGTTATGTATGTATGAGAAAAAGGAAGGAGCCAAATAGGCCCCTTCCTTTTTCTACTAATTAACTAAATTACTCTCTGGTAAAAATTTAAATAGTAATGCTCATTTACAGGCGTCTGATTATGCATTAAACATGCTAACTTTGCTTGCTGTCGGAAAAATTAAAAACGATAGCATTAAGCTATTAAGAGACAAAAATTCATCAACACGAAGACAGATTTGTCTTGGCTAGATAAATTTGGTGATAAATACAGGAAATAACTCTTACGATTCAATGATTCTTTTTCCTGCCTTCTACCCTTGCCACTTCTGTTTCATGACTTGTAAATAGAGATCTTCAAACTCGTTAAAATGGATGCGAAAAACATCTAATGTATCGATATAAGCAGAAATCACATCTTTTTCATTAAAATGGATACCTTCCTGTGCTAAGTCATAGCTATCATTAAGGCTGTATAAATCAAAATATTCTTCTTCCCAATACAGGCCTCTATTTACTAGTAATCGAGTAGAGCAAGTAATCGCTTGTTTAATATTCCATTTCTGAGCTACTAACTTTTCATTTAAGACTGAAAGAAGGATGTTTACCAAGGGTTTTTCATCAACTATGCGGCTATATGACAGTAAAGCCGATTCTATATATATCAGCTTTGCTTTAGACATTAAAGATATCTCCATAATTTCATATGGCGGGTGATCACTTGCTTCAATCAACCTATCGCACCATGAAATAACCTCCTCTCTATTCCAAAGTCCGCAACCTAGTCCTAATGCATACAAGTGGGCTAAAGTTTGATAAGATTTCAATATGTTTCACCTTCAATTTAACTGTATAGTGGTATTGCATTCATTTTGGAAATAATCACGCTTAGTAATAAATATAATAAGCTGCCCAAACGGACAGCTTATTTGCATTAAAAACACTATACATGAACTTTTGCTTTTTTTCGACGCACAAGCCACCAAACTAAAGATAGCAGTACTAGGGGAAACGGAAATACCTGAATAAAGAAAAATACTTCCCAAAAATCGTGCATCGTACTACCAGGGGAATCTGTTGCCATCCCGCCAATAAAAAAAGACAATGGAATGACAAGTATATTTATACCTAAACTAATCATTAGGAATGATAGATTCTTCTTCCAGATTACTGGTAATGCAGCCACGATTAATAAAACCAATGCAGTACCCAGTATAAGAAACAGTGCTCCAAATAAAAATACAAAGTATAAAATAGCATTGATTAAAGGTTCCACAATAGCCCTCCTAAGGATTCATTCTATAGAAACACTCATGTTATTTAGAAAGTCAGGATGCTATATCTCTTAGTTGTCTTTCAATTTCTTCATCGCTATAGTCTTCATTTATCTGCTTAGAATACTTAATCTACTTGCTTATATTCTGGACTGCGTTAGGACATATGTTTCTATTGTACAACCAGCTAGCAAGAAACCCACACTTATCCCTGCTAATACGGTACCTTTAAAGGCTCTGTTCATATTCATTTGCCCCTTTTATCTTTTCGTATTTTTTCTTCATCCATAGACAGTCCATTATGAACGTTTTCATTATAAGTATTGTCTGCTGTTACTGTTTTACTTTCCTTACTATCTGTTTCGGCACTGATTGTTCTCGTTTACCGTTTCAGTATTACGCTTCAATTCACATTATCATCACATAAAAAGGACATACCTATTCATATATACCCCTTTATTATTTTATATTGAAATAAATAATGGTTCAAAGTTATTTTGTGAAAATCATACAAAAATTAATAATTCATCGATTACCCAACAATAGATAATATGGATAAAGAAAAAATACTAGAGAATATCACATTGTAGTAGTCTCTAGTATCTTTTCATAGTATTTTAGCGGCTATGCAATACGGAGGGATAAAAAAGGACCTCTTATGGAAAGATAAGAGGTCATCAAGAAGATAAAAATGTTGTATTTGAAACACGCGAGTTTCTAATTCACATCATAACACAATATATTCATATATTCAATATATACATTTAAGATAAGGGATATTACATCATTAAAGATTACGGTGAACCAGGAGATAGTGCTGAAAATGAACCTACTTTGCGCAACATTTTGAATAATCTTTGCAGCTGCTACATCAACGGGTAATTTACTGTATTTCCAATCTAGAGAATCAATTGTCCAATCCCATACTTTTAAAACTAGTGCAATAGATCTTTTTAATTACATACTTAATTTATTTTTTAATGTCCAATATTTTTCTCCATTAGCTTCAAAAGAGAATTCTACCCATCCATTTGGATCTTCACGATAAATAAAGATGGTTGTTCCAGGGGTTACTGTACCAACTTTATTCTCCTCGACAGCTACATCTGGTCTACTTTTAATTTTTAAATTAAATGGATAAGGTACCTGGTAGTAAGCAGCTGATGATACAACATTTGAGCTTGAACCGTCTGCATACATTTTATATGGAATTTCATTCGATAACGCGTCGACATCTAATGTTTCAGGATTCTTTGGTAATTTTTTTGCATATGTATAGTCTTCTACATGAAACGGTTTAATACGTTCCATAATACCCGCAATTTTCTTAGCCCAGCCTTTATCTGATGCATATTTCACATTCATGCCAGTTAATGTTGGGCCGTTATAATACATACCACTTTCTTCTAAATATCTTTCTCGTACATAATTAGCGTTATAAGCAATGCTATCCCCGTAGCTTGGTAAATATTTTGCATATTTAAACGGATCTCCATCATATGCACGTAGACCGAATAGATTATGTTTTTGATATGCGATTTCTGATTTTCCGTATCCAGATTCTAAAATCGCATGCGCTGCTAAATAATGAGCACTCACGCCATATTGATTTTGCGCATTGATAAAATCTTGCCCATGTCCAACTAAAGGACTATCCGAGTGATATTTCGCAATAAAACTATCAATCTCTTGAGCTGTAATTTTCGAAGCCACTGTTAAATTTAAATCTTCATATGAGGTAGCAGTAATAACCTCTTTTTCATCGTTTAAATTTTGTTGTAACATATCTGTTTTTGCAGTAAGTTGAGCAGCTTCAGCACGTGTTATAAATCTATTTGGTTGCCAACCGTTCTCGGTACCATTAGAAATTTTTAAATCTATTAAAATATTGGCATGTTTTTCTCCCCAATGCCCTTTTAAATCTTCAAATCTAACCTGCTCGTTATGATTTGCTGTGCTTTGTAGTTTATATGCATTTACTAGCATGGTAGCCATAGCAGCACGAGTTACTTTTCCGGATGGATTAAAGATTCCATTCCCTTCACCTTTAACAATACCAGCTTTTTCAGCAGCAGCAATATAAGGAGTAGCCCAGTGATTTTGTGAATCTGTAAAAGATGGTTTTGCATTAGGATCAATTTGTATCCCTAAAACTTTTGTCATAATTTTTGTAGCCGAAGCTCTGTCTAAGGAGTCATTTGAACCAAAAGTTCCATCTGGATAACCATTTAATACCTGTTTATCAACTAAATAGTTAACGGATTTATCAGCCCATGTAGGAACATCTGGGAATTTATGAGTATCTGCTAAAATATTAGAAGAATAGGATAATATAGCTCCTGCAAGGATACCTGTTGCAATTAATTTGTGCTTCATTAAAATAAACACCTCTACCATTGTATTTATCAAATTGAAATTTTCTATTTTTATATTTACATGTTTGTAATAATAATAAAATCGTATTATCACGCATTCAATTTGATGTAACGAGTATAGTTACTTATATACACAAGTGTCAATGAATTTATTTTACAAAAACGCATAATTTTTACATTGTTTTGTAATTGAATTATGTATAAATTTTGTAGAGGACCTTTTGATAGATTTTACCTGAATAAATCTCTTTAGTTGTTAATTTGCCAATCTTTCTTGTTTACTATTAATCAATTAAAAAAAGAATTTTTTTTGTTTAAGAGCTACTTTAAAATCTTAAGTTGATGGATGTGTGAACGTACCGCTACTAAAATTCTTGCTTTTAAATCATTATTACTGTATTATATTTACGTATCAATATAAGGATTATATTATATAAAAAGGAATCAAATCTATAAGTAAGATTTAAATCCTTTTCGAAATCAAAAAGACTTTGTCAAAATCTAATATAATTTATGCTTGTCTTTTTAATATGTATCTAGTAAAAACATATTTTTTATCCATAGAATTCTGTTTTCAATGATAGGAATTAGTGTTCTAAACAAGAAACCGTACAAAGTGATCTGAAAAACCTGAGAGATATTGTATGTAGTTTGCTCATCTCCAGATACTACAATAAAAGAGCCTTACCTTTCTAGGCAAGACTCTACTAGTTTAGTTGTATACTATTTACATGATAACTAAGAAACAGAAAACATATAATACCAAATAACAGCACCCTATTACTCCTCCTACAGCTAATACCTGTTTAACCCAACTCTTAAATTTTTGATTACTGTAAATCGCTTGCACTCTTTCCATATTTCCTCCTATTAAGCAGAACCCTTAAAGACTCTCACCTCGCTATAGTACCATTAAAAAATGAATAATAGAGATCTAATGTATAAATATGCAATATTGCATACGAAAATGTATTGTTATAATTGTAAGCGCTTACTATAATAAGATTATAAAGATTTATTACATCTTAATACGAAAAAGAGGAGAGAATAATATGGAAATCGCAATGGCAGTTTTAAAATTTATAGGTGGAGCAATCCCATTAATTCAAGAACTACTAAAAGCATTTATGTAAATTCACTATTTAGCAATTATTTATAAAAATTATTATACAAATGATCTGTATATCAAAAATGAATTGGTTTACAGATCATTTGCGTGATCAAGGTCCCTTTAACATGACTAAGGGGCCTTTTTAAAATTTTTAAATAATTAAGGTTACGTCACATCACCATCAAGTTAGCAAAATAAAACGAAACTTTAACTTGATGGTGATGGGGTAACAGTTGTGATTTAGAGATAAGATCAGATTATACAAAGTTTTGCACGTCAGCGATACTGAAAATAAACTTCGCCTTTAGTAGCAAGAATCCCCAATAAAGATAGTCAACTTGCCTATTTAGGAATAAGAGTGTCAATTTAAATGATGCATTCTGAAACACTACTCTTCTTCTAAAATAGCGTAATAATATTCATCCCACCATTCATTCCCATGTGGTATACACTTCCTGAAATAGCCTTCTCTTCTCATTCCAATCTTCTCCATCACTCGATATGATGGGGTATTTTGTGGTTGACATGTAGCTATAATCCTATGTAATTTCATTTCCTTAAAGCCATATTCCAATGTAGCTTGTGCTGCTTCAGAAGCATATCCTTTATTGAAATATTTAGGATTGAACACCCAACCAATCTCATATGTATGCTCACCAAAATATTTATGAAAAACTATATGACCAATCAGAATATCTTTATCAATTAATACTACAGGAAAGTTCTTAGCGTTTTCACCAATGTTTTCATTCACAAAGTTTCTTGTATTTTCTTCAGTAAAAACCCCTTCAGGTATGTATTTCATAACATTGATATCTGATGTATACTCATGAACAGCTTGCCAATCTTTGAACTCAAATTTCCGTATTAATAACCTTTCTGTTTTTATAAACATTTACTTTTCCCCCTCAAAAAATTACAACTATATTTGAAATCCACATTTAACCCTTAAAACAAAAAGAACTTGTAGGACTCTCTACAAGTTCTTTTTAGTTTAAGGTGAATATACGAGCCAAACAAACTATCTTACAGATTGACTGTAGAAACTTTAGGGGTAATGCTTTGACAAATATATTATATAACAAATATTAACATCCACAGGATTTATTTTTGAAAATTATGTGAATTAAGAAAGGAAGTAGTTTTTTCTTAGATATTATTGTTAATAACTGGGTATCATTATATTTCATTCTGCAACTTATTTAGAAGAGCTATGTACATTTCGAAGAAGTTCTTCAATAAGTTTTGTTTTTTCATTTACCTTTGTGGCATATGTGAAATCACCATAACAATATGGATACCTAAAATTATTTTTATTTCCACCACAAGTATACATCGCTGGATTTTGATCAACTTTCATCTTAGAAAACTTTTTGGCTGAATCCTCCGAGTGTTGTTTAACTTCTTGACTAGCAACAAAATCAATATAACCTGGCCCCATATTATAGCTTTGAATAATTGTATCCATGCTAACATCCTTGTCCGTTCCATATTTGTACATTTTAGCAAAGTGTTTTACCCCTTGTTCAATGCTCAAGCTTGTCTCTTGAATTTCATTTGGCTTTAATCCAAGTGATTCGGATGACTGCATAGGATCGTTTCCCTCACCTCTACTCTCTTGGTACATAATTCCTAATAAAAATGCTGTTTTCTCTCCTAAATTATATTTTTCTAATTCTTTCTTCAAGGTAGATTCATATTGCAATACACGTTTTTCGGTGGCTAGCGCTTTATTTTTTTGAATATTGGTTTTATGATTAAAATATAGCATTCCAAGTATTATTCCTAAGCCTAAAATACTAATAAGGAACACTTTTATAATTTGTTTTTTACTTGTATCCTTCATATATTCCTCCTCGTATAAAAAATTTAATTTTTCAAAGGTAATTGGTTATTTACAAACTATGTAATGAACATCTATCTCCCGCCCTTTTTAGACTCAAACATCAATACTTTAAGGTTTTAAGTTTAATATAAAAATTTAAAGATAAGGTAAAGATAAGATAAAGATAAGATAAAGGGCATTTTTTATACGTACTTTAAAAGATATTGGTACAAAGGGGTATGTGGGGAAATTTGTTGATATAAATGGATTTAGTAATAATGGAAAGGTTAACGTACAAATTATTAATTATGGAGGTATCATTCCAGAAGATTTACCCTATCTTTTCAATATGCTTTATATAAAAACTACAACATAACATATAATAAAAAACGGCGAACCCTCCACCTAGGAGAATCCACCATCACAAATAACTGATTATTTCACACCTAGTTTTTTTGCTTTCTTAGGGATCCCGTCTTCCAGCACTTCCTCCCAAGCTGTTACACCTTTTTATCTAAATGATATACACGTAGGAATGCTTCTTTACGAAGATTCTTTTGTGCGATAAATTCTAACTCTTTTTCTTTACCTTCCTTATCAAAACCCGATAATGTATATTCATACTCCTTTCCCATCACTTTACCATCCATAGATTTTGAAACTCCTCCTTTTCCATCCATATTAATTTGAACGTAATATTCATCTTTACCCATACGGTTGATATCACACCCTACTAAAACACTTGCAAATACAACTTCCTTATTTTTTACGTACCTGTATATTTTTATCTTGTTACTCACTTTTATTTTTCTTTCTTAACTAACTTATTTAAGATAATCTCATATAAATTACTTAACGAATTAATGCTATTTGCGACATAAAAAAAGAGAGGCGTCTGCCCCCTCTTAGAAGTGAAATTCAACTTGCTGTTCTTTTGTAATTGTCTCATCCCCCTCAGGATTAACTGTGTCGCTAAAGAGTAACTTAGCTGATATAATCTCCTCAAGCTTACTCTTAATGAATAGACCTACGCTACCTTCTTTCTTCACCTTCCCATAGAATTTGTTAGCATTCTCATCTTTCTCCTAACTAAGATCTTTTACTTTTACTAATTTCATATGAGAAATTCCCTCCAAATGTACACACTAAGAATGAGATTTGATAGAAGATACTTGTCTACATTTTGACTTTTCCTATTAAAACTGGAATATTTGGTCAAATGTATTAAACACGCAAATAACTTGATATCGTATCTCATGATTTTAATAATGATTCTGTTTTTCATTGTAGTAAGGTTGTTTATCTCATATTGAATTACCTTTCATTTTTCTTACAAGTTCGCAATATTTTTGAAAATACAGTTTATAAAGCCGAGAATTATTATTTTTTGAGAGATAGCATTGAGGAGTTTTTCATATGCACTGTACTATACGGTACTAGATTCCCGTACAGATTTCATTTACAATTCATTGTATTTTCTTTACCATTTACCAAGTTAAAATGGAACAAATTTATTACTTAGAGTGTCTATTATGTGTACCCCTAAAAATATGAAAGGACTTATTATTCCCCAAAGTAAAGTGATGTAAAAAAGTGTGTATTGAGATACTTCATTTAAATGTTACGAGTTTAATACTTTCACAGGTAAACTATAAAAAAAGAAACACCCTAAACAGCAACTGTTCATTCATATAAACGCTTTGGTTCTGCTTAGCCTGTTAAAATTCAACTTCAGAAGTATCGGTATCCAACACCCGCTTTAATTAACATCGGTATTTAAAATACCAAAACAAAATCCATATATCGTTGAAAGAGGTTGAAAATTCATGTACGTTTTAAACAAGTTCTTTACCTACAAAAAGATTGTACCTGTCGTATTACTTTCATGTGTAACACTAATAGGGTGTTCTAATAGTAATACTCCATCTGGACCACCTAAGCAAACAAAACAAATAAAGCAAATTAAACAAGAAAATACAGGTCATGATTCTTTTGCTAAGCTTGAAAAAGAATATAATGCTAAGCTTGGTATTTATGCTCTGGATACAGGTACAAATCAAACTATTGCTTATCATTCAAATGATCGTTTTGCATTTGCCTCTACATCTAAATCATTAGCAGCGGGAGCTCTTTTACGTCAGAACTCAATAGAAGCTCTTGATGAAGGGATTACGTATACGCGTGAAGACCTTTCTAATTATAATCCAATTACAGAAAAGCATGTGTATACAGGAATGACGTTAAAAGAACTTGCAGATGCTTCTGTTCGATATAGTGACAGTACGGCACATAATTTAATTCTTAAAAAGTTAGGTGGTCCATCCGCATTTGAAAAAATCTTGAGAGAAACGGGAGATACGGTTACTAAATCTGAACGATTTGAACCTGAATTAAATGAAGTACATCCTGGAGAAACGCGCGATACCAGTACACCAGAAGCGATCGCTAAGACACTTCAATCATTTACATTAGGATCTGCACTTCCAACAGAGAAACGTGAATTATTAGTAGATTGGATGAAGAGAAATACGACTGGAGATAAGTTGATTCGTGCGGGCGTACCAAAAGGATGGGAAGTAGCTGATAAAACAGGCGCAGGATCTTATGGAACAAGGAATGATATTGCAATTATTTGGCCACCAAATAAAAAGCCAATTGTTCTTGCCATCCTTTCTAATCATGATAAAGAAGATGCAGAATATGATGATAAGCTTATTGCAGACACAACTAAAGTCGTATTAGATACTTTAAAAGTTACGAATAAAAACTAATAAATTAATAGTTTTCCGTGGTTAGGGGACATATTCTCTAATAAGAGTAACCATACATGAACGTCAAATGATGCTAAAAAAAGAAAAAACACGCAGTTCCATTTGGAATTGCGTGTTTTTATTTTGCTAATTTATTTTGGATAACCGCTTGTGTCATCCAGTGCTGATTGGTTTGCACATGGTCTTTTCGAACAAATGCCCCTATGGATTTTGAAAAATCATTATAGTGAAACGCATCCGTTAATCTAAGTACATACCCCTCCTGAATCCCTCCAAAGAGTGAAGTACCGTTGTAGCACAAACGAATTACCTTTTCATTATAGGGGCCACGATATAACACTGGAACGTGTGCAAGGCCTAACTTTTTACACCATGCAACTGCTGCATCCCACGATAAACATTCATTTTTCTCATTCTATATTGAAAAGACATAAAAATAGGACGTCAGTGCTGTGTAGTGAATGCCATGACAAGCATACACATTTTCACCACATATCCTCCAGCCTTCTGGAATTCTATCCCCCCATACTTCCTTGTAACGTTTTTACCCATGTTCTCGATGGGTTATGACCACTTGATAACGACCTTGCATGAATAGCATCTTTATAAAGAGATGTATTTTCACCATCTAACTTCGTACGATTAATTACTTCCTGTAGTAGCCTTTCTACTGTATCTATTTTTATCTCATTTGGTTTTCTCAATATTCTTTACTTCTATTTTTTGATTGTTATAACTGGCACTTTCTTGGTATCAGAAATTTCACTGTAACCATAATAAAGCAGAAAAAACAATAAAATAATTGTCCAAATAAATATAAACACTTTATAACTATACTTCATATGAAAAACCTCATTTTCCCTATATAAGTGAATGTACATACACCTTATAAATCCTATTACATAAATTATTGGATATTGCAGTAGTAGAGAATCATTAAGTATTAGAAATTGTTATTCATAAACACATCCAAGAAATCTTCAAAAAATATCATCTAGACATTTTAACATTTCATAAAAATGCCCAGATAATATTTTTACGTTTAGCTAAGTAATGCTTATTATGTAATAAATCCTTATCTCTATTTCACCTTAATGTTTATATGTACAAGAGTCTGTGTAGCAACTAGGCTGTACTTTAAATATGTACTCAATTGTGTGTGGGAAAGGAAGCACATTTTATTTAAAGTTGTTACTTTGAACCCTTTAATTAGTTGGTAGTCTTCTTCATTCAGACAGAAAGGAAATTTAAAGTGTGCACGTATTTTCAACTCAGACTCTTTACTACACACACTCCTATACACATAAAACATCTATACCTTTCGTAACATTAAGGAAACAAAAGGAAATGATATAGAAATAATTATAACATTTCGTAACAAACTTGTAACACAAATGTAACACAATACATTTAATCGTACAATACTTTTTTAGCTAATTATCAACAAAGCATTGTTAATATCGTTCAAATTTAATAATGTTCCCATAAAGTAATACATATTGTTTGTGAAGTGTTTTTTCAAAATATAACGAAACCTACCATGACGGAGGAATGTTAATTCAATTTAAGAATAAATGGATTGATACCTTTCTAGCTTTTGTATCCCAATCATAGTATAGAGAGGATTATGGTTATCCAATAAATATATGTGAACATATACAAGCTAAGCCTTCTAAATAATTACTGTAACTAAAAAAACAAGTAATTATACTTGTTTTTTAGTTTACTTTCCAATATCGCAACAGTTTTATGTGCTCTCTTTTCCTGTCTACATTATTGGATGCATATCTTACTAAAGATAGCTTCTTTTTTTATGATTCTATTGAAGTAATTAATTGCTGACGTTCTTTATCTCTATAAATTTTCATTTCATGTTTAAACTCGTAATTTCCTACTTCAAATCTAGCCCATTCCTTACTTGTCCAATATACTACACCTACATTTTCTCTTAAGATTGCAAAACACACATCCACTAATTCATCTTCGTAAAATGGAGCTTCTTTTGCTAATTCAAAAGCAAGCACTTTTGGATCCTTAGTTTTAATTTGAAGTTCCCTAGAGGTTTGCCCTAAATACTGCCATGGTGATGGTATTGATTGAACTTGGGCATTTCCCCTATCTTGAAACTGTGATGGAGAATCATTTGTTGAAGCAAATGTAGGTTTACTTACTCCTATTGCTGTTCCTAAAACAACAGAACCAATAATAAGTTTTTTAATCATTTTTTCAGCTCCTTTAATAATTTTGGATATGCTTCATTTTTATACCACGTTCATGGTCATGTAAATGAAGAAAATTTGACATAATTATACATTTTTCTCGAAAAATGTATATTAATTACGCACCTTAAATTTACCCAAAACAAAATTATTGGTTTAACAAAACTTTTTTGTCATAAGTATACACTTTTTGTATAAAAATTAGTTTTTAAAATATTTGCATACTTATTGATAAAGCTTCCTGCTATCCGTTATTCGAAGCCAGTTTATCTCCACCTACTCACTTCACATTCCTTGAAGAAGGAATCCTCTTGACTAAAATGATAAAAAAAGTTTGGGATTCCCCCAACTTTTTAATACGTCTATTGTCTGATTAAACCTGTAGATGTAACCCGATATGTTCTTTTCTTTCCTATATATTCCTGTTTTCCATTCTCAAGGTTAGTTAAAGTCGCTCGTGTTTTTTCCTTCGCCACTTCCCCTTCTATATGAGTAAATTCTATATAATCTCCCTCTTTTACAGGTACTGTTTGGGTTTCAGCATTTTGTTGTCTATTTCCCATAATTTCCTTATTGTACAAAACGCTACCAGATGAATTCTGGACTTTAATACTTGCATATGTGCTATTGAAATAAGAATGCGGCACACCAGCTTCTAATTTGATTTTCAGCTCTTCTGCTGTTTTATTATAATCTACTTTTGCAATTTCTCGATCACTATATCCTTTTAGGGACCATGCAAATTGGTTCCCTACTAAAATATCAGAATTTCCATTTGTAATTTCTACTTTTTTCTCTACAGTTCGATCAAGTATGTCTGTTAATGTAATTTTAGCAAAAGCCGTTTGAGGCAATTGCATAGTTTGACTTACCTCAGTTTTGTAAGACTTAATATTATCGATTACTTTCAAAGGTTGTCCCATTAACTTTTCATTGTCATAGATTTCAATTTTCCCTTTAAACTGTGGAGTACTTTGTTCTTTCAATTTCCATGAAACATTTAATTTTCCATCTTCAAAGCGAGTATTTTGAATATCAAAATCTAAATTTCCCATTTCTGGTTGACTAGGCTGATTTATATTAAAGGTTTTTCCAGTACCAATAGTTGATTGAGTATTTCCTCCTGCCCTAACCCATAGATATTCTGAAGTTGCTCCTCCATCGTATTGATAGGACGTATCATGTTGCCCAGAGATACGCTGATTATTCCAAGAATTCCATTGTTTATCTGAAACTTTTCTACTGTATCCATTTTTAAGACGTGCTTCTCTTACATCTTGTCCATTACCAGCCCAGTCCTCTTGAAACATCGATAAACCAGAGTTAAATGCCACATTTGCAACTGGATGATCCATAATAGCAACTAACTTCCATTGATTTAATTTATTATCTTTTATCCACTGGCCAAACTTTGTATGGCCATCTTCTTGCCAAGAACGTAGAGTCATTCGATACCATTCACTATCTTTCCAATTATAAGTTGTTTGTACCTTTAGACCTGTTCCTTCTCCACCAAATCTACTGGCTTCTGAAGTCGGCGATAAATACTCAGCTTTTATTGCTTGGTTTGATGCTATTGGATCCCAAAGCGCAAAGTGAAGGGTACGTTTACCGAATTGATCAAAACCACTTTGTTGTTGGAAGCCCGCATAACCACCACCTTCTCCTCCCTGATTCCAGTTATGCACAGCCCAATATGTATAAGGTGCTGTTTGGACTGGTGACCAGTCTATGCTAATAATATCTGAAGCAGCAGTATTCTGTGGTGTTACATAAACTGATGGGGCATGAGATCGGGTTGCTGCCTCTGTACTAGAAAT
This sequence comes from Bacillus cereus group sp. MYBK95-2, assembly GCF_051915225.1. Lineage (NCBI taxonomy): Bacteria > Bacillati > Bacillota > Bacilli > Caryophanales > Bacillaceae > Bacillus > Bacillus cereus group sp. MYBK95-2. Next base: position 52,867 of record NZ_JBQAEH010000008.1, on the reverse strand, counting down.
TGGTGCTCCATACATTGACAACATGGTACAAGCCGTTGAAACCATAACAATTTCTTTTATTTTTCCCCTTGTTTTTACTTTAAACATAACTTCCTATCTCCTTTTAAATTATTTTAGTTACATTGAATAATAACCCTATATATCCCTTTAAACAAATTACGTAATAAAGTAACATTAGCTTTAAAATCTAGATATATTTAATGTTTTTTTCACTGCTATTACTAATCAAATTATAGTATTTTGTATTAAAATCGTATGATTTAGGACTAAATATAAAGTGAAAATTTTATAAAATTTCATAAATATGTAGTTTTAGATATTTATGATGAAAGACCCACTAAATAACTTAATTGATTTTATGAAAGATTTCCTTACTTTATTGATTACACTATTAAACCTAGAATTGTTTACCAGAAAAATGTTATGTAAACTTTTAATTTGTCGATTAGAAAAAATAGTTTATCTATTTGCTGATATCTTATCATTAGTTAGAAAGAGCCTACTTAAAAACGTAGACTCCTTTAGGTATCCAAACGTTACATATATAACAAACATAAAAAAATAACATCGAATTCTTCTGTTAGTTTATTTAATATTTAATGACGTAGATAATGTATTCCAAGGTGCATTTGTAGATGTATTTTGATATTTAAATTGCCCATTTTGCTGTCCTGAAGCATCCCATTTATATTCCCATCCATCCACTGTTCTATCCCCATTTATATCAATCATCTTAGAATCTACTTTTTTTAGTTTTTGACCACTCATTTGAGCAATTGGATTTCTACCATATCCCATTTCATTTGTATAAATGTATAAATAGCTCCCTCCGTGATCTTTAGCTGTACTTAAATTATTAGGACCAATAAATTCAACCCCGCCTAATTGAGATTCAACTTTTACCACATTTAATGATGTTAATGGTGGTGCAGGTGCTGCGGATACATCAGTCGCTAAGCCAACTGTTGCTCCCACTAATAATGATGAAACTCCTATAATCATTCTTTTTAGCATACTCTCATCCCCTTTCAATTTAATACAAATTGATTCTATCATAATAATTTCATACATTTCCTTCCCTTTAAAAGAGTTAACAAAAAGTACCTATTTACATATGAAATTGTGCATATTCATTGCTTTTTACCATTTATACTTATCATAAATCATACTAAAGCATAATTAGTTCTCTCCCCTAATTGACTTACTACATTTGGCCCCATCTCAAGGTGACTATTCTAAGAACTAAAAAATGGTACATAGTTCACTGGTTTAACAAACAAATAATAGAATTGCAAAGTCAACTTAATTTAAGTTGGCTTTTCCTCTAATATTATAAGCAAGATCCACCACTTGCATCAATTAACTCACCAGTTATCCAACGACTGTCTGATGATGAAAGAAAACCTACAATATCAGCTATATCATTAGGTTCTCCCCACCTATTAAAGGTCGATAAACCTGCAGCATATTTTTGTCCATCTTGGTTGCCCAATGTCTCAGCATTCATTTCTGTGTTAATTATGCCTGGGAGAATTGCATTTACTGTAATACCACGAACACCAAGTTGTTGAGCTAAAGTATGAGTGAGTGTATTTATTGCCCCCTTAGATATACTGTAGGCAAAAACACTTGGGGAGGCTACCCTTGTGACAAAAGACGAAATATTTATAATCCGTCCCCCATCTTTTAAACGTGGCAAAGCCTTCTGAATAATGAAAAATGGAGCTTTCACATTAATATTCATAACCTCATCAAAAGACTCCTCTGTAGATTCCTCTAATGTTAAAACCTGCCCAATTCCAGCGTTGTTTACAAGGATATCAAATGTAGTATTGCCTATATATTTTTGAAGAGATTGATCCATCATTGCATACAAGTTATTAATGCCATTAAAAGTACTTAAGTCTGCACGAATCGCAAATGCGGAACCGCCATCTTGTTTAATTTTATCCACTACACTTTCTGCTTCTTCGTTTCTTTTACTATAGTGAACAACGACTAACGCACCAGCATGTGCCAAATGTAATGCAATACTTCGGCCTATTCCTCTACTAGCCCCTGTTACTAATGCAATTTTCCCCTTCAATTTATTCATCTCATCATCCCCTTGTTTAAAAAATTCTACTTAGTTATATCACAAGATACCCTTTGAAATGTTGCTCACTAATTTGATATCCATAAAACCAAAAGGCCCACTCATAATTATAAGAGTCGGCCTTTTCACTTCACATATTCATTTGCTTTACATACAGCCTCTCTAACTGTTGTGTACTTTGTACTAAGTATAATAAAGACTCTAAATGGTATTATAGGTAAAGCCAACTTAAACTAAAGTTAATTCATATACATTTTGCTTAGAGTCTCTGCCTTTAAACAGTTCGTTTAGGATTCTATGCATATATTCAATAAAATTTCAGCAATGCCTGTATTTTTCATCTTTCATATTTTTCTTTGTTAGCTATGAGCATACTTATAAAACTCTAAAAACTATTTGATAATCTTTTAGAATCTAACTTTCTTTTAATACTATTTGCTATTTCTTCAATATTTTCATTTAGAAAGAAATGATTACCTTCAAAAGAATGAAAAGTACACGTTTTACTTGTGTATCGTTCCCATTTTATTACTTGATCATATGTAGTAAATTCATCATTTTCCCCATTAAATATAAGAAAATCAATATCACATGGTTGTGTATTTTTGTCATGAATATACGTCTCAACGATTTTAAAATCTGCTCTTAGAATAGGGAGAAAAATCTCCATTAATTCTTCTGATTGCAGTACCCCAGATGGTGTACCTCCCATTGCAATAACTTCTCTTTTAAATTGCTCATTAGAAAGATTATGTCGGATATTTTTTATTTTACTATTTGGATGATTTCTACCGGACAAAACAAGAAATTCAGGCGATACGTTTTTAGAATCTTTTATTTTTCTGGCTAATTCATAGGCAATCAAACTTCCCATGCTATGCCCGAATAGAATGTAGGGCGAATCATCTATCTGCATAACTATTTTATTGTAGACATCATTTACTGCCTCTTCCATACTTTGGTACAAGTTTTCTTCAATTCTATATCCTCTACCAGCTAACTCTATCGGAACTACCTCAATATATGGATTAAAGTGATTTTTCCATTTTGCGTAACTAAACGCAGATCCCCCAGCATGTGGAAAGCAAAAAAGTTTAGTCTTCTGCATTGATTTTCTCCTTACTTTCAAATTTGTATATATTTTGGCAAATTGCATAAATGTCTTTAATTATTATCTCTTGCGGAAATTCATCCCTTGTTGCACAAGCAGATAACTTATAATTTGGATCAATGTTATACTGTTTAAAGTAAAAATTCTTAGGTATATTCTTGTATAAAATTAAAGTTCGTGATTCTTTTTTTATAGAGAATGAATTTAATTGGGTATAAAGCCCTTTTCCAATCGTTTTTATATAGCTTTCTTTTAATGTCCATAAATCATAAAAATAGTTAATTTGTTCATCAGAATTCATATTAGATATATCATAAAATTCATCCGCTGAAAAAAATTCTTTTGCTAATTTAAGCGCCTCTATCTCTGAAACCTTTTCTATATCAATACCCACATTAAAATTAGCAGTAGTACAAACCACCCATTCTCCTGAATGTGACAGATTAAAATGAAAGTCAGAAAAATTTTCAACAAAAGGTTTTCCATACTCATTATATTTAAATCTAATTTCTTCATTATTAATTTTATACTTTTGGCAGATTAGAGATCGGATTAGTAAATCCCCTATCAGTGTCCTATTAACGTCGCATGAGTTTAATAAACGCTTCATTCGTTCTTTCTTCTCATTTGAAACCAAGTTACTAAGTTGCTTAAACAAATGACTTTCAATATTCTTTGGTATTTTCACAGCTTGAATGTGTATGATAAATCACTTCCTTTTTTTAAAGATGGCTTCATATATGTGCGTTACATAAATTCAAATTAACTTTATTAAATTGCAAATACAATAGAAAAGGTGCATATTTACATATCAATGAAAATATACACCTTTTCTCAATAATATCATCAAAGCATTAGTTTCTATTACAAAAAATAGAGAGGATTTACATCATTCTATGAGCAACTCATATAGGTTTCTATGTCTCTATCAAGTAAATTTTCCATTATCCTCTTAAAAATTAATACTCTTGATATATTCATTATTGCCTACACTTTATTTGCAGTTATTGGGCTGCCCTTTTCATTCATAGCGTTGCATCTTTTGCACTCTCTACTTTTCAGTTAATGAAAGGGATGTTTCTTTTATCCCTTCAAACTCATTTAATAGGTACTTAGCTATCTTTTCAACTGCGGGGAAGTCTACTATTTCCTCATGTGATCCAGGGACAGAATACTTATTTACTCTTCCTTTTAATAAAGGTCCCCAATCTGTAAACAACTCTTTTCCTTCCTCAGCACTAAAGTAGAGAACTTCTCCAGAGTATGGGATTAAATCATGATCTGCCATTATGTTCAGGCATTTCCTATGAGCATTGATAACTTGCTTCAAATTCATAAGATCTGCATCAGGCGGGAGTACTCCTTCCATAATTAATCGCTCTACAAGCATATCTTGTTCATGGAAGAGGCCTTCCCCCTGCTCAGTAAAATCTCTAGAAATGAAATGCTCATATATATATGAGAGCATATCCTCCGTTGTTTTATAGTCCTGCTCTGAAGGTACTTTAGTATCCATTAGTATCAACAACTCAACTTCCTCACCTTGATTCTTTAGTACAGTTGCGATTTCATAAGCAATCGCACCGCCTAAAGACCATCCTCCAAGACGATATGGACCTTCTGGCTGAACACGTTTGATTTCTTCAATGTAAAGTTGAATTACTTCCGGCAAGGTCAATTCATCAATTTCTCCCTTTTCTATAAGAGGATTCTGTAAACCATAAAATGAACAATGGTTCTTAAGTAATCTTGCTAGTTGAATGTAACAGAATACATTCCCCATAAACGGATGAACACAGAAGAAAGGTCTTTTCTCTGATTCTTGTAGTGGAACCAGCGCTGATACAGATTTTGTCATATCATGCTTATCACGAATAAGGCATGCGATTCCTTCCAATGTTGGATTCTTAATCAATGTAGACACCTTAATCTCTTTTCCAAACTTCTCCCTAATTTTTGAAACTAATTTAATTACAAGGAGAGAGTGTCCTCCTCTATTAAAGAAATCATCATTTACATAGACATCTTCTATCTGTAACACATCCTGCCAGATTTTAATCAACTGATATTCAATTTCATCCCTTGGAATGATTGGTGTAGAGAAGTTATTTTCTCTATGAATAGTTAAATTGTTCAATGCCTTTCGATCAACTTTGCCATTTGTTGTAAGAGGAATCTCGTCTACCTTAATAAAGTGTGCGGGAACCATATAATTTGGTACTTGTGTCTTGAGATACTCACGCCACTCATGCATACTACCATCTCCAACTACATAAGCAACCAATCTCTGCTCTCCTAATTTATCCTCTGTTGCCAAAACTACTGCTTCTTTTACCAATGGATGCCTCTCTATACTCGCTTCAATCTCTTCAAGTTCAATACGAAAGCCCCTAATTTTCACTTGATTATCAATTCTTCTCAAGTAATCTAAATTACCATCAGGTAAATAACGAACCAAATCTCCCGTACGATATAAACGCTCTTCTTCATTAAATGGATGACGGATGAATCGCTCTGCTGTTAATTCTGGGCGATTCAAGTATCCTCTCGCTATACCTGCACCCCCAATATATAGCTCACCTGTTACACCAACTGGAACAGGTAACAAATTTTTATCCAATACATAAGTTTGAACGTTCGGCAACGGACGTCCAATTGTTACTCTCTTACTATCTTTTTTGATATGATAGCATGTTGCATCAACCGTACATTCTGTAGGACCGTATACGTTATAAAAATCAATTTTTTCGGTCTCTACTAGCTGTTCCCATAATGACGGCATAATTGCTTCACCACCGACTAATATCTTACTTGGTACATGAACATCAGCACTTATTTCTAGCAATCCTCCATCTATAAGTAATTGAAGTAATGAAGGTGTCATATCAAACATTTCCAATTTATTCTCCCTAATATAAGACACAAATCGTTCCGGATTAGTGCGAACTTCACTTGGGATAATATATAAACTTGAACCATACAGCAGCATTTGTAATTGCTGAATAGATACATCAAAGGCAATTGACGCATTCAAACCGACGCACATATTACTAGGTATCTCATGTGAGAAAACTTCTTTTTGTAAACCATATGATAGGTTTATTACAGAATGATGCTGTACTAAAGCCCCCTTTGGATTCCCTGTCGAACCAGAAGTGTAGATAACATACGCTAAGTTTTCCCCTGTTACCTCACATATTGGTGAAAGTTTGCTTTCTTGAGAAAGCATCGCTTGGTCCCTATCTAGGCAAACTGTCTTAATGTCTTTAGGTATCCAGCCTAGTAATACTTCATTTGTAACTAACACTTTAATTCCTGTGTCTTCTAAAATATATTGTAGGCGGCTTTCCGGATTCGATGGATCTAATGGAACATAGGCTGCTCCAGCCTTCCAAATTCCCATGAGACCAACAACCATCTCAACTGAACGCTCAAAGCAAAGGCCAACTAATGACTCTGTCCCAATTCCACATTTCTGTAAATGATGGGCTAATTGATTAGCTCTTTCATTCAGCTCTCGATATGTTAGTTGCTGTTTTTCATCTACCACTGCCAACGCGTCAGGCGTACGATTTACTTGCTCTTCGAATAGTTGATGGATTGCATTCTCACGTGGATAGGATATAGTATTATTATTCCATTCTTCCAATAGCTTTCTTTGTTCAGCTTCCGTAATATATACTAGCTCCGATAGATTTTGATCAATGTTTTTGAGCATTTGCATTAACACTTGGTGTAAATGACCCAGCATTCGTTCAATGGTTACTCTATTAAACTTACTACGGTCATACATTAACTTTAACGATAACTGGATTCCTGGAACTACAGCTAACCCTAATGGGTAGTGGGTTTGTTCTACCCCTTCCAATTCACCAATTTCCAGATTTTCTGAAGACTCCTCTTTCACTGGATAATTTTCAAACACATATAAACTATTGAACAGCGGTATTCCTCTAGGAACTTCACTCCACCCCTGAATCTCTGTCAAAGAAGCATACTCATATTGTCTTCTTTCTATCTCTTCCTCTTGTATCTTCTGCAACCAATCTATTAATTTTATATCATCCACCAATTGAATTCGCGTCGGTGACGTTGTAATGAAAGGACCTACGATGTTTTCAACATCAATAATCTCCGTAGAACGCCCTGAGCTTGTTACACCAAAAACAATGTCATTTTCCCCACTATATCGGCTCATGAGATATGCCCATGCACCTTGAATTACTGTACTCAAAGTAAGTTTATTGCGTTTCGCCCATCCTTGTAACGCTTGAGTCTGCTCTTCTGATAAATACGTAACCTTCTCTGTGTAACCTTTTTCTTCCTCTTTACTTTCTAAGCCCAGCAAAGTTGGCGCAGTAAAACCTTTTAGCTTCTCTCTCCAGAATTGTTCCGCCTGCTCCTTATCTTGCTCTCTTAACCATTGGATATATTTCTTATATGGTGAGGACTTAGGTAACTTCACAGCTTCTCCATTCATTCTCTTCTGATAGACTGTAAGTAATTCATTAAATACTAATGGTAAACTCCATCCATCCAGTAAAATATGGTGATGGGTCCAAACAATCCGATATTCTTCCTCACCTTCTTGAATGACTGTTACCCGCATCAATGGTGCTTCATCAAATTGGAAGGCTTGTTTTCGATCTAATGCCAAAAAGACTTTTCTTTTTTCCTCTATCTCTTCACTTGTCATTGTACGCCAGTCTTCTTTGTTCACTTTAAATGGGATATTTTCATACACCACTTGTACAGGTTCTTCAATTTCGTCCCATACAAATGCTGTACGAAAAATTTCATGCCGCTGAATTACAGATTTCCACGCCTGCTCAAATGTAGGAATATTCATTTTTCCTCGAATCATAAAACTCAATTGCACTATATACGGTGCAACATGTTCATCCCCTTGGTCATGCAATGTGTGGAAAATCATACCTTCTTGCAAAGGTGATAGTGGATATAAATCAGTAATCTGATTGTTCTTTCCGCGATGCATTTTGTTTAGTACATTTGTCAAACCTTCTTGGCTAAGATTAGCCATTGCAAAATCCGAAATGGTCAGTGCAGATTCTCTATCTGAAAATTGAATCAATGTACTCAGTTGATATAGCATATTCTGTGCAATACTTTGAATCGTTGATTTGGCAAATTGTCCAACATTGTATACCCAAGTGAACTGAAGTTTTCCATCGGTTACAACCCCAATTACATCAATTACATGCGATCGCTTGGAACCGGCAGCATGATCTAAACGCTTAAATTCATTCTCCGGAATAAACATTGCATCGCTAGAAAACATTTGGTCAAATTGTCCAAGATAGTTAAAACTAATAGACGGTGTATATTGGGAGCTTAATTGCTCACACATTGTTGCGTTCATGTAACGCAACACCCCATAATCAACACCCTTATTAGGAATTTTGCGAACTTGTTCTTTAACTGCTTTTAATGCTGCAATTGGCGTATGAGCACTAGTAATATTTAAATGAACTGGGTAAATACTTGTAAACCATCCCACAGTTCTCGATAAATCAACATCTTCAATAATCTCTTCTCGACCATGTCCCTCTAAATCTACGCTCAATATCGGCTGCCCCGTACATGCTGCCGTAGCTTGGACTAATGCTGCTAATAATACTTCATTGATTTGGACACGGTGAGTGCTTAAAGTCTCTTGCAATAACATACGGGTCTCATTCTCATTTAACACCACAGTAATTTCCTCAGTTACTGCGCTTACTGGATTACTTATAGTACCATCTACCGGCAATTTAACTACGTCTTGTTCAGCCTGCCCCTCCCAGTAATGTAGCACTTCTTTTGATAGTCCAGTTTCAGCGTAATGATGTAATTTCTCCGACCATTCTTTAAAAGATGTACTCTTCATAGGTAATTGAATTTTCTGCCCTTGGACTACTTGCGTATATGCTGTTTGCAAATCTTCCAATAAAATTCGCCAAGAAACACCATCCACGGCTAAATGATGAATTGTCCAAAATAATCGGCCAGCGTGCTCACCTTCATCAAAATACACCATTCTCATTAGCGGACCATCATGTAAATTCAAACTTTCTTGTGCAACATTAATCTCTTTTTGAATAACCTGATGCCAATCCGCTTCCGGCACTTCGTCTAATGAAATGACAGTAAGCATCAATTGTTCTTCTATTCCTTCATTCCACTGTTTCCAAGCCCCATTAGGTAAACGTTCATATCTTAAACGCAGAGCATCATGATGAAGTAGAAGGTTACCTGCCGCCTTTTCCAGTGATTCTATGTCCAATTTCTCTTTCGTTCTAAAGAACATGGATTGATTCCAATGATGTGGGTTAGGATGATTTTGTGCAAAAAACCTTTGCTGAATAGGTGTAAGTATCGTCTCTCCAGTTATAATTCCCTGTTCAGCTTGTACACCTTGTTCTTCTTTGACTACTTGCGCCAACTCAGCAATCGTTTGGTGTTCAAATATTTGTTTTGGTGTCAATTGTAAACCAGCTTGCTTCGCGCGCGCGACAATCTGAATGCTAAGAATTGAATCTCCACCAATTTCAAAGAAGTTATCATTCATACCAATACGTTTTGAACCTAGCACACGTTCCCAAATGATAGAAAGCTTATGTTCACGTTCATTTCTTGAGGCCACGTATCCTTCTTGTGTTCCTTGATAATCTGGTATAGGTAACGATTTCCGATCAATCTTTCCATTTATGGTTAGCGGTAATTCTTTCATTTCGACAAAGTAGGAAGGTATCATATGGATTGGCAGTTTTGTTTTAAGATACTCTCGCCATTCTTCTAAACTGCCTTCGCCCACTACATAAGCTACCAGCCTCTTATCTCCCGACTGATTTTCCCTAACCATTACAACTGCCTCTTTTACCAAGTCATGCTCTTGTAAAGTCGACTCAATCTCTCCAAGTTCAATTCGAAATCCTCTAATCTTCACTTGATTATCCATTCTTCCTAAGTAGTCTATATTACCATCAGGAAGATATCTCACAAGATCACCCGTTCTATATAACCTCTCGCCTTCTTTGAATGGATGAGAAATAAATCGTTCGGATGTTAACTCTGGACGATTCAAGTACCCCCTTGCTAGACCTGCTCCTCCGATATAAAGTTCCCCCATTACACCAACTGGAACTGGCAACCTATTTCTATCTAATACATAAGTTTGGATGTTAGGCAATGGACGCCCAATTGTTACTCTCTTACTATCTTTTTTGATATGATAGCATGTTGCATCAACCGTACATTCTGTAGGACCATATACATTATAAAACTGGATTTTATCAGTCTCTACTAGCTGTTCCCATAATGACGGCATAATCGCTTCACCACCAACCAGTACCTTACTTGGAACATAAACGCCATCGCACGTTTCTAACAATCCGACATCTATAAGTAATTGAAGCAATGAAGGTGTTATATCAAAGATTTCTAACTTATTCTCCCTAATATAAGCTACAAACTGCTCCGGATCACTTCGTACTTCGCTTGGAATAATATACAAACTTGAACCATAAAGCAGCATTTGTAATTGCTGGATAGATGCATCAAAGGCAATTGACGCATTTAAACCGACATGCATGTTAGATGGTATCTCATGTTCGAAAACCTCTTTTTGTAAACCATGCGACAAGTTTATTACAGAATGATGCTGTATCAAGACACCCTTTGGATTCCCCGTCGATCCCGAAGTATAGATAACATACGCTAGGTTTTCTCCTGTTACTTCACATTTTGGTGAAAAAATGCTTTCTTTTGAAATCATTGCCTGATCCCTATCTAGACAAACTATCTTGATTTCTTTAGGTATCCAATCTTCCAATGACTCGTTCGTAACTAATACTTGAATTCCAGTGTCCTCCAAAATATATCGTAGGCGACTTTCTGGATATGATGGATCCAATGGAACATATGCTGCCCCAGCCTTCCAGATCCCCATAATACTAACAATCATCTCAACTGAACGCTCAAAGCAAATTCCAACTAATGATTCAGTCCCAATCCCACATTGCTGAAGATAGTGGCCCAATTGATTAGCTTTTTCATTTAGCTCTCGATATGTTAACTGCTGTTTTTCATCTACCACTGCTACCGCATCAGGTGTACGATTTACTTGCTCTTCAAACAGCTGATGAATCGTACTTTCCTGTGGATATGCTACAGTATTATTATTCCACTCCTCCAACTGTTTTTGCTGTAATCCTGATAATATAGGCAACTTAGCTAATGATTTATCAGGATTCTCCACGATTACATTCAACCAGTTCCCAAAATGTTCAGCCATGGATTCAATAGTTAAGCTGTCAAATAAATCAGTTCTATAAACAAAAGTAAGTAATAAACCCTCTTCCACTTCTGCAGCAGTTAAACTTAAATCAAACTTAGCGATTGGAGCATTACTTTCCATTACTTCTATATTTCTTCCATGTAGTTCTGGTAGCTTCTGTCCCGTATTTTGCAAAGTAAACATGGTTTGGAAAATCGGAGAATGGCTTGTATTTCGTTCAGGTTGGATAACCTCTACAATTTTCTCAAACGGAACATCTTGATACTCATACGCTTTCAATGCTTTTATCCGTACTTGAGATAACAACTCTTGAAATGCCGGTGCATTACTTAAATCAGCTCGATAAACCAAAGTGTTGACAAAGAAACCAATTAGCCCCTCAATTTCTCGATAATTTCGATTTGCAATTGGGCTGCCGACAATAATATCCGTTTGTCCCGTATAACGAGCAAGGAAACTTTGATACGATGCCAATAAGGTCATGAAAAGTGTGGCCCCTTCTTGACGACTTAGTTCGTTTAATTTATCCAGTAATGAGCGTGACAACAAAACATTATGAGTTAATCCATGGTGGGTTTGCACTGGCGGACGCGGACGATCCATTGGCAACATTAAGACTGGTAACTCACCAGATAATTCTTCCTTCCAATATGCAAGTTGTTGATATAGTACTTCATCTTTCAACCAGTCTCTTTGCCACTGAGCAAAATCGGCATATTGAACTGGTAGTGGTTCCAGCTCTGCTTGTTTTTCACCAATCGCATTCTCATAAAATGCCATCCATTCTTGAAGCAAGATTTCCATCGACCACCCATCCGAGATAATATGATGCATATTACACAGAAGAATCCATTCTTCTTCTGAAATTCTTATGAGTTTCCCACGGAATAATGGCCCTTGTTCTAAATCAAATGGAGATTCGACTTCAGTTTGAATCCATTGCTCCAACTTTCTTTCTCGCTCCTCTAATGAAAGCTTAGTTAAGTCCATTTGCAGAAGCGGACGGAAAACGTACGGTTGAATCTGCTGCACAGGATGGCCATCCTCTTCATAAAATACAGTCCGCAAAGATTCATGACGCTCTATCAACTGATTCCATCCCAACTCCAATGCCTCAGGTAACCAATTTCCTGTAAGACGGCATACCATTGGCATATTATAAAGTGCACTATTAGGTGCAAATTGATCAATAAACCATAAGCGCTGTTGGGCATAAGATAGTGGAATATTTTCCCCTCGTTCCATCGGCATCAATGGTGGAATTTCTCGTTTTTCGCTCCCCTTACGTAACTGATCTATTCGTTTCGATAATGCCTCGACCGTTGAATATTCGAACAGTTCACGTACTGGCAATTTGAGTTGAAAGACTTCCTGTAAGCGTGAGACCACTTGTGTAGCAAGTAGAGAGTGACCACCGAGCTCAAAGAAAGAATCCTGAACATCAATGTCTCTTATTCCTAGCACTTGACTCCACACTGAAGCAATAAGTTCTTCCAGCGGAGTTCTTGGGTATACAGTATTTTCAGCGAATTGTTCACTAAGTATAGGCAATGCCTTCAAATCAAGTTTTCCATTCGGTGTAAGTGGTAAAAATTCCATCTCAATAAAGTTTGTTGGAACCATGTAATTAGGTAAATGTGTTTGTAGATGTTCTCGCCATTCATGGACACTTCCTTCACCAACTACATAAGCTACTAATCTCTTATCACCTTGATTATCCTCTCGCACCAATACAACTGCTTCTTTCACAGAAGAATGCGCCTGCAAAACAGCTTCTATTTCTCCCAATTCAATTCGGAAACCACGAATTTTCACTTGGTCATCTATACGTCCATGGAACTGGAGATTACCATCAGAAAGATAACTTGCTTTGTCTCCTGTGTAATAGAGACGTTCTCCTGACTTGAAAGGATGTGGAATAAATTTTTCCTTTGTAAGATCCGGACGATTAGCATATCCACGTGCAAGACTCTTCCCTCCAATATAGAGATCTCCAATTACGCCAATTGGTACTAGCTGAAGATGAGAATCTAACACATAAACTTCTGTATTTGCAATCGGTCGACCAATCGATGGCGTACCTGTTGTCACTCCTACAGGTACATAACAATCTGTGGTAACAACGGTATTTTCCGATGGACCATACTGATTAATTACCACAAAAGGAATATCGTTAGATGGGTACTGCGTTAATTGATCCCCACCAGTAATGATAAAACGAAGATCCGTTTTATCTGGCCAAGATAATTTCAAGAGCCTTTCCAGAATAGGCGTAGGTGCAAAGCTAGCTGTTATTCGTGAATCAATGAGCCAGTCCCTTAGTGCTTCTGGATTAATTCTCAGTTCCTCTGTTGACAAGTAGAGTGCTGCGCCAGCAGTTAGATACGGCCAAATCTCCTGCACAGCCGAATCAAAAGCAACCCCTGCAATCTGAGTCGCACGATCCTCTGCTGAAATATGATAAACTTCCTGATGCCAAGAAACCATATTCATTAATGAGCGATATTCAACCATGACACCCTTCGGTTTTCCTGTAGAACCAGAGGTATAAACAATATAGGCTAAGTTCTCTGGATTTATTTGACGTGTAGGTGCGATTACGCTTTCCACCGTTAATTCTTCTAACCTCACCATTTCGACGTGTGCGAAATGGCCTTCTTGTCCTTCCGCCGTCACTACAAATTGAATCCCTGCATCTTCAATCATGTATTCTAACCTTGATTTTGGATACAACGGATCTAAAACGACATAAGCTCCACCAGCTTTTAAAATGCCTAGTAAACTTACCATTAGCTCAGCTGACCTCGGAAGATAAACCCCTACCACTGACTCTGGGGCTACTCCCTTTCGCTGTAAAACATTTGCCAACTGATTTGCTTGTGTATCCAGTTCACCATAAGTCCACTGTTTTGTTTGATCAACTATCGCAATCGCATCAGGACGCCTTGCTACTTGCTCCTCAAATTTGTCGCAAATAAGACCCTGATAAGACATTTCCATTACTGTGTCATTCCATGTTTCTAATAACAAAGTACGCTCGGTTTCTGATAGCATGCTCAGGTCATGCAACGGATTTTGTGGGCGATGAGAAACTTCATGTAGCCATTTCTCAAAGTGTCCTGCCATCCGTTCAATAGTAGTAGCATTGAATAAATCCTTATTGTACTCAAAAGTAAAAAGTAATCCCTCTTCCGTCTCAGCTGCCATTACACTTAAATCAAACTTTGCAATTGGACTATGGCTTTCTATCATTTCAATACTTCTACTAGATAACATCGGAAACTCTTGTTTCATATTTTGCAAGATGAACATAGTCTGGAAGATTGGCGAATGACTTGTACTTCGTTCCGGTTGCACAACTTCTACAATTTTTTCAAATGGAATATCTTGATATTCATACGCCTTCAATGCCTTTTGACGAACCTGATATAGTACATCTTGAAATGTCGGCCTACCACTCAAATTAGCTCGATAAACCAGCGTGTTAACGAAGAAACCAATTAGTCCTTCAATTTCTCTATAATTCCGATTCGCAATTGGGCTTCCGACCAGAATATCTTCTTGTCCCGTATAACGAGATAGAAAACTTTGATATGCAGCTAAAAGCGTCATGAAGAGTGTAGCCCCTTCTTTTCGACTAAGTTCATTCAATTTATCATGTAGCCTGCTTGGCAGAACCATAGTGTATGTCGACCCGTGATGAGTTTGTATTGCGGGACGCGGGCGATCCATAGGAAGTTGGAGTACAGGAAGCTCCCCAGACAATTCTTCCCTCCAATATTGAAGTTGTTGATTAAGCACCTCCTCCTTTAGCCATCCTTTTTGCCACTGAGCAAAGTCTGCATATTGAACCGGTAATGGTTCAAGTTCCGCTACCTTTCCATCCGTTGCTTTCTCATAAAATGCCATCCATTCTTCAAGTAGGATTCCCATTGACCATCCATCTGAAATGATATGATGTAGAGTACAAAGGAGTATCCATTCTTCCTCTCCCACATGCAAAATACTTGTCCTGATTAATGGACCCTCTGTTAAATCAAATGGCACTTCTGTTTCTTGTTGAATTAAACGTTTAACTTCTTCTTCTTGATCTTCAGAAGAAAGCATAGTTAAATCCGTTTTCGGAATTGATTGAAAAGCATACGGTTCAATTTGCTGTACGGGTTGACCGTTCACTTCGTGAAAGACCGTCCGCAGTGATTCATGACGTTCTATTAGTTGATTCCATCCCGTTTCCAATGCTTCAAGTAGCCAATTCCCTGTAAGGCGACATACCATTGGCATATTGTAAAGGGCACTATTAGGTGTAAATTGATCAATGAACCATAAGCGTTGTTGGGCATAAGATAGTGGGATAGCTTCTCCTCGTTCCATTGGTATTAGCGGCGGAATCTCTCGTTTTTTATCTCCTTTACGTAACTGATCTAATCGCTTTGCCAGTGACTCCACCGTTGTATATTCAAATAGTTCACGTACTGGTAATTCAATTTGAAAAATTCCCTGTAAACGTGACACTACTTGAGTAGCTAGTAGTGAATGACCACCGATTTCAAAAAAGGAATCCTGAACACTAATATTTTTTATTCCTAACACTTGACTCCAAACGGAAACGATAAGCTCCTCCACTGGTGTTCGTGATGAAGTAATATCTTCACTTATGAACTGTTCTTCTAATTCCAGTAAGGCTTTCCGATTCACCTTACCATTTGGAGTGAGTGGCATACCTTCAATTTTGAAAAAGTATGCCGGAACCATATAATGTGGCAGTTGCTTCTTGAGATATTCACGCCACTCTCCAGTATCCCCTTCACCCACTACATAAGCTACTAACTGCTTATCTCCTGGTCGATCTTCCTTCACCAACACGACTGCCTCTTTTACAGATGAGTGATCATGTAAAGCTGCTTCAATTTCTCCCAATTCAATTCGGAATCCTCTAATTTTAACTTGGTTATCTATTCTTCCAATATATTCTAAGTTACGATCATTCATATATCTCACCAAGTCACCCGTTCGATATAATCGTTCCCCGTCCTTAAAAGGATGCGGAATAAAACGTTCAGTAGTTAAATCCGGTCGATTGAAGTAGCCACGTGCCAATCCTACTCCTCCAAGGTAAAGTTCCCCTGCCACACCAATCGGGACCACTTGTTGATATTGATCTAACACATACAACTCTGTATTATCAATCGGACGACCAATCGGAATAAGCATTGGTTCTTTTTCTAAATCACAATCGTAATAAGTCACATCCACAGTTGCTTCAGTAGGACCATACAAGTTAATTAACTTTGTTTGCTGAACATTGTAAAAGATCCCCTTAAACCGGCGAACCTGCTCAGTGTTTAACGCTTCTCCACTAGTAAAAACTTGAATTAAAGACGATACATCCCTTTTCGAATTATATAGTTCCATATAATCTAAGAAAGTAGATAACATCGACGGAACAAAGTGCATGGTGGACACGCGATATCGTTCAATATACCCCTCAATCACCGCAGGATCTTTCTCTCCTCCTGGTGGAAGTAAACAAACACGTGCTCCTACAAATGACCACCAAAATAATTCCCATACAGAAACATCAAATGAAAACGGTGTCTTTTGTAGGATTGTATCCTCCCCGGACAATGGGTATTTTTTCTGCATCCACTGTAGGCGGTTGATAACGGAATGATGTTCAATCATTACCCCCTTTGGATTTCCCGTCGAACCCGAAGTGTATATAATATAGGCTAAGTTATTTGCTGTTACTCCACTTACCGGAGCTAAATTACTCTCTTTAGAAATCATCACTTGATCCCGGTCTAAACAAATTGCTTGAATATCTTTAGGTAACCAGTCCTGTAGTGCCTCTTTTGTTAACAGCACTTGAATTTGTGAATTCTCCAAAATATATCTCAGGCGGTTTTCAGGATAACTTGGGTCCAGTGGGACATAAGCCCCACCTGCCTTCAAAATCCCAAAGAGACCGATAATCATATCAGGAGAACGTTCAATACATATACCAACCAATGATTCAGGTCCGATACCTCGTTTTTGTAGAAAATGTGCCAATTGATTCGATTTTTCATTTAGTTCTTGATACGTTAGCTTTCCACCCTCATAAACTACCGCCACTGCATCAGGTGTCCGTGCAACTTGTTGCTCAAATAGCTCATGAATCATACAATCATGACCATAAACTACGTCCGTATCATTCCATTCTTCTAAGAGTTGTTTTTGCTCAGTATCCGATAACATTGACAGCTTTGTATATGATTCATCTGGATGATACGTGATTTCATTTAGCCAGTTCTCAAAATGTCCTGCCATACGTGCAATGGTACTACTATCAAATAAATCCGTGTTGTATTCAAATGAGACGAATAGACCTTCTTCCACTTCATAGGCAGTTAAGCTCAAATCAAATTTAGCAATAGACATATTACTTTCTACCATTTCAATACTTCTATCAGGCAAATCTAGTCGTTCTTGTTTTATATTCTGTAGCGTAAACATGGTCTGAAATATAGGGGAATGACTCATGCTTCGTTCAGGTTGCACAGCTTCTACCATTTTTTCAAATGGTATATCTTGATATTCGTAAGCTTTTAACGCCTTTTTCTTTGTTTGGTTCAAAATCTCCCGAAAAGTAGGGGTGCCACTCAAATCTGATCGATAAACCAATGTATTAACAAAGAAACCAATTAATCCTTCTACTCCCTTATGGTTCCGATTTGCAATCGGGCTACCAACTAGAATATCTTTTTGTCCCGTATAACGAGCGAGAAAGCTCTGGTATGCGGCCATTAAAGTCATAAATAAAGTGGATCCTTCTTGTCGACTTATATCCTTCAATTGACTGAGCAATTTATAAGGAAAAATCACATGATGCGCAGCCCCAGAGTAAGTCTGCTTAACCGGTCGAGGTCGATCCACTGGCAGTTGTAAGATAGGAAGCTCACCAGACAATTCTTCCTGCCAATACGTAAGCTGACGATTTAGTACATCACCTTGCAACCACTCCTTTTGCCACTTCGCAAAGTCTGCATATTGAATAGATAATGAACTTAATTTAGCAGGATTTCCGCCTGTTTCTTCTTCATAGAAAGCGAGGCATTCATTCATGAATATACCAATGGACCAAGCATCAGAAATAATATGATGCATCGTACACAGTAATAACCATTCATCCTTCTCTAATTGAACAAGCTGATTACGAATTAAAGGACCATTCATTAAATCAAATGGTTCTTGCGCTTCTCTCGCAATTAAACTATCTACCTCTTTTTCTTTTACTTCTAGAGGAAGTTGAGAGTAATCCCTTACAGGTAATGCTCTAGGAAGGAATTCGACAATTTGTTGCACAGGCTGTTCTCCTATTTCTTTAAAAACAGTTCGTAATGATTCATGACGTTCAATGAGTCGATTGAATCCCTTCTCTAATGCTTCAGGTATCCAATTTCCTTTTAGATGCCATACTGTTGGAATATTATATAAAGAACTGTTTGGGTTAAATCTGTCCATAAACCACAAACGTTGTTGTGCATAAGACAACGGGAGTGCTTCTTTATTCTCCTTTTTTTGCATTTGCTTCTGAAGCCATGCTCTCTTCTCAGGAGAAAGTGAACTCAGCTTTGCAAGTAAATCACTTCTCATTTTTTTACCCCTTCCTCAATCAAATTACTCTCGAATATCCCATATGCTTCTTCCTCTGATAGCTCTTCTAATTGCTTAAGCAGTTCTAATAATTCTTCATCATTACTGACTTCTGCTTCTTTTTGAATATAGTCTTGAAGACTTACATTCTCCTTACTATCATTCTGCATTTCTTGATTTTTGTTATAGAGCAATTGATCAATCTGTTCTGCCAATTGCTGCACCGTATGAAATATAAATAAATCATGCAATGGTATCTCGATTCCAAAAGCCTCTTTAAGATTGGAAACAGCTTGCGTAGCAAGTAATGAATGTCCACCAATTTCAAAAAACGAATCCTGAATTCCGATGTTTTCCATACCTAAAACTTCATGCCATATCGAAACAATTGTTTTTTCCGTAGACGTACGAGGGGCAATATAACAACTCGCTATCTCCTGCTTCTCTGGTGCTGGTAAAGCCTTCCTATCAATTTTCCCATTAGGAGTGAGTGGAAATGCATTTAATCCAACAAAATAGGATGGAATCATATAATTTGGTAGTTGATCCTTGAGATAATCACGCCACTTTTGAGCATCCCCGTCTCCTACAACATAGGCGATCAAACGTGGATCGCCAGGATAATCTTCCCGCACCATTACAATAGCTTCGTTAACTAATATATGCCTTTGTAATGCCGCTTCAATTTCTCTTAGTTCAATCCGGAACCCACGAATTTTTACTTGATGATCAATTCGTCCAACATACTCCAAATTTCCATCTGGTAAATACCTTACTAGATCTCCAGTCCGGTATACTCGCTCTCCTTCTTTAAACGGATGCGATATAAAAAGATTTTGCGTTAAGTCAGGGCGGTTTAAATATCCACGTGCTAACCCTGATCCACCAATGTATAGCTCACCAACTACACCAATTGGAACCATTTTTTGTTCGGCACTTAGTACATATACTTCTGTATTGAATATTGGTTTACCAATTGGTGGTACCCTATGCATGACACCCTTTTCTAATTCCATATACGTGGAATACGTAGTATCTTCGGACGGTCCATATAGGTTGTACACCTTTTCGATTGTACTTCTCTCGTATAAATCTTGAACAAGCGAATATGGCAATGGTTCTCCAGCCAAATTCATCACCTTTACCGAAGAAGGGATTGTTTTTGCTCGAACCAGTTCCTTCGCTACCGATGGCACAGTATTAACCAAAGTTACACCTTTGGTAGACAACTTCTCTAGATGTAGAGCATTTTCAGTGACAATCACCTTACCACCCATCGTTAAGGGAACAAATAATTCAAAAACGGATAAATCAAAAGATAGCGAAGTTGAAGCTAACACTCCCGCTAATTCCTTTCGGGAATACGTGCGATGCGCCCAATGAATCATTGTTACTGTATTCCTGTGCTCAATCATTACTCCCTTTGGATTTCCAGTGGAACCTGAAGTATAGATAATATAGGCTAAGTTATCGCCCGTCACTTCACTCGTACATACTGTAGTTACTTCTTGTTCTATTTCTGCTCGATTACGATCAATACAAATCACGTTGACGAATTTAGGTATAACCATTTTTTGTTGTAACTTTTCCTGTGTCACCAGTACCTTTATTTGAGCATCTTCTAAAATGTACTGCAGTCGACTTTCCGGATACGCTGGATCAATTGGGACATATGCTCCTCCCGCCTTCATAATTCCTAAGAGACCGACAATCATCTCAGATGAACGTGTAACGCAAATCCCAACTAATGATTCGCATGTTACACCATTTTTTTGTAAATAATGTGCCAACTGATTCGAGCGTTCGTCCAACTCTCGATATGTTAGTTCTTCATCTTCGCACACTACTGCAATTGCTTCTGGTGTTTTTTTCACCTGTTCTTCAAACATTGTATGAATCGTACTTTCTTCCATATCTATAAAACGCGATTTATTCCATCCCTCTAGTAGTTGCTTATATTCTACTTTCGATAACATATTCAGTTCTGATAATACACATTTTGGATGAGAGACAATTTGATTTAACCAATTTTTAAAATGACTTGCCATACGTTCAATAGTTGTATCATTAAACAAATCAGTATTATATTCAAAGGTTAGTGATAATCCTTCTTCCGTCTCAGAAGCAAATAAACTCAAATCAAATTTGGCAACAGAAGCATGGCTTTCCATGAGTTCCATTTGTCTTTCAGATAGCTGAAGAAATTCTTGTTTCGTATTCTGTAAAGTAAACATAGTTTGGAATATTGGTGAATGACTTGTATTCCGTTCAGGTTTTACGAATTCTACCACTTTCTCAAATGGGATGTCCTGATACTCGTATGCTTTTAGCGCTTTTTTTCTTACCTGCGACAATAATTCTTGGAACGTCGGATTTCCACTGAAATCAGCTCGATAAACCAACGTGTTTGCAAAGAATCCTATTAATCCCTCAATCTCTTTCACATTTCGATTAGCGATTGGGCTTCCAACTATAATGTCGTCCTGTCCTGTATAACGAGAAAGGAAGCTTTGATACGCTGCCATCAATGTCATAAATAAAGTGCATCCTTCTTGCAAACTTAAATCTTTGAGCTTTTCCTGTAGGGAATTCGCCACTATTAAGGACTGACTTGCACCACGATGGGTTTGAACTGCAGGTCGAGGACGATCCATCGGTAATTGTAAAACCGGTAGTTCCCCAGATAATTCTTCCTTCCAATATTGAAGGTGCTGATTCAAATTCTCCTCTTTTTGCCATTCCTTCTGCCACATGACAAAATCTGCATATTGGATAGATAACTCCTTCAATTCCACTGGTTTTCCGGTTAGTGCTCCTTCATAAAAAGCCATCCATTCTTCAAGTAAGATTCCCATTGACCATCCATCTGAAATAATATGATGCATCGTACAAATGAGAACCCATTCTTCCCTGTCCACTTTCAATATTCGTGTTCGAATCAGAGGATCTTGTCCAAAATGAAATGGTTCCTCCGCCTCGTTTTGAATAAGGCGTTTCATTTCTCTTTCCCTATCTTCCAAAGAAAGATCTGTTAGATTCGTTTGAGGAATATGTCTGAACACATGAGATTGAACCTGTTGAAAAGGTTCACCCTCTTGTTCTAGAATTGTCGTCCTTAATGATTCATGACGCTCCAACAATTGATTCCATCCGACCTCCAATGCTTCAATTGACCATTTACCTGTTAAGCGACACGCTGCATGAATATTGTACATAGCACTATTTGGCATTAATTGATCAATAAACCATAGACGTTTCTGCGCATAGGAAAGTGGGATAACTCCTTCTCGTTTCATAGGTACAAGAGGAGCAACCTCTCGTTTTTTATCTTCTTTTCGTAACTGATTCACTCGTTTCGCCAATGCTTCCACTGTATCGTGCTTGAAAAGTTCACGTAATGGAATTTTAATTTGGAACAGTTCTTGCAATCTAGAGACGATTTGAGTAGCAAGTAGTGAGTGCCCACCACGTTCAAAGAAGGAATCCTGAATACCAATATTTTCTGTTCCTAACACTTGACTCCAAACCGAGGCAATAAGCTCTTCCGATGGCGTCCGGGGTAGCACATTTAAATCTTCAATAGCTTGCTCATCAGGTGCTGGCAAGGCCTTTCGGTCAATTTTCCCATTTGGAGTAAGCGGGAAATGTTCTAACTCTATAAAGTGCGCTGGAATCATATGATTCGGTAATTGTTTTTGTAAATACTCTCTCCACTCTTGGGTATTTCCATCGCTTATTACATATGCAACCAATCGTTGATCATCTGGACGATCTTCTCTAACTAATACGACAGCCTCTTTAATAAACGAACATTTTTCTAAAGTGGCTTCAATTTCACCTAATTCAATCCTAAAACCACGCATTTTGACTTGATGATCCATTCTACCTATAAATTCTATATTTCCATCAGTTAGATATCTTACTGAATCTCCTGTTCGATATAGTCGTTCCCCCAATCGAAATGGGTGCGAAACGAATTTTTCAGCAGTAAGATTCGGACGATTTAAGTATCCACGTGCTAAACCAGCACCACCAATATATAACTCACCCTCAATTCCTATTGATTGCAAGCGTTGATTTTGGTCTAATACATATAATTGCGTGTTCTGTATTGGCTGCCCAATAGAAACAAATTCTTGATTAGGCTGAATATCAAATGCATTGACATAAATAGTGGCTTCAGTTGGCCCATAAAAGTTGGTTAATTTCACTTGTCCACTATAATCCCATTTCTGTTGAAAACGTCTAACTAACCCTGAACTTAGTTCTTCTCCACCAGAAAATACATGGCGTACGGACGAACAATTCATGTTCAATTCAATATGATTGAAGTAATCTAAGAAAACAGATAACATCGAAGGTACAAATTGAACTATAGTAACCTGATGTTGTTTAATCACTTCAGCTATAATAGAAGGATCTTTTTCTCCACCTGGAGGTAGGAAAGATACACTTGCACCAACATGAATGCCCCAAAACAATTCCCAAACAGAGACATCAAATGAGAATGGCGTTTTCTGCAAGACCACATCTTTTTCAGAAAGCGGATATTTATGTTGCATCCATTCTAGATAATTAATTACTGAATGATGCTCAATCATTACTCCCTTTGGATTCCCTGTAGATCCTGAAGTATACATAACATACGCTAAATTTTCTCCTGTTACACCACTTATACATGGGGTTGTTTCTTCTTTTTCAATTGCAGTGTAATCTTTATTCATACAAATCGTTTCTATATTTTCAGATACAAACAAATTTTTAGAATTTTCTTCCGTCACTAGTACTTCGATTCCAGCATCCTCTAATATATATCGAAGTCGACTCTCTGGATAAGTAGGGTCAAGTGGAACATACGCTGCTCCTGATTTTAGAATACCTAATAACGCTATCATCATTTGTAATGAACGTTCCATATATACCCCAACTAGAGACTCTGGGCCTACACCATGCTTTTGTAAATAATGAGCTAACTGATTTGCACGCTTCTCCAACTCTTTATAGGTAATTTGTTCATTTTCGTAACTAGCCGCGATTGCTTCCGGTGTTTTTTTTACTTGCTCCTCAAACATCGTATGAATCATGCCTTCAGCCGAATAATTAACTTGAGTATAATTCCATTCCTCTAGTAACTGTATTTGTTCTTCTTCTGTTAAATGAGTAATTTCAAATAGTTTTGAATCTAGGCTCTTCGTCATCTGAATTAATATTTGCAATAAGTGATTCTGAATCAGATTTATTGTTTCTTCATTAAAATAGCTTCGATCATACATCAACTTTAAAGTAATTTTCTTACCGGGCATTACAATGAGTGTTAAAGGATAATTTGTTTGTTCCGTGCTTTTAACATCTAGTAATCTTAAATCATCATTTCTCTCACCTTGAATTGGATAATTTTCAAACACATACAAGGTATGAAATAAGGAGCAATTTCGCGGAACCTCACTCCAGCCTTGAATATCTATCAACGAATTATACTCATACTGTCTTCGTTCCATTTCTTTCATTTGTATTTTACGAAGCCAATCTACTACTGATGCACTATCCGTTAATCGAATTCTGGTAGGTAATGTGTTAATAAATAGCCCCACCATATTCTCTGCTCCTATTAAATCAGTAGGACGTCCAGCACTAGTTACGCCAAATACGACGTCACTGTCACCGCTATACCTACTCAGCAAATAAGCCCATGCACCTTGTACTAACGTATTCAACGTTAATCGACTATTTCGTACCCACTTTTGTAAACTCTCAGTAAGTTCCTCAGATACTTGATAAGCAAACTCTCCATAACCCTTCTCTTGTCCTTGATCCTTTCTTTCCATTGCTAATGGAGTAGGTGCATAGAATCCTTTTAATTCTTCTTTCCAAAATTCCTCTGCTTGACTTTGATCTTGTTTATTTATCCATTGGATATATTTTTTATAAGGAAGAGATTTAGGAAGATTCAACAATTCTCCCTTTATCATCTTGAGATAAACTTCCATCACTTCACTAAAGACCAATGACACACTCCATCCATCTAGCAAAATATGATGATGTGTCCAGATAATTCTCGTTTCCTCTTTTGCTTCTTTAATCGCAGTGACTCTCATCAATGGTGCTTCATCCAATAAAAATCCTTTCCTACGATCTGCAGTCAAAAACTGTTGTAATTTCTTCTCCTTCTCCTCATGCGAATAGGTACTCCAATCCTCTTGATGAATAGTAAAAGGAAGACGTTCGTAAACTGCTTGTAGAGGTTTTTCTACTTCTTCCCAAACAAATACTGAGCGCAGAACCTCATGTCGTTGAATAACATATTCCCAAGCTTTTTCAAAAGTAGCAACATCCAATTGCCCCCCGAGCAAGAAACCTACTTGTACAATATAGGAAAAAGAATGTTCATCATCTTGATCGTATAAAGTATGAAACAGTATTCCTTTTTGCAAAGGTGATAAACCATATATATCAATAACGTCTCCCATTTTTACACCCTCTTCTTTGTTAATTTAAGTAATACTTTGCTTAAGCTTTCTTCCGTAAGATCCTCTGCATCAGCAAAATCTGATACCGTAAAAGCAGACTCTGTTGTTGGTTTATTTATAAGTTGACGGAGATGCCTTAACATACCATCTGCTATCACTTGAATTTTTAATTTAGAAAACTGTTCCCTACTATACATCCAAATAAAATGTAACTTTTCATCTTTCACCATTCCGATAACTTCAATTAGATGAGATGGTTTGGAATCTGGAGCATGATCTAAAAATGTAAATCCTGTCTCTTGCATAAACAAAGAGTCCCTTGAAAACACCTGATCAAATTGGCCCAAATAGTTAAAGCTTATTGAAGGCTTTTGCTGATAAAACGGAAGTAATCCTTTATTCAAGTAACGTAAAATACCATAGTCAACTCCGCGATTTGGAATTCGACGTAATTGTTCTTTGACAGCCTTTAACCCTTCAATAGGTGTCTGAGTTCCTTGAAAATTGAGATGAACGGGATAAATACTCGTGAACCAGCCCACTGTCCTTGATAAATCAATACCTTCAATCATCTCTTCTCTTCCGTGTCCTTCTAGATGAATAGAAACGGTTTGCTGATTTATACAATCAACGATAGCTTGTCCTAATGCCGTTAATAGTACCTCATCAATCCTTGTCTTATGAGTGACTAGAACTTCGTGTAACAATGTTTGTGTTTCTTCTATTCCTAAAGTCCTCTTCACTTGATCAATCGATTCTTCTGTTGTTTCTTGTATTGGATAGTCCATTGGAATTTTCATCGTTTCTTTTTCTACTTGTTCATTCCAATAATTTTGTACTTCTTTTGAAATCCCCGAATCACTGTATGTCTGGAGTCGTTCAGACCACTCTTTAAAAGATGTACTTTTCGCAGGTAAGCGAACTTCTTGACCTTGTTTCATCTGGTTATATACCACCTGTAAATCTTCCAATAGAATCCTCCATGACACTCCATCTACTACTAAATGATGAATCACCCAGAATATTCGATCATTTCCAGTCAAGTTATCTTCAAAGTACACTACTCTCATTAACGGACCAGTAACTAAATTGAAACTAGCTTGATTAATGTTCATCTCTTCTTGTATTATTTTATTCCACTCTTTTTCATTAACTTGATTACGTTTTACAACATGGAGTACTGACAGCTCATCAGTCCCTTCATTTCTCTGCCTCCACGTTCCGTTTGGTAACTGTTCGTACCGGAAACGTAAAGCATCATGATGTTTCAGTAAATTTAATATCGCTCCCTCTAGTAATTTCACATTCAATCTTTCTTTTACTCTTAAAAGCATTGATTGATTCCAATGCTCTGTATGTGGATGTTCTTGCTCGAAGAACCAGCACTGAATTGGAGTAAGAGGCACATCACCTATCACAATTCCCTGCTCCGCTTGTACTCCCTGCGTTTCTATAGCCACTTGTGCCAGCTCAGCGATAGTTGGGCATTCAAACATTTGCTTTGGAGTAAGTTTTAACCCCACTTGACTTGCTTGAGATATGATTTGAATACTGAGAATCGAGTCGCCACCAATTTCAAAGAAATTATCATAGATTCCCACCTTTTTAACACCTAATACTCGCTTCCAAATAGTAGTCAGTATCTGTTCGTTACTATTCCGAGGGCCAACACATTCACTATTAATCTGCTTTTCCTCTGGCATAGGTAAGGCCTCACGATCAACTTTACCGTTAGCTGTAAGTGGAATAGCTTCCATCGCCACAAATCCCGAAGGAACCATATAACTTGGTAGTTTCGCTTTAAGATACTCTCTCCACGCATCTACATTTCCATCTCCTACAACATATGCTACTAATCTTTTATCGCCCGGCTGATCTTCTCTTACAATTACAACTGCCTCTGTTACAGATGCATATGTATTTAAAGTAGACTCAATTTCCCCAATCTCAATTCTGAAACCACGTATTTTAACCTGATGATCAATTCTTCCACGATAATCTAGATTCCCATCTGGCAAATACCTAGCTAAGTCTCCTGTCCGGTATAATCTTGCTTTCGGATTACTACTAAATGGATGAGATATAAAACGCTCTGCTGTTAATTCAGGTCTATTTAAATATCCACGTGCCAATCCTGCTCCACCAATATAAAGTTCACCATCAACACCTATAGGAACAGGTTGTTGATAAGCGTCTAGTATATACACTTCTAAATCGGGAATCCGCTTTCCAATATTACTTCTTGAAGCATGCTGCACATCATCTAGAGTAATTGGATAATATGTAACATGAACTGTAGTTTCTGTAATTCCATACATATTAATTAACTGTGGTTTTTTCTCCCCATACCTTTGAAACCACGGTAACAAGCCAATAGGTTCTAACGCTTCTCCGCCAAATATCACGTAACGCAGCTGCAAATTTTTATTCTTATCTTCTTGTTCACACACTCGTATTAATTGGCGGAATGCGGAAGGTGTCTGATTTAGAACTGTGACTTCTTCCTCCACCAATAATTGATAAAAATCCTTAGGTGATCGACTAATCCAGTACGGAACAACAACTAATTTTCCACCATATAATAACGCTCCCCAAATTTCCCATACTGAGAAATCAAATGCATACGAATGAAAAAGCGTCCAAGTATCTTTTTCATTAAACTGATACAAACAATCCGTCGATTTAAATAACCGTATAACATTGTGATGCTCTATCATAACACCTTTTGGATTTCCTGTTGATCCCGAAGTATAGATCACATATGCCAGATTTTGGGGACCGACACTAGAAACCGGAAAAGTCTTACTTTCTTTCCCAATCTCATCTTGATCACAATCCAGGCAAATCGACTCAACATTTTCTGGTAACCAGTTCAATTCTTTTAAACTTTCTTGCGTTACGAATAACTGAATGCTAGCATCTTCTAAAATATATTGAAGTCGCTGCTCTGGATATGTTGGATCAAGTGGAACATAAGCCCCACCAGCCTTCAAAATTCCTAAAATACCTACAATCATTTCGAGGGAACGTTCAACGCACAGTCCAACTAAAGTATCAGGCCCTACTCCCTTTTTCTGCAGATAATGAGCTAACT
Organism: Bacillus cereus group sp. MYBK95-2; assembly: GCF_051915225.1. Classification (NCBI taxonomy): domain Bacteria; kingdom Bacillati; phylum Bacillota; class Bacilli; order Caryophanales; family Bacillaceae; genus Bacillus; species Bacillus cereus group sp. MYBK95-2. The sequence continues at coordinate 24,166 of NZ_JBQAEH010000008.1, read as the reverse complement.
GGTTTGCACGTTCATTAAGCTCCTTATAAGTAATTTTTTCTTTTTCATACGTAACTGCAATAGCATTTGGATAAATCATCGCTTGCCGTTCGAACATTTCATGAATAGTTACTTGAGGTGGGACATCCAGTTTAGGATTGTTGAACTCAACTAAACTTTTTCTTTTATCTTCCTCAGAAATGATTTCTATTTCAGCCACCTTCTGCTTTGGGTTTTCAAAAATATTTTCCAGTATCACTAGCATAACGTTAAAGAATCGTTCTATCTCTTCCTTAGAAAATAGCTCCTCACGATAATCAATATGTACATGTAAAGAGTCTATATCAATTAGATTTTCAATATGAACTGCAAAATCTTGTACTTCTTCACGGTTTGGAATCCATAGTGAGTCACCACTTTCATCACGATCCCTATAATCAATCGTAGTTCCGAAAAGTCTCACATTACTGTTATTCTCTTTATTAATCTGCTTTAATAACAAATCAAATGGATATTTCTGGTGTCTTAATGATTTACTTTGTTTTCTGGACACTCTACTAATAAATGAAAGTACTTCTTCTTCTGGATCAATATCCATTCTTAAAGGAACTGTACTCACCATCATTCCAATCAATTTTCGTTCCATTTTAGTCATACGGTTGCCGTAAGCCATTCCTAAACCAATATCAAGCGATGAGGTCCACCGATACATGGACAACGAAAAAGCAGCAACAAAAAGAGTATATAAACTATTTTTGTAATCTTCAGAAAATTTTTCTATCTTTCTCTTCAAATGTTCCGTTAATATAAACGTCTCACGTGATGCTTTTGTACTAACTTGGTACGTATTATAAGGCTTCAATCCAGTCACAGATGGCAGTGTTTTAAATTCCTCTAACCAAAATTTTTGATCTTTTTGAAAGCGACTACTATTCAAGTATGTTTGTTCGTTGGTCAGAAATTGAACATATGAATTTTTAATTTCGCCTTCCTCATTCTCGTTATGCATGTCATGATAATATTTTGCAATCTGCTCAGTAAATATTTGAATTGATAAACCATCCATAATAATATGATGAACATTTCCAAAGACTGCACATTCATTATCGTTTAATTTTATTAAAGCGAAATAGTATAAATTTGAATTAAATAATGTAAACGTTTCTTTTGTTTTCTGCTCAATCCATTCCTCAAGCAAATTTGTATTCTCCACATTACTGAAATCAAAAAACTCAAATTCTTGTTCTTCATGTTTAGTAAAATATTGTTTCGGTTCCTGATGCCCATTTTCTTTTAACCTAATGCACAGACCGTCATTTTCACTGATAACGCGATTCACAACTTGGTTTAATTTTGAATAATTCATTTTTCGATGAAGTTTAAATAAAAATCTTAAATTACATATTCCTTTATCAGAATGAACGACTTCTGTATACCATATTCTTCGCTGCGGGTGGCTTAATGGATAGCATTCCTCATTGGTCATAAAAATCTTCCCTTCAAAAATTATTTGCTCTTATAGGTTCGTGTTTATGTTTAGCCCATAAATATTTCTGCAGTGAAACTCCAATTACTCCAATAATAACAAGCCCAATCCCTCCATAAACATAGAGTTGAGTTACTCCAAACAAATGCACTAATGGACCACTCATAGCAGGAGAAATAATTAGAACTGCGTTTGTTAAACTGCTTTGTATACCAAATACTCTTCCTACTTGATCTTGATCGGATTCTATTTGTAAAATGACTTGATTAGATACAAGCATCAGCCCACTTCCGATACCAGCGATAAAACTAATTAAATAAGCTAAAACGAAGACCGTACCGGGCGTTATCAAACCAATCCCCCCAAAACCAATTCCCATTAAAACCATACCTCCACATACTACCCAGCCATATTGAAATTGTTTTAATTTCTGAGTTAGTAATGCACCAAGTATTCCGCCAAGACCAATAATAGAAATGATATATCCCATTTTACTTTTATCATGTGGGAATAAGCTCTTAAATAAAGTTGGGAATTGTGAGTCTACTAATTGTAATACCGCCATGGCTATTGTAACGAAAATCATGGTTGATAATATTATCCGATTAGATAACACATAACCCCACCCTTGTACCCAAGCGGTCCAAGTACTTTGTTTTTGCTGTTCAACAAATTCTTTCGATATAGTTTCTTTAAATTTTATTGTGGGTATGAGAACTAAGGTAGCTAATAAACAACTTATAGCTCTTATAATGAGGCAGAACTCTGGTTGAAACCAGCTCAACAACATGCCCCCTATAAGGGGGCCTACTATCTTGGTACCCTGCTCTACTATTCCGTTGATACTTACTGCTTTAGTAAGCAAGTCCGGGGATACAATCTGTCTTGTTAGTGTTTGCTGTGCAGGATAATAGAAAACAATAAAAATGGAACGAATCATTAATGCCACTAAGAGCCAGTGGATATCTTGTACAAATAAAAGAGCAATTGTTATTAGACCAACCATTAGATTACAGAACATCATAATTGGAATTTTTCTAAAACGATCTGCAATAACACCTGCCCATGAGCCAAAAATAATTCCAGGAAGTGCATATGCAACAGGAATCAATCCAATCATAGTAGGATCTACTTCCCATTCAAACCCAACTATAGTCATAATCGCTAACATATCAATAAAAACACCAAGCATAAGCAATGAATAGGCAGAGAAAACTTGTAAATAAACCCTATTTCCTAATAGGCCTTTTGAATCAGTAGTTTTCATAAAAGCAAGCTCCTTAGGTTACTAATATAAACGCTTTTGCGTATAAGGTACCTCTTTATTAAACCTAATTAATCATTATTGACATCTCACCTAGAATTTAACTTCGCCAAAACTCAAACCGGTCTTATTTTTCATATATTTAAAATAGTCAGACAAACGAAAGCGTACCTATTTCTTCATTTTTATATCAACTGTTACAAAATATATCTTTACCTTACACTAATAACAGCTAAACGTTGCCTTAATATAACCCTTTACAGTCGTTTACACATTCAATTCACATCCTTTTTAAAGTTGGCTTTTTTCTATCTCAAATACTATCACACAAATATTTCACCTACTATATTCATAAAGTTGAAATATTTGAATCAGAAAATTCGGATAAAAAACCAAATCCACAAATCATAACAAACTATTATTTATTTATATTTTCATTTTATAGATAGCTTTAACCATAAGGGTATCAAGAATTAAGTTTTTTAATTTTATTAACATAATAGTTTAAAGAGACCGTAAATCCTACTAAACAAAAAAAATATACAATAAAGTATATTTTTTTCTTATCCTACATATTTTCTATGCAAATTAATCCCAATAACTAAAGTTGATAATAAAAATATAATATTACCAATCACTAATGTACTCATAACAAGAATTGAATAATATAGTATTAATACTTCTGCACCTACTACCTATTTTATTTATTGGATATTTATACTTCAAAAAATTACACATCATTCACAATTAAGATACATACCCAAAATATGATTTGAACGTTTTATTATATTTTAAGATAATATAAAATCAGTTTTTCTATAAGAGAACTTAATTTTTATGTAGTACGAAACTGTTAGTAATACAGTATATACTAATTTAGTTATAAAAACATTTAAAGACCACCTATTTCCATAAGTGATCTTTCTTTGTGATTCTGTATTTGTGCACTACTGTAGAAATATATCGTAGAAACGCTTTGTTTGCTAAATGTTTAGTTCTTTCTATTTACTAAAAAACATAGCTTCATACAATTAATATCATATTCGTTAAATTGCAAACTATTATTTTGTCTTCTGTACAGGCAAACTACTAAAAATTAATTCAGCAACTTTTACATATCCTTTTGAGTTTGGATGAATTAAATCCTTAGACCAAAGCGTATTATCATTAACTAAATGATGATTCCAAAAATCAACATGATGAAGCTTATACTCTCTGCTCAGTGAATGTATAACTTCATTTGCCTCTAATAATTGTTCTTTTATTACTTGTTTTTTTTCAGAAGCAAAAGGAAGCCTAACTGTAAAATCTGGAAGGTTTGCTATAATAATATCAGCCCCTGCTTTACTTAATGTATCTATCATAAATTCCATATCGTTCTTATATGCATCGTGATTCCAACGTCCTTTTAAAACATCGTTTGCCCCTGCAATGAGACTAACCAAATCTGGATTAAAAGTTAGCGCTTTTTCCAATTGCTGCGAGCGAATTTCTTTAGTTACTAACCCACGCTTTGCAAAATTGGCATATTCTATATCGTTTTCACACAGTTGAACAAAATAATCTACCCAGCTTTTTAATGCAATTCCCTCAACTTCATCCCCTATCCCCTCTGTAAAACTATCGCCAATTGCTACAAATCGCTTCCACATATGTATTCCCCCTTTATTATTAACCATATCTATACTATACAATAGCTCACACCGTAATTGTTATTTCTAAGTGGTTTTCGATTTCAATTATATTCCACTTTACTATATTTATATTTAGAATCCAAAATTGACCGATTCCTAAGTATACTTAAGAATCGGTCATATTCATATATTTACTAAAGAGATAAAATCTATCTAGAAATTATACTTTTTTCAAAAAATTTATTGTTCTTTGTTTTGCCCAGTTGATACATTTCTTTTCGATTAAATGATATGAAACTATAGAAAAAAGTAGTGTCATTGCAATGCACAAAGTAAGAAGGAATAAGATAGGTATCTTTGTATACAATAGTTTAAATAGTACCATCATGATTGGAAAATGACACAAATAGATACTGTATGAAATTTCTCCTAAATATACAAATACACTCTTATTTAGAAATGCTTTTACTTTTAGGTTACTCATAGCCATTATAATAAATATACTAACCCCCATTACGACACCCCAATCTTTTAATAAGAAAGTTGTATCATTACGGGAAAAACCATAAATTAAAATGGAATATAAATATAGGATAACCCCTAATGCAATAAGAAATCCTTTTTTAAATTTTTTCATATTCCTATATGAGTAGATAAGTTTTTCCTGATACTTAAAAAGTAACATTCCAACAATAAACATAGATGTAAAATGCAGTGTATCAGCATAACCATTATAAAATCCTTCAGCTTTCCCAATATGCAACATATTAAGAACAACACTAATTAACGAAAAGCTCAAAGCAAATAGTATCGTTTTCTTCCAATTCAGTTTATAAAAAAGAAGGAATAACAAAGGAAACACAATAGATATACGCATTTCTTGAGCCAATGACCAAATAACTGGATTATAATTTTCCGTAAAAAAGTTATTAAGAAGCACAAAGTGGTTTAGAATATCTAATTTTGTTATAGACCCTTGCCACCTATCATAGAACCAATCCCGTAATCCTACCACTTCATACGACGAAAATAAAATAAATAAAACAAAGGTAACGATTATCCAAAAATAATAAGGAATATAGATTCTTACAAATCTCTTAATTAAATATCCCCAATAATTTGTTTTTGAATGATAAAGTGCCATAGATAACACAAAACCACTTAGTACATAAAAAACGATAACAGCTTCCCCACCCGCCCATAAAAACCTAAGCGGGGAAAATTTAATAGAATTAGGCAACGATGGTAGCATTAAACAAAAATGTCCAAATACCACAGTAAGTGCCGCTAACCCTCGTATGGAATCTAATTCTTTTATTCTCTTACTCATAAAATGTTCTCCTTGTAAATTGTAAATTTTGCTGTTCATAAAGGCCACTATAAGAATGTAGTGGGAGAATTGTACATATTCTTTCTTTAAATTCCTAATATAAGCAGTACAAAGTTAATTTGACCTCCATTTCTTTATATACATAATTTAAAACAAAATATTTAATACAAAGAAAAGATTTTATTAAATTTTTATAAAGTGAAACATTTAGTTGTATCCTATAAAATTAGCTTTTTACTATATCAATCGCACTATCCCACATACCACTAAAAAAAGATCCTGTTTTACGTATAAAACGTGTAAACCAATTTGCTTGTTCCACATCAGATTTTGTTACAAGGTCTATTTGTAATGATTTACCTGATAAAAACCCAGGATCTGTATTATCTTTAGGCAAGATAATCATTTTACTAATTGTTACACCTTTTTTAATAGGCACTTCTTGTTTTTTATTCAATACTTTAAATTCTTTTTTATAAATGTCTTTATTGCCCTTCGGCATTGGAAGTGAAACAGCTTGCTTCGTTTGAACTACTACATCTTTGTCTTTTGCATTTACTACTCGCACTGTTTCATGCCCTTTTACTACTGAATCTTTTCTGTAGACATTCTTCACTTCAAAATTCGCAAATCCATAATCGTATAATTTCTTTGTTTCATCAAAACGTGCCGTATGAGATTTTGCTTTTATCACTACAGAAATTAGGCGCATACCATTTCTTTCTACTGTACCAGTGAAACAATCTCCCGCTTCTGGAGTCGTTCCTGTTTTCAAACCATCTACACCTTCATATTGCTTAATTAAACCTTTTAACATCCAGTTAAAGTTCGCCATATCAATTGGATATTTACCACCCTCTTGGAATGTTTTTTTAGGAATTTTTGCTGTATTTAATATTTGGGGGAAATCTTGAATAAGACGTTGTGCTAAAATTGCACAATCCCTTGCAGACATTTTATTTTTCTCGTCTAGAGTTGTCCCTTCTGGATGATATCCTTTTAAATCGTGATTTGTTAAGCCTGTAGAGTTTACAAATTTATAATCTTTCATTCCAAACTCTTTCGACTTATCGTTCATCATTTTTACAAAGTTGACTTCTTTACCAGCAATCTCTTCAACTAAAGCAATTGTTGCACCGTTTGCAGAGTAAATTGCCATTGCCTCATATAACTCTTTTACCGTATAAGAGCCACCATTTTCTAATGGAACGTTTGATAATGAACGATCTTGCGAAATCTTATGTGCATATTCAGAGATTTTAACTTTTTGATCCCATTTAAGTTTTCCTTTATCCACCGCTTCATGAACTAAGTATTCGCTCATCATTTTTGTCATACTAGCAATTGCCAATGATTCATCTGCATTTTTTTCATATAAAATTTTCCCGGAATTTGCTTCTATTAAAATTGCTGATCCTGCTTCAACCTCTATAGCAGAAACTGTTTCCGCTGCTGCTCTTCCAAATGTAACGAACATGCTAAAAAATAGTGTAAGCACTGTTACTATTGCAATAAATCTCTTGCAAAACATACCTTTCACTTCTGTTACCTCCAATATTTTTATACTCAAAAAAAGCGTTATTCTAACATAATCTCAAAAAAACAGACAGTGTTCTCAAATTGTATATACATATTAGACGTTAGGATCGCTTTCATATAGACCATCTCATCCGACACTTTTAGGTGCCCTACTACTTTGTATTCCCACACATATCACTATTTTTAATCCCCTTATATTTTTCAAAATGATTCGCACTTTCATATTTTTTAGGATTACAATTAATAGACAATCTAAATAATACATTTGTTCCACATTTACAAAAAATAAAGTGAAACTTTAATCAGTTGGGGTCTTACTGCCCGTTAATGCTTTATTAGCTATCAAGGATTTTAATTACTCAATTCAGCTATTTGCTAGACTTATATTAGAGATGAATTTTCTTTAGTCTAAACTATTAGTTTTTTGTAATAAAAAAACTACACCCTATACTGGATGTAGTTTTTCTAACTGATTTATTTATTTTTCACTTCATTTTTATAAAAAGCAAATAATGGTTCGATGGATGGACTGGATAACAGCGGAATTGCCTTCTCAATCAATTTCCTATCCCAATCAAACCAACGCATTTCCATTAACATATTTATCTCTATATCAGTGAATCGTTTCTTTATTTCCTTAGCAGGATTTCCACCAACTATTGTATACGGCGGAACATCTTTACTTACGACAGATCCTGCAGCAACAATTGCCCCTTCACCAATAGTAACGCCAGGCATTATTATAGCATTCATTCCAATCCAAGCATCACTTTGAATGACTGTATCGCCCTTTGGTTCATATGATTGTTTGATTTGCTCAGCGAATGGATATACTGTAATCCATTCTGAGTGATGATTATGATTACCACCCATTAAAATGACTACCCCACTTGCAATGCAAACATAATTCCCAATAATGAGTTTATCAAGATGCCATCCCATCTGTTCAATTGGATTGAAAAGTGCTTGAGACTTAGCATCTCCCCACAAATACCTTACACAGCCATCTTCAAAATTTTGATGGCTATAATAGCCTGAATAATAGGAGTACTCTCCTACTTCAATGAGTGGATTTGTTACTATATCTTTTATATACTTTGTTTCTGACCAATGATTAAATAATGGATACTTCATAACTTTATTCCTCGCTTCTAAGTATTATATATTTTGCTATTTACTTAGAAGCTTACTACGACTGCTACATTTTTTAGCTTTCTCAAACGACGAATCATTATCTTCAAGCCTTTCTTTTATACTATAAAAAAGCATAACGTAATATATTACACTAGTCAAATTGTGTAATTTTGAACACATCTTAAACAGCGTAATACTGCAATAAGAACATGAAAACACTCTAACTTTGATCCAAATAATATATTGATTACATTTAGTTTATATTTTGTAAAAAAATTTTAATTGCCATGACAAAGCAAACAATAACCACTATTGGTCGTATTAATGACGTCCCTTTTGTAAGCACCATCTTCGCTCCAATATACGATCCTATAATTTGACCAAGCATCATAATCAACCCAATTGTCCAATCGATTTGGCCAAAAATAATAAAATATAACAAAGCAGCGAAATTACTTGTAAAATTCAAGATTTTAGCATTTGCAGTTGCTCTCGTAGCACTATATCCACATAAAAGAATGAACGCTAAAGCAATTAAACTACCTGTTCCTGGGCCGAAGAAACCATCATAAAATCCAAGGAATGGAGCCACTGTTAACGCAAACAACAACATACTTATTTTTCTCGGTCGATCTTCGTTTGCTATATTTGGAGATAATAGAAAATAAAGACCAATAATAATAAGTAAAAAAGGTAATATCATGATTAAATATTCTGCTCGTATCTGTAAAACAAGCCATCCACCGAAAACGGATCCCAAAAAGGTCATTAAGATGGACAAACGCATTTCTTTAAGATTAATTTCTTTCTTCTTAATAAAAAACACTGTTGCCATGAGAGTTCCGCTACTCCCTTGTAGTTTATTAGTTGCTATCGCTACAGAAGGAGACATACCTACTAATAACATTATCGGGATAGTTATCATACCACCGCCCCCAGCAATCGTATCTATCCATCCTGCTAATACAGCTACTAAAAATAGTAGTATAAGTAATTCAATAGTAAAATCCATACAAAGAATATGGGAAGGCTTGAGCTATTATAACCCAAACCTCCCCATCGTCCCTCCTCTCTTTAAACTAGTTAATTAAATCTGTAAAGTAACTTTCTTTTCGATCACGTAATCGACTGGAAACGTATTGTCTGCAAACAATTCTTCTTCCATATTTATTATTTCCAATCGGGATTTTATATTCTTCCTCAGATAACCTTTCCCTACCATGAGTTACATTTGTTTGTTTACCATAGTATGAATTTGGTATAAGTAATAAATCTTCAGATGTAAGTGGAACCTTATAAGTAGGCGTTGTTCGTAAGAGTTCTAAAAACATGTCAAATTTCAATTTTTCTTCTTCACTTTCTCCCACATAAATTAATCTATTTTCCGCTCCATTCAAACAAGTTGCAATAATATCACCATTATCATCCAAAAATATGATTTGGTTTATTTCCCCTACAAATCCCGATATTTCACCATCCGCCATTCCTGCGATATGAGCAATAGGCATTTTACTTATCGCCAATATGTCATCTTTACTGAAGTGATTTTCTTCAAGATGCTTTTGCAGTAATTTTGGCGTTCCAATATGAGTTTGAGTTTTTAAATTTAACACTCCTTTTAATAAAAGAGCATCAACTCTAGTAAATTTTCCACAAGTAATTTCAGACACTATTCGTTCCACGGATTTATTAAGTCTATTTGATACAATTTCTAAATTCGTATTGAATGTTTTCAATCTTGCTTCAATATCTGATTGGTCTTTCATATCTGTATACACTGTGGCATCGTTATGTTGATAAAAGTTCCCGCCACCGGTGCTTGCACCGACATTTCGCAAAACTTCATCGTTGTTTAAAGGTGAAATAAGATGAAATCTATTTTTCCCTGCATGTTCGGATGGGTGAATTAAAGCATCATAATTAAAAAGTGTGGCAAAAAGCCATGTGACCCATTCTGCATAAAAATATTTTTTCATTCTATCGTGTTCGTCTTCGCCATAATTAAAACCTCTGCGATTTTCCCCAGGTAATAGTGTTTCCATAGGATCACATGGAGTATTTTTAATAAGAGTAGGTGGTACGTTTCCGCCACAATTCGCTATTTTTATTATATTTAGTAGGTTTTTCATATCTGAATTCGGATTTTTCTTTGAATAGTCAATCAAACAATTAAGCCACTCTTTTGAAAAATATGCTGCTATTTCTTAATCACAAGTATAAGGATTATGAGTTTTCAATTCATTTTCTATCAGATTCTTCATTTTATCCTTCAATACATTAGGAATGCTAATTTCTTCAATTTCTGTAATCTGCAGTATTCCTTTATTCATTATAAAACCTCCGTTGTTTTATTTTTTATACCCTATCTTCTATTAAACAAACTATCCATTTCTTTTTTGCTCCTTCGCTTTTCGTCAGAGCTATTAGAACTACCGATTTACAAATAAAAAACGTGGATTATAAGAGATTTCTTCTTAGGTACATTTCCCCGACGAACCTCTATTGAATTGGTAAATTTAATTTAAAAATCTCTTTCATTTTCTAAAGTTTTCCTAATTTTAAAATCAGAATTTTCAATACAACTATGTTAACATTAAAAATATAACACGAAACCAAAAAATGTAAATGAATAGTTTTTTTATAAAAAATAGTCAGACTATTTATGAAGTAATTCGTATTCCATTGAACGAACTACGGCCCCTCAATTTTATTGATAACAATAAAAAACCCCCCTAAATTGATAGAGGAATTTTTTTCAAGTATATTCTATTTTAAAGTTCTTACTTACCTTTTACCCCGCTATTTGCCGGGCAGTAAGACCCCTACCTTAAAATACAGCGGAAGCAAAGAAGTTAGGTGGGGGTTCGGGCTGCCCATAAAAGCAAGATTGGTGAGGGCTGATAATCAGTGGGGATGAACAAAACTCCCCCTGATTAAAGTTTCACTTTATTTTAAAAGATATTGCTGTAACTTCTTTATTAACAGTTCCATCCCGTTTGGACTTACAATAATCTTCCCATTCGCTAACGAAATATTGCTGTCTGAAATATCCCCTGTAAGTGCACAAGCTCTTGGAGATTGATATTTTCGTAAAATAATCTGGTCCTCTTCTATAAACATTTCAAGAGAATCTTTTTCTACAATTCCTAAACTCCGTCTTATTTCCATTGGAATAACAATACGCCCCATGCTATCTGCTTTACGAGTAATTCCTCTTGATTTCATAAAATGCCACCCTTTATATTTATCTAATATTACGGTATTTATTTTAGCAATAAACAACAATTAGGAATAGTTCGTATTACAGTACTTTTTTTAGAAAAAAATAACAATTAGGAATAGTTTATGTTAGAATTCTTTCTTGTTTATTCTTGATTTTTAATATATTTTTCCTTGATCATTTTTATATATTGTTTTCTTTCAGTTAGTTCAAATATAAATAATGCTTTTTTTATGTCTGTTAAACCAACTTCATTAGAGTGCTGAACTTTCAATAAAATTGCACCTTTTTCAAAAAATAATTCACCTAATAAGTATAAAGTATTCATATTTATCGCTAATTTTATACCTATTTCACTATACTTTATTGCTTCTTCATATTGATTTGCAAGGTGTAAACATTTTGTTAACGTATGAATGAGTCTTAATTTGATTTCTTTTTCTCTAGGAAATTCTATCTTATTAAAATTAATTAAACTTTGTTTTAATATATTTATACTTTTCTCATACTCTTCATTTTCTGCATGTATTATAGCAATTGAATTCATTATGCTTATTTCTTTTTCTGATAAAAAGTTACTACTACTTAAGGTTTGTTTTAGTGCTCTATTTAAAATGTCAAACGCATTACTTGTTGCTCCATTTACATAATATATAGCAATCGCTTCATGCCATAATAGAAATTGTTTATCTTCTTTTGATTGAAAATTATTCTCATCTTTCTCTTTTTTTACTATTTCGTAAAGCTCATTATATTGTTTTTGTTTCACACAATCTCTCATTACACATTTTACATTTTCAATATATTTTATTTTTTTATTTTTGGTTAGTGCGAATATATAATTTGGATCAATACCAAGTCTTTCAGATAATTGATACAACAATATGCTAGATGGATAAATAATACCTTTTTCTATCTTACTAATTTGACTTTGTGAACATATTCCATGACATAATTCAGATTGTGACATGTTTTTTTTCTTTCTAAGTTCTTTAATAATAATACCAAGATTGTAGAATTCCATCTTTCCTCCCTCAAATGTAACACTTTATGAGTATAAGAATATTTCCCAACTTTTAATGTAATGTAAAATTAATATAGTTACAATTACTAATTATATGGATTTATAGTTTCTTTTACAAACTTGTATTACAATACGAGAAATTATTAAAATATGGTTCACTAATAATTAATGGGAGTTTTATCCCCCCACTGATTATTAGTCCACTCCAGGCAGGCTTTTACAGGGAGTTGGACTTCTTTGCCACATCTAAATTTTGAGGTGGGAGTCTTACTATCCGCAAATAGCCTGATTAAAATAAATATGATTTTTCACCTTTATTTCTTTTAATAGTTTCTTTTGATTTTTATATAAATAATTTCGAAGGAGCGTATTTTATGAAAAGAATGTTGACCGAAAGAGAGTTAGAAGTAGCTATTTATGTAGCAAAAGGATATACAGATGCAGAAATTTCCCAAAAAATATATGTTACCCCTCGAAGAATTTCAACGATAATTAATCATATTAAAGAAAAATGGCATATTAATTCTAGAGTGGAATTAGGTATTTTAGTTTATCATTATGGTTTTATAGATGCACCCTTATTTTCAAATAAAAAAATTCAGCTATGTAAAAAGGTTGTACAATAGATAGCGGAATATAACGAGTTTAAATTGCAAATAAAAATAGAAGAGCAGACAAATTTTTATTATTTGGTTTACTCCATCACTTTTTAAATTTCATACATTAATATAAAAAGGTTAGAGAATTAACTTCTCTAACCTTTTTATATACACTATTAGGTTTCAAACAGTAAAGATGCCCTAATGCTACCATTGATCCTGTTCCCTATTCAACCTTGTATAAACACAAAAAAGAATCAGACATTACCACTATTCAAAACCAGTTACAATTCTCTCTTTCATTTTCTGTAATACTTCACTGCTCAATACTTTTTGACCAGTAGGAAGTTTTAATATGGCAGCGGCACCTTTACTAAGGTATATTTCTTGATCATTATTTTGATTTACTACCAATATTCCTTGCCCTTCAAATTCGAAATAACTAATATCTTTTGTTTCATTTGTATTATTCTTTATTGCTGTATATAATCCATATAAATCTTTACTTCTATTTTCTCCGCCCGTTCGAATCGGTTCAATATCATTCGCAACAATTAGTCCTTCTGGCTGCTCACCCTTCATAATAAACCACAGCTTTTCATTTGTTGGTAATAGTAAATTCTTAAATTCAGAGCTATTTAAAATTTGCTGCGCTGGAATTGTTGCATAGATTGGTAACGAAAATGGAGATGTTGTTATTTTTTCAAAACTTAAATTTTCAGAAGAACTTCCCTTACTATATTGATAATCTTTTAATGCGATCGATTGTACTGATTCACTTTTATTTTTTGATGCATAACTAATTTTACTAGCGAAAATAATAACGGTCATTAAGCACATGCACGGTATCACAAGCTTAAGTAGTTTTCCCATTTATGAACCCCCGCTTTTAATATTATTAGTTTGCATGGATATTATAAACAGTTTCACTCCACCAAAAATTATTATTGTTATGGAACGTACTGAAATTATGATTATAATGATCACCATACCAAGGGTCCATGTACGTTATATAATCTGTTCCATTTGTCCCTTTATAAAATCCATCAAGTACTAGAAAGTGTCCGATGTTAGCTCCATTTTGCCACATAATGAGTGCAATCATCGGCTGATTACTATTAATTTGTCTTTTGAACCAATCATATGATTTTGCTCCAGAACTTATAGCTGAGCTAACACCATATCCTGATAATCCATATTGTATTTCACGTGAAGTTGCAGGATTATTATATGATCCACCCTTAACATACCTAACGTACTGATCTTGTGAAGGAGTTTTCCCAAAATAATTTAGAACTGAAACCGAAGTGCCTGCCCAACACCAATTTGATCTTTCTTGTAATATGTTAGGTACAGATAATTTACGATCTATTGATGTATTTGGAGGATTTCCATTAATATACGCTGACGTTACATATACTTTTTTTCCATCTTTAAAATAATAAAACCAACGATTATCTAAATTTCCTGTCCAGTAATCTTTAACCGCTTCACCATACTCCCATCCTTTAAAAGATACTGTTGTATTTCCGGGAATCACATCTACAATATTTGCATTCAAACTTTTTGCCTCTCTAACATTTACATTCAATGGAGCTGTTGTTCCTGTAAATTCAACTTCCTCTGCTATTATTTTCTGAACACCAGTAAAACTAAATGTGAAGAACAATAAAAACATACAAACAATAAAATGCTTTCTTCCCTTCATTTCTCCACCCCTTCATCAGTACTAAAAAACATCAACAATTCATCCTTATTAATTGTTCAAGCTTAATATTACATACTAACGAAAAATGACTTCTCATAAAGTGAAACTTTGATCAGTAGTGGTTTTATTCATCCCCCACTGATTGTTAGTTAAACCAATCGGGCTGCTCTGCAAATAGCGGGATAAATTCCAATACAAAAAAGGAGCCTATAAATTTTTATAGGCTCCTTTTTATTTCGTCGTTATTACTTAGCTAATTCTTTTGTACCCTTCATTACATCAATGAAGAATCCCCAGTTATTCACTACAGAAGAGATACTGATATGTTCATCTGGAGTGTGGACGTTAAAAATGTCTGGTCCGAATGAAATTGCATCTAATTCAGGCATTTTTTGAACGAATACGCTACACTCAATCCCCGCATGCACAGCGAAGATTTCAATTTCTTTATTGTATTTTTCTTGATGCACTTTTTCAAATAAATTACGAATTTGTGAGTTTGGATTGTATGGCCATTCTGGATACTCTGACTCTATTTCAAATGTAGCACCAACTAATTCAGCAATATATTTGATTTCTTCTGCAACATGTTGTTTTAAACTACTTACAGAACTTCGCACTTCGTTACGTAATTTAATTTCATCTTGCAACGTTTCAATAACGCCTAAATTTGTTGAGCTTTCTACAAGACCTTTAATATCCATGCTCATACTTTGAATGCCATTTGGAATTAAGAATAATGATGAAATAAGCTGCTTTTGTGTCTCTTTAGCAAATACTTTTTCAACTTTTTCATCCAATTTTGTCAGTGTAACATGAACATCTGGATCAACAGCACGCATTTCTTCTTGTAATACACGTGTCCATGATTCTAGTTTTTCTTCTACTTGTCCTACATCTTCTGTACGAATTAAAAGTGTAGCTACACTTTCACGCGGAATTGCATTCGTTTTTAATCCGCCGTGAACTTCACTTATGTTAAACTCCGTATGTGCCGATAAATCACGTAATACTCGTCCTAATACTTTGTTCGCATTACCGCGTTGTTTATCAATTTCCATACCAGAATGTCCGCCTTTTAGACCACCAACATATAGACGGTATGCATCCATATTCGCTGGCGTTTCATCCCAAATTACGGGAATTGTTTCAACAGCTTTCGCACCACCTGCACTACTTACAAGTAATTTATGATCTTCTTCAGAATCAATATTTATAAATATCTTTCCTTCAAAATGATTTGGATCAATAGCAAAAGCCCCACCCATTGTCGTTTCTTCTTCAGTAGTGATAACGACTTCAAGTGCTGGATGCGGAATTTCTTTCGAATCTAATAAAGCTAATGCATACGCAACTGCAATACCATTATCAGCACCTAGAGTTGTTTGATTTGCATATAACATGTCCCCAATGATTCGTAATTCAATTGGATCTTTTTCAAAATCATGTACTGTTGCTTGATTTTTTTCGCAAACCATATCCATATGACCTTGAATAATAATAGCTGGTACATTTTCATAACCAGCTGTTGCTTCTTTTTTAATAACGACATTTAATGCTTCATCTTGAATGACTTCTAAGTTACGCTCTTTTGCAAAGCCTACTAAATAATCACTAATTTCCTTTTCATTACCTGATCCTCTAGGAATCTTTGAAATTTCTGCAAAATGATAAAATACAGGGTGCTTTGTTAATTGTTCTAAGGTAAAATACATTTTTCAAGCTCCTCTCCAAATGACAAAATAATATGTAAGTCTCATATCATTATACCATGATTCATTATTTTACCTTTGTTTTAACTTTTATTGTTCATTTTATGTACAACAATCTTACAATATTGTAAGGGCGTTGTAATCTATATCGATTTTTCTCATTTAATAATAATCGTATACTTTTTAAAGAAACACATTCAAGGAGATAAAGAAAATGAAAAAGTTTTTAGCAATTATTACACTATGTTTATTATTTTTAGTTTTACTATTGGCTGTGAGAGAGCGTCACTAAATAGAATTGGTAAAGATGTATATTACATGCAGATAAAAGGCGAAGGAACTATCGAAAAAGTAGATGGTAGAAACTTACGAAACTATACGCTGCCCGCATATGATGAAGATGGTGTCAAAAAACAAATTACATTTAGAAGTACAAAAAAAGAAAACGACCATAAATTAAATAAAGACGCGTTTTTACGCCTTTATGTAGATCAAGATGATAATAGCAAAAATGAAATATCATCAATTGAAGTAAAGTCCTATGAAGAGATTCAGAAAGCAGATTTACCTGAAAAAGTAAAAGATAAGTTTACTATTAAATAAAAAAACAAAAGAAAATGCTCTATGCATTTTCTTTTGTTCTTTTCACCTGTATATATTTTGAACTACTATTATTCATTAGTTTCTCTAACCGATTTATATTCTCCGTTAATGCACCTTTCACAAGAGAGAAATCTGTATTGGATTCTTCTTTTTTTTCTTTAAAAAACGAAGACTTTTGCACATTGACTTCAGCCATCTCTTCTCCCCCTTTTCAAAAAGATACAACCTTTTATTTATATTATATAGCAAATGTAGAAAGAGTGTACACTTATGATTTTCTTTTTAATTCTTCTTCTAATTCTTCTACTTGCTGCAACGTATCCCCTTTTATTAAAGAGAAATCTGTTGTATCTTCGTTACCTTCTTTAAAAAAATCATTGTCATAATCTTTTACCACTACAATCACCTCTACATGCTAGTGTAGGAATGATTGTCCAATTTTATTCAACTTTGTCGGATTTTGTTTTTAATTTATGTATAGAAGAAAAGGACAGAAAAAGATTCTGTCCTTATTTACTAAAATAACTATGATGTATTGTTAAATTATATACATTTTCAAAATCCCGATCTTGCAGGTTATTTTTCTTTCCATCAATAACAATGAAAACGTCACTTACTATTTTTGCTGGTATAATCCCGACATTTTCTACTTGCACCGCTTTCTGCTCATTCAATTGCTCGATATGTTCTAACGGAACGATAATACTAAATTGCGAGCGAATACCACGAAAGTTTGTATTTAACTCTTTCGCGGCTTCAAAAACAACAATTTTCGCGCCAATCTTTTCCCCATATGAATCTAAAAATGCATTTAAGCTCTTTGTATATTCCTCTTCCGTATGCCATTCCATCGTACCGAATACTGCTGGATTAACATTTTGAATAATTGTCGTGTATATTTCTCCTCTCGCTTTAGATGCAATTAATGATCGTTTTATTGATTGAACTGTCTTGCCAATATCGCTAAATTTCGCACCCCATATTTCAGAAATATTAGGTGTTAAAATAAACGCAATATCAACAAAAATAGCCATTGCAGTAAACATTAAAAGATTTTTCCAGAGGGTTAAATCAATTCCTTTTATCATGAAATACACAGTGACAGATATGATAAACAAACCATACCAAGTCTTTCTAATACGTTGCTTTTTCTCCTCGTACAAATCCTCATTTTTCCAATAAAAGAAAACAAGGACTACAAAGACAATTGCTAAAACAAATAAGCCAATTCGAATGTTAGAGATCATTAATCACATCACCCTCCATTCAAAAACTACTCACGATATCATTACATGCGCAAGCTGCTCTCTTTATGACAAAAGACGTGGACAAGCTTCTAAAATTAGCTACATCGCATATATATTAGAAAGTACCACGTCTTTTATCCTGTTATTTGTGGGAAATAACAACCCCACTGATTAAAATTCCACTTTACCATGAGTCTATATTGTATATGTAGACAAGCATTCATTTCAAATTTTCGTATTAAAAAGAAATATGTTTCGGAATTTCCCCTTCAGGTACTTCTCCATCCATACTTAAATAATAATGACGAATCGGACGTAAGTTTTCGTCTAATTCATAAACAAGCGGAATGCTAGTGGGAATATTTAATGAAACTACACCATCACTTGAAAGGTTGTCTAAATATTTTACTAGCGAGCGAATTGTGTTACCGTGTGATGAAATAATTACTTTATTACCACTTTTTAATGTCGGCGCAATTTCTGAATGCCAATAAGCAAGTACTCTCTTCTCCGTATCCTCTAAACATTCAGTTAATGGAAATTCACCTTTTTTGAGTGTTTTATATCTTGGATCGGTCGCTTCATATCGAGGATCGTCTTCAGTGAGAGCCGGTGGTCTTACATCAACACTTCTTCTCCAAATATGAACTTGCTCCTCACCATATTTTTGTGCAGTTTCATCTTTATTCAGCCCTTGCAATGCACCATAATGTCTTTCATTTAGCTTCCAAGATTTATGTATTGGAACCCAAGTAAGATCCATCTCATGAAGTACAATCCATAACGTCCGAATTGCGCGTTTTAATACTGATGTATAAGCCACATCAAAAGTATATCCGTTTTTCTTTAATATTGCTCCTGCTTCTCTCGCTTCACTTAATCCATTCTCTGATAGATCAACATCTGTCCATCCAGTAAAGCGATTTTCAAGATTCCATAAGCTTTGTCCGTGACGAATAAGTACAAGTTTTATCATTATAATTCCCCTTTCGGAAATGTGAATTTTATTGTTCCATTGCGTACACGTATAAAATATCTAGTAATGTATCTTTTTATCCATTCACTCTATGACCAAATCATAGTTGCCAAATGTATGGATAAAATTTGTTCTTTTTCAAACGATAAAAACAGAAGTTTTTTCATTATTTTTGATCGACTGGTATTTCACGTTTGGATATCCAAGCATCAAAACCTGATCGGCTATTTGCCATTTCATTCATAACTTGGTGCCAATTGTCCTCACATGATTCACCAAATTTTGAAAAAATAGCACCCATTTGTTGTCTTTGTACATCACTCAGTTTTTTCTCTAAATCTGTACCTTTTTCTGTTAAAGACAACTGTTTCACACGTCGATCATGCATAGCTTCATTACTCTCAATTAAGCCCTTTTCCACAAGTTGACGTAGCGGTCCGTGGAGAGCTTGTTTACTTATTTCTAATAGTGATAATAACTCATTTACACTTATCCCTGGAAAACGTGCGATAAAAAATAAAATTCGATGATGTACTCGTTGAATGCCATATTCTTTTATAATTTCATCTGGCTTTTCAGTAAATGTTTTATATGCAAAATAAAATAATGCTAATGCCTCATTCATCTGTTCTTCTTTATGTTGTGTCATCTACTTTCCCCCTGTATGTAAATTATACCACAATCTAGTAATGAATATTTTAATCAACGCATTAGAACTTATTTAGTCTATTGAAACATTCATTGCACAATTAGGAGATGATTCATTTGAAAAAACAATATACTGTAAGTACATATTTATTGGATAGACTACATGAATTAGGAATTGAACATATATTTGGGGTTCCTGGTGATTATAATCTTGCCTTTTTAGATGATGTGGTAGCACATGAAAATTTAAAGTGGATTGGCAATTGTAACGAATTAAATGCTGCATATGCAGCAGATGGGTACGCTCGCATAAAAGGAATCGCTGCTCTTATTACTACTTTCGGTGTTGGAGAATTAAGCGCTATTAACGGTATTGCTGGCTCATATGCGGAAAACGTGCCAGTTATAAAAATTACAGGTACGCCACCAACAAAAGTAATGGAAAATGGTGCAATCGTCCATCATACGTTAGGAGATGGAAAGTTCGATCACTTTTCCAATATGTATCGAGAAATCACTATAGCACAAACAAATGTAACACCTGAGCATGCTGCTGAGGAAATTGACCGTGTTTTACGTGCATGTTGGAATGAAAAACGCCCGGTTCATATTAATTTGCCAATTGATGTGTATAATAAACCAATTAATAAACCGACAGAACCTATTATAAATAAACCTATTTTAAGTAATAAAGAAGCATTAAATAAAATGCTTCTACATGCCATTTCAAAAATAAATAGTGCCAAAAAACCTGTTATTTTAGCTGATTTTGAAGTAGATCGATTTCACGCTAAAGAAAATGTACATCAATTCGTAGAAAAAACTGGGTTTCCCATCGCGACGTTAAGTATGGGAAAAGGAATATTCCCAGAAAAACAGCCTCAATTTATAGGGATTTATACTGGTGATGTAAGTTCTCCGTACTTGCGAAAAAGAATTGATGAATCTGATTGTATTATTAGTATTGGTGTGAAGTTAACTGATACTATTACAGGCGGCTTCACACAAGGTTTTACAAAAGAACAAGTTATAGAAATCCATCCCTACACTGTGAAAATTATAGATAAAAAATACGGTCCAGTTGTAATGCAGGATGTTTTACAACATTTAAGTGATTCAATTGAGCATCGTAATAAAGATACCCTTGACGTTAAGCCATTTATTTTAGAATCCTCACCTTTTACTGAAGAGTTCATTCCAAAAGCACAAATGGTCACACAAAAACGTTTTTGGCAGCAAATGTACCATTTCTTACAAGAAAACGACGTCTTAATTGTAGAGCAAGGAACACCTTTCTTTGGTAGTGCTGCTATCCCTCTACCTAATAACACTGCATATGTAGGACAACCGTTATGGGGATCTATCGGATATACACTGCCCGCTCTACTTGGTACACAGCTCGCCAATTTATCACGGCGCAACATTTTAATTATTGGTGATGGTTCTTTCCAAGTAACTGCCCAAGAGTTATCAACTATATTACGTCAAAATTTAAAACCAATTATATTTTTAATCAATAACAACGGATACACTGTTGAACGTGCCATTCACGGCCAAAACCAACCTTATAATGATATACAAATGTGGGATTACAATAAACTATCAATGGTATTTGGGGCAGAAGAAAAAAGTCTAACATTTAAAGTAGAAAATGAATCAGAATTAGCAGAAGTCTTAACAAATATAACTTTTAATAAGAATCAACTTATCTTTATTGAAGTTATAATGAGCCAAAGCGATCAACCTGAATTGTTAGCTAAACTCGGGAAAAGATTTGGTCAGCAAAATTCTTAATATAAAAGCATAACCTAATTATACAATTGGTAGTGTAAAACTTGTTTTGAGAATAGTTTCGACACTCAAAATACGTAAGGAAAAGGATGGAAAGTACCATCCTTTTCTATTTTAAGAGCGTTCTTCGACTAACGCCCCGTGCGACAAGCAAAAATTCTTAATCCATCTTTAACTTTATAGCTTTTGTCGCAATAAATGTTTTAATATGCTTATCTAATATCCTTGTTCCACCAAAATCATCCTCATAAAAACCTGTTATAGCAAAACCAGCTTCAATTTGGCCTTGGATTTGGTCTTCTAAAGTATGCGCATATTCTATTGTTTGATTTGAATCGATGTAATCTTGAACTTCATCCTCTGGTAAATAATCCAATGTTGATGAAGGAATTGAATGTTTAACATCAAGAATACCTTTTTGCTCTTGGTTATCATCAAAAATCCATAGTAACGGATTTGTAAATCCAGCAATAAGAATACCTTTATTCTTTAAAACCCTAGAAACTTCATTCCATACAAGATGAACATCTTTTACAAACAAAAATAAGCTACGCTTTTTCTTTTTTATTCAGCAAGAGTTAACTGCCAAGATACACCATACTTATCATTTAACCAGCCAAACTTTTTACTAAACGGATAAGAACCTAAAGGCATGAGAATTGCTCCATCCTGCGCTAGTTTATGAAAGACCGTATCAATTTCTTCTTCTGTCTCACAAGTTACATAAAGAGACATAGCTGGAGTGAATGTAAAATTATGATTTACATAACTATCAATACACATAAACTCTTGGCCATTTAGCGTAAAAGTTGCATGAATTACAGTTCCCTCTTTACCAGGTCCATTTTCATCGTAGCGAGAAATACTTACAATTTCTGATTGATCAAATAGCGACGTATAAAAATTCATCGCTTCCTCAGCTTTGCCCTCAAACATTAAAAACGTAGTAATTTTTTGATTTGCGTTACTCATATGGAGACAGCCCCTTGTTATATATTTATGTAAAACATACGTCACCCAAAAACCGAACGTATATTCCTATGCGCATATTGTCTATAAAAACGATGAGTTTGTCAATTATCTACTTTATTATTTCTTCTTAAATAACGCTGTCCAAAGAAATGATTCTCCAAACATTTCATTCGGTTGTTTTATTTGTTTCATCCTTCTAATCTCAATTACCTCAAATTCTTTAAATATATCTCTTAACTTTTCTTCCGAGTATGCAAGACCACCTTGTAGACTCCATTCTCTATATACATCCCAATCTGTTATTTCTGATCCATTTCGTTCATCTAAATCGCCTGCCGCAAAACATG
Source organism: Bacillus cereus group sp. MYBK95-2 (assembly GCF_051915225.1). Classification (NCBI taxonomy): domain Bacteria; kingdom Bacillati; phylum Bacillota; class Bacilli; order Caryophanales; family Bacillaceae; genus Bacillus; species Bacillus cereus group sp. MYBK95-2. The sequence goes on along the minus strand of NZ_JBQAEH010000008.1, from coordinate 953 downwards.
TTAATCCGAAATAACCACCCGATTTTAATGAGTTTTTAATTAAATCCACATAATTTATTCTTCTATGCGGTGGAATGTGATGCAAACAGCCCGAATCGTATACAAAATCAAATTCGTTTTGAACCTCTAAATTAAAAATCGAATCACAAATAAAATGAATTTCTACCTCTTTTGCCAATGCCCTTTCTTTAGCCCAATTAATGCCTTCTACAGATAAATCCACTGCTGTTACATCAAATCCTTGAGTCGCTAAATAAATGGCATTTCTACCTGGACCACATCCAAGTTCTAATACCTTCCCTTTTGAAACTCTCTCTTTTTGTATATACGAAACTAGATTCTCATCTGGAACATTTTCAAAAAACGGAACATCCTTTTCTCTATTCTCATAAAACTCATTCCAAAATGGTTCTGCAGGTCTTAATAATGAATCAAGCATTTTTAAAATGTCTTCTTGTGTGTGTAACGTTTCAGTTTTCATTAATACCCCTCCATAAATTAATAGTCAGAAAATTATTATATATCTTTTCGAACTTTCAAACAAAGAAAAAACTCCTATATTCAATAGGAGTTTTTGTCTTTAAAATCCGAGTACAGCTAACCATTTTAACAATTTCTCTTCTCGCGCTTTTAAATCATCATTCCTAAACTTGCCTAGTTGTATTTCACTAACAACTTCTCCGTCCTCCATAAAAAGAACTCTTTCTGTTTTCTCTGCTACCTATACAACATGAGTCACTTAAGAAGGTTACTTTGCTGAAAAATAAAGCCGATTTCGTTAAGGGATATTTTTGCTAACGCCTCTTCTTTCATACATGTTATTTCATACAATCATACTTTTCTAATAGTTGCGATAGGTAAGACTTTGAAGTTATCTCCATCTTTTCCCCCGCTTAACACTGTACGTGCGACTTTCATCGCATACAGCGTCCCATCTTATTCTTTTATACTAA
>NZ_JBQAEH010000007.1:0-281426 GCF_051915225.1 Bacillus cereus group sp. MYBK95-2 | reverse complement strand
GCTAAAGAAGAAGAGAAAGCAAGAGAAATAGCAAAAGCTAAAGAAGAAGAGAAAGCAAGAGAAATAGCAAAAGCTAAAGAAGAAGAAAAAGTAAGAGAAATAGCAAAAGCAAAAGCTAAAGAAGAAGAAAAAGCAAGAGAAATAGCAAAGGCTAAAGAAGAAGAGAGAGCGAAAGAAGCATCTAAAAACAACATACAGTCTGCTAAACGTGAATTAACGGTAGTAGCGACAGCGTATACTGCTGATCCAAGTGAAAATGGTACATATGGTGGACGCGTTTTAACTGCGATGGGGCATGATTTAACGGAAAATCCGAATATGAGAATTATCGCAGTTGACCCGAAAGTAATCCCATTAGGATCTAAAGTATGGGTAGAAGGCTATGGAGAAGCGATCGCTGGTGATACTGGAAGTGCAATTAAAGGTAATCGTATTGATGTTTTAATGGGTTCAAAAAGTAAAGCTATGAATTGGGGAAGACAAACTGTTAAAGTGAAAATTTTATAATAACAATAATTATCCAAATAGAAGTCAGTTCTCTTTATTGAGGCTGGCTTTTATTTTTTTAGTAGAAGGATAATAGGATTTTTAAATGACTTATTAATAAACCTGTAATAAAACATAAAAATTGTCTCATGTTTAGAAAAACTATTAAGAATGAGGTAAGGAAGTAGAACAGAAGGTTATTGAGAAGTAGAGAAGAATAGTATGTTGAAAACGAAGGGTTAACGTATAATGAAATATATGAATCGGATCAAATCGTTTACTAAACACTTTCACTCATAATAGTGTAATTAAGTTCAAAGGATAGGTGTATTTCATGAAAGAAGTAAGAGAATATATTGAAACAAAGAAACAAGGTGTATTAGAGTTGCAAATAAAAGAAACGGAAGAAAAGCTAGGTGCTGCTTTCCCAAATCAATATAGGGATCTTATTAAATTAGTTAATAATGCTGAAATAGGGAAATGGATACTATATCCGATTAAAGATAATAGAAATGTAACGAAAACTTGGGATGATATTGTTAGACAAAATATTGACATGAGAGATGAGTCTATACCAGAAAATCTTATCATAATTGGTGACGATGGTTCAGGGGATAAATTGTGCTTTAAAATAAATAATGGAAAAATGGATGATAAAATATATATTTGGTATCACGCGGATGACGAAATGGAAGAAATATCTCCGAGTTTAAAAGAATTTATTATGGAAACTATTCAGGAAGACGATGTTTTTTAGTCTTAATTATTATCATTTTGTGAATCATTCTTATAAAAGGCGAGGATAGAATATGACAATAGAATTATATGGCGCACATTGTAATGAGCGGAAAGGGTATAGAGTAATTGAAGGAAGAGGTTCATATAATCATTACTTTGGCGGTCAAGATTGTAATTTGCCAGTATGTAAGTTATGCGGTGAGAAGATGCATCAAATTCTCTGTTTTGATTTAAAAGATGGGAGACTTGCTGAACTTAAAAGTAATGAACTAAATATTTTACCATTCGTTTCATGCTTGAACTGTGCGATGGTGTGGGAACCGCAATATTTTCAGTTAAGTGATGGAGGTAAAACAGTTCAAATCATAAAGCAGCAAAATACAGAAGAATGGATAATGGAAGAGGAAGATAAGTTACCAGCTTCATTACCAAAAACAACGGTAAAGCTTATAAATATGAAAAATGAAGATATACCTACAGATGAAGATAGTTACTGGGAAGCTTTTGACTTGTTCGGTTCTGAATATGTATGTAGATTATTAGGCGTACCATTATATGATGATCTTCCAAAGGATTTGGCGTGTCCAACTTGTGCGAAAGAGATGAAATATGTTGCTACAATTACTCAAGATATTGAGGAACGTGGACTTATTTCAGTAGTTGATTTCCAGTTTGGGGAAATGAATATATACTATTATTTATGTATAGATTGTTTAATTATAAAAACTGAAATACAAAATACATAACAAGCCTAACATATTATGTTAGGCTTGTTTTTCGATCGCAACATCATTAAGAATTGCATCAAATATATCTTTTTGCGTAAAGTTATCTGTAAAAATAGTTTCTGTGGCAACCTTAATAGTATCGTGCGGATTATACCATTTTTGTAGGGAATCCTCACCAAATTCATGTCGTTTGTCTCTTGTGTTATGTCGTCTAATAGTTTCCTCTAATGATAAATCAAAGTAATATGCAAATGCATTTTCATCAAAATAACGAATTAATTCTTTTAACATCTCACCATACCTATGACTGTTCAATATACCTTCTAAAATAACAAATTCACATTTTCCTTTTCCGTACTTCGTAATTTCAAATAGTAAATCATGTGATAAATTACCCATTGTGTCGTGTACTCTAAGCATATCTCTACGTACAACATCCTGTGATACTAAAAGTGTTCCTTGTCCGAAATGTTCTTGTAGTTGTTTTGCAATCGTTGTTTTACCACTTGAGGAGTTTCCTCTAAGAATGATTAAAGTGGATGTAAGTATAGGATTAGACATAATGTATTTCCCCCCAACAGCATTAATTATATAGAAAATTTTAACAAATAAAGTGAGGAAAGTGTATAATTAATATGATGGATATTTAAGGAGGGGGGATCAACTGCCCGTAAAAGCCCGATTGGTTCAACTAATAATCAGTGGGGGATGAACAAAACCCCCACTGATTAAAGTTTCACTTTATTTTGTGTGAAATCACTGCGTGGGCGCCAAACTTTAGGCCAGGCGGAGAGTTTTTTAATAGAATATTAAATTCTCAATTTTTCACTGAATGGTTCACACTCTATACAATCCCGCAATTTAACGTATTTACAGCATTTTTTGCGATTACATTACTACCATATGCATTAGTAGGTGCAATGAAAGATGTAACAGCAAGAAAAAATATAAAGAAATAATAGAGGTATAATATGCTTTTTCAAAAAGAAGGTTTATTGATTAGATACGTAATGGAAGATGATGCATCTATCATTTCTAAATGGTTAACGGACCCAGCAGTCCTGCGGTATTACGAAGGACGAGATAATCCGCAATCTGTAGAAAAGGTGCTTGATCATTTTATACATAGTCCAAACAGTAATGAAAAAAGATGTTTAATAGAATTTGATACCATTCCGATTGGTTACATACAAATGTACCCAGTGGATTCAGAGTGGAAAGCGTTATATGGCTATAAAGAATCGCAAAATGTATGGGGTATGGACCAATTTATCGGTGAACCAGCCTATTGGGGAAAGGGAATTGGAACAAAACTCGTTCAGGCAGCAATTACATATATTATGGGTGAAATGGGAGCAGAAGCAATTGCAATGGATCCGAAAGTAAATAATGAACGAGCAATAAAGTGTTATGAAAAAAGTGGATTTAAAAAAGTAAAGATTTTAAAGGAACATGAGTTGCATGAGGGGAAATTAGAAGATTGTTGGATGATGGAATATAAACAATAATAATGGCTTATACAAATAAAGGGGGATGTGTGAAATGAAAAAAGCATTAATCGTAATTGATGTGCAAGCGGGTATGTATACAGCTGGAATGCCAGTACATAATGGGGGAAAGTTTTTACAAACATTGCAAGAGCTTATTAGGGAATGTCGTTCAAATGATATTCCAGTTATTTATATCCAACATAACGGTCCTAAAGACCATCCGTTAGAAAAAGGTACGGATGGATGGCGAATCCATGCGGCCATCGCTCCGCAAGAAGGAGATAATATAGTTGAAAAGACGACTCCAGATTCATTCCATAATACAAACTTAAGCGAAGTGTTACAAGAGAAAGGAATTGAACACGTTATTCTTTCGGGAATGCAAACAGAGTATTGTGTAGATACGACAACGCGCAGAGCATGTAGTGAAGGGTATAAAGTAACGTTAGTGAGTGATGCGCATAGTACATTTAATACAGAAGTGTTACGTGCTGAAGATATTGTGAAACATCATAACGCAGTATTGGGAGCGTTTGCGGATGTTGTTGCAGTAAAAGACTTAAAAGTGGCTGCCTCTAAATAAGAGGCAGTTTTTTATTAGAAAAAATAGCGTCAAATATTGTTAGTAAGTCGGTATTTTGAAATAATCACTTATATAATTTCACGTACCATAATGAAAAAATACAAAAAAGGAGCACCACATAATTAAAAAGGGCGCTCCTGCATTAAAACGTTACTTTTTCTTATCTTTATCCAATATATTTTGTTCTTCAGCAAACTCTGTACCATATGCAAAGCGGCGATTAATACGAATGTTATCATTGTTGTGCCTTGTATGAGAGTTAGAGAAGCGATGAACGATTACTTCAGATAAAGTGAAGACGATGGCAGAAAGGATACTGCCCCATGCAATTTGCATATAGTTGTCTAATAAAATATTACCGAAAATCCATACGCTTAAATATGTTAATAAGAAATCCGACATAATGGCACCAGTATTGCCAATTCGATTTAAAATAATTTTATCAACGAACATGTAGGATACGATTGTAACAAAGAGACTGAATGAAATAATTTGAACAAACGTTGCAGGGAAAAATAAAGCAAGCCCAATACTAAATGCGATAATGCACGATATAAACTTGATAAGCACTACTGTGAAATCATTCAAAATTTACACCTCCGATTTATACATAGTTTTTCAATAAATTCTGGAGTTCATACATTGTAACGGATTTATTTACATAAAACTTTTTCATGTTCGGAATTTAGTCTAAATATTATAAAAACAATGAAAAAATGTTATAGTAAAATGAGAGTGTATGACATTTTTAGGTAAGGGGGAATCCAAAATGTGGATTACTTCAGAAGTAGAAATTCCAGATGAGTTAATTGATCACCTTGAGCAAGGAAAGTTAGTGTTATTTGTTGGAGCGGGAGTTTCTATGAAAGGGAAATCAAACTTACCGAATTTTGATGATTTAGTTGATGAAATTGCAAAAACGTTATATGTCGAAAAACGTGAAATAACAGAGCCACATGATTATTATCTTGGTAAAATTGCGAAAACAAAAGATGTACATCAAGTTGCAAGAGATCTCGTTCATATAGAGAAATCAAAACCGAATCCATTGCATTATGCAATTCCAAGGTTATTTCCTTTAGATACAGAAATCCGCATTGTAACAACAAATTTTGATCAACATTTTACAACTGCAATTAAAGAAATAAATAGAGATATCAATGTTTATTACGCTCCAGCTTTACCGACTGGGAGAGCTTTTAAAGGTCTTGCTTACATACATGGTAATGTAGAACAGGAGAAAGAGGCTTTAATTTTAACAGACGGTGATTTTGGAAGGGCTTACTTAACAGAAGGGTGGGCAAGAAGATTTTTAGTTGATCTATTCTCAAATTACACCGTTTTATTCGTTGGATATAGTCATAATGACCCAGTAATGAAATATTTAGCAACTGGTTTACCACCAAGTACAAGACGATTTGCTTTTGTCGCACAAGGAGAAAATACGTACCACTGGGAACATTTAGGGATAAGACCAATTGTGTATCCGAATAAAGTAAATAATCATCAATCTCTCGTAAAAGCGGTAAAACGCTGGGCGGAATTAATGGGTGATAATTATATTACGAAAAGAATGCGTATTCGGGATATTGTAACGGTTCCCCCGTCAGTAGAACAGGAACAATTATCATACATAAAGCAATCAATTAAAAAAATTGAAACAGTTCGTTACTTTGTGGAATTTGCTCATGATTATGAATGGGTCGAATGGTTAGAAGTAGAAGGTAAATTACAAAATTTGTTTATGCTTACGCCAAACTATAATGAAGTAGATGAATTACTTGCAGAATGGTTAGTCGAACAATTTCTTTTTAGTCATCAGAAAGAATTATTTCAATTAATTTATAAAAACTATTCTAAAATATCACCGTTATTATGGAGAACAATTTGTAACTACTTAAACGAAACGAAGAGTAAGATGGACCCGTTGTTGTTTGCAAGGTGGACACTCCTTTTATTAGAAACAGCTGAAAAAGATAGTAGCTCTATAGAAAAGATTTCTAAGTTACTGCAAAAATGTTCTTTTCCTGAGCATAAGGAAATTGCCTTATTGATACTAACTTTTATTTTAGACGGAAAACTGAAGTTGAAACGTGTAAGAAAATGGGGAAATGATACGCAAGAATCAATAGAACTCGAGGAATCGAGTCGCTTACCAGTATCTACATTCTCTCATGTGGAGCAAATTTGGAACGAAAAGATGAGGCCTTATATCGCTTATTATGCTGTTCCAATTATGATGATTGGATTAGAAAAATTGAGAATGTTGTCGTTAAGACAAACGGCACTGAAAAAAAGAAATAAGGAAAATATAGAGAAAGAGTTTCATCAAAATGATCTTGCATTTTTAATACGAATTGTAAAAGAGTGTCTAACTTATTTATGCGAAAACAATGAGAAAAAAGCGGATTATTATATTACAGAAATGATAGAAGCAAATAGTGTACTTCAAAAGCAAATTGCAATTGATGCGATGAATAAAAATATTTTTGTTCGTGTAGATGACAAAATGAAATGGTTGTTACATGAAGGACTTCTTTTAGATTTCACTTATAAACACGAAGTTTTTCAACTTTTAAAAAGGCATTATGCACATTGTTTAGAAAAAACAAAAGAAGAAGTCACTCGAACTGTAATAAAGCATCTTACAGAAGAGAGGGTATTTGATGCATGTCTCGTATTAGACTTATTATTCAAGTGTGATTCAAATAGTCCATCTACGGCAAATGGGTATGAGTTAATGAAGCAAAAGCATCCTCATTTTCATTCCGAACGATACAGTGTACAAAAGAAAGAGGATACAGAGCAAAGTATTACTTGTAATGTAACTGCTGACGGATTATTGCAACTGAAAGATGTTGAAATTATGAAGCAAGTTCAGCAATTTTCGCAAGATCGTGTTTTGGAACAACGCCATTTTTTAGAGATGTTATCAAAAGCATGTAAATTAAACACAGAGTGGAGTATTTCATTTGCATACCAATTAGTAGGAGTGCAAGAAATAAGTAATGAAGTATGGTTTGTTTGTATTAGAGAATGGCGAAATAATCGAGGATTGACAAATGATCAAATCCAAAAAATTATTCCGCTATTGCAGAAATTTGTTAGAAATACTGCTTTTCATTGGTTAATTAGTAGTTTTCTATATGAAATTAGTAATCGACTAGAAGAGTTAGAAGAGAATAGTATACGTGTTGTAAAACGATTTGCTTTTTCAGTGTTTCCTCAAGTTATGAAGAGTGATACAGACTTTAAGCTTGGGAAACAAGATTTTTACAATGAATCAATTCAGCATCCAGTTGGAAAAATGACAGCTGTATTATTAAAGTTGTTATCATATGATCATTTATACGATCGTAATGTATATGAATATTTATTTTTATTTGAAGAACAAGTAAGAGTTAATTCGGAACGAACAAACTTTATGTTTGCTCGTTTAATAGCAGATATTACATTTCTATATCATATTGAAAAACAATGGTGCCGAAAATATTTGTTACCATACTTAGATTTAAAAAAACAAAATGAGATTACGGAATATGCATGGGCCGGCTTATGTTACACGCAAATAAATTTACCTTTATTTACAGAAATGAAGCGATTTATTAAGTATGCGGTAGAACATTTGGAAGTATTACATCCGCATACGAGAGAAGCTTTCTTGAAGTGGCTTAGCTTTGTATTTATTAAATGTGTACTATATTGGGAGCAAAAAACAGATTGGTTATACCCGTTACTCATACTAGAAAATGAAGAAAATAAAATTAAGTTTATGCAGTTTTTATGCTATTACGTCAAAACATTAAGCGTAAAAGAACAACAAAAATTTTGGACAGCTTGGCTCAGTGTATTTTTGCGAGAACGACCAAAAATGGGTGAGATAACTGCGAGAGAATATGTAATGCTTTTACGTATTATTTTATACATGGATGAAATATTAGAAAAAGGATTATGTATTATGTCTCGTACATTTTCAAGTGTACATGGTAAATGTACAGGTGAGGAAATGAAGCGGTTATTGATTGAAATGCTTCATAAAAAAGAAAGTATGAAAGCGCATAAAGAAATGTTTGCAAATGTGTTTTTTATTTTACTACAAACATGTCACGAAGCCGTGTTATTCGAAAAAGAAATCATACAAATAAAAGAATTATTAGTTCAGTATAAAGTAGAGAAATATGTTTTACATTTACTAGAAAATGAAATAATTCGCATAGGAATTGTAATGGGTGATTTACAAAAAGAATTATAGGACGAAAGTGGAATTTTAAAAAATATATAAAAAGTTGTTGACAGTGTTTTGAAAAGCGTTCTATAATACGAATCATACTTATTCAATTTCAAAAACATTTGAATAAACAAAGTGCAATGAAGAGATCACAGTAGTGGTTAGTCTTACTGTAACAGAGAGCTGGTGGTTGGTGTGAACCAGTACAGGGATAATCATGAATTACAGTCTTGGAGCATCTTTTTCGTAATAAAGATAGTTTTTCTTTATGAGGAAAAAGCGGTCAATTGATCGTTAACAGTGAAGAGAGGTAGACGGAAAGTTAGTCTACAACTAGGGTGGTACCGCGATAAATATCGTCCCTACTGATTTATTCAGTAGGGACTTTTTGTATTTTAGTGGTCCAACTTGAAAATTAAATAGTCATGCATTGAAAGGAAAAGCAGTAGTTGTTGTTTCCCTGTAACAGAGAGCTGGTGGTTGGTGCGAACCAGTACATAAACAAGAGCGAATTACAGTCCTAGAGCATCTTTTTCGTAGTAAAGATAGTATTGTCTTTATGAAGGGAAAGACGGTCAGATGATCGTTAACAATGAAGAGAGGTAGACGAAAGAAATCTACAACTAGGGTGGTACCGCGATAAATATCGTCCCTACTGATTGGATCAGTAGGGCTTTTTTGTACAAAAAAGTGGATTTTTAACTAGTAGTTTATGTCTGTGTACGAATTATTAGTTTAAAATAAGAAGAGGTATCGATTCCACTATAAATTTGTATAATTAGTCAGTTCAGAAAATAGAGAATTTTTATTCTCTTACTATACTTTTAAAACATTAGAGGAGGATTTCCAAATGGCAAATCATGAATTAGATCAATTACGTAAACAGGTAGATGAAATTAATTTACAACTATTACACCTTTTAAACAAACGTGGTGAAATTGTTCAAAAAATTGGAGAGCAAAAGCAAGTACAAGGCACGAAACGCTTTGATCCAGTACGTGAGCGTGAAGTACTTGATATGATCGCAGAGCATAACGAAGGACCATTCGAAACATCAACAGTTCAACATATTTTCAAAACGATTTTCAAAGCAAGCTTAGAGTTACAAGAAGATGATAACCGTAAAGCGTTACTAGTATCACGTAAAAAGAAACAAGAAAATACAATCGTTGATGTAAAAGGTGAATTGATTGGAAACGGAACACAAACGTTCATCATGGGACCTTGTGCAGTAGAAAGTTTAGAACAAGTTCGTCAAGTAGGGCAAGCGATGAAAGACCAAGGCTTAAAATTAATGCGCGGTGGTGCATTCAAACCGAGAACTTCTCCATATGATTTCCAAGGTTTAGGAGTAGAAGGACTTCAAATTTTACGTCAAGTAGCAGACGAGTTTGACTTAGCAATTATTAGTGAAATTTTAAATCCGAACGATGTTGAAATGGCATTAGACTACGTTGATGTAATTCAAGTTGGCGCACGTAACATGCAAAACTTCGATTTATTACGAGCTGTAGGTAAAGTTAACAAACCAGTATTATTAAAACGTGGATTAGCAGCAACAATTGATGAGTTCATTAACGCAGCGGAATACATTATTGCGCAAGGTAACGATCAAATTATTCTTTGTGAGCGCGGTATCCGCACATACGAAAGAGCAACACGTAACACATTAGACATTTCTGCAGTACCAATTTTAAAGAAAGAAACACATTTACCAGTTATCGTTGATGTAACACATTCAACTGGACGCAGAGATTTATTATTACCAACAGCGAAAGCGGCACTTGCAATTGGCGCAGATGCAGTAATGGCTGAAGTTCATCCAGATCCAGCAGTTGCATTATCAGATTCTGCACAACAAATGGACATTCCAGAATTCCATAGATTCATGGATGAGTTAAAAGGTTTCAAAAATAAATTATCTTAATTCCATATCATATATGCGTTGAAGAGGAAACAGTAGTGCTTATCTCACTGTTAAAGAGAGCTGATGGTCGGTGTGAATCAGTACAAAGGTAAGCATGAATTACAGCCTTGGAGCATCTTTCCCGACAACTTTTGGAGGGGAAGACGGTCAAACGATCGTTAAAGAAGAAGAGAGGTAGACGAAAGAAGTCTACAACTAGGGTGGTACCGCGATAAACATCGTCCCTACTGAGCGCTCAGTAGGGACTTTTTTGTACAAAAAAATAGTAAAGGGGCAAGAGAAATGAGATACATTACAGCTGGAGAATCACATGGACCGCAGTTAACAGTTATTTTAGAAGGTGTACCAGCAGGTTTGACACTTACGGCGGAACATATTAATAAAGAATTATTAAGAAGACAAAAAGGTCATGGACGCGGAAGACGTATGCAAATTGAAACAGATACAGTTGAAATTGTAAGTGGTGTTCGTCACGGGATGACACTTGGATCACCGATTACGTTAATTGTAAAAAATGATGATTTCAAACATTGGACGAAAGTAATGGGTGCAGAGCCAATTTCGGAAAAAGAAAGTAAAGACATGAAACGTACAATTACAAAACCACGTCCTGGACATGCAGATTTAAATGGAGCAATTAAATATGGTCATCGTGATATAAGAAACGTATTAGAGCGGTCATCTGCAAGAGAAACGACAGTTCGTGTAGCTGCTGGTGCAGTTGCAAAACAAATTTTAAGCGAATTAGGCGTGGAAATTGCAGGACATGTTCTTGAAATTGGTGGAGTAAAAGCAAAACATATTTCAAACTTATCAATTGAAGAAATTCAAACAATTACTGAAAACTCACCAGTTCGATGTTTAGATAAAGAAGTAGAGCAAGAAATGATGAATGCGATTGACAACGCAAAAAGTAGTGGAGATTCAATCGGTGGTATTGTGGAAGTCATTGCAGAAGGTATGCCGATTGGCGTCGGTAGTTACGTCCATTACGATCGTAAATTAGATGCAAAACTTGCTGGTGCAATTATGAGTATAAATGCATTTAAAGGTGCTGAAATCGGCGTAGGTTTTGAAGCGGCACGACAACCAGGAAGCAAAGTGCATGATGAAATTCTGTGGGATGAAGAAAAAGGATACACGAGAAGAACGAATAATGCCGGCGGTTTAGAAGGCGGTATGACAACAGGTATGCCAATTATCGTAAGAGGCGTGATGAAGCCAATTCCTACTTTATACAAACCGTTAGCAAGCGTTGATATTGATACGAAAGAAGCATTCCAAGCGAGTATTGAAAGATCTGATAGTTGCGCAGTACCAGCGGCGGGTGTAGTAGCTGAATCTGTTGTGGCATGGGAACTTGCAGATGCACTAGTCGAACAATTCGGAAAAGATCGTATGGAATTATTAAAACAAAACATTATGCAACACAATAACTACGCAAAAGAATTTTAATAAAAAGGTGGGTTTAACGTGCAAGTAAAAGATCAACTATCATCATTACAACCATATAAACCAGGTAAATCACCAGAACAAATGAAAGAAGTGTACGGAGATCATTCGTTTGTGAAATTAGCATCGAATGAAAATCCATTCGGCTGTTCGTCACGTGTTTTAGATGAGTTGCAAAAATCGTGGTTGGAACATGCTTTATATCCTGACGGAGGTGCTACAACGCTCCGTCAAACAATCGCAGATAAGTTACATGTGAAAATGGAACAAGTACTTTGTGGTAGTGGTTTAGATGAAATCATTCAAATAATAAGCCGCGCCGTATTACGAGCGGGAGATAACATTGTAACAGCAGGTGCAACATTCCCACAGTATCGTCATCATGCCATTATAGAAGGTTGCGAAGTGAAGGAAATTGCGTTAAATAACGGTGTATACGACTTAGAAGAAATTTCTTCAGTAGTAGATAACGATACAAAAATTGTATGGATTTGTAACCCGAACAATCCAACAGGCACATATGTGAATGACCGAAAATTGACTCAATTCATTGAAGGTATTAGTGAAAATACGTTAATTGTCATTGATGAAGCGTACTATGAATACGTAACAGCAAAAGATTTCCCAGAGACATTACCGCTTTTAGAAAAACATAAAAATATTCTTGTACTTAGAACATTTTCTAAAGCGTACGGATTAGCTTCTTTCCGCGTTGGATATGCGGTTGGACAGGAAGAGTTAATCGAAAAATTAAATGTCGTTCGTTTGCCATTTAACGTATCTTCATTAGCGCAAAAAGCAGCGACGATTGCTTTTGGTGATGACGAGTTTATTGAAGAAATAGTTCGTGTGAATACAGAAGGATTACAACAATACGAGAGCTTTTGTAGGGAAAATGATATTCCATTTTATCCATCGCAAACAAATTTCATCTTCTTGCCAGTTGAGAATGCTGGAGAGATTTATGAAGCTTGTGCACACGCAGGATTTATTATTCGTCCGTTCCCGAATGGTATCCGTATTACAGTCGGAACAAGGGAGCAAAATGAAGGGGTGATTTCAGTGTTACAACAACACTTTGAAAATAAAAAAAGAAAGTCTCGAGATGAGGAAAATGCGTAAAAAGGTAGTATTAATTGGAACTGGTTTAATCGGAGGCTCTCTCGCATTAGCAATTAAGAAAGAGCACGATGTAACGATAACAGGTTATGATATATTTCAAGAACAGGTAGAGCGTGCAAAAGAATTACACGTAGTAGATGAAATAGCAGTTGATTTACAGCTTGCATGTGAAAAGGCACATTTAATTGTTTTTGCTTCTCCAGTTGAAGAAACGAAGAAGCTATTACACAAACTTGCGTCATTCCGTTTACGAGAAGATGTTATAGTGACTGATGTTGGTAGTACAAAAGGCACGATTATGAATGAAGCAGAAACTTTATTTTCAAAGGAAGTATCTTTCATTGGTGGACATCCAATGGCAGGTTCTCATAAAACGGGAGTTGAAAGTGCAAAAGCGCATTTATTTGAAAATGCATTTTACATTTTAACACCGATGCATCATGTGCCAAATGAACATGTGGAAGAGTTAAAAGATTGGTTAAAAGGAACGGGATCACATTTCCTTGTTTTAAATACAGAAGAACATGATTATGTAACAGGGATCGTTAGTCATTTCCCGCACCTTATCGCAGCAGGTTTAGTGAAGCAAGTAGAGAAACATGCAGGAGATAATCCGCTCATTCATCAGCTAGCTGCTGGAGGGTTTAAAGACATTACACGTATCGCATCTAGTAGTCCGAAAATGTGGAGTGATATTGTAAAGCAAAATCGTGAGCATTTAATGGTATTATTAAAAGAGTGGATCTCTGAAATGGAAGATTTATATAAAACAGTTTCTACCGGAGATGCATGCGAGATTCAAAACTATTTTGCAGATGCGAAAGAATACCGTGATTCTTTACCAGTAAGAAAGAGAGGGGCAATTCCTGCCTATCACGACTTATACGTCGATGTATTAGATAAGGTGGGGGCATTGGCTCATATTACGAGTATTTTGGCGCGCGAGGAAATTAGTATTACGAACTTGCAAATATTAGAAGCGCGTGAAGGACTGCTTGGGGTATTACGTATTAGCTTCCAAAGGGAAGAAGATCGTATGAAAGCAAAACTAGCGCTTGGAGAAGAAGAATACCAAACTTATGAAACAATTTAAATGAGAAGGTGAAAAACGTGAAAGAAAGAACAATACAACCTGTTAATAACGGATTGAATGGCAATATTACAATCCCAGGTGATAAATCCATTTCACACCGTGCTGTTATGTTCGGTTCTATTGCAGAAGGGAAAACAACAATTAAAGGTTTCTTGCCCGGTGCAGACTGTTTAAGTACGATTTCATGTTTTAAAGAAATGGGAGTAGAAATTACGCAAAACGGTGATGAGGTTACTGTAGTTGGTAAAGGATTAGAAGGTTTACAAGAACCGAAAGCTGTATTAGATGTTGGTAATTCTGGTACAACAATCCGATTAATGTCAGGTATATTAGCTAACACACCATTTTTCTCTTGCGTACAAGGTGATGAATCTATCGCAAAAAGACCGATGAAGCGTGTAACAAACCCATTAAAACAAATGGGCGCAAACATAGACGGCCGAGAAGAAGGAACATTTACACCGTTAACAATACGTGGCGGAGATTTAAAAGCAATTGAATATATTTCTCCTGTTGCAAGTGCACAAGTAAAGTCAGCTATTTTACTTGCAGGTCTTCGTGCAGAAGGTGTAACAGCTGTTACAGAACCACATATTTCACGCGACCATACGGAAAGAATGCTCGAAGCATTTGGTGTTAAAGTAACTCGCGAAGGGAAAACAGTGAAGCTGTCAGGTGGACAAAAATTAACAGCAACAGACATTCAAGTGCCCGGTGACGTATCATCCGCAGCATTTTTCTTAGTAGCAGGTGCAATCATCCCAAATAGTAAACTAGTATTACAAAATGTAGGAATGAATCCAACCCGTACAGGTATTATTGATGTTTTAGAAAAAATGGGTGCTACGTTCACTGTAGACCTAATTAACGAAGGGGCATCAGAACCAGCTGCAAATATTACAATCGAAACATCTTCATTAAAAGGAATTGAAATTGGCGGAGATATTATCCCTAGATTAATCGATGAGATTCCTGTAATCGCATTAGCGGCAACGCAAGCAGAAGGAATTACAGTAATTAAAGATGCACACGAATTAAAAGTAAAAGAAACAAACCGTATTGATACAGTCGTTGCTGAGTTAACGAAACTAGGAGCTCGAATAGAAGCAACTGATGACGGTATGATCATTTACGGAAAATCAGCTCTAAAAGGCAATACAGTAAATAGTTATGGTGATCACCGTATCGGAATGATGCTTGCAATTGCTGGCTGCCTAGCAGAAGGAAAAACAATTATTGAAGATGCAGAAGCAGTAGGTGTATCATATCCTACATTCTTTGACGAACTTCAAAAGTTAGCTAAATAAAAAGGGTGGAAAGCAGATACGTGATGTATCTGCTTTTTTGTTAAAACGTCCTTGTAATTTCACTTACCGAACTATAATAGTGAGAATTATGATACAATTCAAAAAGGGAATGGAGGAGAATTATATGAATGTCATACAATTAAAAGAAGATAAATTCAGAGAAGCATTACGTTTATCAGAATACGCTTTTCAATATAAAGTAGATGAGGAACGATTACAGCAGCAACTTACAAAGATGAAGGAAAGTCATGAAGTATACGGTATTATGGAAGGTGAGGACTTAGCTGCAAAACTACACCTCATCCCGTTTCATATTTACATAGGTAAAGAAAAATTTAAAATGGGTGGCGTTGCAGGAGTAGCGACTTATCCAGAGTACAGAAGAAGTGGGTATGTAAAAGAGCTACTTCAACATTCACTTCAAACAATGAAAAAAGATGGCTTTACAGTCTCTATGTTACACCCATTTGCTGTTACATTTTACCGTAAATACGGCTGGGAACTTTCTGCGAATCTTCTCGTATGTCATTTGACAAAGAGTGATTTAGTTATGAAAAAACAAGTGAATGGTACTGTGAAACGTTTCAATAAAGAAAATCACCCAGAAGAGGTCGAGAAGCTTTATGAAACATTTGCAGAACATTTTTCTGGTATGCTAGTTCGCAATGAAAAATGGTGGTTACAAGCTGTTTATGAGGATTTAACATTAGCAATTTATTACGATGAAAATAAAAGTGCAGCCGGCTATATGTTATATAAAATAGAAAACTATAAAATGACAGTAGATGAATTTGTTCCACTGCATAATGAAGCACGAAATGGTCTATGGAATTTTATTTGCCAGCATGATTCTATGATTAAAGAGCTTGAAATGACAGTAAGTGAAAACGAACAGTTGTTATATACATTGCAAGAACCACGTGTGAAAACAGAAATAAAACCATATTTTATGGGAAGAATTGTAGATGTAGAGCAGTTCTTAAAACAGTATGAGTTAAACTGGAACAATGTACAACAAGAAGTCATTTTACATATTACAGATTCATTTGCACCGTGGAATAATGTATCGGTGAGACTTGCAAATTATGAAATAGCAATTATAGAAGAACCAATGGATAAAGGGATCAAGCTAGATATAAATGCACTATCTACAATACTGCTTGGATACAAACGCCCATTAGAACTAAATGAATTAGAATTAATTAGCGGAAGCGAAGAGGAAATACGGGCATTTGAGAATGTAGTACCAGTGCGCA
Organism: Bacillus cereus group sp. MYBK95-2; assembly: GCF_051915225.1. Taxonomy (NCBI): domain Bacteria; kingdom Bacillati; phylum Bacillota; class Bacilli; order Caryophanales; family Bacillaceae; genus Bacillus; species Bacillus cereus group sp. MYBK95-2. Next base: position 265,016 of record NZ_JBQAEH010000007.1, on the reverse strand, counting down.
AGCCGTTTATTTATGATTTCTTTTAATTTGCATATAAGATGGAGTTGTTTCGAACAAAATTTTGGGATAGCTCCATCTCATTGTATTAATTTTTGTCGGTAAGTTGATATATCCTGAAAATCGCTGATATAATTTTATTCACATACAAGAGAATAGAATCGCAACTATACGTTGTCACGCACTTGACTTTTATTCCCTGTAATTTATAATTAAAAACGGAATGAATTTTCATTCCTGAAAATAGAGGTGGAAAAAATGGCTAAAAACAAACAAGAGGATATTTTTGATGCTGCGATGCAACTTTTTGCAGAGCGTGGTTACGATGGTACGACAATTCCAATGATCGCTGAAAAAGCAAATGTCGGTGCGGGTACTATTTATCGCTATTTTGAAAATAAAGAGGCGCTTGTTAACTCATTATTTTCAAAAAGTATGTTACAGCTTTCTGAAATGATAAAAACGGATTTTCCTGTTGAAGCAAATATTCGTGAACAGTTTAGTCATACGTATAACCGTTTATTTGAATTTGCGAGAAACAATGTGGATGCTTTTTTATTTACAAATTCTCACTGTGATAGTTATTTTCTTGATGAGCAGAGTAAGAAAATATTTGACGATTTTATAGGCTTCTTTATGAATATTATTGAAGATGGAATCGCAAAAGGTTTGCTTCGTCCATTGCCTCCAGTTGCTTTAATTATTATTGTATATCAACCGTTAGAAAAATTAACGAAAGTAATTGCAACAGGGCAATTAGAATACTCGAAAGAGTTAGTAAAAGAATTGGAAGAAAGCTCTTGGAACGCTATTAGAATCATTTGATTCTATAGCTTTATAAGGACAGGAATGAATATTCATTCCTAAATAGAATTAAAAAATGAGAGTAGGAGAGGGTATTTGTGCAACTAAAGGAATGAATATTCATTCCGGAAAGACTAGTTTAATAGAGTTTACAAAATAATGTAATAGAATAATAGGAATGAATATTCATTCCGTAACTAACGTAAATTTTAATCGCGGGAGATGATGCAAATGAGCAAGCTGAAAAATTGGAGAAGTTTATCTTTTCTATTATGGATAGTTATTACCATTACAATGATCGTAACGATGCCTAATATGGATAAATTAGTGAAAGAAAAAGGGCACATTACGATTCCTAATACAGAACAAAGTAGTATTGCTGACAAAATGATAAAAGAAATGGATAAAGACGGGACAGAAAAGTATGACATTATAGTTGTTTTTAATAGTGACAGTAAAACAGCTTTAACGACTGAGCAAAAAGAGGAAATAATAAAAACAATCAACGCTTTGCAAAATGAAAAAGAACAATTAGGAATTAAAGAAGTTGTTTCACATTTAGATAATAAAGAATTAGAGAAACAATTAGTTTCTAAAGATAATACGACTATTTTAACGCAAATATCGATAGATAAAAAGCATGGTGAAATATCGAAAGTTACAAATAACCTTCATAATAAAGTGAAAACGAAAGGGGTAACAACGTACTTAACAGGAAGTGATTTAATAGCAGGAGATTTCCTTACATCTTCTCAAGAGGGAGTGAAAAAGACTGAAGTTATTTCAATCATTTTCATTCTTGTAATATTAATCATTGTATTCCGTTCACCTATTGTTCCAATTGTTTCTCTTCTTACTGTTGGGGTATCATATTTAGTTTCAATGGGGATTATTGCTCATTTAGTAGATCAATTTAATTTTCCATTTTCTAACTTTACACAAGTGTTTGTCGTTGTTGTCCTGTTTGGGGTTGGAACAGACTATAACATTTTATTATTTACGAGATTTAAAGAAGAATTAAGTAAACAAGAAAACGCATTTTTGGCTACGAAAGAAACATTTAAATCGGCAGGGAAAACCGTTTTATATAGCGGGATAGCAGTACTAATTGGTTTTGCATCTCTTGCTTTAGCGAGTTTTAAACTATATCAATCTACTTCAGCGGTAGCAATTGGTGTCGCAGTTTTATTACTAGTATTAACTACGTTAAATCCGTTTTTTATGGTGCTTTTAGGAAAAGGGATGTTTTATCCCGTTAAAACATTTAAAGGTCATGAAGACAGTCGTCTATGGGGATTCTTTGCGAAAAACTCAGTAGTGAGACCATTTGTAGCTTTAATTATTGTATTCGTGATATCAATTCCTTTCATATTAAAGTATTCTAATACACTTAATTACAACGATTTATTTGAAGTAGACAATAAATATGAGTCGAAAATGGGGATTAACGTAATAGAAGAACATTTTCCACCTGGTTTTTCTTCACCAAGTACGTTAGTCATTCAATCGAATAACAAGTTAGATGAGGCGAGTTCGCTTCAAACTTTAGATGAACTAACTGATAAGATTTTGAAAGTAAAAGGTGTTTCAGAAGTATATTCACCGACACGTCCAACTGGTGATAGGATTAAAGAACTATATATAAATAAACAAGCGGGTGAACTAAATACAGGTTTAGGAGATGCCAATGGTGGTATAAAGGAAATTAATGATGGATTAACTACTGCGAAAGATAAGATGGGTAATAAGGACTCAAATAGTCTTGCGAACGTTCAAAAGTTAATTGATGGAACAAATGAAGCGAAAAGTGGTGTATCAGCATTAGGAACAGCTTTAAATCAACTATCCAATGGCATAAATGACGGAGCACAAGGTGCGCGGCAAATTGAGAGTGGGTTAACTTCAGTAAATGAAAATATAAGTGTATTATCTCAAGCAACTTCACAACTTCATGCTGGCTATACACAGTTAGAAAAAGGTTTAAGTTCTTACGATCAATACTTCGGAAGTATTTCTCAAGCGATTGACGGTGCGAAGAAAGGTTATGAACAAATTGAAATGTTAATGACCAATTTCATTCAAACGAAACCAGAATTAGCAAATGATCCTAACATTCTGCAGACGATAGGAATTGCTAAAGAGGCTCAAAAGCAATTAGGTGGGCTTTCAAATGAATTAAATAAATTGAAAGCGCAGCATAATGCGGCGATGGGATCATTTAAAGAAGCGAATCAATCGTTATTGAAAGTGGATAATGGCTTAAAAGAAATGAACAATGGAGTTACTAAGTTACAAAAAGGAGCAGCTGATCTTAAAAATGGATTAAATGAAGGTGCTTCAGGTTCAAAACAAATTGCGAACAAGTCATCTGAGTTACAAACCGGATTAACGAAAATAAACGATGGGCAAGGTCAGCTATTAACCGGACTGAAAGACTTGCAAGAACAGATGGGTCAATTACAATCCGGACTAACTAAAAGTACAGAAGGCCTTGAAAAGGTAAGTAATGGCCTAGGGGATGCTCAGAAATATTTAGGAGAACTGAACGAATCAAAAAGCTCTGAGAAATTCTATATTCCAAAAGAAGTTTTGGAGGGAGAAGATTTCCAAAAAGCTTTGAATACGTACATGTCACATGATAGAAAGACTGCTAAAATGACAATCATTTTAGACGTAAATCCGTATTCAAAAGAAGCGATGCCAATTATTCAAGAAATCAATAACACAATAGATGGTACTTTGAAGGGGTCGGAATTAAATCATGCGAAAACAGCAATCGGAGGAACGACAGCTAGAAACGTTGATTTAAAAGAAGTAACTGGGCAAGATTTCTTACGTACAGCTACAATTATGTTAATTGGAATCGCGATTGTATTAATTGTGATTACACGTTCATTATTAAACACCATCTTTATTATTGGATCGTTACTATTAGCTTACTTTGCATCATTAGGGATAAGTGAACAAATTAGTACGCATATTTTACATGTAGATTCATTAAGCTGGAATGTTCCATTCTTTAGTTTCATAATGATTGTCGCTTTAGGAGTGGATTATAGTATTTTTGTAATGATGAGATACAATGAGTTAGAAGGGGACCCAGCGACGAAAATTGTAACTGCTTCTCGTCATATCGGAGGAGTCGTATTATCAGCGGCACTTATTTTAGGTGGTACATTTGCTGCATTAATCCCTTCAGGTGTATTAACGCTTATACAAGTAGCATCCGTAGTTGGCGTTGCGTTGTTACTATTAGCTATCATTGTGATGCCAATATTGTTACCTGCTTTAATAGGTTTAACGAGTAAAATGAAGAATTATGCAAAGAAATTAAGTGAAAGAAAATAAAAGAATCCCCTTTTAAAAGTAACTGTTTCAGTTATGGGAGAGAACATATAAAATAACAATTAAAAAAGGGATGTAAATCACATATGATTTAGCATCCCTTTTTTAATTGTTATTGCATTGTTTAAGTACTTTTATCTAGTTAAATTGCAAAGGAAGAGAAAAAGAAAACAGTAAAAACACCAGCGCAACGATTGGGGATTACTGACAAAGTATTTGATTTAAAAGATATAATTTACTTTAGATAGTTCACTCAAATAATGGTGGACTATCTTTTTTTAAAGGTAAATGGAAATTTATGTTAAAATAATGATAGAGATTGTGAAAAAAATGTTCTTAAACTAACGGTCAGGTTACTTTAAGAAGGATTTTTCAAAGGAAATGTTGAATATCGTATTTTGAAGGAGTGATTGCAGTGGAGTAAGTAATTTTTTAAATCTTGGTTAAATACTTTGAAGGAAGGGATTTATAAATATGAATACAAAACTAATAATAGTAGAAGGTTTACCTGGATTTGGAAAATCGACCACTGCAAAGCTAATAAATGAAATTCTAAGCCAAAATAAAATTGAAGTTGAACTATTTTTAGAGGGGAATTTGAATCACCCCGCCGACTATGATGGTGTATCTTGTTTTAATAAATTTGAATTCGATAGATTAGTATCTAACAGTGGAGATTTTAAAGAAGTGCTTCTTAAAAGAGTTTTAAAAAAAGGAAGCAATTATTTATTACCATACAGAAAGATAAAAAATGAGTTTGGTGACCAGTTTTCGGACGAATTATGTAATGATATTTTTAAAAACGATATATATGAATTGCCATTCGATAAAAATGTTGAATTAATTGCTGACAAATGGAATGACTTTGCTGAAATTGCTCTAGAAGATAATAAGGTTTATATTTTTGAATGTTGTTTCATACAAAATCCATTAACAATTGGGATGATTAAATACGGTGAACAAAAAGAAAAAATAATAAATTATGTAATGAAAGTTGCAAAAATCATAGAGAATTTAAATCCAATGTTATTTTATGTAGAACAAGATGATCTTGAATTTTCATTTAGGAAGGCATTAAAAGAAAGAAATCCAGAATGGTCCACAGGAATTGTCGACTATTACACGAACCAAGGCTATGGGAAAGAACATAACCATTCAGGGGTAGAAGGAGCGATAAAAGTTCTTGAAGCTAGAAGGAATTTAGAGTTAGAAATATTCGGTATGTTAAAAATGAAAAAAGAAAAAATCAATAATACAAAATATGAAATTGACTCATATAGGTCAATGTTAAAAGATAAGTTAACAATACAAATGGTGAAATAGCTTTTTACACTACCTGGTGCTTTAGTTGGAGAAGGAAATGAAAACGCTCAGAATATTTTCTGAGCGTTTTAGTTTGCTATTTATAATGCGAAATGCATACAAATTATTGTGTTATTTCAATTGATAAACATAATGCTCCAATTATAAATGTTTTTTCAAAATGAATCCTCTTTAAAACGTGTATGTAACTTTAATCTAATTAAAAACAAAGGTTTTATTCGAGTTTGGAAAGAAAGGAATAGCAATCAACCGTTGCTATTCATCCAGCTTCTACTATATAATAGCTATAGTCTACAATAATTGAGTCGTAATATGCGATTTTTTAAGACAATCGGTGAGAAAACGCTGAAATAAGCGGTATTAGTAGGAGGACACAAATGATTACAGTAAGTAACGTTAGTTTGCGTTTCGCGGATCGCAAATTATTTGAAGATGTTAACATAAAATTCACGCCAGGTAACTGCTACGGTTTAATCGGAGCAAACGGTGCTGGTAAATCTACATTTCTAAAGATTTTATCTGGAGAAATTGAACCATCAACAGGTGACATACATATTACGCCAGGTGAGCGTCTAGCAGTATTAAAACAGAACCACTTCGAATATGAAGAGTTCCCAGTATTAGAAACAGTAATTATGGGTCACACGCAACTTTACAAAGTAATGCAAGAGAAAAATGCTATTTACATGAAAGAAGACTTTAGTGATGAAGATGGTATGCGTGCTGCTGAACTTGAAGGTGAGTTCGCTGAGCTTAACGGTTGGGAAGCTGAGTCAGAAGCTGCAATCCTTCTTAAAGGTTTAGGTATTGGTGAAGATCTTCATGATAAGAAATTGTCAGAATTAACTGGTGCAGAGAAAGTAAAAGTATTACTTGCTCAAGCTTTATTCGGTCAACCTGACATTCTATTATTAGATGAGCCTACCAACCACTTGGACTTAAAAGCGATCCAATGGTTAGAAAACTTCTTAATGAACTTTGAAAACACAGTTATCGTAGTATCCCATGACCGTCACTTCTTAAATAAAGTATGTACGCACATGGCTGACCTTGATTTCGGTAAAATTCAACTTTATGTTGGTAACTATGACTTCTGGTATGAGTCAAGCCAATTAGCTTTAAAATTAACACAAGATGCTAATAAGAAAAAAGAAGAGAAAGTAAAAGAGTTACAAAACTTCATTGCACGCTTTAGTTCAAACGCTTCTAAAGCGAAACAAGCAACTTCTCGTAAAAAATTATTAGACAAAATTACATTAGATGATATTAGACCGTCATCACGTCGTTACCCATTCGTTGGCTTCACACCTGAGCGTGAAGTAGGAAATGACTTATTAACTGTTGAAGGTCTTTCTAAAACAATTGATGGTGAAAAAGTGTTAGATAATGTGTACTTCACTTTAAATAAAGGTGATAAAGTTGCATTTATCGGCCGTAACGATATTGCGATGACAACATTATTTAAAATTCTTATGGGTGAAATGGAGCCTGATAGCGGTTCATTCAAATGGGGTGTTACAACCTCTCAGTCTTACTTCCCAAGAGATAACTCTAAGTACTTTGAGAATAGTGATTACAACTTAGTTGAATGGTTACGTCAATTTTCTCCACAAGATGAGTCTGAAAGCTTCTTACGTGGTTTCTTAGGCCGTATGTTATTCTCAGGTGAAGAAGTTAAAAAGAACGTTTCTGTATTATCTGGAGGCGAAAAAGTTCGTTGTATGTTATCTAAAATGATGTTAAGTGGTGCGAACGTAATCACACTTGACGATCCAACGAACCACTTAGACCTTGAGTCAATCACAGCATTAAACAACGGTTTAATTGCATTCAAAGGTACAATCTTATTCACATCTCATGACCATCAGTTCGTGCAAACAATTGCAAACCGCATTATCGAAGTAACACCAAACGGTGTAATCGATAAAGAGGCTACTTATGATGAGTTCTTAGAAAATGAGGAACTTCAAAAACAAGTAGATGCAATGTACAAAGGTCAATAATATATAATGAAAAAACTCGCTCTTTTTAGAGCGAGTTTTTTTGTCGAGAAAACGTAACATCGCTGGTCGGTCAAATGAATAATTATTCACATATAATATTAATGAACAGGAGAATTTTTTCATGTATGAAGGGATGTAATGACTTTAAGATTTAAAGAGTTAGTTGAAGAAGGGAAATGTAAGTGGAGTAATATAATCAAATCGTATTATTTTGTCATGTGAAATATGTACCAAATTTGGAGATAGAATAGTTTGCGAATGAGTTTATAAAGGTATATAGTATGGGGTGTCATAATTAGTGGATGAATCTTGGGAGAAAACAGGAAATGTTACAAATTTATTTTGTTAAATAGAAACCAAGGTCAAAATGTCTAGAAAGAAATAGTTGAATAAATACTAGCTTCAAATTATAATTACTAATATTCTTCATATAGTTAAATAAAGATAATCTATTTGAAGAAGAAAATTTGAATAGAGAGACAGACTTATAAAAAAATAAGCCTTGGATGATCAAAAGAGGTGGAGAAATGAAACAGTTCTTATTAAAGAGCAAAAGTGTGTTAAGCAATCATTTTGGATTCTTTCTGTTTGCCGTTATTTTATTGTGGCTCAAAACATATGCAGCTTATGTAACGGAATTCAATTTAGGAATTTCAAACACAATTCAAAAATTCTTGCTGTTTTTTAACCCGCTTAGTTCAGCAGTTCTATTTTTAGGACTTGCATTATTTGCAAAAGGGAAACGATCTTATATTTGGTTAATTATCATTAATTTGTTATTGTCGATTCTTTTATACGCAAACGTAGTATACTATCGCTTTTTCAGTGACTTTATTACGTTCCCGACATTAACACAAACGAATAACTTTGGAGATTTAGGTGGTAGTATTCTTGCGTTGCTACATCTTTATGATCCATTATACTTCTTAGACACGATTATATTAATTGTGTTAGTCGCAACAAAATTTGCAAATCCAAAACCAATTCGTGTTGCGAAGCATAAATTATCTCTAGTATTTGTAGCAGGTATTTTATTATTCAGTGTTAACTTAGGTCTTGCAGAGTCTGACCGTCCTGAATTATTAACAAGAACGTTTGACCGTAATTATATTGTGAAATATTTAGGTGCATACAACTACACAATTTATGATGGAATTCAAAGTGCGAAAGCATCGACAGAACGAGCATTAGCTGATGGCGATAATATGACAGAAGTACGAAATTATTTAACATCAACTTATGCAAGTCCAAATCCTGAGTATTTCGGTAAAGGAAAGGGAATGAACGTAATTTACATTCATTTAGAGTCATTCCAAAACTTCTTAATTGATTACAAATTAAATGGTCAAGAAGTTACACCGTTCTTAAACTCATTTACAAAAGATGCGAATACACTTTATTTTGATAACTTCTTCCATCAAACAGGACAAGGGAAAACATCTGATGCGGAGTTTATGTTAGAGAATTCAATGTTTGGTTTACCGCAAGGTTCTGTCTTTACAACGAAATCTCATAATACGTATCAATCAGCACCAGCTATTTTAGGACAACAAGGATACACATCAGCAGTATTCCACGGTAACTACAAAACATTCTGGAACCGTGACGATATTTATAAATCATTTGGTTTTAATAAATTCTTTGATGCGTCATACTACGATATGAATGAAAAAGACGTAGTAAACTACGGGTTAAAAGATAAACCGTTCTTTAATGAATCTATTCCGTTATTACAAACGTTGAAACAACCGTTCTATACGAAGTTTATTACGTTATCGAACCATTTCCCTTATCCAATCGATAAGGCAGAAGCAACGATTGAACCAGCAACAACAGGTGATTCATCAGTAGATACGTACTTCCAAACAGCACGCTATTTAGATGAATCTGTAAAAGGCTTCATCGATTACTTGAAACAATCTGGTTTATATGATAACTCAATTATTGTTATGTACGGAGACCATTACGGTATTTCAGATAATCATAACGCAGCAATGTCAAAAGTAATGGATAAAGAAATGAACTCATTTGAAAATGCACAGTTACAACGTGTACCATTAATCGTTCGTGTACCAGGAGTGAAAGGTGGCGTACAACATCAATACGGTGGTGAAATTGACGTTCTTCCAACGCTATTACACTTACTAGGTACAGATACAAAGAATTATGTTCAATTCGGTTCTGATTTATTATCACCAGATCATAAACAAGTCGTTGCGTTCCGTAACGGTAACTACGTAAGCCCAACAGTTACTGCACTAAACGGCAAATACTATGATACAACTACTGGAAAACCTGTAGAATTTACAGATGAAATAAAGAAAAATGAACAAATGGTTCAAAACTCACTAAAATACTCTGACCAAGTCGTGAATGGTGACTTATTACGATTCTACACACCGGAAGGATTCACTCCAGTAGATCGTTCGAAGTATAACTATAACAACCGCGATAAAAACAAAAAGAAGGTAAAAACGACTCCGGAAGGGGAAGCTAAATAAATAATAAAAGGCGCTATTCATATGAATAGCGCCTTTTATTTGTAAATATACCATCATTATGAGACAGAACCAGCTGTTGCTTTTTGTTTAGCCTTTCCTAAGAAAACTACACCGATGATGATAATAATGATAAATGCCCATTTAACGAAAGGGTTACTTTCGAAAAATCCAGCGAACCATTTCTCATCTACAATCATTTTCGCGGCAGTATAAGCTAAAACGGCTGCTCCAATCGTAATGATGACAGGAAAACGATCTACCCATTTTAAAATCAATGTACTGCCCCATACGACTACTGGAATAGACACTAATAATCCGATGATTACTAAAGAAAAGTTACCATGGGCAGCTCCTGCAACAGCGAGTACATTATCGATGCCCATTAACGCATCAGCAATAATAATGGTTTTAATAGCAGACCAAAATCCTTCTTCGGCCTTAATATCATGATCTTTGCCTTCAGCAATTAATTTATAAGCAATCCATATAAGGAGTACACCACCAATTAGAAGTAGCCCTGGTATTTTTAACAACCAAACAACAACTAAGGTAGCGAGGGCTCTAATCGCGATTGCCCCGATAGTTCCCCATATAATAACTTTCTTTTGCTGATCTTTCGGTAATCTTCTTGCTGCTAATCCAATTACAATGGCATTATCACCGGCTAACACTAAATCAATTACAATGATGGCAAGTAGGGCGGACAAATATTCGGCTGAAAGAAAATCCATATACACATCACTCCTTAAGAGTAATATGTGCTAAAGTGTTGATAATATAAAAAATAGGATTGAATTTGTATATTCAATCCATAATTTCTTACTGTATTTTGATATATGTTTTAATTTCGTATAAGTCGCTTTTGTATTCTTTTTTGTTTATCGTTTCGCTTTCTTAATTTTCGATTCATCTTTTTAATGCGGTTTTCTTTTCTATTATCCCAGTTATCACTTCGGATTTTACTAATAGACTTATCTGTCTTAGCACGAAAACGTCTTACTTTTTTCACGAAGGAAAGGGGTATTTTGCCGATAACACCTTGTTTTTCTAACGAATCTTCTTTACCTAGACACCAATCAGGATGAGATAATAAATAGTCGAAATCAAATATTATCCCGTATTCTTTATCCATATATGTATACCATTCATCTAAAGTACACTTATTTTTTGTATGTAAATATGTTGATCCATCAGTCATAGCACAGCACCAATAGTCAAAATAGCTCCATAGTACCCATTCTTTCGGTACATCTAGTGTTAAAATTACCATTTTTGAATTTGTTCTACCCCAAGCTTTATGATTTCGATTTGGGTAATTATTTGCTTCCCAGACCCAAATAGGTTAGTTACCTTCGTAATGAGGCAATCTTGTTTTAGCGACGCGCACCATCCAGTCATATGAATATACATCGTCTGGATCGATGAATTCTTTATTACCTTCTAAATAACCAAGTTTCTTAAATTGTTTCCATGCTTCTTCAGTTTGTACTGTATATACGATCATTTGGCACCTACTTATTTAAACTAAATTATAGTATAACATGTGATTTTGAATTTTTATTGATATTAGAGAAGGGGGAGTTTGAGTCGAATATACGAGGAGTAATTCCCAAAATGATAAAAAGACTTGATTCCCAGCTAAAGGAAATCAAGTCTTTTCATTACATACGATTATCATGCCAGAAGTTTAATGGGAAGTGTTCGTTCTCATTATATGCTTCTAATTCATATCCTTTTTCTTTCAGTCCTTTAATAATTCCAGGAACTGCTTTTACTGATTGTGGATGAATATCATGCATAAGGATAACTTCTGTTGGATTTGTAGCACCATGTAACACGTTTTCTACAATTTTAGCAGATGCAGCATCAACTTGCATTTTGTTATATTTCCAGTCTAAAGAATCAATTGTCCAATCCCAAACTTTTAAGCCATTTTCTACAACTTTGTTGCGAAGAGCTTCGTTTAATCCTGGCATAGAGCCGTAAGATGGACGAGTTAATACTGGTGATTTACCTAAAACACCAGCGATTAAGCCTTGGTCTTCCTTCATTTCATCTACGTAATGACCTTCAGTGTAAAGTTTCTTGTAGTTATGAGTCATACTGTGCATCCCAACGTAGTGACCTTCAGCATCTTCGCGTTTTACAAGATCAGGGAAAGCTTTTACGTTTGAACCAATTAGGAAGAATGTTGCTTTTGCATTTTCTTTCTTTAACATATCTAAAAGCTCAGCTGTGTATTTTCCAGGACCGTCATCAAATGTTAAATAAGCGACTTTTCTAACTTGCCCGTTATAATGTTTTGGAGCTTCTTTCGGAGCAAGAGATGTTTGAATCTCACTTACAAGTTGAACAGATTTTGCTTCATCCTCTGTACTAGCTAGAGCAGTATGTACTGATCCAAAAGCCACTTCGTATGTGAATAATACCCCCGCACAAACTAACATAGCCCTTTTTACTAAAGTTGTCATTCGAATTCCATTGTGCATAATTTTCCTTCTCTCTATAAAAGTTCTACTCTACTATATTAGCAATTATAGGTAGGGAAATGCAAAAAAACTTTTTTACAAGTGTAAAAAAGTTTACTCAAAAGTATGCAAGATTTTATATCAATTGCAGTTTTGAAAAATAGGATGAATTTAAACTTTATTATTTAAACTTTCAATCACCAAATCATACTTTCGTATCATTTCATTTTCGTTCCAATTATTGATTCGAATATTTTTGTTTTTTATTAAAATATTGGTAAAGAAACAATTACATGAAAAAAGGAGTGGGAATATGGATAATTATATTTGCACTACATGTGGAGTACAGTATCCCGAAAATGAAGAAGCACCTTCTCGCTGTAAAATTTGTAATGAGGAAAGACAATATGTTAATCCAATTGGGCAGTCATGGACAACATTAGAAACGATGCAAAATAGCAATTTATACAAAAACGAAATAATAAAAGAAGAAAGCGGTTTGTATAGCATTACTACTAAACCTAAATTTGCGATTGGACAAACAGCATTTTTAATACAAAGTAAAACTCTAAATGTTATGTGGGATTGCATTAGTTATTTAGATGATAAAACGATACAACGTATATATGATTTAGGTGGTATTCAAGCAATAGCACTTTCTCATCCACATTATTACTCTACACAAGTTAAATGGGCGGAAACATTCAATGTACCTATTTATATTCATGAAGATGATAAAGAGTGGGTGGTTCGTCCGAGTAAGCAAATTAAATTTTGGTCTGGGGAGCATCTGATATTATCGGAAGAACTTACATTGCATCGCTTAGGAGGCCATTTTAAGGGTGGAACTGTTATACATTGGAAAGACGGTAATGAAGGGAAAGGTATTTTGTTATCAGGTGATATTATACAAGTAGTTTCGGATCGAAAATGGGTAAGTTTTATGTATAGTTATCCCAATCTCATTCCATTACCAGCGAATAAAGTTAGAGATATGGCAGAGAAGGTAAAAGATATCCAATTTAGTCGACTATATAATGCATTTCATGGTGTGGTGGAAGATGCGAATAAAGCTGTACAAAGATCTGCTGATCGGTATATAAAGGCCCTGCAAGGAGAACTATTTCATACGTAATAGCTTGTAATTCATCTCTATATTTATATAACTAATTTTATACGAATTTTATACTAAAGTCCTATTGTTTATTAACTAATAGGTCTTTCAACTTAGGAAGTTCACACTAATGAGGGATGTTAAAGGGAATATATGTAACCTATACTAATTACTATAAAGCTTTGGAAAATGAAAAGGAGGAGATTTGCATGAAGAATTGGGTTCAATTTAGAATTGCAAGACCAACAGATAAATTTGAAGAAGTGATAAGTTTTTATGAAACAGGATTAGGTTTAAAACGTATAGGGGAATTTCACAATCATGAAGGATATGATGGGGTTATGTTTGGCTTACCAGATGAAGAGTATCATTTGGAGTTTACTACACATGTTAATGGAAGTCCATGTCCGGCACCGACAAAAGATAATTTACTAGTTTTTTATATGCCTATTAAAGGTGAAATTGAAAAGATAGTGAATCGATTAAGTAATATGGGCTATCATGAGGTAGAACCTGAAAACCCGTATTGGATAGAGAAAGGAACCACAATAGAGGATCCAGACGGTTGGAGAATTGTGCTTATGAATGCATCTGAATAAGAAAACTATTTTCATATGAAATAGAGTGTAACAAAATGATTTAGACATAAATCCCTACAGTGTTTGTAGGGATTTTTATATAAGAAATTTTTATTAAGAGAGTTATTAAAATGTAGAAAGTATTTTGGCTAAGAACAAATGTAGTAAACATAATTTATGAAGGAGGTATAAAAGTATGATAGTAAACCATTTTGAAGCGTTTTCTAAACATGTTGGAAATACACATCTTATTAAAAGTTCTTTCGTAGTTTATATCTTATTCTACGCAAAATTGATACCATCAAAAAACTGTATGTTTAACATGTACAGTTTTTTGATGGTATAGCTGTGCAATGTTTAGAAATTTCACATACCGTATTTTAAAAATAAATATAGGAAAAACAAAAAGTAATGTAGAATATATCGTACATACATATATACAGTCAACATAAAAGATAAAGAGGTGGGTATATGTTACTTGAGGAAGTAATGCAGCAACTAGAGGAATATGGAACAGAACAAAATCGAAAAACGTATAAAAACCACGGAGCGAAAGAGCCGTTATTTGGAGTTAGTTTTGCGAATTTAAAATTGTTAAAAAAGAAGATAAAAAAAGATCACGATTTAGCAGTTGAATTGTGGGAAACGAAAAATATGGACGCAATGACATTAGCAACTTATATTTTAGACCCGAAAAAAATAACGACAGAACAGCTTAATAGTTGGATTCAGGATGTTGATTATTACTGTTTAATGGATGTTCTGATGACATCTATATGTACTTCGCCAATTGCAATAGAAAGAATGGAAGAGTGGACAAAGTCTAATGATGAATGGATTGGAAGAGCTGGCTGGTCTTTATTAGCAAATATAGCGATTAAAAATAAAACGTTACATGATGATTTCTTCTCTCCGTACTTAGAAGAGATTAAAGAAAATATACATAATGAAAAAAATAGAAAAAAAGAAGCGATGAATAGTGCTTTAATCGCAATAGGAATTCGTAATGAAGACTTAGAGCGACAAGCGATTGAAATTGCAAGTGAAATTGGAAAAATAGAGGTTGATCATGGTGCAACATCATGTAAAACACCAGATGCAGAAAGCTATATAAAAAAAGCGAGAGAAAGAGCTGAAAAAAAGAAAGTGAAATAAGAAAAGAGGATCGGTTATGAAACCAATTGAAGCAGCACAAAACATAATTACATTACAATTTCCGAATTGTGATGTAGCTTTACTCGGCGGAAGCGTTGCACGAGGAGAAGCGACGAAAACATCTGACCTTGACATTGTAATAGTCGATCAAAGTTTAACTTCTTGCTATAGAGAATCTTTCTATAGTAATGGATGGCCTGTTGAGGTGTTTGTTCATAATTTCGAAACATATAAAACCTTTTTCAAAATGGATTGTGATCGAGGGAGGCCGTCGTTACCACAATTAGTTTCAGAAGGGATTGCCTTAAAAGGGGAACAGGAAATTGTTGAGAAATTAAAAAAAGAAGCGAATGATTTACTACATAAAGGACCAGCTAAATGGACCGAAGAAACGATTAAGCAGAAGCGATATTTTATTACGGATACTTTAGATGACTTTATTGGTGCAACAAAAAGAGAAGAAGAATTATTTATCGCTAATTTATTAGCCGATTTAGTACATGAATATGTATTAAGAGTAAATGGTAAGTGGCTTGGGAGTTCAAAATGGTTTATTAGAGTGCTAAAAAGATATGATGAGCAATATGCAAACAAATTTGTAGCCGCTTTTGATCATTTTTATAAAACGGGAGGGAAAAATGAATTAATTCATTTTATAGAAAAGACGTTAGAACAGTATGGTGGAAGAGTGTTCGAAGGATTTTCTATTGGTAAATAAAGAGAGGAGAAAAAAATGAATGTACCATATGTTCAATTAAGAGAATTGACACTAGATGATGTAGAAGATCGCTATCAATGGTCATTAGATAGAGATGTAACAAAGCATTTAGTCGTACCAGATCAATATCCTCCGTTCACTCGTGGAGATACGAGAAACTGGATTGAAGCTTGTATAAGCCGAAAAAATGGTTATGAACAAAGGGCAATCGTTACTGAGACAGGTATACATATTGGATGGGTAGACCTTAAAAATTTTGATAAAACAAATAAAAATGCTGAACTAGGAATTGCGATTGGAAATAAAGACTATTGGGGTAAAGGATTTGGAATGGCAGCTCTAAACAGCATGTTACAAATAGGTTTTTCTCAGTTTGAATTGGAGAAAATTTGGTTACGTGTAGATGAAGATAATACAAAAGCTAAAAAGAGTTATGAAAGTGCCGGATTTGTATGCGAAGGGTTAATGAGAAATGATCGATTGAGACAGGGAAAGCTCATTCATCGCTATCGTTACAGTATATTAAAAGAAGAGTATGAATCAAAAAATAATAACCTATAAAAATATTATGTAAATTAAAAAGGGGAAAATAAAATGATTCGATTACTTACAAAAGCGGATGCAAAAAAATATTGGGAGTTGCGTTTACAAGCACTACAAGTAAATCCAGAAGCATTTATAACGACTTATGAAGAAGCAGTACGTCAAGAAAACCCTCTTGAACGAGTTGCTAGTAATCTTTCATCCAACAGTAGTTTTACATTTGGTGCTTTTAATAATGAAAATCGTTTAGTTGGGGTTGTTACTTTATTAACAGAAGAAAAAGACGCATATAAGCATAAAGGACATATCGTTGCAATGTATGTAGATACTGAAAATCGAAGAAGTGGTCTTGCACGTGATTTAATACGTAAAGCGATTGAAAGGGCAAAAGAGATGAAGCTAGAGCAATTGAATTTAGGGGTTGTGTCAACGAACGAACCAGCCAAACGATTATATGAGTCAATGGGATTTAAAACATACGGAATTGAAAAAAGGGCTATAAAAATGAATGGTGTGTATAGTGATGATGAACATAGGGTGTTGTTCTTTTAAGAGAGGAAGTTTTGTATGAAAGATCTCCATTTAGAAAGAAAAATGGACCCTCAAGTAGCGATTTTGTATGCGACGGTTGCTGATACGTTTAATAGATTGCAAAGGTTAGTCGAAGGTACTGAAGAGAACGAACTATCCTATAAAGGGTCTGAAAATAATGAAAATAGTATTGGGCAGTTACTTCAGCATTTAGCAGTTGTTGATTTACATTGGGTGTATCGTTTCAAGGGAGAAGATGTTCCGCCAGCATTTGAAAATAAATATGGTCCTATGTTAAATGAAGTAGGAGAATTACCAAGTTTAAGAAAAAACACATTGCAAGAGTTAATGCAAGATTATGAAGCAGTGCAAAAATTGTTTTATGAAGAATGTATGAAACTAACAGAAACTGATTTAACGCGGGAAGTTTTGTATGAAAAAGGCGAAACTGCGACAATAAGATGGGGAATATGGCATATAGCAGATCATAATCGGTATCATCAAGCTCATATAAGTCGATTGAGGAAATTATACAGAGAATATAAACTACATATTCTTTAATTTTTGAATGAACGAACGCCCCTAAATAATAATTAAAGGAGGCGTTTGTTTTTATTCGTTCGCTTTTCTTCCCAAGCTATCATTAAATTTTTATGATAATCTTTTGGTTTCTCAATAGAAAACCAGTAAATTGAATGTGCAATAGTTGGTAGCCATCTTTTATAGCGGATGCGTATATTTTCATGGTGAGTATAGTGGGTCGAGATTAAAGTAGATTTTGACCCTTGAAAATTTTGATATGTAATGGCCTCGATTTCATACCAATGCACTTTATTCCCATGTAAATCTACTACAATTCCTTCATCATCCTAAAGTGAAATGTAAGTTTGAATGTAGATTTTTCATCGCGTATACTAAAATATAGGTCATAGAGATAAAAAATTAAATACAAGGGGTTTTACAATGAAAGCAATTGTTATAGGGATACTGGCATCATTTTTCTTTGCCTTTACTTTTGTTTTAAACAGGGCAATGGACTTAGAAGGTGGAAGCTGGATTTGGAGTGCATCATTACGGTATTATTTTATGGTTCCAATGCTATTACTTATTGTTATGTATAGAGGGAACTTAAAGCAACTCTTTCAATATATGAAAAACAATCCGAAAGAATGGTTAGTGTGGAGTATCGTTGGATTTGGTCTCTTTTATGCACCGCTTAGTTTTGCTGGAGCGTTCGGACCAGGTTGGCTCGTTGCATCAACATGGCAAATTACAATCGTTGCAGGGATTTTGTTAACACCATTTTTTGCGGTGGATCCACTACATAAAAAACTTCCGATGAAGGAATTAGTAATGTCGGGCATTATTTTATTCGGTGTCGTTCTCATGCAAGTAGAACATGCTTCTTCATTAGGTATTCGTGAAACCGTTTTATGTGTAGTTCCTGTACTTATTGCAGCATTTGCGTATCCTCTTGGAAATAGAAAAATGATGCAAGTTTGTAAAGGGGAATTAGATGTATTTCAGCGAGTACTCGGTATGACATTAGCAAGTTTACCATTTTGGTTTTTATTATCTGGTTACGAAGTATCAACAGGCGGATTACCGTCAAGTAGCCAAGTTTTTCAATGTTTTATTGTAGCAGTTAGCTCTGGGTTAATCGCGACAGTATTATTTTTCTTTGCAACAGATCTTGTGAAAGATGATCCGCAAAAATTAGCAACAGTGGAAGCGACGCAGTCTGGTGAAGTTTTATTTGCGCTAGTAGGAGAGTTGATTTGGTTATCTGCACCAATTCCATCATCATTATCTTGGATTGGTATGAGTCTCGTTATTATTGGAATGATACTTCATAGTTATGTGGCTGTCGTTGTAAAAAAAGAAGAAAAAATAACGGCGTAATGAGATTAGCTCTTTTTATTAAGAGCTAGTCTTTTTTCATAGAAAGGGATGAAAGTATGAATTTACAGTGTGTTAAACAAATTGAGAAAGATTCAATATTAAATGTGCTACAATATGCCGTCGGTCCAAATGAAATAAGCTTAAAGAAAGCAGTAATATTTTATCAAAGTAATAAAGGGACTTTGTACAAATATGAAGAAAAAGCTTGTCTAGGTATTGAAATAATCGGAGAAACTAAAGCACGCATATGTCATATAGCAGTGGCTCCAGATTATCGTCAAAAAGGAATTGCACTGCAAATGATTAAAGAAGTGGTAAGGATATATCAATTGACTTATATAGAAGCGGAGACAGACGATGGGGCGGTAGAATTTTATAAAAGAATTGGTTTTCAAGTTAAAAGTTTAGGAGAAAAATATCCAGGGATAGAAAGACTTCATTGTTACATGGAAAAATAGTATAAAAATATGCATATGGAGTATAGTTTGAAAAAATAGGATTTACATTTTTCTTCATTTCAAAAAAACTCTCGCTCATCATTATCTACGATTTTAATAGAGTTTTGAGGCTTCAGTATAATAATATACATATTTTTGTAGTAATGAATATGATTAAGTTAAAAATTGAGAAAAATATGATAATATATTTATATAAAAGTTTAAATTTACGTGGCTAGTGGGGGAACCAATATGAAAATGAATGAAATAGTAGCAAGTACACAATTTCCAAATACAATCGAAACAATAACAAAAGATTTAAAAGCATTAGGAGTCGAAAAAGGAATGACAATTATCGTTCATTCATCACTAAGTTCTATCGGGTGGATATCTGGTGGTGCCGTTGCTGTAGTAGAAGCATTAATGAAAGTTGTTACGGAAGAAGGAACGATAATAATGCCAACGCAATCTTCGGATTTGTCCGATCCGAAACATTGGTCAAGACCACCTGTACCGGAAGACTGGTGGCAAATTATCCGAGATAACGTCCCAGCATTTGATTCACGTATAACCCCAACAAGGGGAATGGGTGAAATAGTTGAATGTTTTCGTACATATCCGAATGTAGTACGTAGTAATCATCCGTTAGGAAGTTTTGCTGCATGGGGAAAACATGCAGTAGAAATAACAATGAACCATTCGTTATCAATGAGCTTTGGAGAAGAATCTCCATTAAGAAAAATATATGATTTAGACGGGTACGTATTATTAATTGGTGTTGGATATGATTCCAATACGTCTGTTCATTTATCCGAGGTGCGTTCTGGTGCATGTGAGTTAATACAAGTAGGAGCACCTATTATAGAAAACGGTGAAAGAGTGTGGAAAGAGTTTGTTGAAATGGATTACGAATCTGAGAAGTTTGTAGAAATTGGTGTGGAGTTTGAGCGAAAAGGAACTGTAAAAAATGGGAAGATAGGGAATGCAACGTGTCGTCTAATGAAACAGCGTGATATAGTTGACTTTGGAACAGAATGGTTTCGTAAGAAAAATTAGTAAGGGATGGTTACAATGAAGGGGAAAAATGTATTAATTACGAGCGGTGGTTGTCTAGAAAAATGGGATCAAGTACGCGGGCATACGAATATGGCCAAAGGTACAATCGGAAGGATAATCGCAGAAGAACTTCTAGCTAAAGGGGCACATGTTATATATTTACACGGTTATTTTGCGGAGAAACCGAGTGATGTACATAGAGGGTTAGAATTACATCCATTTGAAGGAATCGTTGATTTACAAGATAAAATGAAAAGTATCATATCACATGAAAAGGTTGATGCAGTCATTATGGCAGCGGCTGGATCAGATTGGATTGTAGAGAAAATTTGTGATCAAGATGGTAATGTTCTTAATATGAACGGAAAAATTTCAAGTGATATAGCACCGATTATTCACTTTCAAAAGGCTCCAAAGGTATTAAAACAAATAAAAGAATGGGACCCAGAAACAGTACTTGTTGGTTTTAAACTTGAAAGTGATTTAAATGAAGAAGAACTGTTTGAAAGAGCAAAAAATAGAATGAAAGAAGCAAGGGCGAATGTAATGATTGCGAATTCACCACATTCTTTATATTCGCGCGGGGCTGTGCATTATGTAATTGGACAGGATGGTAAAGGGAAGTTGTGTAATGGGAAAGATGAAACAGCGAAAGAAATTGTCAAAAGCTTAGAGGTATTATGTAATCGTGTCACTGCTTTTTAAAATTAAGTTTTTAGATGAGAATGAATCCGCATAGTAATAAGTAAGCGAAACTTTAATTGGTGGGAATTTTACTTTTACACGAATGTGAAGCGTATACCAATCAAGAGCTATACACAGAATAATTGGTGAGGAGTGGATTCTATGGAACATTTATTAAAGCAAGCTATTAAACTTAGAAATGAAAAGAAATATGCGCAGTCTAAAGAGATGCTTATAGGATTAACAAACTTTACAAAGGATGCAGAAGTACTGTATCAGTGTGCGTGGATACATGATGTAATGGGGCTAGAAACAGAAGCAGTTCCGTATTATGAGCAGGCAATCGCAAATGGACTTGATGGCGAATCGCTTTGCGGTGCTTATATTGGTTTAGGAAGTACATATCGTTGTATAGGGGAATATGAAAAGGCAATTACAGTATTAGAAGCTGGGGTGAAAAAATTTCCAGAGAACGCTCCGATGAAAGTATTTTTATCATTAGCAAAATATAACGTAAACGATCACGAATCAGCGATGAAATTATTACTTGAAACTGTCGTGAAAGTAGAGGAAGTAAAAGAATTTGAACGTGCCATTTCATTTTATAAAGACCATTTAAATGAGGTTTTTAAATAAAGGAGTGAACGTATGAAGGTTACACTATCACGAAGGCGAAAAGGTATTTGGATTGGACTCGTCTCTTTAATTATGCTATCAAACTATTTATTGTATGCCCTTCCAATTGTACCAGTTGCGCCGAAAGAAGTTGTGCTTGGATCATTATTAGATTGCATGTTTGTCATTCCAATCATCACGTATTTCTTCATTATTCGAAAAAGATACTCGTTAACATATATAGTTCCTGTTGTAATAGCTGGTTATATTTTTGCAAGATTTATTATTCCAAGTGATTATTTACAAGCTTTTTCATTCATCTCTTATATTATTGTTGCGGCTGAAATTGCATTTGTAGGTCTAGAATTATTCCTTCTCTATAAAATTGTTAGAGTGCTTCCTAAAATAATAAAAAAATATAAAGAATATAGAAGAGAAAATTATTCCTTTTCTTATGCAATTGATGCAGCGTTTGACGCTACTATGAAAAGAGGTAAGTTAATAGATGTCATTCTAACAGAGTGTAAGTTAATCTATTATGCGTTTTTATCGTGGCGTGAAAAAGTACCAACAGGTAAATCTGTATACTCATATCATAAAAAGACTGGTGCTATAGGTGTGTATATCATGATTATTCATGCAACAGCAATTGAAAGCATTGGTTTTCATTATTTACTACATCAGTGGAATCCAGTAATAGCATGGATTTTACTTATTTTAAATGTATACGCGATGATTTATTTTATAGCTGAAATACAAGCGATGCGCAAAAATCCACTTGTCGTAACAGAAGAACAAGTAATCATTCAAATCGGATTAGGAAAGAAAATTGTTGTGCCATTTACACAAATTGATAATATTGCGTTCTACAAGGGTGAATTGCTAACGGCAAAAGAAGGGAGACAGGTATTGGATGCAACTGTTATGGAGTTCATAAAAGAACCTGCTACTTTTGAAATAACATTAAAAGAGTCAGTGAAAGCGCAGTTGTTATACGGCTTTTCTAAAACAGTAAGTCGTGTTTACTTAAATGTTGATGAAGAACGAAAATTTTATGATGCGGTTAAGGAAAAGTTAAAACATGAGTAATAGTACTGTTAGTTGCATAAAAACAAATGAGCTTCCGTTAGAAGTGAAAAAATATGAAACATGGATAGTGAAAAACTCTTTCTAAATAAGAAGGAGTTTTTATTATGTACTTGTATAAATCATTATATAAAAAACTATACACTTCTTTATTACTACATAAATGGATATAATTGAGGATAGAACTAGCATAAGGGGAAACAAAATAATGAATAAGTTACTTACATCGAAAATTGAAATTATAGAAAGAAAAATCCGGTATAACTCAACAATAGTAGATCACAATTGCTTATTACTTGAAAAGCAATCACAAAGTATCGTTTTATTTCACGAGGTGCAGTATTCATTTACAATGACTGCAAATGATACTAAGTTAACAATCCCAAAAGGAAGTTATACAATCGCATATTACTGGAAAGATCGTCCGTACAATTTATACGTATGGAGAGATATAAAAGGAAAGTATTTAGGTTCCTATTTTAATATCGTAAAAAACACACAAATAAAAGATGAAGTGGTTTCCTTTGAAGATTTAATCATCGATATTATGGTACTTCCAAATGGAGAATACTTCATATTGGATGAGGATGAATTACCAGAACCATTAGGAAATTTCGAAGGTGGTTATGTGAAGAAAGCTCTTTATGGATTAAAAGAAATCATTCAAAAAGAGCTGCCACCAATAGTTTTGGAGACAGCCAGGGTGCAGAGGAAATAAAATTTAATTACATAAATATTTTGAATGGGAATGAGTAGTCTCAAGTTATATGATCTAACTTTTTTGATAAATCTAAGGTTAGTAGCATATCTCTTGAGATTACTCTTTTTTTGTAGAAATTTCGTCGCTTAGTTATTAAATCGATTTTAAATTTATGAAATAATATTGACTGAATCAAGTTCAGTCGTTTATGATTGAATCAGATTCAGTCGTGGTGAAAACATTGTAGGAGATGACGTATGAAAAGAATATCAAAAGAACCAGATGTAAGACGCCAAGAGTTAATGGATATTGGTTTTGAACTATATATGAAAAATGGTATGAAAGGATTTGGCATAAAAGATGTTGTGAATCATGCAGGTGTAGCAACGGGCTTATTTTATTATTACTTCAAGTCTAAAGAGAATTTTGTTGATGAAGTTTTAAATGACTGTATTGTGAAAAATATGGAGTTAATTGAAGAAATACTTGTTTCAAATGAACAGTCTGTCATGCAAAAGATGAAAGATTCACTAGATATATTTTGGACATTTATTGAAAAGTTAGCACCCTATAAAAATGTGAGTTCGTTTCAGACGGAACAACATTTTCAACTGGAACAGAAATTATTCGCACGTATGCAACCGTTAATTAGACAAGTAATTGAAGAGGGAGTAAACATAGGGGTTTTTTATACTGATAACTCATTATTAGCTTCTGGGTTTATTCTATACGGTCTTAGCAGTATTGCTCATTCAGAAGTAAAGTTGAATCTAGATACAAAACATGAAATGGTTAATTTAGTATTAACTACACTACGATACAATCAAAAGGAAGGAGAAAGTTTATGAAAATTATTATCGATGGAAATAATATCTCACAAGAGCAACTTATAAAATGGAAAAGAGAACGGATAAAAAAAGTATTATATACATTAGGACATAAAGAGCTTGAAATAAATGATACAGACGTCATGATAAAACAGCTAACGGAAATAAAGTTGCGATATACATACAATGAAATGTACGAAAAGTTGAAATCAAAACTTAGATTAAGTGCATTAGGTATGCGTATCTGTACTCTTTTATCTGGTGATAGACGAAAATTTTCAAAAACTAGTATTTATTTAGACGGGATTACAGCAGAAGTAGCTATACATGGAATTGATAGTTTGATGCTTGAACAATCACGTGAAAATAACAAAGTGAATTTATCTGCTTGTCCTGATCACTATGTACTAAGACCCTTTGGGGAAAATGAATTAGAGGTTATCGAAACTACTGGTAATTCTCCGTTTCCAGTTCAATTTTTCATTGTTTTTGGTGACGAAACCGGATTGAAAACACCGAGAGATAAATCTTATCAATACCAATCAACAGGTGTTGCACGTATGAAAGATGGTACTACTATTGGTGGAGTTCGACATCAATTTAAAGATACTGATACAGGGATAGAAGTAAGTCTAGTTGTTGAGTTCCCAGTCCTTTGTCCTAATAGTCTAATTAAATCCCATCAAATGCATTTAGCGTGTGAGTTTTCTTATTGGTTACAGTGGATTAAAGATCAGAAAAAATAGTAAGTAAACGTCGTTTAAATAAACAAAAGTAAAATGTTCAAACAAATCATATGTATGTTTTAATAAAACCTAGTTGACTTATCGGAAATATTTGTATAATATGTACTTAATTCCATAACGTATTGCTGATTGGAGAAACCAAAGGCATTTTATCAACAGATAAAATGCCTTTGGTTTTTTTATTGCACAAATACTGAATCTGTTCATTTATATGAATCATTTTAAGGAGGGGAAGAAATGACTGTTTCAATTGATGGGGTATCAAAATATTTTTTGAAACAAACTGGTACGGTTCAAGTGCTAGAGAATATTAAATTTCAATTAGAGGAAGGGGATTTTGTTACAGTAATTGGTCCGAGTGGGTGCGGAAAAAGTACATTACTAAAAATTGTTGCAGGTCTAGATAATGATTTTGAAGGTGAAGTTGTTATTGACGGGGAGCCTATCTTAAAAACGAGCAAGAAACAAGGTTTTATTTTTCAAGAACATAGGCTTTTTCCATGGTTAACAGTTGAAGAAAATATAGCGGCAGATTTGTCGTTAAAAGATAAGTATGTGAAAGATAAGGTGAGAGAATGGGTTGAAATCGTTCGGTTAGATGGCTTTGAAAAATCGTATCCGAAAGAAATTTCAGGCGGGATGTCACAACGTGTTGCGATAGCGAGAGCGTTATTAAGAGATCCAAATGTATTATTACTTGATGAACCTTTTGGAGCGCTGGATGCTTTTACTCGAAGTCATTTACAAGAAGTATTGCTAAATATTTGGGAGCAGAAGAAAACAACAATGATATTCGTTACACATGATATAGACGAAGCGATATATCTTTCAAACCGAATCATCATTATGAGTGCAAAACCAGGGAAAATACATAAAGTGATTGAAAATAATTTGCCTTATCCGCGAAATAAAACTTCTCAATCGTTCCAACAACTTCGAACGAAAGTATTACAGCAGTTTGAATATGGAGGGTTGATTCAAACAAGTATATAGGAAAAGGGTGATTTTATATGTATAAAAAATTTAAAATTCTTTCTTTTGCTTTAGCTATATCAGTATGTTTATTAGGATGTGAAAAAAGTACAGCAAGTAGTAAGAAAGAAGATGTAACAATACAAATTGGTATACAGCAAGGGTTAAGCCCGCTATTACTAGCAAAGAAAAAGGGGTGGTTTGAAGAGGAGTTTAAAAAAGAAGGAGTTAAAGTGAAATGGACAGAGTTCCAAAGTGGACCTCCTTATTTTGAAGCAATCGCATCAAACCGATTAGACTTTGGTGAAGTAGGGAATTCTCCAGTCATTTCAGCGCAAGCAGCAGGTATTGGATTTACCGAAATCGCCAATACAAGTTATGCGAGAAAAGGAACTGGAATTCTCGTTCAAAAAGATAGCAAGATTGCGAGTGTAAAAGAGTTAAAAGGTAAAAAAATTGCGGTAGCAAAAGGAAGTAGTGCCTTTAATTTATTGTATCGAGCACTTGATAAAGAAGGGATTGATGCAAAAGAGGTAAATGTCATTCAATTACAACCAGATGAAGCGCAGCCTGCATTCGAATCAGGATCAGTAGATGCATGGGCGATTTGGGACCCTTTCATATCATTACATACGTTAAATAAAGGTGCGAAGGTGATTGCAGACGGTGAAACATTAAATGTCTCTTCACCAGAATTTTTAATTACGAGAACAAAATTTGCGAAAGAACATCCAGAATTAGTTGAGAAATTCCTCAAAGTTTATGAGAAAGCACGTGTATGGCAAGATGCTAACTTAGATGAAGCAATAAAAGTATATACTTCTGTAAAAAAGATAGATGCGGAGATCGTAAAAGAAGTGTTTAATCACGACAAACCAATTTTAGTTCCGGTAACGAAGGAAATAATAGCAGAACAACAAAAGACAGCGGATTTTCAATATAAGCTCGGTTCTATAAAGAAAGAAATTAAGGCGGAAAAAGTTGTAGATAATTCTTTCGTAGAAAAAGCATTGAAAGCGAAGTGAAAAGAGGTTTTGTAAAGTGGAAAATACGAAAGCTGTTATGAAACCAGCGAGTATAACGATTGAGAAAAACAGAGTTAAGAATGTGCGAAAGTTAAATGTAAAAGTTTTAGTAAGGGCGATTACTATACCGGTTATTATATTAATAATTTGGCAGTTAGCTGGCGTATTCGGTCTTGTTTCTAAAACAGTTTTACCAACACCATTAGATATTTTTCTAGCTTTCCAAGAGCTTATTAAAACAGGAGAGTTATTCGGCCATTTAAGTATTAGTGTATTCAGGGCTGTGGCTGGTTTCTTTATTGGTGGGGGCTTAGGAATCATTTTAGGAACGATTGTTGGGTTTTCAACGAGAAGTGAGCAATATTTAGATCCACCTGTGCAAATGTTAAGAACTGTACCTCATCTAGCTGTTGCGCCACTTTTCGTATTATGGTTCGGTTTTGGTGAAACATCGAAAGTGTTATTAATTGCAGATGGTGCATTTTTTCCTTTATACGTAAACGCATTTTTAGGTATTAGAGGTGTGGATTCAAAGTTATTTGATGTTGCGAGAGTGTTAGAGTTTAGCAAAAGAAAACTAATTACGAAACTCATTTTACCATCTGCATTGCCTAATCTTTTACTAGGAGCAAGGTTATCGTTAGGTGTTGCATGGGTGAGTTTAGTAGTAGCAGAACTTATGGGATCTACAGAAGGTATTGGTTATATGATTATGGATGCAAGGCAATTTTCAAATACAGATATCGTATTTGTCGGCATAATTATCTTTGCATTTGTTGGGAAGTTTTCTGACTCTCTAGTACGTTTACTAGAAGCGAAGTTTTTAAGATGGCGAGATAATTTTAAAGGTGAGACTGGGAATTAACATATAAATTATTAGGGGTAATTTATATAGAATGTGTTAGTATACGATTCAAAATAAATAAGGGGTGTGTAAAGGCATGGAATTATTATGGTTTATTCCGGCTTATGGAGATGGTCGATATTTAGGAACGACAAAACGAGGAAGAGCAGCTGAATATGGTTATTATAAGCAAGTTGCTGCGGCAGCTGATTATTTAGGATATACGGGTGTTTTACTTCCAACTGGTCAAGGATGTGAAGACCCTTGGGTGTTAGCTTCAGCTCTTGCTGCTGAAACAGAAAAACTAAAATTTTTAGTAGCAGTAAGACCAGGACTAATGTCCCCTACAGTTGCAGCGAGGATGGCATCTACATTTGATAGAATTTCAGATGGGAGACTGCTTATTAATGTAGTAGCTGGAGGAGATCCAGTTGAACTACAAGGAGATGGATTATATCTTGATCATGATGAAAGGTATGAAGCAGCGGATGAATTTTTAAAAGTTTGGAAATCGACATTGCAAGGTGAAACGATCTCTTTAGAAGGAAAACATATTCAAGTTACAGATAGTAAAGTTGTATTCCCACCAGTTCAAACGCCATATCCTCCTATATATTTCGGAGGATCATCAGCTGCTGGAAAAGAAGTAGCAGCTGAACATAGTGATGTATATTTAACGTGGGGAGAGCCGCCAGAGCAAGTAAAAGAAAAAGTAGAAGAAGTAAGAAAACTTGCAGAAGAGAAGGGGCGTACAGTCCGATTTGGCATTAGATTACACGTAATTGTAAGAGAGACAGAAGAAGAAGCATGGGAAGAGGCCGAACGTTTAATTCAATATGTGGATAATGAAACAATTGAGCTTGCTCAAAAGACATTTGCAAGATATGATTCGGTTGGTCAAAAACGGATGACACATTTAAATAAAGGTACGAGAGAGTCGTTAGAGATAAGCCCTAATTTATGGGCTGGTATCGGACTTGTAAGAGGTGGGGCAGGTACTGCACTTGTAGGCGATCCGCATACAGTAGCAGAAAGGATAAAAGAATATGAATCGTTAGGAATTGATACGTTTGTTTTATCAGGATATCCGCATTTAGAAGAAGCGTATGAAGTGGCAGAATTGTTATTCCCATTATTGAAAGACAAGAAGAAAGAAGAAAATAAAATTGTTGGTGAAATGATTGCTGATGCATATGCATTAAAAAAATAGTGAAAAATAAAGTTTCACTTATTTATTGCTTCATTTTGTTTACTGCCTGTTAATAGGGTATAAAAAATCCGCAAGTTATTCGCTTGCGGGTTTTCATCGTAAATTATTAGAAAATATGGTAAAATCAAAGGGTAACTTAAGGTGCGGTTGGTTGTTCAATTATCACTTCTCCGAGTAGGAGGGGGGTGATAATACGTGAGTGAAATAGCGTTGCTACTGCAGGGTGGACTGTTTCTCGTTGCATTGTTAACGTTCGTCGTCGTTTTAATAGACAAGCTCAAAAAATAACAACCCACCTATGCCTATAGAATGTGGGTTGTTTTGTTTGTAAGAAACAAATAGGATAAATGAACAATCCAATCTGCTAAGTTACGTGGACTAGTGTGTAGCCGCACACTAGTCTTTTTTATTTATATACAATTTATAATTGGTTTATGTGATTGTATTGTTCTTTTCATACTCATTATAACACAGTGTCTTTTCATCAAGAAAGGAGACCGTATGTTCTGGTATCTATTATATAGTAGGTGCTTTTTCTTTGAACAGCCCATCCATATACTGTTTTAAACTTTGGACATAAAATTTCTGTGTATTCACATTATTTACACCGACAATGGGTGATGGAAGGTCAAATCTTTTTTCTGATAAATGAACGACAACATCAAAGATGTCAAACAAGCGAATGAAGCAAAACAGACCGTCTTTATCGCTAAGTAAAATAAAGTAATGATTTTCACTACTTGTATTTAGCGTATTCCATAAAGAACTTTTGCTTAAATCACGTACAATGCTTTTTTCTTTTAGTTCCACGAAATCTGCATTTGAGAGAATGGTAGAAATATCAATTGCATCTTGATCTTCAAAGTAGCCATCAACTGCTTGTACAGCGAATGTATAAGCCATTTTTAATATACTCATTTTATATTTACGGTTATCTAATAGTAATTCACGTTGAATAGAACTCGCTACTTTCGTTACACGTTCCTCTTTCCAAATTTCATTATGTAAGGAAATATCGTGCTTTTTACATAGTTTCATAATTAATGCATTAGAATAAAGAATTTCGTCGCTTACTTCGACAACATCAGTCTCAGCAGCCGCAAGTTCCTCACCGTGCTCATTCGTATAGAGTGGGGAATCAATTTGTCTTTTCATTTGTTCAATCTTAAATTGACTCAATTTATGCCTAATTAAAGGACGATCAATATTTGTTGTCATTTGTTCATGACAAGTATCACAAATTGAGTTTGTGAAATAATATCCACATAATATTTCTGGAATGACATATTGTTCACTAAGTTCTTTCGTATCTTTTCTGCAAATGATGCATTGTGTCATTTTTATCACCTTTACCTGCAAATTTGTATGTAATCTCATTGTAGTGTATTTATTGGTATTTTGGAATATTGTAAAGGAAAATATTATGTGAAATTCATACTTATTTTGGTACAATGAAGAGAAGTGCTAGTTTAAAGGAGGCCATTTTTTTGAAATCAAAAGTGCACTTTTGGACATTAGAAGTGCTAATGGTTGTAGGAATCATATTTATTTGCACAAAAATATCATTTTTATTTCAACCGATTGGTATCTTCATATCAACATTATTTTTCCCAATCTTAATCGCGCTTTTTTTATACTTCATATTTAATCCTGTATTAATCTTTTTGGAGAATAAAAAAGTACCTAGAAATTTAGCGATATTGCTGTTATATCTTTTTATCATAACATTAACTGCGGTTGGCGTTGGAGTAGTTGTTCCTACGATTTCACAACAGCTAATGGACTTAGTAAAAAATATGCCAGGCTACATAAAAGAGGGAAAAGTATACATACAAGAATTATCACATCATAGGTTGTTTGAATGGTTATCTACACAAAACTACGTTTCCATTGAAACAATTGAAAAAAATGCGATTGAATACTTAAAAGATATACCAAATACAATTACGTCGAGTGCAACGGCTTTATTTGGTATTATCACGAACGTTGCATTAGTTGTATTTACTGTACCGTTCATTTTATTTTACATGTTTAAAGATGGACATGCCTTTCCAGGAAAAGCGGTAAGTTTATTACCAGAATCTTACCGTGAAGAGGGGCTTCGTATCATTAAGGAAACGAACGAAACATTATCTGCATATATTCAAGGGCAAGCGCTCGTTTGTATATTTGTAGGTGCGTTTACTTTTATCGGTTATTTAATTATTGATTTACCGTACGCTTTCGTTTTAGGAATTATCGCAGCATTTACAAACATCATTCCTAACTTAGGTCCATTTATCGGGGCAGCACCAGCTGTTATTGTAGGACTGTTCGTATCTCCGATGCAAGCCTTATACGTAATTATTATCGTAACAATTGTACAACAGTTTGAAAGTAATATTATTTCACCACGTATTATGAGCTCGAAATTAAATATTCATCCACTAACAATTATTATTTTAATTTTAGGGGTAGGTAACTTTGCGGGAATTATCGGAATGATTTTAGCAGTACCAGTTTATGCAGTAACAAAAACAGTTGTTTCGAACTTAGTGAGATTGTTTAAGACGAAGAGAAGTAACCGAAAATAGTAAAAACTGAGGAAGATACACCGCTTTTTAAGTGGTGTATCTTTTGTTTATAAATAAATAATTAAAAGTGGGTTGATTTGATTTTATTATATATTTTTTATACATCAAATTCAGTGATAAACTTGTGTGATATAAGCTCTATAAAACTATGTGGAATCCCTCTGAACTATCCAAATCATTTCCTTACAGCGTGCTATCAACATCATAATCGACTCCTTTCAATTCTATATAGTTAAACGATTAAAGGTGAGTGTAGTACTTGCTTCTACGATCTCGAATTTCATCAATAGCTTGTTTATATTGTCTTTCTTGTTTTAATTCATTTTGAGATATTGTTTCTTTTTGAATCGTAATCGTTAAAAAGAAAAGGTGAAACTTCATATGTGAATTCCTCCTTTCGAATTGGAATTACAGATGACTACAGTAATGACTTTGTCTTTCTTTTACAGAATTCATAGCCTGATTAATTTGTCGTTCATGAAGCATTTCAGACTCAGAAAATTTATTTTTTTGAATGGTAATGGTTAAAAAGAATACTTTAAATTTCATAAAATAATTACCCCTTTATAAGTGATTTAGAAAAGACGAGTGTAATAAGAAGATTGGCGCTCTTTTACTTCGTCCATAATGCTTTGGATGTGTTGTTCACGTAAAATCTCTTTCTGTGAAAGCTTACGTTTTTGAATGGTGATGGTTAAAAAGAATGCTTTAAATTTCATGAATATATGACCCCTTTAAAATATATTTTTAATACATTTGAGTGTAGTATGAACTTTTAATGTCAGTTATTTTATCAGTCAGTTGTTTTAACTGTTGTTTACGATTGATTTCAGTTTCAGATAAAGTATGTTTTTGAAGCACAGTCGTAAAAAAGAAAATATGAAAAGTCATAAATGAATTCCTCCTTTCAAAAAGGAATTACAGGTGATCACAGTAAAGTGCTTGGCGCTCCTTAACATCATTCATAGCTTTTTCAATTTGCTCATTATGAAGAATTTCATCTTTGGAAATTGTATTTCTTTGAATCGTAATACTTAAAAACAATACGCTAATAGTCATTGAATGTTGCTCCTTTCTTAGAAAAATAATGTAAGAGACTAAAAAATCGCGCAAAAAAACCACAGGAAGATACAGTTCTCCTATGGCTGGGCGTGAAAAAGCCACAGGAAAGTATACGACCTCCTGTGGCGAATTTATGAATTAAATGAAATAAATTACGATTTTCAATTCTCCATTAGGGTGGTCGAATTCATATTTAATTGTCCAGAAAACACAGGTGCAGTTAACGCTAAAGTTAATGCATGTAATTGTAATTTCATCATTTCCTTCGACCTCCTTTTAGAATTTTTTTCTTACGTTAGTAAGTATATACAATTAATGGATAATTGTAAACATAAAAAATGAAAATTTTTAATTTTGATTAAAATGCGTATATTTAAAAAGGGATTTGAAAGTAAATATTGTAATTAACGAAATATCGATAAAAATGGGGGATGCTAAATGAAATATATGCATCATAACATAATCGTTATGCTAACAATTTTTTTATTCATTACGGCTTGTTCTAACGGGGAAAGAATAAAAGATATATATGATGTTAGGTCAGATGATTTTAAGAAATATACTGGGACATACGTTGGTAATAATTCAGATGTGGTTGCAATTATTAATCATTTACCTGGTGGTGGAACAGTTCAAAGTATAAGTTTAGAAAATGAAAATATAAAAGTGAACTATGGTGCAAAAGAGAGTGGAGCTCTTACAGAAGAAATGATTGAGACGTATTGGTTTGATGAGAAAGATACGATGAAGAAGAATTTTCTCTTTAATGCTACCTATCTAGTAATTTTAGTACCAAACGCAAAAGCTTATGAGTTTCAAATAGAAAATAAAAACTTTAAGATAACGAGGGAAGAAATGTTATCAATTTTGCATAGGGAATTCGATGATTTTCCAAAAGAAAAAGATATATGGGATAAAAATAAAGTTATAAAGTTCTTTAACGGCAATGAAGAAAAAATTAAAATGCTTGTGGAAGATAAAGATTTTCGGAAA
Organism: Bacillus cereus group sp. MYBK95-2; assembly: GCF_051915225.1. NCBI lineage: Bacteria > Bacillati > Bacillota > Bacilli > Caryophanales > Bacillaceae > Bacillus > Bacillus cereus group sp. MYBK95-2. Next base: position 231,204 of record NZ_JBQAEH010000007.1, on the reverse strand, counting down.
TCTTTATTTGCTAAATATCCAGTGAGCCAGTTGAAATAATGGAGGGGAGAAGATAGAGTTAGTATACAAAATTTCTTATCATAGAATGCAGGATCATTATTTACCTAAATTAGTACAGGCAATTAGGCTCGTTAGTGAAGAAGATTTGTGGAAAAAAGAGACCTCTGTTAATTCAATTGGTGGAATCGTACTACATATTTGTGAACATTTACAGAGAAATACAAGGCGTTATAAGGATCCAAATATAGTTTTTGAAAATGGAATTGAAGAATATTTTCCAGTGAAACAAATAAGCTCTGAAGCTTTGTTAAAAACTGTTGAAGAAATATTTGATGAGTGGGGCAAAGCATATATACAGGTCTGGGAAGAAAAAAGGCATATTGATCTTCAAAGTCTATTACATTTGGTTGAGCATACAAGCTATCATTTAGGGCAAGTAGTAGATCGTACAAAATGTATTGAGGGACAACAGTTTAATTTTTGTCAAAATGGTATAAATGAAAAGAATTTGAGAACAAGAGTTGAAACTTCGAATTTTTAGAAAGAGAGACATTCTTAATTGAATGACTCTCTTTTTTGTAAAAGAAATTTATGGAAAAAAATAATTCTATGTGATATGGTTAATTACATAAGTAATGAACCTATGAACCTAAGGTGGTGAAAATGTGAAGCCGACTCTAGAACAAAATAAATTAATATACATACAAATTGCAGAAACGATTGAATCTGATATTTTAAAAGACATATTGCTTGAAGAAGAACAAGTTCCATCGACAAATCAATTTGCGAAGATGTTACAAATAAATCCGGCTACCGCAGCTAAAGGGGTGAATGTATTAGTGGATGAGGGGATTTTATATAAAAAGAGAGGGATCGGGATGTTTGTTGCAAAAGGAGCAAAAGAAGTTGTACTAAAAAAAAGACAAAATACTTTTATGACTGAATATTTACCTAAAGTGTGGGAAGAAGCGAAAGTACTAGAAATATCAAAAGATGAATTGATGGATATGATCCAAAAGATTACGAAGGAGGGGAAAGAGGGATGATTGCACTTGAAACGAAAGATGTAACGAAAAAGTATAAAAAGAAAATAGCTGTAAATGAAGTAACGATTTCATTGGAAGAGAATAAAATATATGGTTTGCTTGGAAGGAACGGAGCAGGGAAAACGACTTTATTAAATTTACTAGCAGGACAAATTACTTCAAGTAGTGGAAGTGTATCAATATTTGGTGAAGATGTTTTTGAAAATAGTAAAGCGATGCAAAATATTTGTTTCGTTAGAGTAAAAGAAGAGTCTCATTTAAGTTATAGCGTAAAAGAAATTTTTAAGATATGTAACATGTTTTATAAAAATTGGGATCAGAAGTTTGCTGAAGAACTGGCGGGTAAATTTCAGCTTAATATAACAGAGAAATACCATAAACTATCTCATGGCATGCAAACAGTTGTAGGAATTATTAAAGGGTTAGCAAGCAGAGCGACAATTACTATTTTTGATGAACCAACTACAGGATTAGACGCAGCACATCGTGAGTTATTTTATAGTTTACTACTAGAAGATTACGGGGAGTATCCCAGAACAATTATATTATCAACACATCTGGTAGAAGAAGTAACCCATGTTATTGAAGAAGTAATTATCATAAAAGAAGGTGCACTTGTTGTTCAATCAACAGTGGAAGATTTATTGCAACAAGGTCATATTATTTCAGGGCAAAAAGGTAAAGTGGAGGAGTTCTTGATTAATAAAAAAGTTATAAATAAAGAAATTTATGGGAATAAAGGTATTGCTGTTATATGGGAAGAGCTTTCTAATGAAGATTGTTACTCTCTTGAAAAAGAAGGTTTAGTAATTGATAGAATTACATTACAAAAACTATTTATTCACATGACTGGTGGTGAAGTGGAATGACGATGTTAATGAAACAATTGAGGTTACATATAAATTTTCATTATAAAGCAATTTTAATATTTTGGATTGTAGCTTTATTAATAAAAGGAGCTTTATATGCTGCTCATTTAAATGAAGCGAAAGTTGGTTATTTACCCGAAATTATCAATAATCCTTCAATTGCAATTATGATTTTTATAGTAGGGAGTGTTTTCATTGTTCAAGATGATTTATTTCGTTTAGCAGTTTCATTTGGTATAACGAGAATACAATATTTTATCGGAGCGATTTGTTATATTGTGTTGCAATCCGCATTGTTTTCATTCCTTCAAATACTGTTTTTACAAGATATAAAATATAACTTAGTAAATGTTAACTTTGGAGAGCAATTAATACAACAGTTTATTTTACAATTTTTATTTTATGTTACGATAGCATGTTTCTTTCAAGTAGTAGTAATTTTTAAGCAAAGATTTCAATGGATTGGTCTCATGATTGGTGGGTCGCTTTTCCTTTCAACAAATAGTGTGCTGTATGGAGAAGTAGGGATAAAAGGATTGTTATTTACAAATGATGTATCTTTAATAGATATCCCTTATTTTATTGTTATTTCAATTGGATTAACAATTCTTTATATCATAACTAGTAGTATATTTATTCGTAAAGTATCATTTGAACGAACAGTTTAAAATAGTGATAGATTATTTTTTTAGGGAGAAGGAAAATATATGGGAGACACGTCCTCACTAATAACCGTCTTTTTATGCATTGCACTACTAATATTTTGGCGTCGTTATCGCTCCATGCATAAGTCAATAAAGGGATCGGGAAAACGTATTTTATGGCCATTACTATTTTTAACACCAGGTATTGTATGGTTTTTAAGTCCCGTACATCCAGCTATATTGCAAGTAAGTATAGCGGTATTCATTGGTGTACTTTTTGCTGTGCCGCTTATAGTATTAACAAATTATGAACGAAGAGATGATGGGAATATTTATACGAAAAAAAGTGCAGCTTTTTTAATTACTTTTATTGCACTTGTCGTTTTGAGATACGGTTCAAGAAAATATATTGTTGACTTAGATCAGCAAACAATAGGTTTATTATTTTATGTTGTTGCAGTATCGTATATTTTTCCTTGGAGAATTGCCTGTTATATAAAGTTTAGAAAAGTTTGGCGGGAAAATAATAATCATGCTATATGAAAACTTCTCATTTGAGAAGTTTTTTTATTTTTACAGGTAAGCAAAACAAGTTGTTGAAGGGCAGGCTGTCATAGAATATGATACATATTATAATGAGGAAAAATTGAGGGGATAAAAATGCGTACAATTTTACTTTTTCTAAACAACATGTTCATTAGCGAAATCGAGGACATTAGGCAAAAACATGATCCTTTATTTGGATTAATTTCACCGCATATTACAATTGTATTCCCATTTGAAAGTTCGATTTCAAATGATGAGCTGAAATTACATATTATAAATGTATCAAAACCGATACAGAATATAGAAATTGAATTTACGAATCAAATTACAAGTGAAAGAGAATATTTGTTTTTACGAGTTGAAAAGGGGAAAGAACAAATAGAGGAACTACATAATATTCTATATACAGGACCTTTATTACAATTTTTGAAAGAAGACATTCCGTACATCCCGCATGTAACAGTCGGAAGAAAAGAAAGTGCCGAATTAGCTGCTGAAGTAGTGAAGGAGATTCCTAGTTTTCATGGGAAGTTAAATTGTGTGATTGATAGAATAAGCGTGGAGCGAATTGGAGAGAACGGGGAATCAATTATTGAATTTGAAGTGCCATTTCTAAAAAGCTGACAAAAGTCAGCTTTTTATTTCGTAGCATGAAGTAATGCACCAATTGCACCGCTATTACCACCATCTTGTAAAAAGATTGGTGTTTTATTTTGATATTCGGTGTAGCTACTAATAATATGTTGAAGTTGTACGTTATTACATAAAGTCGAACCAATATAAATAATATGTTCAATGTTTTTTGTTTCAGCGAATTGAAGGCTTAATGCAGTAACGACTTCACCGACAAGTCCTTGTACAGTAGCTAGTATATCGGAGTTACTATTATTTGATTCTGTAATGGCTGCTTTTCCGAAGTTACTAGCAGTTAAGTTATTATCGATAGGGGAAAGAATAACACCATAAATATCTCCAACCGTAATATCTAGCTCTTTTCTAGATCCTACTTTTGTTAGAGGTATTATATCTTCAAAATGATCTATATTTGTTAACAATTTTGAGAGTCCCATAATAGTCCCACCGCCAACTCCGGTTCCACCAGCGCGAATATATTGTTCATTATAAACGTAATGGATAGAAGTACCTGTACCGATATTGGTTAAAATAAAATTGCGTATAGCATGTTTTTCTTCTTTTAATATGTATTGGACACCTGCAAGAGTAGCTTCAAATTCGTTTAGCTCTATTATTTTATATGAACCTGTAAGCAGATGCTGTAATAGTTTAGATTTACCACCCGTAATACATATTTGTTTTATGCCATTGTTGTTTTTAATCCAATCTATTATTTTATGTTGTTCATGTGAATAAAATTTTTCAAAAGTTAATAGCTTTTTTTTGTTAAAATAAGCTATTTTCGTTAATGTGCCTCCAGCATCGATACCGATAGTACGTTCCATTTTCCTGCTCCTAACTACGTAATATGTTTTCCTATTTACTCAATCGGTTGAGAATAGATATTTCCAACTGATATAAGGAACACTTTAATCTGCTTGATATATTAATAGTTTTTCTATAGTTACAATAGGCTGGTCGTTTACAGTTGCAATACCTTTACCAAGAACAAAACCTCGGCGATTGCGCGTTAGCTCATAATGTAAATCAAGTTTATCACCGGGATATGCTTTTCCGTGGAATTCAACTCCATCTAAAGAGGAGAGGAATCCTAGTCCTTCAGAATCACTTGTATGTACAAATGCACTAAGCTGAGCAAGTGATTCTACAATTAACATATGAGGCATATGTTTGTGACTATCATTTATAAACCATTCGTTATTTGTAATGAGTTTATATCCTGTAACGAATTCATCTTGTTTTACATTTGTTACTTTATCAATCATTAAAAATGGATAACGATGGGGAAGTGTGTCTTTAATATGCATATGAAAGTACCTCCAATTAATAATACCCCTGCTAAAGTTAAGCAGGGGAGCCGGAATTAATTTTTAACTAATTCATTTACTTTTTCAAGGACGAAAATGCCGCTATTTCTAATGTTTTCAACAACTTGTTGCAACACTTCTTTATCTTGAACGAGTGCAATACGTACGAAGCCTTCTCCGTGAGGTCCAAATGCATGACCAGGTGTAACAACGACATTCGCACGATCCATTAATGCATAAGCGAAGTCTAGAGAAGTCCATCCTTGTGGAATTTCTGCCCAGACAAACATACTACCAGCTGGCTTATCGACATTCCAGCCAAATGTTCGGAATCCATCGATTAGTGTATCTCTACGTTCTTGATAAATTTCACGGTTTTTCTCACAAAACGTAGCACCGTTTCTTAGTGCAGCACATGCCGCTTTTTGAATTGGTAAAAATACACCGTAATCGGTATTAGATTTAAATTGAGTAAGTGCACGAACAATTTCTTCGTTTCCAATCATATATCCAATACGGCTACCTGCTAAACTATAACTTTTTGACAAAGAATTGATTTCTACGCCAACTTCTTTAGCACCAGGTACAGAGAGGAAGCTAATTGGCTTATTACCATCAAAATAAAATTCGGCATAAGCAAAATCATGGACAACGATAATATTATGCTTTTTCGCGAATGCGATTACTTCTTTAAAGAAATCTTCATGAGCCATTGCTGGAACGGGATTCCCTGGGAAGTTTAAAATCATCATCTTCGCTTGATCGGCAATTTCTTCAGGGATGACTTCTAAGTCTGGTAAGAAATCATTCTCTTTCTTTAAAGGCATGTAGTAAGATATTGCACCAGCCATTTGAATACCTGTTTCATAAGCTGTATATCCTGGATCAGGAACTAATATAATATCACCTGGATTTGCATAAACCATAGGTAAATGAACGAGCCCGTCTTGTGAACCCATTAATAATAAAACTTCTTTATCCGCATTTAATAAAACGTTATGAGTATTGTTGTAATATTCAGTTACAGCTTCGTGAAATTCTTGAATACCTGATAATGTATACCCGTAGCTCTCTTTCTCACTCGCTGTATGTACCATTGTTTCTCTTACAAAATCAGCGGGCGGCATATCAGGATTTCCGATGCTCAAATCAATCATGTTATGACCTGCTGCAATTTTTTCTTTTTTATAGGCTCCTAATTCACTAAATATAGAAGATTGGAATGCTTTCATTCTAGTTGCTAACGTGTAAGTCATCAAAACCCCTCCTAAAACAGTGCTTTCATTCTGCGTTTTTAATTATTCTGAAAACACATGTTTATATTTTATCATTTTTTTATGAAAATTAAAATGATTGACAAATTTAGAGGAAGGATTAGCCTATTTTGAAAAGTATCGATGTAAATAGCGTAGATGTGTTAATTGAAATGTCTATTATAGGATTCATTTTATATAACTTAAGGTATTCTCTAGTTTTTATTAAGTATATTTCTCATGTTTTGAATGAAAAAGAATACGAAAACAAGGGCTATTTTTGTGGCCGATTTCTAAAGTGAAATAACGCAGAAAATATTTTCTGCGTCTCCTCTGAAATGTAATCATTTCTTTTTATATGTGCATAATTTTTCGGCTGTCAAAAAGTATACATTTAGTGTACCGTCGGCAACTTTTAAAGTTTGGTCCGATGTAAATGAATTACCATAATCAATGTGATATACATTAGAATTTTTGACAAATGAGCCTTTATATAAATCGTCTTTATTCTTTGTTGTTTGCATTTCTACTAAATTTTGCACAATTTCCTCTTTATTTTCTTTTTTGACAACTGTTTCAAATTTATAATATACAGGGCATTCACCATTTTTATTGTCAACGACTTCCCAAGAACCGTATATATCGTTATTGCTGCATCCACTAAGTAGGATGATTAGTATAGGAATTGTAAGTAGAACCTTTTTCATTTTGTGCTCCTTTCTTTTAAATTTGAATAAACGTGCGAATACGATAGGGATATTATAATAAATAAAGTTTAAATTTTTTTAAAGAATTATTTAATTTCATATAAAAATTTAGGAGAAATTAAATAAGCATGAATCTAGTGTAAAGTCAGATTCATGCTAGTACCATAGCCTATGTTATGTCTTTTTTGAGCATAAATAAAGAGGAAAGCAGAATCACTATTCCATTTAATATATATACGCTTGCGATCATAAAGGCTAACGTACCTGCGCCAAATCCTGCTTTATCGAATATAGAAGCAAATGTTGCGATAGTCAAAAAGATAATGGGAGTCAGTAGTAAAAATATGAAACCTGCCACGATTCTTTTTTTAAAACTATGTCCAGATAAGGAAATGGCTAAAAAGTTTAGGATGCTAAACAGAGCAATTGCAAAGAGCAGAACAATAAATACTTCGATGCCATCAGACATTTTACCACTCCTTTTATAAAGAGTACTTTTTATAATCTATTCGAAATTAAAGGAGGATACTCCTTTAGGTAATTTCAATAAACGTAATAAATAGGCGTATTATAAAACAAAGAAGTATGGATTCAATATTAGATCCATACTTCTTTGTTTATTTTATAAATTCGCAGATTGCGAATGCTGTTTTTCATAATGTTTCTGCTTAGAGAGGGAAATAGAAATAATCAATAATGAAACGACTCCGAAGATGAGAACCATATATTGTAACCCAATTGTATCTAAGAAGAAGCCTGTGCCAAGTAAGACGATTTGGAACATAACCCTCTCAAACATATTACGGAATGAGAAGAGGCGACCATGATAACTTTTTTCCACTTTCGTTTGGAAAATCGTCGACATAATAGGGAAGAAGCAGCCAACACTAAACCCAAACAACCCAAATGATGTAAGAGCCATCCATTTTATATCGCTAAAGAACAATGACAGATGTGCAAAAGCAGTACAAACTGCAAAGAAATATAGTAATTTTTCAGGTTTGAAATGATCAGATAGACGTTTAATTACGAAGGCACCTATCATAAATGCGACACCTTCAATTGTATATATGAACCCTTTAATCGTAGGATCATGTTGCATTTCGCTAATGTTAATAACCATTAAATTAAACCCAGCTATAAATAATAGAGGGATGATACTTAATATAAGTGCTGTAAAAGCAATAGGAATTCCTTTTAAAATATGAAATACTTCCATAAAGCTAGTATCTTTTGCAGCTTGTTTACTTGGTGTTGTTGATTTCTTGTCTTCGAATTGTAGGAAGAAAGTCGAGAGGAATAATAAGGCGTATGCTGCCATTGAGAAGGCATACATGTACTGTAAACTCATCACAACTAAAAGAATTCCACCTAGTGAAGTACCTGCAATACGAGCAATTGTACCAACATTCATATGTACACCGTTCATTTGTAATAACTCATGCTCACGTACGATGAGTGGAATTACAGATTGTAATGCAGGGAAATAAAATGCTGCTGAAATTTGAAGAGCAATCATAAATGCAATCATAAATGCGATACTTTCAAATTGAATAGCAAAAAACATGAAAATAACACTTAAAACTCGACCAAACCCAGCGTAAAGAAGAACTTTTTTCTTTTCATACTGATCGATGACACGGCCAGCCATAGGTCCAACTAGAACACCGGCTAATAGTCCGATAAATAATATAACTGATTTCATGAAATCAGAAGGGACATATTTTTGCATAAATTCAAGGTTGCCAAGAATACCAAGCCATAATCCTAGACCTGCAATAAACTCCCCAATTAAAACAATCCAAACGTTTTTATTACGCCACATAACATAAAACCTCTCCGTCTTTTAAAATGAAAAACGCGTATATAAAACCTCCTTATTTATGTAGTGTTTTTATACGAACTTTTTTAGAGTCAGAGTCTATATTACGTGTTTCATAAGTGGATTTCAATCTTTTTGATTTGTCAAAAATTTGATGTGTTAAGTGCTGAAATAAGTGAATCAAAACGTAAAAATTTTATGATTAAAGCTAATAGAAAGTAAGAATATATATAAAAGCAAGAACGTATAACTACGCCTCGCTTTTCTCAAGTACAAAATTAAATATTAGATTCACTTAGCAACATTTTTGCTCTTTTCCAATAGCTAAAGCGCTAAAAGATAGAGGACCAACAACTTCTGCACTAGCACCACTAGTAAGGTTTTCTACAGTTAATGAATATTCGTGTGTTCCACTGCTAACGTTTTGATCTATAGCTTGAAATGTTTGTACGTAAAATTGTTCAGAATCTGTAGATTCAATACCTACTTGTGCATTAAAAACTTCAATATTATCACGGAAAATTCGGAATAAAACTTGTGAAGTCCCAGTTATTCCTTCTACACCAATTGTAGCGATTAATTCTACTCGATTATTACGTGAATCTCTACTTGAAATTCTCAATTTCAAATTTGCTAGAATTGCTTTATTTGGAGAAGAGGGGATTGCAAAAGTTGTTTCACCAGTTTTACTAATAGGTTGAGTAGCTTGGTAATCAATGATATGAGTCATATTCTTCACTATTTTCATATACTAGAATATGAAAATAGTGAAGAATTAGCTTGGACAAATACTAGATTATTTAATAGAGTCAACAACAATTATTGAAAAGAAGAAATTCACATAAAAGCATCAAGAATATATCAAAATAAGATGATATTTTTCTTAATGCTTTTTGTAATTAAGCAGAATATTCTTCTTTACGTACTTCAAAAAATTCATTACGTCGTAAGTAATTATAAATTTTCTCTGAAACCTCTTCTTCTTCAGACACCAAGAAACGATGATCAAAAGCGTAGAAAGATTGACCTTTAATTAATTTTACGTAATACATATTAAACGCCTCCTGACACTAGATTATTACTTGCTTCATATTTATGATGGCCTATATGTCTGCTAAAAATACTTGGAGTTTCAAAGGGGATAAGCAGAGGGATGAAAGAGCTTACAATTCTGTAAGGTTTATGTCACCTTTTTCGATAGTTTACATTCGCTAATTTCTTCTATACTACAAATAAGTTACATAAAATAAGGGGGTAAAAAGATGGATGAAGTAATTGGAGAAGTTGTAGCAGGTATTTGTGAATTTGTAGTAGAAGTAACAGCGGATGCTATAGGAAATTTAGTTTCCGGAAATGATGAGGAAAAAGAAACATTATAATAATTTGTAAAAGAATAAAGTTGATCGAATTATAAAGGCTGATTTCTAAAGGGGATTCAGCTTTTTTATTTTTTACATTATATTAACTTAATTTGAATATTCATTTGTTATCATATTTAAGAAGCTTATATAAGGAGGTGAATAAACAAATATGTCGAATTCAGGGCCTGATTTATCTGTTTCTCGTTTGATTGTGGTAAATATAGAGGAAAAAGAATATCATTTTATTGTTCGTGAACATCCGATTGTAGGGAAATTTATATCGCTATTTGAAAATGGAAAAGAATATGGTTTAATAGATAAACAAATCGCTAATAAAGATAAATTTATTACATCGGAGCTTACTAAGTTAGATTATTTTAATATAGATGTTTTATATCTTACACCTGGGTGGATATGGATTGGTATGGATCAATTTGGTTTACATGCTCGTGAGGCTACTTATAACGAAGTAGATGTTATTATGAAGTTGAAAGAGGATTTATATTATATAGATATATATGAAGAAATAAAAATGTAGTAAATATTTAGTCAGGTTAGGGGGCAAGTTCCCGTAGCCTTTTTTGTTTAATGGAAGAACGTATAATCATATTATTTTGATTATAAGGGAACGTGATGAGAAGTGAGATGAAAAGAGGATTTGAAAATACATGAAGAGAATTGTAATAATTATATGAGTCGTATATGTAAATAACAATAGAAAGAAGATGATAATATGAGTAAAGAAGAGCTTGTGACAAAACAGTTTGGCAGTAATGCAGATAAATATGTAAATAGTAAAATACATGCTAAAGGACTGGATTTACAATATGTAGTTCAACAAGTTGAGTCTCGTCATAATAATCGTCTTCTTGATGTTGCTACTGGTGGCGGACATGTGGCAAATATGTTAGCACCCATGTTTGAAGAAGTAGTTGCACTTGATTTAACAGAACAGATGTTAGAAAAAGCAAAAGTTTTTATAAAGCAGAATGGGCATGAAAATGTATCTTTTGTAGCAGGAAACGCAGAGGATTTACCATTTGCAGACCATTTTTTTGATACAATCACATGCCGGATTGCAGCCCATCATTTTACGAATCCGGCTCAATTTATTTATGAAGTAAATCGTACATTGAAGGATAATGGATTATTCATCTTAATAGATAATGTTTCGCCAGAAAATAATGAATATGATACATTTTATAATTTTATAGAAAAAAAGCGAGACCCAAGTCATGAACGAGCTCTAAAAAAGACAGAATGGCTTACTTTATTAGAAAAAAACGGTTTGCAAATGCAGTCATGTCTTACTTTTGATAAGAAATTTGATTTTGACTGGTGGTGTAATATGATGGATGTCCCTTTACAAAAGCGTGAAAAATTAACAGAATGTATGATGAAAGCACCAAACGAAATGAAGGGATATTTTAATATTCAATTTAAAAATAATAAAGTAGAATCGTTCTATACTGAAATGGCTATGTTTATATGTAAAAAAAGTACAACGTTAAAAAGATAAATGTGTTGCAGTCTTTCTGAAGTACGATATACTTAGTACAGAGAAACTGAGAATTGAGGAATAGTTATAATGATTCGTGTACGCATTGAAGGTTCTGAGGAAGAAATGCTTGAATTTATGGGGAAAATGCCAGACATTCCTGGATTTGAAAAGACACATATGAGAGAGCCGAGAAAAGGAAATAACCCGAAATACGATTCAAGTAAAAATGTACTTGCATATTTGTCTTATAAAAAGATTGAAGTCGCCAATAAATAGGCGACTTTTTTAGTTTGCGCTGTTTCACCGCCTTGTCTTTTTCACATAATAATAATAGTAGATTATGCTGAAGAGGGGTGAGAATAGTTAATAAGAAAATTATCTTTTTTGGAGACTTTGGTATTGATGACGCCGTAGCGTTAATTTATGCAAATAAAACATGTAAATTAGATATTCTAGGTATTGTTGCTGAGTACGGGAATGTATCACGAGATATCGTTACGGAAAATGTTTATTTTTTAGAAAGGTACTATGCTACACAAGTGAAAATTATTGAAGGTGCGAGTAGACCGATGACAGCTGAAGAGCCTTTGTTTTTCCCTGAAATCCACGGGGATCACGGTTTAGGTCCTATTATTCCACCTGAGATGAGAATTTGTAAACGAGAAAATTTTTGTGAATTAATCAAATTAATCGAACCTTGTCCAGAAGATATTATAATTGTGGCGACAGGGAGACTAACGACGCTTGCTACGTTATTTTTATTGTATCCAAATATAATGGATCGTATTTGTTCGTATTATATAATGGGCGGCGCTTTCCTATTTCCAGGTAATGTTACACCAGTATCTGAAGCGAATTTTTATGGTGATCCAATTGCAGCAAATATTGTTATGAAATATGCGAAAAACGCTAGCATATACCCGTTAAATGTAACACAGGGCGCGCTTATTACGCCTGAAATGGCCAATATAATAGATAAACAAGGAACTGGACAGGCGAAACTCATTAAACCAATGATTGATTTTTATTATGAGAATTTCTATAAAAAAGAATATCCGGGTATTGGTGGAAGTCCTATACACGATTTACTACCGTTTATCTCGTTTATAAATGACAGTATTTTCGAATATAAAAAATCGGCAGTGTGGATTAGTACGACAAATGATGTGACTAGGGGCCAAAGTGTAGCAGACTTTAGAAAAATAGCTGAGCCAACAAGGTTTGATGATCGGCCGATTCAAAGAATTGCTGTTGGTTTTAACTATGCAGCTTTTAAAGAAGAGTTTATGCGAACAATATTGAAGCCAGATTGTTCTTAATGTGTGTAATAACAAGTCGGATAAATCGTTAGTTCAAAAAAAGGTTTAATCTGTGTGTATTATTCTCAAAAATCTTAAAGTTGAACAACATGAATAACTTATGAAAAATGTCACATAACTAATGGTAAGCAATTGTTTCTAATTATATTTTGATTGGTGAAATGTAAAGGAGGTTATTATATGATTTGGTCTTTAATCGTCGGTGGTATATTAGGATGGCTTGCGAGCTTAATTACTGGAAAGGACGTACCTGGTGGTGTAATTGGTAATATTATTGCTGGTATTATCGGTTCTTGGGTTGGTTCGAAATTACTTGGTAGTTTTGGTCCAGTCATTGGCGGATATGCAATTATTCCAGCTTTAATCGGTGCGATCATTTTAATTTTCATCGTAAGCTTCTTATTACGAGCAATGCGAAAATGAATGTAAGGACTGTTTACATTTGTAAGCAGTCCTTTTTATATGTTATGCTAGTATTATACAATCAGGAGGTGTCAGCATTGAAATCATTTACAGTAAATTTCCATCAAGAAGATAATGCAAAAGCGACAACAGTACATAAATTAAGTGAAGAGGACTTCAATAAAGCAACTGAAAAAGGTACTCGTCATTTATTTGATTTAGATACAAACGTTGGCTTCTTCGTATTCTTTGATGCAGAAGATGCAGAAGGAAATGATCAATACTTAATGTTACAATATGAAGGGGATCATGAGGAACCAACTGCATGCTACGGATTTGATTTAAAACTATACTATCAATTTTTAGCACTATACTTAAACGATCTTGAATTCCAAGGCGAAACAGATGAGGAAGAGGAAGAATACGGTCCAATTCATCATTTAGCGCATTTACTTTATCATATTGTTGAAGATGGTAAATCAATTGAAGTGTAATATACATATTTGAAGCTGCTCTTTTTGGGCAGCTTTTTTATATGACATTGAAATGGTGTACTGTAAGCTAAATAAGGTGAAATTTTAATCAGTGGGGGTTTTGTTCATTCCCACTGATTATCAGCCCTCACTAATTTAGCTTTTACGGGCAGCAGGGCCCCCACCTAACTTCTTTGTTTCCGCTGAATTTTGAGGTGGGATCTTACTGCCCGGCAAATAGCGGGATAAATTAATAATAGAAATTTATTTATTACTTTCATGTTAGCGTCGTAAAACACCTGTTATAATGATTGTAATTAAATTCTTGGAGGCTAATTCTATGCTTGTAGATGTAAAAGCTTTTATTAAAGCTGCAGGTTTAACATGTATTTCATCATTAAGTGGAGATAACACGTTTGCTTATAATTTTGAAACAGTAAAAAACACTATCGCTACATTTTTTAAGAAGCTAAGATTTACCGTTTAATTTCATTTCAACCAGTAGGAAAAGAGTAATCACTTCCTACTGGTTTTTTTGTTTCAAGGAGCTGTTGTGACAGCATGTTTTAAGTTATAGATAGAGGATATTATCATCGAGAAGAGAAGGTTTAAAGAAGGAGATGAATACGATGATTAACAATATAATTCCAAGTTTTTTAAAATTATGGGAAAGTGACGATTTAGAATTAGAAGTCCTTAATTAATACTATACTTCGCATCCGGTTGATTATCGAAATGAATAAAATACAATAGGGGGTAAAAATGATGAAAGTATATTTCAAAATAGTTATGTTATTTCTTGCTTTTACATGCACATTTGCATTAGCAGCATGTAAAGGGACAGACGAAAAAAAGGAAGCAAATCTAGCCTCGGAAAATCATAAAAATGAACAAAGCAATTCTTCAGAAGAAAAGAAAAATCTTGAAGCAAAACCAAGTAATGAAAAAACAACAAAACCATCAGCTGAGCAAGATTCGAAAGATAGAACACTTAATCAAAAATCAATTAACCACGTTAAAGATTTGTTTGAACTAGCAAAAGAAGGAAAGGTACCTAATGTGCCATTTGGAGCCCATACAGGGGATATTGAAGAAATTGAAAAAGCGTGGGGGAAAGCAAATAAAACCGAATATGCAGGGAATGGAATGTACGCAACTTTTACAAATAAAAATGTTGTTTTCGGATTTAATAAAGGGTCACAAGTTTTTGATGTACGCTCATATCATGCAGAACTAAAATTGATTACATTACAAGAAATTGAAAAAGCATTAGGAAAACCATCTTCAGTTAAAGAGAATGGTGAAGATAAAATATATGTATACAAAGTAAATAACCAGTATGAATTGAAATTTGTCATTCCAAAATCGACTGGTAAGGTCGATCATATTTCCGTATTTTCGCCAGAGGATAGTATTAATAAAATGGCAGGATAAGAAATTAAGTGATTTCAAAAACACCTCACTTTCTTGAAGTGAGGTGTTTTTAGTTGTAAACAAGGAACGTCTCCTGTCATATAAAACATACTTTCATATGCGAAATACTTCACTTTTATTTTTTAGCATTTATCCAATAAGAAATGTTGATCTACTGAAAAAGTAGTAACCTATAAATTATGTGTAGGATGGTTCACGATTTTTTTACGTTCCAAACTTTGAACAAATAGCGCTTGAACAATACCTCCAACTAATAAGAAGCTAGCACAAATATAAAACAGCATACTTCCATTTAACTTACTTAATATAACTGCACCAATAACTGGTCCACACGTTCGAGATATATCCCAGTGTATACCGTAAATTGAAAAATATAAACCACGTTTATCATGAGGTGCAATTTCTGAAACGAATCGTAATAAATGGTTTAGAGCAATACTTTCTCCAATGACTAAAAAGAGTAAGGTGAAGAATAACGACAATATCGTAGTTGAATAACTAAAGCCAACTGCAGCTATTGTATAGCAGGCGTAAGAAATAAGGATGATTTTCGCCATAGAAAATCGTTCAGACCATTTTACGAGGAAGATTTGTAGAATGATTTCCAAAATGGCTTTGCATGTTGAAATAAATGCGAGTATGAATACGAGATTAGGAAATACATGTTCTGCAAAAATACGATAATTCGTCTCAGTTTGTGCATAAAAAAAGCTAATAGGAAGTGTAGAAACCATAAGACCGAATATGGCGTAATGTTTAAAAACAAATTGCTTTGGTGAACTTGCCTCAACTGTTTGTTTCGACTTACTTATAGGTGGAACAGTTTCTGGGAGCTGGGTCCAAACAACAACAGCATATATCGTAAGAGTTACACTTTGCACGATAAATAAATATTCTGGGTGAGTATTATAAAAACTTGCACCGATTAAAGGGCCGACTACGGATCCGATTGCTCCCATCGTTTGTAGGAGAGCAAAAATCTCTGCTTGCTGCTCTTGTTTTGTTAAATCAGCAATTTGTGCACGCTGAGCTGGAATGTATAAGGAACGGCCAATACCATTAATGACATATAACAGTGCAAATATAAAAACGGATTGAGCGAAAACGAAACTACCGATTGCAACACCTTGTAGTAATAATCCGAGTAACATAATCTTTTTTCGGCCATATTTATCAGTAATTCCTCCAGCAATAAGTGTAAATAAAATGTCTGAAAGTGGCTGCAGTCCGAAAATTAGCATAGTTATTATTACATTGCCGTTTAACATTTTATTGACGTAAATAATCATAATGAGAGCTAACATAGATTCAGTCGTTCGGGTTAATAATTCACCGCACAGTCTAATAAAAATAGGTTTATTGTAACGAAGTAAGAGATAATTCAATATTAATTCCTCCTTTCTATATTGAAATGATAAGATGAAAGGAGAGTTGGAAAAAGGGTAGAAACAATAGGGGGTATTTTTCACCTTTTAGGGGGAGTATGATGTTTATTTTAGATCAATACATTGAACTATGGATTGCTTATGGAAAAGGGAAAAAAGAGGGAGAACGATTGGAAGTAACAGTGCAAAATATATCTAGAACACTATTTTGTACAGAGCGTAATAGTAAATTAATTATAAAAAAATTAGATGAGTTAAATTGGATTAAGTGGTTTCCAGGTCGCGGCAGAGGAAATCGTTCTAAGTTAATATTTCAAAAGCACCCGATGTCTTTAATTTTAGATAGAGGAAAAGAAATAACGAAAAAAGGGGATGTGAAAAGCGGAAGCATATTTGTGGAACGCTATAGCTCACATTTTCCATCGGTAAAGGGAGAATATCACTCCTGGGTGGATTCAATATTTGGTCATAAGGTTGAAATGACATCTGAAGGGAGAAGAGATGTACTCCGGTTGCAAGTACAAATGAATTTAGATATCACATTAGATCCTGTATACGCTACAATGCGTTCAGAATGCCATATGGTAAAACATATATTCGACACACTCGTGTATGTAGACGGTAATACAAACATTATAGAGCCAAGACTTGCATTTCACTGGGAATATAATGATGCTGAAAAAATATGGACGTTTTACTTACGAAAAGGAGTTCACTTTCATAATGGAAAACAACTTACTGCACATGATGTTATATACTCGTTGAATCGATTTATGAAGCTGGAAAATAATGCACACGCATGGATGTTACAACACGTTGAAAATATCCGTTCAGTGGATGACTACGTTTTCGAAATTCAATTACATACGGAAAATCGAATGTTTTTACATATGCTAAGTGCAGAACAGTGTTCTATCGTGAATGAAGATGAAGCAGGAGGGTTAATTGGAACAGGGCCTTTTCAATTATATAAAAGTAATGAAAATCTGTTCATTTTAGAAGGACATCCTTTATATTTTCGTGAAAGACCTTTTTTAGATCGTATTGAGTTGTGGAATGTAGAACAAGGTGTAAGTACATACGATGTTTTAGTAAAGGCGCAGTATAAAGATAAAGAAAAATATAATAAAGAATTGTCTCGGCTTGAGTCGAACGTGACATATATAACATGTAATCTTACGAAAGAAGGACCAATGCAAGATGCGTTATTTCGGAAAGCGTTATATCAAATCATTCATGGTTATACAATCGTTCAAGAACTCGGTGGAGAACGTGGAGAAGTGGCAAAGAAACTAATATTAGCAAATGAAAGCATAGTAGATATTGACGAAGATATCGAAAGTTTAATTAAAAGGAGTACTTATCATAGTGAAGTGCTACAACTCTACACATTTACAGGACGAGATCATGTTGAAGATGCACAATGGATACAAAAAGAGTGTGCGAAGTACGGGATTCGTGTAGAAAATAATTTTCTTGAGATAGAAGAGCTATTGGAAGTAAGTACGATACAAAAGGCCGATATGATGCATGATAGTGCCACAATAAGTGAACGAATAGAAGATAGTTTATTATATATGTTTCTTACAAAAAATAGTTTTATTCATGGACAAAGCAGCATGGACTTTCATGAAAAGTTGTCTCCTTATTTTAGACAAGAAGAATTAGAGAAAAGAGTTACACTGTTACGCGATATCGAGGATACTTTGTTACGTCAAATTCATATTATTCCTTTATATCGTAATAAACAAGAGGTAAGTACACATGAAAAAGTTCAAAATATAATGATTAATTCACAAGGTTGGATTGATTTTTATAATATTTGGTTTAAATCTTGATATATAAGGGCTTTTGCACATTTTCATAAGATGTGTAAGAGCCTTTTTGTATGTGAGAATAGGTTTGTTTTACACATTGTTACGCTACTTGTGATAAAAGTCTATTTACATCGTAACAGTGTTATGTTACATTGTTATCAGGAAGGAGTGTTATACAGTTGAGTACAGATTTAATTTCAAAAAAAGATTTATTAGAACTAACTGGTATTTCATACGGACAGTTATATAGGTGGAAAAGAAAAAATTTAATTCCGGAAGATTGGTTTGTACGAAAATCAACGTTTACAGGTCAAGAGACATTTTTTCCCAAAGAAAAGATATTAGAGCGTATCGATAAAATCCAAACGATGAAAGAGGATTTATCACTTGATGAACTAGCGAACATGTTTTCACCGAGTGTGAGAGAAATTCTTTTAACAAAGGAAGAGATTTTACGCAAGGGGATTGCATCAGAACCAGTTTTACAATTTTTCATAGAACAAACGAATAAAACAGCAGAGTTTCAATTTGTAGACATTCTTTATGTGTACATGTTAGAAGAATTACTACAATCAGGAGAGATTAGTTTAGAAGAAGGAAAAATGGTCTTGCAAGTTTTACGTGAAAATTATGAAGCAATGAAACATAAAACTTGTGACTTAATCATTGTCCGAAAGTTAGGTATTTCTACATGTTTATTAGTTTCAAACGTGGACGATTTAATTTTTGAAAAAGGCACCAAAATCGTTTTACGCGAAGCGATTATGAAATATACCGAAGCATTAAAAACTAAATTGTTGTAGTGGAGGAGAAAGTATGCGTACAGATAATTTGATTATAAATGGTTACGGTTCATCGAATGGTGGCGAGTTTCATAAAGTGCAATTAAACGGAAAAGGAACTGTGAATGGAAATGTTGAATGTGAACAATTTGAATGTAACGGTTACGGTGCAGTTACTGGCGATTTGAAAAGTAGCAGTACACGAATTAGCGGATCTGGTAAAGTTGATGGCACAGTTCATGCTGAAACGATGCGAATTGATGGAAAAGCAACAATTACGCAAAATGTAAAAGCAAACAGTTTGAAAATTGCAGGAAAAGGTACGATAGGTGGAAATGTTACTGGTGAAGAATTTAAAGTCAATGGTCAAGCTACAATTGACGGTAATTGTGAAGTGGATACTTTTTCTTCAGAAGGACAATTTACAATCGGTGGTTTATTAAGCGCAGATGAAATTAATATAAATATTCACGGTACATGTCGAGCGAAAGAAATTGGTGGTCAAACGATTAAAGTAAGACATAGATCAGGTACATTTAGTAGGCTATTTAAAACAGTATTTGGCTTGCAGTTAGAAGCTGAACTATTAGAAGGTGACAATATCGATATTGATTATGCTCACATAAGAACGGTAAGAGGAAACAATGTTACAGTAGGAGCAAACTGTGAGATTGAACTGATTGAATATACCGGTGTTCTTACTGTTGATAAAAATGCAAATGTAAAAGAAATTAAGCAAGTTTAACGGAAGGGAGAAATCAATATGGAACATCCACATAGTCTCACAGTAAATGGTTCTGGTAATTCAGCAGGCGGAGATTATAATAAAGTGAAGATTCGCGGTGAAGGAACAATTACGAATGATATGAGTTGCAATGAGTTTAAAACGTACGGAACGAGTGATGTACGTGGTAATGTGAAAGTGAAAAATTATGTCGTGTATGGAGATAACGAAGTACAAGGAAATGTAGATGCGGAATATGTAAAAGTATATGGTAATACACAAATTCATGGTGATGCTCATATTGAAAAAACAAAAGTTAGAGGTATGATAGATATTGCAGGAAAGTTTTCAGGTGATTTCGTAGATGTAAAAGGTGCTTTAAATGTGAAGGGAGATATTGAAATAGAAGATTTATCATTAACTGGTGGTCTTGAAAGTGCTGGATTACTTAATGCTGAAAATATTCAAATCTCACTTCGTTATGAAGGCAGTAAGGTAAGAGAAATTGGTGGCAAAAAGATTACTGTTCGTAAAAAAAACGAGATTTATTCCTTTTACTAGTCATGCTGGAAACCTCCAAACTTCAATTGTTGAAGGAGATGATATCTATTTAGAACATACGATTGCTGAAGTTGTAAGAGGCAACAACGTCACAATTGGTCCTGGATGTGAAATTAGTGTTGTAGAATATCATACTAGTTTTAATCAAAAAGGTAATGCAGTCGTAAAAGAACATAAACAAATATAAGTAGTATGAGGGAGAGCAAGAGATATGGTTGAGAAGAATAATAAGCTCGGCTTTGTTGTGGCGGGCTTATTGCTAGGTATTTTAATGGCATCGATGGATAATACCATTGTCGTAACGGCGATGGGAACAATCGTTGGTGACTTAGGAGGCCTCGAAAACTTTGTATGGGTCGTTTCTGCCTATATGGTCGCAGAAATGGCAGGCATGCCGATTTTCGGTAAGCTATCAGATATGTATGGTAGAAAGAGATTCTTTATTTTCGGTTTAATTGTCTTTATGATTGGTTCGGCACTTTGTGGTACTGCTGAAAATATTACACAGTTAGGTATTTATCGTGCCATTCAAGGTATTGGCGGCGGGGCATTAGTGCCAATTGCGTTTACTATCGTTTTTGATATTTTCCCACCTGAAAAACGCGGGAAAATGGGTGGCTTATTCGGAGCGGTATTTGGATTATCTAGTATTTTCGGGCCATTACTTGGCGCATATATTACCGATTACATTAGCTGGCACTGGGTATTTTATATTAACTTACCACTTGGCATTTTAGCACTTATTTTTATTACATTCTTTTATAAAGAATCACGCGTTCATAGAAAGCAAAAGATTGATTGGTTTGGTGCAATTACTTTAGTTGGTGCAGTAATTTGTTTAATGTTTGCTTTAGAACTAGGTGGACAAAAATATGATTGGGATTCTAGCTTTATTTTAAGCTTATTTGGTGGATTCGCCATTTTAATCATCGCATTCATTTTTATTGAACGAAAAGTAGAAGAACCAATTATTTCATTTGAGATGTTTAAGCAGCGCTTATTCGGAATGAGTACAATTATTGCTTTATGTTACGGTGCTGCATTTATGTCAGCAACTGTGTACATTCCGTTATTTATTCAAGGTGTATACGGTGGTACCGCAACAAACTCAGGATTATTACTTTTACCGATGATGTTAGGATCAGTCGTAACAGCGCAGTTAGGCGGATTTTTAACAACTAAACTTAGCTACCGAAACATTATGATTATTTCTGCGGTTATTATGCTAATTGGACTATTCTTATTAAGCACGTTAACACCAGAAACAAGTCGTGTATTATTAACAGTTTATATGATTATTATCGGATTTGGAGTCGGTTTCTCATTCTCTGTACTAAGTATGGCAGCTATTCACAACTTCGGTATGGAACAGCGCGGGTCTGCGACTTCAACGAGTAACTTCATTCGTTCGTTAGGAATGACACTAGGCATTACAATCTTCGGAATGATCCAAAGAACAGGTTTCCAAGATCAATTAGAAGAAGCATTTAAAGGGATGAGCGGGGGAATGAATACAAACGCTTTAGGGGATTCAAGAGCTATTCTATCAGAATCGGCAAGATCTCAAATCCCTCCGCAAATATTAGATAAGATTATTGACGCTCTTTCTAGTTCAATTGTTCAAACATTCATGTGGGCATTGGTACCAGCTGGATTAGCATTCATATTCATTTTCTTTATGGGAAATGAGCGCATGGTAATTAAGAAACAACAAACGAATAAAAAGAGTGAAACATCAAAAGCGTAATGAAAAAGCTCCTTTCTAATTGGAAAGGAGCTTTTTCGTATGTACAGATTTAGATTAGCCTTCGATAATTTCGTATTCTTCGTCTGCTAATAGTAAAATTTGTGTTTTCTTACCTTTGTTTTGAACTTCGATTACATCGTAAGCACCTAAGTCTCTTACTTTGCTTTGAGAAGCGTTAACCATAACTTCAATAGAATCAATTAAGATATCTTCTTCAATGTATGATTCAGGCAATGCCATATCTTCAGTATCTAATACACATGCGTATAGATTTTGTAAGTTTTCAGCAGTTGGGTTTTGTTCCTCAACATCAATGATGTTTTTTACTGCTTCCATATTTTCCTCTTTTGCTTGGTATACTTTAATTTTAGCCATTGTTTTAATCTCCTTTATAACGTAATCGTAGAGGCTACACCTTATTATAACGTTTTTTTTATGAAAGATGAAATTGTTATATGTATTTATAGTAAAAATTATGTGTCCTTACTCAAAAATGGTGTGATTTCCATATAAATGTACGAGTAGGTAACGATATTACTACGTTAACGTTATATTGTCCAAGCTTTTCTTATTTTCTTCTCATATATATATAGTAGCAATTCTATATAGAGAAGGGATGGAGTGTAAGTGGGGTGTGAACCGAAACGTGATTGTGGGTGTTGCCAAAATAGTATATGTGAGTTTTTACAGAGTCTAGAACCGTATACAAAAGTTGAAAGTATCATAATAGCAGGAAACGAAATTGCTGTATCTTATTTTCTTTCATTTAATAAGAAAACAGGTATCGTATCATTCGTACAAGAAGACAATGAGGTTATATTTGTCGATTGTTCAAAGATTGATGCAATTCGAATAGGGAAAGTATGTAGTTGCAAAACAAAAGTTAAATATATTGAAGAGGACTTTAGCTTGCTAGGAAATGTTTGCCCGCATTGTTTAACGGAGGGGAGTACAATCTTTTTCGATTTTAACAATCCTGAATTAAATGTGTCTTTCCAAGCAACAACAATTAATCCACCTAGATGTACTGAATTTACAGATGATCTCGGGAATGTAGTAAAGCAAATTACTATAGTAGGTGAGGCGAGAGTTTCTAGAGATTTTGTTCAAGTACCTGAACTGGTAGGTTTTCGATTACTTTTATCACATCCAGCTGGAGACCCTTTAAACTACGGATTATTATTTATTAATTTTCCTGATACGATTTTTATTTTTATATTGGCATCAAGCGGATACCTTTCCATTTCGAACTGTTTAAAAATAGAGGGCGGAACTGGTGATGCCGAAATAGAAGAGATGAAAAAAATGATAGAGGATGACGTTAACACGTACAAATCAGTTGTTAAATTGACTAAAGTATATAAGAACGGTGAGACGGAATCTTTTATTTATAAAAATGAGTTATAACATATGTATTTAAATGCACCCTCAAACTATTGTTGAGGGTTGTTACATAATTAATTATGTTGGTCCTTCAAACCGTTTGTTAACGGGTAAGAAATATATTTATTGTTGACTTATTTTATATGTTGATCATTTCATAGTTAGTAGATGTTATAATCATTTTATGTTTACTGATATTTTATAAATATTCGAAGTTTTAATTTAATAGTCAATTGCTTTTATGATGAACAGGTGGGTATGTATATGAATACGAATTATGGAGCGCTCATGAAAATGTTAAGAGTAGTTGATTCTAAAGAAGGCGGGAATGTAAATGATATATGAAGCGAATATACATACAAGAAAAAAACTAGTTTCTATGTTTGAGGATTTCAATAACGTTGTTTTACTTTCTTATTTACAAGGGCATATGGGTACTGCTTGGGTAAATGATCTTGAAAATCCAAAAGTAGCACAAGTTACGGTAGGGATTTTTACATTTTACGCTGGAGACCCAAATACGAAAGAAACAGAAGAGTTATTACGTAATATTCCAGAAAGAATTTTAGTTATCGTAAATAGTGAAGAGTGGAAACAACGCTTAGAAACATTCCATGAAAGAAAAATAGATAAGTTTTTACGTTATAAATTCAAACGAAATCCAGAAGTTTTTAATCGTTCAAAATTAAAATCTTTTATATCAGCACTTCCAAAAGAATATGAGTTAAGAAGAATAGACGAGCATATCGCAAATAGCCCTACATTACATAAGATATCTGAAGATTTCACAAGTCAATTTCATTCGGTAGAAGATTATATAAACCGTGGTATAGGTTATAGCATTTTATATAACGGAGAAGTTGTATGCGGTGCATCCTCGTATAGTATTTATAATGATGGGATTGAAATTGAAGTTGCGACTGATCACAATCATAGAAGAGAGGGCTTGGCAACTGTAGTAAGTGCAGCTCTTATATTGGATTGCTTAGAAAATGGAAAGTATCCAAACTGGGACGCAGCGAATACTACATCTGCTAAACTAGCAGAAAAGTTAGGATATGAATTTGATAAGGCATATGATACTTATTTTGTGGATAATAGATGAGTGAAGGGTTACATACTAAAAAATAAATGCGCCCTAGTACGTAAGTCTAGGGCGCATTTATTAGTTGGTAAATATCTTCATAACAATCATATCATATTTTATCTTTTGAATGTTTGGAATTAAAGATATTTATGTGACTTTTTGAAAAAATAAAAGAGCAGCTAGCAAAAGCCAACTGCTCCTCTCCAAGGGGAAATGGAGAAGTACAATCATCTTATCTATAGTATTGACGGAACATAGAGTTTTAATCAAAGCCCGATTGGTGAGGGCTTTGATTAAAACTCCCACTGATTAAAGTTTCACTTTATTACATTTACAATTTAAATAGTAGAACGTGTTTATCGTAGTTCTCCAAACACCAATTATATTTTTTTAGAATAATTGGATGGACTGCTTCTGTCGTAGTATCGACTTCAGTATATCCATATTTCTTATAAAAGTTTTCTAATTCCTCAAAAGGAAGACAATATACATTTTGTATTTGTGATTTTTTCGCAGTTTCTACTAAAAATGAAACAAGCTCACCAGCTAATTGAAGCCCTCTAAATTGAGGCAGAATAAAAATCCCACCCATTTCTAAAGTATCTTCATCTATTTGGACTAATCGGCCAACACCTGCATACTCGTTGTTATATGTAATAATTGCAACTTTATCTCTCTTTAAATCACTTCGTACAAATCCTATTGAGTCATATTGACTATTAATCCATTTTAAATCGTTAGATGTGGCCAATTGAATACTCATATATATCCTCCTTCGGAATACTAGCGCTCTCTTCATTATATAGAACATAAGATACTATATCAAAGGAACCTTGAGGTAGCCTATTTGTTTAAGTTATTAGTTAAAAGTGTGGGGTTGCTGGCATTGAATTGATGGCTTCACCAAACATAGGATAATAATCTTGTGAATTTAGTGTTACATAGTCAAAATAAAAATTAATTCATGCGTTCGGTAACGCACGATGGTTTAAGTGTAGAGAAGATCATAGGGGTATTTTAATTAGTAGCTACTATATTCATTGAAGTTATTAAGGAAATGTCGTAATCCCTAGCCTTAGTGATACAAATCATATTAGGATTTAGTAAAAAAACTCTTCCTGAAAAAGAGGGGGATTAAAGATAAGAGCACTTCGAAAAGTGCCCTTCAGTAAACGACTACTTATTCTAAAAAGAAAGGATGCAATATATTATATGAAGTTTAGTGTATTTAAGTATGGGTCTTTTATATAAAAGTTTTATTTTGTTCCGAATAAAAAGGCGGTTGTTTCCGCAACCACCTTTCAGTAAAACAAAGCACTTTTTATGAAATAAATTATGGATGGTCCCTAAAAAAGGTATAGGATATACCCACATTTTTATAACTAAAGTGACGAACTCAGGTTATAAGGAAGGAACAATTATATTGTATGAAATCTATTCTAGAGTAGTCACAAAGAAAGTTGTCTTCTTATTAGAAGGCAGCTTTTTTTATTAGAAAAAGAAGTAGAAGATTAAGTTACTTGTCCAAACAAATTTTAAAAAAATACATAAAATGCTATTAGTTAGTCAATATTTTAATATTGCTAATTTTTAAGACTAAAAGGGGTGATTTTATGTGTGAATGTGAAGTTTGTAGACGAAAGAAAAATCGGGATCCATTAAACCGGGAGTTTGAGCCGAAAAAACGAGTTCCTGAGCCAAAAAAAGAGGATTGTGAGCCAAAAAAAGAAGATTGCGAATCATTAAATGATTATTCGTTTAGTAAAAATGCAAATTTTTTAGAGGAAGCTATACAAACAGATGAAATCGATCAAATTTCTGAGGAATATATTGAAATAGTTGATTCAGCAGATGTACAAGTTACTACTACAGATACAAAAGCTGCGCTATCTATCCAAGCGGCATTACAAGCAGCTATCGTAGTTGTAGTAAGTATTTCTATAGCAGATAGTGAAAAGGCAGATAAAATAACACAAGAATTATTTCAAAAATCAGCTATTAAACAAATTAATAGACAAAAAACATTTATTAAAAATTCTAGAAACGTAACCGTAACAACTACTGATACAGATATTGCAGTGAATATTCAAATTCTTCTTCAAATTTTATTAGCTTTATTAGTTAAACTAAACATTTTATAAAGTGTCTATCCTATTGATATTTAGCTATAAGTTTTCACTCTAAGTAAATGTTTTTTGTTGTAATACGTGGTACAAGCTTGGACTTTTTATTATGACTGAATTAATATTCAAGATTAATGGTAAAGCAAGTGTGGAAAACTACAAATAAAGATAAAATACATGATTTAACAGTAATGAAACTTATATTTATGTGAAGTGAAGGAAAGCTGTCTTCTTATTAGAAGTCAGCTTTTGATTTTATTAGCAAAAAGAAGTGAAAATAGAAGATTAAGTTACTTGTCCAAGCAATTTTTATTTCATTACATATAATGCTCGTAGATATTTAAAATTTTTATAGAAAATTGATTGGAGTGAATATTGTAAATGGATGATTTAAATAAATTTTCTTCCTTTAAGTTTGATAAGGATCAAAAGAATATAATTATAGACCTTTTACTCTCAGATATTTTTAATAGGCATGGGATAAATGAAGAAAAACTAAAAAATTTATCACCAGAAAAAAAGCAGCAAATTAAAAGTATTGTTTCTGAAATACAATCACAAGTTAATAATTATTTAGATTGAAAGGGGGTGAACGCATGGACAAAACATGTCATTCAGATGAAAATAAAAAGTGGAGTGCATTAGATTCCTCAAATCCTCATCCATCTTTTAAAAATGCTAGCGTTTCAGAAGCAGCTGCGCAAGAAAGTAAAACGTATCAAATTTCTGAAGAATCTATTACAATTGTAGATTCAGCAGATGTAGAAGTTACTACTACAGATACAAAAGCTGCTTTATCTATTCAAGCAGCATTACAAGCAGCTATCGTGGTTATAATAAGTATTTCTATAGCAGATAGTGAAAAAGCTGACCGTGTAGCACAAGAATTGTTTCAAAAATCATCTATTAAACAAATTAATAAACAAGAAACTGTTATTAGAAATTCTAGAAATGTTACAGTTACGACTACGGATACAGACATAGCAGTAAATGTTCAAATTCTTCTCCAAATTTTATTAGCTTTACTAGTAAAATTAAATATTTTATAAAATGTTTAACTTGTTTTTATCTAGTGATTCTTACAGGTGAATATTCACTGTTTTAATTATAGTACAGGCTATAAATATTTATCATAACTGGACTAATATTCAACATCACCAAAGTATGAATGTAAACAAACAATTTGATGGAAAATAAAGTTTGGTTATTTTATGAAAATGTAAAAGCCATTTCCTTTATTGGATTTGGCTTTTACATTTTAAACAGTATGAATTTGAAAAGATTATATTAAGATAAAGAATTAAAATATAATGATACAAAATACTTATAAAATTATTCGTGTTTTAGAAAAATAATAAGAAAAAGGTGTTTAAAATAGAATCATTTTCATTAATAGTTCAAGTTTTGAAGAATAGTGCATACAATATAAAGTGTTTTCCTTTCTTCATTTAAGTTTTACGTATATAATTTAAAAGTACTATTTTTATTTTATTATTTTATATTTATAACAGAATAGAGGTTTAAAAATGGGTGTTAAAATCATTACGGATAGTGCGGCGGATTTACCAGTAGAATTGCTGCAAGCATATGATATTGATTTAATTCCACTCCGTGTATATGATGAAGCAGAAACAGAGTATTTAGATGGAGTAACATTAGAGTCAGTTACATTATTGCAAAAAATGAGAGAAGGCGCTGTTTATAGAACGTCATTGCCTTCACTTGAAACGTTCCAAGAAAAATTTGTTTCTTATGCAAAAGAAGGTAATCCTTGTATATATTTAGCTTTTTCATCTGAACTGTCTGGTACATATCAATCATCAGTTGTCATTAAAGAGGAAGTAAAAGAAACATATGCTAACTTAGATTTAGAAATTATTGATACGAAATGTGCTTCGCTTGGTCAAGGTCTTGTCGTTTTAGAAGCTGCTAAAATGGCAAAAGACGGCGCATCAAAAGAAGATATTTTAAAGCGTGTTGATTTTCTAATGAGCCATATGGAACATATCTTCACTGTAGCTGACTTACAGTACTTAGTGAGAGGTGGACGTTTAAGCAAAGTCGCAGGATTTATCGGTGGTTTACTAAACATTAAACCGATCTTAAACGTGGAAGAAGGAAAACTTGTACCACTTGAAAAGGTACGAGGGAAAAAGAAAGTATTAAGCCGTATTGTTGATATTATGGAAGAACGTGGTAAAGACCTTAAAGGTCAAACAATCGGTATGACTCACGGTGACGATTTAGAAACAGCGGAAGCATTAAAATCATTAATTACGGAAAGATTTGGCTGTGAAGTATTTATCGTAAATACAATTGGTGCAGCAATCGGTGCACATACAGGACCTGGCGTTATAACGTTATTTTTCTTAAATGAAGTAGAGTAAAGGATTGATCTTTTGATCAATCCTTTTTTATTTTTTAATCTGTGATAATCGGTCGATATGGTATTGATGAAGATAAAATCTTTGAAGTTTTCCTATATCAAATGCAATCTTGTAGAGGGAGTATTTTTTATATGTGTAATGATACTTAATGGTAGAAGAAAAGAGTATAAATAAGAATATATTTATAGGAATTTAAATATTTGAAGATATCAAAATTTTGCCATTTCATATATAATTGTGTGGGGAGAAATATCTGTAACTATTTGTAAAAATAGGAGGCGGCTATAAAAATGCAAGAAAGTGCTAGATGGGATTTAAATCGCTTGTATTTGAATGAGGATATTCTATTTCCGATTTTGGAGTTGAAAGAGCAATATTTTGTAACAAAAGATGTAGAGATTCTTTCAAAGCTTATACAAGCTATTGAAAAAGCAGAATACTATTTGTACTGTCGATCGGTTGAAGAAAGTGTTCCATCTGACCTTACTAAATTGACCGTGAAAGTGAAGGAACTAAAAAGTGAATTACAGCAAGTAATAAAACATAACGAAGTGGAAACTTCAGATAATACTAAGTTAATAAAAGATGAACTTAATGCGTGGGAAAATATGTACATACAATTACGGGATAGGATAGAAATAGAGCACAATAATAAACTATTATCCTTTGGACAAGCAAATACTATTGCAATGAATAGTGATAATGAAAAGGAAAGATTAGAAGTATT
Organism: Bacillus cereus group sp. MYBK95-2; assembly: GCF_051915225.1. Lineage (NCBI taxonomy): Bacteria > Bacillati > Bacillota > Bacilli > Caryophanales > Bacillaceae > Bacillus > Bacillus cereus group sp. MYBK95-2. The sequence continues at coordinate 201,161 of NZ_JBQAEH010000007.1, read as the reverse complement.
CGAGTCATTAACATGTGCTTTACATAAGGAAAAAGAAATCTTTGCTACTGTATTAAATCAAGTAGGGAGATTGCGTAATGCAAAGAGTAATGAAATAGAAGATAGAGAGATTTTAACACAATCTTTTCATGCGAATGGCATTTCAGAAACTGTATTATTCCAAATGTGGAATGCGACAGAAGAAAACCTTGATAAATTAGTAAGTGCTTTAAACGTGTATAAGAAAGGGAAAGCTTCAATTACATGGCATGCACTTATGACGGTAAAGGAAAGTAATGAGGTCATGATTCCTTTTTCAGTAGCAATACAAAACGTTTATGATGCATGGAAGAATATTGATGAAGAATTAGCAGAATTTGCACGTAATGCGATAGAAAGTGGTTGGGTAGATGCTGAACCGAGAGAGAATAAACCACCAGGCGGGTTTTGTGCTTCATTTTTCAGTGAGAAAGAATCGCGAATTTCCATTCGTTATGATGGGAGTATAAATAGTGTAAGAGTGCTCGCTCATGAATTAGGACATGCTTGGCATTTTTATAATATGAGTTTTGAACAATCTACATCTTTTTTAGATGATTATTTGCCAATGAGTACGGCTGAATCAGCATCTATTTTCTTTGAAACGGTACTCTTAAATTATCTAATTGAAACAACGGATAGTAAAGATATGAAAAAGTCATTACTTAGCTGGAAAATAAGAAATAGTTTTAATTATGTAATGGCAATACGAGCATCGTATCAGTTTGAAAAAACATTTTATGAAAAATGTAAAGAGGGTCCTTTAAGTGCTGATGAAATTGAGAAATTATCTATAATTGCACAAAAAGAAGCTTATGGAAATGCTTTAAGTGAATACCAGCCGTTTGTATGGATGAAATATATTCAATTTTATATAGCAGATGTTCCTTTTTACAATTATCCATACACGTTTGGATATTTAGTAAGTTTTAGCTTGTTAGAAATAGCTCAAGAAGGTAAAAGTACTTTTCATTTGAAATATAAAGAGTTCTTACGAGAAACAGGAAAGGCTCCAGTAGAGGAGCTTATGAAAAAACATTTTGAAATAGATATAAGAAATTATGAATTTTGGAATAAAGCTTTTATTCAAATTTCTAAAGACATTGATGAATATTTGCAGCTTATGTAAGGGGAGAGTACAGTGGATCAGCAATTTATAAAAGGTATACCTTTTTTAACTTTAGAATATGCAAAAGCTATAAGTTTATTAAAAGGTTGGCTACATGAACAACAAGAGAAACCAAGGTTTGTAGTAACTGCAAATCCTGAAATTGTTATGTCTGCAAAGGAAAATACGGAAAAATCAAAGGAGTTTAAAAAGATGTTACTATCTGCGGATTTAATAACAGCGGATGGGATTGGTGTCATAATTGGCTCGAAAATATTAAAAAGAACTTTGAAAGAACGTGTTACTGGGGCGGATTTAACTCACGATTTAATAAAATATTGTAACGACAATGAATATCGTGTCTTTCTTTTTGGAGCTGCGCCAGAAAGTAATAAAAAGGCATTAGAAAAATTAAATGAGCAGTTCCCAGGAGCACAATTTAAAGGACAGCATGGATTTGTAAATGGTGAAGAAATAGAAGAAATAAAAATGAAAATTAAGCAATTCAAGCCGCATTTATTACTTGTAGGACTAGGTTCACCAAAACAAGAAGAGTTCATTTATGAAAACATACAAACATTAAACGTTCCGCTATCTATTGGTATCGGAGGAATGATTGATATAATATCTGGTACTGTAAAAAGAGCACCGAAAATAATGAGGGATACTGGAACTGAATGGCTGTATAGGTTACTCTCACAGCCGAAAAGATTAAAGAGACAACTTGTACTTCCGAAATTTTTATTGTCGGTTATGTCAGAGAGGATTAAAGGGATTAATTAATAAAGGGGACTACATACATGAACAGAATCGGCATTATCGGAGCAATGCAAATTGAAATAGATTTACTTTTAGAAAAGCTAGTAATACAAGAAGAACAGACAATAGCGGGAATGCCATTTTATATTGGAGAATTCATGGGAACAGAAGTAATTATTGCACGTTCTGGTGTAGGGAAAGTAAATGCAGCTGCATGTGCGCAAACATTAATTCATAAATTTAATGTAGACTCTATCATCAATACGGGCGTTGCTGGTGGATTACATCCAGATGTAAAAGTTGGTGATGTAGTTATTTCAACTAATGTTACCCATCATGATGTAAGTAAAAATCAAATGAAAAAATTATTCCCGTTTCAAGAGGAGTTTATTGCAAGTAAGGAATTGATAGAGTTAGCACGTAAAGCATGTAACAGTAATAGTTCAAATATTCAAGCTCACGAAGGAAGAATTGTAAGTGGTGAATGTTTTGTTGAAGATTCAAAGTTAAAGGCAAAATTAATAGACGAATACGCACCTCATTGTACAGAAATGGAAGGTGCAGCAATTGGACATGTTGCCTACATAAATGATATACCGTTTCTTGTTATACGATGTATTTCTGACAGTGCAGATGATGAAGCTCAAGTTTCTTATGATGATTTCGCGAAAACTGCTGCAAATTATTGCTCAGAAATTATTATTGAGATTCTTAAAAATATATCTGGTAAAACTATAGTCCAAAAGGAGAGATAAGAATGTTACAAGCATTAATTTTTGATATGGATGGAACATTATTTCAAACAGATAAAATTTTAGAATTATCGTTAGATGATACTTTTGATCACTTAAGATCACTTCAATTATGGGATACGGTAACACCGATTGAAAAATACCGTGAAATTATGGGTGTGCCGCTACCGAAAGTTTGGGAAGCTTTATTACCGGAACATTCTATTGAAATAAGAGAACAAACAGATGCATATTTTTTAGATAGACTAATTGAAAACATAAAAAGCGGAAAAGGCGCTTTATATCCAAATGTAAAAGAAATATTTACATATATAAAAGAAAATAATTGTTCCATTTACATTGCTAGTAATGGTTTGAAAGAATATTTACGAGCAATCGTAACTTATTATGCTTTAGACAAGTGGGTGACTGAAACGTTTAGTATCGAACAAATACAATCGCTAAATAAAGGTGACTTAGTTAAAAGTATTATGAACAAATATGATATAAAAGAGGCAGCCGTAGTTGGTGACCGGCTATCTGATATAAATGCAGCGAAAGACAACGGTTTACTGGCAATTGGATGCAATTTTGATTTTGCGCAAGAAGATGAACTTGCTCAGGCTGATATAGTAATAGATGATTTAATAGATTTAAAGCGGATACTGCCTGCTGTACAGAGATAAATAAAGTGTGTGCATTTTTTTCGAGTCCTATATGTCTTATTTTATGGAGGGGAATATGCTTAAAAATAATTTTAAAATTAGTAATATTCCTGCGGTTTTGTGGGGAGATAAGAGTGAAAAAATTTTTATTGCAGTACATGGAAATATGTCAAATAAGGAAGATGCAGTTATTCAAATATTAGCTGAAGAAGCCGATCGAAAAGGTTATCAAGTATTAAGCTTTGATTTACCTGAGCATGGAGAAAGAAAGAATGATAACACTCCTTGTAAAGTACAGTTTTGTGTTAATGAATTATCTATAATTATGAACTACGCAAAAGAACATTGGAAAGAAATAAACGTGTTTGCATGTAGTATGGGAGCATATTTTAGCCTTTTAGCTTTTCAAAATGATGTGATAGAAAAGGCATTATTTTTATCACCAGTAGTTAATATGGAACGAATTATAGAAAATATGATGAAATGGTTTAATGTAACACCGGAGCTTTTACAAAAAGAAATGACTATAGAGACACCTATTGGTCAAAAGTTATATTGGGATTATTTATGCTATGTAAAAGAGCATCCTATTAGTACATGGAATACAGATACATATATTATGTACGGAGCTAAGGATGAACTGTGCGAATTTGAAACTATTAACTATTTTACAAAAAAACATTGTTGTGAATTAGAAGTTATGGAGACGGGTGAACATTACCTTCATACTGAAGAACAGTTAAAAATATTTGAACAGTGGTTACACAAACATATTGATTAACAAATTACAATTTATCTTGAACCTGTTAGAGAAGAATGGGGAATATATAAACTGATAGTATATTTGAGAGAAAATATAAATGTGAATGTATACACTTAAACAAACAGATGCTTTAGTTAAATAAGAATTAAACAACTATATTATCGATTTATATCTAAAGTGAAGAATACACATACTACGAATTGAATAAGATAACAATCATAAAAATGCTCAGAATCAAAAATTCTAGAGCATTTTTATGTATTTTCATAGTAAGGGGAGATTTACTTGAAAGATATACATATTCAACAAATTGAAGATTTAATGATATACGAACACGATTATCTTGTTCAGGAAAGCAAAGACGAAGGATTTTATTTCCTAATAAAACTAATAAGTGAATATGAAAATAAAATAAACACGTTTAATAAAACTGGTGAATGCTTATATGGGATTTTTCAAGGGGAAAAGTTAATTGGAATAGGAGGGTTAAATGAGGATCCATATACAATAAACAATAAGATTGGTAGGATAAGGAGATTTTATATTGCAAAAAAATACCGAAGGAAAGGATTAGGGAGGTTATTATTAGCGAGAATTATAAACGATGCGAAAAAACATTTTAATATTGTTGTTTTAAATACAGATACAGTACAGGGTGACAAATTTTATACTTCGAGTGGATTTCTGAAAGGGACAAAATATATGGGAGTGAGCCATTATTTGAACTTATATAAAAGGATATAGTGAATTATTGTTTACTTCTCCAGTAGAACTTTTGTTCTGTTTCATGTGGATTGATGTTATAATTTATAAGAATCTAATATTAGAATGGAGAATTGGATGATGGGAGAAAATAAAATTATTAATGATTTCAATGAATATTCAATTTGGATAAATACATTGAAAGGTATGAAAGAGGAATTGTGGGTGGCACCAATATCAGAGGGGAAATGGACTATTGGCGAAATAATATCTCATATTATGAACTGGGATGACTATCTATTACGTGAGACATTATCATCAGTGAGAGATGGGAAGGGAATGGAGTTCCCTGATTTTGATACATATAATAAACTAGCATCTAGTTATGCCAAATCCGGTATATCTAAGATGAAACTTCTTGAAGAAGCAAAAGCTAAAAGAGAGTTACTCGTAAAAGAACTTAGATTACTATCTGCTGGAAATCTAAAGAAACCTTTAACGGCCAATGGAGTATCACATTGTCCTCATACCGGAACGCCATATTCTCTTATATATATTATTAAAGAATTTGTAGATCATGATAACCATCATAAAAGACAGGTTATTCATTTTTTAAATGAAAATCAAATTGTTAATTGATAAAGAAAGATCCCGCAAATCATATTTGTGGGATCTTTCTTACATTATAACTTAACCTTCATGTGTTTCAATAATAATCCTGGTTTACCTTTTACATAATAAAAATGCGGATTATTTTCATCATCATAAAGCATAATATAAGGCTTTTCATTTAGTGGGAGCAGTATAAGTACTTCGTCTATTGTAGTGTGTAACCATTGATTAGTAATAGAAACCGGCTTAGATAAAGGGATTTTTATCATATAGCCATTTTTTGGAACGACATTTAAGTTTTTAAATGGACCAGTTATTGCTTTAGCGTATTGAACTGCTTCTTTTTGGATTACTGGATCTAAAGATTGTTTTTGAATGACCATTTCTTTTTGACAATCAAATACTTCAATTTGTTGATTTGTATTTGCGAACGCATTTGTTGATAATAGAAATAGAAGAAGAGAAATGACCCCGATTTTTTTTATCATAGTACAACACCTCACCATTACTATCCCCTCAAAAGCTTTAAATATTTTTCTGTCACATTCATGTAACAAGGATGTTGTATGATACAATTGGTTTTTGTTTAAAAGCAATGGAGGAAAAAATATGAAAGTTTTAATTGCAGATGACGAACAAGATATGTTAAGGATTTTAAAAGCTTATTTTGAAAAAGAAGGCTTTGAAGTATTATTAGCGAAAGACGGAGAGGAAGCACTTCAAATATTTTATGATGAAAAAATTGATTTAGCTATTTTGGATTGGATGATGCCGAAACATAGTGGTATTACTGTCTGTCAGGAAATAAAAAAGAATTCAAGCGTAAAAGTATTAATGCTTACGGCGAAAAGTGAAAGTGAAGATGAATTAGCAGCGCTTCAAAGTGGGGCAGATGAGTACGTAAAAAAACCATTTCATCCAGGAGTACTAATTACGCGAGCGAAAAAACTTATTCAGCATGATGATATTATTCAAGTACAAGATGTAAAGATAAATTTTGCCAAAAATAAAGTATATAAAAATGATATAGAGTTAGAAATTACAAAAACAGAGCTCGAATTAATAAAATGCTTTTTAAATCATAAAGGAACTATTTTAACTCGTAAAAAATTGTTAGACATTGTATGGGGATTTGACTATTTTGGAGAAGAGAGAACGGTTGATACACATGTAAGAAGGCTGCGTAAAAAAATTGGAGAAAATATTATTAAGACGCATCGTGGGCTGGGTTATAGTTTGGAGGAACAAAGTGAATAAACTTGGGAAAAAGCTATTTCTCAGCATTTCTTTAACCGTTATTCTTATATTTACAATTTCTTTATTATTAATTAACTTTCTCCTGCCGAAATATAATATTTATAAAACACGTGAAAACTTAAATGAATTTACAACTCAAATACAAAATGCGCCAGTCAATGATTTAGAAGATGTTATTCATACAATTGAAAGTGAAAATAACGTTACAATTGTGTATACGCCAATTAATCAGTCAGAAGATGCTATGAACGACGCGTTACGCATGCAACTTACGAAAAAGAAAGTAACGTTAAATAAGCTTTGGATTACGAAAGACGAAGTTATGAAAGTGAAGACGGAAGGGCAATCGAATAAACTGTACGATCAAGGAAAGGTAAAAGCGAGTTTTTTTGCTAAATATATTGCGAAAGATGATACGATAATTTTAATTGGGACTTCCATTGCGAATTCAAATGAAATTATAAATACGTTAAATACATTTTACTTATATATCCTATGTTTCTCGCTCCTTCTTATTATTTTACTTGTGTGGATACTTTCAAAAATAATAACGACACCACTGAAAGAGTTAAGTGATGTGGCTCAGGATATTTCACATTTGCAGTTTAAAAGAACGAAAGTGAAAACGAATGATGAAATAGGAGAGTTGGCCAATAGTATTAATATCATGAGTGAAAAACTACATGAAGCACATCAAGACTTAACTGATCGTAATGAACATTTAAAACGATTTATGGGTGATGTAACGCATGAATTAAAGACACCGATCGCATTAGTAAAAGCATACTCTATGGGGATTAAAGATGGATTAGATGATGGGACTTATGTAGATACAATTATTAAACAAACAGATCAAATATCAAACTTAATTGAAGAACTATTACGATTTTCTAAACTAGAAAGAGATATTTTACAAAAAGAAGAATTCCCCATTGAACCACTGGTTCAGAGTATATTAGATAAGCATCAGATTGAACTGGATTCGAAAGAAATTAACTTGCAAGTAAATTGTAATGCGGGCAATACAATCGTTTATGCAGATTTAAATAAAATGAGAATGGTGTTTCAAAATTTAATTTCTAATGCGATAAAATATACAGCAAATCAAAACATAATAATTACATTAGAAGATAGAAATAAAAGTATATATTTCCAAATAAAAAATGGCATTCCTACGGATAAAATTAAGGATATCGAGAAAATCTGGGAGCCTTTTTACGTACTAGAATCTTCTCGTAGTAAAGAAAAATCAGGTACAGGATTAGGACTAGCGATAGTGAAAAGTATTTTAGAAAGGCATGGTTTTGAATATGGAGTTTCCTCTATAGATGGAGAAATTCAATTTTATATAAATGTGAAAAAGGACTAATGAAAATATTAGTCCTTTTTGCAGCTTTAGAGATTAGCGATATAGGATGAATCACCATAATTTTCGAAATTGATGTATTAAATGGAGAATTAGCAAATGTTCTACTTTCATTAAATTCACGTGAAGTTCACAGGAAAACGTTATATTTACATAGTTATATTTGAATTTAATGAAGTGAGGTATTCAGATTTGAAAAGAAAGAAATTAGTAATTGGTAGCATTTTAATGGGTATGACGTTATCTTTATCTGCATGTGGTTCATCAGATAATATTGTAACGACAAAATCAGGAAGCATTTCAGAAAGTGATTTTAACAAAAAATTAAAAGAAAACTACGGTAAACAGAATTTATCTGAAATGGTAGTAGAAAAAGTATTACATGATAAATATAAAGTTACGGATGAAGAGGTAACGAAACAACTAAAAGAATTAAAAGACAAGATGGGCGATAATTTTAATACATATATGGAATCCAATGGTGTGAAAAATGAAGATCAGTTGAAAGAGAAATTAAAGCTTACTTTTGCTTTTGAAAAAGCTATTAAAGCAACCGTAACGGAAAAAGATATTAAAGATCATTATAAGCCAAAGCTTCAGGTTAGCCATATTTTAGTAAAAGATGAAAAGACAGCAAAAGAAATTAAAGAAAAATTAAATAGTGGCGAAGATTTCGCGGCATTGGCTAAACAATATTCAGAGGATCCAGGTTCTAAAGAAAAAGGTGGGGAACTATCTGAATTTGGACCTGGTATGATGGTGAAAGAATTTGAGGATGCTGCGTATAAGTTAGAAGTTGGTCAATTGAGTGAACCTGTTAAATCTTCTTTCGGATATCATATTATTAAGCTAACGGATAAAAAAGAGCTTAAACCGTATGAGGAAGAGAAAGAGAATATTCGTAAAGAATTAGAACAGCAACGTATACAAGATCCTCAATTCCATCAACAAGTTACTAGAGAACTGCTTAAAAATGCAGATATAAAGGTATCTGATAAAGACTTGAAAGATACCTTTAAAGAGTTAGAAAAATAATAAATGGAATGTAAGGCAAGCGATAGAAATATCGGTTGTCTTTTTCTCTATTTATCCCGCTATTTGCCGGGCAGTAAGACCCCACCTCAAAATTCAGCGAAAGCAAAGAAGTGGCCCTGCTGATCGTAAACGCCCAATTGGTGAGGGCTGATTAAAGTTTCACGTTATAAAGAAGGAGGAAGTGGGAAAATAATTTCACACCTCCATTAAATTTTACTTAATAAGAAATCTTTGAGTTTCTCAACTTTTATATAAAAATAAAACTGAATTTTCAGTTATTTTGTTATATAGTAAAAGAGAACGAATAAGGGGAGGGAATATTTTGATTAAAAAGAAAATGGCAATTACACTGTCAGCAATGCTATCTGCAACAATTATACCTAGCTTTACTATGGATGTGCATGCAGAGAAGAAGGAAGAGACTAAAAATACGAAAATTGAATTAGAAAATGGGATGACAAAACCGATTTATTCTCTCGATGAAGCTATTATCGAAAATTTATATGTAGAGACAGAAGTTGATAGTGATCGAGACGGTAAGAAAGACAGAGTATCGATAAAAGTTATGCGTCCAAAGACAGATCCGAATGTGAAAGTTCCTGTTATTTATGAAATGAGTCCATATCGATCTGGATTAAAAGATGTTCCTGTATATAATGTAGATGAAGAATTGTATGCGTATGAAGGAAAACCGCATGGAGCGATTAATCTTGGTTCGTATGGGAACTATTACGTGCCAAGAGGTTATGCAGTTATTTTAGGCGAAAGTATCGGTACTGGAAAATCAGATGGATGCCCTACAACTGGAGATGAACAAGAGATACTTGGGACAAAATCTGTTATTGATTGGGTAAACGGTCGCGCGAAAGCATTTACAGAACAGGGTGAGGAAGTTCAGGCAAATTGGTCTACAGGCAATGTAGGTATGACTGGAGTTTCTTATAATGGTACATTACCAAATGCTGTTGCGACTACTGGAGTTGAAGGTTTAAAAACAATTATTCCAATCGCAGCAATTAGTAGTTGGTATGATTATTATCGTGCAAATGGTGCAGTCATTGCTCCAGGCGGATATCAAGGAGAAGATACAGATAATATGGCAGAAGCAGTACTGACAAGGGAAAACCCTGAAGTTTGCGGACAAGTTATAAAAGAGTTAACGGCTGGACAAGACCGAAAAACTGGTAATTATAATGATTTTTGGGATAAACGTAACTATGTAAAAGATGCTAAAAATGTAAAAGCGAGTGTATTTGTTGTTCATGGTTTAAACGATTGGAATGTTAAAACGAAACAGTTCGCGCAATGGTGGGAAGCACTTGGAGAAAATAATGTTCCGCGTAAAATGTGGCTACACCAAGGTGGTCATGGTGGGACATCAAGTAATAACTGGCAGCAAACACAAAATAAATGGTTAGATTATTGGTTGTACGGAATTGAAAATGGAATTATGGATGAACCAATGGTTGATGTGCAAAGAGAAAATAAAACGTGGCAAAAGATAAAAAATTGGCCAGATCCAGCAGCTGTACCTTCAAAAATCCGTATGTATTTAAGCAATAAATCAGTCAATTTGCCACTAAGTATGGGATCGGCTAATAAAGTTTTCTCATTCTTAGATGATGCACAAATAAAATCAAACCAATTAGTAGCAAATCCAGAATTAGAAGTAGCAAATCGATTAGTATATACAATGCCTGTACTGCAAAAAGATACGCGTATAAGTGGTACACCAAAGATTTCAATTACAGGAAATATTGATCGATCTGTATCAAATTTAACAGCATTACTTGTTGACTATGGAGGAGCGAAGCCGGAAGTCGTAACGAGAGGCTGGATGGACCCACAAAACGTAAAGAGTATAGAAAATTCAACAGCGATTCAACCGGGTAAAGATTATACATTTACATGGGACATGCAGCCAGATGATTATGTATTTAAAGTGGGGCATCAAATCGGAGTTGTTTTAATTGCAAGTGATTATGATTATACAATTAGACCGAAAGCTGGCACGAAACTTACAGTGAAATTAAGTGAAGTGACATTGCCGATTGTGAAATAAATATTTTTTCTAAAGAGCTTACTAAAGTAAGCTCTTTAATTTGTAGTCTGAATTTTTAATTTTTATATTTCAAATTGGAAGGGTATGTAATACAATATCATTATATTCTATGGAAAGTGAGTGATATATTATGATAGTCAGCTCTTTCGAAATCTCATTAAAATTAGAGGTACAGGAAGATTAGTTGAATTGAAATCTTCCGTACGTAAAAACGGAGGAGAAAATAAATGTTTAGCTTTTATAGTACACTTTGTACGGAACTGTATGATTACACAAAACCAGTCGGTTATTCTTTAAATGGTGATATTGAGTATTACAAAGAACGTTTAAAAGGTTGTAGAGGAAGAATCCTCGAAGCTGCAGTAGGTTCAGGGCGTGTCATCATTCCGCTTCTAGAGGCTGGTTTTAAAGTGGATGGGATAGATTATTCACCTGAAATGCTAGATTCTTGCCGTAAGCGCTGTAAAGAGAGAGGCTTACATCCTAATTTGTATGAAGGAAGCTTGCAACAATTTTCACTTCCGCATAAATATGACGCAATTATCATTCCTACTGGATCTTTTTGTTTAATTGAAAATCGTGTGGATTCTATAAATGCATTGAAATGTTTTTATGAACATCTTAATCCAGATGGACAATTAATCGTAGATATTATGCTTCCGCATGACTGGAAGACTGGAGAAATTCATACATCGACTTTCTCTTTGCCGAGTGGAGACGGAATCACATTAGAAAATAAATCAATTGAAATAGATTGGCTGGACCAAGTTACTGTATCATATTTGAAATATGAAAAGTGGAGTAAAGGACAGTTAGTACAAACAGAACTACAACGCTTTGCGCTGCGCTGGTATGGAATAGAAGAGTTTAAACTTCTTTTAGAAAATATAGGTTTCTCAAACATTACTTGCTCTGCTGAATATGTTTATGAAAAAGAACCGTCAAATGCAAATCAAACGATTACTTTTGAAGCTGTGCGAAAAGAATAGAACTAAAACTATGAATAAAAAATAAGGCAATCGTTTTAAAATCGGCTGTCTTATTTTTTATTTTATGTAATGGTTTATAGAGAAAGATTGGGGGAAATAAATGAAACTTATATTAATATTTGGCCCACAAGCAGTTGGAAAAATGACAGTGGGGCAAGAATTAGCAACATTAACCGGTTTAAAACTTTTTCATAACCACATGACAATTGATTTAGTAAGTCCAATTTTTGATTACAGTACGAAAGAAGCAAAAAGACTAGTAAGTTTATTTCGTAATGAAATATTTGAAGAAGTATCTAAAAGTGATTTATCTGGAATGATTTTTACGTATATATGGGCATTTGACCTCCAAGAGGATTGGGATTATATACATCATGTAGAAAATATTTTTGAATCAAAAGGTGGGACAGTGTATTTTGTAGAGCTGGAAGCGGAATTAGATGAAAGATTAGAACGAAATAAAAGCCCGAATAGATTAGAACATAAACCGAAAAAAAGAGATATTGAGTGGTCTGAAAATAATTTGAAAGAAACGATGAAAATGCATAGATTAAACTCTCTTCATGGTGAAATTGAAAAAGAAGAGTATATAAAAATTAATAACACGTATTTGAGTGCAAAAGAAGTAGCGGAAATGATTAAAGAGAAGTTTCAATTGTAAAATTCCCGAAGTCTATTTCGTTTCTATTGTCCAAGCATTCTCCTACTAATTACATATACTATTTATGTTAAAATCGGTCACTATTTTAGATGGTGCTATTTTAATATATATAACTATGCAGGGAAGAGGGGAGAATAAATTTGGAAAACGTAGAACAAGATAGAATTGAAAATCAAGTGTATTCAAATCGTGTAGTAAGATCAGAATTTGATGCGAATTGGGAAACTTGTATATCAAAGAGTGGTTATGTAATTTATATAGCAACAAGTAATAATGCTGAAGTAATAGTGCTTCTTGCAGATGGTTCAAGTAAATTATTAATTTTCGAAAAAGGCGGTAAAGTAGTTGTAGGTGGCGGTGGAACAAGTCATTACAGTAAGCCGCATATTGCAAGAAATATTTAAGATAGAGCATGTTAATTAAGAAGAAACTAGAAAACGGTTGTCATTCATGTTTAGGGCATGATAGACGAACCGTTTTTTATTTGTTTATAAATTTAGAAGAACTTCATTGATTACAAATACATCAGGATGAGCAGCGAAATTAGAAGAAAACTTGGCGGGTAATGGCACAAAATATTATGTACATTTGCAAGAATCTTACAGCGATATAAAAAAGCATTTCCTATTTGGGGAAACACTACTTCTATGTTATAGTATAATAGTGTTTTTAGATGGTACTATTTTAATATATCTATAATTTTGTTATGTATTATTTTCATATTAAATTAGCACCTAAAGTATTTTTTTATATAAGGAGTAGTAATTAGAGAAATGAAAAATATAGACTTTATACTAGAAAGTGACGAGGCATTAAAACCGTCTGAACGATTAGTACTATTATTATTAGAGAAGCATAGAATGTTATATACGAACGATCTATTGGCATTATCAAATTTATCATATAAAACATTAACAGATTCATTAACGGCGCTAGTTTTAAAATCGTATGTGTTAAAGGAAACAGGTAAGGGAAGAAGACAGAATTGCTATAGATTAGTATGATAAGGCAGCTGTTTTAGAAACTTTTACATATGTTTTTTCAATTGTAAGGTGAAATTGTATTTTTGTTTTCGAACGAAAAACTTACTATAAGAGGGGCTAAGATAGTAGCGTTTCATTTTTGTAAATATAATTATTCTATCATTGAAAACACAAAAATAAAATAAACCGCATAAAACAGAAATAAAAAAACAATCCATTTTTAAAATGGATTGTTTTTTATTGGAATAATATTATTTGATATGTTGAAAGCATAAATAGCAGAATAAACATTACCTGTTTTAGTTCATGCAACTGAACAAATATGATGAAAACTATGTGTATAGTTTTTTGCTTGCTTTTTCAGTCACTCTAATGAAATCATGGTCTTCATTGTTTAAAGGCAGTATTTTTAACATTATTGCTATTCAGCATTAAGCACAAAAAAGTGATATATAATATTATTATGTAAACTTAAGGTTTTAAAAGGAAAATATAATAATGAATAGAACATGTAGAAGGAGATGCTTAAATATTTTGAAGAATGGGAGATTATTATGGAGCATTTACAATCAATAGCACAAGCTGTTATAAGTGGTAATAAGGAAAAAGTAGTGAAGTTTATAAAGGCGAGTCCAAGTATTGTTAACGAATGTAGTGAAGATGGATGGACACCACTTCATTTAGCAGCTTATTTTGGACAGAAAGAAATAGCGAGTTTTCTTTTAGAAAGTGGTGCAGATATACATAGTAGAGCGAAAAACGAAAATGAAAATACGCCTTTGCAAGCAGCAATTGCGAACAAGCAAAGTGAACATGTTGCTTTCTTAATTGAAAAAGGATTAGATGTAAATATTATGCAAAGTGGTGGCTGGACAGGACTTCACGAAGCGGCATTATTAGGAAATGAAGAAATAATTATGTTACTCCTTAAAAATGGAGCTAATAAGATGATAAAGAAAAATGATGGGAAAACAGCGTATGATATTGCATTAGAAAAAGGGTATGATCACCTATTACATCATTTGAAACAGGAAGTGAACTTATGATGAATAAATGGAGTGTTGGTATATTTTTATTTAATGAAGTAGAAGTGTTAGACTTTGCAGGGCCATTTGAAGTTTTTTCTGTAACTGAGGTGAATGAGGAAAAACCATTTACTGTTTATACAGTTAGCGAGAATGGGGAAATGATTACAGCAAGGAACGGATTGAAGGTACAGCCAGATTATAGTATTGAAAATTTACCACCAGTGGATATTTTAATAATTCCGGGCGGGCTAGGTGCTAGAGAATATGAAATAAAAAATGAAATAGTAATAAAATGGATTCGCCAACAAATGAAAGAAGTAAAGCTGATGACTTCAGTTTGTACAGGAGCGCTATTACTGGCGAAAGCAGGTTTACTGGAAGGTTTAAAAGCAACAACACATTGGGCTAGTATTGAAAAGTTTAAAAATGAGTTTCAAAATGTTGAAGTTATAGAAAATGTAAAGTTTGTAGATGAAGGACATATTATAACATCTGCCGGAATTTCAGCTGGAATTAATATGGCATTTCATATTGTGAAAAACTTGTTAGGTGTGCATGTTGCGGAGGACACAGCGAAGCGAATGGAGTATGATATTAGTTTCCCAAATTAAAAAGCCCGAATTGGGCTTTTTATATTGAATGAATATAGTTAAGCTCTTCATCACTCAACATAGGGCGAACAGATGCATTTGCATTTTCTTGTGCTTGTATTCCTGTTTTGGCACCAGGAATTACAACACTTACTGCCGGATGAGAGAGTACATAGCGAAGTGCAAGTTGCCCTAAGGTCTGATTTTTATTTGAGAGCAACCGAAGTTTCTCTACAGTTTGTAAGTCTTCTTGAAACCAAGTTTCATTTGGCCAATCTTTGCGTAAATCTCCATCCGGAAAAATTGTTTTATTTGTGAATTTTCCAGTTAAAATGCCCATTTTTAATGGACCACGAATAACAGCTCCTAAATTTTTCTCTTGTAAAAATGGTAATATATCTTTTTCTGGTTTTCGATTTAATATATTGTAATCAAGCTGTACGATATCAATTTCGTTGTTGTTATTGAAATGATGAATGTATTGTAAATCATGAGTCGAAACACCGACTGCTCTTACTTTGCCATCACGTTTTAATATGTCAAATGCACGTAGAAATGCTTCTGTTTCCCTACGATTATGCCACCAAATATGACAAAAATAAAGATCAATATAATCTGTTTGAAGACGTTGTAAACTTGTTTCGAATACGGCGATGATTTTTTCGGGAGTATCATATACAGGAACTCCATTAGGGTCGTAGTGATGCCCGATTAAACCACCTTTCGTTGATAGGATAATATCATTGCGATGTCCTTTAATCGCGGTAGCCACCAACTTTTCGCTATGTCCTAAACCATACACATCCGCAGTATCAATAAAATTCACACCACACTCAATTGCTTTTTTTATAGCGGTTATAGATTGTTTATCGTTAACAGGTCCCCATTCATCACCACCGATTGCCCATGCGCCAAAACCTATTTCAGAAACAGTTATTCCAGTTTTACCTAATGTGCGGTAATGCATATTTCTCCTCCTTGTAAGCATGTTATAACATGGATATGTGGGCAAGGAATTTTTTTTGTGAAAAAACTCTTCTACAATAGTAGAAAAAGAATTACAGAAACTACTATTTTATAGCAGCATGTATAAAAAAAAACGGTGTAAATATGGAAATGTCGTCGAATGCTATCTTTAATTGGTTAATTTATGGGATATTTTTGTGAAGGAGTTTATTTTATAAGAATAGAATTTAATTTAGTAAGAAAACGTGCCGATGGTAGTGAAAAATATGGGTTAGGGGGATTTGAATGAGGAAACTCAAACGAGTAAATGTTCCTAATATACCAGAGCAATTATCACAACCTAGTGACAAGCGTAGGATAAATAAAAAGAAGTTAAGGCGACTTATTTTAATGGTCCTTTTTATTGCGGCAACTACTCTGTACGTTCAATATATTTTAACGAAACAACAAGAAGTAATTGATAAAAAGAAAGATACGATTACGGATCAAAAGAAGCAATTAGTATCTTTAAAGAAAGATAAAGATTCTTTAAAGACTAACATAGAAAATTTAACAGACGATGAGGAAGAAATTTTGAAGTTAGCGAGAAAAGAGTATCAATTTTCTAAGTCAAATGAAACTATATTTGTGATGCCAAAGTAATAAAAACAGTTAGCCATTGAACTGCACCCCCAATTGTTAGACACCGTCTAACAATTGGGGGTGCAGTTTTTTATGTATGAATGTCATGGTACAAGGAACAATCACATATTGTAGAAATAAAGAGTTTAAGCTATTTTCATAAATATGGAATATGCACTAAAATAAATGTTGTTAAAATTCTGTCAATTATATTATAATACAAGGTAAGCGGATACATTTTTTAATCAACGTTGAGTTCCTCGCTCATACGACTATTAAGAAACCCGTTATCCTTGTATAAGAAAGGAAGATAGCTGTGTACGCTTCAAATACAATTTATATCGTAGGGGATGCGAAAGCACCTCAAAATAATCCCATTACTGAAAAGTTTAAAAGCTATTTCGTAGCATTTATACTTGTTAAGGATACAGGGGAAATTGTAGATGCAGACTGCTCAGCGACAATTGCATTAACATCTCAATTTGTTAAATATTTATTTCTACATAAAAATATAAATGACCCGGCGTTAGTAATGGAAGTAAAGAACCGATATTTCGGTTCTTCTCAAAAAGCGTTACTTGTAGCGCTAAAAGATGCACAGAAAAAATATAATCAGATTGCTGCTTTGTCTACTCAATCATAGACAAAATCCAGCCGTAAGAATCATTCTTATGGCTGGATTTTTTTATTTCACATTATCGTCCTACATTAAAAGTAAACGAAAACAAAGTAGAGAGATAGAAGAGTAAATGCCCAATAGGTTTACCCAATAATCCGTGGGTATAAACCTCCGGTGGATTAAAATTTCACTTCATTGGAGAACGAAAGGATGAACAAAATGAAAATTACAGATGTAAAAGTAAATCGTAGACGTGTAAAACTGCATACACCGTTTAAAACCGCGCTTCGTACTGTAACCGAAATTGAAAGTATAGATGTTTATATTCATACAGACGAAGGAGTGATTGGTAAGGGGGCTGCAGCCGCAACGCCAGTTATTACGGGGGATTTCACCAGCGGAATGGAAGAAGCGATTTTAGGGCCGATGCGTTCATGTTTAATTGGTCAAAATATCATTCAATTTCAGCAGTTACTACAGCGCATTCAAATGAGTTGTATTGGAAATTCAAGTGCGAAAGCAGCGGTAGATATCGCTTTATATGATGTATATTGCCAATATCAAAATGTGCCGTTATATGCATTGTTAGGCGGGAAGAAAGAAATTCATACCGATATTACAGTGAGTGTGGATGAGCCTGTATTAATGGCAAAAGAAGCGAAGAAACATATAGAAAAAGGATTTCAAACATTAAAGATTAAAGTGGGTAAAGAGGCGCATTTAGATTTGGAACGTATTGAGGCAATTCGAAATGTGGTACCAAGAAATACGACATTACGTTTAGATGCGAATCAAGGTTGGAGTCCAAAAGAAGCGGTTTCTATCATTCAAGAGATGGAAAATCGTAATTTAAATATAGAATTTATTGAACAACCAGTACACGCGAAAGATTGGGATGGGTTAAAGTACGTCAAAGATCGTGTGCAAACGCCAATTATGGCCGATGAAAGTATATTTTCAGCAAGTGACGCATTAAAGCTCGTTCAAGGAAGATATGCAGATTTTATTAATATTAAATTAATGAAATGTGGTGGCATACGTGAAGCATGGCGTATTGCTGATATCGCAGAAACAGCTGGTGTGAAGTGTATGGTGGGCAGCATGATGGAGTCTTCACTTTCCGTTAGTGCTGTTGCGCATTTAGCGGCAGCGCATCCTAATATTCATTATTTTGATCTTGATGCACCGCTTTGGTTAATGGAAGAGCCAGAAGGAATGACTTATTCTGGATCAAAAGTAAACCTTCAATCGACAGTGAATAGTAAATCTTAGGAGAAGAGACAAGTAAACTATCTTTTAAGGGGGATATATATGAAAAAAGTAGGAACTGCATTTTTAACAACTTTATTTATATTTTCATCGTTTACATCGGCAAATGCTGAAGAAAAGAAGGATAATAAAGCATTTATAGATGTATCTGCTGCAACGTTATGGACAGCACCTGATTCATTAAGACCAATCGATACACCGAGTGCAACAAATCCAGTGGATCTATGGAAATGGACGAAATCAATGACACTTGACGAGAAACTATGGTTAACAAATGCAAATAAATTAGAAACACAAGCTTTACTCGGTCAAGAAGTAACTGTTATTGATAAGAAAGGCGAATGGGTGAAGGTATTAGTGCATGGACAGCCAACACCACGAAATGAAGAAGGTTATCCGGGCTGGATGCCTGAAAAACAATTAACATATAATCAAGAATTTGCAGATAAAACAAATGAACCTTTTGTCTTAATAACTAAACCAACAGCGATTTTATATATAAATCCTTCTGAAAAACATAAATCACTTGAAGTCAGTTATAATACAAGACTGCCGCTATTAAGTGAAGACACAATTTCATACCGTGTATTGTTGCCAAATGGTCAGAAAGCATGGCTACGAAAAAATGATGGAACAGTTTACCGATCTCAAACTGATATTCCAACTCCAGCGGCCAATGATTTAATTAACACAGGGAAAATGTTTTTAGGCTTACCGTATATATGGGCTGGTACAAGTGGTTTTGGATTTGATTGCTCTGGCTTCACACATACGATCTATAAATCGCACGGCATTACAATTCCGCGAGATTCTGGACCGCAATCAAGAGCAGGGGTTGCAGTTGATAAAGAAAATCTACAAAAAGGAGATTTAATTTTCTTTGCACATGATCAAGGGAAAGGTAGTGTCCATCACGTTGCAATGTATATTGGTGATGGCAATATGATTCACTCACCAAGAGCTGAAAGGTCGGTAGAGATTATACCGCTAAATACACCAGGATATATAGAAGAATACGCTGGTGCTCGTCGTTACTTACCTTAAAAATAGAAGGGGGTTTTTAAATGAAAAAAGTTATTCGTTACTCATTAGTTAGTACTCTATTAGTTTCTTCATTTTTAGTTGGTTGCGCAAAAGAAAAAACTGCAACAAAGCCGAAAGATGAGAAGAAAGTATTACAGTTACTAGAAACAGGTGAAATTCCGTCGTTAAATTCAGGGAAAGTAACAGATGCAGTCTCGTTTAACGTTTTGAATAACGTAATGGAAGGACTATTCCGTCTATCGAAAAATGATGAAGTAATTGAAGCCGGCGCACAAAAATATGAAGTGAGTAAAGATGGAAAAACATATACATTCCAATTACGTGATGCGAAATGGTCTAACGGAGAGCCAGTAACCGCTCATGATTACGTATACGCTTGGAAGCAATTGATAAATCCAGATACTGCTTCTCAATATGCATACATTGCGTACGATGTAAAAAATGCTGAGAAGATAAATAAAAAACAACTAGGTCTAGATGAATTAGGAGTAAAAGCGAAGGATGATAAAACATTCGTCGTAGAGCTAGAACATCCTGTACCGTATTTTACGAAATTATTAATTTTACCATCCTTCTATCCAATTAACGAAAAATATGCGAAAGAGCAAGGTGATAAATATGGATTAGAAGCAAATAAAGCGGTATATAATGGACCGTTTACATTATCAGAGTGGAAGCATGAAGCTAGCTTTACAATGAAGAAAAACGATAAGTATTGGGATAAAAAAGAAGTGAAGTTAGATGAAGTAAACTATCAAATTGTAAAAGAAATTTCAACTGCGGTAAATTTATATGAAACAGATAAAGTTGATAGAGCTGTTATTTCTACAGAATTCGTAGATAAATATAAAAATAATAAAGAGCTAAAACAATATACAGATCCAGTTATGTACTTCTTCCGATTTAATGAAAATGTACCGATTCTTAAAAATAAAAATGCACGTCTTGCGCTAAGTACAGTTTTTGATAAGAAGGGACTCGCAGATTCATTTTTAAATGATGGATCGGTTGCAGCAAACTATTACGTACCAAAAGGATTTTTAAAGGGACCAGATAAAAAAGATTTTAGAAGTACGGCAGGTGAGTTTAATAAAACTGATGTAAAAAAAGCGAAAGAATATTGGGAAAAGGCAAAGCAAGAAACAGGTACAGATGAAGTGACGTTAGAACTATTAAATTATGACTTGGAAAACTTTAAAAAAGTTGGAGAGTACATTAAAGAGCAGCTTGAGAAAAACTTACCAGGATTAAAAGTGAATGTGAAATTACAACCACATACGCAAAAATTAGCACTTGAGAAGAAGAAAGAATATGAAATGTCGTTATCACGCTGGTTACCAGATTATCCAGATCCAATGACTTACTTAGAAGTATTCCTTTCTGGAAGTAGCGTCAATAATACAGAATATGCAAACCCAGAATATGATGCGTTAATTAAGAAGATTAAAACAGAATTAGGTAATGATGAAAAGGCTCGCTGGAAAGCAATGCAAGAAGCTGAAAAAATGCTACTTGATGATGCAGTAATTGCACCGGTATTCCAGCGCGGATTATCTTACTTACAAAAACCATATGTGAAAGATTTATATGTACATCAATTTGGTCCAGCTACAAGTTTAAAATGGGCAGATGTACAAAAATAAAAGAATGGAGAAACAGACTTCATGTATGTGATAGTCTGTTTTTCTTATTTAAAGTTAGAAAAATAGTTCATGGTATAATTTATTAGTCTGTAAACAGTATTTGGAGGGGAAATGATGTCTATGTTTGAAGAAGAGAAAGTAATTTATACAAAAAGATTATTTATGAGGAAACCAATTGTAGAAGATATTAATCAGTTTTATAACATATTAAAAAAAGATACTGTTGGCAAATGGTTGGCTAAATCAAGAGGAATGTCGAAGGAAGAAACAAATGATTATATTGGGCAACTTATCTTACATTGGGAACAGTATGACTTCGGGGTATGGTTGTTATTTAATAGTGAAACAGGAAAGCTTTTAGGACATTGTGGTTTAAGAACGGTAGAGGAAACAGGTGAAATAGAAATTATGTATCTCCTTGACCCAGAACATTGGAGGAATGGGTATGCATTAGAAGCAGCAGAGGCTTCCATTAAATATGCAATAGAGACTTTGAATGTAACAAGAATAATTGCTAGAGTTAAAGTAGCAAATGAGAGCTCGAAAAAACTTTTACGAAAGCTCGGGTTTATATATACTCATGAAGTTAATCATAGCGGGCGTTTATTATCATATTTTGAACTTCATACATCATCCGAAGAATTCTAGACATTTCATATGTTTTTTTATTGTTAAAAAATAAAATTATTACTAAAATTCCAGTGTGAAATTTATGTAGAATCTTGTATAATTAACATGTTTCTATGGAAACATTTTCTTGCGCTATTTATATAGGGCTTAATAGAACAAGGAAGGAAATACATACATGTATATAATAGATAAATAGAATGGAACATGTATAGAGACAAAGGAGAGAAAAGATGACGTGTCAAAAACAAGGGTTACAATTTAATAACGATAGAAAGAGGGACAGAAGATGAAAATGAAGCATGCTTTTGGTCCTATAATTTTAGCATGTGTGCTTTTTTTCATTATCATTCTAATCCCATCGAAAAGTTTAGTATCGCTTATTAGTGATAAGAAGGTAGAAGATGCGGCAACTTCTTTACAAAAAGAGAAATTACAAAGTGTTTTCTTACAGCAAAAAATGTTAGAGAATTCACAGTATTTACCGATGTACGGTTCATCAGAATTTTTACGAATGGATGCATATCATCCGTCTAATTATTTCAAAGTAAATCCAGCTGGTTTTACACCGTTTTTAATTGGAACTGGCGGTACACAAAGTTTAGCTCATATTTTAAATATGACATCTACTATGGATGAATTAGAAGGTAAAAAAGTAGTCTTTGTTCTTTCACCACAATGGTTTACAAAGACTGGTGTCTCACAAGGGGATTTCACTAATAATTTCTCCAAACAACAAGCATATCATTTTATTTTTAATGATAAGATAAATCCAGAAATGAAAAAGCAAATCGCGAAACGGCTATTAGATTATAAAGTTGTTCAAGAAGATGATATATTAAAAAATTCATTAGAAGGTATTGTATATAATGATACGAAACATAACATAAAAGCAGGTTTAGTTAAACCACTTGCTTATATGCATCGAAATATTTTAGATCATAGAGATATATTTAACTCTTTATTTAAAATCGAACCGATGAAGGAGAAAACAAATATCGGACTTCGTTCAATTTCTTGGGAAGACGCACGTAAACACGCAGAACAAGAAGGGAAAGCTGAGTCTACTACAAATACATTCGGAATTGAAAATCCGTATTATCATAAGAATAATCTGAAGAAAAAACTAAAAGGTTTAAAAAACTTTAGAGCAAATGAAACATATGATGAATCACCAGAATACGATGATTTACAAATTATTTTAGAGTTATTTAAAGAGAAAAATGTCAAACCACTCTTTATTTCTGTACCTGTAAATGGGCCTTGGTATGATTATACTGGCTTCCCGAAAGAACGCCGTGAAGTGTATTATAAAAAAGTTCGAGAACAGGTTGAGAAAGCAGGATATCCAGTAATTGATTTCTCTGGTCATGAATATGATAAGTATTTCTTAAAAGATACGATTCATTTGGGCTGGAAAGGTTGGATTTATTTTGATGAAGCAGTGCAGAAATTTTATTCTGAGAAATAAAGTATAGAAATCGGAATGGCTATGAGCCGTTCCGATTTTTTTAGTATAGAGGATTTTGGTGAGGACAATTTGGGAATGCATGTATATCTTGAATCTGTCTATAATCATAATGTTTCATTGCAAACTGAGCTTGATAAAGGTATTCATACACATATAATTGACCATCATGCGCTGAACATAATACACCAGAAGTTCCTTGCCCATTTATGAAGGAAATGCCGATAGGGCGTCCGATTAAGTACGGTATTTTTTGCTGCCAATGCATAGGGGAATCACTCCTTTTTGAGATAATATACGAAAGAAATGATCAAATGGTTGCTTATCCATGTAAATGTAGATGGAAAGGTATTATATAATTCCTGAAGATTAATTCATATATAAATAAAAAACCGCTATAATTCCGAATGAATTTATAGCGGTTTTTATTATATTCTTAAGCGAGATTTTTACGCTTTTTTGTCCATTTTTTTATAACGAAGTATAAAAGTATAAGTACGACGCCACCAATTGCGAATGATTTCACATACGGACCAGCAATATCATTTATATTCTCCCAATTTTCACCTAGTTTTTCACCTAAATAAATGAAAATAATAGACCAAGGGATAATCGCAAGTGCTGTTAATGTAGTGAAACGTAGTAATGGCATTTTTGTAATACCAGCAGGAATTGAAATCGCATGACGCACTACTGGAATGAAGCGTGCTGTAAAAATGACGCCAGTTCCGTAACGATTAAACCAATCTTCTGCAGCATCTATTTGTTTTTTATGTATGAAAATATATTTTCCGTAACGTTCTAATATAGGGCGTCCGCCGTATCGTCCAAGCCAATAAATAAAGATTTGAGCAATAACACCGCCAATTGTACCGAATACAACAGCGCCTATAAATGAGATACTTCCATTGAATACTAAGTATCCTGCATAAGCAAGGACAATTTCACTTGGGATAATTTCAATCATAAGTCCAAGCATAATGCCCCAATAACCTAATCCTTCAAAAAACGTTAATACTGAATGAATAAAACTACTTAACATTGTTGCACCTTCTAGTTTATGAATTTTTGAGTATAAGAACCTTTTATTTAATGACGTAAAAGGTTCACTATATGTAGATTATACCTTATTTACATAGGGGATTGCTATTTCAATTCTTTTATGTCTCTCATAATTATTATAGTAAAAGATATAAGCCGCGTTTTCATGAAGAGTTAATGAAAAGATTATTAAAAATTTCTCATATATCAATGATAATAGACTGAAAATTAAGTATAATGGTATAGGTCTTTCATTTACAAAAATAGGAGGAGAACGTATGTATATTACAGATCCGATTTATGGACCAATCTCTATTCGTGATAGAGATATCCTTCGATTGATAGATACAAAAGCATTTCAAAGGTTGGCGAATATTAAACAACAAGGACATACTTATTTTTTACATGAGAACGCAATGCATACGAGGGAAGAACATTCGATAGGTGTATATGTGCTAGTAAATAAAGTGATAGAACATCTTACTGAGATTGGTGACATACATTTATCGAAATATGAACGAAAGCTAGTATCTACTGTAGCCCTTCTACACGATGTTGGACATGGGCCATATTCACATTGTTTTCAGCAAATATCGGGTGAAGATCATGGTGAGTGGACGGTACGAATCATTCAAGAGGACGAAGAAATACGTACGATTTTAAATCAAACACATAGATTATTAGATGATGTAACGAAAGCTTTAACAGAAGATGGAGTTTTTCCAATTATAGATGAGCTCTTATTTAATTCATTAGGAATGGATCAATTAGATTTTTGGAATAGAGATTTATATTACTCATCGCTTGAATTAGAAGGTTTACAGATAGAAGAATTGATTGCTAACATGCGTTTAATTGACGATAAACTTGTTATTGAAGAATCAGGAATCCCCTTCATCGAACAATTAATGAAAATGAAAGAAGAGCTTTACAATAATGGATTTGGCCACCCGTTTGTGATAGGAAAAGACATATTGCTGCAAACAATTTTAAAAATGATAGAGGAGAAAAATCTTTCGTTCTATACTCCTGAACTTCAAAACTTCTTTCATAAAGGAGAGAAGTTAGAAGTAGAAGACTTTCTTCCGTTACAAGATGAAATGATTTTAAATGAAATAAAGTACTTTGCAAAATCAGAGGACGTACAATTAGCGACGTTAATTCACCTTTATTTTTCAGAAGCCAAAAGTTTATCTTTTGAAAAAGGACTAGAGGGTGATTTTAAAAAGGAAAATAGCACCTTAGCAGTAATAACTGAGAAAAAGGCGTACAGTTCATATGTAGGTGGTATTTACGTCTATAGTGAGGGGCAGTTAGAGGACATTTTAGAGAAATCAAATTTCATTCAAGAGATAGTAAAATTGCCTAAAAAAGAATATGCCTATTCAATTTGATTTGGTTCGAAAATAAAAAATGAATGAGATGGAAACGTAAATTTAGAGGAGGGAATAAAATACATGAAACATAAAATTGCTGTACTGGCAGATGTACATGGAAATGCAACTGCTTTAAAAGCAGTTATCGAAGATTCTATGAAAGAAGGTGTGACTGATTATTGGTTTTTAGGAGATTTAATTATGCCTGGTCCTGGATCGAATGATTTATTTGAAATATTAGAAAGTATTAACGTTGATACTTATGTACAAGGAAACTGGGAAGATAGTTTTCTTGACGTTCTTAATAAAAATATTGATATTGATAACGCAACTGATATTTATGTTTCTAGATTAGTTCAGTATCAATGTGAAAACTTGGATGAAAACTATATTAAGCATGTTAAAAATTTACCATTACATATAACAAAACAGGTTAATGATTTATCAATCAGTATTAGTCATAATCTACAAAATAAAAATTACGGGGGAGATTTGTGGCCCACTAATAATCAGGGACAGTTTGATCGGTTATTTGATCGTGAGTATGATATTGCGATTTACGCTCATACCCACCATCAATTATTGCGCTATAGTAGCAATGATCAATTAATTATTAACCCAGGAACAGTTGGACAACCTTTTTACAAGTGGAATAAGCTAAACTCTGACTTACGTGCTCAGTATGCAATTCTTGAAATTGATGAGGCAGGGATTACTGATGTGAGGTTTAAAAAGGTTTTTTACGATGTAGAAAAGGAATATAAAAATGCCATAAATAAAAATCTTCCTTATATTGATTTATATCGTGAGCTGTTAGAGACAGGAAAAACTCATACGCATGATATTGAATTATTACAAGAAATTAATGACAAATATAATTATAAAGATGAAGTAATTAAGTTTATTGAGAAAATCTGATGGGAATTTAATAAAAAGAAATGAACATTGTTGAATGTTAGGTTAGTCATGATTTTTACATAATCAAGAGCTATTGTAGAATGAAACTTAGATGTAAAATGATTTTTGTATTTTATATTGATTGAAAACAAGCATCCCCCTGTACTACGTATATGACGGGGGGATGCTTGTTTTTTAAGGCTTCACATCTAAGTTCTGTAAAAATAAAGTTGCTGTTACGTAACGTTTTGCTAACATTTGTACATATGCGGTATGTACAGAAAGGGTCGCAATAATAATAGCGTTACGAATTGCTTCGCGTTGTTCGTTATTAATTTGATCGAACTTGCTTGCGATTTTATCAGCTTTTTCTTTTACGATGTTTTCAATTGTATGAACGGTATCTGTTGCATTTAATTGTAAGCAATTCCCTTGATTGAGTTCTTCAAATAGAGAAGAGTATGCTACATATAAATGAACAGGATTGATTAAATCATCACTTCGATCGGCTGGGTCATTTACAATAAGGCGTAATAGCTTACGAATGGATTCAAAATCAAGTGCTGTTTTTAAATCTTCGACAATAAATAGTAAGGCTGCTTGTTCAATTGAATATTTTTTCCCCTTTTGAGGAGAGCCAATCATTTCTTTTATATCTCGTTTCACCCAGTTTTGCATAGCAGTTACAGAGAAACTTGTGTTTTCAATCTGATTGCCAAGCGCAACTATTTCATTTAAAGAAAAACCGACATCAGTATCGTCAATTTTAATCAGCTTTTCAAAAATAGGTGAAAGTGCGGTAGTAATAAAAGCTGTAACGCTTTGTCCGCTTTCAATATCTTTTTTATGTGACTTTGCCCAAGCTTCTTGTAAAATACCGAGAGGCTTTTTCGTATTCCATCCTCTTAGTGATAGAAGAAGGGTAGCCATTTCGTTTCGTGTGAGATGAAATGTTTCCATCTTTTCACCTCCAAAATAATAAAAAGTTCTTATGAACTTATAATATGTTTTGTTTCATTTAAAGTCAATTCTGTTTTGCTTAATTTTTCCTTTGTCACCAAACTGTCGGAAGTAAATAATACTTGCATATTTCGACAAAAGTTCATATAATAAGTTCATAAGAACCTTTAAAATGTTCTTAAAAACAAATCTATCATTCTGAATTTACTAGAAAGATAGATTTCACATATATCTATATAAAAGGAGAATGGATATAATATGTTGAAAAAACTTGTAGCAGTAATGACAGCATTCATGGTTATCTTTGGGGCTAGCAGCTTTATGTTCGTAGATCATGCGGCAGCGAAAAGTTACAAATCTGGTAAAAAATCATTTACACCAAGTTCAGGTCAAAAGTCAAAAGTTGATTTAAACAAAAAAGACTCAAATGTAAATTCTCAAAAAACGACTCCAGATTCAAAAACGAAAGCAACAAATACAGCACCAAAAAGTAATAAAGGAAGCTTTATGAAAGGTTTATTACTAGGTGGTCTTGGTGGTTTACTAATGGGTAGCTTATTTGCAAATATGGGAGCTCTTGGTTCTGTATTAGCGTTTATGGTAAATATGTTAGTAATGGCTGGTATCGTAATGTTAGCAGTTCGTGCATTTAAATACTTCAAAGACCAACGTAAGAAGAAGGCAGATGAAGTAGCATGGAAACAATAAAAATTTCTGAACAAGAGCTTATAAATGCGCTTTGTATATATATCGCTGAAAAAAGACAAGTGGGTCCAGAAGAAGTATTAGTTGAACTTATGTATGATGATGACTACGGTTTCTCTGCGGAAGTAGAGGTAAATGGTCGCCAGCAAATTTTAATTCAAGCAAACTTAATCGAAGCTTTACGCTTATTGCTTGACAGAGAATATAATGTCAATCCATTCGCAGCGAGATTGCAACTTGAATTAGATGATGAAGAAGGAATTTACGCATTAGCGAAATTTAATAACTCAGATGAGTAGAGAAAAGAGCTGTTGAGAATAATCTCAGCAGCTCTTTTTAGTATGTGCATATGTAGAAGAATAATCACGCCAAATTTCATTCATTTTTCGTCTACCGATATCTACCATCGGATTAAACTGAATTGCAGCTTTCTGACGAACAAAGTGAACGTTTTGCATGGCGTGAGATAATTGTTGGTCGACTATATCACGTTTTTTACTTGCATATTTTGCGATAGATAGACCTGCAACTGTTCCTTGCGCCATCGCAATTTTTCCGCTTTCAATGCCTGTAATATTGCCAGCTACAAATAAACCAGGAAGAGGAGTTTCCATTGTTTCGGAATGGAGAGGAACGTGTCCGCCTAATTCTGAAATGTAATGGAAGGGACAACCGGCTACAGCTGCAAGTTCGGCAAGTGGGTATAATCCCCCGGCAATACATACAAAATCTGCTTCATATATTTTCTCTGTTCCATTAATAACATTTCCTTTAGAGTCAATATTAGCAATACGTACACCTTCAACTTGATCTGTTCCGATAATTTCAAGAGCTGCTTTCCGAAGGTGAAGTGGCGTTCCGTTTATTTTCATTCCGTTGTTTGGATAGAATGTTAATCCAGCTTTTCGAATCCAATCAAATTTCATAAAGTGGCTACCTATTCGCAAGAAAGCAGAAGGAGCGAGGTGAGCTGCATTTAAAAGAGAGTTTAAAACTTCTTCAGGTTCACCAGCTTTTTGACTTAACTCGCTTTTCTCAGGGAGTACAATATGATCCACTGTAATTCCCGCTAATTGCAATTCACTTAAAATGGCGAAAGACAAAATGTTAGCACCAATAATAATTCCTTTTTTTCCAACTTGCACGCGATGAACATTTGTCATAACTTGAGCTGCTCCAATTGACATCACTCCTGGAAGTGTCCAGCCAGGAAGGGGAATAGAATATTCCGCAGCTCCAGTAGCAAGTAGTACGAAAGGTGCTTCTAACGTACCGATATTAGTATGTACAAACCAATTGTTTTCATCTCTATCTAAATTATAGACCGAAACACCGCACCTGATATGTACTGAAAGTGATTCTGCTTCTTCATGAAGTCGCTTCGATTCTTCTATTCCGTTCCACCATTCTCCAGTAGTCTCTTGATGCAACTGTCCTAACAATCTCCCGCCCGGCTTCATAAATTCATCAATAACGAGCACTTTTAGTCCGAAACGAGCACAAGAGATAGAAGCAGATAATCCCGCTGGCCCTGCACCTATAATAATTACATCACTCATCGCTTTTTCACCATCTCTCTCACGATATTCGGATGCTGTTTCCCGCTTTCAACAACCATGTTTTCTTCTACAACAGTTAAGCATGCGCGTACATTTGTTTGATTATTTACTGTCACGCGGCATTCGGAACAGTGCCCGATATTACAATAAATACCTCGCGGTGTTCCGCTATCTTCATGAACTCTTAATGTCCGTATTCCATTTGCTAACAGGGCAGCAGCTATCGTTTCATGTTCATATGCTTCGTATTGATGACCGTTAAATTGAAAGGTAATACGCTCACTACTTTGTAAAGTATCTAAAATAGGGTGATGTGTAATTCTACTCATTTACTTTCACCTACTGATCCAAAAGTAACTGCACGTATTGGTGGTTGATATTTTAACGGTAGTTCATTAAGAGTTACGTCAGGATTCGCATTTTCAATCATTCGATCTATCATTATTCTGCATGTGCGCCCACCGCAAAATCCCATGCCAGCACGTGTTCTTAGTTTTAATTCTCTTGCCGAGCAGTTATATTCAGCAATTGTCGATTGAAGTTGCCCATATGTAACCTCTTCACAACGACAAACGATTAAGTTGTTTTTATTTGTCATGTGTATTCCTCCTCTAGTTCGATTTTCACAAATTATATATGCAAAAATCATGCCAATATAGAGAGGAGATGGCTACCTGTAAACGCCTGATTGGTGCATAATGATTCTTTATTGAAGTCCAAGTTTCTTTAAACGGTTATATAAAGTAGCCCTTGTTACGCCAAGTTGTTTTGCGCATTCTAATTTATTCCCATTTAAAATTCGTAAAGCCCTTTCAATAACTTTTTTCTCATGCTCATCCATCTCTTCTTGTAAAGAAAGGATTGTATTATTGTTGCTGAGTAATAGGGAATGAGCTGTATGGTTGTCTAAAGTTTCAGTCGTATGAAATGGTAGATATTCTTGTTTTATAATTCCGTCTGTTGCGAATACCACAAGCCGTTCAACAACGTTTCGAAGTTCGCGAATATTACCTGGCCAATTGTAATGAAGCAGTTCATGCATAATGCTTGAAGGTAGGTCACGAATTGGTCGGTTATAGTTGATTGAAAAATCATTTAAGAAAGAATAAGTTAATTCAATAATATCCTCGCGTCTTTCGCGCAGCGGTGGAATATGCAGGCTAACTACATTTAAGCGGTAATATAAATCTTCTCGGAAAGTTCCTTTTCTCATTTCTTCTTGTAAATCACGATTTGTAGCAGCGATAATGCGGAAATCAATATTAATTTCTTTTTCACCACCAACTCGGTAATACTTTCGCTCTTGCAGTACACGTAACAGTTTTACTTGCATATCAAGTGGCATTTCACCTATTTCATCAAGAAATAAAGTACCGCCTTGCGCGAGTTCAATTTTCCCTTTTTTTCCTTTACTATTTGCTCCAGAAAACGCCCCACGCTCGTAACCGAATAATTCACTTTCAAATAACGCTTCTGGAATTGCCCCGCAGTTAATCGAAATGAAAGGCGCCTTCGCTGCCTCACTTGCTTCATGAATTGCTTTCGCAAATACTTCTTTTCCAACTCCGCTTTCCCCAAGTATTAAAACAGTTGATTTTACCGAACAAACTTTTCTAGCTAATTGTATCGTTCTTTGTATAACAGGACTTTTCCCATTCATCGCAAGGAATGGATCGGATTCATCTTTATACTTTGCCACTTCTTGTTCTAAACGGTGCATTTCATGTGACATATTAAATAGTTTTTCATTTAAAGCGACTTGATTTGTAACATCTGTTTCTGAAACGACTGCTCCTATAATTTCATCATTACAATAAACTGGATTTGAATTAATTAATACGAATAAATCGGGACGAGGCTGATGGAACTGAGCGACTATGCTTTTTCCATCATGTAAAGATTGTAAAATTTCCAAGTCTTTATAATCAAAAAAACGAGTAATCGGTTGCCCAATAATCTCATTATGGTTTACTGAAAATATTTTTTCAGCGCCATCTGTCCAAGTTCGAACGTATTCTTTACTATCAATGACTGTAACAGAAGAGTCAGTTGTTTGTATTACAGTGTCATAAAATGACTGTAGTTCATTGTAGGACTTATAAAGAAATGGAATCATTTGCTGAGAAGTTATACAGCATAGCGGCTCATCGTTTTCGTTAAGGATGATAACAGCTAATTCATAAGAAAAAGCGTCAATTAATGCAGTGAATGAGTCATCTACATAAATAATTGCGCAATTATATTCTTCTGTAGTAGAAGGGAGATAATAAAACCTTTCGTTTATTTTCTTAATGCGATCAAGGCTACATGTATGATTGATTAAAGCGCTTTCCAAAAATTCTTGTATAGTCGGAAATGAAAATGCCATAATGTCCTCCTGTTATGTATAAAAATTTTGACAGTGATAAAAAAATAATACACCTATTTACTATAAATTTAAAATATTTTTACAAATAAAAATATTATTTATAAAAATTGTATATGTACAGAATTGGCACGTCAATTGCATAAAAGAAAGTGAGAGGTTTAGGGAAAGGAGGAGTATAGTGTGAGGCACTGCGACGTTTTAATTATAGGTGGTGGAATAATAGGGTGTTCTATCGCTTATTACACTTCAAAATACGGAAGAGATGTAACAATCATTGAAAAAGGAGAATTTGTCAGCGGGACGTCTTCACGGTGTGATGGGAATATTTTGGCCATTGATAAAGACCCAGGGTTTGATAGTCAAATGTCTTTAGTAAGTCAAAAATTAGTAACTGATTTAAGTGAAGAATTAGAGCATTCATTTGAATATAGGGCACCAGGAAGTATTCTCGTATGTGAGTCAGACGAAGAGATGGAAGCTGCGCAGCAATGGGTAAATCGGCAAAAAGAAGCTGGATTACCGTTTCGAATGCTTGATAGGCAAGATATAAGAGAAGAGTCGCCTTTTTTTGCTGATGATTTATTAGGCGGTTTAGAATGTGCGACGGATTCAACTGTGAATCCATATCTCCTTGCATTCTCGCTTCTGTCAGAGGCACAAAAGTTTGGCACAAAAGCCTTTAAACAGACCGAAGTAAAGAGTATAAACATAGATACGAATGGTTCATTTGTTGTAGAAACTACGAATGGAACTTTTACAGCACAACAAGTTGTAAATGCAGCGGGTGTGTGGGCTCCTAAGATTGGTCAGATGTTAAATGTAAATATACCAATTGAACCGAGAAAAGGGCATATTATTGTAGCATCAAGACAACAACACGTAGGGTGCCGTAAAGTAATGGAATTCGGTTATTTAATTTCTAAATTTGGCGGAAAACGAAAAGTAGATGCTTTAACTGAAAAATACGGGGTTGCGCTCGTATTTGAGCCTACTGAAAGTCAAAATTTCTTAATTGGAAGTAGCCGTGAATTTGTAGGGTTTCATACGAGAATAAACAATGAAGTCATTAAATGTATTGCAAATAGAGCGATTCGCTTTTATCCGAAAATGGCAGATATGATGGTAATTCGTTCTTACGCTGGTTTACGTCCGTGGACAGAAGATCATTTACCGATTATTTCACGAGTGGAACATATTCCAAATTATTTCATTGCCGCTGGGCATGAAGGGGATGGGATTAGTCTTGCAGCAGTTACTGGGAAAGTAATTGAAGAGTTATTAAATGAAAAAGAGACAATTATTCCTATTGAACCACTTCGTTTGAGTCGTTTTACAGAAAGGGTGTTAAACGGATGAAGTCACAAAGAGTCTTTACGACAATTGATACACATACGGGTGGGAATCCAACGAGGACATTAATTAGTGGACTTCCAAATTTGATTGGAGAGACGATGGCAGAGAAGATGTTACATATGAAAAAGGAGTATGATTGGATTCGAAAATTGTTAATGAATGAACCGCGTGGTCATGATGTAATGTCAGGGGCATTATTAACAGACCCGTGTCATCCTGAGGCTGATATAGGTGTTATATACATAGAGACAGGTGGATATTTACCGATGTGTGGTCACGATACAATCGGTGTATGTACAGCGTTAGTTGAATCAGGTTTAATTCCGGTAGTTGAACCAATTACTTCTTTAAAACTAGATACACCGGCTGGCTTAGTTGAAGTAGATATTGCTGTTCAAGATGGAAAAGCAAAAGAAGTATCTTTCTGTAACATACCAGCTTTTTTATTAAAAAATATTACTGTACAAGTGAAAGACATTGGAACTATAGAAGCTGATATTGCGTATGGAGGGAATTTTTATGCCATTATTGATGCGAAATCAGTAGATCTAGAATTAGTACCAGAAAATGCATCTACAATCATCGATAAGGCGATTCATATAAGAAACACAATTAATGAGAAGTTTGAAATCACTCATCCAGAGTATTCGTTTATAAGAGGATTAACACATGTTGAATTTTATACAGATCCTACTCATGAATGTGCGCATGTGAAAAATACAGTTGTTGTACCACCAGGCGGAGTAGATCGATCTCCATGCGGTACAGGAACATCTGCGAAGCTAGCTGTATTATACGCTCAGAAAGAAATCGAAATTGGTGAAGAGTTCATTCATGAGAGTATCGTTGGTTCTTTATTTAAAGGATATGTCATGAATACGACACATGTTGAAAATATTGAAGCTGTCATAACGAAAATTACGGGATCAGCTTGGCTTATGGGTATGCATAGATTTTTTTACAATGAAATGGATCCACTTAAAGAAGGATTTTTGCTAATTCCGCCGATGGAACATGAAACGGAGGATATAAAATGAACATTCAAAAAATGTATACAGCAGTAGACGTACATGTAAATGGCGAGGCATTTCGTGTAATGAAAGACGTACCATGCAAATACTACTACAGTTTGGAGCAATTAAATGAACAATTTTCAGGTGAATTAGCAGAAGAGATGAAGCTTTTATTAAATGAACCACGTGGTTTTATCGGTTTGAATGGGTGTATTGTCGTTCCATCTATCCATAATGAAGTGGATGCAGCTGTATTATTTTTTAATCATGAAGGTTCGATTCCGCTTCATTATGGAGGCATTGTTGCAGTAATAACGATGTTACTCGAAAGTGGGTATTTAAAAAAGAGAGAGTCCAATCAATACAAAATTGAAACGTTATCTGGAATATTTTTAGTTCATGCGTATGTAGAGAATGATGAAGTTATATCGGTTTCGTTTGAAAGCAAACTATGCTATTTGATTGAGGAAAATTTACAGGTTGGTAATGTAAGTTATTCTCTCATACAAGCAGATAAAGTATATGCAGTTGTAGAAAAAGGTGCGTATTCGCCAGAAATTCGTGTTGAAAACATTTCAGAATTGAAAAGATGGGGAGAAGCTACACTGCAGGCTATACAAAAACAGTCGCTAATAAAAAGGCTTATTTTAGTAGATCCTTCGCAAAAAGAAAAGAACCATATAAAGTCGATTACATTTCATGAAGATAACTTTATCGTACGTTCTCCAGGTTTTGTTTCTACTATCGTTTCCTATGTTCATGCGTTATTTAAAAATGATTATATGGCGGATAAACCTTTTAAAAATGAAAGTATATTTAATAGTTTTATAACTGTGGAAAAAGTGAAGAAGGAGGAACTAGGATACATTTTCCGTTTTGAAAGTAGAGGATTTATTACAGGAATGCAGACGTTTCTATTAGACCCTACGGATCCATTTCCGGCAGGTTTCTTATTAAAATAAAATGTGATAAGGAGAGATAAATATGCAAAAAATTAAAGGGGCATTTCCAGTATTAATAACACCGATGGATGAATTTCAGGAAATTAATTGGGATGGGGTAAAACAAAATGTAAATTACTTTATCGAACAAAAGGTTGCAGGTGTCATCATTAATGGAAGTACAGGAGAGTTTGTAAGTTTATCAAAAGAAGAACGATTTAAAATGGTAGAAACCGTGTTGAAAGAAATTGATGGCCGTATTCCAGTCATTGTTGGAACTGCAGCAGAGACGACGAAAGAAACAATTGAATATACGAAACATGCAGAAGCGCACGGAGCGGATTGTGCATTAATTATAAACTCTTACTATTGTAAACCGAAGGAAGAGGAGATTTATTTTCATTTTAAAGAAATCTCAAATTCTGTAAATATACCAATTATGCTATACAATAACCCATTTACTTCTGGTGTTGATATGAGTACAAAGCTAATGCTCCGTATTGGAAAAGAGTGTGAAAATGTTACACATATTAAAGAATCTAGCGGAGATATTCGAAAAGCGAGAGATTTAGTAAGACAAAGTGAAGGGGCTTTCCAAGTCTTCTGTGGTTCTGAAGATTTAGTTATGGAATCATATTTAGTTGGTGCTTCGGGATGGGTTTCAGTAGCAGGAAATATCGTTCCCGGTCTCGTTACAAAAATGTATGAGCATTTTCAAAATGGTGAATTAGAAAAGGCGTGGGAAATAAACGATGCTATTTTACCACTTTGCGAGTTTCTTGAAGGATCAGGGAAATATGTTCAAATCGTTAAACGTTCCATGGAATTACATGGGCAAGCGGGAGGACCTTCTCGCTATCCAAGACTAGGATTAACTGTTGACGAAGATCAAAAGCTTCAAACGATTTTATCAAATATTGCAGCTCATGTAGCTGTTTAAATAAGGAGGAGAACATAATGTTAAAGACAAATATTGAGCTGAAACCAAAAGTGGAAGCGTTTTTAAATGAAGAAATTAAAATGTTTATTAATGGCGAATTTGTTGCTGCTATTGGGGGAAAGACGTTTGAAACGTATAATCCAGCTACAGAAGATGTTCTAGCTGTCGTATGTGAAGCGCAAGAAGAGGATATTGATGCTGCAGTAAAAGCGGCAAGATCTGCATTTGAATCCGGTCCGTGGGCAGAAATGACTACTGCTGAAAGAGCGCATCTTATTTATAAATTAGCAGATTTAATTGAAGAACATAGAGAAGAATTAGCGCAACTAGAAGCTTTAGATAATGGAAAGCCATATCAAGTAGCACTTGATGATGATATTTCAGCAACTGTAGAAAATTATCGTTATTACGCAGGATGGGCTACAAAAATTATTGGGCAAACAATCCCAATTTCAAAAGATTACTTAAATTACACGAGACATGAACCTGTAGGTGTTGTAGGTCAGATTATTCCGTGGAATTTTCCGCTCGTTATGTCTTCTTGGAAAATGGGAGCTGCACTGGCGACAGGTTGTACGATCGTATTAAAGCCAGCAGAGCAAACGCCTTTATCTTTACTATATACAGCAAAACTCTTTAAAGAGGCTGGATTTCCAAACGGCGTTGTAAACTTTGTACCAGGCTTTGGTCCTGATGCAGGAGCGGCAATTGTAAATCATCATGACATTGATAAAGTTGCTTTTACAGGATCTACTGTTACAGGAAAGTATATTATGCGTCAGTCTGCAGAAATGATTAAGCATGTAACGTTAGAGCTTGGCGGAAAATCACCAAATATCATTTTAGAAGATGCGGACTTGGAAGAAGCAATTAATGGTGCATTCCAAGGTATTATGTATAATCACGGTCAAAATTGTAGCGCAGGATCACGTGTATTTGTTCATCGTAAACATTATGAAACTGTAGTAAATGCACTTGTGAAAATGGCGAACAACGTAAAACTTGGAGCAGGTATGGAGAAAGGAACGGAAATGGGTCCACTCGTATCTAAGAAACAACAAGAGCGTGTGTTACATTACATTGAGCAAGGGAAGAAAGAAGGTGCTACAGTTGCGGCTGGTGGCGAACGTGCGCTTGAAAAAGGTTATTTCGTTAAACCAACTGTATTCACAGATGTTACAGACGATATGACAATCGTTAAGGAAGAAATATTTGGACCAGTTGTTGTTGTACTTCCATTTGATTCGACAGAAGAAGTAATTGAACGAGCGAACAACTCATCCTATGGCCTTGCTGCGGGTGTATGGACGCAAAATATCAAAACGGGTCATCAAGTGGCAAATAAATTAAAAGCAGGAACAGTGTGGATTAATGATTATAACTTAGAAAATGCAGCTGCACCATTTGGTGGATACAAACAATCTGGTATTGGCCGCGAATTAGGTTCATATGCGCTTGATAATTATACAGAAGTGAAAAGTGTTTGGGTAAATATAAAGTAATAGGGTGTTTTACTGACAAAAATTGAGGGATGAAATAATGAAAGATGCGGACAACTAGAAAGTTTGATAATAGTTGTCCGTTTTCTTATATACAAAATTGCTTTTCCAAAGAATGATAAGGGGGATTTGGATGGAGAATTTAGTAGAATGGTTAGTAGGGCAAGTGTGGAGTATCGGTTTAGTTGTTTTTGCATTAGGGGCAGGCGTATATTTCACGATTGCAACACGCTTTTTGCAAATTCGTTATTTTAAAGAGATGATTAAACTATTATTTGAAGGAAAGAGTTCAGAGACGGGAATATCATCTTTTCAGGCATTTTGTTTAGCCTTATCGGGAAGAGTGGGAATTGGTAATATTGCAGGGGTAGCGACAGCAATTGCTTTCGGCGGGCCTGGAGCTGTATTTTGGATGTGGGTAATGGCTTTGTTAGGGGCAGCGAGCGCGTTTGTAGAATCAACATTATCTCAAGTATACAAAAGTAAAGTAGGGAATGAATATCGCGGCGGTACTCCATATTTCATTGAGAGAGGTTTAAAAATGAAATGGTTTGCAGTCATTGTAGCGGTAGTTGTAACACTTTCATATGGCGTGTTATTACCAGGTATTCAATCTAGTAGTATCGCAGTTGGATTCGAAAACTCTAATGGTATTAGCAAATATATAACTGGTATATTTTTAGTCGTGTTACTAGCAGCAATTATTTTTGGTGGTGTAAAGAGAATTGCCGGTGTTTCTCAAATGCTTGTGCCATTTATGGCAATTGGTTATGTAATTGTTACATGTATCATATTAATTGCGAATGTAACGGAGATTCCAAGTATGTTTGCTTTAATTTT
Source organism: Bacillus cereus group sp. MYBK95-2 (assembly GCF_051915225.1). Taxonomy (NCBI): domain Bacteria; kingdom Bacillati; phylum Bacillota; class Bacilli; order Caryophanales; family Bacillaceae; genus Bacillus; species Bacillus cereus group sp. MYBK95-2. The sequence continues at coordinate 162,083 of NZ_JBQAEH010000007.1, read as the reverse complement.
CTCTAGTGCATTTGGTGTAAATGAAATGTTTGGTGGAATTGTTGGTGCAGCTATTGCATGGGGCGTAAAACGCGCTGTATTTTCAAACGTTGCTGGTGTCGGAGAAGCGACGTATAGTTCGGCGGCTGCTGAAGTATCGCATCCTGCAAAACAAGGATTAGTTCAAGCGTTTTCCGTATATATCGATACAATTGTCGTATGTACAGCGACAGCTCTTATGATTTTAATAACAGGTATGTATAATGTTATACCTGAAGGGAAAACCGCTATTGTACAAAATATAGGAAATGTGGAAGCTGGTCCAATTTATACACAACAAGCAGTTGAAACTGTGATAACAGGGTTTGGTCCAATATTTATTTCAATTGCGATTTTCTTTTTTGCATTTACAACGTTACTCGCTTATTACTATATCGCTGAAACGACACTTACTTATTTAGATCGTCAATTGAAGTATGGCTGGTTAAAACCAGTTTTAAAATTTGGATTTTTAATTATGGTTTACATCGGTAGTGTTGAATCAGCGTCGCTTTTATGGAATCTCGGAGATTTAGGAATCGGTAGTATGGCATGGTTAAACTTAATCGCGATTCTATTATTAAGTAAAATCGCATTAAAAGTGTTAAAAGACTATGAAAGGCAGAAAAAAGAAGGGAAAGATCCAGTATTTAATCCTAAAAATGTGGGGATTGAAGGATTAACATTTTGGGAAGAAAGAAGTAAAGAGGTTGAAAGAAAAAGTTCTAGAGAAAAAGTTATTGTAGATGATAATTTAAAATTATAACGTAAATTAACTGAAAATTCTTAATTTAAAAGAAAGTATATTGCCTCCATTTCATCACATACTACAATAGGTATGGATAATATGACTGGAGGGAATAAGATGGAACATGAGCAACATAGTTCGATAAATGATATTCTACATCATTATAAAGAAGGTATAGGTAGTTTTACAAATCAAATTCCTGAAATCGCTGAGACATATAATGCGTTCACGCAAGCTTGTTTTCAAGAGGGTGCTTTAACAAAAAGAGAAAAGCAACTTATTGCATTAGGAATTAGTTTAGCAACGCAAGATGAGTATTGTACAATTTATCATACAAAAGGTTGTCTTGATCAAGGATGTTCAGATAAAGAGATTCTGGAAGCATGTGGTGTTTCAGCAGCATTTGCTGGCGGAGCTGCGATGAGTCAAGCGGTAACTTTAGTGCAAGAGTGTTTAACAGAACTGAAAAATCAAAAGCATTGAATAAAAAAACGTTTTAAACTTTATGTTTAAAACGTTTTTTATTTGAAATTAAATTTGTATTCAATTCAATATTCTATATCTTCATAAATAGATTTTTCTACATCAGGAAGAACTGTGTATATACTCTTACCGATTAAAGCTTCTAATTCTTTCTTAATCGCATAAAACCCTTTCCAATGTAAAGATGTATGAGATGTTGTACCATGACGCAAACCAACAGAAATTAATCTTCTTTCCAGCGTAGTAAAGCCACCCGCATCAGCAAGAGCGTCACAAAGAGTAATTACTTTATTGTATAAGTCGTAGTTACAATGTTCATTTAATATTTCAACTAACCGGCTTCTCATATGGTCAGGAACGAGACTCCATTCCGCTGCGATATCTATATGTTCATTTTTGCATGGGAATGAGTGTGTCACACAAATAACAGCGTTTCCTGTATACCCTAAATCATTCATATACATATAACCATCATAGGAATGAATGACCGATTTGGTAAAACCTTTGTATCTTCCGATATCATGCAAAAGGGCAGCGTTATATGCTGTGTCAGCATCTAGGTTATACCCATTTTTAATAAGTTCTATAATTATGTTTTCAGTTGCATGAGCAACATGTAGTGAATGTTCAAACCAAGGGCCCGGGTTTTGTTCATATGCCCATTCGAGTAATTCTTTTGCGTACGTTCTATCTAATATATATTTCATATCGTTATCCTTTCACAAAAAATCATATCTTTCTATAAATTCATCTTATTATTTCATTATTCCTTCTTTAAAAATTGTTACAATGAAACAAAAGGGGGAAAAGTAATGCGAAATTTAGTAATTGAAGAAATAAAGCAACTAGAAAATGATATGGAAGAACTTTCGAAACTTTTGAAAATGGTTGTAAATGATGGGGCATCAATTGGTTTTTTGCCTCCACTGGAACAAAAAGACGCAACAAAGTATTGGCAAACAGTATTAGCGTCAGAAGTGATATTGTATGTGGCTAAAATAAACAACGAAGTAGCAGGGAGTATTCAATTACAATTAGTTACTAAGCCTAACGGAATTCATAGAGCCGAGATTTGCAAATTAATGACTCATCCAAACTTTAGACGTAACGGTATTGGACGATCGCTTATGCAAAAAGCAGAGGAACGAGCAAAGCAAGAAAACAGGTCTCTTTTAGTATTAGATACTAGAGAAGGAGATCCTTCCAATAAACTGTACAAATCACTAGACTACCAAGAAGTTGGAACAATACCAGGGTATGCAATTTCTCCGAATGGTAAGTTAGATGCTACGGTTATTTATTATAAAAACATTTAAGGTATAATCAAACGGGGAGAGTGCTTAATTATTAGTAAGTGAATAATAAACAACTATTTTTAACACAGTCTATATTTTTCTGGCGGTGTTAAAATAGTTAATTATAATCTAATTAACGCACTAAATGAATTTGAGAAATTTTTTAGAGGGTTCTTTTAGTAATGATTCTCGTCTTATAATAAATGTAGAGAAGATGACTAGCCAACTATAGTTATTTTCGCTTTATTATCGGAAGGGGATGAAAGTATGAAAAAGAATAGTTTACAAAAGATGAAGAAAGTTATTTTAAGTGGTGGAGTATTACTTACGGGATTATTAACATTTGGATTTTCAGAAAAGGCTTCAGCTCATGGATATGTAGAATCACCAGCGAGCCGATCTTATTTATGTAAGCAAGGGGTAAATGTAAATTGTGGACCGATTCAATATGAACCACAAAGCGTAGAAGGGATAGGTGGATTTCCGCAACTAGGACCTTCTGATGGACAAATTGCAGGGGCTGGTCATTTTCCCGCTTTAGATGTTCAAACTGTAGATAGGTGGAAGAAAGTTACGTTAAATGGCGGGACGAATACATTCAAGTGGAAACTAACGGCTCCTCATAGTACAAAAGAGTGGAAATATTATATTACGAAAAAAGGTTGGAATCCAAATAAACCTTTAACGCGATCGGATTTAGATTTAGTGCCATTCTATGTGAAAAATGACGGTGGAGCTAGACCAGGGACAACAGTAACGCACGAAGCAAATGTACCAACTGACCGTAGTGGATACCATCTTATTTTAGCTGTTTGGGAAATTGCAGACACTGGAAATGCGTTTTATCAAGTTATAGATGTAAACCTTTTGAATAATGGCTTATCCTTAAATTTCGCTTTTAACAATGTAGTGCAAGCTCCTACACTATTTTAATTGAAACATACATTTCGATCATCTAATTCATTTTAGATGATTTTTTTTATGAAAATGATGAAAAATATAGAAGAAAGTGCAATTATTTATAAAAAAATATGCTTTAAATATTGTCATATTTGCTTCTTTAAGATATCCTTTTCATGAAGAGGTGGAAAACATGGAAAAAGTACTAGTTTTCGGGCATAAAAACCCAGATACAGATGCAATTTGTTCTGCAATTGCTTATGCAGAATTGAAAAAAGAATTAGGAATGAATGCTGAGCCTGTACGTTTAGGCGAAATCAGCGGTGAAACTCAATTTGCGTTAGACTATTTTAAAGTAGAAGGACCGCGTTTTGTTGAGACAGTAGCAAGCGAAGTGGACAACGTTATTTTAGTTGACCATAACGAGCGTCAACAAAGTGCTAACGATATCGAATCAGTTCGTGTGTTAGAAGTTATTGACCATCACCGTATTGCTAACTTTGAAACAAGCGATCCTATATACTATCGTTGTGAGCCAGTTGGCTGTACAGCTACAATCTTAAACAAAATGTACAAAGAAAATGGCGTAACAATTCGTAAAGAAGTTGCAGGTTTAATGTTATCTGCAATCATTTCAGATTCTTTACTATTCAAATCTCCAACTTGCACAGAACAAGACGTAGCAGCTGCTCGTGAATTAGCGCAAATCGCTGGTGTAGATGCAGATAACTACGGCTTAGAAATGTTAAAAGCTGGTGCTGACTTAAGCGGAAAAACAATGGAGCAATTAATCTCTCTTGACGCTAAAGAATTCCAAATGGGTAATGCGAAAGTTGAAATCGCACAAGTAAACGCTGTTGATACAAACGACGTTCTTGTACACCAAGCGGAACTTGAAAAAGTAATCTCTGCAGTAGTAGAAGAAAAAGGTTTAGACCTATTCTTATTCGTTGTAACTGATATCTTAACTAATGATTCTGTCGGTCTTGCGATCGGTAAAGCAGCAAACGTTGTTGAGAAAGCTTACAACGTATCACTAGAAAACAACACAGCTACTTTAAAAGGTGTTGTATCTCGTAAAAAACAAATCGTACCAGTATTAACAGAAGCATTCCAAGCTTAATCGTATTGCGTACAGATGAACAGTAAGGACAAGTAGTCAGATTGGCTACTTGTCCTTTTTTATCTCTAAAAAACAGAAAATTAAAAACGGGAGGATTGTGTATGTTTAATGATTTGGAGAGTAAATTACAGTCACTTTTAGAACGAAATATTACGTCGGTTTCAGAATTAGAGAGCTGGCTCTCGGAGGAGCTACGTTTAAACGCTGAAATACAGAAGTTGCGTTTGACTTTTTAGAAGAAAGGATATAAAGTACTGCAAGGGTCATTCTAAATTTGATTAACGAATTAAAATAAGGATAGCGTTAGCTATCCTTATAATCGTTTATTCGTAAGATTTTTTCTTGTTTATATAAAATGTAATTATAGCAGTAATGAAGAAAATAGGTATCGCATACACTTGCCCAACAAATAACTTCCAGCCGACATAATTATAGCCTTCAGATGCTGGGATGATAACGGAAATAACGCAAACAATAAAATAGACTAATAGTGCAGGGATAATATTTTTCATTTTTATGGACCTCCTTCCTAATTTAATTTGTAAATCATAATATTTCAATTTAATTATAAAAATTTGAAGAAAAAAATACAAAAATTTTTATGGTATTATAATATTTGCAATGAGAGTGATCCATAGTACATATATGGTAAAATGTGTAATTTAAACTTTTCAGAATTATTATATAGTATTTTGAGAGAAAAATGTACAAAATAACGAATTTTATTTACCAAAGTAAAGGGAGTAGAAATATATATGAAAAGGATATGTATAATTCCATGTGGAAAAAAGAAAATTTGGGATAAACATTCAGACTACGGACCGATGGAAGCAAAAGATGTGTATATTAGTCCGTTCGGAAAAGCATGTCAGGCGTACGCAACTATGTTTTTCGAAAACTGGGTTATATTATCGGCGAAACATGGATTTTTAAGACCAAATGATATTGTATTAGAAAACTATGATCTTGCATTTGATTCAAAAAGCGATGAGGTAATAAATATAGAGCAATTACAAAAACAGATGGTAGATAAAAGTTTATTACAGTTTGACGAAATCGTCTTACTAGCAGGGAAGAAGCATAAAAAAGTAGTGACAAAGTTATATCCAGAAGAAATGATTACATATCCGCTAGAGGGGTGTAAAGGGATTGGATATATGTTGCAGAGGTTGAAAGAAGCTGTGAAGGAAGGGGAGGAAATATAGGTGTAGTTTCAGTGATTTTAAACTCTATTTATTTAGGGAGCTGAAAAGTAAAATAGAGTTTTTAGGCATCGCCGAAAGGGTGATGCTTTTTTGTTCGTGTCGTCATTCATGTAAAAGTAATTTAGAGAATAAATCATTCGATTTATGAAGCGATAGCTTTTTTATATCGAAAACAAATTGCGTCACTTTTAGAAAATATAGGACGTATGGGCACAGTTAAGATTGTAAGTGGGAATAGCAATAAGACAAGTTTTGAATAGGATATTAAGAAAGGAGATGTTGATGAATAATGGCTAGATATAGTTTGCACGGAGGACACAATAGTATTGTTCAAGGTGCTAATTTCGGGAATCGGAAAGAACACGTTCTAGATAGGCAAGTTAAAGATGCCGTGGCGGCTAAGTTAAGAGCCCTAGGACACACGGTTTATGACGATACGGACGAGGTAGGGGCAACTCAATCACAAAATTTAAATAATATCATTCGGAATAGCAATTCCCATGCTGTGGATTTAGTTATTTCTTTTCATCTTAATGCAAGTGATGGAAATGGACAGGGTGTTGAGGTTTTATATTATGATCAGAAAGATTTGGCGGCTAAAATCTCAGCTCAACTAGCAAAAGATATTGGATGGCGTGATCGAGGTGCGAAACAACGTACAGATTTAGCAGTATTAAATGGAACGAAGGCACCGGCTATTCTTATTGAATTAGGGTTTATTGATAATGAATCCGACATGGCAAAATGGAATGTTGATAAAATCGCTAATTCTATTGTATTTGCTCTTACAGGACAAACTGGAGGAGGTGCAGCGGATTTGCTCAAAGTAAAAACTGGTGGTGTAGCATTTAGTAATTTACAAGCTTTGGCTCAAGCTATGGTAGATGCGGGTATTGATGGACAAATTGTCGTTCAGAAAGATGGCATTGGTTATGCTATAACGAATGGCTATCCGTCTGGAAATATCGATAAATTTACAGCTTGGTTAGATGCACGAAAATGGTACTATGAGTACGTGAGATAAAATGAAAATTAGTTTGATTAAAAACTAAAAATTGTCTTATTTTTAGTTAACAAGTATATTAAGTAACCAATAATTATGTAACTATAAAAATATGTAAATTAGTACACAAAACCACCTGTCAGAAAGGTGGTTTTATTTATCAAGCTATTTGTGGGTAGTAAAATTCTCACCTCAAAATTCGGATGAAGCTAAGAAATTAAGTGGGAATTCCACTGCTCGTAGCCTCCTACTAATTATAGTTTCACTTTATATAGTTTAGAGTTTTGTAAACCTTTACTTATTCAACCCGTAATAATATTTTGTTTTCTCAATACATAAGCCGAATTTTAAATTATTACTCAATAATATACTACCTCTCATACTATTTATTAGTTGATAATAGCAAAAAAACAAGCTTTGAATATAATAATGAAAAAGGAGATGTTAAATAATGGGTTATATTGTAGATGTTTCGAAATGGAATGGCGACATTAACTGGGATATCGCAGCACCACAATTAGATTTTGTAATTGCACGTGTGCAAGATGGTTCAAATTATGTAGATCCTTTATATAAAAATTATGTACAAGCAATGAAAGCAAGAAATATTCCGTTTGGTAATTATGCGTTCTGTCGTTTCGTTTCAGTAGAGGATGCACGGATAGAAGCAAGAGACTTTTGGAACCGTGGTGATAAAAATGCAACAGTTTGGGTAGCTGACGTAGAAGTAAGAACAATGAACGATATGAGAGCAGGTACACAAGCTTTTATTGATGAATTACGCAGATTAGGAGCTAAGAAGGCTGGTTTATATATTGCTCATCATATGTATGCTCCATTTGGAATGGCAAATGTCAATTCTGATTTTGTATGGATTCCTCGTTATGGTGGTAACAAACCGGCATATCCATGTGATATTTGGCAATACACAGAAACAGGCAATGTGGCTGGTATCGGCAAGTGTGATTTAAATAAGCTGATTGGAAATAAGCCGTTAGCTTGGTTTACAAATCAAATTGTTGAGCCGATAAAAAAACAAGAAGGGGTTGGAATTATAGTGAATAAATATAACAAAGTAGTTACTTATGAATTTGGTGTAAATTTAGTTCCTGACATGATTCAAATGATGGATAAGCTTGGATATACTTCTAAAATAATATCTCGTGGAGATAACCAAGGGCTTGTGTATTTCGAAACAGATTATCGTCAAGGGAACGAACTGGACAAAGCAACTGCTTGGTTAGATACGAAAGGAATTAAATATTTTTATACAAAAGAGTAGTTTGCTAAATAAAAAGCCGTCATGTGACGGTTTTTTATTTTTATGTAATCTTTTAACTCTACTTATAATATGGAGAAAATAGACTAATAAACAAGCCTTTGTATACTTTTAAACATAGAATATGATGAATTCTAATAAGGAGGAAGCAGATTCATGGGGAATACTTGTCATTGTGGGCATTCCCGAAATTGTAATACATTTTGGGATAATTTAATGTTTGGGAGATGTAGATGTAAACGCAATGATTTTCACGAATGTTGTTGCAAAGAGAAACCGAAATGTGAGTGTGAAAAATGTCATTGTAAAACAAAACCGAAATGCCATTGTATTCATGAAGAGGAAGGGTATTAATAATAAAAAAGAGTACGATACGTACTCTTTTTTTGGGTGATTATATTCCATCTTGAACAGATTTCTTTACAATTACCCATGTGTCTTTCTTTTTAACCGTTATAGCTACATTAGTTCCATTAGATTCCTTATAAAAGATATATCCATTGTTTGAGTTTACATATGTTACTGGTTCGCCTATGCAATCTCGCGAGCAGGATTTGTTGACCAGTTCAATTAGGGATAGTTCACTTGGATCGGTTTTGCTTGCTTCTATAACAGCATCAAGGCTTGTTTTTCGATAACCTTGCAAGTTTATATGAAAAAGCTGCTCTATTTCTCCTGTAATGCTAGTGTTCATTACTTCTACTGAATTCTTTTTTTCTTGAAGAAAGCCGTTTTCATAAAGTAATTTTGTATAGCCAATCCATGCTATTAACACTAGCATGAAAAACATACCCGTCATTTTAAGTATTCGAAGTCGTTTGCTTATAATTGTTTCTGAGTATTTCATTCACTCTAATCCTCCAATGTTTTTAATTTAAAATATGCTTGGATACATACTTTTAGAAGAGGATGAAAGTTAATGAGTTTTCAATAAAAAAGAAAACATCCAGAGTTAGATGCTTTCTTTTTTTGTATTTTTGGCTATCTGTTCGTTACTTGTTTCATAAGTGGTCTTATTTCTTTAACTGGTGGTTTCTTATCATAGGCATCAACGTAAGAAAAGTAGTAGTTTAAGTTTCTTAGAAGACCTTTTCCTATTTTTGCACTTAAGAAAGGAAATACTTGTCCGGTATAATCATCGAGAGATTTACAGTAATATTTTTCATCTAAATATATACTGTATTTACATGTTAGTTCTACTAAAGGATTCCCTTCATCATCAAATACTTCTTTAGAATCAATAATATCTATTAGTGCAAATTTTTCATTTAAGTAAACTTTCTTTTTTTTCTCGTGTTTATTTGTAAGTATAAAAACGAGACCAATTGCGTTAATCAAACTATTTCCTCCTATAAAAAACGGATATTAATAAAATATATCGATATAAGCTAAATGTAAAGAGGAGAGGTGAAATATCATGGAGAGAAAACTAAATAAGCCGATTTATGTTTGGAAACCGACTTATTTTTATCAAGTATTACTTAGTAGTAATACCTACTCTGATTAAAGTTTCACTTTATTGAAATACTTGCGGGAATTGTTTTACGATTGCGTTTGTTATCATGTCGGCCATTTCCAATGCTTCTTTTTCAATTTTATCGTAAAGTTTTACTCCTGCTTCATAATCTTTATTTAGGAAGGCAAGTGCTTCTGCTTTCGTTAGTGCTAAATGTTCATAAAACATTTTTCTAAATTCTTCTTTATCTATATATGGGTTGATACTGTTAAGAAATTCAATAATTTCATCACCATTAGCGTACCATTTTTTCTCTATAGCGGCCGCTGCATTTTGATTACCAGCTTTTGCGGCTTTAACAAGATCCGCTGCAATTACTAAGTGATCTTTAATTAATGCACTATATTTTTTCACTGCATCCTCACCGTAAAATGGTTCAAGTGATAGTCCCATATGTGTTGCGTTTTGTAGAAGTCGTCCAATAGTAACGTTAACATCTGGTAAATTAAAGACTATACTTATAATAGCCAATCTCGTCCAAGCGACGTGTTGTTCCCATAAAGAACGCATATACCCTTTTAAAAAATTCTCATTTTTACTAATTCGGTAGTTCCGTACGGATAAATCATAGTTTACATAAGGGTTATGGTAGGGGGAGTAATACGATTGCCAATAAGAATACATAAATAGTAACACTCCTTTGAACATGTATAACTCAAAGTATGATGAAGATTTATTTTTAGTTACGTGTCCTAGATTATTTTTAGGGAATTTGAAATGGAGAAATTCAATGAATGATGTTGTGGTATATATGAATAAATTGAATATAAAGTAAAAGAGGGTCTGCAAGGGAAGTTGCAGACCCTCAAAAGGGTATTGCCGAGATGTCGGACTCGACTACGTAATGTTATCATAAAATTCTTTTGAAAAACCCTGGTAAATGTGTCCAAATGAAATTAGGACCTTCATACAGTCAAAGGGACCTGCTTCCCGCGGCAGGCCCCAATAACTAGATAATGTCGATGAGCAAAAAACTCATCTGGAGTACTTTTATAGTAACAAGTAAAATGTCTTTTGTGTATTGAGAAAGAAGAATTGCATAATTATATGTGAACAATTTAACTCCCAACAATTCATGATAATCATGAATTGTTGGGAGTTAAATATGGTTATAAAATGGAGAAAAGACTTGGAAGTGAGATCGAGGTACACAGAAGTATGTAATCATGAAAAAGACCTGCTAATATAAGCAGGTCAACTTAAGGGATTTATCCAACAGATTATTATATATGGTAACAACTGAATTGTAGTAAGTCTATACGTTTAATATTGAGAAAACTTCTGTGAATGATACATTTTTTGCGCATATATTAACGTCTAAAAAGTTGAGAAAGAAAATGTAAAAGCTTTTTATAAGAGAGTAATGGCTGGTACTTATAGTATGATTCATATTTCCACGCTTCATTATTTGAGAATTGGAGTTGGTTCGATACCGTTTTCTGTTTGATGGAACTAATATTACGGTGCTTCATATAGTAACCCCCTGAATTCATATGTATAAGATTAGTAGTATTCAAGGAGAATTAATAAAATGTGTATTTATTTTGAAATTCGTTATAATTGCTAATCATTCTCAAAAATGTAAAGAAGCATAAAATAATGAAAAAGCAGGCTGTTAGTCATGTATTCATCACTTTCATGATGCATAAGAGATGATATAATAGGAGTAGATGAAAGATAAAGAAAAGCAGGTGACTCTTTTTTGTTTACAAAAGCACAAGAACTTTTAGCGTCTTATTTCGGTTATTCGTCATTCCGAAGAGGACAAGATGAAACAATTAAAAATGTATTAGATGGGAAAGATACTGTCTGTATTATGCCTACAGGTGGTGGTAAGTCAATTTGTTATCAAATTCCCGCATTAGTATTTGAAGGAACAACGTTAGTTATATCGCCTTTAATATCACTTATGAAAGACCAAGTAGATACATTAGTACAAAACGGTATTTCAGCTACCTATATTAATAGTTCTATTTCGATTGCGGAAGCGAATCAACGAATTCAATTAGCGAAACAAGGCCATTATAAGTTACTTTATGTAGCGCCTGAGCGACTGGATTCAATGGAGTTTGTTGACCAACTTATCGATATGAAAATCCCTATGATTGCGATTGATGAAGCACACTGTATTTCACAGTGGGGACATGATTTCCGTCCAAGTTATTTACATATATATCGCATATTAGATTATCTTCCAGAAAAGCCGCTCGTATTAGCATTAACAGCAACAGCAACACCGCAAGTACGTGATGATATTTGTAATACACTTGAAATTAATCAAGAAAATACAATTATGACAACGTTTGAGCGTGAGAACTTATCGTTTTCTGTTATTAAAGGGCAAGATCGAAATGCATATTTGGCGGATTATATTCGTCAAAATCAAAAGGAATCTGGGATTATATATGCAGCTACTAGAAAAGTAGTCGATCAGTTATATGAAGATTTAATGAAGGCAGGAGTTTCTGTAGCAAAATATCACGCTGGTATGAGTGATATTGATCGAAATGAGCAACAAGAACTCTTTTTACGAGATGAAGTAAGTGTAATGGTAGCAACATCTGCATTCGGGATGGGTATTGATAAATCGAATATTCGTTACGTAATTCATTATCAGCTTCCAAAAAATATGGAAAGTTACTATCAAGAAGCAGGACGTGCTGGTCGTGACGGATTAGATAGTACATGTATATTGTTATATTCTTCTCAAGATGTACAAGTACAGCGTTTTTTAATTGATCAATCAACTGGAGAATCACGTTTTTCAAATGAACTTGAAAAATTGCAAAATATGACCGATTACTGTCATACAGAACAATGTTTACAATCATTCATTTTGCAATACTTTGGAGAAGAACCGAAAGAAGATTGTGGACGCTGTGGTAATTGTACAGACAATCGCGAGAGCATCGATGTGACAAGGGAATCACAAATGGTTTTATCATGCATGATTAGAACGAACCAACGCTTTGGAAAGCAAATGATAGCGCAAGTATTAACGGGGGCGAAGAATAAGAAAGTTATTGAATTTAATTTTCATACTTTACCAACGTATGGGCTTTTATCGAACCGTAGTGTAAAAGAGGTCAGTGAGTTTATCGAGTTTTTAATTTCAGACGAGTTAATTGCAGTTGAACATGGCACTTATCCGACGTTAAAAGTAACTGAAAAAGGGAAAGAAGTATTACTTGGTAAAGAGAATGTTTTACGAAAAGAACGAGTAGAGACAAGACAAATTGTTCAAGACCATCCTTTATTTGAAGTGCTTCGTGAAGTACGTAAAGAAATTGCACAAGGAGAAGGTGTACCTCCGTTCGTTATTTTCTCTGACCAAACATTAAAAGATATGTGTGTGAAAATGCCGCAAAGTGATTCCGAATTGTTGACGGTAAAAGGTATCGGAGAACACAAACTTGTGAAATATGGTTCGCACTTCTTACAAGCAGTTCAGCATTTTATTGAGGAAAATCCAAATTATGCTGAAACGATTAAGACAGAAGTAGTTTCAGAGCGTAAAAAGTCAGGAAAAGCGTCCGCAAATTCTCATTTAGAAACGTATGAAATGTATAAACAAGGTATTGATTTGAATGAGATTGCAAAAGAACGTAACTTATCAAGACAAACAATCGAAAACCATTTAATTCGCTGCTATGAGGATGGAATGGAAGTAGATTGGCACAGCTTTGTTCCAGCAGAGTATGAATCTCTTATTGAAACTGCCGTTCAAAATGCAGATGGTGGTCTGAAATCTATTAAAGAACAGCTTCCGAATGAAGTGAGTTACTTTATGATTCGTGCTTATTTACAAATAAGAAAGTAGAGGCATATAAAGGGGATAAGAATTTATGTATCATGTTTTCGTTTATGGCACGTTAAGAAGAGAACAAACGAATGCTCATTATATGCTAGGTGCAACATGTATCGCAGACAGAGCTTGGACATATGGAAAATTATTTGATACGAACGAAGGATATCCGGCCATGACTTATTCGATTGAAGAACAGGTGTATGGAGAAGTTTATGTAGTAAATGATGAGATATTGTGTAAGTTAGATGAACTAGAAGAATATAGAGGCAATGCGGAGACTGATTTATATGATCGAATCACGCAAACAGTATATGTTGCTGATGGGGAAATTGAGGCATATGTGTATATCGCTCAGGATAAAAAGATGTTAAAGAAAGTGATAGACTCTGGTGACTGGCTTATGTATCAAAAAATATAATAAGGTAGTTTTAAAAATTGGAAAGCAGATAATGACGAATTCATTATCTGCTTTTTATTGTGTGAATAATTGTCGTTCTCTTTTTATTCTTATAGTTCTTAGTACGGTTCCAATTCCGAGAAATAAAACAGTAGCAGCGACCCCGCTAGTAGGATTTAACCAAAAATCACTACTGTTTGTAAGAGTAATAATCCCTGTTATTGTAACTAAAACAGTAGGAACAGCATCCTCGATCGCATGCATGATAACACATGGCCAGACGGATTTTGTAAGTCTATATATTTCAACATACATAATTGACCAACAAACCATAAGGATACAGCCAGATAGAAGCATATTTAATCTTGAGATAGATTCAAAATATTCATTTGAAGAGCCTCCTTTACTTTTATTTATCCTACTATTTATGGGCAGTAAAACGCCCATTGATTAAAGTCTTTAATTTTTACAATGTTTTTTAATAGATAAATTAAATAGGAGACAAATAGAAAGAAGTATCTTTTTCATGCATCACTATACTATATGTGTATGTGTGTGATTTAGATGTTGCATATTCTTTTTAAATTAGAAAGATGAAAAGTAAGTTTTTTCGGAAAATTTAAATGGAAACTATTGACTTTATGATTGGATTTTTAATACAATGATACTTCGACTGAAAAATTAGAACGGACAGGAGGGAATCGTCGAAATGAGCAACATATTTGAAGATGAGTTACAAAAAATGAAGGATACTTTACATACGATGGATGAGCAATTGGATAGGCTTGAAAAAATCCCGGTTTATTATGGAGAAGATTTTAAAGAGCAAATTCTTGAAAGTATGAGGGAGTCTAATAGACAAAACTTACGTATTGGTGTGCAAGAGCCGTACTTTGGAAGGTTAGATTTTCAGGAAGATGGAAAAGAAGAAGTTATGCCGATTTATATCGGAAAAGTAGGGGTTTCGGATATGGACACGATGAAGCCAATCATTATTGATTGGCGAGCGCCTGTCGCAAGTATGTTTTATTCATTTACCGGTGGAGAAGAATTAGCATTTTATCAATCACCAGATGGGTTAGTAGAAGGTGATGTGTATTTAAAACGAAACATTTCCATTCGAAAAAGAGAACTTGAACGTGTTGTTGATACATATGTAAAAGGAAATGAAGATGTATCACATGCCGATGATTTTCTTCTATATCGATTAGGTGAGAATAAAGATAATAAGCTAAAGGATATTGTTTCAACGATTCAATCGGAACAAAATGATATTATTCGAGCGGAAAGAAATTTACCATTACTTATTCAAGGGGTTGCAGGGAGTGGAAAGACAACAATTGCTTTACATCGCCTTGCTTTTTTAATTTATGAATATCGTGAACAACTAGAAGCAGAAAGAATGATCGTATTTGCACCGAATAGTCTGTTTTTAGACTATATTTCGAGTGTACTTCCTGAATTAGGTGTAGGGAATATTAGTCAAACAACGTTTCCAGATTGGGCATTACGTACGTTAGATGACTCAGTGAAACTAAAGCAGACAGAAAAAAAATTGAAAGAAGCATTTTCAATTAATCGTGATGAAAAGAAGGTAATGCTAGGTAAATTAAAGGGTACGTTGGAATTTAAGACGTTTATTGAAGAGAGAATGATCCAATTTGAAAATGAGTTAGTTCCGACAAAAGATTTTGAGGCGTGGGATAGAGCAATTATTCCATTAGAAGATGTTAAAAAATGGATGCAAGTTGAATATAAACATTATCCTTTACAGAAAAGAAGAGAACGATTAGTAGGACGAATGAAGCGCTGGATTGAAATTGAACTTAAAAAATTCGGGGAAACAAACGAGAAAAAATTACTAAAAAAAGAAGCGACTAAGAGACTGAACGCATATATGAAGTTTTGGCCGAAAATGAGTGCTCTTTCACTGTATAGTTCAATAGTAAAAAGTAAAGAAATACTTGAGGTATTACCTGAAGAACTTGTTAAAGAAACAGAAAAGAGTTGTCGTAAAAAAGAAGTGTGTGTAGAAGATTTACCAGCTTTAATATACATACATCATCGTATAACAGGGATCGAAATCGGGCAGAAGTTTCATCACGTTGTTATTGATGAAGCGCAAGATTTTTCGCCTTTCCAAGTTTATGTATTAAAAGAAATTACATTAGGTAATTCTTTCACTATATTAGGTGATTTATCGCAAGCGATTTATGATTACCAAGGAATTGAAGATTGGAATGCTTTTAAGGAAGTATTCCAAGAAACCGGTTATTATGAATTGACAAGAAGTTATCGTTCTACAAAAGAAATTATTGAATTTGCAAATGAAATAATTAAAAATGCAGAAATCCCAGTAGGACTCGCAACACCAGTCTTCCGCAGTGGAGAAGATGTGAAAGTAATTCATGCAGAAAATCAATTTACTGAAATTGTGAAGACGGTAAAACATTTGCAAAATGCAGATGTGAAAACAATTGCGGTAATCGGAAGAACAGAAGATGAATGCCGTGATATATATGTGAAATTAACAAATGCAGGATTAACGGTAAACGTAATTGAAGCAAACCAAAGTAAATATGAAGGTGGTATATCAGTAGTACCTGTCTATTTAGCGAAAGGTTTAGAATTTGATGCGGTGCTTTTAATTGATGTGGATGAAGAACATTACAAAAACACAAAACATGATGCAAAGTTACTATATGTCGGATGTACGAGATCACTTCATGACTTATGGATTTTCCATAGTGGGGAAGCGTCACCTTTAATTAAAGGATTAAAATAAAGTAAAACTATAATCAGTGGGGAGTTTTACTGCAAGCTAATGTGGGATAAATATAAAAAGAGGATTTCTATTACTGTCTACTTAACAGGGAGATGACCATGAAGATCCTCTTTTTATATTGAAATTAATGTTCAATTTTAAACGAATAAAGCCATTAATATTAAATTTTGGTAGCTATCATCCAATTTTACACCCTTTGCTTTTCTACCCTCTTCAAAGAAGCCTAGATTCTTATATAACTGGATTGCACCTAGATTATCTTCCATTACCTCAAGACAAACTTTTTCAATCTTACTGTTATTTTTAGCCCAATTGATTAACGTTTCTAGAAGAGCTCTTCCGATACCATAATTTCGATATTCAGGTAGTATGGTCATCGCAAAAGCCCCTTGATGACTAATTTTTTCTTTGTTTCCGTTCTTAAAATCTATTGAGCCGACTAACTTACCATCAACTTCAGCAATAAACTGTACATAATTTGGATTTTCATGATAAGCTTTTAACGTTTTTTGAATAGCATCGATACGCACCTTTTTTACATCCTCAACCGTACTTAGCATGTATGGAGCGTTTATTAAAGCTTTTGAAGCAGAATCTAGTATTCTTTCTGCATCCTGTTCTTTAGCTTCTCTAATTAGTATTGTTTTTCCATCCTTAGATTTATAAGTAAAAACATTAGTTGATAAGATACTACACACACCCTTTCGGAATATAATTAGTTGAATTTTTTAACTATCGTACGATTATTAAGTAAGAAAAAGTCGTATCACCTTTTTCTTCAATCGCTCTGCTTCAACTTAATGACGATTATTTCAGATATTTTTAATTTTTACAAGAATTTATTCCGTTATATAGCCCGATTGTTTAATAATATGACTGGCGTTTTTTAAACAATTTTATTATGTTTTAAACAACTTTATTATCTCTGTACAAGATGAACTAACGACTTGAGCTGTTGTGTAAATAATATACAATGACCTTTTCTAATTCCTTAGTTTGTTCTTTTTTCCGTACACGAACAGCATCTACTGGAATTTGTGTATGTTTTAACCAATCTAGAATTAAGTGTAGTTGTTCTTGTATTTGACCAATGTTTTGCTCCTTTATGTTCTTATTCTGAATTCTATTAATTAATTGAAGCATATAGGGAAGTTTTTCTATACATTTGCTTAAATCTCCGCAATAACCTGAAGGGAATTCATGAGTACCAAAATCTAAAGTATTGATGTAATTAAAAACTAGGTATATCATAGCTTCTTGTTCGGTATCACCACCTAATTCAATCGCTTTTCGAAGGAATTTTTCTAAATCGTCTTCTTTATTGCTAGAGTCCATATAAATTCCTATCCATCTAAAAGGTCTTGAATCAAATGGGTTGTTTTCTGTCCATCTATATAGAATGTCTATTAGAAAACTATTTAGTGAGAAAGTTAAGACCTCATCTTTTTCGTTTAATGCATCTAAAATAGTAAACAGTGAAATGGCAAACTCTTCTTGATCTTTTGATTCCCATTTCTTTGCATTTGAAATAAATGTCTCTAAATGTTTATAAGCTAATTTTCGAAGTCCCGCTTTGCGATGCTGACAGTAACAAATAAAATCATGCCAATGCTCAGTTGTATTCATATGTATAATAATAGTTTGTAATGCAGTGAGAGGTTTATCCATTATAAGTCCCCAATCTATTAAGCACGTGTTGAAAATTTAGTGTTATTATATCATTACATAAATTAAAAAGGGAGAGTTACTATGATTACAAAAGTAATTACGAAAAGTAATTGGGAAATCGCAAAAATAATTGGAGAAATTAATGAAGCTTCCCTTATAGAAGAGGGGTTTATTCATTGTTCATTAGTAGATCAAGCTTTAAAAGTTGCAGAAAAATATTTCAAGCATGAAGAAGATGTTTTATTACTTACAATTGATCCAGCTCTATTAAAAGCAGAAGTAAAATATGAACTTGCTTCTAACGGTCAAGAATATCCGCATGTTTACGGAGTAATTAATGTTGAGGCGATTGTAGAGGTTGTTCCATTTTCTAAAGAAAAAGGGGAATTTATATTACTTAAATCAGTTCGACTTTAGTAATAGGCGATGGAGTTCGCCATATATAGCTAATGAATCCTATTGAAAAACGAGATTTTTTTGTTTATCAGTAGGATTTTGAATTTTATTCGAACGGACTTAAAAAGAGCACATTTGAATTGTGCTCTTTAAGAGAAAAGTGAATTAGGGTTTTTAACTTCTAGATAATGTATGAGTGATTCATCATAATGTGACGATGAATCACAAAAGAGCAGTTAGAGTGGGAAGAATTTAAGGTGGATTTTATTGGTCACGGGATCCAATCGATTGGTAATGTAGCGGTTCTAACAGGACTCATTATTGACTTTGAAGATGAAACGTAAAAAAGTTATTGTATTTATCTGAATATTAAGGTAATACAAGGATTTTATTTATTTAATTTTTAGAAAAAATAGACTATAACATTAATAAATGGTATAATTTCCTTGTTATTGGAATTAAAAAGAAAATATTTGAAGAAAAAGGATAGGGTTGGTTTTAATGGGGGATTCTGATCACAAAGAAACAAAGGCAATATTAAAGTTATGGTTTATTTATATACCACTTGCATTTGGAGAGTTTGTCTTTTCGAATATCATAGATTATTTAAAAAAATAAAGATTTTGCATTTAAAAAACAATTAACCTAATTTAATTGTTTTTTATTTTCCTTTAATAAACCAAACAAAAACAGAGATTTTGAACAAGATGAAGTTTATGAAGGAAATAACGTTGATTAGGTGCTGAAAACGGTGTGAAATCAACAGTGCCTAAAGAATAAAACAGGAATCATTCAACCATGATAATTTTCCGTTTTATTAGCTTCCTATAGTGAGATGTTATGTTCACATCATATGTATACGATAGTTGTCACTTAATATAGCATTACTGCAACTTCAAAATTAGTAGTTAAGGTTGCTATCTTTTAGAGTGTTATATATAACTTAGCTAAAAAAGTACAAATCATATAATTTGCGCTTTTCATTATCCGTTTTTCGGTAAAAAATATAGTTTTTGTCACATTAATACTGTACGATACATAGTATAAAACACATACTGTATGACATATAGTAATGGAAATGAGGTGAGTAAATGGATACTTTATTAAACTCGTTAATTACTGAGTTAAGAAGAGGGACATTAACGTTAGCCGTTTTAAGTCAATTAAGAACGCCGCAGTACGGATATTCACTTGTCCAGTTATTGGAGCAATCAGGGATTACAATTGATCAAAGTACTTTATATCCGCTACTTCGCCGATTAGAAAAACAGGAATTAGTGACGAGTAGTTGGGATAAAACGGAGAGTAGACCTCGTAAGTATTATGTTTTAAGTGATTATGGATTAGAAATATTTTTGCAGTTGAAAAAAGAATGGATAAAGGATTCGAAAGAACTTTATAACTTATTAAAGGAGGAAGAGAATGAATTTAATTGATCTCTATATCCAAGAGGTTGCGAAGAGATTACCTGAAAAAAATAGTGAAGATATTACACTTGAACTAAGGTCAACTATAGAGGATATGTTACCTGAAGATTATAGTGAGGAAGATGTAAAGAGCGTTCTCAAAAAATTGGGGAGTCCGGTTTCATTGGCTAATGGTTATTTGGATAGACCGATGCATTTAATTGGACCACGTTATTTTGATGTATATACAACGTTGTTAAAAATGATTATACCAATCGCAGCTGTCATTGCACTCATATCAATGGTTGCAGAAAATTTTATAGGCTATAGTGGTGATCAAGCGGTATTAAATGTTATTTTGCAATTGATAGGTAAAGGCATTGGGGAAATTTTTGAAGTGGGCCTCCATGTATTTTTCTGGTTGACACTTGTGTTTGTTATTTTAGAAAGAACAGATAAAGACAAAGGTATCGAGCCGTTGACGACAAGTTTAAAAAAATGGACACCAGATGATTTGAAAAACATCTCGTATATCCCAAAGAAAAAAGCAATCTCGAAGTTTGAAGTTTTTGCAGGTTTAATGTGGACAGCAGTTTGGGCTACACTTTACTTTTATGCGAATCATCTTGTTGGCGTATATAACGGTACGGCAAATGGACTGAAGTTTGTTTCGCCAACTTTTAATCAAGATGTTTTATTGCAGTACTGGCCAATCGTTGTAATTATGATCGTTTTTGAAATATGTATATCCCTTTATAAATTGGTGCAGGGACAATGGACTCAAAGATTGGCGATTGGGAATGCTGTTCTTCAAGTAGCTGGGACGATAGTATTCATTGTAATTGTAGTAAATCCACATGTATTTAACGCAGGATTTATTACGTATTTGGCAAATGCATTTACTATTTCCCCAGAGGAGTTTAAAACGTGGCTCATTGGGGGAGGAATTTTCTTTTATATGTTATCTGCTGCAATAAATATATTTGATGGTTTCCGAAAAGCTAGTATTCGTATGTAGATAAAAATCGGAAATTTCGATAAAATAAAACTATTAAAAAGATAGTGAAATAAGATGAACATGATGAAAGGAAGAAAACAATGATAAGGGAAGCAACGAAAAGAGATTTAGCATACATTTTAGATATTTATAACGATGCGATACTTTATACAACAGCTGTATATGCGTATAAACCTGTAACCCTTGAAAATAGAATAGATTGGTATGAACAAAAAAAGGCTGACGGTTATCCCATTTTCGTATACGAATTAGATAATAAAGTAGTAGGATTTGCGACATTTGGACCATTTAGAGCTTGGCCTGCTTATAAATATTCAATTGAGCATTCGGTGTATGTTGATAAGGATTATAGAAAAAATGGGATTGGGACGTCTTTAATGAAAACATTAATCGAAATTGCAAAGGAAAGAGAGTATATGACCTTAATTGCTGGAATTGATGCAGAGAATGAGAAAAGTATTGCCTTGCATCAAAACTATGGATTTGTTCATGCAGGAACAATAAAAAAAGCTGGTTATAAGTTTAATAAATGGCTAGATTTAGCTTTTTATCAGCTGGAACTTAACGGTCCTGAAAATCCTATAGAAGAATAAATATTTTTCGGTAGCAAGAAAAAATTCATGCTACCTTTTTCTTATTTAAATAGCTGATATGAGCTGCCGAAAAGTTTTTTTATATTCGATATTGAATTTATTGGTATAATAGGAATGTTTAACGAATTTCCGCTTCTTTATGTGATGGGGGGAAAAGATTTACCGAATCGTCGTGAAAATAAAGAGGTAGATGAAGCTTTTGCAGTAGTTTTAAAGTACATATACAAAGAATATAGTGAAAGCATGCTAGGAGTGAGCGATTGAAAAGAAACTTAAAGACTTCAACAATCATTATTTTAATTTTAACGGTTATTGCTCTTGAAGTTGGAATCGCACTATATGATCACAATTTGTCATTAGATACAATTTACTTTGCAGCGATCCTTATTTGTATTGTATTGCTTTTTGGCACACGTGTTTCTGAAGAGAAAGAAAGTACATCGAAACGAGGACGAAGAAAAATAGCTGTTATATTTTGGCCATCTATTTTATTGTCTATCGCTTGTTTTGCAGTTATAAGTTACATAAGGGTAGGCTATGTCTCTGTACCAGGGATAATTGGCTTTTCATGCTTTGTTACATATGGTGGATTCGTTTTGATTAGTATTTTAAAGGGGAAAAATAAAATGTAGCTTACTAAGTTGAAAGGAAGCAATGTATATGAAACATATAGAGAATGGTACACGTATTGAAGGAGAATACATTAAAAATAAAGTTATTCAATATAATATGTCCATCTTAACAGATGAAGTAAAACAGCCGATGGAAAAAGTAAGCCTCGTAGTAAAAAATGAAGAAGGGAAAATATTTGGTGGTGTAACAGGTACGATGTATTTTTATCATCTTCATATCGACTTTTTATGGGTTGATAAATCAGTTCGTCATGACGGTTATGGTAGCCAACTTTTACATAAAATTGAAGAAATTGCGAAGGAAAAAGAGTGCAGATTAATATTGCTAGATTCATTTAGTTTTCAAGCGCCAGAATTTTATAAAAAGCACGGTTACAGGGAGTATGGTGTCGTTGAAGATCATCCGAAAGGTCATAGTCAGCACTTTTTTGAAAAGAGATTATAATAGTATTATGTATACTGGTTGATGGGAGAAAGCATATGTACACGTATAAATTGCAACAAGAACAACCAATCTGTGCAGAAAAAATAAAGAAGCTTTATGATTCTGTCAGTTGGTGGCCAGAAAGAAAAGAAGTCGATATTGAAAAAATGTTAAAGAATAGTATAGGCATTGGAGTATGGGAAGAAAATGAATTAGTTGGATTTGCTAGAGTCGTTTCTGATGGTGTTTTTCGAGCATACATTGAAGATGTTGTCGTACATGAGAGTGTAAGAAATAAAGGTATTGGAGAGAAAATGCTTACAATATTACTTCGAGAAATATCTCATATTGATATTGTTAGTCTATTTTGCGGTGAGAAGCTAATAAAGTTTTACGGTGAGCAGCAATTTCAAGCAACGAAGCAAATTGTGATGCATCGTAATCAAACAGGGAAAGAATAAGAGGTGCCAATTAAAATGAATGCAACAAGAGCGTACTGTTTATCGAAAAGAAAAGCGATAGAAGATTCTCCAGATGGCTGGAGTGCAACATGTATGAGGCTTAATAATAAAATATTTGCGATAGTAAATCATGAAGAAGGCGAAAAAGCTGCGATTACATTGAAGTATGATCCAGAAGTCGCATTAAGAATAAGAGAAGATTATCCAGAAACAATTATTCCAGGGTATCATATGAATAAAAAACATTGGAATACCGTTTATATTCATAAGGGTATAGAGCAGGAGCAAATTAATAAAATGATTGATTGGTCGTATGATCTAGTACTACAATCATTTTCAAAGAAAAAGCAGCAGGAGTTAATGGATTAATATGTATTAGGAGTGTGTGTAATGAAAGATTCGATTAAAGATACGTATGATAAATTAGCGAGTACATATAAAGAAAATCTAGATTTTGCAAATCCATATAACAGTTATTATGAAAGACCGGCGATGATGGAGCTTATTCCAAGGGAACTAGAAGGAAAAAGAATATTAGATGCTGGATGTGCAGCTGGATGGTATACTTCTCAATTCATAGGAAGAGGAGCAAATGTTACAGCAATTGATGTAAGTCCTGAAATGGTAAAAGCAGCAAAAGAAAATATAGGAGAAGAAGCAACGTTCCTTTGTCATAATCTGCAAGAAACATTGCCATTTGAAGATAATACGTATGATGTGATTGTAAGTTCGTTAACTCTTCATTACTTAGAAAATTGGAATCAAGTATTTCAAGAATTTCGTCGTGTATTGAAGCCAGGTGGGGAACTTATTTATTCTATTCATCATCCTTTTATGGATTTCACAAAGTTTCCATGTGAAAATTATTTTGAAAAACAGTTATTAATAGATACTTGGGTTAAACCGAATATTACTATTGAAGTCAAGTTTTTTAGAAGATCATTACAAGACATACTAAATGAAACTACAAATTATTTTGTATTAGAAGAGATAGTAGAACCGAAGGCAATTGAAAAAATGAAAGAAGTAGACGAAAAATCATATTATTATCTAAATACGAATCCACATTTTCTTATCATTAAAGCAACTAATAAATAGCTAGTAAAATAACTTTGTTTTACTAGATATTTACAGTTTTACATTACATATTAGGGGACTTTAAAATGAATACGAAACGAAATAGAGTAGTATATGCACTATTTACTATAGTTATTATTATTTTAGGTCTTAGCTCAAGAAAGTTTGCTTTTGCACTACCACATCTATTAAATGATTATTTAGGTGATGCTTTATGGGCATTAATGATTTTTACTGGCTTTGGATTTTTGTTTCCTAAAACAGAGACGAAGAAGTTGGCTTTTATTAGTTTAATGTTTTGCTATGGGATTGAAGTGAGCCAATTGTATCATGTAAATTGGATAGACAGCATTCGTGCAACGACTTTAGGTGGACTTGTGTTGGGATATGGTTTTTTGTGGAGTGATTTAGTGGCATATACAATTGGTGTTGGAGTGGGAATACTGTGTGAGGTTATTTTTCGGAAGAAATAAGAATTGCAAAAGGGGTATTTGTAAATGGAACAAGCACTGGAAATTGCAAAGTTTTGGTTTCAAAATGAACATGTCACAGCTACTGTAATGCAACCAAAAGTAGCGAAGGTTTTATGCAAGAATAAAGAGTACATTGATATGCATAGAACAATTTGTATTTATCGTGCTTTTAAAAGAATTGTAAAATACCGGAATAAAACAAGACCAGATATGGGCGCGGGATGTGAAGAAAGATTTGCAATTCTTTAAATGGATATGGGAATATCCTAATACTAAACGACCTACAATTTTAAAAGGGTTAGAGCAATTGTCCGAAGAGAAAAAGGTTATTGTTTTAAAATCTCCAAATGAGGTTCGGAAATTTTTAGAGCACATATAATAATAGAATGTGACACAACAATTCTTTTTGGATCTTACCGATTAGTTTAATTAAACTAATCGTTTTTTATTATGAAAAATTTAACGCTTTTTGAAAATTGTATTTTGTAATGAGTATATGACTATAAGTTCATATAAAATGAACGTTTGGAGGAATAGAAAATGACTAATGATTTAATTCAAACAATCGATTCATTAATGGTAAATATTCCAGTTGGAGAGGTAGTATTAAGAGATGATCGAATAAAAAAAGAATGGATAGTGCAAATTCAACCATTTCTTCTTGCAAAGTATGCTGTAACAATGGAACTATATGATGCTATTACAAATAGTACATTAAATAATTTTGATAAAAATCATAAACCAGTTGTCAATATTTCATGGAACGATGCCATTGCGTTTTGTAATGTACTTTCAAAAAAAGCGGGATTAAAAGAATATTATTCTATTAGTGATGGTGGTCAAATTGTGAAATGTAATTTAGATTCGAATGGCTACCGATTACCATCTGAGGCAGAGTGGCAATATGCATGTAAAGCAAGTACAACCGGATATACATACGGGAAACTTCATGATATAGCATGGTATAATGAAAATTCAAATGGAGAAATTCATGACGTTGGCCAAAAAGAACCGAATGCATGGGGACTTTATGATATGCTAGGGAACGTTTGGGAATGGTGCTATGATTTGTATGATGAAAAAGTATACGGATCATACCGCATTTTTCGTGGTGGTAGTTGGGCTGAAGCAGCGAGAGGTTGCGGCGCTACTTGTCGTCGTCGAAGCCATCCTACATTTCATATAGATGATCTCGGTTTTAGACTCGCTAGGTCAATTTAGTAGGAACATGCTACGAACAACTAAGAAAAGAGTATGGAGAAAATCCGTACTCTTGCCAACATAGAAACGATTTAACGTAAGGAGTGTTTATTATGGCGCGTGTTTTATTTATTAACGCTGGATCAGAAGGACATATAAATCCAACTTTACAAGTTGTAGAAGAATTGATTTCTCGTGGTGAAGAGGTCGTTTATTTTTCAATAGAAGCTTTCAGGGAGCGGATTGAGAAGACAGGTGCTACTGTACGAACGATTGATGATCAAAAATTTATAAAAGCGTTTCTATCTGGAGGCAGAAATTATTTACAGGAGAGAATAAATGGCCTTCTACATACAGCGGATATTGTCATACCTAGCGTTCTAGAACAAATTGAAGGTGAACATTTTGATTACATAATTCATGATTCTATGTTTGGCTGTGGCCATTTAATTGCTCAAATCCTTAAACTTCCAGCCATAAATTCATGCACATCTTTTGCGCAGGATGAAAAATCCTTTGAGCAAATGTTAGGTCATCTATCAAAAAATATCCCAGTAGAAATTTATGATAAAATACAGAATGATTTTCAAAACTTAACGAAGGGAATTGCTGAAAAATATGGTGTTGAAATAAAATCATCGTATGAAGTTTTCTGTAATCCTGCACCCCTTACTATTGTATATACAATTAAGGAGTTCCAGCCTTTTGGTGATACGTTTGATGAAACATATAAATTTGTAGGACCATCTATCTCTGCACAAATGAAAAACAGAGACGTTGATTTTACTTCAATTGAAGAAAAAAGTCCGATTTATATTTCATTAGGTACTGTTTTTAATGAAGCGATTGACTTTTATAAACTGTGTATGAAGGCCTTTGAGAATAGTGAGCATACAATTGTTATGTCTATTGGTAGTAAAACAAAAATAAGTGATTTAGGCGAAATTCCTAAAAACTTCATTGTGAAAAACTATGTACCCCAAACTGAGCTGCTTACATATACGAAACTATTTATTACACACGGCGGGATGAACAGTGCGCATGAAGGACTGTATAACGGGATTCCGCTCGTTGTAATACCGCAAAGTGCAGATCAGCCAGTAGTCGCAAAGCAAGTGGAGAGTCTTGGAGCAGGAATAAAATTACAAATGCAAGGATTAACTGCGGATCAACTAAGTGAAAGTGTAGAAATGGTATTAAATAATCCGTCATTTAAAGAAGTTGCTTTGAATTTGAAGAAATCTTTCCAAAAATCAGGTGGATATAAGGAAGCTGTTGATGAAATTTTTATATTTGTAGGTCAGTAAAAAAATGAAATTATACATTAGAAAAGCATCTAAATAGGATGCTTTTTATTTAACTTTATAATTCTTATTTTTAATATTTAGTATGGTTAAAACTAAGGCACTGAGAGATATAAGTATAAGAATAAAAGTTAACTAGTTAAATGTATTGTCAATTATGAAGTAAAGATGATAGATAAATATATTCAAATTTTATTTTAAAATGTTAGGACTTAGTTTTACATGTTAGTAATAATTTCACTGTTTCTGCACAACTTCTGCACATACTCAGGTAATTTCTATGTCATGATATATTCATAAAGTGAAATATTTCACAAGAAAAATATAATTTCACTGCGGTGTATGCATAATTAACACATACATCGGTACAAGTTTGTCTCTTGTTATTCTTTTACATCAAAGCCCATATTCCACTACAAAGTATAACAAGAAGGAGACATGAACATGAATAATCGATTTTTAAAACAACTACAAAATATGAAAATGAACAAAAAAAGTTTAGGAGCTGTAGCATTAACAGCTGGAATTATTAGTACGACACTTATTCCTCAAAATGCTTATGCGCACGGTTTTGTTGAAAAGCCTGGTAGCCGATCTGCTTTATGTAGTCCAACTTATGGTGCGCTAAATGTAAACTGTGGAAGTGTTATGTATGAACCACAAAGTTTAGAAGCTCCAAAAGGGTTCCCACAAGGTGGTCCAGTAGATGGACAAATTGCTTCAGCAGGCGGAAAATTTGGTGGTATTTTAGATCAACAAACAGCAAATCGTTGGTTTAAAAATACAATCACTGGTGGGGAAAATACATTTACTTGGAAGTATACTGCGCCTCACTTAACGAGTAAGTGGCATTACTATATTACTAAAAAAGGATGGAATCCAAATAAAGCGCTAACAAGAGCAGATTTTGAACCAATTGGAACTGTACAACATGATGGTTCTGCAGCTTCAAATAATTTAACTCATAAAATCAATGTACCTACTGATCGTAGTGGATATCATGTGATTTTAGCAGTATGGGATGTAGCTGATACAGCAAATGCATTCTATAATGTAATTGATGTTAATCTTATTAATGATGTGAAACCAGACATAGAAGCGCCAAGTATTCCAAATGGACTTCAGACGCAAAAAGTAACAGCGAATAGTGTAGAACTAACATGGAACGCTTCTACGGATAATGTAGGGGTAAAAGGATATCAAATCTTCCGTAACGGAGAGATGATTGATACAGTACTAGGCACTCATTTTATTGATAAGAAATTACAACCAAGTACAGAATACTCTTATACTGTAAAAGCAATTGACGCAGTTGGAAATGTATCGAAAGAAAGTGCAGCGCTTACAGTAAAAACGACAGTTGAGACTCCTGATACAGAAGCACCAACACAACCAAAAGGATTACATAGTATGGGAACGACAGCGTCAAGTGTGGATTTAATGTGGAGTCCATCTGACGATAATATTGGTGTAGACCATTATGATATTTATAGAGAAACAGAAGGGGCAATGAAAAAGATTGCAACATCCAATACAACTTCTTATTTGGATAAAAATCTGCTCGCTAATACTACTTATAAATATGTAGTGAAAGCTGTTGATGTAGCTGGAAATGAATCCGTACAGAGTGATATATTCACAATTACTACAAAAACTGAAAACGCTTCATATGAAGCGTGGGATGCAAAAAAAGCATATAAAAAGGGAGATAGAGTTCTGCACGAAGGAAAAGTATATGAAGCAGTCCAGAGTTATCAAGGAAATGGTGATCCAAACTGGATTTATGCATTATCATTATGGAAAACAGTGTAAGCTTTACTTAGGTATGAACTAAGAGATGATGGGCTTTGATGCAAAAGGGAATCTTGAGAATTCACTTTTCTATTAATAAAAAAAGGTAGTGTATGAATACATAAGATTCATACACTACCTTTTTATTATGATAATACTTTCGTCATAAGTATATGTGGAATGCCATCTTCCATAAATATATCAGAAGAAGTTTGATAACCTAGTTTTGTATAAAATCCTTCAGCTTGTGTTTGACCGTGTAGTTTCACTTTTATAACTTGTTTGTTACGAGCAAGTTCTTCTAACGTTTGAATGATGACTTTACCTAATCCGTATGTACGATAATCTTTTAAAATGCAAATACGTTCTAATTTTCCGACGCCATCAACAAATCGTATACGCCCTGTACCTACAGGAAGCTCATGATAATAAACTAAAATATGTTTACATTGCTCTCCGATTTCATCGAATGTATCGAATTCATCTGCAAGAGGAACACCTTGTTCTTTTACAAATACTTCTTTTCGAATATGAAAGGCAGTTTCTAAATCAGTAAGTTCTGTTATAAGTTTGGATTGCAAAATGTTCAGTCCTTTCTAGTGTAATCAGCTTGTGTTTTCATAGTATATCATAATAATGCACTATAAAGAGAAGAACATACTAAAAAGCCAACTTTAAAAAGTTAGCTTTTATTACAATTCCTTTATCCCATTTTTAGCGCCGATAATTACTTTACTCGTCATACTTATAAACAACCCTGTTTCAACTACACCAGTAATCATTTTTAATTGAGTGTGTAAATGGGCAGGATTAGAAATATGATTAGGGAATATACAATCGATAATCATGTTATTGTTATCGGTTATATAGGTTTCATTGTTTTTCAAACGTAATGTTGTTTGACATCCTAAAGACTGAATTTTATTTTCGGTTTGTTTCCATGAAAAAGGGATGATTTCAATAGGTAATGGAAAAGTACCTAAATGTGTTACAAGTTTCGATTCATCAGCAATGATAATTAGTTTTTTAGAGGAAGAGGCAACGATTTTTTCACGAAGTAATGCACCGCCACCGCCTTTTATAAGTTGTAAATTTGAATCAATTTCATCCGCTCCATCAATTGTAAGATCAAGACTTTGTACGTCGTTTAACGAAATTAGGGGGATATTTAGTTGCTGTGCTAATGCTTCAGTTTCCTTTGATGTTGGTACAGCTTGAAATGATAATCCTTCTTTTACACGCTCACCTAATTTTTGTATTGTCCAATATACAGTAGAACCTGTACCAAGCCCAATTTTCATGCCATCGTTTACAAAGTTAGCAGCATATTCGCCAGCGAGCTGTTTTAAATTCATCGCTTTACTCCGCCGGACGTGGCCCAGCATCAAGACCTGAATTTTCAACTGTAAGTACCGGACGAACGACTATATCTTTATGTACACGCATTTGACAAGATAATCGTAAATGATCTTCAATTCCTTTTTCCGTCATTGCATGTTTCTCATTCGCACTCGCTTCACAGAAATCACCTGCTAGTATTTCTACTCTACAAGTTGTGCAACGTGCATTCCCGCCGCAACGATGAAGAATGTTGACACCGCTATCTTCAATTGCTAATACTAACTTTGTTCCTTCTTTCACATCAAAAGTTCCCGCACCTTCAATTGTTAATTTTGGCAAATTTGTTCCTCCTCACGTAAAATTGTACATAACATATTTATGACCGCGAATTATTGAACATAAACATTATTTTTTTATATCCCCGTAACTTTTTTTAATGTTGAATCGTTTATTAAGTAAGCGCTGAAAAGGAGTGGTTATTTTGTGCACAAAAGTAACTCATGTTTTAAAGAACCATATCGATATGAATCATTCAAATATAAACTTTTTAATTGAACAATATGGAGAGTTAAAAAGATACTGTACTTTTTTAACGAAAAACAAATGGGATGGGGAAGATCTCGCCCAAGAAACAGTGTGTAAAGTGCTTCAAAAATATAGAAATAAAGATATTTGTATGACACTCGTCTATAAAATAGCAAGAAATCGTTGGTTAGATCAGATAAAGTCTAAGTCTGTTCATGAAAAAATAAGAGAACAAATCACTTTTGAAGAACCACATGAGAACATTGCAGATTTGCATGAAATGGTAGGGAAAGTATTGTCTTCATTAAATGTACAGCAATCCGCAATTTTATTATTAAAAGATGTTTTTCAATATAGTATCGCTGATATTGCTAAAGTGTGTTCTGTATCAGAAGGTGCAGTAAAGGCTTCTTTATTTCGGAGTAGAAATAGGCTGAAAACTGTAAGTGAAGAAGGGATTGAGATAGTCGAATTCACAGAGGATATTGAAGTTGTTGTAACATCTATTCGTGAGGAAAGACCAGAATTGTTAACGAAACTTCTTCCGACAATAGATTTTACTAAGTTACCATCTAAACAGCCAGTGTTATTATTTAATGTGAAAAAACCTTCTTCCTACAGTTGTATGCTTTGCGCAGCATAACAAGTATTGGAGGGATTTAAAATGAATGCAATTCCATATGTAGTAGAACAAACAAAATTAGGAGAACGTTCTTATGATATATATTCAAGGTTATTAAAAGACCGTATTATTATTATCGGCTCAGAAATTAACGATCAAGTAGCGAGTAGTGTCGTAGCGCAATTATTATTTTTAGAAGCAGAAGATGCAGAAAAAGATATATATTTATACATCAATAGCCCAGGAGGTTCAACGACAGCAGGTTTTGCAATATTAGATACGATGAATTTAATTAAACCAGATGTGCAAACGCTATGCATGGGCTTTGCGGCATCATTCGGTGCATTGTTATTATTATCAGGAGCAAAAGGAAAACGGTTTGCGCTCCCTAACAGTGAAATTATGATTCATCAGCCGCTTGGTGGTGCACAAGGGCAAGCAACAGAAATTGAAATAACTGCGAAAAGAATATTAAAGTTAAAGCATGATATTAATAAAATGATTGCAGAAAAAACAGGCCAACCGATTGAAAGAGTAGCACATGATACAGAAAGAGATTATTTTATGACTGCAGAAGAAGCGAAGGTATATGGGATTGTAGATGATGTTGTTACGAAAAAATAAGATGAAAAAGGCTAGAGGATATGTTAATTCTCTAGCCTTTTTATTAATCCTTTACCCATTCATCAACTAATGCTTGATTTTTTTTAATCCATTTTCGCGCAGCTTCTTCAGGATCTTTTGTTTTATTTAACATGACCATTAACGTACCGAGCTGTTCATCGTTCATTTTCCATTTATCAAAGTATTTTATAACATCTGGGTAATCTTTTTCGAAACCTTTACGAACGGAGTAATAAATGTCATCTTTTTCACCATATACTTTCTTAGGGTCTTTTAAATATTTCAAGTCAAATTCTGAAAACCCCCAATGCGGATTCCAAAGCGTAACAGCGATTGGTTTCTTTTTTGTATATGCTTTCTTTAGTTCACTCATCATCGCAGCTTCAGAGGATTGGACAAGTTTTAGTTTTATATCATATTCTTTCATTGCTTTATTCGTTAAATTCATAAGACTACTACCGGGTTCGATACCGACAATTTTATTATCTAGTTCATCTTTATGAGCATTTAAATCTTCGATACTGTTTATGTTTTTCATATAAGAAGGGACGACTAAACCTAGTCCAGTACCTTCGTACCATTTTGATTTTAAGACAATATCATCTTTATAACGATCGTTTAGCGGTTTATCTGTAACTGGTAGCCATACTTCTAAATTCGCATCAACATCGCCACGAGCGACACCAGTCCAAATTGCGGCTTTTTCTAAATACATGAGCTCAACTTTGTAGCCTTTTTCTTCTAATAAAACTTTCCACATGTTTGCAGTTGCAATATTTTCTTTCCAACTTGTTACACCAAGTTTAATTTTTCCTTTCGAATTTGCATTTGTTGCATTACATGAAGTGAAAATCATAGTAATAAATAATGCAAGGCATATAAACCAAATTTTCTTTCGCATCGAAAACCTCCTAAGTAACGTTTGCCTTATAAAATAAATGTATAAGTAAGCATTCTTATTATGAACGGAAACGAGAATTTTAAAGAAATCTTATGAATGTCATTTTTATGTAATATTTCTTTGTAAAATCGCAACACTATGTGAATAGATGGGTAGAAAAGGAGTAGTGACATGGATAATACAAAGGTGCGTGTTGAAAACGTAACAAAAGTATTCGGGAAACATCCGCAAAGAGCCCTTTCCTTATTAAAAGAAGGAAAAAGTAAATCGGAAATTTTAAAAGAGACAGGAATGAACGTTGGGGTGAAAAAAGCAACGTTTGAAGTTTACTCTGGAGAGATTTTCGTTATTATGGGTTTGTCTGGTAGCGGGAAATCTACGCTAGTTCGTATGTTAAATCAATTGATTAAACCAACTGCAGGTCATATATACATAGATGGTGAAGACATCGCAACGATGGGAAAAGAAGAGTTACGGAGAGTAAGAAGAACGAAAATGAGTATGGTATTTCAGAAATTTGCTCTATTTCCGCATCGTACAGTTATACAAAATGTTGCATATGGTTTAGAAATACAAGGAGTTCCGGTTGAAGAGCGAGAGAAAAAAGCGTTAGAATCGCTACAGTTAGTAGGACTCGATCATCATAAAGATAATTATCCAAGTCAACTTAGTGGTGGTATGCAGCAGCGCGTTGGAATCGCAAGGGCACTAACGAATAATCCAGATGTATTACTAATGGACGAGTCATTTAGTGCATTAGATCCACTTATTCGAAAAGAAATGCAAGATGAATTGTTAGAGTTACAAGATAAAATGGAAAAAACGATTATATTTATTACGCATGATTTAGATGAAGCGCTTCGAATTGGAGATCGTATTGCATTAATGAAAGATGGAGAAATCGTCCAAATTGGAACGCCAGAAGAAATTATGATGAGCCCCGCAAATGAATTTGTAGAAAAGTTTGTTGCGGACGTGAATTTAGGAAAAGTAATTACGGCTGAGTCTATTTTAAAACGACCAGAAACTTTATTAATTGATCGTGGACCTCGTGTGGCTCTTCAAATTATGAGGAATGCAGGCGTCTCAACTGTATATGTTGTAAACAAAAAGTATGAGTTTTTAGGTATATTAACTGCGGATGATGCGAGTAAAGCAGTACAAAAACAGTGGCCGATTGCTGATTTATTACTTAATGATATTCCGCATGTGTATTTGGATACTTTACTGGAAGAGACATATGCAAAAATGGCAGAGATGAAATATCCCTTACCAGTAATCGATGAGAAGAAAAGGCTAAGAGGAATTATTAAACGTGAAAGTGTCATTCAAGCTCTTGCAGGAAACATTGAGGAAGAGGTGAAAGACGATGAATAGTATACCACGTATTCCATTAGGGGAATGGGTCGACTCATTTGTTGCAAGTTTATATGAGCACTTTGAAGGCTTATTCCGAGGATTCTCTTATATTATTGGTGGATTCGTTGATTTACTCACTAATTTTTTAACAATAATACCAGCCATATTGATGATTATTATCTTGTGTTTCTTCATTTGGTACACAACGAGGAAATTATCTTTAGTCATTTTTACGCTTATTGGATTATTATTCATTTTGAATATTAACTACTGGGCACAAACGATGCAAACATTAGCACTCGTACTTACGTCTGTTATTATTTCAATTATTGTCGGAATTCCAATTGGTATATTAGCATCTCAAAATGAACGTTTCTCAAAATTTTTAAAACCAACACTAGATTTTATGCAAACAATGCCTGCATTCGTATACCTTATTCCAGCGATCACATTTTTCGGAGTAGGTGTAGTACCTGGAATTATTGCATCAGTAATCTTTGCAATGCCACCGACAATTCGTTTTACTGACTTAGGAATTAGACAAGTTCCAGAAGATTTAATTGAAGCAGCGAATGCATTTGGATCCACTGCATCACAAAAACTATTTAAAGTACAATTACCACTTGCAACCGGAACGATTATGGCTGGTGTGAACCAAAGCATTATGCTTTCGTTATCGATGGTTGTAACAGCATCACTTGTAGGAGCTCCAGGACTTGGAGTTGATGTATATCGCTCTGTAACACAAGTTAATATCGGAATGGGCTTTGAAGCTGGATTAGCTATCGTAGTAATCGCAATTATATTAGACCGTATTACACAAGGGTTCCATACGAAAAGAAAATAATGACCAAAAAACACACTTTTATAATACAAAGTGTGTTTTTTATTGCATCCAGATCACATACGAACGATAACAGAACCTCCAGCTGGCGCACAAACTTGTTTTTTTATTTCATTGATTTAACTCTTCGATGAATAACGATATGTTTGTTTAATAGCGACTTGAAAATCTCTTCTTAAGAAGAGGATTATGTGCTGGAAAAGTATAAGTAATAAAGTACATTTTTTGGAAATTATTAAGTGGAATAGCGAATATATTAGGAGACAGTGAAGTCATGTAAATAGATATTATTTTAGAAGAAATTATGAGAGGAGATGCTATTTTGTCTAAAAAGAAAAAAAGCAATGATGCCTTGGCAATAGGCATCGGTATAGGGGTTGTAATCGGTGTAGTCCAAGGTTATTTTACAAATAATTTAGTAATCGGAATTGTGATTGGGATTGTAATTGGAGTTGTGGTTTTGAAGAAATAATGAGGTTTAAATTCATTTCAAAAATTGCTGTATCAAAAGAGTGAATCTTCGGAATATAAATCCTGTTTTTCCTTTTTTTATGATATTATATA
This sequence comes from Bacillus cereus group sp. MYBK95-2, assembly GCF_051915225.1. Classification (NCBI taxonomy): domain Bacteria; kingdom Bacillati; phylum Bacillota; class Bacilli; order Caryophanales; family Bacillaceae; genus Bacillus; species Bacillus cereus group sp. MYBK95-2. Next base: position 126,300 of record NZ_JBQAEH010000007.1, on the reverse strand, counting down.
TGAAAAGGATGGTGATGAATATGTCAACAAACGATCAAGTAAAACTAAACTGTTTTATTTGTGAAAAGCATAAAGGAAATATTATAGTTCCAGGTGGAGCTATTTACGAAGATGAACTGGTTTACGTTGGACATGTCCACTGGGGTAGTGAAGAAACATACTTGGGTTATGTAATGATAGATATAAAAAGGCATGTACCTGGCCTCGCTGAACTAACAGATGAAGAAGCGAAAGCGTTCGGACTTATAACAAGTAGAGTAAGTAAAGCGCTAAAAGCAAGTGAAGGTGCGGAACATATTTACACTTTTGTTTCAGGAAATGGTGTACCACATATGCATATGCACATCATACCGCGTTATGAAAATACACCAAAAGAGTTTTGGTCACCGACTGAAGTAGCGAAATGGAACGGTGCGCCTTATGGTGACGCAGGAAAAATCAAAAAACTATGCGAAAGATTACGAAAGTATATGGTGAGTGAATATGCATACAACAAATAATAGACAACATTCATGGGTTGGAAGTAGTGAAATGTGTTTAGACGAAGTTTCAGTAAAACAATATGGTGACATCGTGCTCGGTACATATGGTGGGAATATAAGTGCTGGAGCAAAAAAGAACGAAGATGGTGCGTTAGTTTGGTCAAATGGTGATTGGGAATTTGCAGCTATATTAGATGGACATAATAGTGCAGAAAGTGTTGATTTAGTAGTAAATACAATTCAAAAAGAATATGAAAATATAAAAGAAATGATGAATGAATCAATTGATATAGTATTTCGATCTATTGAAAATCATATTCTTACTATCTTTCAATCTTCTTCATTTAAGGAAAAGTGTCAAAGAATTAAAGGTGAAACAGCTTGCTTACTATGTGTAAGAAAAGAAAATTATATATGGTGGCTATCTATTGGAGACTGTTTAGTTTATGTATTTCATGAAGAGTTACATAAGTTAGGACAATATGCATTAAATCAACGTCATTTTTACGAATGGATTGGAAATGTAAACACATTTGATTTACCTGTTCCTTGTTATTCAACAGGCATTCGTGAATTACGTAATGGAAAGAATCGAATTGTAATGGTGACAGATGGAGTATTAGAATGCGGGGAACGTCGGTATGAAACTCCTGTAAATCTGTATAGTGATATGAATAGAAATAATAACGTACTTAAAGTAAATATCCATAATGTTTTAGAACACGTTCACCTGCAATTAGGAAGAGATAGTGCGACGATTATTAGTTGGGACATTGATAATAAAGGAAAAGCTACTTATCCGAGTGATCAGCCAGATAAAAAGTAAAGGAGGAGACATCACTGTTTTTAGTTAAAGGAATTTTATTAATAGTATGGATCATATTCTTAGTTGTTTTGGAAAAAGTAGTGAGAAAAAAATTAAATATACCGAAACAAACAGACTGGAATAGTAAATATGTAAACAACGCTCATAAATGGGGCACTAGGGCTCTTATCGTTTCTTATATAATTGTTACGCTGATATGTGCTACTTTAAATCCTATTTATATTAGTAATTTACCCATTTTATTTTTAATAACCTTATACTGCTTTCAATCATATATGGAATGGAAATTTGATAAAGAATCGAGGGAATATGTCATTTCTTTAGGAACGGTTCCGTTATTAATAATAACAGGAATTATGCTTAATCTTTTCTTTTATAGATATTGGATTTAATTATATATGGAATGAATGGGGAGACAAAATGAAAATGCCTAAATTACGTGCTGAAGCAATGATTGTAAATAAAGATCATACTAAAGTACTAGTACAATGTGATTTAAGTGAAACATTTTATCGTTTTCCAGGAGGCTCTATTGAATTTGGGGAACCAGCAAAAGAAGCGATAATACGAGAATTAATGGAAGAATACGATTTGAAAATTGATGTCCAAGAGCTAGCTGTTGTAAATGAGCATATTTTCGAGTGGAACAACGAAAAAGGACATCATTGTACATTGATACATTGGGGAACTGTTCAAGAGATGGTTACAAATGAAATAAGGCATAAAGAACATGAGAATATTATATTAATATGGATGAGCATAGAGGAATTAAAGGAGAAGCCAACATATCCTGAAGGAATTGTAAGTTATTTAGAAGAGAATAACCATAATATAGTCCACTTTGTTTCTAAAAATATATAAAGTAATTGGAGGGATAACAATGGATACCTCTACAATTTTAATTATTATTATTGGACTGGGTATAGGTGGTTACTTTTTAGAACAGTTTTTAAGAAGAAAATTAAATATGGAGAAAAGAGGCTTCTTTGGATATAAGCATGTGAATAGTTTACATGTAAAATTAGAAATAGGTCTTATTATTATTTATGTAATAAGTAGTTGTTATTATATGTTTAAATTTGAAAACGCTAAAATGGCTCATGTCATGTTCACTTATTTAGGGATATCATGGACTTTAAGAGCATGGATGGAATGGAAATATGATAGAAAATCAAAAGAATATATACTTTCGATAACGGGAATGGTTTCTTTTATATTGATGCTCTCGATACTATTTTATTTCGTTCCACCTGCTGTATAATTAAAAATTTGATTATAAATAATGAGATAACTAATAAATAAGAAACCATTTACTGCTAAATGGTTTCTTATTTAATTTAAACATTTAATTTCGCTAATACGGATTTAATGAAATTTGTTTTATCCTCTGCATATTGATGTTTATCATTAGGATTAGCTTTTGAAAGTTGAATCTTCAACTGTTCATACTGTATACGAGCAGTCTTATTGTCTATTAAGTAATCTCGAAATTGTAATTGTTCTATTAAATGTTTATTCCTTTGTTCATACATATGAATTTGATGAGTTCTTGGTTCACCTTTATTAAAATAATATCTTTCGGGTAATACATCCTTTCTATATTTATAATTTAATAGTTCTAACTTTTGAATACATTTTAAACCGTCTTTATAATCTTCTAGTTCGATTGCAATATCAATAATTGGCTTTGCACTTAAATGCGGAATAGCAGTACTGCCAATATGGTGTATGGCTAAAATATGTTCGCCAATTTGTTTCTCAATGAATTGTTTCTCTTTCATAAACTCAAATTCCCATTCCTCAGTCCACGGAACTAAAAATACTTTCCCGTACGGTAAACCTAGCATTTGTTTAGCACCTCTTTCAAAATGGTTTTCAATAAAGGTAATTATATTTTCTTAAAGCTTCTCAAAACAAGATATTCCCACAATCTCCAAGGAAGAATTTTTCTTGCTAAGATCATAAATTTTACACCTTTTCCAATTGGGTATCGTAATGTTGTGCGCTTAGCTTCAGCAATATCAACGACTTTTTTAGCAACATCTATTGGATTACCAAATGTATCACTGCCGCTATTAATATGTTTTTGTATTTTGTCCATATATTCTTTGTAAGGAGAAGTAGTATCAGATTGGTTTGTAGCTAGTTGTTTACCAACCTCCCATATATTTGTGTTGTAAGAACCAGGTTCAATTAAAGCGACATCTATTCCGAAAGCTTTTAATTCTAAGCGAAGGGATTCACTCCAGCCTTCTAATGCATATTTTGAAGATACATAAGGAGATAAACCAGGGAATCCAACTTGGCCGCTAATGCTGCTTATATTAATGATTTTTCCACTTCTTTGTTTTCTCATATATGGTAAAACAAGCTGGGTAATTGATATAGCTCCAAAAAGGTTCGTTTCAAATTGCTTTCGATATTCGTCTACTTGGATTTCTTCTACAAAGCCCCCATTTGCATATCCTGCATTATTTATAAGGAGATCTATTCTATTAATTTCTTTTAAAAATAATTGGAAATTATGTATAGAATTTTGATCTGTTACATCTAATTGTTGAACTTTTATATTGTGCTGTAAGTTAAGTTGAGTAACTTGGGATAGTAAGGTTCCTTGTTTTTCAAGGTTTCGCATTGTAGCGATAACTAAATAATCTTTTTTTGCGAGTTCGAGTGTAGTTAATAGTCCAAATCCACTTGAGGCTCCAGTAATTATTGCGATTTTTTTATTCATTTTTCGCCAGCTTTCTTTTTCTTTTATCATAACGAGTTATGATAAGAAAATCTATTATTCTTACATTCATTATGAAATCAATTTGTATGTAAAAAAAGGGGATTATAGGGAATCAGCGTATATAGAGTAGTGTATATTAATATGATAATGAAATGAGGGAAGAAAAATGGTCCATGTAAAAGCTGTATTAGCAGATCAGCTATTAGCGAATGCAAATGATCCCAGTTGGTATATGCCATTTTCAGATGCAGTTAAGGATTTATCTGAGAGGGAAGCTTTCTGGAAACCGAATGAAGAGAGTAATAGTATAGCTGAAATCGTACAACATTTACTGTATTGGAACTCTACGTGGCAAACTAGGTATAAAGAATCAAATGTGAATGCAGTACCCGCTATAGGAGATAATAACAAAAGTTTTATGCTCTCAGATAATCAAACTTTCGATGAATTACGGGAAAAACTACTAGAAAAACTGTTACAATGGCAAAATCTCATAAATGAAGAAAAGGTTGAAAGTGATGTAGTGGGATTTCCTGTTTCTGCAAAGTGGTGGGAAGTGCTAGCGAATGTAACAACTCATAATGCATATCATATTGGTCAAATTATTTACATCCGAAAATTACAGAAAAACTTTGATAATGAATAAAGTAACAATTCTCTTATTAAGGGAACAAAGGTGGACAAAACGAGACAAACGTCTCATTTTGTCCACTTTTTTATTGTTAAAAGATAGAGAAAACCTATTAAAACAAGGATTCGAAATTGGCACAATACTTGCAATATAAAGGACGAACAAGAAAATAGGAGGGCTGGACATGTTAAAAACAACTGAAAGTAAAGGGAATGAAATTACGAAAGAACAAGCTCGTTGGATGTACGAAAAAATGTTAGAAATTCGTAAGTTTGAAGATAAGGTGCATGAATTGTTCGCGCAAGGCGTTTTGCCAGGTTTCGTTCATTTATACGCAGGTGAAGAAGCGGTAGCAGTTGGTGTATGTGCCCACTTAACGGATAGTGACAGTATTACAAGTACACATAGAGGTCATGGACATTGTATCGCAAAAGGTTGTGATTTAAATGGTATGATGGCTGAACTTTTCGGGAAAGCGACAGGATTATGTAAAGGTAAAGGCGGTTCCATGCATATTGCCGATTTAGATAAAGGAATGCTTGGTGCGAATGGCATTGTAGGCGGGGGTTTCCCACTTGCTTGCGGTTCAGCATTAACAGCTAAATATAAAGGAACAAAAGATGTAAGTGTTTGCTTCTTCGGTGACGGAGCAAATAATGAAGGAACATTCCATGAAGGGGTTAATTTAGCGGCGATCTGGAAGTTACCAGTTATTTTTATTGCAGAAAATAACGGTTACGGTGAAGCAACTACATTTGAATATGCTTCAAGTTGTGATTCTATCGCTGATCGCGCAAAAGCTTATAATATTCCAGGTGTTCAAGTAGATGGAAAAGATCTTCTAGCTGTATATAAAGCTGCTGCAGAAGCAGTTGAACGTGCGCGTAATGGTGATGGTCCAACAATTATTGAATGTATGACATATCGTAATTATGGTCATTTCGAAGGTGAAGCGCAAACATATAAAACATCAGAAGAAAAAGAAGAACATTTAAACGAAAAAGATGCAATTGTGAATTTCCGTAAGCATTTAATTCATGAAGGTTTATTAACAGAATCTGAACTTGTTGATATGGAAAAAGCAGTAGATGATGCAGTACAAAGATCCATTGAATTTAGTGAAAATAGTCCATACCCAGACGATGAAGAATTATTAAAAGATGTATACGTTTCTTACAAATAAGAGGAGGGTGAAAAATTATGACTAGAACAGTAAGTATGTCAACTGCAATTAATGAAGCGATGAAAATCTCAATGCGTCGTGATGAAAATGTAATTTTAATAGGTGAAGATGTTGCAGGCGGTGCACAAGTTGATCACCTGCAAGATGATGAAGCTTGGGGTGGTGTTCTTGGTGTTACGAAAGGACTTGTACAAGAGTTTGGCCGAAATCGTATATTGGATACACCAATTTCTGAAGCGGGTTATATGGGAGCTGCGATGGCAGCTGCTGCAACTGGGTTACGTCCGATAGCTGAGTTAATGTTTAATGATTTTATCGGTAGTTGTCTTGACCAAGTATTAAACCAAGGTGCGAAATTCCGTTATATGTTTGGAGGTAAAGCAAAAGTACCCGTTACAGTACGTACGATGCATGGCGCTGGTTTTAGTGCAGCAGCTCAACATTCACAAAGTTTGTACGCATTATTTACGAGCATACCAGGTATTAAAGTTGTTGTTCCTTCCACACCGTATGATGCAAAAGGCTTATTATTAGCGGCAATTGAAGATGATGATCCAGTAATCTTCTTTGAGGATAAAACACTTTACAATATGAAAGGTGAAGTGCCAGAAGGATACTATACAATTCCATTAGGAAAAGCAGATATTAAACGGGAAGGTTCTGATGTAACAATTGTCGCAATCGGAAAGCAAGTTCATACAGCGCTTGCAGCTGCAAAGCAATTATCGAAAAAGGGGCTTGAAGTAGAAGTAATTGATCCACGATCTTTATCACCACTTGATGAAGATACTATTTTATCATCTGTTGAAAAAACAAATCGTCTTATCGTCATTGACGAAGCGAATCCTAGATGTAGTATTGCAACAGATATTGCGGCAATTGTAGCGGATAAAGGTTTTGATTTGTTAGATGCACCTATTAAACGAATTACAGCACCACATACACCCGTTCCGTTCTCACCACCACTTGAAAAGTTGTATTTGCCAACACCAGAAAAAGTAATTGAAACCGTATCAGAAATGATCGGAGACCAATCTTTATTACATGTGTAATAAAACGATGAGAAGGGAGAGAGAGACATGGCTGTAGAAGTTGTAATGCCGAAGTTAGGTATGGCGATGAAAGAAGGTATTATTACGAGCTGGAATATTAAAGCAGGCGATAATGTAGCAAAAGGAGAACTAATTGCTAGTATTAATTCAGAAAAAATTGAAACGGAAATTGAAGCGCCAGCTGATGGTACAGTACTTGATATAGCTGTAAGTGAAGATGAAGGAGTGCCGCCTGGTACTGTAATTTGCTACATCGGTAAACCGAATGAAAAGGTAGAAATGCAGGAAAGCACACATGTTGTAGAAGAAAAAACATCTAATATAGAAGTACAAAATGTACAAAATCAAGAAGCAAATGGGAAAGAAGTATCGAAGCAAAGAATTAAAATTTCACCTGTAGCCAAGAAAATTGCAAAGTCTGAAAATCTGGATATCAAGGCATTAGTTGGTACAGGTCCTGGCGGAAGGATTACAAAGGCAGATGTATTAAAAGCACTTGAGGTAAGAGTAAACGTTCTGGAAATATCTGAACAAGAAGAAAGTAACGTGATTCCTGTTACTGGTATGCGTAAAGCGATCGCAAATCGTATGCACGCAAGCTTACAAAATAGCGCACAATTAACGTTAACGATGAAAGTAGATGTAACAGATTTAGTTGCTTTACATAAAGAAATAGCGAAAGTTGTACAAAAAAGAGATGATAATAAATTAACCATTACGGATTTTGTCTCGCGTGCTGCTGTATTAGCACTTAGAGAGCATAAAGAAATGAACAGCGCTTATATAGATGATGCAATTCATCAATTTGAACATGTGCATTTAGGCATGGCAGTCGCATTAGAAAAAGGGTTAATCGTTCCAGCTATTCGCTTTGCAAATAATTTATCTTTAGTAGAATTGTCTAAAGAGATTAAGAATGTGGCACAAAAGGCGCGAGCAGGTAGCTTAAGTAGTGATGATATGCACGGAACGACATTTACAATTAGTAATTTAGGTAGCTTTGGTATTGAATATTTCACACCGGTATTAAATACACCTGAGACTGGCATTTTAGGTATTGGCGCAATTGAACATGTTCCTGTATATAAAGGGAAAAAATTAAAAAAAGGTAGTATGTTACCTTTAAGTTTAACATTCGATCATCGTGTACTAGACGGTGCACCAGCAGCTGCATTTTTACGCACAATTAAACATTATTTAGAAGAACCTATAACAATTCTTTTATAAAGAGAAGGTGAGAGAATGAGTAAACTAGTTGTAATTGGAGGCGGACCAGCTGGATATGTAGCCGCAATTACCGCGGCTCAAAATGGCAAAGGTGTCACTCTTATTGATGAAGCTGAACTTGGCGGAACGTGTTTAAATGTTGGTTGTATGCCTACGAAATCACTGTTAGAAAGTGCTGAAATACATGACATTGTGAGAAAAGCGAATGATTATGGAGTTACGCTTAATACAGGAAGTATATCAATTGATTGGGATCAAATACAGGCGAGAAAATCACAAATCGTAATGCAACTCGTCCAAGGAATACAATATTTAATGAAGAAAAATAAAATTAAAGTTGTAAAAGGAAAAGCGAAATTCGAAACGGATCATCGTGTGCGAGTTGTACAAGGAAATAAAGAAGAAGTAGTTGATGGAGAGAGCTTTATTATCGCATCTGGTTCCGAACCTACAGAATTACCATTCGCTCCGTTTGATGGAAAATGGATTTTAAATAGTAGCCATGCCATGTCTCTTGAGAGTGTACCATCTTCATTGTTAATCGTTGGCGGTGGTGTAATAGGATGTGAGTTTGCAAGTATTTATAGTAGACTTGGCACAAAAGTATCGATAGTTGAAATGGCACCGCAATTACTACCTGGTGAAGATGAAGATATCGCGAATATTTTAAGAGAGAAATTAGAAAAAGATGGTGTGAAAATTTTTACGGGAGCAGTTTTAAAAGGATTAAATAACTATAAGAAGCAAGCTTCATTTGAGTACGAGGGAATTACTCACGAAGTAACTCCAGAATTTGTTCTTGTTTCTGTAGGAAGAAAACCACGAGTGCAACAATTAGGATTAGAAAAGGCAGGGGTTCAGTTTTCAAATAAAGGGATTGCTGTGAATGAACATATGCAAACGAACGTATCGCATATTTACGCAGCTGGTGATGTAATCGGTGGAATTCAGCTTGCTCACGTTGCCTTCCATGAAGGAACGACAGCAGCATTACACGCAAGCGGAGAAGACGTGAAAGTAAATTATCACGCTGTGCCTCGATGTATATACACAGCTCCAGAAATAGCTAGTGTCGGGTTAAGTGAAAAAGGTGCAAGAGAACAATATGGTGATATTCTCATCGGAGAATTTCCTTTTACAGCGAACGGAAAAGCTCTTATTTTAGGAGAACAAGTAGGGAAAGTAAAAGTCATTGTGGAACCTAAATACCAAGAAATTGTAGGGATTTCTATTATCGGTCCTTATGCAACTGAACTTATTGGTCAAGGAACCGTAATGATTCATACAGAAGTTACCGCTGATATAATGAGAGATTATATTGTAGCACATCCAACTTTATCTGAGGCGATTCATGAAGCGTTAATGCAAGCGGTAGGACATGCTGTACATGCTTAAATGGAAATATGATAAACCACTATTCTCTAAACGAAAGAGAGAATAGTGGTTTGAATTTTTATAGAAGAAATTAAATATCTTATTACTATTTAATTTCAATCGCTGAAGTAATATCGTTCCAATCAGCAGCTAAATTAGCAGTTTTACCGTACCAATCAGCATGTTTAAATAAAACGCCTTTTCCATATCCTTGTGTTGAAGTGTGCTCCCAAAGTGTCGTTGAATAACTTGCAGAAGGTGACGCTGTACTTACAGAAGAAATTCTGTCATTCCAGCTAGATGGTAAGTTTTTAAAGCCGCTACTCCAGTAAATATATTGGCCACCTTTATCTTTATGTTCATAAAAATCAGTACTACCAGCACCGCTACCTAAAGGATTAATTTTATTTTTAATTGCTTTTTTATCCTTTTCAATATACGCATCTAATGTTTCACGGCTAGTAAAACCATAAGCTAGCCAATCTCCATTTTCATTTTGCTTAGGTAATACCATAGTAATTTGGATATCTTTCTTATCCTGATCACTTAATTTTGCAAATGAATTAACATTTTGTTCATCCACTTTTAAATAATCAAATGACTTAATTGTGTTACTTTTTTCTTCAGCACTTACCGCACCTAGTCCTCCAGTTAGTGCAAAACCCGCTACTAATGTCCCTGCTACTAATTTCTTCAACATATAACCATCCCTTTTTGTTTGAATTTTTGTACAGGTGAATCTTGTACAGCTAAAATGTATTCTAATTTTATACTTTTGTAAATATTCTGAAGTTTTAGAAATAATAGGCGGAATATTTACATTTTTACATTATTTCTTTAGAAAAAATGGTTATTGGAATGATATAATAAGTGGATGTATTGCTTTTACTGGATGTAAAGATATTTTAGGAGAGGTGTCATTGAAATATTTTACAAGAGAATGGTATAAAAAAATGCAAGTTTTAGAATTTGTAAGTTTTATAGAGTCTATAAAAGAATGGTCGGAAATGGATATACAAAGTTTAAAGGAAGAAATAGAGGAAAGGAAAATAGATTTATTAAAATTCCTTCCTGAATCGATATACTCAATTATACAAAACATCACAATTAATTCAGAATATCCATCAGGTGAACTGAAAAAACGTATGCAAGAGTGGACAACAGATTATGAGAAAAGAATGGCACAATTAGATCAATCATACGTAGAATATTTTAATTCCATTGAGAAAAAACTTCCGTCAAATGTCGCTCAGTTACACAAGACATCACTACACGATAGTGTAATTAAAGTAATAAAGAGAGAATCAGAAGATACTTTGTCTATCGTATTAGATTGCAGTGGTACTTTTAGTGAATTTGATAAACTTGAAGTAACCTTTATAGGAGTAACAAATTGTTCTATGCCGGAAAACTTTGAAAATGCTTGGTGGTTATATCATGAAATAGCTCTTACTGAAGATGGTTTTGAACTAGGTGTTTTATTTGACTGTCCATTTAGAGAAGTGACGATTTGTGCGACAGATGTATTACTTGTGAATAAATAATTTTTTATGGAGCATTACAAACGTTTGACATAATAAAAAAATAAAGTTATTGTAGATACATGAAGTCTACAATAGGGGCTGTACTATGAAATATTCTAAAGCTACAAATTATGCTCTTCATACAATACTTTTTCTGGCAAAGGCTACACCAAATAAGTTAGTTAGTGTTCACCAATTAGCAGAAATGCAAAATGTTTCACCAACGTACTTGTCTAAAATACTAACTAAGTTGACGAAGGAAGGGATGATACATTCATCATCTGGTCCAAAGGGCGGTTACTCGCTTAGTAAGAATTGGGAAGATATTTCATTTTTAGATATTATACATGCAATTGAAGGTAAAACATCATTGTTTGAATGTTGTTTACATGACAAACCGGGATGTTTAATTAATGAAGTAATGCTTGCAGCAGAAGAGAAAATGGAAGAAGAGTTACGAAATCAAAAAATCGTAGATCTTGCGAAAAAAATAAAAGTGGATTTTTAATCTGCTTTTATTTTTAAATTAATTAAGGATAAAAAGACTCTTTGATATCTTTAATTGTAGTTAGAAAATGATATGAAGAAGGAGAGAAGATGATGACTAAATTTTGGAATGATCGATATAAATCAGATGAATATTTTTACGGGGAAGAACCTAATACATTTATTAAAGAACAAGCATTTCGTTTAGCAAATCACAATAAAGTAATAGCTTTCGCGGAGGGAGAAGGTAGAAATGCTGTATTTCTAGCAAGACAAGGGAACGAAGTAACAGCTATTGATTATTCGGAAGATGGATTAGAGAAGACAAAAAAATTGGCAGAGAAGCATAACGTAAACGTGCATACAAAAAAAGTAGATTTATTAGCTGATAGTTTGCCAGAAAATGAATATGATGCAGCAATTATGGTATTTGGACATTTTCATGATGATTATAAAAAAATGATATTAGGTAAAATGATACAAACGATAAAGCCTGGTGGTTTAATTATGTTTGAAGTTTACTCAAAAAAACAAATAAACTATGGTACTGGTGGACCAAAAGATGTTGATATGCTGTATGATCCAATTGATATCCTTACTTGGTGTGAAGAACATAAGGTTATTCATTTCTTTAATGGCGAACAAGAGCGAATTGAAGGGAAAGGGCACACTGGTTTAGCTGATGTTATTCAAGTTGTTATTAGAAAATTAATATAAGTGTTAATGAAAGTGTTAAATGTATGAATGTAAAAAGACCAGTCGTATAAGACTCGTCTTTCTATTTAGATACTAAATTATCAAGCTTCCAATATGTATTTGTTAACGGCGCAGCTTTGCTATCTATGTATAAATACATATTATTTAAATCTTTTGGTGAAGTTTTCAGTTCAAATACAACGTCAGTAGTTAAAGAGAATTCGTGTGGAACATTTTTATAGTGCTCGTCATCTATCGGATGAGCTTCACCTTCATATTTCTCACCAGTTTTTTCATCTTGTATGAAATATTTTATTTCCGAAAGATCAATAGTTTGTCCATCGTCTCGAACATTATTAATCATAACACGAGTAGTAAGGCGCCGCTCTTTATCTATTTTTTCAAACTTTGCATTCTCAACTGTCGCTCTATAGTATTCATTTTTAACTATTTCTCCATAGTGCATTGCATTCTTTTCGAGAGCGCTCTTTTCTTGTTTTGATGTAGTATTGCTATTACATCCTGTTAATATTCCAGTAAATAATAATGCTGTACATGTCGTTTTGATTAATGATTTCATAGTAATCCCTTTCTGTATTAAAAAGTAAAACATAGGAATAATTTCACATCAATAGGAAGGTAAATGGAAGTATTTTTGCGTAATATACAGATATACATTTATTTGGTTGTCAAGTTAACAGGATAGAAAGAGGGAGAAGACTGTATAAAACGGAATAAATAAGAATTGAAAATATTGTAAAACGGAAGAGGCATGCATATAATTAAAATAAAGTTTAAGTTTCTGAACCTTCAATAACGGTGGTGATAACATGTTTACTGAAGAACGTCGAGAGAAAATTTTAGAACTACTTAATACAGATGGAAGAGTAATAGCAAAGGATCTTGCGGAAAGATTTGATATGTCTATTGATTCTATAAGAAGAGATTTGTCTATTATGGAAAAGGATGGTTTATTAAAAAGAACGCACGGAGGTGCAATTGAACTTACGCGAGTGAGAAACTTAGCTGCGGAACCAACTAAACGTTATAGTGATAGCTCAATATATGAGGACACAATTGCAAGAGTTGCGGTATCTTATATACAAGAAGGTGATTCAATTTTTATTGGTGGGGCTCCCGTTCATAATGCGATGCTGAAATATTTACCGGAAGTATCATTTACGGTTATTACGAATTCTATAGAAATAGCTGGTTATCTACGAGAATATAAGAATATTGATACGTATTTAATTGGCGGAAAAGTAAAACCTTCAGGGAATATTACTGATACACTTGCCTCTGAATTGATAAGTAGATTTTCTATTGATCTGTATTTCTCTACAGGTGGAGGCATTTCATTACAAGGTATTAGTACCGCAACACCTGAAGTTGCTTATTTTAGTAAAAGAGTAAGTGAAATTGCTAGAAGAAATATTTGTTTAGTTCCGCATAATAAACTTGGAATAGATTGTTTTATAAGAGGAGAGTCTCTAAAAAAAATTGACATTATTATAACTGACGAAGAGGCTAGTAAAGAAACTGTTCAGGACTTTGAGAAACAAGGTAAACAAGTTGTAATAGCGCCATTATATTCATTTGAAAGGAGTTTGACATGATTGTAAAAGAGCAAGAGTTTCATATAAATGGATTAACTTATACAATTCGTTCTGCAGCTGAGAAAGATGCTGACCAGTTATCGAAAATTAGAGTTCAGATTGATGGGGAAACTGAAAATATGGATAGAGATGCTGGAGAGGGATTTATAGATAATCTAGGATTTCAAAAAATAATAAAAACAGATAGTGAAGAGACGAAGAATCTCTTTTTAGTTGCAGAAGTGCACAATCGAATCGTTGGATTTTCAAGGTGTGAAGGATCAAATTTTAAGAGATTATCTCATAAAGTGGAGTTTGGCGTTTGCATTTTAAAAGAGTTTTGGGGATATAAAATGGGTAAGAGCCTATTACAACAATCTATTAAATGGGCTGACGAAAATGCAGTAAATAAAATATCTTTACAAGTATTAGAGACAAACGAGAAAGCTATTCATCTTTATAAAAAATTAGGTTTTGAAGTAGAAGGCATTTTGAAAAATGACAAAAGACTATCGGATGGAAAGTATTATAATACGGTATTGATGGGAAGATTTACTAATACTTTTCATAAAAGAGGTGAAGAAGTATGTTTTACAGAAGGAAGTACTATGTAGTGAAAAATGAATTCATAGAAGTATTTAATGATCATTTCAATAACACGAACTTACCTAATCAATTAAAGCATGGTTCTAAGCTAATAGGACGCTGGATGAAAGATAATAAGAATGGTACGTCTGAAGTATTTGCCATATGGGAATATGATAGTTATGAACAGTATAAAGAAATAGAATCGAAAATTAGAAGTGACGAGAGGCATATTAAAGGAATACATGAATGGTATGAAAACCATGGCGGGAAAGAATATGTTTTACAGGAGTACATAGTAGAGATGAAAAATGAAGAGTTAGTATGTACTGTAAAGTAACAGAGGGGTGAGGGATAATAGGAATGAAAACAAAATTATATTTTAGTTTAGCATCCGCTATTTTATTTGCAATAGCCGTGATTGTTTTCTTTATAAATGGTAATCCACAAAAGTGGTTTTGGTTATGTATTTTCTTTGCGTCCATTATACAAAATATAGTGCTACTAAAAAAGAATAAAGAAGTGTATTAGGATATTCAAATTATTAACATATTTGTGTCGTATTGCTAGTTGTATTGAAAACGCTTTTATTCAGTTTTATAATAAAAGTATGTTTTATAAATCTCCAAAACAATTAAAAGGGAGATGATACAATGTTAGCTTCACCGTTTTACTTACATACATGGAAAAAGTTTATTGATGAAGGAGTCCTTGATTCGAACCGTATAAATGAAAGAATTTCAGAGTCATGGCATCGATGTAAACAGGCTAATGTTAATCCTCACATGAATAAAGGTCAGAAAGTTTTGTCTTCTAATATTTTTCAAGAACAAAAGAAAAAGAGTGAAATTTTCCTTGATATAGCATTACCCCAAATACAAAATATGAGAAAAACCATTGATGAACTACAAATGATGGCATTATTAATCGATCCAGATGGTTATGTTCTATCCTTAAGTGGAAATAAACAAACGTTAAAGCGAGCGAAACATATTAATTTTATTGAAGGTGTAAAATGGACAGAAGCAGCTGTGGGGACAAACGCAATAGGAACAGCGCTAGAAATTGAAGAAGCTATTATGATAAGTGGTACTGAACATTACTCCGTGGCATCTCATAGCTGGAGTTGTGCGGCTGCTCCCATTCATAATGATGATGGGAAATTAATTGGTGTTCTAGATTTCTCCTGTCCAATTGAATTTTCGCATCCATATATGCTCGGTATGCTAACTTCAATTGCACATGCGATTGAACGTGAATGTAGCATAAGAGTTCATCAAAATGAATTACACTTAATCCATCGTTTTTTAGATGTCATTGATAGTGATGAACAAGTAGTTATTTGTAATCATCGTGATGTTATCGTTTCTGCGAGTAAGAGCGTTCGGGAACGAGTAACTAATTGGTCAAGAATGAAACTTGAAGATTTAGTGCACCATGGATTGGAAACTAAATTAGAGATACCGGTATATAGTAATGAAAGAATGATCGGGAAATGTATGTATTTAAAGGAAAACAAACAAATGAATACATATTCTGCTTTCACATTTATAAAAGGAATTACTTTTCCAGGAGTTACCGGGACAAGCAAAGCATTTCAACACACACTAGAAGAAATTAAGCTTGTTTCACCGACTGATGCTAGTGTGTATGTATGTGGTGAGACAGGAGTAGGGAAGGAATATGTCGCGAGAGCGATTCATGAAAATAGTCCAAGAAAAGACGGGCCCTTTATAGCTGTTAACTGCGGTTCTTTGCCTAAAGAATTAATGGAAAGTGAATTGTTCGGTTATGCTGAAGGTGCGTTTACAGGTGCGCGACGTCAAGGATATAAAGGGAAATTTGAACAAGCGAATGGAGGAACACTGTTTTTAGATGAAATTGGCGAAGTACCACCAGAGATGCAAGTAGCCTTATTGCGTGTTTTACAAGAACGCACAATAACTCCAATAGGAAGTTCAAAAGAGGTACCAGTAAATATTCGTATTATTACTGCCACACATAAAGATTTACTACGGTTAGTAGAAGAAGGGAAATTCCGTCAAGATTTATATTATCGTTTGCACGTTTATCCGTTATATGTTCCATCGTTAATAGAAAGAAAAGAGGATATCCCATATTTTATACAACACTTTTGCGAACAGAAGAATTGGAATATTGTATTTCCGAAGAGTATTTGCAATCAATTTTTACAACATACATGGCCCGGAAATATTCGAGAACTAGTAAATGCATTAGAACGCATTTACATTTTGTCGCAAGGACGGGAAATATGCGAAAAACAAGTCGCTTTTTTGATACAAACAATGATGGGAAATCAACAACAACTTGAGTTACAAGTTGAAAATAAAACCGAACATACATTGAATTTTCGCGAAAAAATACAGCGTGATAGCATGATTGAAGCATTACAAAAGACAAACGGAAATGTTTCATTAGCTGCAAAACTATTAGATGTACCCCGTAGTACATTTTATAAACGAATGCAAAAATATAAGTTATAAAGTAGATTTTTGTAATCTACTTTTTCTTTGTGGGCTCATGTTCTGTCGGAATGTGCGCTTACCGGGGAAATAATAGAATTGTTAGAAGGAAAATTTCCTAATGGGGGTTAGTGTGTGAAGTACATTGAAATTGGAATCGGGAATAGGTGGTTCGTTCGAACAGAAACCGAAAATAAAGATGGAACTGAATTTGAAGAACGAGGAATTATAAAACCTATTTATTTTGAGTCACTATATGTACGAATGTGGTTTCGGAAAACGTGTTTAATTTTTGATACGAAAGAAGGATTTAAAAAGATTAAGAAGAAGAGGATTGAATATAAATTTATAGTTGGAATTGTAAGTAGACTGAATAAAGAAAAAGTGTGCTAACATACATAGTTATATTGGCCAGGAAATTCTATTGACTTATATCAAACTCATAAAAAGTAATTTTACTAAATATAAATTGTTAATAAAACCACTAAGGAAACTTAGTGGCTTCTTTTTTTATAGGAAGGATTTTCATATGAATAGGATCTTAACGATTGTACTTACAATTATTGTAATGGGGTATTCCATTTATAGTTGGAATGCTGTTTCGGAACAGAGTATGCTAATTTTACAAACGCTTATAGGGATTATGTTAGTTAGTTTAGGAGTGCAAAATTTTTAAAAAAAAGAAAATAAAAGTATGGACATCGCTTGACTACTCGTTGCATTATATTGAATTGTTGTATTGTTAGTAAAACATTTTGCATGAATAAGTATTTAAATTATTTATTCATGATTTTCTTATTACGAAAAACATTCTCGCAATAAAAGTTAAAATTCCACTTGTATTTCACTATATAAAATATGGCATAATGATTTAGTTAAATAGAAATGGATAGGGTATTTGAGAGGGGCAGTATAATGAGTTTTGCAATTGAAATAGTAATAAAAGCACCAATGGATATTGTATGTGACTATATAATAGAAGATGAAAAAATAAAAGAATGGAATACGTTTATAATAGAAAATCGCTATCCTTCAAATATGGATAAAGAGAATCCACGTGTAGGAGATAAATATATTACTGTTCAAAAAGTCGGTAAGAAAATATTCGAGGCAGAAGTAGAAATTCTTGAATACGATACACCGCATATTATTTCACTTGGTAGTGAAATGAAGCAAGGATATTCAGCAATGACTTATATGTTAGAAGAAGATGAGGAAGGTACAGCACTAACATTAATTTCAGAATATGAACCTAGTAATTTTTATTATAAAATGATGTATAAGTTAACAGGTTGGATTTCACGAGGTTTAACTATGGAACAAATGGAACGTCTAGCAGAATGTGTAGAAGCTGCTTATCATAAAGAAGATTAATATTAAAATATATTAAGGTAAAAGCGTTACTCAATCTCATGAGTAACGCTTTTACTGTTTGAAGATTTTTCATTGAAAATCTCAATAGCTCTTTCATATATTTCTTTATCAACACAAAATCTTTCTGTTATCCAATAATTAAGTTCAGAAGATGTAATGATTTGTTCTCTTTTCTTACCTTGGAAATATCGTTTTAAAACATTATCATTAATAGAAGTTGGAATACCATCGATATAACCGAAAATCTGAATTTTCTTTAATACAGGAGATGTATGCCAATCGTTAGACTTTTTAACGAGTTCTTTCATACTTGATAAATGTATTGGATCTGTATGTAAGATTTTTGCTGGACCTGGATTTCTAGCAATTTTAATCCTATTATTTGAGACTTCATAAGTGAAAGTTTCTCTTACATTACTTACTTGAAATGATTCATAAAGTGGGTAAGCTTGGAATAAAGGTGCACAATAACCAACATCAACATAATAAGGTTGGTCTAAGTTAACCCGTAAGCATAAATGTCCGGGATCCATATACATATAATGAATATTAAAACCAAGATTTGATAATAACCAATGGAATCCAATTGAGTGCGTCCAACAAGTACCCCCGAGACCTTTTGTTGTAATACGGTTTATGTATGTCTCAATGGAAGGAAAATAATTACCTGTTTCATTACCCTTTTCCCAGTCAATTATTTTAGTAAGGGTTTCCCATTTTATTTTTTCTTGATGAGCTTTAATAAGCTCATTTAAAAACTTTAAGCTAGTAGGCTGTTTTGTCGTACCTAAAAATGATAGAAAGCTATTTACTAGTTGTACTTGGGTCATTTTCTTATCCTTTCTATATAGAAATTGTTATTGGTATTATTATAGAATATATGTCAGAAAATACAGTTACTTATTAATGGAGTGGGAGAGAATTATATGTCGATGTCGCTATATTATAAAAAAATCCGGGAGCAATTAGGCCATGAACTAATATTCATGCCAAGTGTAGCTGCAGTTATTAAAAACGAGCAGGGAGAAATCTTATTTCAATATCCTGGCGGAGAATATTGGAGTTTGCCGGCTGGAGCAATTGAACCTGGGGAAACTCCAGAAGAAGCGGTAGTTCGTGAAGTGTGGGAAGAAACGGGTTTGAAAGTGCAAGTAAAAAAACAAAAAGGGGTATTTGGAGGGGAAAGGTTCCGTCATATATATCCGAATGGCGATCAAGTAGAATATATTGTTGTTGTGTTTGAATGTGAAATTACTAGTGGAAAACTGAAATCGATAGATGGTGAATCTTTAAAACTACAATATTTCTCATTTTCTGAAAAGCCTACTTTAGCACTACCATACCCAGATAATATATTTTTATAGATGTAAAATAACACACCTTACTTATTGAAGGTGTGCTATTTATATAACCCCGTCGTATACATCTCCGTTAACGTATACACAATTTCCTCTAAGTTAATCTTTTTGTCATTTTGCGTAATAGTCCAAAGAAACGATTCATTCATCGCGAACCAACCGCGTGCTACAATCTCTTTATTTAAATTAGGTTGTGCTAATCCACTTTCTTGAGAGTAAGTAATATCCTGTTTAATGCTTGTTATAAAACGTTTCCGAATCTCATCCCATTTTTGCCGTATTTCTCTTGATAATCCTATCGCTTCCTCTACAACTTGCAAAATAGCGCGTTCTTCATCTGCTAATTGCAGGAATGCTCTAACTTGATTTTGGATCATTATACGTGCTTCCTCTTTTGTTTGTGGAGAAAAAGAGCGCTCAGCAATATTATAAAAATGATTCATAACATCTTCCATTAAACTAATTAGGAGATCATCTTTGTTTTTGAAGTATACATATGCTGTTCCATAACCAGTTTCTGCATGTTTAATAATTTGTGTAATTGTCGTTTTTTGAAATCCATTATTTATAAAAATAGTGTAACCAGAGTGTAATAGTTTCTTCTTCGTTTCTAAGGAGCGGTGTTTTCTTGATGAAAGAGTAGAATTTTTCAAAGAATCACCTCTTTATACTGAAATATCTGAAAATATAACTGTATTGTAAAAGAAGTTCATATATAAAGTCAACTGACATAATATCATTGACGTTGTATCAATTAAGGTGATATATTTCAATTAGTTAGAATAAAAAGAAAATTAAGAGAAGGTGACACCATGTATAAAGAGCCATTTCAACCAACTTATGAGTATGCGCTTGAATGTGATAAACATGATGAACTGAAAGATTTTCAAACTGAATTCTATAAAAACGAAGGTACTATATATTTAGATGGAAACTCATTAGGGCTACTTTCAAAAAGAGCAGAGAAATCGTTACTTACGTTGCTAGATTCGTGGAAAGAGTATGGCATTGACGGCTGGACAGAAGGTGAGCACCCGTGGTTTTTCCTTTCAGAGAAATTAGGTAAACTTACAGCCCCTCTTATTGGTGCTTTACCGGAAGAAACTATTGTAACCGGTTCTACAACTACAAATATACATCAAGTTATTGCGACGTTTTACGAACCAAAAGGAATACGTACAAAAATACTTGCGGATGAATTAACTTTCCCATCAGATATTTATGCACTTCAAAGTCAAATTCGTTTAAAAGGATTAGATCCAGAGGAGCATTTAGTAAGAGTGAAAAGCCGAGATGGTAGAACACTTTCTGAAGAAGATATTATTTATGCGATGGAAGATGATATCGCTTTAATTTTATTACCTTCTGTTTTATATAGAAGTGGTCAAATTCTGGATATGAAACGTTTAACAACGGAAGCTCATAAACGCGGCATTCATATCGGATTTGATTTATGCCATTCAATAGGATCTATTCCGCATCATTTCAAAGATTGGGATGTCGATTTTGCTGTTTGGTGCAATTATAAATATTTAAATGCAGGACCGGGTGGCGTTGCAGGAATTTATGTGAATAATAAACATTTTAATAGACTACCAGGGTTGTCTGGATGGTTTAGTTCTAGAAAAGATAAGCAGTTTGATATGGAGCATACATTAACAGCTGCTGATCATGCAGGTGCTTATCAAATTGGTACGCCGCACGTTTTAAGTACAGCACCATTAATTGGTTCACTTGAAATTTTCAAAGATGCTGGTATTGAACGTTTACGTGAGAAATCTTTACATATTACGAGATACATGCTGAATTTAATTGGACATGAATTAAAAGATTTCGAATTTACAATTGGAAATCCATTAGAGGATGAAAAACGAGGCGGGCACATTTATTTAGAGCATGCAGAAGCAGCACGTATATGTAAAGCACTAAAAGCAAATGGAGTAATTCCAGATTTTAGAGCGCCAAATGGGGTGAGACTTGCGCCGGTCGCTTTATATAACACATACGAAGAAGTGTGGAAATCTGTACAAATATTAAAGAAAATTATGAAAAATGAAGAGTATAAGCAGTTTGAAAATAAGCGAGAGGTTGTGGCATAAATATGAAAACATCAGAGTGGATTGATATTTCACAACCGCTAAATAATAATATTGCAACGTGGCCAGGAGACACACCGTTCTCGTATGAAGTTTCATGGTCAAAAGAAGAAAGTGGCTCAGTAAATGTCGGAAAGTTAACGATGAGTATTCATACAGGCACTCATATTGATGCACCATTTCATTTTGATAATGATGGAAAGAAAGTATTGGATTTAGATGTTCAAGTTTATGTTGGCCCAGCACGGATTATTGACGTTTCTAATCTTGAAAGCATCGGGAAAAAGGAATTAGAAAGCTTTCATTTAGAAGGTGTAGAACGATTATTATTACGTACATCTTCACATGGAAAAGCTGAAGAATTTCCAGAGGTGATCCCTCATTTACGTGCAAACATAGCGTCGTTTCTTTCAGAGAAAGGTATTCGTTTAATCGGAGTAGATGTACCATCAGTTGATCCGCTAGATGATAAAGAATTAGCAGCGCATCATCAATTATTTAAACATGGAATTCATATTTTAGAAAATGTCGTACTAGATCATGTAGCAGACGGTGATTATGAACTTATTGCATTACCACTTGCATTAACTGATGCAGATGGAAGTCCAGTTCGAGCCGTTATTAGACCAATATAAGTAGAATCATATAAAAGGGGCGTTTGGCTAATATGAAAGAAAATGAAAAAGTAATTATGGAAAAAGGGATTCATACGGATTTTAAAGAGAATATGACGTATGGGGAGTATTTACAATTAGATAGTTTACTATCTTCTCAAAAAAGATTATCGGACCATCATGATGAAATGTTATTTATCGTTATTCACCAAGCAAGTGAGCTTTGGATGAAGCTCATTTTACATGAGCTAAATGCGGCGATTGAATCTATTAAACAAGATAAATTACAACCAGCTTTTAAAATGTTAGCACGTGTATCAAAAATTCAGTCTCAAATTATTCAATCTTGGGATATTCTTGCGACATTAACACCATCAGAATATATTGAGTTTCGTGATTCACTCGGTCAAGCTTCAGGTTTTCAATCGTATCAATATCGTATGATTGAGTATGCACTTGGCTATAAAACGCCACACGCATTAAAAATTTATGAAAAGGATCCAGAATTACATGCACGACTTCATAAAGCGCTACATGCACCAAGTCTATATGATGTCGCGATTCAAGCATTAGTAAAAGAAGGATTCCCTATTCATAAAGATGTATTAAACCGTGATATTACGCAGCCTTATGAAGAAGATGCAACAGTAGAAGCAGCATGGTTGGAAGTGTATGCGGATGTGAAAAAATATTGGAATTTATATCAGCTTGCTGAAAAATTGATTGATATTGAAGACTGGCTACAACAATGGCGTTTCCGTCATATGAAAACAGTAGAAAGAATTATTGGACATAAAATGGGTACAGGTGGATCCTCCGGTGTTTCTTATTTAAAGCGAGTACTTGATCAACAATTCTTCCCAGAGCTTTGGAATGTTCGTACGAAATTATAAAAATAAACCTGTCAGTTCATTATGGCTGACAGGTTTATTTTTATTTGAGCACAATTATGTTTAAAATGAAGAAACAAGATATAATAAATGGAGTAACTATTTAAATGGAGGTAAAGTTTTTGGATTTCAAGCAACTAGAAAATAAATTCGAAAAGAAAAAAGTGAATACATTTCTTGTTTATCAAAAAGGGGAATTAACAACTGAGTATTATAAAACACCCGAATGTGCAAATAACTTATATAAAATAAATTCGATTACAAAAAGTATCGTATCTTTATTAATTGGTATTGCAATTGATAAGGGCTATATAAATGATATACATACATCAATTACAGAGTGGATTGAAAATGTACCTGGGGAAAAACATGATTTAACGCTATATCACTTATTAACAATGACTACTGGTGAGGACTGGAAAGAGTTTGGGAATGGAGTAGTATTCCCAAATGACTTTGTAGAATCAGAGAACTGGGTACAGTACATATTAGAAAAGCCAATAATTGAAGAACCTGCTACAAAAATGAATTATAATTCAGGTTCTTCTCATTTACTGAGCTATATTATTCAAGAAGCTACTGGAATGTCGACAGAGCGGTTTGCAAAGAAATATTTATTTGATCCATTAAAAATTAACGAATACGAGTGGCAACAAGATCCGCAGGGTATATATGTAGGTGGCTTCGGTATGAAAATGAAATCTACCGATTTATTAAAGTTAGGAAAATTATGTTTGCAAAATGGATATTGGAATGAAAAAGAAATTGTATCAGCGAAATGGTTAGAAGAGTCAAGTAGGGCGCAATTTGAAACATATGAACATGTCGGCGCATATGGATATCACTGGTGGGTATTACATAACGAAAGATTTCACATACCGTATTGTATATATTTCGCTATGGGATACGGCGGACAATACATCGTTATCATTCCTCAATTAGAAGTAGTATCTATTATAAGTAGTCATATGCCAAAACGTGGGCTCGTTCCGTTAAATTTATTTATTGAGCATGTACAGGGAAATTCTAATTATATATAAGAAAAGGAGGGAATGTATGAAAGATGAAAAAATTTTATCTTTATTTAGACTATGTTTAAGCCTTCTAGCATTTAGTGCAATCATTACGCAATTTATAATACGGGCACAAGTGAAACCGTTCAATCCAGTTAACTTTTTTAGTTTCTTCACGATCGAAAGTAACATTTTAGTTGCATGTATTCTCCTTTTAAGTAGTATCGGAACAGCTACATTTGGTCGATCAGAACAGTTTGGTATACTTCGTGGTGCAGCAACGGTATACATACTTACGACTGGACTCATTTATTTTTTATTATTAAGAGGGTTAGAAGAATCACTTCAAACGGCAATACCATGGGTAAATACGGTGTTACATTATATCATGCCAATTGCTATGCTTTTAGATTGGATATTAAATCCACCAAATAAGAAAATCACTTGGAAACAAGCTTCAAGTTGGCTCTTATTCCCGTTTTTTTACGTTGTATATAGCTTAATTCGTGGTCCAATCGTGAATTGGTATCCTTATCCATTTTTAGATCCGAGAATAGGTGGATATGGTAGAGTACTTTTATACAGTATAGGGATAGCAGTTGTAATTGGCACTATTTGTATATTGGTAAGATTTTTAGGGAATCGATATTTTAGAAAAGAATTTTAGAAATGAAAGAAACCCGGCTGTTATGAATCTAAATAGCCGGGTTTCTTTCATTTTATCTACTCGTCTTCTGAAACGACATTTTAATAAATTTCTCCGTCTTCGTTTCAAATTCCACATCAACAAAAACACCATATTCTTTTCCGTCTTCACGTAGCCACAATTTGAATTTTTCAACTGTTATTTGAACGGTTTTTGGTTTTCTACCTATATGAAGGTAATCAATAATCTCTGCTTTTGGGTACTTTTCTTTCGTTTTCTCTACAGCAAGCTTACCCCATTTTGCATACGGCGGCTGCGCATGAACAATTGATGAGCCTGTATATACATTTGAACATGTTGTTAGGAACAGAAGGACGAGTGCGACACGCTTTAACAAATTCTTCATGATGAACTCCTTTTATCCTTTTTTTATATTGTTTACATTTTCTTTCTACGATATTAGTTTGGATTTTTTTGTCTTCTTTACATAAAAGCGAGGCTTTTACAAAACATAACCAAGAAATCATTTACATAATTAAGGAGGGAAAATTATGCGCCAAAAAGCTATTTTTAAAATAGCGGTTTTACTTGCGTTCATAGGACTGTCTTTAATGGTCAGTAGTATACAACTAAAGAATGTAGAAGCATTTTCTAATCAAGTCATTCAAAGAGGAGCATCGGGCGAAGATGTCATTGAACTGCAATCTCGTTTAAAATATAACGGATTTTATACGGGAAAAGTAGATGGTGTTTTCGGATGGGGTACATATTGGGCACTTCGGAATTTTCAAGAGAAATTTGGATTACCCGTTGATGGTTTAGCTGGAGCTAAAACGAAGCAAATGCTCGTGAAAGCAACGAAGTATGACAAGTCAACTGCTAATAAAGGGACGACAACGAATAAAGGAAATAGTGGTGGCACTGCACAAGAGAATAAACCACCTCAAAATAAAGGGACAAATGTTCCGAATGGTTATTCTCAAAATGATATTCAGCTTATGGCAAACGCAGTATACGGAGAATCACGCGGTGAACCATATTTAGGACAAGTTGCAGTAGCTGCTGTTATTTTGAACCGTGTTACAAGTGCGTCATTCCCAAATACTGTTTCAGGTGTAATCTTTGAACCTAGAGCATTTACAGCGGTAGCCGATGGACAAATATATTTAACACCAAATGAAACAGCAAAAAAAGCAGTTTTAGATGCGATTAACGGATGGGATCCAACAGGAAATGCTTTATATTATTTCAATCCAGATACTGCGACTAGTAAATGGATTTGGACTCGTCCACAAATTAAAAAAATCGGTAAACATATTTTCTGTAAATAGAGCGGAGGTGGGACAATGTTACGAGGTATTATCATTGTATTATTAACAGTCGGTGTAGTAGGAACAGGCTATTGGGGCTATAAAGAGCACCAAGAGAAAAATGCGGTTTTAATTCGAGCGGAAAATAGCTATCAACGTGCATTCCATGATTTAGCATACGAAGTCGATTTATTACACGATAAAATTGGCACAACACTTGCGATGAATTCACGATCATCTTTATCACCTGCATTAGCGGATGTATGGCGTTTAACATCTGAAGCTCGCTCAGATGTAGGACAACTACCTTTAACATTAATGCCATTTAATAAAACGGAAGAATTTTTAGCGAATATCGGTGATTTCAGTTACCGTGCAGCCATTCGTGATTTAGAAAAAGAGCCGTTAAATGAGCAAGAATATAAAACGCTACAAACTTTATATTCAAATGCAGGAAATATACAAGATGAACTAAGAAAAGTACAACATCTTGTTTTGAAAAATAATTTACGCTGGATGGATGTAGAAATGGCACTTGCATCAAATCGCGATCCAGCAGATAACACAATTATTGATGGATTGAAAACTGTAGAGAAAAACGTAACATCATATTCTTCTACAAACTTCGGACCGACCTTTACAAGTGCGCAAAAAAATAAAAAAGGTGGATTTGAAGCGGAAGGAAAGGCAATTTCTAGAGATGAAGCGGCGAAAATTGCCAAATCGTTTTTGAATTTAAAAGGAAATGAAAAAGTAGATGTTGAGAAAAGCGGAAAAGGTGCGAAAGAATCCTTCTATAGTGTGAAAATTAAAGATGAAGCAACGAACAATGAGTTCTATATGGATATTACCGGAAAAGGCGGATATCCAATTTGGGTTATGAATAACCGCGAAATTAAAGAACAGAAAGTTAGTTTAAACGATGCAGGTAGTAAAGGTTTGAAATTTTTAAAGGACCATAAGTTTAATAATATGGAGCTTTATGATAGCTCTCAATATGATAATGTTGGTGTATTTACGTATGTAGTAAATGAAAATGGAGTACGAATTTATCCAGAAGCAATCCAAATGAAAATTGCTTTAGATGATGGTTCTATCGTTGGGTTCTCCGCAAAAGAATATTTAGCGTCACATCAAAAGCGAACAGTTCCATCGGCAAAGCTAACTGCAGCAGAAGCAAGAAAGAAAATCAATCCGGATGTAAAAGTCATGGAAGAACGTAAAGCTTTAGTAGTCAATGATTTGCATAATGAAGTGCTTTGCTATGAATTTGTAGGCACTTTAGGAAAAGATACGTACCAAATATTCATTAATGCTAATAGCGGGGCCGAGGAAAAGGTAAAGAAAATGCAAGCTGTTGAAAAAATTTATGATTAAACCTTAATAGTGAAGTGGTGAAAATAATGAAAACTCTAATATATATATTGATGCTTTGCTTCGTTATAACTGGATGCAGTATTGGAAAAAAAGACAATCCAAACGAAAAGCCGGAACAAAAAAATGTTTCAATGAAAAATGTTAATTATACGAATAAATCAAATAAGCCAAATGAAAAAGCAGCAGATCATTTAGCATCTTTAGCAGCAAGTGTGCCAGGTGTGAATGATGCAACAGCGGTCGTTGTTGGAAAATATGCTATTGTAGGTATTGATGTAAAAGCAAAACTTGATCGAACTCGAGTTGAATCAATTAAATACTCTGTTGCAGAAAGTTTAAAAAATGACCCTGACGGTGCTAATGCAGTCGTTGTAGCAGATGTTGATACGTATGAACGCCTCAAACAAATCGGAAAGCAAATTAAAAAAGGAAAAACAGGTGAAGGTATACTAGATGAATTAGCCGCTATTGTGGGCCGAGTAATGCCACAAGTTCCAAATGATATGATAGAAAATAGAGAAACGAATCCAATTAAAGATAGTGATAAACAATTACCAAAAGATGAAGAACAAGAGTTAAGAAAAGAACAGGATGATCAATCAAATAATCATTTGAATAAATGAAATTAGCCTCGTACTTAATTGTACGAGGTTTTTAAATATAATATTAAATATTCAGTTTATTTTTAAGGGAATATATGGTTTAATTATCATGGGAGGGACAACTGTTATGATGAAAAAAAGCGCATGTATATTGTTTAGTTTATGCTTAGGTTTCAGTATGACAGCGTGTGAACAGAGAAAAGAAGTGAAAAACCAAACAGCAACTTCTTCTACTGTGATGGAAAGGCAACAGAAAGAGTCTATCAATATAAATCATTTCTCGAGTATAAATGAAGGAATGACTTATACAGAAGTGAAAGATTTAATTGGTTTTGAAGGAGATTTACTTATAGAAGAAGGGGTAGAGCATTCTACACAAATTAAACAAATTTTTGCTTGGAAAGGGAACGATCCAAATTCATTTGTTGAAATTACCTTTTTAGATGGAAGAGTGCATTCAAAAGCACAGCAAGGTATAAGTTAATAAGCTGAAAAATGGGAGAGTTTAGCATGAACATACACACAGGGGAAATTCAATTAGCTCCGTATAAGGAGAAATATAAAGAAGTTATACAAACATTTACTTTACCAAGTGAACAAGTTCAGTTTACATCAGATCCAAGCGCATTACTGGAGAAAGCAAAAAGTGATTATACAAAAAATGTGATTGTTATTTTAGATCACAATGGGGTACCGGTGGGTCTTTTCGCATTGGAAACGGGAGATAGAGTAAAGGAGTTCACAGATAATGAGGATGCTTTACTTTTAACATCATTTTCTATTAATCACAATAGACAAAGAAAAGGATTCGCTAAAAAGTCATTGTTATTATTAGAAGAGTTTGTAAAACGTTATTTTCCAATAAAAAATGAAGTTGTACTTGCTGTGAATGAAAGAAATATTCCTGCACAAAATTTATATGCAAAAGTTGGTTTCCAAGATAAAGGTTTTAGAAGAATGGGACCAATTGGCCAACAAATAATAATGCATTTACCTATAATGAAATAATGAGATAGAAAACTTACTCTTGAATATTCAAGTAGTAGGTTTTTTTATTTTAACAATATATAATATATGTATATAAAATGAAACAGGAATGAAGGATATAAAAAATGAATCAAGATAGAAAATGGAATATCGTTGGAGGAAGAGTGATTAAAACTGGGATTGCAGTTTTTCTTACAGTGTTAGTTTGTGATTTTTTTAACATCCCAACTATTTTTGCTGTAATAACAGCAATTGTTACAATTGAACCAACTGCAACAGACTCAATAAAAAAAGGACTTATTCGCTTTCCGGCCTCAACAATTGGATCGGCATATGCCATGACTTTCACATTTTTCCTAGGCCACCAAGCAATTTCTTATGCATTAGCTGCAATGTTTACGATCGTTACATGTCAAAAACTAAGGTTACATGCGGGAACTTTAGTTGCAACTTTAACTGCCGTAGCAATGATTCCAATTACGGCAAATCATTATTTTACTGCATTTTTAATTCGTTTAGCTACTACATCTACTGGTATTATAGTATCTACTTTAGTGAATTTTTTCATTTTTCCACCCCACTACACGAAAATGATTTTTGGATGTACAGAGGATCTATTTGCTAAAACAGCAAATATTATGGAAGAATGGATTACTGCATTAGTTGCAGGAAAAGGTGTGAAAAAGGAGACTGCTCAGGATTTATCTAAATTGACTTTATTATTGCATAAGGCGATACAATTTGTTCAATATGAGCAGAAAGATTGGAAATATCATCAACATACAAAGAAGGAAATGAGAAGCTTTTTAACGATGCAGAAGCAACTTCATATATTACAGCAAATCATTTACCATATAGATAATTTAGCTCGGGTATCAATTGAGACTTGTGACTGGTCACAAAGTGAAAGAGAAATATTACAACGAACAATTCATTCTATGATTGCTATATTGAGAAACCGTTGTAATGAAATTGATGAGGAACATTTCAAACTTATTGCTGAATTAGACAAGCAATTTTGGAGTTATAAAAATGATTTAAAAGATTATAAACCAAATCATTATCATCACCATTTTTCAAGTGAATCTATTATTTTATTTGAGGTATTATCTATTCATGATATGTTAGAAGAATTAAAACAAATATCCGAGAAATATGAGTGGGAAAACCGATTCAATTGATAAGTTCATTTTACTGTGGGGGGGATAATATGACATTTTATATTGCATTACTAAGAGGAATCAATGTCGGTGGCCATAAAGTAATCAAAATGGCTGATTTAAAACGAGTGTTTGAATCAATAGGGTTAAAACAAGTGAAAACATATATACAAAGTGGTAATATTGTGTTCGAATCTGAGGAAGGTATAAACTTTCTAAAGGACCAAATACAATCTGAAATAAAAAAAGAATTTGATTTCGATGTTCCAGTCATGCTAAGAACACATGATGAATTTATAAATATTATTAAACAATGTCCATATGAAGTTCATTCATTGTTAGAAGGAGAAAGTGTTCATATTGCTTTTTTAGCTAATGTACTTTCTGAAGAAGAGAGTAGTCAATTGCTTACATTTAAAAGTGAACTTGAAGATTGCTATATAGATGAGAAGGTCGTTTATTTATTTTTCAAAAATAGCATTCGAAATTCTAAATTAATGAACCAGTTTCAGAAGTTACATACACCAGCTACAGTTAGGAATTGGCGGACTGTGAATAAATTAAAAGCAATTGTAGAGAGTATGTAAATATAAAAAGATGAGGTTTTCTACATGTAGAAAACCTCATCTTTTTACTTATATTGTTTTGCAACTATGAGTTCGACAATAGGATAAATAAAGAATGAAGAGCAAATTGCGATGAACAGGGGGAGGTTTTTTACTCCATCTAAATTAGCCCCCATAGAAAATCCTTCGGAGAAGATTAATAAAAGGAACATTACAACTACAAGCACAAAATACGCAATTTTAAAGCTTTTATATGTAATTTGTTGTCCCATCTCATCTTGACTTTCTTCTGACACACCGTGGGGATCTCCCCAAGTAATGTGATTAATTAAATTACTAAGTATTAACGAAATAGCAAAAATCGTACCACCTAAAATAGAACCTTCAGTTATGTATTTATATGTGCCATGTACTAGTATTGCAATTAATGCTAAAACAATGATTATAAAAATAGTTTTTTTAGTATTCAATAAATAATTGCCCCCTCGATTGTAAAAAACTCTTTACAAATATAAGTATAAAATTGGAAAAGTATCATGTCAAATACTTTTTACACACAATATGTAAGTATGCAATATTTTGTTTTTATGATAAATAAAAAATTACAATACATTTGAATGTAAAAGAATGGGCTCGCATATATTTGGAAGGGATGTCAGATTAATTTAGGGGGTAGTTATGTCTATACTTTTAAAAGCTGGTGCAGATGCAGGAAACAACGGTTTGAAGTTAATGGTGAAAGGGCAAGACCCTATTTTTATTCCGAGTATTTATTCTTTATATATAGGTGAGCCTACAGGACTCTTAGATGAGGTAGATGTTTCATTATCTGAATTAGAAAACCACATTGATGTGACTATAAGTTCGCCATCGTTAATGCTAAATAATGTACGATACATCGTTGGAGAAAAAGTTATTCAAGATCAATTAAAAGGTACTGAGGTAGAGAAGAAATCGAATAAGTCAACGGATGAGTTAATGGTTATTACAATACTATCAGGTTTGGCGGTAAGCGCTATGCGTCAAAGTCCAACTTCTAGCCATATTAATATTCGTTATGATTTATCTGTCGCTCTTCCTATGCAGCTTATTACACAAGAAATAGCTGCTGAAAATGCAAAACGTTATATGGGAAATCATAAGGTTATTTTCCATTATCCGAACGGACGCGATGTGACAATTAATGTTTCAATTGAGTATTGTAAATGCCTGCCTGAGGGCGCTTCTGGTACGTGGGGCATTGTATACGATGAAGAAGGAAATGTTGTGAAACATAAAATAGAATGTGAGCAAAATCAAGTTTCTGAAATTGATTTTGTAGATAAAACTCTACTCTCTTTTGATATTGGTGCAGGGACGACAGAAGAAGTCGTTTCATTAGGGGTGAATTTCCGTCCGCAACTAAGTAAAGGTTTATCTTATGGTGTAAAAGAGACGTTACTACAAATCATTACGAGATGGAACCGGAAGTATCCAACTAAAACGATTGATAGTATTACAGAATTCAATCAAATTTATTTAAATGATAAGCATCCGAGAAATACCTTATTAGTTGAGGAATCACAGCCAGCGCTATTAGGTTTAGCAGCACGTGTTGCAACAGATATTATAAATAAAATTGATGATATGAAAGACGATCCATACGTGTTTATTTATGGCGGGGGTGCAGTAATTATTAAAAACAGTTTAAAAATGATTTTAAAGCAAAAAGGACGACTCAAAAATGTAATCTTTGTAGATAATCCGTTATTTACAAATGCACGAGGATTATTAGTTTATACTTGTTCGCCAAAATATAGAGAGCATAAGCAAAAAGAGTTAGGATTTACAAACTTAACGATAAGTTAGTTGGTGGAAGTATGCGATCTAGGCGATATAAACGTGGTGATCGAGTAAAAATCAATATTCATAAATCGGTATCACCTGAAATGCTTGCGTGGCTGAATAAACAATCAAATCCAACTAATTTCTTCTTTTTTGCTGCGCAGCAACTATTTAAACAAGTTGGAGATATTGACGTTTCAAAAGCTTTACCAAGCAGCCATGTTTTCTCATTATATGTGGAGCCTTCATCCTTATTAAAAGTCGAAGTAAACCCTTTTAAAAACATGACACTAGACACAAATACATCCACCGAAAATGCAAAAAAAAAATTATGGGAATCTGTTGATCAATTAGATTGTCCATTTTTTTAAACATAGAAAAATATAAAAAGTCCCCATCACTATACATACGAATACAGTGATGGGTTTTTGTTTGTAACTAGAAGGGGGCACAATTTGTGCCCCCTTCCATTAGTTATTTATCTAAATTTTAGATGTATGTTTAGAAACAGCGTTAATTATGCTTTCCCAGTCATCTGGATGGTTTTCATGGCCTGCCCCTTTAAGAGTTAATAGTACTGAGTTTGGAATTTCATCAATTAGTGCGAGGCCATGTTCAAATGGGAGTGCTGTATCGTCTGTTCCGTGAATAACCAATGTTGGTGCTTGTATGGAGTGAAGTACACCTTCATATGCATCATCACCTTGAAGTAAAGCGTGATTAAACATACTTAATAAATTGTTTGCGCGTTCTATTTCTTGTTTTACTTGTGTATAAACTCTATTTTCATCAAATATTCGTTCTGATCCACATAATAGACGAGATCCTGAAACTAAATATTCTGCCACATCATTTTTATTTGTCCAATCTATACTTGCGCTCTTTACATGATGTGTTAAAATCCTTTCATCCATTGGGGGTAAATCGCGAGTATTATTATCAGATCCTATTACACTAGTCGCTAGTAAAGTTAGCGTCAAAATTCTTTCGGGATGTTTTACAGCGGCAATTTGAGCAATCATACCACCTAATGACATACCAAAAAGATGGGCTTTATCAATATGATAAGCGTCTAATACTCCGATTGCATCTTCAGCCATATCTGTTACTGAATAATTTGAAGTGCCAGGTTCATATGTAACAGAGCGTCCAACATCGCGATTATCAAAGCGAATAACAAATTTTCCTGTGTTCGCCAACTGTTCACAAAATTCTTCATCCCAATATATCATTGAACAAGTAGCTCCCATAATTAATAAAATAGCGGGATCATTAGAGTTACCGAAGCTTTCTGTACATATATCAATACCGTTTATTTTAAATATCTTTTCACTCATAAAGTTAGCCCCATTTCTTTTGAATTTAATTAATAATACAGTTTTGAATAATTCTAAGATGTGTGTAAGATTCTTTTTGAAATTCATCCCGCTATTTGCCGGGCAGTAAGAGCCCGATTGGTGAGGAATGATTAAAGTTTCACTTTATAATGCTTTTTGCATAATTACCCCCAAAAATAAGTATATGGTAATTCAAGGCAAAAAATTTTGAGAAATAATTGTATGTTATTAAAATAAACAGCAAGGAGGAGAGGAAATGAAAGCAATCGTTATTGATCGATATGGCAGTGTTGAAGAATTAAAAGAAAGACAAGTTTTAAAACCGGTTGTTAAGAAGAATGAGGTATTAATACGTATTTATGCAACATCTGTTAATCCAGTTGATTGGAAAATAAGAAAAGGGGACTTACAAGAACAGTTACGCTTTTCATTTCCAATCACTTTAGGATTAGATGTAGCTGGAGTTATTGAAGAAGTTGGAGAAGATGTAGAGTGTTTCAATATAGGAGATAAAGTGTTTACGAAACCTGAAAATATAGGAAGCGGATCTTATGCTGAATTCATTGCAGTACAATTAGATTTAGTATCACATATGCCTAATAATATTAGTTACGAAGAAGCAGCTTCTATTCCTCTTGCAGGACTTACAGCGTGGCAAAGTCTTGTAGATTACGCAAAAATAAAAGAAAATGACCGTGTATTCATTCATGCTGGAGCTGGTGGCGTTGGAAGTTTGGCAATCCAAATCGCAAAATCATTTGGAGCTTTTGTTGCCACGACTGCTAGTAGTAAAAATAAAGAATTTTTACAGTCTTTAGGAGCGGATCTCGTTATTGATTATAAAAAAGATAAATTTGAAGAACTAGTATCAGATTTTGATATTGTGTTAGATACAATAGGTGGCGAAGTGCAAGAAAAAAGTTTTCGAATTATTAAACCTGGTGGTGTTCTAGTTTCCATTGTTCATGAACCACTACAAAAAGTAGAAGGAATAAAATCAGGATTTTTATGGCTAAAACCAAATGGAAAACAATTAGAAGAATTATCAGCTTTAATTGTAAACGGAAAAATCAAACCAATCATAAGTAAAGTGGTGCCATTTAATGAAGCAGGAGTTCGAGAAGCTCATATTTTGAGTGAAGGACAACATGTTAGAGGAAAGATTGTAGTTAAAGTGGAATGATAATAAAGATTACAGCTTATAGAGTAACTAGATTTGAATAACGAAAAAGCTCAACAATAGATAATATCCCATACTA
Source organism: Bacillus cereus group sp. MYBK95-2 (assembly GCF_051915225.1). NCBI lineage: Bacteria > Bacillati > Bacillota > Bacilli > Caryophanales > Bacillaceae > Bacillus > Bacillus cereus group sp. MYBK95-2. The sequence goes on along the minus strand of NZ_JBQAEH010000007.1, from coordinate 91,010 downwards.
TACATTTTCATTTGCGGGTATTATTTATTGTTGGCTAATGTGATATTGCTTCTAACAAATACTTTTTCGTATTGTATCATGTAATTTCTCTAATCCAATTTCCATATCTTTCTCGTTTAACATTGAATAGCTAATTCTTAATTGGTTATCATTTGTTTCGTAGTTTAATAGACAAGCTGTTCCTGGTAAAAAAGAGACATCTACTTCATTTGCTTTTTGTAATAAGGTAAAGGGATCTATCGAATCAGGTAGTGTCACCCATAAATTAAAACCTCCATTTGGTATTTCAAAGTGTAGTTCTTTTAATGGCGATAATATATCAATTGTTAAATCACGTCTCATTTGTAAAGCTGTACGTAATTTTTCTAAATGGTTTTTCATACGTTCTGCACGTAAAAACGGTAGAAGTGCCTTTTGTGTTAATAAAGGACTACCGATATCCATTGAACCTTTTACTGCATATAGCCATTCAAAAATAGGACCATCGGCAATAAGTGCCGCGATACGCAGTCCTGGTGCTAACGTTTTACTAAATCCTTTTATATATATTACGTGGCCATCTTTATCAAAACTTTTGATTGGGGGCGGGATTATAGCATCTTCAAAATATATTTCTCCGAAAGAATCATCTTCAATGATAAAAAATTGATATAGCCCCGCTAGTTCTATAAGTTCCATTCTTCGTTCTTTACTCATTACTGTACCTGTCGGGTTTTGGAAGGTCGGATTCGTATACAATAAAACGGGATTTTTACTTTGACAAATATCATCAATTAAGTCGGAGCGAACTCCATGATTATCAAGAAAAACAGGAATGATTTGAACACCTTTATTGATGAAAACATCAAGCGCGGCACTGTAACACGGACTTTCTACTAATACAGTATCTCCAGGTTTTAATAATGTTTGAGCAATTAAATCAATTCCTTGTTGTGCTCCGCTTGTAATTAATAATTGAGATGGGTCCGTCACTAATTTCTGGTGTTCATTTAAGTAATTTGCTATTTCAACTCGCAATTCATAATCGCCTTGAACTGGCCCATAAGTTGCTAACAACATCGGATTTTTATCCAGCAATTTATGCATTTCGTCTGCCAAAAATGGATTCGGTAACAGACGGGGATACAGAATTGCTTGTGAAAAATCATAATATTTACGGTGTTTATTCATTGCATATTGAGAACGCATAACATTAATAGATCTTGATTGTTGCCATTTATACGGTATCGGTTTGAAATCTTTCTTTACACGTTTATATATGTAAGCACCTTTTCCTTGTTCGATGCGTATATACCCTTTCGTTTCTAACTGTTTATAAGCTTTACGAACAGTTAATACATTGATTTGTAAATCTGTGGCCATACAACGTAAAGAAGGAAGGGATTCACCATGTGAAAGCATACCACTTTGTACTCTTTCAACAATTTGCATATATATTTGCTTGTAATACGGTATGTTTGATTCTTTACGCAATACAATCTTCATAGGTTCACCTATTTTTCTTTTTAATTTAATTAAAACGAAAAATATATAGGGAATCAACTACAACTTGAAGTAACTGTTATATGTACCGATACACTGTTATACACCATAGCCTCTATACTCATTTTAAGAGTAAAAAGGAGGAAGTAAAATGGTCATTTTTAATTACATTTTAGTATGTATTATTTTCGGGACAACATTTTTAACGATTAAAATTGGAATTGAAGCAGGAGCGCCACCGTTGTTTTCAGCAGGAATTCGTTTCTTTTTAGCGGGTATAATCCTTATGATTCTTTTTAAATTAAAGCGAAAAGAAATTATGCCACATATATTTTCAAAACGTATTATGTATGCTGGATTTTGTTTAACATTTATGACATTCGCAAGTTTATATTGGTCAGAACAATATATTTCTTCGGGATTAGCTGCTGTTCTTTCTGCTACGGGACCAATGATGATTTTATTAATACAAGCAAAGAGGAATAGGGAGAAATTACAAAAGGAACAACTCGTTGCTTTAGTTATTGCACTAATAGGTGTTATATTTGTTTCTTTACCAGGAATGCATCAACAAGTAAGTTTCATATGGAGTATTGCTTGTATTGTTTTAGTTATAGGGGAGCTATTTTACGGAATAGGCTCTATTCGTTCGAAAGAAATACTGTCAGATTTATCAAATGTATCACCATTTCTTATTAACGGTATTCAAATGTTTTATGGAGGGATTTTACTACTCATCGCATCTATTATTGTAGAACAACCAAATGTAACCGTATTAACTTCATGGAGTGTGCAATGGCCTATTTTATATCTCATATTTATCGGATCGATTGGTGGACACGGATTATATTACTGGCTCTTATCAAAAACAAATCCAGTATTTCCATCGACGTGGTTATATGTATCACCATTAATTGCAATAATTGTGGGATATATCATTTTAGGAGAACCTTTAAATCCTACAATGGGAATGGGGGCTTGTCTTATATTGATTGGTGTATTTTTGGCCAATCGTTCAACACTACGGACTTATTTCAAAAAAGGGCGGTTATTAGAGAAGGAGATGTAGTTTAATAAAGCAACAGCCCTGTATATTACAGGACTGATAAAATCAAAAACACAGTTGGAAAAATAACCAACTGTGTTTTTGATAATTAATTCACTTTTTTAATAAAGCCTTTATAATGACGTTTTACAAGCTGGCTTTCTAACGTCTTCATAGTTTCTAGTGCTACACCGACAATGATAAGTAAGCTTGTACCACCAATTTGAGCAGAAGGTGGTAACGTAGCAATTTTCGTGAATACGAGCGGTAATATAGAAATTGCACCTAAGAAAATTGCACCGATAAATGTTAAACGGTATAAAATTTTAGTTACATATTGTTCAGTTGCTTTACCAGGACGAATACCAGGAACATATCCATTTTGCTTTTTCAAATTCTCAGCCATTTGTTCAGGATTTACTTGAATAAATGCGTAGAAGTATGTGAAAGCAACGATAAGACCGACATAAAGTGTCATTCCAATTGGATGTGCGAAATCAAGATTTGCAACTAACCATTTTGATACGCTTGAATCAGGGAAGAGCTGCGCAATTGTACGCGGCGTCATTAAAAATGCAGAAGCAAAGATAACTGGTATAACACCAGCACTATTTACTTTAAGCGGTAAATGAGTGTTTTTTGCTCCTTGATATTGATTGTTTCCTGAAACAGCTTTTGCATATTGGATCGGTATTTTACGTACAGCTTGTTGAATGTAAATAACACCAACAACTATCGCTAAAATTACGAGTCCAATTAAAACAATTTTTATTATGTGCATAAATAGCTGATCGCCAGCATTTTGGAATTGTTGTAAATAAATTTGATTTGCAACATTTGGAATCGCGGCAACGAGACCTGCGAAGATAATCATCGAAATACCATTACCAACTCCGTTAGCGGTAATTTGTTCGCCTAACCAAAGTAAAAATGCAGTACCTGCAGTTAAAACTGTCGCAATAAATAAGTATGTAGTCCAGCTTTGATCTATTATTAATTGTCCACCTGCTATATTATTAAAGCCATAAGACATTCCGATGGCCTGTATGAATGCGAGAATGATTGTAAAGTATCGAGTAAATTGAGCTGATTTCTTACGGCCCATTTCTCCTTGCTTTGCCCATTCCGAAAACTTAGGTATAACATCCATTTGTAGTAATTGTACTATGATGGAAGCTGTAATATATGGTGTAATACCTACAGCAAAGATTGAGAAATGTTGCAATGCTCCTCCACCAAATACGTTTAACATACCTAGAACGTTAGCTTGATCTTGTACTTTTAATACCTCTGCGTTAGTATGAGGAACTGGAATAAACGTGCCAATTCGAAAAACGATTAACATCGCTAGTGTAAAAAGGATTTTCCTTCTTATCTCAGCTACTCTCATGAAATTTGAAATCGTACGAAACATTATGTCGCCTCCTATATTTTTATCAGTAAAAAACTGATTATTATACCCTATGAAGTAACCACAAACCTCCTTCCGCACTAAATTCATTTGACAAATGGATTTTCATACACTTTGTAGTTTTCACGGATATAAAAATATAAGGTGTTATATAAGCGACCTATACACTTTACGTAATCATTCAATACCCATAATATATCGAATAAATTAACAAATGTACATACATACGCATTAAAAATGAATAAATAGGGTCATTTTTTACATTTATTTAATGATAAATTGATAGGACATTATTATTCAAGATTGTTATACATGTTATAAAAATAAAAGCGAGCCATTATGATTTATAACTAATATTCATTCAAATGTGTCAGCTAATAGCGTCTCCCAATCTTTAAAGGATAATTTATCAGTTATATGTTTTAGTGCGTTAGGTATAACAATATGACAAATAAGTTCTAAGCTATTACCATCTGGATCAATAAAATAAACAGATGCATTACCTTGATGTGGACGGACAAAGGGTTCAATAGATTCATTACTCCCAAACGGAACAGCTTTAATTTGAAGTGAGTGTAACCAATGTAATGATTCTTTTAAATCCTCATAGGAAACTCTAAATGCAATATGACGTAAAGAAGGATGATATTTTGTTTCGTATTCAGAGCCCGCCCATAATCCTAGCCAACTTTTCCCTTCCTCAATCCAAAAGAATGCTGTTGATTCATCGCTCCAGGCTAACTTCAACCCTAGTTTTTCATAAAATTCGATAGATTGTTGTAAATTACTCACTGGTAAATGCGCTTCGTATATTCCTTTAATCAATTAAAATCCTCCACCTTTTTATTTTCTTACAATTAATATATCGATTTAAAAAGAATGTAAAATCAAATAAAAGTATGAAAGTACATACTACTTTAGTAGTAATAGTAATCAATTATATTTCAATTCAAATTCATCTCCCGCTGATTAAAGTTTCACTTTATATGATTAGAGAATTCTTTTTATTTAAGAAGGAATAAATGTTAAAGAAAGCTAATTAAACAGTGTACATATTTATAGGGGAGAAGATATAAATGAAAGTTGTTATAAAAAAATTACCACCATTAGAAGTAGCGTATATAAGACGAACTGGTAGCTACTTTGAACCGCAAGATCACTGGGGAAAGTTACTGAATTGGTCAATTGAAAATAAACTGTATCCACCAGAGCAATCATTTATCGGAATATCATTGGATAATCCTGAACTTGTTGCAAGTCATAAGTGCCGGCATGATGCATGTGTTACGATTCCTGAAAACTTCGATAAAGAAAAGTATCATGATGTGCAATTTAAAAAATTAGATGGAGGTACATATGGTCTATACCAGTTCTATGATGAACCTCATAAATTAAGTGAAGCGTATCAATACATGTATGTAGAGTGGCTACCAAATAGTGAGTATGATGCAGATTATGATAGAGATAATTTAGAGTTTTGCTTAAATAATGTTGCTGAAGATCTAGACGGAAAGTTAAAGGTTGATTTATTTGTGCCAATTAAAAAGATAAAAAAAACAAATAAGTTCATTTGTGGCTTTAAAATAAAATTGGAATAGTAGTGAAAGAAAAACTTTTTTTGAAGATAATATCTCTAGCGTAGAAATTTAAGTATGTAGGTTGCAATGAAAGGAGAATCCACATGGATACATTTGTAAATGACAAGTTTTATGAAACGAGAGATCAATTATTTGAGGAAATTACTTTGTTGAGTGATGCTCAATTTAATAGGAAACCAGATAAGGATAAATGGAGTATTGCACAAGTTTGTCATCATTTAGTTTTATTAGATGAGAGAGTGATAACAGTTATTTCCTCAGGGTTAAAAAAGTTAGATAGTACCCAAAATGAGCGTAAAGAAATTCACACTATTTTATTAGATAGAACGAAAAAGTTTATAGCTCCAGAAATGATTGAACCAAGTATAGAACCATTTGAAGTGGAGCAAATGCTCAATATGCTAAACGAATCAAGAAAAGAATTGATGCGTTTCCTGAGTACAATAGAAGATGAGTCTATATTAGCGAAAAAATCAGTGATGCATCCAGCTCTTGGAGAATTATCCCTTGATCAGTGGATAGAATTGATCTATTTACATGAACAGCGTCATATTTCACAAATAAAAGAGATAAAATTGCTTTGTGAAATTGAAAAGTAAAAATTATTCCCTATTTATTGATACGTATTATAAACAGGGGAAACGGTTGATTCATATTGATTCAGAAGAAAACAAAAATAGAATGAAATTAGTTGAAAGTGACCAATAAGCTTAAGAAAATATGAAACTATCCGATTTTCTGTATAAGTGTAACCCCGTCTTAAATGAAGAGCGGGGTTATTTTTTTGAAAATGTTTTTATTTAGAAGGAGATAAATCAGCAACGAAACTCAAAAAATTAATCATCATAACATATTGTATATGCCCGTTTTAATAAATTGAAATGATGATTTTTATGATGATAAATGATATGTCCTTATTTTGAAAGTACACTTCACACTCTTAAGGAAGGGGTATTCTGTCAGGAAATGATAAAATACAATTCTGTCAGAGGATGTATGCAATTTATTCTCTTTATTTTTGCAACAGAACCACCTTCAAAATTATCTTTTGTAGTTGAAGTTTCCTGAATAATAAGTTACATTTTTAAAGTTCAAGCAACTTTATGAAAGTACAAAAAGGGGAGAAATATTATTATTATGCAAAAAATGAAATGGAAGAACTATGTATGTTACTTTGTAATTCTATTACTGCTTGGAACGGCAGTAATAGTCAAACCATCTATCTCTAAGGCTGAGGAATCTGAAGTTAATATCACATTGTTAGGTACTGCAGATATTCATGGTAGATTTATGCCTTGGGATTATGCGCTTGATGGAGCAAATATGAGTGGAAGTTTGACGCAGCTTTATACGGTTATAAAGAAGGTCCGTCAAGAAAATCCAAATACCATATTAGTAGATGCCGGGGATACAATTCAAGGAAACTCAGTAGAATTATTCAACGATAAGCCACAATCGCCAATGATGGTAGCGATGAATACAATGGGATATGACGCCTGGGCATTTGGAAATCATGAATTCAACTTTGGATTAGATACATTGAAAAAAGTTAGTGAGCAATATAAGGGGAAAACGTTAGCAGGAAATATTTATAAGGAAAATGGAGAGCGCTTTCTTCCTGCATATACAATTGTAGAAAAAGGTGGAATTAAAGTTGGGATTATTGGTATGAATACACCAATGATTAGTGATTTTGAAAAAGGGACAGATCACTTAAATGGTTTAGTGGTGAAAAATCCAGTAGAAGAGACGAAAAAGGCAATTAAGGAATTAGAAGGTAAAGTAGATGTAATGGTAGGAGTTATGCATATGGGATTAGAAAATGAGAATGGTATCCCTGGTACTGGTGTTCAAGATATTGCAAATGCTTGTCCGGAACTAAGCGCTATTTTTGCGGCTCACATGCATAAACTTGTAAAAAAAGAAGTTGTAAATGGCGTAATTATTACAGAACCAGATAAATATGGAACACATATTTCACGTATTGACCTTACTTTTACAAAGCAAGATGGGAAGTTGGCTTTAAAAAATAAAACTGCTACCGCTATACCTGTAAAAAATGCTGATGGAACAACGATATTATCTGATCCTACACTTGAAGAAACATTAACACCTTTTCACGAATATGCGAGAGGAGATGCAAATGTTGTAGTCGCTCAATTAAAGGGTAGAAATCTTGTTCCTGAAAATGAAATAAAGGGTATTCCAAGTGTTCAGATTCAAGAAACACCTTTATCAGATTTCTTTCATGAAGTCATGCTCTACTACAGTAAAGCAGATGTAGTAGCCCATCAAATTGATAATGATTATGCCCGTTTAGATATAGGTCCTATTAAGAAAAAAGATATTGCGTACAATTACCAATATGCCTTGGGAGAAATTACAGTATATAAGATTTCTGGAAAAGATTTAAAAGACTATATGGAATGGGCAGCAGGATATTTTAACTCATCTCGTGCCGGAGATGTAACCGTTAGCTTTGATAAAACCCGCCGTGCCTCTAAATACAGTACGAACGATTTCTTTGGAGGCGTAAAATACGAAATTGACTTAACAAAACCATATGGAAGTAGAATTACAAATTTACGCTCTATTCGTACAAACAAACCAATCAAAATGAGCGATGCTATGACGCTGGGAATGAATGCATATAGAATGGAGGCTCTTCAGGCAAAAGGAGGAGCTTTAGAGGGGCGTAAGTTTGAACAAATTTGGTCATCTAAACAAGAGAATGCATTTGGAGAAACAGGTGGGACCATTCGTAACCTTGCTATTACATATTTAAAAGAGGTAAAGAACGGTGTATACACGCCAAAAGTTATGCGTAATTGGAAAATTACTGGTGTAGATTTACATTCTTCAGAGCATAAGGCGGTAGTTGATCTTGTGAATAAAGGGATTTTAGAAATTCCAAAAACAGAAGACGGAAAATACACAAATATAGCATCTATAAATACGAAAGACTCAATTTCAAAAGAAGAGATTATATTACTCTCACAAAAAGCAAATATTAATCCAAATCAGTTTAATCATGTAAAGACAAAAGGTGAATTTTACAAAAAACTTAGTAGGATTACTGAAAAAATATAAATTATAAAATTTCTTATAGTAATTGTTATTTTAATAGCATGAAACCCACTCTTAAAATAGTTAAGAGTGGGTTTTTATGTTGTTATTTAGATATAAGTATACTTTTATTAGAATGAATATAGATAATTAATAACTAACCAATTGGATGAGCGTCTTAGGGAGCTCTTTTTTATTGAAATTAATGCATTTATATGAGTTGTTCTTTAATTGTAGCATCATCCTTAATTTATGTAATTTTGCATAATGTTACATAAATTGTGTATTTTCTCTTTTTTTAGACATTAATAGACAGTATACTTTGTACAAGCTTTCTATTTCAAAAATTATACGAGGTGAAATAATGAAAAACAAAAAGACATTAACTAAGGTAGCATTAACAACAGGATTAGCTTTAACAGCTGTGGCACCATATGGGGTAGGTCATGCAGAGGAAACAGATCAACTACAAGTTCAAATTCAGGAGGAATCGTTCCGTTCGGGTGAACTTACACAGCCGTCACAAAAGGCACCAGAAAATGTAGTAAAGGATGCACTTAAGGAGAAAACAGAACAAGCTCTGTCCCAAAAACAAGTCAATGGAGAAGCAGGAGTAGATTATAAAGTCCTTCAAAAACGTGGTTCGTATGATGGAACTACACTTGTGCGTATGCAGCAAACATACGAAGGAAAAGAAGTATATGGACATCAATTAACTGCACACGTAGATAATAAGGGTGTTATTAAAAGTGTTTCAGGCGATAGCGCGCAAAATTTAAAACAAGAAGAATTGAAAAAAACTATTAATCTATCAAAAGATGAAGCAAAACAATATATTTATACGAAATACGGGAACGATATCAAGTTTATTTCTGAGCCAGAAGTTAAAGAGGTTATTTTTGTTGATGAAAATAATGGACAAGCTAGCAATGCATACCAAGTTACCTTCGAAGCTGCAACACCAAACTATGTTTCTGGTACTTATTTAGTAAATGCACAAAATGGTGATATGTTAAAAAATATGGTAAAAGAATCTAACTTAAAAGCAAGTGAAAAACTAGTTGGAGCCTTAAAGAAAAGTAAACAAAGCAGCCTTACATCATTAACGGGAACAGGAAAAGATGATTTAGGTATTAATCGTTCATTTGGTATCTCTAAACAAAGTAATGGCAAATATGCTCTTGCTGATTATACAAGAGGGCAAGGCATTGAAACATATGATGTGAATTACAGAGATATTACTAAAGAAGAAAGCTATTATCCTGGTACATTAGCGACAAGTACTTCGGCAACATTTAACGATCCAAAAGCAGTAAGTGCTCATTACTTAGCAACAAAAGTATTTGATTTTTATAAAGATAAATACAAGCGTAATAGCTTTGATAATAAGGGACAAAAGGTAGTTTCAGTTGTACACGCTTGGGATTCTGAAGAGACGAATGATCCGAAAAATTGGCAGAATGCATTAAGTGCTAATAATGGAAGTATGCTTGTATATGGCGATCCTATTGTTAAAGCATATGACGTAGCTGGACATGAATTTACACATGCTGTTACTTCTAGCGAATCTAATCTTGAATATTACGGGGAATCCGGTGCGATTAATGAGGCGCTATCTGATATTATGGGAACATCTATTGAGAAATACGTAAATAATGGAAACTTTAACTGGACAATGGGAGAACAAACGGGATCTGTTTTCCGTGATATGGAAAACCCAGCTTCTGTGCCATCTTCACTTGGAGTGCCTTATCCAGATGATTACAGTGAATTTAACGATTTTAATGGATGGGATCAAGGCGGTGTTCATTTTAATTCAAGTATTATTAATAAAGTTGCGTATCTGATTGCAAAAGGCGGAACTCATAACGGAGTAACAGTTAAAGGAATTGGTGAAGATAAAATGTTTGATATTTTCTATTATGCAAATACAGATGAGTTAAACATGACTTCTAATTTCAAAGAATTGAGATCAGCATGTATTCGAGTGGCAACTAATAAATATGGTGCGAATACAGCTGAAGTTCAAGCAGTTCAAAAAGCATTTGATGCAGCAAAAATTAAGTAATTTAGAAATATAGTTATCATTCATATATTAATACATTATGAAAAACAGCTAATGTCATTTTAAGGATATTAGCTGTTTTTTACGTAGCAATGTATTATTGAAAATAAACTGACTAAGCAATAATGAGGCACTTTACCTGTAAGAAGTTGTGACAAATAAATAAGGTTTAAAATATATAAAAACAGAAAATTAATAATATATTGACCTCTTGATAGAAAGTCTATAAAATGAAAGCGATAACAAACGATTGCTTTAAAATGTTTTCCCTGATCTTTTAGTATTTACAAATATATGAAGGCATAAACAAATCTATTTTTTTAAGTACTAATGCAAACGTTTTCGTATTAAAAGGTCATTGAAATACATACGTGAAAATAGCCGATATGGAGGTGAAGTAAAAGAGATTTCTAGATTAATTTAAGCAGTGTTATTCAGTGTAAGCATAATAAATCGTTAGTAATATTTGAAAAAAGGGTGTATGTGATGCAAATTATAAAAAGATTAATTAACAAAACAGTTTTATTACTTACTTTAATCGTTATGTTATCATCTGTTTTCTCCTTTCAGAGTGTGAAGGCAGTTTCAAATTCGAAAACAACTGAAATTATCATTCATTACAAAGAAAAGCTTGGAAATACAAAAGACTGGAATCTTTGGTTATGGGGAGAAAATGCAAATGGTACATCTTATGAATTTACTGGTGAAGATGAATTTGGAAAATACGCTAAGATAAAAATAGACGGTGACTATAATCGTGTAGGATTTATAGTTCGAACAAATGAATGGGAAAAAGATGGTGGGGATCGTTGGATTGAAAATATAAAGGACGGTCGTGCTGAAGTATGGATTCTTTCGGGTGATGAAAAAGTATATAATTCTAAGCCATCATCGGATCTCTCAATTCAAAAAGCAACTATTGATAGTTTCCATGAAATTACTGTAACGACTAATGTCCCGTTTCATATTAAGGAAAAGAAAATTGAAATTGAAGGCATTAAAATTAAGAATATTACTCCTTATGATATAAACAGTGGAGATATTACTAATAAGGTCAAAATAATTACGGAACAGAAAATTGATTTAAAACAAACATACAAAGTTAAAATAGAAAACTTAGCTGATACGAATACTGAAATTGGTAAAGTCATTCGTAGCGAAGAATTTGATAATTTATTTTATTATGGTGGTAACGATTTAGGAAATACATATACTCCGCAACATACAAAGTTTCGTTTATGGGCTCCTACTGCAAGCGAAGCAAAGTTAGTTACATATAAAAACTGGAACGATAAAATAGGTGCTGAAATAAACATGCAACAAGGTGAAAAGGGAACTTGGACAGCAGAACTAAAGGGGAACCAAAAAGGGCTCTTTTATACGTATAAGGTCAAAATTGGTGATAAGTGGACTGAAGCGGTTGATCCATATGTGCGTGCTGCTTCTGTAAATGGGGATAAAGGTGCAGTCGTTAATTTAGAAGAAACAAATCCGAAAAAATGGAAAGCAAACAAAAAGCCAAAATTTAAAAATCCGGAAGATGCTATTATTTATGAGTTACATGTACGCGATCTTTCCATTCAACCTGAAAGTGGTATTAAACAGAAAGGGAAGTATTTAGGTGTAACAGAAAAAGGAACAAAAGGGCCAGAAGGTGTAAAAACAGGACTTGATCATATAAAGGATCTTGGTGTTACTCACGTTCAGTTTTTACCGATATTTGATTATGCTTCTGTAAATGAAGAGACTTTAAATGAACCGCAATATAACTGGGGATATGATCCTAAAAATTTCAATGTTCCAGAAGGCTCCTATTCTACAAATCCTTATGAGCCGACTGTGCGAATAACTGAATTAAAGCAAATGGTTCAAACACTACATGATAATAATCTTCGAGTGGTGATGGATGTAGTATATAACCATATGTATAACGCTGCTGAATCTAATTTCCATAAGTTAGTTCCAGGTTATTATTATCGTTACAATGAAGATGGAACATTTGCAAATGGAACTGGAGTAGGAAATGATACTGCTTCAGAAAGAAAAATGATGAGGAAATTTATGATAGATTCCGTCACATATTGGGCAAAAGAATACAATTTAGATGGATTCCGTTTTGATTTAATGGGTATTCATGATTATGAAACGATGAATGAAATACGTAAAGCTGTTAATCAAATTGACCCTTCTATTATACTACACGGAGAAGGATGGGATTTAAATACACCTCTTGCAGCTGAGCTAAAAGCAAATCAAAAAAATGCAGAGAAAATGAAAGGGATTGCTCATTTTAACGATAATATACGTGATGGGTTAAAAGGTAGTGTATTTGAGGAAAAAGAAAATGGTTTTATAAATGGAAAGGAAAACATGGAAGATCGTATTAAAAAAGGTATTACGGCAGGTATTGACTACGATACAAATTCGTCTACCTATCAAGATCCAGAGCAGGTGCTAACTTATGTGGAAGCACATGACAATCATACATTATGGGATAAACTTGAGTTAACTAATCCAGGTGACAGCGATGAAGTGCGAAAACAAATGCACAAATTGTCTTCTTCGATTTTATTAACATCACAAGGTATTCCATTCTTACATGCAGGGCAAGAGTTTATGCGTACGAAATATGGTGATCATAATAGTTACAAATCTCCAGATTCAATTAACCAGATGGATTGGCTGCGCCGTGCAACGTTTAATAATGAAGTAGATTATATGAAGGGATTAATAGATTTACGCAAAAAATACGCAGCTTTTCGAATGACATCTGCAGCGCAAATAAAAACACAAGTTTCATTTATAGGTGCCCCGAAAAATACGGTAGCTTATACAATAGAGGGGAATAAAAATGAATACTTTACGGTGGCTCACAATGCAAATAGAGAATCGGTTGAAATAACACTTCCATCGAAAGGGCCTTGGAAAGTACTAGTAGACGGGAAGCAGGCGGGAAGTAAACCACTTTATGTTGTCCATGACAATAAAATTAAAGTTCCTGCATTAAGTTCATTTGTTTTAAAGTTAAAATAATATAATTTCACATACTGTAATTATATTACAATTCAATAAACAAAAAGAGAAGAACTCACCAAGGTTCTTCTCTTTTTCATGTGAAATTAGGGTTTCCATAATTGTAGATATAAGAGTTCTTGAAAGTAGCAAAAGGCAAGACGATGAACCTATTTACAAAATGACAAGAAAATGACAAAACTGTAAGAATGCATGAATGTTTGTAAGAAAGTTCGATGTTTTCCTTTTTCTTTTTTTATTAAAGTGAAAAAGAAGAAAGTGATGTCATAAGAGGTTGATATTTTTAGATAGATACAATAACCAAAACTATTTATGTAATGAAAGTATATGGAAATCAGTAAAACACCTTACTAAAAAGGAGGGATTTGAAATGTCTTTTTCTCAATTTAATATTGATATATTTCGAGCAATTAATGATTTAGGTAAACAATATTCATTCCTAAACTCAGCTGTGGTATTTTTGGCAGAATATATGGTATATATTTTTGCTTTAATTATTTTAGCTTATTGGTTTACTGGGTCCAGAAAAAGTAGAATGATGGTTATTCAAGCGCTGGTTGCTTTTGTAATTGCTGAGGTAATCGGGAAAATAGCAGGGAAATTTCATTTGAATTATCAACCGTTTGCAGTATTGCCTGATGTTAATAAACTTGTCAATCATGCTATAGATAATTCATTTCCTAGTGACCATACGATTCTCTTTTTTTCGATTTGTTTTTCATTTTGGCTTGTTCGTAAAAAGATTGGGTGGTTATGGCTTATACTTGCATTTTGTGTAGCGATCTCTCGTATTTGGGTAGGAGTTCATTATCCTTTTGATGTTGCAATAGGGGCTTTAATAGGATGTGTTTCAGCGTTATTTTCGTATTGGTTAGTACCGAAATTTTCTTCTATCAAGAAGTTGCTTACTCTATATGAAAGAGTAGAGAAACATGTTTTACCATCAAAAAACAAATCAAAGGGATTTTGAGTATACAAGTATGTGAGTCTTTTGAATTAACAAATGTCATTACATTAAATCGTCTTGGAGGTCATTTTAAAGGAAGAACTGTTTTACACTAGAAAGGTGGAAATTATATTAAGACATTTTGCTAACAGGTGATATTTTTCAAGTGATTGCCAACTGTCAGTGAGTGAGTTTCATGTACAGTTATCTACATCCACTGCTAGTAAAGTAAAATAGCTGACGGATATAGTATAAGGGCTACCATTCAACCGTATTTATAATGCTTTTCGTCGAGTCGTGTCAAAGCATGTGGACCTTGCTGTTCAGAAGTCAGCAGATCGATACATAAAAGCACTGCAGGGAACACTTTTTAATACATGGGATGTTTCAATATTATCTATAGATATCTGTAAGAAATAAAAATAAATAGATAAGTTTAGAGCATGTTATTATCATTTGTTTAAAACATGCTCTTTGTATTTAAAGTAACACCAGCATACTGACACGTACAAGTTATCAACAATCTTTATGTTGAAAGAATCTTAGTGTACGAATGTTGGTACTACCCCTTACTTAGTAATCTCACAATTTAAGACCTGTCATTGGATAAATGTGGGGAGTTCAATCGATTCTGAATAAAATTAATAGTATCAGTTGCAATTTTTTTACGTTTAAGAACTATCCCGGCATGCCCACATGTATAAATATATCGTGTAGGCCTTTCCCAAGATTTCCACAAGTAGTCTGTATCCTCAGAATGCACATATAGATCGTGCTTACCTGAAATTAATAAAATATTTTCTTTTTTTACTTTTGGTAATGCTTGACTCGGTTCAGTGATTTTCCAATAATCTATTAAATCATCATACGTTACACCATGATGTTCCAAGTCTTCTCTAATAAATTTACCTGGAGTTGTATTCCAAATTGAATAAGAGAGTCGATTTGCATAGAAAATGGATGCTAACACATCAATTTCTTCTTCAACAAGAGAGGTTAAGTTAGTAATAAATCCGCCTAAACTAATCCCTATTAGAATCAGGGGACCATTTTTATTTGCTTTAATCCATTTAATCAAAGCTCGTAAATCAGCTATCGCTTGTCTAGTTGCTTGTACTGTTCGTTCAATATTTGCACTTACCATATACTCTCCACTGAATAAGGATTGATCGGGTTTTCTTTCAAAATGATAGGGTAGAGTGAAATAATACATATTCCACTTCAGGTTGGTCATATGGTCGTGGAATATTTTTTTTACACGTTCGTTAGAATCCATTCTCCAACCGTGAACAAAGATAATATGAGGTGCATTTTCATTTTTATGTAAGAATAATTCCCCAGTTACAGAGTCGTTGCGTGAATCACCGGATTGAACCGAACTTTTATAGTTGAATTGCCTAGCTATGTATTCATTTTCTTGCTTTGAATGCTTAATGTCAAAATGAATATAGGATGGTTTTACTTTATAAAAAGATTCTATATTCTTTATATTTAATGAAGTGTTAGAAAGGGAAGTATACTGAAACTCTACACTTCTTTTTTTGTGTAAATCATATAAGGCATACCGATCAATGAGTTTTGAAAAAATCAAATTAACTTCCTCCAAAATACATATTGTTTAAAAAATAGTAGGTGCTTGAATTATAAAAATAGAGGATAAATTTGTATATTATATTATAAAGCTTACAATAAAAAATTTATACTAAAATTTAAGAAGCAAGTTAATATTCTTATCCATATAAAAGAATATTAACTTGCTTCTTTTCTTATTAAAAGCTGTAATTTCTATGAAGAACAACTTACAATTCCCATATAGATATTCACAAATTGGTTCTCTATATTTATTGTATAGAAATTATACAATAAATATATTTTTTATGTTACATACATTAAATCAAGCTTAACCTCTCTTTTCTATAAGTCTCTTAGATTGACTAACTCCTTACCGAAATTTAAAAACGACTGTGTTTTTGAATTTGTGTTCTAGCTTTTCTGGAACAGGTAAATAACTACACATAAACTCCTTATATCTCTAGTTAAACTACCGATTAGCTCCATATAAACTCTAGATAACCTATATAGAATACAAGTTATCAAGGAGGTAAGAAAAATGAATTTTATGAAACGAGCAATTCTCAGTATGAAAAAAAGGATAGGAACATCATTAATTTTGATGGCAGTTTTTCTGATTGTTACAAATTTGGTTCTTTCAGGTTTTACAATCCAAAATGCGTCAAAAAAAGCAGCGGATGCTGCGAGAAAAAAACTTGGTGCAGATGTTACTTTAGGTCTTGATTTCGACAAATTAGGTCAAAAAGCTAAGGAAACTGGAGAAATGCCAAGTCCGCCGCAGCTCGATACAAAAGAAACAGAACAATTAGCGAAGTCCAAGTATGTAAAAGACTATAATTACATAGCTAACACTTTCGGTATTTCTGATGGACTTAAACTAGTAGGAGCTTCAGAAGGAGAAGAAGGTAAAGGTAAAGCGGGAATAGCGGCTGTGCGAGGCGGTTCAAGCTCTGGTACAGAAATAGATATGAATGCTTCTTTTATGATTGAAGGAGTCCGCAAGACTGCATTACAAGAAAGCTTTAAAAACGGAAAAAGTAAAATCATTGATGGAAAACCAATTACAGAGCAAATGAAGAATCAGAATGTAGCTTTAATGGAAAAACGATTAGCGGAATTAAACAATTTGAAAGTAGGAGACAAAGTTAAAGTGCAATCAGGGGATAAGAAGGAAACCCTTGAGGTTGAAATTATTGGTATTTACGAAACAAATGAGCAAGCAATGGGTCAACAGGCTCCTCCTATTATGGATCCGGCTAATAAACTATATATGCCGCATTCAACTATGAAAAAATTAGAAGTAGACCAAGGTATAAGTAGTGTTCAAGTCGTGTATTTCTTGAATGATCCACAATATATTGATGCATTTAAAAAAGAAGCAAAAAAATCTAATATTGATTTTAATTATTATAAATTAGATGCGCATGATTCATTGTACAAGCAAATGATTGGTCCTATTGAAAATATCTCTTCGACTTCTCAAATGATCATTTATATTGTATCGATTGCAGGTGCGATCATTTTAGGATTAATCATTATGCTATCAATTAAAGGGCGTCGTAAAGAAATGGGAATTCTATTGTCTATTGGAGAGAAAAAGTGGAAACTGATGGCGCAATTCGTAGTAGAAGTAGTGTGTGTCGCTATTTTAGCATTTGGATTATCCATAACAACAGGAGCTAAAGTTTCTCAATATATCGGGGATAATTTACTTTCGAATGAAATTGCTACTGCGAGCGAAGAAACAGATACCTCGCAACATGGTACTGTAATGATGGCTGGACCTGGTGGTACTCTACAAAATCAAAAAGAAGATCCAATTGATAAAATTGATGTAAGTGTAACAGGAGAAGATGTAGGGAAAATGGGGGGGATTGGACTAGGTATTGCTATAATAGCAACGCTTCTTCCAGCATTATCTATTCTACGTTTAAACCCAAAACAAATTCTTTTAAAAGATGAATGAGGAGGCTCGATATGGAGACGATTTTACAGTTTAAAAATTTGGATTATTATTATGAAAGTAATGGGAAAAATGTAGCGATACTAGATAATGTTAACTTTTCTTTTCAAAAAGGACATTTCTACACGATTTTAGGACCATCTGGATCTGGTAAAACCACAACTCTGAGCTTAGGTTGTGGACTGGATGTCCCTAAAAATGGTTATGTACTGTATAATGGCAAAGATATTAGAAAAATTGGTTTGGATCGATACCGTAATCAAAATGTATCTGTAATTTTCCAATCTTATAACTTAATTACCTATATGACCGCTCTTCAAAATGTCTTAACAGCAATGGAAATTACAGGTGTTAAAGTGCAAAATAAAACAGCAAGAGCATTAGAATTATTAAAGAGGGTAGGACTCACAGAACTTGAAGCGAAACGAAACGTATTGCAACTAAGCGGTGGACAACAACAGCGTGTAGCAATTGCTCGAGCACTATCTTGTAATGTTGATTTACTGATTGCAGATGAGCCGACAGGAAACCTCGACGAGGAAACCGCAATGGATATAATAGAACTGTTTCAAGAACTTGCACATAAAGAGAATAAATGCATTATTGTTGTGACTCACTCACAGGAGGTTGCTAAAAAATCAGATCGTGCAGTGTATTTAAGTAAGAAGAAGTTAGTCATAAATGAAATCTAATATAAACATCGTAGCTGTTTAATTCACATATTTTTCAAAAACTAGACCTTTCAAAAGCTTATATTTGATTTATAATAAAATCAAGCCATAATCAAAATGGTCTCCCTGTACTGAATGTTAAAATAGTTTGTCGTTCCCGTTTTAATAATATTTTTAAAAGAACTTGTAGGATATTCTACAAGTTCTTTTTATTATAATTGGTTACCTATCATGGGATAATTACACATAAAAAACGGGACAATACCTAGATATATAATCTAAATGCTGTCCCATTTACCTGTGTATCTGTATAGTTATTGTAGAATCAAACCTACAATCATAATTAAACTAAATACTATCATCCAACCAAAGGCACAATAGCCAAAAATACTAATCCATTTAGGTAATTGATTCATGTTAATTTTATTTGTGGGAACTCCTTGCATAGAAAACATCATTTTTTGATCTCTATCTCTATTATTTTGTTGTTCATACATAATATCATCACCTTTCCAGAACTATTGTGTTTATAGTATATCAGCCTAAATAAAATTATGTACAGAATAAGAGGGGATAACATATATATTATGTGGTGAATTTTATAAATAAAGACATTTAATTGCCATGGTTCTAAGCGCTAATCCGTTATAAATTCTGAAAAAGAGCCCTACATAAATAGGACTCTTTTTCTTCAAATATTAAGTTGCTGGATATACATCAGAACCAAGGTAACGTTCTTTTATAATTTGAAGATGATGAAGCTCATGACCAGCAATGATGTATGCTAATGCACGAACTGTAACTTCAGAATTATTCGCATTTCCTCTTTGTGACCAAGCTTCTTTATCTAAGCTTCTAAGTAAATACAGGGTAGATTGGCGAACAACTATTAAATTCTCAAGAAGATCTTGCATAGATTGCTTATCAAAAGCAGCTCTAAGAACATACATATCATCATTATAGCCTGGAAGTTCTGCTGTCTCGCCTCGAGCGATAGATAGCAATCGATACGCCATAATCCGTTCTGTATCTGCTATATGACCCATTACTTCTTTTATACTCCATTTAGTAGGAGCATACCGGAAAAGTCCCTCACTATCAGAAATTTCCTTTAATAAGAGATTCGTTTCCTTCATTTGTTGTTCTAGAATATGTATGATATTTCCGTCTGATACCAAGTTGGTATACGTTGCATAATAGGAGTTATATTCACTTACTTGTGGCCTTATTTGCATACGAATCATCCTTTATGTTTTATGTTTAATCTTTACATATAGCTTACCATAAAAGAATTTTAAATTAATCTGAAAAATGGAGGGAAATATGCATTTTTCATCTTCCTTTTCAGTTTCATAGATGAAATGCATCTCAAATAAGAGAATCTAATTTGCTGCTAAGCGGAATTTCGTTTTTGCTGTTATAGTAAAAGATAAATATGTAAATTGAATACAGTTTGTCACCACTTATGATAATTACCATTTAAGAAGCAATATATATCATTAAACGAAAAACCTGTTAATAAGTTTATACTTACCACAAAAACAAACAAACTCGTCCTATTTAAAGGAGAGTTTGTTTGTTTTTGTGTTTAGATAATGGAATACTCATGCAAAATTGTACACTATGTTCCATATTTTTTATTGAATACTTTATATCTAGCGTTTCAAGAATTTGTTTAACAATATATAGCCCCAAACCATTTCCTCCAGTATTTCGATTCCTTGATTTTTCAATTCGATAAAATGGTTTGAAAATTTGTTGTATCTCTTCATCTTTAATATTGACACCTGTATTTATAATTTGCATTTCGATTTGACTTTGTTTAGAATCCTCACTTAACTTTATATAGACTTTTTCATTATGTGGTGAATACATAACCGCATTATGGACAATATTTTTACATGCTTTTTCTAAAAGGGCACAATCTGTATAAATAGCAAGGCCAAAATCAATTTCTTTTATTATTTCGATGTTTTTTTGAGAAGCAAAAAATTCGAGATCTTTTGTAATTGTCCCTATTAATTTTGAAAGATTAACTTTCTCTACTTTTAGTTTGAAGGTGTGTTGTTCTAATTTCGATACGCTTAAAATTTCACGAACTAATTGTTCCATACTTTCAATAATTTGATGATTCTTCTTTAAATATTGATCGCGATTTTGATAAGGGCCAATATTGTATATCATTCCTTCTAAGTATCCTTTCATTACAGTAAGAGGGGACTTTAATTCATGTGCTACAATCGCAAAAAACTCTCTGCGTTTTGTTTCTATTTCTCTTTCTTTTTCAATATCATTTTTTAATTGTTCATTTGCTTTTTTTAAATCAAACATAGCTTCTTGCAAGTTAATAGACATGTCATTCAAACTATTAGATAATTCTCCTAACTCATCTGTAGAGCGAACCTCAATTTTTTCGGAGAAATCTAAATTTGCCATCTTTTGTGCACCTTCATTAATATAAATAAGTGGCTTTGTAATAAACCTGGAATAAAAATAAGCACTCCCTATACCAATAACGAGCACAATGATACTAATATAGGGGAGAAAGCGTACTAAAACCTGTGAAGCTTCATCAATCGGTTGAAATGTAGCAAACACTACAAGCGTTAAACTACCATCTTGAAATTGAATTGGTTTCGTAGCGTTATATGAATTGCTAAGGGTACTTGCATTCTCGAATCGTGTTGCTTTAGTAACTACTGTTTTTTGCGTACCACTTTGAATAAAAGAAAATGAAGGAGAGTAAATAATTACTCCTTCTTTATTTTGAAGATAAAGCATCGCATTATTTTTTTTTGCGTATTCATCAAAAAGTGGTATCGCATCTTGAAACGTAAGATTTTTAGATTTATCAATGATTTCGTTTATCCCTGTTTGAAGTTGATCTGTTTTATATTGCTCATAAAACGTAGGGAGAAAGAAGTATAAAGTTAAATAAATCAATACTGCAAAGGATAACAAAATGAGAGATGTAGTCATAAAGAGTTTGTAAGTAATTTGCTTCATCTTCATGAGTTTCACAATACTATTCATCAATTTTATAACCAATACCCTTTATTGTTTTAATATAAGGGATAGCTAATTTTTTACGTAGATTTTTAATATGTGTATCAATTATTCGTGTTTCTCCAAAATAATCGTACCCCCAAACCTTCTCTACGATATTTTCTCTTGTAAGTACTTTTCTCTCATTTTGAAATAGTAGTTGTAGAATTTCAAACTCTTTTGTCGTTAATATAATTTCAACGTCATTTACATATACTCTATATGCATCCACATCGATACGCACTTCTTTAAATATCAAATGATTATTTACATTTTTATCATAACTTCTTCTAAGTACAGCTTCGACTCGTCTAATCAAAACATGAAATGAAAAGGGCTTTGTTATATAATCATCGATCCCAAGGTCGAATCCTTTCATTTGATCTTCCTCTTCTTCCAACGCAGTTAGCATAATAATTGGTACGTTTGACTGACTTCGAATCATTTTAGAAACTTCAAACCCATTAAGATTGGGCATCATGACATCTAGAAGAATTAAATCAAATGATTGCTTATTAAATTGTGTCATACCCTCTAGTCCATCTGAAGCGACTACCACTGTATAATGCTGTGTCATTAAAAATTGTTTAATTAATTCCTGAATTTCTTGATCGTCCTCTACCACGAGAATATGATAGTTTTTCATAATATCACCTCTGGTAGTCATTATAGCCGTACTATCTGGAGTTTATGTGGAGATACAGTAGTAAACTTCATAGGACGTTTACTACTAAAAAATATTATTAGCTATATTACTTTTTTATGGAGAAATAATTGCTTTAAAAAACTTATCGTATGAATTGATGTACGATTAATATTTACGAAAAACTAATGTATACTAATGTGAATTGTATGTAGCTTCTTAAAATTTGTGAAAATATACTTTTGCTTCTTTACCAAAAGAGGAAAGGGAATTTCAATATAGAAGAAGCTACTGTAATACTAGAGTGTGCGCCGAGAACTTTGGATTTCTTTCATCTAGTTTCTATTTAATCGTTAATAACTACATAACAATGTTCTTGCTGAACCAAAAGTTTAAAGGTACAAACTTGGAAAGATTTATATAATGCTAGAAAGGTTGTGAAATTATTTGATGGGTTATAAAGCGATGCTGTTTGATTTAGATGATACATTACTTGATAGGGATAAAGCAGTAGAGGCATTATTTTTAATTGTTTTAGAAAAGTGTTATGAAAATGTAGATGGTGCGGCTAAAAGCAACATGTTACAGAAATTTAAAAAATACGATAAAAGAGAATATGGCATAAGTAATAAAACGACAGTTTTAGAATCATTGTTTGATGAATTCACGCCGAAGTATAGATTGCCACGCAATTACATTCAAGATTTTTGGAATAATAATTTCCCTAGATGTTTTTCAATAGACAAAAATACTATTCATTTCTTAAATCAAATAAAGAAGCACTTTAAAGTTGGAATTATAACAAATGGCTCAACTCAGAGGCAAAAAGCTAAAATATTTAACACGAATTTAAATAAGTATTTTGAAACAATCATTATTTCTGAAGAAGTGGGATTTAGTAAACCTAATAAACGTATATTCGAACTAGCATTAAATAAGTTAAATTTACAACCGGAAAATACTTTATTTGTTGGGGATGACTTAGAAAAGGATATTGCTGGTCCTCAAAATGCAAATATAAAAGGTGTGTGGTTTAACCCTCAGAAAATCAAGAATACTACTAAAATACAACCATATGCCGAGATTAACACTTTGGATAGTTTGTTAAGTTATGTTACACCACAATATTTTTATAACAAGTAAAAGTAATTCCATATATATATTCAAAAATACAAAAAAAGAGAAACTATCATTAATTTCATTGACCGTATTAGTAAGAAAAAATAGATATTTACAACAAAAAATAGAGGCCATTTTAATAGCTGTGGCTAATTTAATCTATGATTAATACGAAGTTTTGTAAAACAATTTTACTCATACTGTGTAAATTATAAAGGGGGAGGACTATGGAAATAAAGAAAGTAGTAATCGATGGAATCAATATTGCGGTCATTGGGAACGATAAGGTATTAATATCGGATGTTCAGTCTGCATTAGATACTATGGCAACAGTTCAATATGAGGTAGATGCGAAACATATTATTATCCATAAATCTTTAATAAGTGAAGATTTCTTTGACCTAAAAACACGGCTTGCGGGCGATATCCTTCAAAAGTTTATAAACTACAAGGTAAAGATTGCTATTGTTGGAGATTTCTCTATGTATACTAGTAAAAGCTTAAAAGATTTTATTTATGAATGTAATAAAGGGAATGACATTTTTTACTTAGCAACTGAACAACAAGCAATTGAAAAACTAAGTACATTAAAGTAATAATTATATCCTGCTAAATCCCCCCATTTCACTTAGTTCATAATTATATACGATATAGAAGAACTGATGTTTGTGGTAAACTAAGAGATGAATAAAGGGGGAGTTTTTTTGAACAATTTTAATAATATAATCCAAAATTTAAATAATATAGTTTACAAACCTAACAACTTAATGATTACGAATCTAAAAGAAGAAAAGCAAAACGCAGAATATGCCGGATGTTTATTCCACTTAAATAACAAAACCATTCGTTTTAGAAAATCAAAAGTTACACCTAATAAAATTGGTCAATTTGTTTCTTTTTGGGAGAAAGATGAAAATATGCGAAATAGAGCTTTCTCTTATGAAGCTGCTCCTGATTTATTAGTAATCACTTGTATTGCTGATAATAAACTAGGGCAATTTATTTTTCCTAAAGAGATTCTTCTTAAAGAAAAAATATTGAGAACACAAAGTCAAACAGGGAAAATGGCAATGAGAATTTATCCTGTTTGGGATACCACTGTTAGTAATCAAGCTAAAAAGAGCCAAACGTGGCAACTTCAATATTTTGTTGATTTAAGTGATAGTAATAATTTTCCTATAGATAAACTATTAAATTTATATTCGTAGCTTTTGATTTGCCCCAAAAAGAAGTGATTACAAAAAACATGTGTAATGACACCTCCTATGTGAATCGTAATTTTTGTACCGGTACAGTTAAATGAAATGTACATTGTTACAGTGCCCCTTAAAATTTACAATCAGCATATATTATTTAAACTTATAAATTTTTAAGGGGTGCTAAATATGACAAGTTTACAAGATCAGCTTTTCACAAGATTAAATCTTAAAAAACGTAATGATGTAACGTTTGAAGAATTACCTACCATACTCTTTTCGTTTGCGCATACTATACCATTTGAGAATTTAGATGTTATAGCACGAAATACGAATCAAATCTCTCTGGAAAACTTACGAGAGAAAATTTTAACTAGTTCCCGTGGTGGACTTTGCTACGAATTAAATACTCTTTTTTACTATTTCTTAAGAGACTGTGGCTATGATGTACAACTGGCATTAGGTACGGTGTATAAAAACGATATAAATACATGGGCACTTGAGGATGGCCATATAACAATTATTTTAACTTATGATAATGTACAGTATTTAATTGATGTAGGTATAGCTTCGTTAGTACCTCTTGTTCCTGTACCTTTTACTGGCGAGTCGGTTTCTTCAAAAAATGGTTCGTACCGGGTGAGACGGAAAGATACGAATAAAGGAAATTATGTTTTAGAAAGAATAGATGCTGCTGGAGAATGGAAAGTTTGTCATGCTTTTTATAAACATATTATTGATGAGATAGTAGTAAATGATGTTCAAAGAAGAGTGATAGAAGATGAGAAGTCTATTTTTAATAAAGGACCAATTGCAGTAAAGTTGACGAACTCTGGCCATATTTCATTAACGAATACAAGTTTAACCGAAATTATTCATGGGGAAAAAACTAAGCGTGAAATTACAGAAGATCAATATAAAGAGTTTTTATATACTTTATTTGCTATTAAGTTATGAATAATAAAGATAGCCGGTTCTTATTCAGAAGCGGCTATCTTTATTATTTTTGGTGTAAATGGTTTTCTTCTAATATGTTTCGGAAACTGCGGTATAGTTAATGTTTTTAATGTTTCCTCAGCTTCTTCATATGTATGAAAAATTGGTCCTTTTCCATCATCCCCTTGTAAAACTAGCCCTTCATCTCGGATTACATATGGCATAAAACCACCCCATCTAGTAAAGAATTATGTTCTTTTGCAGCAGAATAATACGATTTAAAGTTTGATTTTCTTAATACATATAATACACTAGAACAGTACGAAAAAGTATGTACAATGAATTTTGAATGTAAAGGAAGATTATTATGTCAGTTATTGATAAATTGAAACTTAATAAGTATACAAATATGGTCATTATTAACGAACCAAGTGATTATGACATTTTTACAGGTAAAGAAACTGCATTCTCAAAAGAACACGATGCTATCTTTATATTTGTAGAAACGCTTGATGAAATGGTGAAACAAACGAATTTTATTATTAGTAATGAAGAATTACTAATTGAAAAAGGTTACGTATTCTTCGCATATCCGAAAAAAGGTAATGCGCGTTATAGTACGTTTATTCACCGTGATGAAATGTTTCCGGCATTAAACGTTGGAGAAGATGGTTATGTGGGAGAAAGCGATATTAAATTTGCACGAATGGTAAGTATGGATGAAGTCTTTACTGTTGTTGGTTTAAAACGTGAAAAGAAAAAAACAACAAAAACATCTGCTATGAGTCAATGTGTTGCCGATTATGTAGATCGAATTAAAGATGTTGAAGCATTATTAGCTAATCATCCGAATGAACTTAAGTTTTATCAAAGTTTAACGCCTGGATACCAAAAAGATTGGGCACGTAATCTTTTTTCTGTGAAACAAGAAAAAACACGTGAAAAACGTCTAGAGAAAATGATAGAAATCCTTTCACAAGGCTATAAAACAATTGAATTATTCCGTAAGAAGAAAAAATAATGATTAAGGAAGTCACAATGCTGCAACAATTAATTGTGATGAGTACATTGAAAAAAGCATTCCTTCCATTATACTAAGGAATGTTCTTATATTTATATAATTAGCAAAAGAGAAAAGGTGTTTGAAATGAAATCGTATATTGTAGTTGGATCAGGAATTTTAGGAGCGTCTACTGCTTATCATCTTGCTAAGGCAGGTGCGAATGTTACTATCGTGGATCGCCAACAATTAGGGCAAGCAACCGATGCAGGAGCAGGTATTGTATGTCCATGGCTATCACAACGCCGTAATAAAGCATGGTATAAAATCGTTAAAGGCGGTGCACGTTACTATTCTTCGTTAATTCAGCAATTAGAAGAAGACGGTGAAACTGACACAGGATATAATCGTGTAGGTGCAATTAGTTTACATACTGACGAGAAAAAGTTAGATCAAATGGAAGAGCGAGCTTATAAACGACGTGAAGATGCCCCGGAGATTGGTGAAATAACTCGCTTATCAGCTGAAGAAACAAAAAAATTATTCCCAGCATTATCAGACGAATATAGTTCTGTTCATATTAGTGGTGCTGCACGAGTAAATGGAAGATTATTACGCAATGCATTAATAAGTGCTGCGAAAAAACATGGTGCAACTTTCATAAAAGGCGATGCTATATTAGTCCGTGAAGGAAATCATATTACGGGAGTTACAGTAAACGATGAAACAATTTTAGCGGAAAAGGTTATTGTAACTGCAGGCGCATGGGCGAATGAAATCTTGAAACCATTAGGAATTAATTTCTTAGTTACATTCCAAAAAGGACAAATTGTTCATCTGCAAATCGAGAATACAGCAACAGAAAATATGCCAGTTGTTATGCCACCGAACGATCAATATATTTTAACGTTTGACAATGGGCATGTCGTAATTGGTGCAACACATGAGAATGATACTGGTTTCGATCATCGTGTAACAGCAGGTGGTTTACATGAAGTATTTCATAAGGCATTAACAGTTGCACCTGGCTTAGAAAATGCTACAATGCTTGAAACGAGAGTTGGATTCAGACCATTCACACCAGGATTCTTACCTGTTATCGGACCACTACCTAAATTTGAAGGAATTCTCGTTGCGAATGGATTAGGGGCTTCGGGTTTAACAGCTGGTCCATACTTAGGAGCGGAACTTGCTAAACTAGCGCTCGGACAACCGATTGAATTAGATTTAAATGATTATGACGTTGCTGGCGCAATTGAATAATATGGAGTACTGCTAACATTTATGAAAAACCATGCTAAACAAATTCGACAGAGAATAAGTAGTTTTTCCTCTGTTAAGAGTAAGCCTGTTTATGAAAAATAAAATTATTTAAAAATAGAGGGCCGACATTATAAACCTGCATTAATAATGTAGAATTGTGATGGCGGCTCTTTATTCATATTGATTTAAAACTTATTTTCGAGAGGAGGTTAAGTAATGAGAGCGCCATATCAAGTATTGATATTTCCTTATATAAAAACTGCCGATTCTATTCAATATGCCATTTTTAACCGAAGTGATTATGGTTATTGGCAAGGAATAGCTGGTGGCGGAGAAGACGGTGAGATTCCTATTGAATCAGCAAAACGGGAAGCGTTTGAAGAGGCTGGTATTACAAGAGAATGTCCATATATACAATTAGATTCTGTGTCTTCGCTACCAGTAGAGGATGTAGTTGGAGGATTCCTTTGGGGAGAAGAGGTTTATGTAATAAAAGAATTTTCTTTTGGAGTTAAAGTCCCTACAAAAAACATATCATTATCTAAAGAACACTTCAATTATAAATGGTTATGCTTTGAGGAAGCAGTAACGCTTTTGAAATGGGATAGCAACAAAACAGCATTGTGGGAATTAAACAAAAGACTATTAAAACAATAAAAGTTTTTGCTAACAAAAATAGTTGTGGAAGAAGAATTGAACCATTAACAAACCTTTGCTACACTTCTAAACAATGTTTTATAGATTTGGCATGGGTAATGAACGAAGAGAACTTGTACTAAGAAAAGCCCTATACAGTTGACTCTGAAAAAATGAAAATAATTAGAAATATTTTTATATCGTACGGTTTTTGGCTATAAATAACGGAATAAATATTAAGTATTCAACAGTTTAAATAAAACGAGTTAGCTTTTTATTTTAAGAAGAAAAATGACTCGTTTTATGCTAAAATTCGCTTAGTGTATATTTTCGTTAAAATGTGGGTGGGCCCCCTTTTAGCAAAAGCGGAGTGGGAATGATGAGTATAAATAGTTTTGTGGGATTGATAAATGACGAATTATTAAAAGAGGTAAGTATCAGAAGTGAGGATGAATTCGAGCCTGTAGTAGTTAAAGATATTCCCAGACTTTGGAAGTGTTTAGGAACAGGTAATTATGCCGCAGTATTCATGCACAAAGAATACAAAGATTGGGTAGTGAAAGTTTACGTGCGAGAAGGAGAAGGAATTGAAAAAGAGTCAGAAGTATACCGAAGAATTGGAGATCATCCTTCTTATTCAAAGCTTATATATAAAGGAGAAAATTTCATAGTATTGAAACGTTTAAAAGAAATTACCTTATACGATGCTATTCATAAGGGGATTAAAATTCCTAAGCAAGTAATACTTGATATTAATGAGGCTTTAGAGTATGCGAGGGAACAAGGGTTAACTCCTTGTGATGTTCACGGGAAAAATGTGATGATGGAAAAAGGAAGAGGATATGTAGTCGATGTATCTGATTTCTTAAAAACAAAAGAAGATAGTAAGTGGAGAGACCTAGAAAAGGCATATTTCACCTTTTATTTTCCTTTCATATATAAATTGCCTTTTCCGGTTAAAATACCGTATTTTATGTTAAACATTGTTAGACGTTCGTACAGAAAATATAAGAAACTTAAAAAGAAATTCAAATTGTAAAAGGACCACATATGTTCCTGAAAACGATTTGAATTCGCATAAATAACTTTAGAAAAATTTAAAATTTTGTTTAGGGGCTACTTCAAGACCTTAGCTTGCTGGGCATATGGTGCTACCTCAAAATATAAAAAGATTAGGAGTGAATCCTAATCTTTTTATTTATACATATTTTTGTTAGTTATATCACTATCAATTCCAAAACGGGATATTTTGAATAAATGAAACCGTTAAAATAAGTGTTGATACGGAACCAGCAGTTACTAAAGTTACTATTTTTCGTCCATTCTGTTCTTTTGAAGGTTTTATAAGTTCTGTAATTAACAAAATCCATATTATGATAGATACTATTGAAATAATATTTATAGACATATGTAACACATCCCTTCGTGTTTTTACATAAATATTTCTGCTTTTATAAAATAAAAGCAATTTAACAAGAAAATATGTAACGCATTAAAAATCAATATTTCCCTGTTAAACCACCTTTTTTAAATAGAAATACGACTGATAAAACGATAACAACAGCCTTCAAACTGCCCCAATATGGATAAATAGCATGATTTGTTAGACTAGCATATTGAAAGATATTCTCTAAACCGAAAATTCCTATCATGACTGCTAAAAGGAATGAAGCTGATCCATACGTCCCGTTATGATAGAGAGTAAATAAGTATATGGCACATATAAGTGGTACGATGATTTGTAATAAGAGTGGCATAATTGATTCCCCTAATATATTGATTCTTATATTATATACAAAATTGTAATAAAAAGGAATACGACTTATTTAATACTAACAAAACTACTCTAATCATATTCTTCTATAAAAAAGAAGAAAAAGGGGTGTACAGTTAATTGACAAAAGTTAAAGTTAGTTTACGACCCATTGTTCAAAACGTAAATTTACCAACCGTATTGAAAACAACGATACTTCCAGGTGAATCGATCGAAAGACTATTTATCGCAACCCAATTAGGAGAGGTTTTTTACATAGGGGACGGAGTTATAAAGACATTTTTAGATATTCGTCACCTAATTATTAAATTAGGTACATTTGAAGAAGGTGTTTCTAGTAGCGGTTATGATGAACGCGGATTGCTTGGACTTGCGTTCCATCCACAATTTTATCAAAATGGGTTATTTTATCTTCATTATTCAGTAGCTGGAACTCAAGGGCCAGGTGCATTTTCTGAGCAATTTAAACCGAATCCTTGTGACCCTAAAACGCTAAATTTAAAGTGGGTTAATAGAAATACGCAATATGATCACATTGATACAGTAGAAGAATGGACTTTACAATCTAATGGTCAAGCTCAAAACCGACGAACATTACTGAATGTAAGAAGACCATTTTTTAATCATAACGGAGTCAATAGTTTAAACTTTTCACCTGAGACTGGAAAACTTGTTTTTACAAATGGAGATGGCGGATCAGGTTATGATCCATTTAATTTAAGCCAAGATGATTTAGAAATAGCAGGTAAAATAATTGAAATCGATATAAGTAAAAATACATTTATAAATAACCCTCCTGTAGTTACACGCTTTAATGAACTCCCTTTATCTATACAAGAAACACTTACAGTAATTGCAAAAGGAGTACGTAATATAACCGGCATTTCATTTCAAAGGTTTTATAATCAATATATCAAATACGCCGGAAATGTCGGACAAGATATTGTAGAGTCTATTTTTTCATTTGTTCAATATAAACCTATACCGGTTACAGAACTTGTTCAAATGCATTTTATGAGGCTCACTCCCAATCAAGATGGGTTTATCAATTTTGGTTGGAGAGGATGGGAAGGGGATTTACCTACTTCTTTTATACGGCATTGTTCCGAAAATCAGACTTTGGATGAAAGAACAATGACTTATTATGATGAAACAATACAAACTTCAGCGAGGCGTATTCTGCCTCTACTTAGTTATTTTCATCAAGATTCCAGACCCGATAAGTTTGGAGGAACTTCCCTTACAGGAGTTCAGCCATATATGGGAAATGCAATTCCAAATTTAACAGGTAGCGTAGTGTTTACTGACCTTGCTAAGAAAGAAGATTCTCGACCGCCAGTTAAAGGTGTTTTAGCCTATACTAGAGCAGGTACAGACGGTAAACATACTGACTTTCATGCTATTGAAACCAATTATGATTTTGGTACGCAAGCAGCTTATTATATGAGTTTAGGAACAAATTTGAATCAAACTAAATTATATTTAGGAGTTTACGGTTCTATGAAAGTAACTGATTTTAACAAAGGTACCATTTTTGAAATTATCCCTTAATACGATACAAATTATCAGTCTAAAAATATAATATAAGGAATTCATTCTGTTCCCAAAACGCACGACTTAACTTATCCCCCTAAAAATCTTCAATGTATGAGCATCTATTAACTTGCAGAAAGTAACTCATAAACCGTATGTGTACGAATAATATAGAAAGTAATGAATGAGGTGTCTTTAGGGGGGATTTTAATGAATCGGTTTGTACGTTATTGGTATCAACTGATGATAGAACATGATACGAGCTTTGTTCATAAAAGAAAATTGTCCCTTGCGAATAAGTTAGTACTTACAGCTTTGATGAGTACATTAGCCACCATGTTTCAAGCAGCAGGAAACCTAGTTCCTGGTATAGGTTTGCTCATTAGTCCATTTTCGACATTACCGATTTTTTTTGCTATTTTCTATTCTATTCGTGAGGGAATACTTTCTTATATTCTTACTATTTTTCTATTATTTATTATTGAGCCAAGTGAACTAATTATCTTTCCTTTTACTACAGGCTTATTAGGTCTAGCCTTAGGAGTATCCTTTTTAAAATTTAAGAGGAGAATTTGGATAGTTTCTTTTTCAGCAACGTGTCTACTTATAGGTATTATGATCGTTCTCGATGTTTTCCGTTTTCCGGTACTTGGTCCTACTGTTCATACAACTATGGACATGAAAATTATTTTATTAATATTTATACTGAGCTTTCTATATTGCTGGATTTATGCAGGTTTTTGCAGAATAATGATGAATAGATTATATAAAGTGTTGTATTGACAATGGCATAATGAGGATTGGAGATTGAATTCATGACTAACGTTGCAGTTAGAAGACCGAATTTGAATGATGTAGATGAACTATATTTATTTTTCCGTATCGTTATTACGAATACATACAAAAATGAAGGATTGTCACAATCATTGGATGACATAGAAAATGAAATTAACTCAAAAAAGCAGTATTTGAAAAGTGATTTTGATAGTAACGGAGAAGGTCGTTACTTTTTATTAGCAATTGATACAAGTAACGATAAAATCATTGGAACAATCGAAATCGGTCCAGCAAGTACATTGATTAATAGTTGTACAGGTGGTGTACTTAAAAATTTGTATGAAATAGGAACTGTATTCATACTTCCGGAGTATCAGAGAAAGGGAATAGGGAGTTTATTACTACATACAATGTTTCTTACATTACTTAGCAGAGGGATAACAGAATATTGTTTAGATAGTGGATATAAAAATGCGCAAAGTATATGGACGAAAAAGTTTGGAAAACCTAGCTATGTATTGAAAGATTACTGGGGAGAATCCAGCGATCATATGATTTGGAAGAAAAGTTTACATGATACACCTATAATATTTGAATTATAAAATGAAATATGCCTCTGAACATAGCTTTTCTTACTTATGTATGCTATTATTTATCTTTATAATAAAAGAGGACGTGAATGAACTTGATTAAAATTAATATTCCTGAAGCTGATGTTTCAATTACTGAACGTAAACAAGTTATTAAAGGAGACGAGCCAATCATTACTCCAATTAATGGATTTATCGATTTCCACTTGTTCCCTAGAGATAAAGGCGGCATTTTTATGTTTTACAATATTAATGACGAACTTCTTTTCGTAGGTAAAGCTCGTAAAATTAGACAACGTATTAAGAAGCATTTTGAAGATAATGTTTCACCAATTAAAAATCACCGTGATGAAGTATACCGCATTGATGCATGTATCGTAGAAGATCCAACAGAAAGAGAAATTTACGAAACATATATCATTAATGAATACAAAGCGAAATATAACGTTGATAAAGTATTCTACAAATAATCAACATTAATAAAAAGCAATCCTAGCTAATATGCCAGGATTGTTTTTTATTTAGATTTATTCTTCATATCTTTCTCCTTTTTTCAAATGATTAGCAGCAACAAAACAGATTACACCTATAAATATAAGTACAATACCAACCGTTTTATGTTTTCCCTCAAAGAAAGGAATATCTGAAATAACATTTGTCATACATAGTCCTAAAAATACAAGGATAGGGCCCACCCAAAGTAATACATTACCGAATTTTGTGTGCTTCCACATAATAACCCTCCTTAACCCTCTTTACATATATATCCATAAATGAAAAGTAAATTCATAGAGAAATATAGTTTTTTTCATATCGAAAATTTAACCCTCATATATTGGTACAAGCAAAAGAGAAAGGAGACCATCATGAATTGGTTAGAAGCTTTCATACTAGGTATAATTCAAGGTTTAACAGAATTTTTACCAATCAGTAGTACCGGACATCTTTATTTAGGAAGGCATTTGTTCCGATTAGATGAGGCTGGCTTATTTTTAGATACGATGCTGCATATTGGGACTTTACTTGCGGTTTTTATTTATTACAAAAAAGAATTTATATATTTAATTAAAAACCCATTTTCAAAGCTCATGTTATTACTTATCGTTGGGACAATACCCGCAGTTGTAATTGGTTTATTGTTTAAAGATTTCTTTGAAGATATTTCAAAAACAGGAATCACGATCGGTTGGGAGTTTTTAGTGACCGGATTCTTTCTTTACACGGCAGATAAACAAAAGAATGGTCGTAAAAAAATGGATGACATAACATATAAAGACGCATTAATTATCGGTTCATTTCAAGCTGCTGCTATTTTTCCAGCCATTTCCCGTTCTGGAATGACAATTGTCGCTGCATTATGGAGAAAATTAGACCGTGAAACTGCTGCTTACTTTTCTTTTTTACTATCGACACCAGCCATTGTTGGAGCTATCATTTTGCAATTTGTAGACGTTTTTCAAGGGAAAGCAGAATCTATTTCTAGTACATCTTTAATTGTCGGAACGTTATCAGCAGCATTTTTTGGATACATAGCCGTTTCATGGATGATTCAATATTTAAAACGTCACTCTTTAAAAGTATTCGCGTATTACGTATGGGGATTAGGTATTTTAATTTTAATGTTGCAATTTACTGATGTATTTTAAGTATAATGATAAAGAAGTTAATTAGTTTAAGATCCTGTTTCATTCATACAAGGCAGGATCTCTTTTTATTAAGGGGGAAAATATGTTTAATAAGGCTATCGTTATTGGTGGAAGTATAGCAGGAAAGTTTGCAGCAAAAGCATTATCAACTTCTTTTAAAGAAGTAATCATTATAGAAGCTGGTGAAAGGTGGGATGGAAAGTCTTCGAGAAAAAGAGTTCCACAAAGTAATCATCCTCACGTGTTATTAAAAGGTGGAGAAAACGCAATTGAAGAATTGTTTCCTAATATTACGAATGAATTAATAGAAGCAGGTAGTATCGTAAATAACTTTACTCGTGATTTAAAATGGCATCAATTTGGTTTATGGAAACAGCCATTCATAGGGGAAGTACATATGATTCAACAAAGTCGTCCTTTGCTAGAATGGCATATTCAAAAACGAATACATCAAATTTCAAATATTACTATTAAATATGAAACATTGGTTAAAGGGTTATTGGTAGATGCAAAGCTTAACAAAGTGTGTGGAGTAAAAGTTAAATATTTAGAGACAGACATACAAGAAGAAGTTCATGCAGACCTTGTAGTTGATGCGAGTGGATTTGGCTCAAAAAGTATAGAGTGGTTACGAGAATACGAAATTGAAGTACAAGAAGAGAAAGTTCGTATTGATTTATTTTACGCAACGAAAATGTTCAAACTTAAAGAAAATGAGAAATTAGACTGTTGCAATGTGCTAATGTCTCCGAGTTTCCCTGATAACCCTTATGGCGTTCTTATTCAAACGATAGAAGATAATCGTTATTTTGTTACTTTCAGTGGATACGCAAACGAGAAAGCACCACAAACAGATGATGAGTTTTATGATTTTGCTGAAAACCTATCAATTTCTAATGTTACAGACTTCCTAAACAAGGCTGAGGGAATTACTGATATAAAGACATACAAAATTCCTTATCAAGTACGCCGGCGATTTGATTTAGTGAATAATGTACCAGAAGGCTTATTAGTTGTTGGAGATGCGCAATGTCGTTTTGATCCCGTTTTCGGCCAAGGCGTATCAGTTGCTGCTATGGAGGCTCACCAGTTGCAATTACTTCTGCAAGGTAGAAAACAACTTGATAAAACATTTACACAACAATTTTATAAAAAGGCAGCTACTATAATAGAAACCCCATGGGATATGACAACAACGGAAATATCACGTCATCCGCAACTAAAGAGAGAATTAACTACAAAACAAAAATTTCAGCTATGGTATACGAAACAAATATATCGACTATCCGCAAGTAATTCTGATGTTTATATTCGGTTAGTACGAGTTATGAATTTAATTCGTAGTCCATTTCATCTTTTTCATCCGAAAGTGCTACTATCTGTATTACTTAATCGAAAGTAATAGCAGGAATATAATTGATTAAAAAAGAATGTATAACAGTTAGTAAATCTAGAAGGAGAATACGGGATGGAAATATACATAGAGCAACTAAAGAAACAAGATGCTAAGGATTTATTTACGTTTGAACTTACGAATAAATCTTTTTTTGAAACAATGGTACCAAATCGTGGCTCAAAATATTTTGAATTTGAATATTTCCAAAAACTACTAGACGATTTATTAATAGAACAAGCAGGTGGAGATTCTTATTTTTATTTAATTCGTAATGAAGAAAAAGAAATTGTAGGGCGAATTAATTTAGTAGATATAGATACGGAAACTCGAATTAGTTCGCTCGGGTATCGGGTCGGAGAAAAATTTACTAAAAAAGGAGTTGCAACAGCAGCCGTAAAATTAATTTTAGATGTAGCGAAAAATAATGAAATTACTGAAGTTCATGCTAAAACAACGACTAATAATCTCGCATCACAAATTGTACTAGAAAAAAGCGGATTTTCTTCTTACCAAAACGAATCAGATATAACATCTGTAGAATTACATGGAGAACATGTGAAGTTTGTACACTATATTTGGAGAAATACTTCGCGCTTATAATAAGGAGGACTTATTCATGAATGATTTACGTTATCCAATTGGCCAATTTACATACAAACGTCCTATAACTGAAGAAATGATTGATACATGGATTCAAGAAATTGAAGATTTACCTAATGAACTAACAAAGGCAATTAAAAATTTAGATCAGAAGCAGTTAGATACACCATATCGCGTTGGAGGATGGACTGTCCGTCAAGTTGTTCATCACGTTGTTGATAGCCATATGAATAGCTACATACGCTTTAAATTAGCACTGACAGAAAAGAATCCAACTATTAAGCCGTATAAAGAAGAGAAGTGGGCAGAGTTACCCGATTCAAAATTACCGGTAGATGTTTCACTAGTAATGCTAGATTCATTACATAAAAGATGGGTTAACCTTTTATATTCTCTAGAAATTGAAGATTTAGAAAAGACATTTAACCATCCTGAAACTGGTGAAACAAAACTTGCTGTTGCAATAGGACTATACGCATGGCATGGTCGTCATCATACCGCTCATATTACCTCGTTAAGAAAGCGACTTAATTGGTAACATGGATTACATTAGAGAAGG
Organism: Bacillus cereus group sp. MYBK95-2; assembly: GCF_051915225.1. NCBI lineage: Bacteria > Bacillati > Bacillota > Bacilli > Caryophanales > Bacillaceae > Bacillus > Bacillus cereus group sp. MYBK95-2. Next base: position 53,445 of record NZ_JBQAEH010000007.1, on the reverse strand, counting down.
CGACAGAAAGTGATGCAGAAGTTATATTTCAAATGCAAATAGACTCATTTAGCCCTTTATTACATAAATATAAAGACTATGAAACAAATCCAGCAAATGAAACTATCGAAAAAACTATTTGTAGAATAAATCATGTAGACGGTGGCTTCTATAAAATAATAGTGGCAATGAATCTTGTTGGAGCGATATGCATTTCACAAAAAGAAACACCCTCTAAATTTTGGATCAGTCCAATGTTTATTCACCCGAGTTATCAAGGAAAAGGAATTGCCCAAAAGATACTTACATTAATTGAGGAAATGTTTCCTGAAGCAACGAGCTGGGAACTTGCTACTATTTTAGAAGAAGAGAAAAATTGTTTTTTGTATGAAAAGATGGAGTATAAAAGAACAGAAGTTATAAAGAAATTAAATGATGAAACTACACTTATTTATTACAAAAAAGAAAGGTAAAGCATATAAAATACGCTTTACCTTTTTATGTTATTTTAGATTAAATATACAAAAACAATGTATGTTCTTCCAAAATACTCGGGTTATTAATTTTAAAAATGAATAAAAATACAAAAGCCACTACTTGGTCGTAAAGGTTACTAACGCTTTTTGAATGCTTAAAATACTATCGTCACCTTTAAATTCTTTCGTAATTGGATCCTCCATACTAGACACCCAAATTTTAAGTTCTGCATCTAAATCAAAATGCCCAGCCGTTTCGATGCTATATTGTGTAATACTTTTATAAGGAATAGAATGGTATTCTGTTTTTTTGCCAGTTACTCCTTGTTTATCTACTAAAATAAGACGACGATTTGTAAATACGATTAGATCACGAATTAATTTATAAGCATGCTCTACTTTTTCATCGTCTAGCATAATCTTCTCTAAATCACGTTCTACACTTTCAGAACTCGTATTTGATGCATTTCCTAAAATACCGCTAAATAAACCCATATTAAATTCCTCCTTTAATATATGTGGAATGAATTACTTATATTGTAACATGTTACTCACAAAGATATTATGACATTACTTTAGTATTTTCTGGTTATTGTTGTAATTAGTTTATAAAACCTCATCTTAAAATCTTATGCTAATATGAAATTAAGAAAAAAGAAGCAGAGGGATATAGCATGAAGAATATTGGTTTAGTATTAGAGGGCGGAGGAATGAAAGGTTTATATACTGCAGGTGTACTCGAATATTTCATGGAAAAGAACTTATTCTTTCCGTATGTAGTCGGCGTATCAGCTGGAGCCTGTATGGGAGCAACCTATTTGTCACGTCAAAAAGGTAGAAATAAGAAAGTAAATACAGAGCTAGTATCAGATTACAGGTATATATCTTATCGAAACTTAATTCGAAAACGTGAATTATTCGGAATGGATTTTTTATTTGATGAAGTACCTAATAAAATTGTACCATTTGATTTTCAAACTTTCTTAAAATGTAATGAACAGTTTGTCATAGGGACGACTGATTGCGAATCAGGACAAGCCATTTATTATAATAAAGCAGAACACGGAAATGATATTTTAAAAATCATTCGCGCCTCAAGCTCTGTACCGTTTATAGCACCTGCTGTAGAATATAATAATCGAAAATTATTAGATGGAGGGATTATAGACCCTATACCAGTTTTGAAAGCCCAAAAGGATGGTTATGAAAAGAACGTTGTCATTATGACAAAGCCAGAAGGATATGAGAAGCAGCGAAATAAATTTTCAGGCCTGGCTAAAATTTTATATAGAAAATATCCGAAAATCGCAGAGAATTTAGTAGACCATTATCGTTTTTATAATGAGACGATATCTTATATGAATCGAGAAGAACAAAAAGATAATTTTTATGTAATTCAACCAAGTGTACAGCTTCCTATAAGCGGAATAGAAAGAAATAAGGAAAAGCTCGTTAATCTATATAATCTTGGGTATATCGATGCTCAATATCATTATGAAAACTTATTAAATTGGATAGATAAATAAAGGGGTGGAAAGTTGAAGTTAGGAAAACGAATTATTTTTAAGGAATTGCAGAAAATGCATAGTCCACTTCATAAACCGTTTCCTTATCGTGCTACAGCAAAATTGCAGCGAGACTTAAAAAGTAAATTTACCGAAGATGATTGTATAAACGCTGATTTTAATCATTATTGGATGCATACAGCAGCTACTTTAAATTCTATACTAAATGGAAACGAACAGAACATTACGTTTCAACAAATAAAGTGGTTAAGAAAATCGTTTTTTGAGTGGTTTCCGCAATATCGTTTTCTAGAAACAGAAATTGTGAATTATCCCATTTTGTATAGAGATTTCATAAGTTATGAGAAGACCAGGAAGCTATTACTTTATTACCTTATTGAATAAAAGCGAAAACGTACAGGTTACATTACTTGTACGTTTTTTTGTTCATAAAACATTCAATTTTAACAACTAGTTTATATAGGAATTCTAACGAGAAGAAAGAAGTACATATTATAGAATGATGTAGGGGAGGAGAGAGGAATAGCTGTTTTTCTTTAAGATATTGTCCAATTCGAATACAGTTAGTTATTTATGTTAAAATATTTCGAGTGAAATCAAGCTTTAAACAAAATAAGTCAACAATGCAGAAGGGACAACATTAACATGGAAAACGTATCAAAAATAGATAAATTGGAATCAATAAAATCTTTACAGTCAACAATCCGTAAACTTGAAAATGCCTTATCACAGATGACTCAAAAAGGATCAAATACTACTTTAGTGAAAAAAAGACTCAAAGCAGCTAGTATCGGCTTAGCTATGTTAGAAAGTGTTTGGAAGCAAGAAACTCATCATTATACTCAGGAAGATTTAGCAGAAGCTCGTAATGTTCTAATTGGTTTGCTTCCATCAATTGAAAAGATTTACGTTAAGTCAAAGCTTGGGAGTCCTCAAAGAACGCTTTTAGAAAGAAGAATAAAATCATTAGAACTTTCTATTCAGGCAATTGATTATTTTTCTAATAAATAACTTCGCTAAACAAATAACTTACGACTACTTTTATATAGGGATTCTAATGAAAAAAACTACATATAGAATACTACAAAGGAGGAAGAGAGGTGACTACAATAATCAGTCCTAAGTTAGAGAAGCTTAAAAATCAATTAAAGAATGGAAACGAAAAAGCTCTTTATACTTTTTTGCATGAAATAAAGTCAAATCACACGCCACTAATAGAACAATGCCCTGCAGATAATCAGTATAAGCTTATAACGTATATATGGTTAGGGGATCAAAACACTGAAAACGTTTATGTATTCGGTAGTTTTCCTGGTTGGGATTTGTCTGTAAATCAATTACAACGATTGTTACAGACAGATATTTGGTATGTTACGTTTAGAACAAATAAGAGTTTTATTTCAACTTATTATTTTACAGTAAATGATTTTTTCGAAAATAATTGGATAAAGCGTAGTGAACAGTATCGATTAGACCCATTTAATAAAAATACATTTGGAGAAGGTACCAATAAAGCGTCTGTGTTAAAAATAAGTATGGACATGCAGTATAGCAGTCGTTTCCCTTCAAATCATTATCCATCTGGGAGAATTGAAACATATTCTTTTCATAGTTCGATTTTAAATAACACACGTAAAATTCATATTTATACGCCTCATGATTATTCTCACACTCCACATCTTCAAGAACTTCTCATTGTATTTGATGGGAATTCATTCATTCAGAGCCTTTCAATTGAAAAAACACTTAATTATTTAATTTACGAAAAAGAAATCCCATCTTGCATTGCTGTTGCTATAGATCCTGTCGATCGATTAGAAGAGCTAACTTATAACGATAAAATGAATGCATTTTTAACGAAGGAATTACTTCCGTGGATTCAAGCTAAGTATCACGTTTATCAAGAAAAGAATCATACAACAATTGCTGGTTTCAGTCTTGGTGGCTTAGCAGCTTTTTATGCAGCACTTCAAAATCCACATATTTTCGGAAATGTGTTGTCAATGTCTGGATCCGTACATTGGAAAAAGGATAATTATGGAAATACAATTCCTTGGATTGAAAATCAAATTTCATCAATAAATTCTAATGTGACTCATCTACATTCTTACATAGCAGTAGGCGAACTCGAAAACGAACCTCTTTTAACGGCTAATAGACGGCTATATAAAGCTTTAGAAGCAAAGAAATACCAAACCCACTTACGAAGAGTTTCAAGGTGGACATGATAGCGTATGGTGGCGAGAAAAGCTATTCGATGGATTAAGGGCATTAGAATTTACAAAAACGACATTAGAAAATAAAAAGGAGAGAGAATCTATGAATCAAGAAGAACTAGATAAAAAACTAAAAAAACAAGAGATTTTAGTAAAAGATGAGAAAGTTTGGTCTTATACGTATGAGGATCATATTAGTTCTATCGTTAAACAAGCAGAACAGAAAGGAGCTTTTGATCATTTACCTGGTAAAGGGAAACCTCTTAATCTTGATAAAGATCTTTCGTACAATCCTGAAAAGCAACTTTATAGAACTTTAGCAAATAATCACGTTTTACCTAGGTGGATTGAGCTTTCAAAAGAAATTGATGATTTAAAAGAAAAGCTAAAAGAAAATACAAATACTGCAGAAGCAGCGGATTTAATTCGAACTATTAATAAAAAGGTATTAGAACATAATCTACTTTGTCCACCAAGCGCGCAAAAAATGAGGGTGAAAATGGATTTTTAACGATTTTCAATTAAGCTATCGCTTACTATATAATTAAGTTAGGCATTTTCAATTCATTACTAAAAGGAGGCAAATATAGTGAAGAATACGTATCAACTTCAAATTCCGAAAGAACTAGAACAGTATCGTAGTATTTTAGAAGAAAGTGTGAAACCGTATGTTAAAGTGTCTGGAACATTAACAGAGACAACGCTTTTTGAAAGTAAGTTTGGTGGATATCCGTATTTACCTATAGATCAAGAGCATCCTAAAGACTCAAACGGACAACCTATGATGCTACTTGCGCAGTTAAACCTTGAAGAAATACCAAACATTGAACATATGCCTCAACATGGAATGTTACAGTTTTTCATAAGTGCTGAAGAAGATCTTTTTGGAGCAGATTTTGATCATCCCACAACCCAAAAAGACTTTCGAATTGTTTATCATTCTACAATCACAGCGGATTTAACTAAGGTGATTACTGATTTTAGTTATTTAAACACTTTAGATTTAGAGAATTTTATCATACCCAAAGCAGCAAAACTAAAGTTTGAGTTGGCATATCAACCAGTAACACCAAGAGATTATCGATTTGAAATGATTTTTAATGATAACATTGATTGGGAAGAAATTGTTGATGAAGAAAATAATACAGAATTAGGCGAACTGTATGATGATTTATGTAAGGATCAAGGACATAAAATTGGTGGTTATCCATTTTTCACACAGACAGATCCAAGGGAATGGGAAGAAAAATACCAGCAACATGACATATTATTGATGCAAATCGATACAGACGATTCATTAAATATTATGTGGGGTGATTCTGGGGTTGCTAATTTCTTTATACGTAAGGAAGATTTGTTAAATCTAGATTTTTCCAATGTCATTTACAATTGGGATTGTTACTAGAAGGTATAAATAAAATAATAGCAAACAAAAAATCTTCCTGAAGGTGAGGAGGATTTTTTTATGTTAAAAATAAGCGTTATGTTAACTAGAATAAAAAACAATGAGTGTAATGAAAGTCAAGTCTAAATAACAGAAATAACAACAAATAATGTAAAGTTGTAAAACATGTGCAAATAGCAATAAATTCATTAAGTAAAACATAAAATAAAATTACTAATTTATATTTTGTATAGAAATAATTTTTCTGTATAAAAATTTCTTGCCAATCAAAAATGTTTTTAATTCGTTAAATCTTACGCGATTATTGATTAAGATTTGCTGTGATGAATTTATAACAAATAAAAACGATAAAAACTGAAGAAATTTGTTTAGATAAGATTTAATGTAAATCTCACCAAAAATCTCCGTTCCGTCTCATTAAGTATAGTTTACTTGGGTTTTGATACCTGGTATTGCTTTGTTTCTATAACTGCCTATAATATATATTATGTTAACTAACTTTAAATAATAAACTTATTATAGGTAAGTTAGTTTTTGTGATTAGCCTCCCCTCGTTCTTTTTAATCATTCTGTGTGATGGATTGTTTAGTTATTTATTTTATAAGTTGTTGATGAAAATGTCTCCAGATATAAATTATATTTAAGACAATAAAAAATGCAATTCGTTTTAACTGAACACATTAAACGAATTGCATTGATATGATTCATAATAAGTTTTTAAAATTAGTTTGCTACAGCAATTGCTTCGATTTCAATTAAAAAGTTATCGTTAATTAACTTTCTAACTTCTACAGTTGAACTTGCTGGTGGATTTTTAGTATCAATGTATTGATCTCGTATATCTCTAACAGTGGCCATTTGAGAAATATCTGTTAGGAAAAATGTTAATTTTACTACATCATTAAATCTTAATTCCGAAGTTTCTAATGCACTTTTAATATTTTCGAAAACTTGTCGCGTTTGTGTAGCTAAATCACCAATGCCAACTATTTGACCATCAGTGTTAATCGCTACTTGTCCAGATATGTAAATTGTTCGTTTAGCGTTACTAACTTCCACTACATGTGAATATCCAGAAGTTGGTGGCATCGTTTCTGGATTGATAAATTTCTTTTGCAAGGTGTCTCTCTCCTTTTTTATCAAGACAATTGTAAAATCTATGTATTTACTATATTCAATCAATAAAATTAAGAATCCTTTATGATTTAAAAATAAAAAACCTTAGAATAGCTATCTTCATACCTATTCTAAGGTTTTTTAGGATTTTATATTTAGTTATCGCTAGTGGACATTGTTAAATTAATCTTTTCATAATCTCTTTTAAATTGATTATCATTTTTTAGCCAACGTTTGAAAGCCGATTCGCTTATTTCTAAATTTGAACAAGTTATAGCATTACATTTATTTTTCATATATTCTTCAAGGAAACTTTGTTTTCTTTGCTTAACAGCAGTTTGAGTTTGTTTTAATTTTCGATCTTGTAATTGATCTAAACTCAGACTTTCTTTCTGAAACACTTCATATTTTCTATGCAAATAAATATCTTTGTCTTTATAAATCCAATTTGAAAATAGTTGTATTGATTTTCTTCCAGATAAAATAACACGATAATGTTTGTTTTGATTTAGTAAATCGGCTCGTAAATTGCGATTTTGAAGAATTTGATGTAAAGAATTCATAAAGTTATATGATCCACCTACGAAATTAACTGTATAAGTTTCATACTTGACGTAACCATCCCCATCAAAATATCCACGAACAAAATGATGTAAATATTCTTCTGGTACTAAAGGAAATTCAATGTTAAAAGATTTACATGGCATGATTCCGTGAATATTCATTAGATCGTCTTTTATTACTTTACTATTAATGTTTAGCATATATACGCCTGTTTTTTTGTTTTGATAAAGTGGCTGGTTTGTTTTTAGTTCTTTTTTTATATCTTCTAAAATATAACTTTCTTTTTGAGATATACTGACACATTGATTTTCTTTCTGTATAACACCATCTGCTGCTATAAACCCTAAAATATAAGCCATATTGTTTGACCACGTTTTAAAATAATCTTCTGTTATGTCATACTTTCTCTTCCAACTCCCTATAGCGCGTCTTGGTACGTTATTGTCTGATAAAACCATACGAATATACCTTGCAGACACATTAGCAAGCATGGCGATTTCTGAGGTGCTCTTCCCTTCAGTATACAAATGCATGATTTCAGATTTTGATAGTTTACATTTTGATTTCTTTTTTCGCTCTATGTGCACTTACATCCTCTCCTTCCTTTCTTTTATTAGAGACATATTTTCTTCTATAACATACAACGAAACGTATGTTCTTTGTTGCGTATAAGAAGGAATTTACTAAATAAAAACAATTTACATGTACTTAATATTTGTTTTAGCTGCCACTGTGCAATTTGTACTTTATAGATACAAATAATGAATTTGACGAATTTATGAAATACAAGGCAATTTAGATGAAAGGTAAAATAATATAGTTTAAACTACAAATAGCTACAATAACAACATACATAAATTGTTAATCGTAAAAAGGAGAACGAATGAATAAGAAATATACAAATCAAATTCATACTGATATGAGTTTTAAACCGAAAGATATTATAAGTTTAATGACGGATTACTTTAAAATAAAATCAAAGCTGCGTCCTATAAAGGATTTGCCTATCGTTTTATCAAATAAAGATAATGAATCGTTAGAGAGTGTTACATGGTTTGGCCATTCTGCTTCTCTTTTGAAAATAGAAGGTAAAAAACTATTATTAGACCCTATGTTTGGAGATGCCTCTTCCCCATTTCCTTTGTTTAATAGTAAACGCTATAGTGGTACTTTTTCTTTAGAACGTGATGACCTTCAAGAAATTGATGCGATTATCATTTCTCATAATCACTATGATCATTTGAATTACAAAAGTATTATGCAGTTAAAAGATCGCGCAAAGCACTTTTATGTTCCAACTGGAGTTGCACAATATCTTATTAAATGGGGTGTTTCGCCTAGTAAAATTAGTGAACATAATTGGTGGGACGAAATTACGTTTGATAATATTAAGTTAGTATGTGCGCCTGCAAGGCATTTCTCGGGACGTGGTATGACAGATAGAGATCGTTCATTATGGTGTTCATGGCTTATTCTTGGTCAAGAGACTAAAATTTTCTTTAGTGGTGATAGCGGTTATGCCCCTCACTTTAAGGAAATTGGTGATAAATACGGTCCATTCGATCTTACATTAATGGAATGCGGGCAATATGATCCGAGGTGGTCTGCTATTCATATGTTGCCTGAAGAAACGGTACAAGCTCATATTGATGTTAAAGGAGAATTACTTCTTCCGATTCATTGGGGTGCCTTTACGTTAGCATTACACGAATGGAGTGACCCGATAGAACGTATTACGAAAGAAGCTAACCGTTTAGGAGTTAAAATTACAACGCCTCAAATTGGTGAATCTATTACGTTAAAATCTACAAATTATCCTTCATCCGCTTGGTGGAAGGAAATTTAATTTTAAAATATAAAAAGAGCGAATCCTCTTATAAAGAATTCGCTCTTTTTTCTGTATTTAAACTTATTTCACAATATTGGATTTCCCACTATCTAAAACTCTATTTGCTGGTACACTGGACATTTCAATCACTGTATTCATACTTTTATCAGTTAGTTCAATGAGTTCGTTTTCATGTTTTATTTTATTTAAATCCCACACCATCCCATGAAATTCATTATACTGACCACTTACTTTTATAATGCTTTTTGTTTTATTTGAAGGCTGTATTTGAAGATTTGTAAATTGATTCCCACTAATTTCATTTGGCGTAGTTACTTGACTATCCATATAAATCATATTCACACAGTCTTCTAAAGAAAAGTTCATAAAACGATTGGCATTTATCCAAGCTTGTCCGGTGCTCGGTTTTTTTGCTACTAATTTTAGTCCGGTTTCCATTCCTACAATTTTAATGTTTTCGAAGTTAACAAACGAAATTTCATTTTCTTTTCCAGCAGAGTATAAAGAAATTCCGGTACCTTTATTCGTTTCCGTCCAATTGATAATATTTATATCTTTTATTTGTGTTTTGTTCCAAGTGTTATAATATTTATTTTTACCGTCTAAATAAATAACTTCAGAGCTAAATTTAGGATCGTCAATAGCTATATACGCTCCTTCAATGGATGCGTTGTTCTCCAGTTCTAGAACTCTAAAGTTTCCCTCAACTACAAATTGGGATCCATAACCAAATAATAATTTCACACCTTTTTTAACAATGATTGGTGACGTAATTTTATACTTCTTATCATCAAGTAATACCGTTTTAATTTTACTAGATTCTGCTTTATTAATAGCAGATTGTATTTTTATTGAATCATTTGCCCCTTTAAAGTTTTCTACATACAAGTTAGTACTTTTAGCTGCATAGTCTTTTTTGTTGTATTGATAAAAAGCAAAAGTAATTAAAACTATACCAATGAGTAAAACAATTATTTTCTTCATCATACTCACCCCATATCGATTAATCTATGGCTTTTATATTGAGGTTATTATTATTTTGCTTTGTATTTCAGATTATCATTGCTGCTTTGTCTATGATTGAATTATATTATGTAGGATTTAGTAAACTGTTTGCTTTACTAATACATCATTCTTATAATGTATTGATTTATGATTTCATAAATCAAAAGTCTGCTTGTACATAATGTAATTCCTTCCTCTATCCCTAATACGCTCTTACTGGTGATATAAGATGTACTGCTGCAGATTGTTCTCCTGCTTCAATCAATATCGGTCTCATAGAACCGCCAAAGCTTAAAGTAATCGTTTCTTCTTTTATTGCTCGTAAAGCATCAACCATAAAATGCCCATCGAAAGATATATTTAATTGTTTTTCACCTTGAATTGCATCTATTTGTTGCGTTTCGGATATTTGCCCAATTTGAGAAGCGTTTGAAGAAATTTTAATTGTGGATTCGTTTATGATTTCTAAGTTAACATTGTTATTGGCCCATTCACTTGCTAATAAACTTGATCGGTCTACACCTTGTAATATCTTTTTTCTATCTACGTTAATAATCGTTTTAAAATCATTTGGAATAAGGTTAGAAATATTAGGATATTTCCCTTCAATTAGTCTTGAATATAATGTAGTTGTTCCAAACGTAAATATAATATGACTCTCCGAAAAGTAGATATATACGAATTCCGAATTGCTGTTCATTAATTTTAGAAGTTCATTAATGGTTGCGCTTGGTACAATACAATTTGCTTTTACATCTGAGGAAAGTAGCGTTTCACGTATCGCTAGTCTATGTGAGTCAGTTGCAGCACAAATTAACTTATTATTAGATAACTCTATATGCACCCCAGTAAGAACAGGTCTAGATTCATTTTTTGCTACCGCAAAAACTGTTTGTTTAAATACTTCAATCAATTGCTCTGTCTCTACTTTGATTTCTGCATGATTGTCTATAAGTGGTACTTTCGGAAACTCATCTGCAGGAAATCCATTTAAACTTAATGTGATTTCTTCTGATTGTATCTTAATAATTTGCTCATTCTTACTTTTTATTGCTATATCACTTGGCATTTTCTTTATTATTTCAATAAAATACTTTGCAGGTACAACAATAGTTCCTTCCTTTAAAATAGTTGCAATCTTTTCGTCTTCAATTAAAACAGGAATGAATTTTTCAATAAAAATATTCGAGTTACTTGCAATTAAAGTAATTCCAGATTGATCTGCAGTTATTTTTATACCAGATAATATAGGAATTAAAGATTTTGTTGATATTGCTTTGTTGACTTCTGAAAGTGCTTGAGTGAATTGTTTGTGATTAACGATAAACTCCATTTTTTCCCCGCCTTACATGAGATAATATTTTTATGAAGATTGATGAACGATTGTTCCGTTAAAAAAATAAGGTACTGTTTCTTTCTTTTGTAATAAATCTAGTAAATGTTCTGGTATGCGTAAATATGGAGCTGCTATATGTAATTCCATCCAAGTAATCTCTTCAATTTCTTTCGGCCTTGATATATATGTCTCTCCGCCAATTATTTCACCTAGAAAATTAAAGAAAATTGCATGATGATCTCTTTCCTCGAAAAAGGCTTCGCTGATAGAACAAATCCCTTTTACGTTTATATGTAACCCTGTTTCTTCTTTTACTTCTCGAATTACTGCTTCTTCCAATGTTTCTCCTAATTTAACTGCGCCACCTGGTAATGTATAATAAGAACCATTTTCCCCTTTGTTTTTTACCATTAAAATCTTTTCATTAGTTTTATCGTACAAAATCGCGTATGTAACATTAACTTTTTTCATATGTACCTCCTCTATTTTTAATAAAAGGAATTTTCTGTCTTCTATTCATTCTACCATTAACTCCTTTTAATATATATAAGTTAGTTAAGTCTTGCCTTTACCACTATTAGTGGAGTTAATAAGAATAGGCTACTGATATAAAAAAAGAACGTACCTTAGGAAGATTATCCAAAGTACGTTCTTGCAGTTTTAGAATAAAGTATCTAAATTAATTAACCTACACCCTTTTTCAATTGCAAATTCTTCAATAAGTTTTATTAACTTGGTTCCATAACCTTCGTGTCTATATTCTTCAGAAACCCACAGGAAATCAACATGTACGTGGTGCCAAAATGTAATTGCAGTTATTCCACCTACAATTTTTCCCTTTTCATTTCTCACTATAAAACTAATTTTTTCTGAAGGCTTTTTCTCTTCATCTGAAATATGTTTTTGGTTATATTCAATTACTTTTTCTCTTATGTAATCACTATCTTCTTGGACCCATTGTTTTACTATTTTCATTTTAATTATCACGTTCCTTTTAAAGTATCTATTCAATTTAATAATCGTAATATCCTGTCTAACTTAATAGTCGTAGTGCACTGTTTCATTTCACTAAAATTTTAAAAAACCGTACTACATTTTATCTGTAGTATGGCTTTTTACCGCGTTTGATTCTTTTTAATTCAAGTTTCAACATATTAGTACAATAATTCAATTGTATCACTGCGAAAAAGAATGAACATTCCTAAACCAATTAGAACAATTGGAACAATAATATGACAATTGTTCTCAAGTACTTTAACTAGAATAGGAGTTCTCATCAATTTGTAGCTAATAAAACACCATATCGCTATCATGGAAAAAAAGATTATTAATGTAACGATATTTGCTTCCAAGGATTGACTAGCGAACATTGGTATATAAATTGAGATATTGTCAGCTCCATTAGCCAATGTAATCGTAGCTACTTTAAATAATGACTCAGAAGTGTTATCAATGACTTCATTACTTTTGTTAGAACGAATCGAGGCTTCTCAAATCATTTCATTTTAAATTAAATAACTCTATTCTCTCTATACTAAAAAGAGCCCTATATTAGGACTCTTTTTAGTATTACGCCACTTTCCGATGTAAATGTTTTAGTTCCTTTTTCTTCTCTGCAGTTGGTGGACGGATTAATATTGAAATAATGAAGGAAATAACACTTAAAACACCAATTATAATGAAAGTTGGTTGAAATCCCCCGAGTATCGCTCCAATAAATGATCCTGCAAGCGCACCAAATCCAAAACCTTGGTAGACAATCCCGTAATTTGTACTATGGTTTTTTAATCCAAAGAAATCTCCGACAATAGCTGGGAATATAGTTATATTACCGCCGAAGCAAAAGGCGACACTTGCTACACAAGCAAAATAGATTCCGTAATTTAGCGGAATAAAACTTAAAGTAAAGACTGACAAACCTATAATAATAAACGTTGCAGAGACAATTTTCATTCGGCCGATTTTATCTGATAACGTCCCAAGAATGATTCTACCTACTGTATTAAAGATCGCAATCATAGCAACGGCGTTTGCAGCGGTTGCTGCGCTAAGTCCAACGAGTTGTACACCGATATCTTTTACCATACTGATTAAATACAAACCACCCATACACGAAGTGAATAACATAAAAAATAGCAGATATACTTGTTTCGTTCGCATCATTTCACGCGGAGTATAGTCATTGTGTAATGTTTCAGTTACAGCATTACTTACAATTGCCTCACGTAAGAAGAACGATCCGATTAACACTAAAAGTAACACGATAATACCCCAATATAAGAATGCTTGTGATACACCAAGGTTATCGATAAGATTTCCGTTTATATATCTAAAGATTAAGCTGCCCATTCCATACGCTGATACAGATATACCTGAAATAAGCCCTTTCCGATTTGGAAACCATTTAATTAAATTAGATAGTGATGTAATATAAGCTGTTCCATCCGCATAACCAACAACGACACCAGCTAATAAATATAATAGTGGTAAAGAAGAAACTTGAGAACTAAGTATTAAGCCGAGTCCTAAAACAATTCCTGCAGTAGCAATAAGTTTCCGAAGTCCTAATTTTTTCTGTAACTTTGCTGCAAATAAAGTTGAGAATGATAAAGAAAAACTTGTTATAGAGAAAGTTATCGCTACTGCATTAAGATTCCATCCAAACTTACTTACAAGGGGTTGATTAAATAAACTCCATGTATAAATTGTTCCAAGTCCAATTTGAACAATGATTGTACCTAGAACAATTAGTAACGGATTTATAGAAGTTTGTTTCATACTAACTGTCCCCTTCTTTTATCTTGACATGAATTTTCACAGTTAGTATATCCATCATAAATTGCAAGATACTGTACGGAAAATGGTAATTAAGTTCATATACACAAAAAGACACTTCATAAAGAAGTGCCTTTTGCAGGTTATATCAGATGTTTCTAAAGAAAGCTTTGTTAAGATAAGCCATTTTCAAATGCTTATGTATATATGTTATCAAATAATTTCTTATATGTGATGAGACTTAAGACGTATTTTTCATTCATCATATAGTCGGATGAAAAATTAATATTCGATTTCATCAAAATCCTTCGGCTGCGGTACAGTTTGCATATTAGCTGCATCTTTAGGATCGCTATAAATCGCATTTTGCTCTGTATTTACATCTTTTATATTTTGTTTTTTATTTTTGTTCACTTTATCTTTCACTTTCAATCACTCCTTTTTGTTATAGGAGTAATTATGCCCTATTACCGTTACTAAATGTATCAGCGACTAAATTACTAAATTCACGTAAATAATATAAGTAATTATCACCGCCGTAGTTATATCTTTTGTTATACATTTTTGCAACAACTACATTATATTCAGGTATTACTAAAATGGTCGGTCCAGTAATCCCTAATATTTGATACGACCCTTTTGGAACACGTTCACCAAGTTCGCTTAATTGCGCAGGCTCATTTTGGATGAACCAAAACAATCCATTTTGTGGTAGCTCTTTGTTTATATATGTTGGACTCTGCAAACTCGTAGCGATTTTTATAACTTCTTTTGGAACAATTTGTTTACCATCTATCCCACCTTGATTTAAATGAAGATTGCCCCACTGCGCAAATTCTCTAGCTGAGACAAACAAATTTTTTTCAGTACCGTCATCTACCGTACCAATTTCACTAATTGCGTCTTCATTTGGATTATTAACAACGTCAACTAAATTTTCATCTCGCTGAACTCTCCAACCTGTTTCTTGAAAATTAGCAGGCTTAAACACACGCTCCTTTAACAATTCAGGAAA
This sequence comes from Bacillus cereus group sp. MYBK95-2, assembly GCF_051915225.1. Lineage (NCBI taxonomy): Bacteria > Bacillati > Bacillota > Bacilli > Caryophanales > Bacillaceae > Bacillus > Bacillus cereus group sp. MYBK95-2. The sequence continues at coordinate 38,183 of NZ_JBQAEH010000007.1, read as the reverse complement.
ACTTTTGTTATATAGCTGATAAATAAGACGTGTCATCATTCTTACATTAATATCTCTATACGCCCATGATTGTCCCGGTGCAAATTCACGAAAAATTGTCCTGTCATTCGTTTCTTCTAATCCGTGCGAATGTGTTACTAAATGTCTTATCGTCGTTTTACTAAGCAATGCAGGATCAAAGTCTTTAAAATATTTTATCGCTTCATCATCAATAGAGTTTATTTTCCCCTCATAAAGCGCATACGCTATCATTAATCCTAAATAACTTTTTCTAGCAGAAGCAACGTTAAATTGTGAAGATGCTGTTACTCTCTTGGTTGTAGATGTATTTGAGTGATAACCACTATAATGCTCTAGTACGATTTTATTATCTTTTATAATACAAAGTGCTGTAGCAGAACTATGATTTTTTTCTTTTATATCCTCTACCCAAGAAATCAACTTATCATATGTATACAAATAAATCCCCCTTAATACACATCAAAATTACAGCATGAAAGAAAAGTGCAAAATAGTTTTTACACCTTTCTTTCATATAAAATAACTTGAATTTTCTATACTTAAATAATCCACCAGTTCCAGCAATTAAAGCAACTGAAACATCCTGCGCATCCTATGCATCCGCCGCAACGACCTGCACAACCACCACATCTACCGCCACATCCACCGCAACGTCCACCACAACCGCCACATCCGCCGCAACGACGTGCATCGTCTTGAATGTAATAGTATGGATATTGACTTTGTTGTTGATCCCAATACACAACATTGCCAGTTTGATAATCATTAAGGTTTAATGATTGTAGTTCTTGTTGAAACTGATTCATTATGAAACCCTCCATTTATAAATGTAAATTCCGTCCAAATATTAAAGTTAATAAATTCTTTTAAACAAAGTAGAAACAAGACTATAGACTAAATGCGTACATCAACAAAATATGAACTTACACTAGGTGATGTACCTTGTTTTTCAGCCTATTTTCTTTATATTCATTCGATGGACGTATTTACTATAAATAAAGTGATTTAAAAATTACTAATCCAACAATTTAGTAGTTCATTACTTAACTTTCTTTCTAGTAATTCCTTCACTAAAGGCATTGGCATGATTTCATAATGATTTAAGGCTTCTTTATTATAATCTATCCAGTGAAATGCTAAATGAGACTCGCTAGATTTCGGTGTTAAGTCCGTATGTAAATCTTGTGACTCTACTTCAAAAATGTGGTTAATTTCATGATGAAGCACTTCTTTATCTTGCCATTGATTTTCTATGACGCCTAAAAATTGTTGTATACTACAGTTTACTCCAAGTTCTTCTCTTAACTCTCTTTTTAATGCATTCTCTGCTGATTCTCCAATTTCAACATGGCCACCAGGTAAAAAATAATGATGGCCGATATATTCAGTAACTAATAATTTTTCATCTTTTATCATGACTGCTCGTACAATATGATGAAATTTACTTTTCAATTGATATTCCTCCTAGTTATTTAATGTATAGTTTCTCAAAATAGTCATTTAGTATTGGTATAATATAAATCATAGGTGTTTCATACGGATGAATATCATTAATAACTTCAAGAGCATCTTTTACAAGTTCTCGTTTACACTTTATTTCAACTTTACATTCTTGTCCTTCGCATATTTGACCAATTTCTCCATTAAAAGGAGATGCCTCTTCTAAAGGTCTCCAATATCCTTTCACTGAACTATAGGAAAGACAATGGTCATATTCGCCCGTTTTACATGCTCCAATTTTATTTAATTCATCCCTTAATGTTTCAATATATTCTTCAGGAATGAACACTTCAATTTTCACTTCAGTAAATTGCATATTTCATTTCACACCTTTACTTCTTAATAGTTAAACAAATAAACGGTATACTTGCTCACCATCATACTCCTGTCCTAATGATATGAAACCATATCGTTCATATAATTTCTTTGCAGAGAGATTATCTTTATGTACGGTTAATCTTATTTCTTTACACGATTTAAAAGTATTTTTTATTATATCAATACTTTCTTGTAATGCTGCTTTTCCATAACCATTACCTTGTTGCGATTGATCAATAATAAATCCGTTAATCCAATACATATCCGATGTCTCTATTACAACAGCATGCATAACAAAACCAACCATAAGGTCACCATCGTATATAGCGAATGGTATGTACTCTACATTGTCACCATCTGGTTTTATATATACTTTAGCAAGTGAAACTGCTACAGCGGGGACAAATTTTCTTTGATCTTCTTTAACTTGTAACTTTAATGCATCTTCCCAATTGTCTCTCGTAACAACCTTTAACTGGACATTCAATATTGTAAGCTCCTTTATCTAGAGGATGTATTTTTATATTCAACGCATTGAAATAATTCCCCTTTTCGACAGCAACTTATAACATAATTTTTATAAAATCTTGAATGAATTTTTCTGCATCTATTTCTAAAGCTATACGGGCTCCTTCAGATTTAGAGTTAGGGCGAAAATCAGCAAATGTTTGTCCTTTCGTATCTCCGTATGTATCTACATTTACTGTACGATGCACAAATTCAAAAAAACTTGGATTTACTAATCCGCTTATTGCAACCACATCATGTAGCAAAGGTCCTTCCATAGATGGATTAAGTTTTTGGTATGCGGATAGATAGTAGTCATACATTGGTTTCATTATCATATGAAATGGATTCTTTGCATTAGCTTGAATATAGTTAAATACATTTGGTGTTAACACAGCTTTGTTTGTTACATTTAAAGGGAATATGAATAAATTCTTTGCTTGATGGAAAACAATTTTACTTGCTATCGGATCTCCATACACGTTTGCCTCTGCTAATGGCGTAACGTTTCCTACTTCTAAAAAAACACCACCCATGAAATAGATTCCTTTTACATTTAGCATTAAATCATTCCATAAATTAAAAGCAATTGCTAACGAGGTAGATCTTCCTACATCAACAATCGTTAAATCTTTTCCGTACTTTATAAGAATCGCAGCAATACTGCCGAAATTATATATTGGAATAGATAATATATTTCCTGGAACATGGATGGGCCCTAATCCTTCTGCTCCGTGAATTTCAGGATAGTACGTAGTGATTTCTTCTGTCAGTGGTTTTGTTGCACCACTAATGACAGGAATGTTTTGTCTATTTGCTAACTGTAAAATATACGCTGCATTATGTGCAGCATGTATATGCTCAACATTTCCGTATCCGGTTACAATACCGACAATTTCAATTTCGGGATGCAGTAAACCATACATAATGGCAAATGAGTCATCAATACCTGGATCTCCGAAAAATAATACTTTTTCCAAGAAATACTCTCCCTTCATAAAAACATAGAGTCATCAATAACTATGTATATGAAAAAAGCAAGTATATCTATGCGAATTTTAGAATGGATAATGTTTTACAAAACATTAAAAAGGAACTAGCGAATGCTAATTCCTTTCTTCAGTAACCATTCTCAAATTTAATTAATTATCGTATCCTTCATAAATTGCATCATTTATTAGATTTTGTGTTTTTTTATCATCAGGTACAGGCTTCCACCAATTTCCTGTAATAAATAACATAGTTAATAAATTATAACTATCACTAAAATAACTTTCTCTCTTATTCTTCATCCAATCCCAACCACTATTTACCCACTTTTGATTATTGCTACTCGTTATACTTGCAGCAATAAACGGTGAAACAAATACAGCAGTTGGATAACTACCAATATTGGATCCATTTAATTGATAACCATCCACAATTTTAGAAGGATTTCCATTCGTTTTATTTTGAATCCATGAAGAGACTTTATCAGAAATGACTTTACTTCGCTTCTCGCCGTACATCGCATAGTCCATTACAATTCTTAAAGGTACTCGACTAGCATTATAATAATATGCATTTGTATATTCTGACTCATCTAAGAAGTCTTTAGGTGCGGGTTGTGGTGGGTTTTTTACAACGAAATCTGAAATAAGTCCTGTATTTGGAGAGTACTTATTACTAAATTGCGTATAAACATCGTACAAATTATTAATAACAGTAAGCCAAGTTTTATCACCTGTAAATTCATAAAATGCTCTAAGGTGTGACATCATCCAATCAGATGGTCTCGTATCAAGTGAACTTTTAGAATCCCAATCTCCTAAATTTAGTCGGTTATTATTTGTAACATTACTAGCTTTAATACCTTTTGTAATCATGTCTTGTGCTTCTTTCAAATAATTAACTGTTCCATTAGATCCCCACTGCTTATGAGCAAGAAGAAGAGAATACGCAATATCTAAATCTCCATCAGTAGCAGAATCAAAATGACCTTGTGCTTTTTTACTATCTGCGACAACCCATCCCATTAAATTAGGATTTTGAGAGCTTTTAAAAGTTCTTGCTGTTTTAAATAATCCGTCATATATTTTTTGAGCATTCGAATCATAACCAGCCATTAATACTGTAATTATCATCCCATACCCTTGACCTTCTGAAGTTCCAAGTGGCTTAAACCCATCCGCATCACCTGTAATCTCTCCTTTTACGTAATAACCACCAGGTAAAGAAGATAAATCATTTTTCAAATATTTCTTTTTCCAATTATCGTAGTAACTTCTTACAGAAGCATTTAAACTTTCCTGTGTAACATGATTCGGTTTTATAACACCTGCATAATTAACTTGCTGGGGAAATGGTTTCATTTCCTTTGCAGCAGCTACTTGTTGATTAACTACGGGAATAGAATTTTGTATTGAATTGTCCGTTACACTTGCTGCGAAACTAGAATTAGAAAAACTAGCTAGTCCGATTCCTACAATAGAAATACATGTAAAAATATTTCTTTTTCCATTCATTATGTTGTCAGCTCCTTTTAAAATGCTTACTACATAAAATGTAACATACAATATTTAACTGAAATACAAAATATTATATTTATCAACATAAGAAAGAAACTATATAAAAAAGTATCATAAAATTATTATTGAATTACATTATACGGATTGATTATTTGCTAAATTCCTATGTTTTTCTTTTCTTAATATTGGTATATGAGCAATCACAATTCCAAGTATAGTAATTCCTCCGCCAATTATCGAAACTAAAGTTGGCACTTCTCCTAACCATATCCAAGCAATGAAACACGCAGTTATTGGCGTTAAATATAGAGAACTTGTTGCTTCAGAAGCACCAGCACGAGATATAATATAGGCCAATGCAATATACGGGAGTACTGTTGGAAAGACACCTAAATATATAACGCTCAAGTTAACTTCAAGAGGAGCTGCTAGTATTTCTTGATAAACTCCGGGTAAGAAAATAAGCATACATACAGTACTAGACAAAATTGTATATATGGTAAATGGTAAGAAGCCGTATTTTTCTAAGTAAGATGTTTGGAAAACGAAAAATAGACTTTCTGAAATCGCCGCTAATAATATAAATAATCCCCCGCTATTCAATTGAATAGCATCGCCCTGGCTAAATGAAATTAAGGCAATTCCTGCAAGACTAATTACACCACCAAGCCAACCATTTAATTTCATTTTTTCATTCAAAAAAACAGAAGCAAGAATTGCCGTTACTATTGGAGTGACTGAAATTATTAAACTTGCAGATCCAGCATTTACTGTTTTTTCGCCGTAATTTAATGCGATGTGATAAATAGTAAACCCTAAAGCACCAAATATAAAAATTGCTGGGATATCCTTTAAATCCGGTAGTCGTAGTTTGTATATAAATGAAAATAACAAAAGTATAAATGAGGCGATTAATAAGCGTAGTAAAGTAAGGTGTTCAGGCGTATAAGATTCAAGCCCCATACGAATTGCTGGAAAAGCAGTTCCCCATATAAGAATTGTAAAAGCGTGAGCACATATAATGCGTAAATCCCATTTTTTATTATGCATATTTTCTCTCCTTCCCTAAAAAACCAACCATTTTTAAATTACCAATTATTTCTTTTCATCATATTTAATAGTTGATACAATGTCTTCAACCAGTTATTTATCGGAAAAACCAACCACTTTGAATCTTTTAAATAAACGAAGGAGTTTTTTATATGACGACCGATAAAAAAGTGCCCAAATATCAGCAGATAATAGACTATATGAAAGAAAAAATTGAAAACGGAGAATGGCCAATTGGAAGTAAAATCCCTAGTCAGCGGCAGTTAGCAAAATTATTTCATGTAAATCGAAGTACTGTAATTACTGCGCTAGATGAACTTATAGCAGATGGTTTAATTCAAGGACAAATCGGAGCAGGAACAATTGTAACAAATAATACATGGTCATTATTAGCAACTAATCCTCCGCCCGATTGGAGTGAATATGTAAAAGCCGGTATTCATAAACCAAGTAAGTTAATGGTGCGAGAAATAAATGAAGCAGAAGCAAATAAAACGCTTATCCATCTTAGTAAAGGTGAACTTGCACCTCATCTTTTCCCACTCGAAACTATGCAATCTATAATAAAAAACGTCAGTGAGGAATTAGATTATTTCGGATATGAAGAACAAAAAGGTATTTATCCGTTACGTGAAGCAATAAGCAAATATGTAAGATCATTTGGAATACATGCATCACCGGATTCTATATTAATAGTCTCTGGTGCACTCCAAGCATTACAATTAATATCGATTGGTCTTTTACATAGAAAATCAACTGTTTTACTTGAACAACCTTCTTACTTATATTCACTTCATGTTTTTCAATCAGCAAATATAAATTTATCCGGTATATCAATGGATCATCACGGTATTTTACCTAACGACTTATTAAAACGAATTAAATATAGTCAAAAGAATAATATTTTATATTCAATCCCTTGTTTTCAAAATCCAACGGGGATATTGATGTCCAAAGAGCGAAGAAAAGAAATATTAAAAATATGTGAAAAAGAGCAATTGCCTATCATCGAGGATGATATATACCGAGAGTTATGGCTTGATGAATCACCTCCAGCTCCTTTAAAGTCGATGGATAAACATGGACATGTATTATATATTGGTAGTCTCTCTAAAACACTTAGCCCAGGACTTAGAATTGGATGGATAATCGGACCAGAACCTGTTATTGATAGATTGTCAGATATAAAAATGCAAACAGACTATGGATCCAGCTCTTTATCTCAAAGAGTAGCTGCTGAATGGATAAATGAAGGTTTTTATGAAGAACATGTAGCAAACGTAAGAATGCACCTGAAAGAACGAAGACAAATAATGATACGAGCTTTAAATAAATATTGTGCAGATATTGCATCATGGGATATTCCTAGTGGTGGATTTTTTATATGGCTAAAGGTTATACATAACATTCCGATGAAAAAACTATTTTCAGAGGCACTATCAAAAGGAATTCTTTTAAATCCGGGACGTATTTATGAAGAAGAATCAGATCAGTACATTCGTTTATCATATGGATATGCTACTCCAGAACAAATGACTAACGGAATTAAATTGCTCAGTGAATTAATTCGGAAGTTAACGGCATAAAAAAAATCCTCTTTTGTTTTTGGAGGATTTTTTTATGTATCTTATTTACCACAATTTCATTTCCTGCCCTAATAAAATAAGCTCTTCATAAGGATCTCCGTCAATATTTAATACTTGAGCAAAAGCAGGTTCTGTTTTTAAACCTTGTTCCTTTAAGCGAATAACTTCTTCCCTTATATGGGGATGCTGCATTAATAGCATGTGCTCCACTATCATGTGTCTATATGCATTTTGATTACGCACTGGCTTCGGTTGAGCAAATAATTCAAATTCAAAACCTTCGAATTCAAAATTCACCTTTATCGATTCAGTACCTTTAATTTTTTTCTTTTTTATGTTGAACCCTCCATAAGAACCATATAAAGATCTCATTTCCTGCTCAAAAACATCAAAATTATATACTTCCATTACAATATCTAAGTCAGATTGAGGAGTATCAATTCTTATAGGGATTGTCCCGCAAAGAACGGGATTATATAAAGCTAAATCCTCCATTATGTTTAGGCTATTCAAAACATCATATATTTTTTGTTGTTTCTCATTGCCAGATTGTAAATATGTAATAGATGTAAACATAGAAGTCTCTCCTTCATTTAACATAATAATCATCTCACTAAATATTAAAATCATTGGGTTTTGTTCTAGGAGTACCTTTATTTCAATATATTAAGCCGAACTAACTATATTTTTCAACTTTTCTCCTATACTGCAATACTATAAAAATAAAAAAGGAGGAATTATTATGAGCATTTTTAACATTCTTTTAACCATACACATCCTATTTGGAACAATATGCTTAATCACTGGTATTGTAGCGATGGTTGCCCAAAAGAAGAAAGGAAAACATACCGAATGGGGCGAAATATATCATGCATCCTATGTTGTCATTACCCTTACGGCAATAATATTATCCATTATCAACTGGGATAAAATCGCATATTTATTTTATGTAGCAATCTTCTCTTATTCATTTGCGATTTATGGATACCTTGCACGAAAAAAACGTTGGAAAAATTGGCTCCATCACCACATTAGAGGCATGTTAGGTTCTTATATTGGTGCAGTCACCGCACTTTTAGTAAATGTCGGCATCCATATTCCCATTATAAATTTACTTCCGCCAATATGGTTTTGGTTTTTACCGACCTTAATTGGTATCCCCCTCGTAGCCAGTGTATCAAAAAAATATAAAAAGCGTAGTTGAAATTAATTACATTTTGATTACTTTCTGATTATTAGAATGAAAAATTATACTCTATGCATCACGAATGATATTATAAGTGCTCGCCCTATGAATATTTAAAATAAAGTGCCGCCCAACTGGACGGCTCTTATTTTCACTTTACAAACGTAACATATTCACCAGAAACCCATTGATTTCCACCAACATTATACCAACCATCTTTATATCCAAACGATTGATATTTTTCACCTTGATACACGTTTTTCACAATGCCGTAATTTGTTCCAGGGCCGGTACGAACACGCAATACATCCGCGATTATAGTAACTACACCTACACCATCATTTGATGATTGTGAAGTTGCTGGTACATTTCCTCCCGTATAACGGATGTATGATGGATCGTTATAAACCCACTGATCGCCACCTAGATTTAACCAACCATTTGTTTGTCCAAATACTTTGTAGGACTCTCCTTTCCCTAATTGACGAATAACGCCATATCCAGTACCAGGTCCTTTTCGTAAATTTACATTACTACCGTTAATATAAGCAACCCCTACATTATCATTCGACGTGGGAGGAGTCACTACGTTTTGAGCACCTTTTCCAAAAGTATCCGTTCCATACCCTTTGTAGTTATATTGCAAATGCGGGCTATCCACAAATCCTTTCCAGTCACCGCCCCATTCGAAACCAATTTGTTTAGCATAACGAATTGCTGAAGCCCACGGTTCTTTATTATAGCCATTCCAATCTTCTGTACCATTCGACTGAATTGGAACAAAATCTAATGCCTGTCCTACTAAGTGATATGAGCGCATCGTTTGTGATGCTCCTTTACGAACATATTCACGTTGTTGCTCGACTGTACGGATTGTTTCATAAATTAATACTTCAATTCCATTGTCGATACAGTACTGATACCACTTAAAAGCTGCAGCTTTCGTATTATCCGCTAATTTATTCAGATTACTTACATTTCTATTGTGGTATTTCAATATGCAACATCTCCTTTTCTATTATCCTATGCAAAACTCGTCTCACGGGTTGTACATATACCTAGAACGATACGAAGTACAAATACATAGGAAGCCAATTCAGCTAAAAAGGTTTTCACTTCTAGCTTCAAACTTTGTAAGTTGAAATCGAAGCAATAAAAAAACCACAACCTAAGTCTTCAAGTTGCGGTTTTTGGTATTTTCTTTTTATATGCTACATGCCTTCTTGCATTGATAATCCTAATATGCAGGTTTTGTAAATTTTTCCTTTATGAATAACACTTCTTATTCATGACTTTTCAAATCCAATAATATTGAATGTAAACGATCCGGATAATTAGTAAACATCCCATCGACTCCCCATGAAAGTAACTTTTTCATATCTTTTTCATTATCTACTGTAAATGGATGAACTTCTAATCCGCTTTTCTTTATTTTCTTTACATAATCTGAATCAATATATTTGTAATTCATACCAAGACCTATGCAGTACGTTTTATACTTTTCTATCTCTAATTCTGTTAATTGAACTGCTTTTTTATAAGGTAATAATTGTACTAAGGATATATTACTATTTAAGCCATGAATCTTTTGTAGACTTTCTTCACTAAACGATTGAATAATAACTTTATCCTGTATTTCATAATGATTAATAATTTCTAATAATTTTTCTTCCATTCCTGGATATTCATTAGGTGATTTTGTTTCGATATAATAGTTCGCATTATGCCCAAACGTTTTAATAATTTCTGTTAATGTTGGGACTTTAACATTTTCAAATTCTTTCTTTGCTAAGTTCGGATATTTTTCATTAAAAAAAGAACCAGCATTTAGTTGCTTTATTTCTTCTAATGTATGCTCTTTCACTAGCCCAGTACCATTTGTTGTACGGTTTAAGGTTTCGTCATGCATTGCCACTAAATGCCCATCTTTTGTCATTTGGAGATCAATTTCTATATAATCTCCATTCATTTGTTGGCCTAATTGATATGCTGCTATTGTATGTTCAGGCGCGAACGCAGAAGCACCTCTATGTGCGATATTTTTTATATGATTTGATTGATTCATAGCTTTAGTATACTTATGTTCATTAATTTTCTGAAAAACAAAGATACTGATTATTATAAAGGCACAAATTATTGTAACGAGATATATCTTTTTCATAACGATTTATAAGCTCCTATATAAAGACAATTTAACTTGAATGATTTACTCAATTAAATGTCGATTTTCCAATACAGTCATTTTGCCGATAGCTTGAAATCCCGATTTTTTATAAATATTGATTCCATCGGTTGAAGCTTGTAATACACAATACGTATTTTTAAATTTTTGTGCTTCTTGCAGTAGGAAATTGAACATAGCAGATCCGAACCCTCGTCCTCTCATTCCTTCTTTCGTTGCTATGTCATAAATACCAATACTATCTTTTGAACATATCAATGAACCAACAGTTACGATTTCACCTTCATAAAACCCTAAAAATAGTTTCATATTCTCACTGTTCCATAAATCAAGATTAGAAATTTGATTATAGAATGCTTGTACATGTATACCTTCTTCTGATGTGCCGAATAGATTAGCTAACGTTTCTCCAAATTTTTTTATTAGTCCAGGTGAAGATGCTTGTTGAATTGTAAAACTTACTGGCATGTGTATTGTTGGAGAAATTGTTTTTAAGTCTGCTACCATCGCAATATTTTGCTCCGCTTCTTTTAAACCGATTTTATTTAACCCGCTTTGTATATCCCGCTCTTGCTCCTCATCCCATAACCAAACACTCATTGGAAATTTCTTTTGATTATAGTATTCTACCTCCTTATATAATTTCTCGACCCCTTCCGTTAAATTATTGTTCAGTAGAGTAATGATATTGAATGTATCGGCAGGTAATCCACAATCAACAGCAATATAATCTTTCGTTTCTTTTATACTCATTCCGGGCACAAATTGCGCAACATATGAAGTTTTAAATGCAAAGTTATCTATTAGTAATTGTTTATAATTCATCAATAGTTCTCCTTTTCATAAAAAGTAATACTCGAATCCCTCTATATTAAATATAACATATTAGAAATTTACCTTTTTTTATAAAAAGTACCTCTTTAAATTGTGCTCTATAGTTTAAAATAATTAAAAATGATATAACGTTGTCGGAATGAAAAAAGTGGTATATAATAAATATTAACATTACTAGTAATTATTTTAGGTATTCCTAGAATAAAGGAGCGATACATATGAAAATTACTATTTATTTCGGAAGTCATGAAGATCAAGATGTTCGTACTATGGACTGTCATTTAGATGTAGAAGATACAGAAGAGATTGTTTCTGTATCATAATATAAATAGTTAGGATAAACCCTATTCCCTACAGCGTTTAAGGCACCTTTTATAAGGTGTCTTTTTTGTTATATTTTCATCAAAAACCCTTTACTTTATAGCGTTTTAATAGTAAAATATAAATATACGAACAAACGTTCTTTTTTATTTTAAACGTACATGAAGGGATGATTTTAACAATGGCTCCATTAAAGCGCAGAGGAAGAAAAAAGCAAGCACCTATTATTTCAAATACAGGCTTTATCGGCTCTGTCTTTATTGATACATTGGAGTTACAAAAGAAATCCTATTATTTCGCTCGTAAAAAACTTCAAATTGTTCATCACGTATTAGATGGTCTCTCTAGAGCAACAAGCGCTTTGTTTAAAGAACATAACATTTCAGCATACATGTCATGTGTGTATTTACATAAACAAAAGAAAATTGGCTTTGTTCTTTCAACGAAACCATTTGAACAAAGTGATGGCGTTGCTTATTTTGTAAATTATTTAATCGAAAAGAATTTTTATGGCGGCCATGATGAAGATGTAGAATATCAAGAAGTATTTAATACAGGTTTTATCGGTGTAGTATTCGCTGATTTATCTAGTATAGATCGCTTTAATTTCGAGTTTGAAATGGGTATGCTAACAAAATTAATGAAAGATATGATTATTCCAGTTAAAGAACTCTTTTTACGCCATAATGTACCGGCTTACATCTCCACTTCTCATTTAGAAGAACAAAACAAATTAGGTTTCGTTCTCTCTGTAAAGCCATATGACGAACGCGCTGAAGCAGATTTATATTTTGAAGCATATTTAAAAGAACGAGGATTATTTATTGGTGATGAAGAAGATGAAATTGATAAGATCGTTATTAGAAAAACAGCTGAATTACGATAGAAAAGCGCAGGATGCTGATCCTGCGCTTTTTAAGTTACGTTAAACACTATAATCTTTTGAATGAATTTCTAAATTAAACTTATTTGCTAAAATTTTATTCAAAGTAAAAAATACAATCCCCCCTGCAATGGGAAGCGTGTAGGCTGGAATGAAATTTAATAATAGTCCTGATATTGCAAGTGCTATTGGTTGCATTATTTTACCTAAGCTTAATCCAATACTAAGAACTCTTCCTCTATATTCTTCAGGAATCTCATTTTGCATGAAATACATTAAAGGAATATCAATTTGTGCTATCATAAATCCTAAAAAGAACATAATCATGCAATACGTAGTAACATATACCAAATTATTTACTACAATAGATTTAAATAAAACAGGTATCCCTGAAACTATCATAAAAATTGCCAACATAAAACTTATTTTTTTCAATAGATAAGAATAAGAATAACAATCAGTTATCTTTTTCACTAATATTGCACCAACTATCATACCTATCGGAAAAGTCCCTTGAATCATACCAAATTGCTTAGAATTAAGATTGAGAACTGTGTTAATAATGTATGGCAACGGAACGGTTACAGCAAAGCCTAAAAAGAAATTAAGGGAAATTAAAATACTAAAAGTATTTTTTAAGCTTTTCCGCTCCAATAAGTAAGAGTATCCCTCCTTTATATCTTCAATAAAATTAATTTCTCTAATTGAACATTCCTCATTTATGTTTTGCTCGCACAATTTAAAGTTTATAAACAATATGGATATAGCCGAAAGGATAAATGAAATACCGTTAATAATTATAAAAGTTTTCATATCAAAGACTGCAAAAACAATACCCCCTAACATAGGCCCTAAAATTAAAGATATAGAATCAATAATTTTACTTATAGAATTAATACTCATTAACCGTTCTTTAGTAACCATATTCGGTTTTACGGCCTCTAATCCTATTCCAAAAAACGTTGTAAATACGGTCATAAGAAAGGTAGTAGTATAAATAATGAATAAGTTTAATCCATAATAGTTGCTTAATATATAAACAGTTATTAATAAGCACCCGCTTAATACATCCATGCAAACGACGAGTTTCTTTTTATCAACCTTATCAGCAATGACACCGGCAAATGGATTCATAACGATCATTGGAATCGTTCCTAAAATAAGCGTAATCGCGAAATTTAAAGCAGATCCGGTTATTTGTAATACATACAATCCTAATGCGAAACTATAAATAGAGCTACCAAATAGTGATACTGTTTTTGCAATTGAATATAAACAAATATTTCTTAGTTCTTGGTTTCTATTTTTATTTTCTATATGTAATCGTAAACTTCCCATCATTTTCCCCCCTGCATAACTTTGTATTACGTACATTGTAAGTTCTTGGGTCAGCCCAATAGCAATATGTACGATTTGAAAAGTTTTAAGGGAAAATAAATAAAAGATGGAGTTAACCCCATCTTTTTCCGAAAAATGAATATGTATAAATTTCTTCTCCTTGAACAAAGAAATCCTCGTACTTTCCGCCTCTTTTTAAATAATTTGAAGTGCTTTCATCAATCGATTGAAACTGTAAATTTTGGATTTCTTTCGTTACTTTTGCAGATGTAAAATTCCCTCGGAGTCTAGGTGCAATTTGGCTATTTATGCTGAATTTATTAAATAAAATAAATGAACTTAATAAATAACAATTGTTTTTAAAAAGGGAATTTAATTCGCGCAATAAGAACTCCTCATGTTCAAAACTATAATTACTTGTACCTGATTGATCAATTACAATATCAATAGAACTACTCTGAATAGGTATGTTTAGAAAGTCGGCACAAATAAATACAATATTTCTTTTCACATTTCTTCTCTCAATTACATCTTTTAAAAGTAAAAGTTTATTCAAATCTCGATCAACAGCAATATATAAACAATCTTCCGGTAGTTCTTCATAAATATTTCGTAAAAAGAACCCAATACCAGACCCTAAATCAAGTAGTATTTTTTCATTTAAATCTAGTTGCATTAGTTTCTTTTTTGACCATTCTCCTCCTCTTTGAACATTTTCCAAAAAAGCAGTATCGGTTTCATGGATATAATCCGAAATAGAATCTTCAAGTGATGTCTTTTCATACGCTTTCAACGAGTTACCAGCTGTTAAAACCCCTGAAATAATCGCGTATTCTTCACCACAATTACAAATTAACTTTCCTTCAATAATTTGATTCTTATTAATAATCCCATCTTCAAGAATTAAATTTCCGTTACACTTAACACATTTAAATAAATGAAGTACTTTTAAATCTACCCCTAAAATTGAACTCGAGATTTCAGTTTCTATAGATAAATTATGTAACGCTTCCTTTAATTTATCCCGTTTCTTCTCCAAAAGTTCTATTTCCTGTTCCATTTCGTCATATTTTAGTTTAAATAAAGATTGGTAAAAGGTAATTTTTTCGTAATTCATAGATTTTGCTAAATTTTTATAAAAAAATAGTTCTTTAATTTCATTCAAGCTAAATCCTAAATCTTTGTAATGTAATATAAGTTCTAAATCTGTTTGACAATACTCATCAAAAAAATAGTGTCCTCCTTTTTTTTCAGGAATAATGAGACTGAGATCCATATAATGTCTAATTGTATCAATACTTATGTTATTTACTTCTCCAAACTTACCGATTTTCATAATATCCCTACCATTTAGATATTTTTTTATATAGATTTCTATTTTTATCTTTAAAAATCCTTTCACCTTTTTTATCAACATTATTTATATTGTTGTGCCTAATAATATAACATGCAACTTTTGGTTTTATGTATGTCAAATTATCAGTATTAAAATTATTAAACCTCAATAAATTTATTACTTTCTACTTAATGAAATGTACCTATAAACGGACATTATAGCATCGATTTATTGAACTATTGGAGTAGGATTACTATAGAAGGTTACATAGGGATAGCATCAGGAAAATGCCAATTTACAACGATAAGGGAATTCAAAATTAAAAAGCCCAACTTCTCTGCAAATCAAAATAGAGAAATTGAGCTTTTTAGTTATTTCATTTCTTTATTGAATTCATTAACTGGAAGAAGTATTCAGGTTTATAAGTCTTATTTAGGTTATACCATGAATGTAATGCATCTGGTGTAAATACATCTATTTTTTTAAGTACCTCCATTGCAAATTCCAGAGGAGCTATTCCTGATGCAGTAACTAAATTCACATCAGATACCGCAGATTCCAACTCATAGAACTTTTCTCCTTTATAGTTAGGACATACCATTTTAGTATATTCTAAGTTATTACTTGTATGCTTTCTAGTATCCAAGTATCCCATATTCGCGAGGGCATCAGTTGCACCACAAATTGCAGCAACAATAGTGCCAATCTTTAAAGCTTGGCCAATTCTTTCCAAGATAGGTTGATGAATTTCTTCACTCCAAGTAGTCCCTCCGGGTAAAATTAAAAGATCTTTACTCTCAAGAGTACATTCATCAAGGGAAATATCTGGTTTTATGCTCAGTCCTCCCATAGTAGTAATCATTTCTTTATTAGCTCCTACTGTAATTACTTTTAAAGGTGCTAAATCTTTTTTGAAATATCTTCCTGAGTTTAGTTCAGCAATTAAATATCCATATTCCCAGTCCGACATTGTATTAAATACATATAAAAAAGCTTTTTTTGTTTGCATCTAATAACACTCCAATCACAATTTATATAGCTATTATAATATAACTTCCCTGACAGTTAACGTCAGGGAAGTTATCATACTTGATGAAATTTTATTAATTCAGACAGAACTTCAATAATTCTATTCTTAAGACTTATTGGCTCAATAACTTTAATAGATTTATTGTACGGTAAAAGTAAATAAGGTACATATGTGTGTATCATGTCTTTTTCAAGAAGAAACACTGCTTGATTTGAAGTCCGTTCTTGTAAATAATGTCCTAAAAACCAATGTTGGCAAATATCAGCCAATACACTTTTATCCCCATTAATAACCAAAGAAATAATAATTTCCTTATCTTCTATAGGTGGAAGAAGACTTTTTATAAAAAAGTCACGTGCTGAAAAATTTTCTGGCTGGTTAAACTTATTTTCGGTTAACATTAAACTTTCAATTCGATCTACTCTAAAACTACGTATATCATTCCTAAGATGACAAAATCCAATCATATACCATTTATTATTCCAATAGATAATTCTGTATGGATCGACCAATCTATAATTTAATTGCTTTTCGCCACTTTTATGGTAAAGAATTTTTACTGAGTACCCGTCAGCTACGGCCTGCTCCAACTCCTTCAAAAAAGTTTCTACAGAGAGTGAATTTAATCGACTTATTACTTCAAGACTAGTTAAATGTTGGTTTATTTTTGTTTCCTGCTCTTGATTTGAGTATTTACTTAGTTTTGAAATGGCCCTATTTAACGCTTCACCTCCATAATATCCGGCTTCTTCTGCAAAAACAGCAGCGTGAAATAGTGAAGTTTGCTCCTCAAAATCAAAAAAAAGAGGAGCCTCTACAAAATTGTTCAATAAAGTGTATCCACCGTTATGGCCTGGTTCTGAAATTATAGGTACGCCACTAGTTGAAATTGTATCAATATAACGATACACAGTCCTTATATTTATCTCTAACTTTTCTGAAATCTGTTTTGCAGTAATTTTTTCACCTGAACGTAGCATCCATAGAATTGCTAGCATATTGTCAATTTTAGGCATATAATTTCACCTCTATATGAAACTTATTTTCTATTATATATTTCCGATATTTGGTATAACTCATCAACTGTTCCTTTCCGATAGCTTTCTATATAATGAGGCCTAGACACATTTGTAATTTCATAATTTTTTATTTACAGTCATATCTCCCTCTCTATAAAGCTTTACTGCATAATTCATTCCTGCATGATTTTTATGGTACTTCTTTGACCGACTTTTAAACTTTCCTTATTTCTTAGCTAGTTCAATGCCTTCACGCTATCGCATACGGATAAGATCACGTTCTAATCGGTTTACACCCGCCATAACAGTAATTAAGAATTGGATGTAGGGATTATCTTCTTATAAATCTAGCCATGTATCTTTTAAGGATATTAAATTTGCCTTTTTACTCCGTATGTTATCGATTAATTCAAATAAATCTTTTGTACTACGAGTAATTCGAGTTAAGTCCGTAACATAAATGATGTCACCTTCTTGTATACCCTCTAACATTTTTCGGGGTTTATTACAATACTTTGTTTATATGGAAACTTTTTCTCGAAATTAATATCCAGTCCGATTTCGTTCAGTTGCTGAAATGGCCTTGAAGAATTCTAGTTAATTGAACTGACACGTATAATAGCATAAATGGTACTGCAAGCGTAACTAGTTTCTTTACTTTCATATTAACCGTTTCCCTTAAAACTAAAGAGATTTATACCTATGCATATAAAAAGATACATCTTTTATATACTGTTGGTTAAATTTGGATGAATATTATTTTATATTGAAAAAATAAATACGTCAAAATTATTTTAGGGAAATTATAAAAATCATATTATATATAGATTAGCAAGCTAATGAAAAAATGCCAAAAAAAAAAACGAAAAACGTGTTTCTATCTGAGAATTCATAAGAAAGGATGACGTTTTTATTTCTATTTGTATGTGTAATAAATTACACCCATTTCCTTGAGAATTTTAAAGGTTTTCATCCCCAATACCTTACGAGTTATTGTTACAGATCTTGGTTTTGTACAAAAAATCGATAGAAACCAAGAAAAAGATTTTATATCTTTTTATGTTTAGAGGAGTTAAAAAATCACTACACCTCCTTCATATACGTGTAATATACAGGGATTTATAACTGCATATAGAACATAAAAAAGAGATGTTTATATTATTAATAAAATGATATACATAAGTGGAGGGTTAGAAAATGAAAATTGCAATAGTCTGTTTCGATAACTTTACCGATATAGATGTTTTTCTACCATGGGATTTATTAAATCGTGTACGTTTAGTCGGTGGTATTTCTGATTGGGATGTCCAGCTTTTAGGAACGGCAGAAACTCATATATCTATGTCTGGCTTGCGTATTCCCATGACAGGAAGCATATCTGATATCCCTTTTGCCGACGCTGTAATATTTGCAAGTGGTAAAGGTGTAAAGGATTTATATAAAAATCAACAATATATTAATAGCATTCATGTAGATCCTCAAAGACAATTAATAGGATCTATGTGTTCTGGTTCACTACTATTAGGAGCTAAAAAATTACTAACTGGTAAAAAAGCTACTACATATCCCTCCGCAGTAGAACAGCTAAAAGAATTTGATGTAGACGTTATTGAGCAAAGTTTCGTAAACGAAGGAAATATCTCGACTGCCGCGGGTTGTTTTGCTGCTCAAGAACTATCAGCTTGGATTATAAGGACCCTACTTAATGAAGAAATGGTTGATATTGTACTAGAAACTGTTCAGCCAGTAGGAAAAGGTTTATATTTTTAATCTCAAATCAAGTCAAGAAATTGCGGTTGCTCCCAAAAAACGATAAAATAAGATTTTTGTTTCGAGTTAACACAAATTTCGTTCTAGAGTGCTATAAAAATTCAACTTGATGGTGGCGTGGTGTGCACCATTTATAAATAAAAAAACCCGCGAATTATTCACGGGTTTTCTTCTTAATAACTAATTGCTATTGTTCCTTCACCTGCATGAACCGCAAATGAAATTGGTAATGGATATAATTTGAAATCCATTTCAGGGAATGCTTGTCTAATATCTGCAATCCATTCTTCAGCTCCAGCTTTATCGTTAGCATGGAACATGTGAAGTACTTTTGGTAATTCTTTTTCAAGTTCATTTTTAATATATTCTCGACATTTTTGGATTTTACGAACTTTCTTTTCAAGTAAAAGCTCTCCACCTTTTACTTCTAATATTAAGTTAACACTTAATAAACTTCCAAGTAAAAATTGCATGCCCTTTACACGGCCACTTGCATATAGACCTTTTAAACTCTTTGGGAATACATGAAAAGGTCTTCTTTTTTCATCTACTAATGTTTTGTGTATATCTTGTAAAGTCATACCATCATTGTATAACGATTTTGCTTTTCTAATTAGTTCATCCATTGGATAACTTGTTGTTTCACTATCTAATACCGTTAATGGAAAACCTGCCATTTCTGCAGCTAACTTCATATTTTGATAGGTTCCACTTACTTTTCCGCTAATAGCAACTGCAAATCCTTCTTCATATTCTTCTTTGCATTTCGTAAATAACTCTACCATTTCTCCAATATTAGGTTGTGAAGTAGTGACTGTTTTACCTTCGTTTAACGCATTATAAACACGTTCACGTACACCTTCTTCACAATCTTTGTACGAAATTCCATCAATAATAACTTCGATTGGGATAACAAAGTTATCTCCTTCTGTTGTAAAATTCGCAGTTGTACTATCAGTAATCCAAGCAACACGCTTCATGTTGTTCCTCCCTTAATTCAATTCCTCTTTTCTAATTTTTCTATATATTTATGTTATGAAAAGAGAATATCCCTGTAATAGTAACAGGACTTTATTGTTTTGGCTATAGTAGATGTATATTAAATGTGACTATTTCTTGTCTATTTCACAAATAAAAAAGAAAATCAAGGAATTTGCTCGATTTTCTTGTTATCATATACTATTTAAAAGTTTCATTATCTAAAATTACAACATAATCATTCGTTAATCGGCCAGCTTCTTTTGTATAACTAACAAGCCTTTGTATATTATCACAGCAAATTTTTGCTCCCCATACGAGTAACGGTACACCAATAAAATCGATATGGAACCTTCTAGAAAACAGCCCACCGAAAGTCATTGGTAAAGGTACGGTTGGTGATGTATTAGAAAAAATAATCTTTTCATGACTTTGATAATGTTTTTGCAAGATTTCTCCTAAATGCTTCATCGCTGGTACAACAACTTTTGATGCGCCACATCCAATCGTATATACAGGATGACCATGTTCATCGATTCCATGAAAAATAATTTTTCCCATATCTTCTGTTTTCAATTTATTAAAGTAATCTACATTCAAAATTTCTTCTTTCGTTAACTTACGATCCGTTGGTAATTTATTTAAATGATACGCTGCAGCAAGTGAAGTTGTATGAGTACCGCCGAAGTCTGTGTAAATGTATATCATATTATCATCCCTTGTTGTAAAAGTTCAATGTTAATTAGTATTACCGTTCTTAGCAATGTTAAACAAGGGATGTTATTTGTCCCATATGAATAATGGACTGGATTGTTACAAAGCACAACAAAGCCGGAATGAGCCAAATACGGTTTATTTTCACTTTTCGTTCTTTACTTTGCATCAAAACAATAATAAGAACAACAAGTAAAATATCCATTTAGAATCCTCCTATAAACTTGTTTATCTTTAAAAATTATATTCTCCTCTTTTCATTCCATACTTGAAATACGATAGCTACTTTCAAGTGTAAGATGGAAAATGTGATTTCTCATCAGCCTTAAGCATTATTTATAAAAATAAAAAGACGTACTTTTTACTCGTACGCCTTTAATAACTCGTTTAAACTCCTATTTATCAACTAATTCCACACCTTTAGAATTAGTTTTACCCAACACTCGAATGTTAAATTTATTAATGGCTTTTAAAAAGATATTATAAATAGAATATCCAATAATAGAACCTATAACATTACAGATAACATCATCAATATCAGTAATACGTCTCACTCCACTAAATAAAGACTGAATTAATTGTAGCAATTCAATACTAACTGATATAGTAAATCCTAATAAAATAGTATTTTTGAACTTTTTATATTTATCCCATAAAATTGGTGCTAAAAATCCTAAAGGCATTAATAATAAAATATTCCCGCCTACATTTCTTACAATTAGACCAATCATAAATTGGGCATCCCCATCATAAGCACTACCAATTTGATTGATGTCTTTAATAATTGATGCAAATGGAATTATATTGACCGAGCGATTCAGATTTTCAATATTAGAAGGAAAACCGATTGGTAAAGGGAATAAAGTTACTGCAACAACCATACAAATGTAGACCACGAATAAAAAACTTATTATTTCTTTCCACCAAATCACATGTTTTTTATTTTTGGTACCAATTAATATTCCACATACAATTAAATAACAAATAACCCCTAAAATAATAAACAAACTACCGTTGATCATATACAAATTGTTAACACATCCTTTCATATGAAGTAATAATTAAAATTTACAATTATATAGTAATGTTTTTTAATTTAAAAATCCATATAATTATATGTAATTGTGCAGAATTACAAAAACCCCTTATTTAATAAATAAAGGGTTCCTCGTTAACTAAAATATTTTTCAAAACAGAAACAAGCATGAACCCGTTTAAATTATTTTCGTATCTCTTCTTTTATATCCATATAATTAAAAAGCTCTTTCTATTTCTGTCATTAATTTTTCGGGTCCTGCCCCTTTATTCGATGGAATAACTAAAGTGATTCCTAATTCTGGATATATAGCCGAGCGAAAACTGACGCCTGGATCATATCCCATTACATGATATTTGAATACCTTGTTTTCTCGTGTTTCAATCCATATTCCATATCCGTAAGATTGTTTATCATTTACTTGAATTTGGGGAGTTAAAAGTAACCTTGTATATTCCTTTCCTAAAATTTCATTATTAAATAGTGCCGCCCAAAATTTCAGCATGTCTGGTGCAGTAACATATGCACCTCCATCAGCTCCTCCTTTTATTGGTATAGAGTAGACGTTTGTTCTCCAATTTTGGTTGGTTTCGTCCTTTATATATCCTAGAGCTGTATGTCTTGGTAATCTATCTAACGAAAAATAGCCAGAATCATTCATACCAACAGGATTAAAAATGTTTGTTTCTATATACTCCGTGAATTTAAGTCCCGTCTGTTTTTCTATTATTAATCCAAGTATAATAAAACCTGCGTTGTTGTAGTGAAACTTATTTCCAGGTGCAAACATCATATTATTGTTTTGAAATAATGGTAAAAAGTCTTTTACGCTCTTTAGTAGATACATAGGTGTTTGTTTCCAAAGGTCTTCGAAGTTATCCATAATACTTTCATCAAAATAATCTGGTATACCAGCACTATGCGTTAGTAGTTGATGTATTGTAATATCTTCATCGAAGTTTGGAAATTTTATCTCTAGACAATCTTTTAATTTTGTATGAAAAGAAATAACACCTTTTTCAACAAGTTGACAGATGCCAATTGCAGTGAAGATTTTACATCCTGAGGCAATGCCAAATCTTGTTTGTATCGTATTGTTTATACATTCACTTTGGTTTGCGTAACCCAATGCTGTTTCATAGACTAAATCTTTTTCTTTTTTTACTAAAACTACTCCAGAGAAATCTATTTTCTTTTGTATTTCTTTTACAATTTTATCAATTTCATCTTTTGTTTTTATCACGACAACCACCCTTATCTTTCGGTATTGTTCTTTCCTCTTATTAATTTTTCCATATAAAGAGGAAAGAACCCTCTTATTAAATACGATAAATTATTAATGAAAACACAAAGTTCATTTCAAATTTATCCCGCTATTTATGAGCAGTAAGACCCCCACTGATTAAATTTTCACTTTATTGACTCAGTAGAATACAACTTAGATTGTGATGGGAATAAAGTAAACACACACAAGACGATAGTAATAAATAACATTATTAATGACCCTACAATAACTACAAGTTGTATAGAAATGAACTGAGTCGCAACACCAGATAGTATTGTAATAAAGATTGTTACTAACGCAATAACAAGTCCATATATGCTCCCGATCCGTCCCATTATATGAACGGGAACATTATTTTGGTAAAATGTATAAAATCCTGTATTTGCATATGCCATAGAGAAAGATAAAATAAAGAATCCAATAGCAGCTATTAAAAATACATTTGAAAAAGCATAAATTAAATAACCAATTGCGATGAATAGTGATCCTATTCCAATTAGAAATGAAGGTGCTAATTTTTTTGACAAAATTGTATTTGTTATGGCACCTAAAATAAATCCTGCACCAGCTATACTAACTAGAAAACCATATTCACTATCTGTTAGTAGTAATACCTCTTTCGCAAACGATAGTTCAAGTGAATCAGTAGCAGTTGCTAATACGAACATACTTTGAAATAAGAAATACACACATACGACATACACATGTTTTCTACTAAAATTTATAACAGTGTTCCAATCTTTTTTTAATACTGTAAGAGATAATGTATTACTTGTTGTATCCGAAGCTTCTTTCTTATCAAGATTAGGTAAAAGTAATGTAATGAATCCTGATAAGAGAAATGCTATAGCATTCATATATATAGCAAACTCAGGTGTACTCGCAATTAATAAAACCCCTGCTATCGCTGGACCAATTAATGATGCACCCGATCCTATTAAAGTACGTAATGAGTTGAAACGTTGTCTTTGCTCTACTGGAATTAATTTCGACATATACGTCATAGCAGTTGGCTCATAAATTGCACTGGCCATACTTATAAAGAATACGAATACATAAACAATCCAAAGTGACGGAAGTAAAGGTAAAATGGCGATAAATAACGCACGATATATATCGAGGTGAATCATTAATTTTCGTTTATTTAAACGATCAATCATACTCCCAGACCAAGCGTTTGTAAATAAAGTGGCTAATGGTTTTATTACATATAAAGTAGCAACAGCTAAGGCTGAGCCACCCATATTATAGACAAGTACATTCAGTGCTATTAAGTAAATCCATGCCCCTAAATTCGCAATACCAACTCCGGACAATAGTAATAAAGGATATTTCCAATCTTTAAGTAAATTTTTCATTTTTGGCCCCCGCTTTCAAAATTGTTTTACAACAATAAAAAAATCCCACCCCCAAGACTTTTAATCTTAGGGACGAGATTTATCATCGCGGTGCCACCCTAGTTTGTTAATATGTCACCATACTAACCTTATCAGGTACTGCATTCTAATTCATGCTTATACCATAGCTCTATAACGGGAGCTCCCGTCACACCATCCCCTAATAATAGGTTCCGATGTGCTGCTCAGAGGCTTGGTTCAATAAAGAATTTTTACTCCTTTTCAGCTAAATGGAGCTCTCTGTGAAAAATTCATTTTATTTACTCTTCTCTTCACTGCATTTGATTTTTTCCATATTATCACACATACATTTAACTGTAAATAAAAAATAATCAGATATTTAACAACGTGTCACTTTTAGTTCTTTTATTTATTATTTTTTCTAAAAATTACGGTGCGTGAAATTACTCGCAACTCTAAAGAAAGAGCTATTTGCATACAGCTCCTTCCAAATGCCTGGATTAATTCGTATTCGCCTCTGTTAACGGTTGTAACGGCGGTTCTAATTCTACTTCTAGTATATCTCCTTCTTGTAAATCTTGTCCTTTTTCAATACTTTGACTCGTTACATAACCCGTACCAGAAGTTTTCAAATCTAATTTCAAAAGTTTAGAGAAATACATAACATCACGCATGGACCACCCTTTTACATTTTGCATTTGTGCGTTATTCCCTAATAAAAATATACGATCACCTTCACTCATTACCTCGCCAGACTGTGGATATTGTTTTATTATTTTTCCTTCTCCTAAAATTACCGGCTGTAGCTTCTCTTTTTCTACACTTTTCTCTATTGTATCCATCGATTGATTTACATAATTTTGTACTTTTAATTGAGATTGTTTCGCTGCATCAGCTATTTGTTTTTCTGTATACGGTTTCACCTTTAAATATTCAAGGCTGTTTTTTATAACAGGTTTAAATATTTCAGCAAGAGGCTGAGCTCCATACTCATCTCCTTTTAACTTTGGCTGCTTAATAGCTAAGTATACGATTAACTCCGGATCGTCAATTGGAGCCATTCCTAAAAAGGAGAAAATGTAATTCTCTTTCCCTTCCATATATCGGCCATTTTCAGGATTCGGGATTTGTGCTGTTCCTGTCTTACCTCCAATTGGATAACCATCCACTTTATACATTGTACCAGTTCCTTTTGAAGATGTTATAACACGCTCCATTAAGCTTCTAACCTTGTCCGCTGTTTCTTTTTTTATCGGATTCCCAATTTCTTTCGGTTGATTTTCCATAATAACTTCTTTGTTTGTTGGATTTACAACTTTATCAACGATATATGGTTGCATCATTTTCCCGTCATTTGCTATAGCAGTAGCCGCTTGGATTAATTGAATTGGAGTTACTGTAGAACCTTGACCAAAAGAAGTTGTAACCTGTTGAATTTGCGTATTTAATAATAAAGTATTTTTACTTTCTCCAGGTAAATCTATTCCTGTTTTTTGATTGAATCCAAATTTATTCATATATTGCTTAAATTTATTTGGTTTCAGTAACTGATCTTCTAAAATAGAAAAAGCTACGTTTGATGACCTTTCAAAACCTTCATCAAATGTAATTGATCCCCATCCAAATCCACCATTATGATCTTTTATATCAGATGAACCAACGGAATATTTTCCAGATTGAAAATATTCTTTGCCGTTATATACACCTTCATTAATGGCAGCTGCTAACGTAAAAACTTTCATTGTTGAACCTGGTTCATATGCATTTGCAATCGGATCATTTAAAAAGTATTCGATATCACCTACATTAGGATTGTAACTAGGCTTACTAGACATCGCTAAAACCTTTCCTGTTTTTGGATCAGCAATAATACCAATTAACATAGAAGGATCATAATGTTCTTGCGCTATATTCATCGCTTCTTCTAAAAAACTATTAATTTGTTTATCAAGCGTTAAATATACGTTATTCCCATTTTTAGCTGGTTCTACTTTACCTATATCATTTGTAAGCGGAATCCCTCTTCGTGTACCCACATATTCTATATTCCCGTTTGTAGAGCGCAAATATTTATCCAAACTCTTTTCAAGCCCAAACTTCCCTTCCGTATTCCCTTTATCATCTGGTCTAGCAAAACCAAGTATATAAGATGCAAAGTCTTCATTCGGATACACTCTTGCTTTTTCCGACATAAAGGATACACCTGGTATTTTTAAATCATTAATTTTTTCCTTCTTTTCCCTAGATAAGTTCCGACCAATTTTCCCAATTTCAACTTGCGTACGCCCTTCATGAAAGTTTTTTAATACTTCTTCTTTATCAATTTCAAGCGCATCGGCTAATTGTTGTGCGGTTTCATCTTTATTTTTCACTTTATCTTTTCCTTTTAAATTCACAACAACTCGATACGTTGTAGAATCTTGTACTAACACCTTTCCGGTTTGATCATAGATAGTGCCACGATTCGCTTCTAAAACACCTTTTTTATTATGTTGTTCATTCGCGAGATCCTTTACATTCACATTATGCACGACTCCTACTGCCTGAATATAGAATATACGCAAAATCATAATAAGAAACAAAACAATAAAAGCAATCATCATATATCGAGCGCCTTTATTCGTTTGGAGTTTTTGCATACTTATCTCCTCTCTTTTGGAATGGATTCGTACGAAGATCCGTTTTAAAATTTGTAGTTTTTGTTTACGATACTATATGTTTCGAAGTTTTCTTTTTAATTCCTTTAAAACAATGCAAAACTAACTGTTGTTATTTTGTGTTATTATTTTATATATTTAAAATACGGTGCGTGAAATTTCAGAATATTAATTAGTACAACTTGATTACAGAGCACTCTAAACTCTTTTCGTATTTCCTATAAAAAAATTCCCCTCTGGATGTCCAAAGGGGAACTTTTTATAGGAAAATTATGCGATATGGTTATATTTCGCTAAGAAAGGAATTCGTCTCGCTACTAATGCATACATTTTGAATACAAGTTTCGCTATTGGTTCAAACATACGTGTACTTTGCATTACTAAAGCACTCGTAATAAGTGTTAAGAATGCTGCACCAAGTATATCTAAAGGATAATGAACACCTACGTACATACGTGATATACCGACTAGTACTGCCCATAATAGCGCGATATATTTCAGTTTTTCTCCTCTAAGAATAAATACGAAGGCGATTGAAAATACAAGTACAGAATGATCACTAACGAATGATGAATCTGCTGCATGTGGTACTAATTGATGTACATCATGTGATACGAACGGACGCGGATGGTAATATACCGCGTGTATAAGAACATTTACTAATAATGCAATAATAACCGAAAGCGTCGTATATAAAACTGTATATTGTTTTCTAATTGCCTTTTCTTTCTTTCCATTATTAAACCATAAGATAAACATAAATAGAACGGCTACGTATGCAGCGCTATTTGTAATAGCAATCATTAACGTATCTAATAGTTTGGATGAATCAGCAAAATTATTAAACCACTGAAATACTGTGTAATTCATTAAACTCTCTCCTTACATACAAGTGTTCTTGATTTACACAGTATACAATACCATTATGAAAATAGGCTTAAACTTTTTTCATCTAATTCTCATTTTACTATTACTCATGTGACAATTATTAAACAAATTTTATACGCTATTTATGTATAAAGCCGGTAAGCCTTTATAATAAGGCGGTTCGTATTTTTTTCATGTTTGAAATACATAACATATTCATTTAAATATACTAATTGCAAAATCATATTTTTTAATTCATTTGAAGTACAATATTTCCAAATTGTTCTCCATGTTCCATACGGCTAAGTGCTCGAATTGCCTCTTCTAACGAGTAAACTTTATCAATAATTGGTTTAATTTGATATTTTTCTATAAACTTTATCATCTCATTAAATTCCTCACGGCTACCCATGGATGTTCCCATAATATCAATTTGATTGTAAAATAGCGCGCGTAATGGTAATTCAATTTTATCTCCTGAGCTTGCACCAAAATTCACGATTCTTCCATTTGGTTTTAATACATCAAAATATTTCAAGAAAGTTGCCGGGCCTATACTATCTATTATTAAATCTACTTTTTCACCTTGTAAGCTCTCTTCCCAATTTCCGGTACTATTAAAAGAAATATCTGCACCATATTTTTCAGCAAGTTCCCTTTTATTCTCTACCCTTGAAGTAACACTCACTTTTGCGCCGATTGCTTTCGCGAATAACATGGCAAATGTAGCTACACCACCTCCTATTCCCGGAATTAAAACATGTTCACCGCACTTCAATCTACCCTTTGTAAAAAGTGCTCTATATGCTGTTAATGCGGATAAAGATAAAACACCTGATTCTTCCCAAGTAAGATATGCCGGCTTTTCTACTACATTTTCAGCCGGTACAATTACATATTCAGCAAACGTTCCATCTTTCGGCCCACCTAGTACTTCCGGTAACTCCGGTACTTCAGTAGCATGTTCCCATCCAATACTAGGATTAATAATAACTTCTGTATGTAGTGTAATATTTGAAACTCCTTCTCCTATTTCTGTAACAATTCCTGAGCCATCTGAACCTATTACTAATGGTAGATCCATTTCTTTTCTATTGTTTATAATAAATAAATCCCTATGATTCAACCCTGCAGCTTTTAACTTTATTTTCACTTCACCTGCATTAGGACTTATCTCAGGTGAAAATTTATATTCTAACCCCTCTAATCCTTTTTCATATTGATGTACAATAGCTTTCATTGCTTAATTCCCCCTTAATATTTCCAATGTACTAGAAATATCAAAATAAATAAAATAGTTTGCCTCCAATAATTAGAAATTATATATTTTGTTATGAAAAAAATCCTCTCCCTATAAAAAGTATAGGAAGAGGTTTCAAAACTAGTTAGATAAGAATCTATAAATTTATTGAATTCTAGCCAATTCTAATATTTTTCGAATAAACGGCGCTTTTGCCTTTGTATATGAAACACGATCAAAAGCATATGTAATAGCAAGCCTCTCTTTTAATTCTCTATATTCTTTACGTGCCCATTCATGGCTTATTAGAAAGTCACGAAATAAAATATTGTTTCTCCACTCATCACTATTATAAATATAAATATGCAAATGATGAGTACCCGCTCTCCATTTTCCCTTTCTAAAAAAACGCCAATTCGTTGCATCTTTTGGAACATACTCATATCCAATTTCCGATAGAACTTCAATCCACTTTTCAGCTATTTGCAATTCTGTTACGCCAATCATCATATCAATAAGAGGTTTAGCTCCTAATCCTTCTACTGCTGTGCTCCCTATATGTTCAACAGCAATTATTTCTTGTCCTAACAAGGAACAAAATTTCTCTTTTTCTTTTATATACTCTTCACCCCAGTCTTTTTGATATGCTTTAATAACAATTTGTTGATCCATTGTATTCACCTCTTTATAAGTATTTATCATTATATTTATAAAATTTTATATTATTAGCATAGGATTTCCATAAAATATGTCGAATAGTGGAATGTACAACTTAATTATATTAAATGTGAGGTAATCTATGAAAGATAATTCAGTCGAAATTCAGTTAAATAACGTAACATTCCAATTAAAAGAATATCATAATTTTGATTGGCTTATTAAATTAGGGACCGTATTTGCAGTTTTTGACCAGCAAGATTCAGGGAATATAAGTTTTGGTGTAGAAAAAGATGGGCATAAGAAATTTATCAAATACGCAGGAGCACAAACAATTACATATGAAGGAACAACGGGTGATGCTATTAAAAGGCTAAAAAATTCAGTTACTATCTATGAAGATTTAAAGCATGAATCGCTCATAAGACTAATTAATCATTTTCCAGTCCAATCTGGATATGTATTAATTTTCGATTGGTTTGATGGTGAATGTCTTCATTCGCATTGGAGTTTCCCACCTCCTGAAAAATATAAAAATCCAAACTCACCATTTTATAAATTTAGGCATTTATCTGCTATAGAACGAATTCATTCCTTACATTCCATTTTTTCTTTCCATAGTTATGTAGAAAAGAAAAACTATGTAGCAATAGATTTTTATGACGGTAGTATTTTATATAATTTTAATACAAACGAGACAAAAATTTGTGATATAGATTTATACAGTAAGAAACCTTACATAAATAGAATGGGCCGGCTATGGGGTTCCTCCCGTTTTATGTCACCAGAGGAATTTGAACTAAATGCAACAATTGATGAAAGAACAAATGTATTTAATATGGGAGCAATGGCTTTCTCACTTTTAGGCGGCGAAAAAGATCGTTCTTTTATAAAATGGGAAGCAAGTAAGGAATTATATGAGGTAGCCTATTGTGCTGTAAATGAAAATCGTGCAGAACGGTATGCATCAGTTACAGAATTCTACGAAGCGTGGTTAAAAGCGGCTAATGCAGAAAAGATATAGCCCTAAATTATTAAAGGAAATATAGAGTTTATACTATTATCATGTATATTAAAAATGGTTTTATGAACGTTTCGTACTAATTACAACTCGAGTTAATGACTATAACATGAATAGAGTTAATAATGATGTGAGAACTCGAAATGTAAATACGACAAATGATTTAAATGATAATCAGAATAAAAATAATAATTGGGCTTGGCTTGGTTTATTGGGACTACTAGGATTATTTGGTCTTAGAAAAAAAGACAAAGATCCAGAAACATGTTAATGTAGAACATTGTATTTAATTTTAAAAGATATTTATTTATCAAAAGAATGCAAAATGAATCGCCTTTAATAAGGCGATTTTTTATTTTTTAAAATCAATAACAATCACAAAAAACGGATGCAATTAATCGGAAACAATGAATTTCTTAACTTAATAGTAATAGAGCATTACATCTATTGGACAAACTATGCTCCTTTTTTATACCTTTTCTTCACTTACCCATATCTTATATTTTGTGTAACTAAGTCAAATGCTACAGCCCTTGATATTCATAGCTTCATAACACTTCCTCTTTTGAGTTACACAACACATTAAAAATGAGTAACTGTATAGAATGGGGTAGAATAACATAGTCATCAAGTTAAAAGTTTAATGTACCAACAATTGGGAAACTTTGTATGTTAGAGAATTTCAACCTAAAAAAGTCGGATTTCTATACGTTAAGTAAAGTGAATAAAGTCTGTTACACTCTCTTCTTTAGGAACGTTTCCATAATATCCTTCTTGAACCATTCATAATCAAACTGAAAAGCTACATTATGCGTTTTATAGCCTGGATTAGTAACAAAACGAAAGTCTGCAATGCTTTGACCAAATCCTTCCCCTTGATCAGGAATTACTTTAATGGGTACCCTTGAAAGACTAACAGCCTCTTGATTCAGCAAATACCACACCGTTACAAAATCATGCATAGGACTTCCACTTATACCAGGATTAGACTTGGAGTAGAAATTATAATAATAATCTAACATAGGTTTGATGATGAGTCCTGCAAGATCCTGTGTATTCCGATGAAATGCATCAATTTGTTGGACCATTTCGGGTGTAACAATCGCATGTTGAGTCACATTTAAAGGAATAATCGTCAAGTTCTTTGCATGCTGTAAAATTAAGTTTGCTGCATAAGGATCTGCGTAAAAATTAGCTTCAGCCACAGCAGTTACGTTACCTGGATAGAAAAAAGCTCCCCCCATGCAAATGCATTCTCTTACATTTCGCATTGTTTCTAAATTTAATACAAAAGTCGTAGCTAGCGAAGAAAGTCTTCCTAAATTGATAATGGTAAGATCTTCTAAATTTGATTCTATAATTTGATAAATATCATTTAAAGGATAAACTGGATATGAAATTTCAGGTGGAATAATAGGTCCTAATCCAACTTTTCCATGTACCTCAGGGAAATACTGAATTAATATACCTGTCAACGGTACAGAAGCACCAAGGAATACAGGTATTTCTTCTCTTCCCGCAATGTACTTTAAATAGTTTATATTTCTTATTACATTTTCTCTTGATACATTTCCATAATCGGCCACAATTCCTACAAGTTGAATGTCTTTACGAAAAAAGATGTACAGTATAGCAAAGGCATCATCAATCCCTAAATCTGTAAACAGGAGAACCTTTTTTTGCATATCTCTTCCTCCAAAAAATTTATAGAATTCTACTTTCACCAATGATGTAGTGATTAGACTACGCTTGTATATATATTTTTTATGTATTCTTAAAGAATGGATTCTATTCACTTGAAATAGCTTTGCTCATCTAAATTTGATTTTATGTTCTTAAGTCGTTTGGTCAATTGGGAAGTATTTCAAATCCAAAGTCTCAATACCATCTACAGTAAGTTCTCCACCAATTGGCTTACATTGAAAACAATGAGTGATAGTCTGAGCTTTATCTCCGTTCGGAAACTCACCAGAATATTTAGAATAGACACCTATAAGATGTTCAACTTCAACATTTAATCCTGTCTCCTCAAATATTTCTCGTTTAGCGGTTTCTTCAAGAGATTCTCCAAGTTCCATAGCACCACCTGGAAGACCCCATTCATTTCTATCTCCCCGTTTTTGTAAAAGAATTTCATTTCGTTCGTTATAAACAATACCTCCAGCAAAATTAAGAAATATTAAATCATGCCCTACTTTTCCCCGGATATAACGAATGTAGTCCTTATTTGTAGTCATAAATTCCCTCCTAATTTATATATAAAATACAAATTAATTATATATAAAGATAGAAGAAAACAGTAACAAAAATGATAATATTCCTTATTCTCATAAGGGATTTGCCCTTTACTTTTTATCAATCTATGCGTTTATTAACCATTTCTATTCTAATACCTTCATTTCCTAAATCCCCTTTCAAAATAAAGAGACCACCATTTCTTAAAACAATTTTATCGCAGTTCTAAAAATTGGTGTCCTCTAGTTTTCTAGCCGGACTATATTCTATTTTCAAGCCCATTTCTATCTCCCCATGAATAAAACTCAATGTTCTGTTTATACTACAACTACATCTAGAGACACATCACTGTTTAGAGCGGCTAGGTTTTGTTAGCTGCTCTTTTGTGTTTTACACAAATAAAATCAATAACTCAGCATATAATATCTATGTAGCTAGACTATTACCTCTGTATCGAGCAGTTAGGCTGGGCTAAATGCTCTTTTATTTATGACAAAATAAAACTTTTAAACAAAATTACTTTCGTATAACATTTTCAATCTCGCTTACACTATAACTGTAACTTTAAATTACACATCTATTACTTGTAGGGCCTAATTTTCTTTTGTGGAACAGGTGGTTAGCTCATAAAGTTAACCACTTTGTTGCGTTAAATATTTTTTATTTCTCAATACTTAATACCTGGAATTAATTCTAATTTATTGGTATTAAGTATTGACATTGATTTTCCTCATATGCAATTTTTGAAAAGGCCTTTTCTCTCATATCAGGCTCTTTTATTTATTAAAAAAAGATTATTTTATATAGATTACTATAAGCATCCATAAAGCCAAAGCACCAATGATAGCGAGTACTATACGTGTTGATAGTATCCTTACTTCAAAGTCTGTTTTCTTGGAGGGTTCAGGATATGCAATTATGTAAATTCCCTTTAATAATGCAAGCCATGCAATAACCGTTAGGAATCCCTGCCAGTTGAATACCCATACATTATGTAGAATTACAGTACCTAATCCTAGGAAAATCGATAGAAAACCATACATAATACCAAATCCTCTGTCTTCAACCACTAATTTTTTTAAGTCACGTAGCACAGATGGACGGACGAAAAGTATTCCCGATACGATAACCGTCATCCATCCCCAGAACAGCCCTAAAAAAGTACTAGTTTCCATTATTATTTCACTCCCCTCAATTATATTTATATTTCAGATATTCCTTCCTTTAGAACAATTCCAGCACTTTTCACATTTACAATAACTAAATATCCCCATCTTACCAGTTTTAAAATCTTCATTGTCATGACTATTAATAAGTTTATATCTTTGTATACATTTAGGTTATTTTAATTTACCCAACCAATTTCCTAATATAAATTAATTCCTTTCCTCTCGAAGATATTCTTTCTATTCCCACCCTCTTAAGGATACCTTAGAAAATATTTCTAATTATTGTAACGTGGTAGCTTGTTTTTCTTTAAACAAAAGGCTTATTTTGTTTAAAAATTCATTCCAATTTATAACCACTATATTTTTCCTATATTTTCTATTACAATTTAATAGAAATATTTTGATAACAAAGGAGCAACCTATGAAGCATAATATAAATCTATGGTCTTTTATTTTTTCATTCATTTGCATTGCTTTTTTTCTTATATATCTTGAAATATGCACACCTGAAATGAATGCGTCGTTTATAAATATCGTTTATTTTCACCCTTTATTTTTTGTACTCATTTTTTCAATAGGAACTTTTTTTGCTGGTATTAAAGGCTTCTCTAAAGCAGGTAATTGGATAGCAATGCTTAGAAGCATAGTAACAGTTCTGCTAACATTGTTATTATCAGTGTTTTTAACACTAACTTTAATCGTTGGTTATGCATTAAGTTAAATGTAATTCTTCACGAATAAAACTAAATATTACGTCAATACTATATATGACATTAGATTTTCTCCTTGTTCCCCCTTGGAGATGAGCAGTTAGCTTTTGTTAACTACTCTTATTTTCTACAATTGGTTTCATTTACCTGATGTATTTAACGTAATATTAAGTTACGATATAAACGAATAAAATATATTTGGCTGTTATACCATTACCCTAGGAAACTAGGGTTTTTATTTCTATAAAATGAAATTTTTATTGTAATTACTCACCTATAGTTTTATATTTTTCAAACATTCCTTCCGGAGAGTATTTACTAGCTGCCTTATCGTTAATTCCGTTCTTCCTAATGCTAAAGCAATTTCCTTCACCTTTCCGAATCCATAATACTTATATATGTAGGCTAATCCTTTCGTTGTATACGGCTTCTTATGATTCGGATGGTAATCGGGATGATACTTCATTCGGCCCTGCGCATCATATTGAACTTCCACCTTGATCACTTTCCTTTCAAATGAAGTTTTTATTAAGCTACTTGATAAGCTTTACAAACCCATGATTCATCTTCGTCTGCATCAATCCGCAAAGAATATTTCTACCTTCAATTTCAAACCATTCTTCATTACGGCCGTCGCCTCAAATACTCCGCTTATATGATCAAATTTCTTGATATCCTCGTCCTCTAACATTCCGAATTCTTCTGGGAGACTATCGTAGAATTTTTCTACTGCATTTTCTAAATCATACTGACTTTTATATGTTTGTTCGTGAATTAACTGGACCTCCATTTTCATCCTCCTTTTCTAATAAAATAGCGTTTTTGTTTAGTTTCACTCTAAAAGTAAAATTTTCATTTTTTCATTCAACCAAGTTCATAACATATTCTTTTCCCCCGATAAAATAATGATTAGGTGTCCCATGCGCATTTTATTCATTGGAAATAATACCTTTCACGTACTTACGTATTAGAAACTTCATTTCTGCTTCTTCTCCACTAGCAATTTTGTTCACTTTTTTGATACATTTATGAAACATTCACATGTTATCTTCAATATGTTCTATTCTTTTTGAAAAACCATGTGAGAATACCAAAATAAGAAGCCTTAGAGCCCTAACTCTAGGGCTTCTTGTTTTCAAATAAGGATTTTGCTAAAAAACTACACATTTATTAAGAACATGCATAAAATATAATGTGGTATTCTTTTTCAATATTAATGTTTATCCGAGAGCGCCTTGAATGGCGCTCTTTAATTTCCAAATAACATTTTTAGATAATTACGAGAGCGGATTTTATTATGTTGTACAAGCACTACTTCACTTTATTAAATAGACTATATAGATATCTAAAAGAAGGGAGCTTTAAATTCATATGGCTGATTACTTTTATAAAGATGGTAAAAAATATTATAAAAACCAATCACATTCCAACAATCAAAAAAATAACTGTTTTATTGAAACTCATACGATAGCTGGTTCTGCAGAAAATGCAAATGGAAATATACCTGTGTCAGTTTTCATTGAAACCACCGCTCCACAAACTGTATTTGAGGATTTTACAAACAATCATAATAAAACATTAATTCAGTTATTCGTTGTCGGTATGAGTGCACCCGTTCAAGTAACTATTCTAACAAGAAGATTTAGCGTACCAATTACTACTACATTACAACCTGTTCAAACAAAAATATTTCAAGTTGAAGATTTTCAAAGTCTTACTCTTACAAAGCAGGAAGGTTCTACTAGTGTAGTTAGTTTATTTGTTCAAAAAACATTTTGTATATGCTGTAACGATAATAACGATTCATGTGATGAATATTACCACGAATGTGATTGATATATTAAATCACCAGAAAAACCCTTTATATAAAGGGTTCTTTTCCTTTTACTCCCCTCATTTTCCCGTTTTTTATTATGTTTCCTAACTTACAGTAATGTCCTTAAAAAAATTTTCATATATATTTATCAAACGCACTTTAAAATCCCAGAGTTTCAAATAATTTCAAAAGTCGACTGACCAACAATATTCGACTTATCTTTAAAAACTTATTAAAAATAACTTAGATACAAAAAGGCTACGTTTTATATAAGATAAAAAATTATCTTACGCAAAGGAGCTTGATTATTTGTGAATTACCAAAATGATAACAACTCTAACATTCACAAACCTTGTTCTTGTCCATCTCCCACGGCTAACAGTTTAAATGTTGTTCAAACTACCCCATCAATAATTTCTGTAAACTCTGCGATTCCACTAGATACCGTGGTAAATTCTAATGGTACGGCAATCTCATTCACACCACCAACAACTGTTTTACTTGAAGGTGGAAGAACCTATTTGGCAATCTATGAAGTGCAAGTTATTATTCAACCAGGAGGTAATTCGGCAGGTATAACTATGTATCTGAATAATAATCCTATCATTGGCTCAGGTACTTCTCTAGGATATACTGCAGGATTCACTTCTGTATCAGCACCCGCAATTTTCACTACACCTCCAGGTATAACAAGTACTCTTACTGTTAATGTAGGACCATATTCTAATACATTGAATACGTTGGGCTTAACTCTTGCTGTTGTAGCATTAACATAATAAAATGTAAAACTCTCTAAAATGATTTTATTTGTCCCTTAACTGTCTATTGGGCTAGCCTCTAAGAACTCCCCATAACTACATATAGAAAAAGTACATTATTTGGTTCGATAGTACTAGGTG
The DNA here is from genome assembly GCF_051915225.1 of Bacillus cereus group sp. MYBK95-2. Classification (NCBI taxonomy): domain Bacteria; kingdom Bacillati; phylum Bacillota; class Bacilli; order Caryophanales; family Bacillaceae; genus Bacillus; species Bacillus cereus group sp. MYBK95-2. The sequence goes on along the minus strand of NZ_JBQAEH010000007.1, from coordinate 153 downwards.
ACTCGGCTAGCACAATTGTTGAGTCACCTATTTTTTTATAATAGTTGCGATAGGTAAGACTTTGAAGTTATCTCCATCTTTTCCCCCGCTTAACACTGTACGTGCGACTTTCATCGCATACAGCGTCCCATCTTATTCTTTTATACTAAAGTA
>NZ_JBQAEH010000006.1:0-314995 GCF_051915225.1 Bacillus cereus group sp. MYBK95-2 | reverse complement strand
TACTGATAGATCTGAAACGTTTGCTTTTCCATCTTTATCTGTCGTTACTTCTGTTACTACTTTGCCTTTGTCGTCTTGAACTTCGAAGACTACGCCTTCTAATACTTTTTGACTATATTTATCTACTTTTGTTACTTCCACATTTCCCTTGTCTAACATTTCGTTTTCTACTGTTAAAGCAAGAGATTTTGTCATGCCTTTTTCAATTTGGAAAGTAATCGGATCTACTAATTGTTTATACCCTTTTGGTGCCTTTACTTCTACTAACTTGTATGTGCCGACTGATAAATTAGTAACTTGTGCTTGTCCTTTTTTATCTGTCGTTATTTTAGCGACTACTTGTCCTGCTTCATCTTGAATCTCAAATACTGCATCAGCTAAAGCATCTTTATTTTCTTTATCTACTTTTGTAATTTCTACATTTCCTGTATCCACTAATTCATTTTCTACTGTTAGCTTTAGCGCTGTTACTCTACCCTTTTCAATTTCGAATGAAATTGGCTTTTCTAGTGGTTTGTATCCTGCCGGTGTTTCTACTTCTACTAACTCATACTTTCCAATAGGTAAATCTGAAACGTTTGCTTTTCCTTCTTTATCCGTCGTTACTTTTGCAACTACTTTTCCTTTTGAATCACGTACTTCAAATACAACATTTTCTAATGGAGCTTTACTATCTTTATCTATTTTTGTTATCTCTACATTCCCTGTATCCACCATTTCATTTTCTACTTTCAATGATAGGACCTCGGTCATGCCTTTTTTGATTTCAAATGATACTGGTTTTTCTAACTTTTTATAACCAGGTAAACTTTCTACCTCTACTAATTCATACTTTCCTACAGGTAAATCTGAAACATTTGCTTTTCCTTCTTTATCTGTCGTTACTTTCGTAACTTCCTTACCCTTTTCATCTTGTACGATGAATGTTACTCCCGCTAACGGTGCTTTATTATCTTTATCTATCTTTGTTATCTCTATATTTCCCGTATCTACCATTTCATTTTCTATTTTTAATGATACGATCTCGGTCATACCTTTTGTAATTTCAAACGATACTGGCTCTGTTAATTTCTTATAGCCTGGTAAACTTTCTTTCTCTACTAATTTGTACTTTCCTACTGATAGATCTGAGATTTTTGCTTTACCATCTTTATCTGTTTTTACTTCCTTTACTACTGTTCCAGCTTCATCTTGCACTTCAAAGACTACGCCTTTTAATGCTTTTTTGCTGTCTTTATCTATTTTTGTAATTTCTACTGAACCTTTATCTAACTGTTCATTTTCTACTTTCAACGATAGGACTGTTGTCATACCTTTTGTAATTTCGAATGATACTGAATCTGTTAGCTTTTTGTAGCCTGGTAAACTTTTCGTCTCTACTAATTTGTACTTCCCTACTGATAAATCAGAGATTTTTGCTTTACCATCTTTATCTGTTTTTACTTCTGTTACTACTTTGCCTTGCTCATCTTGCACTTCGAAGACTACGCCTTCTAGTACTTTTTGGCTATCTTTATCTATTTTTGTAATTTCTACTGAGCCTTTGTCTAACTGCTCATTTTCTACTTTTATTGCTAAAGCTTTTGTCATACCTTTTTTTATTTCAAATGGTACTGGTTCTGTTAGCTTTTTATAACCTGGTAAGCTTTTTGTCTCTACTAATTTGTACTTTCCTACTGATAGATCTGAAACGTTTGCTTTTCCATCTTTATCTGTTACTACTTTTCTTACTACTTCATCTTTCTCATCTTGGACTTCAAATTCGACACCCGCTAATACTGCTCCGTTTTCTTTGTCCACTTTTGTAATTTCTATATTACCTTTGTCTACCATTGCATTTTCCACTTGTATTGGGAATATGCCGTCCCCTGTTACATTTACTTCGAACTCTGCTTCTTTTAATTGGTAGCCTTCAGGCGCTTTCGTTTCTTTTAAAATATATTTCCCTGGTGCTAACGGTTTAGAGATTGCCTTACCATCTTTATCTGTAACAATATGTTCGACTACTACACCGTCTTTTACTATATCAAACTCTGCATTTGCTAATGGTTTTTCACCATTTTCCGAATCAATTTTCTTTACTTCAATTTGACCCTTTTGCATAGTATTTTTAATTTCAATTGTTTTTGTTTCTCCAGCTTGAAGTGTAACCTCTACTGGTTCTTTTAATTTTTGATATCCTTCTGGTGCTACTGTTTCATAAACTTTATACGTTCCAGGAGCTAAAGTTTGAGGTACTGAAAAACCTTTTTCGTCCGTTTTCAGTTTTGCAACAACTTCATTTGCACTATTTCGAACTTCAAATTCGGCACCTTTTAACCCTTTGTTCAGATCCTCAGAATCTATTTTATGAATCGATACTGTACCGTCTTTTGGAGCTTCAGGCGGCGTAATAGTTACTTCTTTTGATGTTAATGTTTTATCATCAAAATGTAATTCCGCTTTATTAGGAATCTTCTTATCTACGTAAGAAGATAAGTCTGCATTATTTTTAATTTTCGCCTTGATACTAAGATTGATTCTCTGGTCTTCATATGACTTATAGTCAAAATTCTCACCAAACGTAAATGTTACTTCACTTCTTTGCTTATCTATCTTTAACGTCCCTTTAGAAGTAATATCTTGGCCATTTTGATCATATACTTTTGCCTCTAATACTTCTAAAACATCTTCTAAATCATCACGAATTACCATTGATGTGTATTTAGGAGGATCGTTCGGTATATGTGTACCAACTTGGTATTGAATCACTTGATCCATTTGTGTTAGCTGCTCATTCTCTACAAGCTTGCCATTCTCATCAACTATATTTTTTTCAATACTAGGTGGATTATCGTCACCTGAACCGGTTCCCCCTCCACCACTTACGAATACTTGTCCTACTTTTTCTTCAGTTTTAATATTTTTACCTTCTAATTTCACAGTATTTTTATGAGGCTTTGCAGAAGGATTAGTAATCTTTGTTTTATATCTTAAAATATAACCTTTTGAACTGTCTGGAAACTCAATTGTAAATCCAGCCTTTGTTGCATTAATTTTAATGTTAGATAAATCTGCTGGCTTAATATTTGTTGGTGCATAACCATCTTCAAATACAGCCTCTTCTAATACTACGCTGTCTGTAATTAACTCATGCCCAGGTCCTAATGTATCTGTTAATTTAAGATCTTGCATTTCTGTTCCAGTTGCATTTACATATACAAGCCAATCAGCAATCGAAGGATCTTCTTGATTATAAGAACCCCATTTCAATAGATTATCTGTATTGGGCTGTGGCTTCGGTCTCTCTGTCGTATTACTTACATTTACTTCTTTATTGACGATTTGACCATCAACGTTAAATTCTAATGGAATTTCTTTAACACCATCATATGCTTCTAGACCAAAGTAGAATTCTACGAATAAAGAACCTTTAATGTTATTCTTTCCTTCTACGTAATCCCCCATAGTACACGTTAATAGACCCTTTTTCATCTCACATGTACCAACTATTTTTCCTTCAGCATCTTTTAAAGGAAAACTCATATTCATAAGGTCTTTTCGAAACTCTTTTGGCATATCAATTGTGAATTGATCTCCACTTTTTATTTTTTCTTTAGCTGACCACTTCACTTCTACTTTCATACCATCTGAGGCTTGATACGGTTCAGATGTCGTGCCATCAGTACGGGAAATATTAATTTCGTCCACTGGACTTTTCATCACAGCAGCTTGAATAACTGGAGCCCACACATTCAGCACTGAAAATAATACTAGAAAAACTAATGAAACCATTGAAATATGTCTTTTAGTACTTTTCATTTGCATAGTTCCCTCCTATTTTTTATATTTATATAACAAAAAAAGACCGTCCGGTTGCATCAAAAATGTGCAACCAGACGATCTTAGTAACCAATATGTATTACCGTAGACTCTAAGCTTTGCGGCCTATCCTTTCGAATAGTGTGCTAAAAATATCTTTTATTCTTTTTTTGTTTCATTTTCCTCTTAAACCAAATATTACTATACCGTCTGGACGGTTATAATTCAATACTCTATAAAATTGTTCTATTTTTCTAATAAAAAAAATAATTCACCACTACATTAAAGAAGCAACGGTGAATTATTTTCACATTATATAGTTCGTATATTCTATTTATATGAATTCCTAATAAGAGCTTGAATCACTTTTTCTCTTAACTCGGGGCTTAGTCTTCCAACCCCTAAATATTCCGAATACCATAATCCATCTGCTGCTAATCTAATAATTGTTGCACAAACTGCATCTATCTCATCGTTTTCTATATTCTTTTGCAGTTGCTGAAATGATTGTTGTAATGGCTCAAGTAATTCAGGTTTTAACATGAATGCTGCCATCATACTACTAGATAACTCTTCTGTTCTTCTCTCATTATTTAATCTTTCCTCTACAAAAGAGCGAACCCATCTCCCTTTCTTCTCTGCGTCTTCCGCTACTTTATTGTAAATGGCTCCCTCATAATCCTCTACCCCTCTGACTATCATACCTTCTATTAAAGCTTCTTTATTTGAAAAGTGATACAATAATCCACCTTTACTTACACCCGCCTCTTTTGCCACTGCTTCTAAGGTTAATTTAGCAACCCCTTTACATTGCACAATTTGAGAAGCGGCCGCCAAAATCTTTTGCCGCGTTATGCTTATACTCATTCCTTTTTAAAACCCCATTTCTACTAAATTTATATAAATACGAATCTTATTTTTAATATTGTTGATTACTACTAAGTATTTTCTTTATACAACAAAAGCTTCATTACCTTTGAATTTTTAGTTACTTATTCTATTAAAAATTTCCATATCATTCAATATGATAACATTAAACACACAAAGCTGACTATACATCTATACTTTTGTATTTATTGAAAATATATCCATTAATAAAATTTACCAATTTAGTCCTTCTTATTACCTTATAAGACGGCAGTAATTCTTTCAGCACTAAATAAAAAATGTTATTACTCCCATTGAATTGAGTAATAACATTTCACTTAACAAATTCGCTGCCAACTAGCATCCTTCACATCTTCACTAGTCGGTTTTCTAACTAATCCAATAAAACATTCCTCGCAAGCACCAAATGCAATAAAATTTTTCTGTGCTTGTCTTAACGAGACTTCATTTGCACCGCCTTCAAAGTCAGGATCGTTAAACTGTACCTCATCATCTTCCCAGTAACATATATTACAAATTTCATATGTACCTGGTGGTTCTTCTTCTATTGTTCTATACCCGCAGCACGAACATGTATATTTCATTCTGTTACTCCATTATTCATTTCTTTTTTCTCCCATATATTCCGGCCCATAAAGAATGTCACAGCACAAATCATAGTTATCCCCATGAAAAATGTATTAGAATCTTCATATGTAGTTGGAATGCCTACCGTTACGAAAACAATACTAAAAGCTAAAAGTAGATATAATAATAAAGATATAATATAGCTGAGTTTAAATCGTAAAATGATACCTCTAAACAATAGCTCACCAAGTAGACAGCCACCTAAAATAATAGGTACTCCGAAATACAATGTAAGGACTCCCATTTGCGCAGTAGATTGAATTATCTTTCCAATTATGTTCGGCGAAACCAGCTCACTATTGTTTCCCATCCTATCATATAAATCAAGTGCTGTTGCTGAAATAAAGAAACTTAATATAGAAAATGAATACGGTATTAAAAATTTGCTCACTCTCATTCACCTCGCTTGTTTCTTTACATATATTATTCATTATTTTCGCATAAAAAAATAGCCCGTCTTCCGCGAAAGGCGAGCCGTTCCACTTAATTCTCACTTAACTTCTTCTTATACCAATCCTGCATTCTCTCCGCATCTTCTACTCTCGTATGCTCTATTTTGTAACTAGATGATGCACTCGAAAACTTATACGTACATAAATCCGCACGGCGCTGGAAATATGATTGTGTCTTCTCCATTGATTGGACGTGTCTTCTTCTAATAAGTCCTGTATATTTTCCGACGCTACGATAGACAAGTGTAATTTGTTCTCCGTTAACACTGTAACCATTTGTTTTAAATGTTGCGTATCCAAGTGTAAAGATAAGGATTGCGAGCGGTAGTAATGCCCACATGATGTAATACTTTTCAAAGTATATGCCTATTCCAGTAAGCGGGATTGCGAGCATAGCGAAAAAGATGAAACTATCAATGAGATAGCGGCGCAATGCTGCTTTTGGTAACGAAGTAATATTTGCATTCAGTTCGTATGGTAATTGTAAATGGGCGAGTAACTGTTGTACTCGATCTTTTCGAATGATTGGGTGCAGTGTAACCTTTTCTTTTTCGTCACCCATTCCTTTACTTTGAATGACTTCTACTTGCACAGCACAATAACCGAATGGTTGGCGTAAAATACTTTCTTTTATCGTAATACCTTGAATACGATGCAATTTTAGTACGAGCTCTTTTTTCTCAAGTAATCCTTGCGAAATGCGAACTTCGTCATTTCTTCGATTCACTGTGAAATCGCCATGTTTTAACGCGTAACCGATTGTAGATATAATCCAAGAAAGAACGAGTAACATGGCTACCATGAAAATCCAGCCATATATATCATGTTCCATTACATACGACTTTACGCCATTCTCTATCCATTTCGGAATGTACTCATCTACTTGGTGATAGACGAAAAAGATTAAAGAGAATAATAGTCCAAATTGACCAGATGTAACAGATGCTAATAAAATCTCTTTCCAAGTTAATTTATATTCTGTCGTTTGTTTTTCCTCTGTAACAATTGCTTTTTCTACTACATTTTCTGCTGCTTCGTCTAACGTTTTTTCTGCTTTCACTTCTGGAGTTGGCTCATTTAGCAAAGTAATAAGCTCCGCCGCTTCTTCTGCCGTAATTCCAGCTAAGCTAACTTCTGCTTCATCGCCCCCGCCAGCTGTTTCAATCTGAATTTTTTTCAAACCGAGCATTTGATATAGTACGTTAGAACTTGTATTAATCGTTTGAACACGTTCTTTATTTAAGTAGCTCTCCTTTTTCACGAAGAGACCTTGTTTCACATGTAATACGTTATTTTCAACCCAGTATGTTGTGTAATACCATTTTTCAAACGCTGAAAAAACGGTGAGTAAACCAAATGCAGCGGGAATTAAATACCAAAACGGGAACTTTCCGTTTAAGCTAAACATGAAAATAATGAGTGGTATAAAGTCTGTTATTTTTAACTCTAATAACATCGTGATTGGATGCTGCCTTTTATACATCCTCATCACTCACTTTCGCTAATTCTGCTATTTTCGTTTTCAACATTTCAGCTTCATACATCGTTAAACCTGGGATGCTATGAGAAGTTGCTGCTGTTGAAATGTGTAATTCTGCTAAGCCATATTTTCTCATAATTGGTCCTTGTTCAATCGTTACGTGCTGTACACGAATCATCGGCACTAATACACGCTTAACAACGAAAAGGCCATGCTGAATTTCAAGTTCTTCTTCATTTAGTTGGTAGCTGTAATAACGTTGACGTAGTTTCGGAAACGTAAAGTAATCAAACGGTGTATATACGATTGTTAATCCGATGAGCACATAGAAAATCCAAGCCCACCAATTAAACTTAATCATAAAGAAAAGATATGCAAAAATGACTATAATACTGATTCCTAGCTCAATTAAAGAACGCGCTTTCCACACCTTGACCATGTCAGGGTGAATTTCATTTTTCAATGAATCCATGTAACCACTCCAAATCTAGTAATCTAATATATGAATACTCTTAATCTACATTTTACATAACTTTACAGAAAATTGAAATTTAATCTTCTTTCTTCTCAGGAATAAAATATCCGAACCAAAGTAACCAAATGAAACCGATTAACTTCATCCAACTTCCATCCGCTTGAAAAGCTTCAATCATACCTGGTATTTTATAAATCCCAATAAATCCAAGAAAACCGAGCCACCAGTTTTTTTGCATTTTCATCTTTACTCCTCCTTCATGACGTTTTTCACATTTCGAATCCAAATTTCTTTATACTTTAAATGGAATCCCATGAGCATATAGTTGCTCATATTATCGATCACAAGCGCTAGCGTATGAGCATTTTCTTCCGTTTCATGTTGTGACACAACGCCCAGTCTCGCGCCTTTCTTCAATAAATCGTGGAAACCATGCAAAAAATCCTCTTGTATTTCAAATAAACGTTTCTGATACTTTTCATTTCGTGATGCAGTTACGATAAATTCATTGATAACGCGTAGTATTCCTTCTTGCCCTTCATACTCAGAGAGCATATGTAAACCATCTGCGATTAGCTTTTCTGCAAAGTTTTCTTTCGTATACCGCTCTTCATTAAAGTACTTTGTAAAATGATAATCAGAAAAAATCTCTTCAAATAAAAAATCAACTAACGCTTCTTTAGAAGAAAAATGATAGTAAATAGCCGGTTTTGAAATACCTACCTCTTTCGCAATCATGGAAAGACTCATCTTCTCAATGCCGTGTTCTGCCATAAGTTTAAATGATGCCTCTACAATGTTCTGCGATGTTTGTAAATTCTTCGTCATACTGTACCTCACTTATTTTTACTTACCGGTCGGTAAGTAAATTATAAAACAAAACGAAATGATTTTCAATTTAGTTAGCACTACAGAAGGTATTTATTGGAAAATACAGAAAGTTATAAAGTAAAAGCAACATATAACAATAAGGAGGATATCATATGGGACTTGGTGGTAATGGCGGTAGTGGTGGTAATGGCGGCGGTGAAGCGGGACAAGCTGGTAAGAGCGGATTTTCATTAATCATTGTACTTTTTATCGTATTGATTATAGTTGGAATTAGCTATATCGGACTTAGCTTCTAAGAAAAGGCGTCCTACATTACATATGTAGGACGCCTTGTTTTTAATCCCTATTCAGCAATCGCATACGATAGCAATTCATCGTCACTTCTCCAAGCCTTTGCAGTAATTGATAGTTCGCATATGCGCCGACTGGGGCACCGATTACTGGGACGAGCTGAAGCATTTTCGCTAAATCAATATAGTCTCGGTACTCTGTTTGGAACTTTTCCCAGTCCATATGATTTTCTTTTTCTGTATCCCACGTTTCGATTGCTTTCCATATTTCTTTTCTGTGATCGTCACTTGAAAAGGCAAGTTGGAAAACGTGAAGGATAAAAAGACGCTCTTCTTGTTTACTCGTATCAAATCCGTACAATGTCGCTGCATCGAATAAAAATTTAATTTTAATTGTAAGTAAAAGCGGAAAGTCAGCAAGACCGAGGAGAATACCACCAGCTCCAGTCCCTGCTCCTTCTGCCGCTGCTATTTTTTTGTACTCATCCATTTTTTTACGAACTTCATCGTCACGTCTTTGCAGTGACCATGTCGTCTCTTTTAGCTTCGGCTTTATAAAGTTTGACCCGGCGCTAATCGTTTGCACCATCATACGAATCGTCTCTGTTAGTACCTTTTGTACTTTCGCCGGAATGAGCTGTTGCACCTTCGTCTGCACTTTTTTGGAGAACCGTGTCATCATAGAAGAATCTTTCATGAATGTAGCTTTCCACTGCTCCAATTCTTTTATAACCTTCTCTTCGTATGTAATCATAGGTTCATTCCTTTCAATTTAAACGCTCAATGCGCTTCGCCCCGTATTGGTAAACGAAACCGATACTAAATAATATGCTTACGATAAGTAAAATTCCTGTCATCATGAAATCTTTCGTTGCTAGTGCAAATATAATTGTAAATATAACGCTACCTGTAATAAGAATTGCATTTAATAAAGTAAGAAAATCTTTCTTCTTCTCTTCTCCGCCTACTGGGTACAAATCAAGCCAAATTTTCATGCGGTGATGTTTCCATAAAGTTAATAGCTGATAACCGATTAAGTATAGGAAGATAAGGCTTACGATAAATCGTCCATATAAAAATGGAATGAAGTAAAGAATAACTCCGCCTAGAGCGAGCAGGCGCACATATAATCCAAAATAGTTACCTGATCTTAAAAATGTTCTCGTATATAAGTATAAATATGTACGCTTTTCGCCGATTATCGAAAGAATGAAATCCAGCCATTTTCGGCGAGATACTCTTTCTTTTAATGCTGGTACATCAACGAACATATTCGCGATGCGGTACAGCAGCATCATCTTCTTACCTTCTTCGGAAATTAAATACTCCCAGTTTAGTGGCTTTCCTTTGACCATTTGATGCATGATAGCAAGGTATAACACCATGAGAAGGACGATTCCACCAATGAAAAGAACTGAAGTACGTTCTACAAGGAAATATACAAATAAACCGTTTAGGATAAAACGAATAAACCAATCAGCCCTTTGTATATTTTGATCTGTTAAAAATGACTTTTCCCACGCTACAAATAAATTCCACGCTTTTACAATGACAAATGCGAGTACGATCCATATGTAGCCAGCTCCTGTTTGCTTCATTTGTTGGAAGTATAACGGAGCAAGCGCAGCTGCTACGATTGCGATTATGTATAACTGAATCATAAATGTAAAAAGAAATGCCTTTGTGAAGTAAGGTTTTAACTTTTCTTCAACTGGCAGTAAGTAAACGAGATCCGCTTCTTTTAATAACGTTTGAATGGATCCAGCCGTTAACACGAGTCCAATTAATACTGCCATTACGAGCGCAGTTGGAAACGAAGTTGTTAACGTTTGTAACCATTGCTGGTAATAATACGCTCCCGCACCGATGATGAACACGAAAATAAATTTCAAATGATCATTAAATACGTATTTACTATATGTACGAACTTCTTTTAGAAATTGACGAAATCGTTCTTTCCATAACGCTGTGCTATTCATAATCTTCTTCCTTCGTTAATGCAATGTAAATATCATCTAACGTTGCACCTGGCATATTAAACTGTGATTGCAGTTCAGATAGAGTTCCCTTCGCTCTTACTTCACCTTGATGCAAAATAATGAACGAATCACAATAACGCTCTGCCGTCGCTAAAATATGTGTGCTCATTAAAATACCGGCACCACTCTTTTTCATTTGGTCCATCATTTGAAGAAGGGATTGAATCGCTAACGGGTCTAATCCAACGAAAGGTTCATCTACTATGTAAAGAGATGGCTCCACTAAAAATGCGCTCATAATCATTACTTTTTGTTTCATCCCTTTTGAGAAATGAGATGGAAACCATTTTAAACGATTTTTCATACGAAACTCTTGTAGTAGTTGTCCTACACGTTCTTCATATTGTTTTTCATCCACGCCATACGCCATAGCTGTTAATTTCAAATGCTCTTCTAACGTTAATTCATCATATAATACCGGCGTTTCCGGAATAAATGAAAAGCTAGAACGGTACGCTGTCATATCATCACGAATTGTTTTCCCATTAATTGTGACAGTTCCTTTTTTCGGTTCCATTAAACCGATAATATGTTTAATCGTCGTACTTTTACCAGCTCCATTTAAACCGATTAAGCCGACAAGTTCGCCTTTATTAACAGAGAACGAAACGTCTTTTAATACAGGTCGTTTCGTATATCCTCCTGTAACATTTTCTACACGCAATAACTCGCTCATACGACACCACTTTCTTCATTAGTATTCATTCTATATTCATCTTACCAAAAATTATGCTGTACTACATAGTATCCATGTACTCAAAAAAAATTTTAAAATTTATTAGCATATATTTTCCCGAAAGCGGACATCATAATTATTGAAGAAGGAACACATTGAAAAAGCAACCACCAATTGATGAGTACAACAACATAGTGAAGTCATCATGAAATGGGGTGTCCAAGTTGGACAATGAAATTTACACATAACCAGATCATTTGTTTCATTTTCGAAACGGGGTGTCTCTGAAAGAGCATATACTGTTTTAAAAAATAAACAATTTCATTTAAAAAAGATTGCAATTCATTTCACTTGAAAATGGGGTGTCTACGGCAGAAACTTTAGCCGATTTACCGTGCATTTCTTAAATAAATGAGGTGTCTGCGAAACGTAAATTACGATAATGCTTTTTCAATCCCTCTTCAGAAAACAGGAAGCTGAGTCAGCTTCCTGTTTTTCGTGTTTGTTCTCTTATGTAATTATGGTAAAATACGGCTAAGGATATTTGAAAGGATGAGATCAATGAATCATACAGCAGACAATTGTATTTTTTGTAAAATCATTGACGGGCAAATCTCTTGCTCAAAAGTATACGAAGATGAACATGTGCTTGCATTTTTAGATATTAGTCAAGTAACAAAAGGACATACTCTTGTTATTCCGAAAGTTCACAAACAAGACATTTTTGCGTTAACGCCAGAAATCGCATCACATATTTTTTCTGTCGTTCCAAAAATCGCAAATGCGATTAAAGCAGAGTTTAATCCAGTTGGCTTTAACCTACTTAACAATAATGGTGAAAAAGCTGGACAAACTGTGTTCCACTTCCACCTTCATTTAATTCCACGCTACGGTGAAAAAGATGGTTTCGGTGCTGTTTGGAAATCACACCAAAATGAATACACTATGGAAAATTTACAAAACATCGCAAGTACAATTGCAAATAGTGTGAAATAATGACACTATAAGAAGGCGTAATACATAACAAGCCACTTCCCTGAAGTCATCAAATTCCGCATGGCTTGTTTCTTCACCTAAAATGCTCAGGGATGATTGTTTGTGCATAGCACATATAAGAAAGATATGCATATTTTTTCACATCATGAATACGAACAAAAAATAAGGAGGTCTCCTTTTATGTCAAAAGCTAAATCCTTTATTACAGGTGTTATTTGCGGCGGAGCAGTTGCTGGACTAGCCGTTCTTTTCTCAACTCCTTCTTCTGGTAAAGACATGCGCGGCAAGTTAAAAGAAAAAGGAAATGATATTAAAAAGACTTTAGCTGATATTACAGCTGATACGAAATTATTAAAGCGTCAAATTGTTGAAACTGCTTCAGAAGGTAAAGAAGTGTTTCAAGAACTAAAAGATGACATGCAAGACACGCTTTCTAATTGGAAACAAGATATTTCTCAAAACAAGCGCCATATTGAGAAAGAAATTTTGGACATCCAAAAGTCAATTGAGAAACTGCAAGAAGCTGTTCCAGAAAAAGCGTAAACAAATTCCTGCTTAGTTTTTTGCATATAACAAATATTTTTTATATAAATTGACCTTGACACGGCATATCGTATAGATATGCCGTGTTTTTATGCATTTACAATATATGTTATCAATTAACATGTAAGGACAACGCATGTATTCACGACTCATAAAACGCTTCCATAGTTATGCATGATTTGTATAGAATGTCATTTTGTTAAAAAATTTTCACAATTCTTACAAAAAGACTTTATTAATTTTTATTTTACTGGCATAATAGATAGTAATGAAAAAGAATGTTAAAGTGGGTGAGTAAATGAAAAGTGGAGAAAAAGATTACTCGGTAAAAGAAGCGATGATTTTCAGCCAACGCATTGCTCAATTATCGAAAGCGTTATGGAAATGTGTAGAGAAAGATTGGCAGCAGTGGATTAAACCTTACGATTTAAATATTAATGAACATCATATTTTAACAATCGCTTATCATTTAAAAGGGGCTTCTATTTCTGAGATTGCTAAGTTTGGAGTTATGCACGTATCAACGGCATTTAACTTCTCTAAAAAGCTAGAAGAACGCGGCTATCTTGTATTCTCAAAAAAGGAAGATGATAAACGAAATACGTACATTGAAATTACAGACAAAGGGGAAGAATTACTACTTCGCTTAATGGAGGAGTATGATCCTGAAAATAATTCAGTGTTTAATGGGGCTCTTGCACTTCGTAATTTTTATGGGAAGTTCCCAGAAAATATCGAACTGATTGCAATCCTGCGTAATATTTACGGACAAGACTTTATCGATATTTTTGAGAAATCATTAGAAGATATTGAAGAGAACTTTACAGAATCCGATCAAAAGTTAGTTAAGAAATAATCTATTTATTTTTTCGCAATCATGCTTAAGAATTCATTCATAAGCGGCTTAAATAAACCTTGTTTTGCTAGCGCTTCCGCAGTTTCGTGTACTTCGAGCTGATGTGGAAGCGCTTTTTCAAATTGATCTAACAGCGCATCGAACAAAAGAAGCCCTTCTGCTTTCTCCACTACATATTGCTCGTTCAGTTTTTCACAAAGATTTAGTATACGTTCAATATCTTTTTTACGAGCTTTTTTCTTTATGATCAAAGAATAAAATGGACACTTCTCTTCATCAATCATTTTAAATAGTAGGTCTACATAGTATTCAGCTTGTTCTAATCTTCTAACAACGTCCATTTTCTCCCTCACTTTCTAACACAAAGTCTTCTATTTCTGAATTTTGTAACACGAACAAAATATCGTGTGATACAATATATGTATATGTATTTTAGCCAAAAGGAGGTCTCGCCTCATGACACTTATAACAGTTGTTTTTGTCGCATTTGCACTTCTTGTTATATTTTACACGAATTTCATGACACATACACTGTGTGAACGAAAACAAATAGCTGCGAGCCGCCAGCCCGGTGTCTTTCGGGTTATTAATGTATGTATAACAATTTTATTAATTTCTAGTTATATAGAAATTATATTTCATGGAAAGTGAGGAAGGAAAGCCCCTTCCTCACTTTTTTCCTCTATAAGCAAATTATACCTACAATAACCAATAAAATAAACAGTACAAGTAATAAAATAAGTTGAGAATTCATCCCCATCCCCTCCTCTATTCTGTATATGCGGCATACGCCCAATATGGCACACTTTCAAAATCTGACACGTGCTGGTTAATTTTTCTTTATCAATATGAAAACGGTTCGAAATATGATATATTAAATTTTGTACATATTGCTTATACTATAGAACAAAACATTCATCAAAACTTTATCCTCAGCCTCGGTAAGCCCTGTTAAGCGCGCTTTACCAATATAAAAAGCAAAAGTATCAGTGAGACTTAATCGGGCTCTTATGAACTAAAATTCATTGGTATAGGATAAATTAAAAATACATAATAGTAGGAGTGTTTATCGAATGAAGAAAGCTATGCTTGCCTTAGCCGCAACAAGTGTAATCGCACTATCAGCTTGTGGAACATCATCATCAGACAAAATTGTTACATCTAAAGCTGGTGACATTACAAAAGAAGAATTCTACGATCAAATGAAGACACAAGCTGGTAAACAAGTACTAAACAACATGGTTATGGAAAAAGTACTTATTAAAAACTACAAAGTTGAAGACAAAGATGTAGACAAAAAGTTCGATGAAATGAAAAAACAATACGGTGATCAATTCGATACACTATTAAAACAACAAGGTATTAAAGAAGAAACGATAAAAACTGGTGTGCGTGCTCAATTAGCTCAAGAAAAAGCTATCGAGAAAACAATCACTGATAAAGAACTAAAAGAAAACTACAAGCCTGAAATTAAAGCAAGCCACATTCTTGTAAAAGATGAAGCTACTGCGAAAAAGGTAAAAGAAGAACTTGGACAAGGTAAATCTTTCGAAGAGTTAGCGAAACAATACTCTGAAGATACTGGTTCAAAAGAAAAAGGCGGAGACCTTGGCTACTTTACTGCTGGTAAAATGGTTAAAGAATTCGAAGATGCTGCTTACAAGCTGAAAAAAGATGAAGTAAGCGAACCTGTGAAATCACAATTCGGTTACCACATCATTAAAGTAACAGACATTAAAGAACAAAAACCATTTGATGAAGTAAAAGGCGACATCAAAAAAGATCTAGTTCAGAAGAAAGCACAAGATGCTGCATTCATGAATGATCTTATGATGAAAGAAATCAAAAAAGCTGACGTAAAAGTTGACGATAAAGATTTAAAAGATCTTTTCGAAGAGAAAAAAGCTGACGATAAAAAAGAAGAAAAGAAATAATGAAGTAAAAAGCTTGGGCTTAGGCCCGAGCTTTTTTATGTATCCTCTTCGTTAACGAAAGTTTATTTTTTCATTCGTTTAACTAAAACCATCTTTTATGCATTTCACTTAAAAACATTTCTGTAATTTTAAATCCAGAACTTTCTCCTATAATAGAGTCAATCCCGCAATGCGGACAAACTGCTGTGTTATCATCATCCCACCACTCTGTAATTTTTTTTGGATGAAAAATTTCTAAACAATAGAAACAACCACATATAACATCCTTTTCTAAGTGCTTTCTATTACGAGAACAAAAACGATGCGCTTCCTCAAAATATTTTTGCATCAGTATCCCCCTATTCCTGATTTTCTTCTTTGCTTTACTTACATTCTCCTCAATAAAATTGCAATTCTTCCTTAAAGAAAAACACAAAAAAACCTTGATCCACGCCACGCAGAACCAAGGTTTATCTTATTATCATTGATTAAATTCAAAAACTATGTTAAATTAGTACAGAAACACGTTTTCTAAAATGAAAGGAACGTATTTATCCGTATTTTAATTGTACACCAAAACACATCTTCAGTCAACCTCTATTTTTCACTTTTAAAGGAGTGCTTACCGTATGAACAAAAAACTTGATTTAGAGCAAAAAAGATTGGATACCGTAATCGAGACAATTACGGAGCAAATTGATAAACTGGAAAACGAAACTGGCAGACGCCGGGCAGAAGTAATCAATATTCGTAAACACTTTTGGGATGATGTGAAAGTGAACACGGATACTTTTGATGATTATCTTGAAACAGTTATCAACTTAAGACAACAAGCTCAGTCACTAGCTGTCACACAAATTACCCATAAGCACACCTTTAATCGACTTGCCGCATTAAGACGCATGCATAAAGCACCTTATTTCGGACGAATTGATTTCAAAGAAGAAGGCGAACCTAGCGCAGAGCAAATTTATATTGGCGTTGCTACACTTACTGATGCTAGCGGAGAAAACTTTCTTATATATGACTGGCGCGCACCCATTTCGAGTGTATACTACGATTATCCACCAGGACCGGCTGAATACAGTACACCAGAAGGCGTAATTCACGGCAATGTGGAGAAAAAATTACAATACATTATTCAAAATGGCGAGATTGATTCTATGTTCGATACGAGCCTTACAATTGGCGATGAAATCT
Source organism: Bacillus cereus group sp. MYBK95-2 (assembly GCF_051915225.1). NCBI lineage: Bacteria > Bacillati > Bacillota > Bacilli > Caryophanales > Bacillaceae > Bacillus > Bacillus cereus group sp. MYBK95-2. The sequence continues at coordinate 297,928 of NZ_JBQAEH010000006.1, read as the reverse complement.
TGCAACAAGCGCTCGGAAAAGGTACGAACAAACATATGCAAAGTATCGTCGCTACAATTCAGCGTGAACAAAATGAAATTATTCGTCACGATGAAGGCCGACTCCTTATCGTGCAAGGAGCTGCTGGTAGTGGTAAAACGTCAGCTGCCCTGCAGCGAATCGCCTACTTACTATATAAATATCGCGAATGGCTAAAAGCGGATCAAATTATTCTCTTCTCCCCTAACTCTATGTTCAATAGCTACGTTTCTAACGTACTACCTGAACTCGGTGAAGAAAATATGCAGCAAGTGACATTCCAAGAATATTTAAATCATAGACTGAGTAAGTCATTTGATGTTGAAGACCCTTATGAGCAATTGGAATATATGTTAACTGAAACGAATAGCCCTACCTATAAAACGAGAAATGCGAGCATCCGATTTAAAGCATCCACTCAATTTTTCGAGATGATTAGAGCGTACAGACAATCTCTTGAATCTTCAGGCATGCTATTTAGAGGAATGAAATTTAGAGGAAAACTGATTGCCTCAGCTAAAGAAATTACAGAGCAATTTTATAATACTGACTCCTCCCTCCGCTTCCATAGTCGAATTGAGAAGTTAACGGATTGGCTAAATAAGCAAATAGATGCACTTGAAAAAGCAGAACTGAAAAAACCTTGGGTAGAAGAGGAAATTGAATTACTTAGTAAAGATGAATACCAAAAGGCTTATAAATATTTACAGAAAAAAGGCGAGTTTGACGACAACTCCTTTCAAGACTTTGAGAAAGAAACAAGAGTACTTGGGCGTATGATTGTCCGTAAAAAAATGAAGCCGCTTCGTAAAGGCGTTCAAACATTGCGTTTCATCAATTTCACAGGCATATATAAACAGCTCTTCACAGATGCATCATGGGTTCCTGGGGAAAAACCGAAAGAGTGGGATGACATTTGCTCATTAACAGTAAACATGCTTGATGAAGGAAAGCTATATTACGAGGATGCGACTCCATTTTTACTTTTAAAAGAATTAATTGAAGGCTTCCAAACGAACAGATCGATTAAACACGTACTCGTAGATGAAGCGCAAGATTACTCTCCGTTCCAGTTCGAGTTTTTAAAACGTCTCTTCCCTGCTGCAAGAATGACGGTACTCGGAGACTTTAACCAAGCGATATTTGCCCATGCGAGTGAAACGGTGAATTTCGATACACTTACGAATTTATACGGGCCAGACGAAACAAACGGCATTAACTTAACTCGTAGCTATCGCTCAACAAAACCGATTATTGAATTTACACGTGCTCTCGTACCGGAAGGGAAGAACATTCACGCCTTTGAACGTGACGGCGCGAAACCTACAGTGACGAAAGTAGCTAATCACAACGAACTACACGAACATATTACTGCTAAAGTTGCTGCACTACAAACAGAGCAGCACAATACGATCGCAATTATATGTAAATCTGCAACTGAAAGCGCCGCTGCCTACGAAGCACTTAATCATATCGAGAATATTAAACTTGTGAAAAGTAACTCAGCCGAGTATGAGCAAGGTATTGTCGTGATCCCTGCTTACTTAGCGAAAGGTATCGAATTTGATGCTGTTATTATTTACGATGCATCTAAAGATGTGTACAGTGATGAGAGCGTTCGTAGATTGTTCTATACTGCTTGTACGCGCGCAATGCATGAATTGCACCTTTATTGTGTTGGCGAGGTTAGTCCTTTTGTACTTGGGGCTGATTCGGATAGTTTTGAGCTTATAACAAAAACACCTTGATGATTCAAGGTGTTTTTCTCATTCTAATTGAAATATCCTTACGCCTATACACACTCAGCACAATCCCCATTATAAGCGCATGAAATACAGTCGGCGTTAATCCATAACTAATAAAAGGTAAGGATATAGCAGCAAGCGGCAATAATCCTAGTATCATTCCAACATTATAAATGAACTGGAATACAAAAAGAGTCAATCCACCAACGAGAAGCAATTTACCGTACCGATCATTTATTTTATAAGAGATGACTATTAATCTTGCTACAAAAAGAGAAAGAACAAAGACAAGAATTAACGCAAGCCAATACCCATAATAGTAAGTCAAACTTGCAAATACAAAATCAGTATCCGGAGCAGGGATGAATTTTGTATCTCCAGATGTACCAAACCAACCTGCTGATGACATTACCTCTTTTAATCGTATATACATAAATCCTGCGCCACCTGCATCACTCTCAGGATTTAAATACCCTAAAAGTCTATCTAAGTGGTATCCTGAAGACCATGATACGGATACCTTGATAACAAATAAACAAATAGGTACAATCGTAATAATCAACGACGTTTTCTTTCCTAGCTTACTCCACCAAAGCATAACGAATACCATCGTAATATAGATAAAAATTGACGAAAGGGTGGATACAATCAAAAATAAATACAAAGAAAATAAATATAAAACCACAAGATGTATAATCTTTAACCTACTATCATTAAAAAAAGAAGCCCAAGCTAGAAAAAAGAAAGGCACTGCCATTAGACAGTCAATTGCAATTGGGCCGATTTGTATTAACGATTCTCCAATCATTGAAGCGTTTGGAAAACAGTATAGCATTAACAGGACAACTACTCCGATTATATAAAACAACCATCCCATTCTCTCTAATTTCCGATAATCAAGTAACATCATTCCAATCGCTGTTACAACACCGAGAATAACAAATATCACCTTATTTATTATTACATCATTCGTATATCCAAAAACTAAAACCGGCAAAAACCCTAACCCCATAGCAGCCACTAATAAACCAATTAAGAACCAATCAACCTTTGGCTTATACAGTTTGTTAAGTTCTTCGCCAAGTTTGACCGGACTTCCCATTTGTTCAACGGCCTTATCTTCAGCAACTTCCTCACTTAATCCTTTATCCATCCACATATTCTTCGTCTGTTTCAAGTGAAAATCTAGTTCCGTTGCTACTAAGTCCTTCGCTTCTTTTGATTTAATATGGTTCGTAACTTCTTTTAAAAAACGCTCTCCTTTTTTGTTCATTTTTTTCTCACCCCTGTACTAAGCCTTTTAATATAAATCGTGCCTTCGTAGCATTCTTCTCTGCCTTTCGCAGCATCTTGTTTCCTTTATCATTTAATTGATAATATTTAGCTCCTGCGTGATCCCAGCTAGATTGGATAAAGCGATTCTGTTCTAAACGATGTAATAAAGTGTATAGAGACCCTTCATCACCTTCGAATTTTTGAATCCCTCTTCCTCTTAGTAACTGCATCAATTCATAACCTGTTTTTTCATTCATAAGAAGTTGTAACACTGCTAAAAGGATATCTTCTTCCTTTTCGGACGATTGTTTAATTTTTTCGCGCACCTGCTTCTGGTGTTGATCAGAAAAACTCAAATGTTTAAACGTTGTATTCTCCATTGATTTTCGCAAGCCTTTTAATCGATCTTCCATTTGATTATTCCTCCAATCCTTTCTTCAAAAGCTCCTTCGCTTTTTTCAGTCTCGTTTTTATCGTGTTTTCCTTTACGTCTATTACCATAGCAATCTCTTTAATTGATAATTCTTCATAATAAAATAGATAAATGACTTCTCGATATTTTATCGGTAAACTCATTACCGCAGAAGCAAGCCTACTATCCTCTGCATTTTGAATAACAGTTTGTTCCACACTTTCTTTTTGACTCTCCATATACGTAAAGTCACCCTCTGTAACGATAACTTTTTTGTTATACCAACTTTTTATATAGTCCTTACATTGATTGATCGCAATTCTCCATAACCACGTTTTCACATTCGATTTCCCTTTATATGTATGAAGAGATTTATAGCATTTCACAAATATATCTTGCGTTACATCCTCCGCAACCTCTTTATTATTCACATATGAATACACAAGCTGTAGGACTTCTTGTCCATACTTGTTCATTATTTCGCCGATAAGTTCCTCCTTATCTTCTATTTCAAATGCTTCTATCGTTAATTCATCCACATCATTTCCTCCTTCCCATATATTAGACGACGCACTGTATGGAAAAGTTTTATAAATACATAAAAAAATACGGATGGTAATGTCCATACCGTTTTTTTATGAATATTTATTTACTTCTTGTCCCCTGACACTAATGTTCTGCTTAAAAACAGGAATTTTCATCCATATGTCTTGTTCCCTATTTTAAAACATAATACAATTAATATGTAACTTAATAAGCTATAACTAGTAGGTGTGGCAATCATCTCTTCCATTTTGAAAAAAGGGGGAGGTGATAATATGATCGCGATGTTTGTAATTAAATTAGTGTATGGTATCCTAACCGGAGCTGGCGTTGTCATCGATAGAAGATACGTCGGTCCGTGGCTAATTTCTGTATACAAAAAAGCGAGAACCACCCTGCTTCGTGGAAAAGGTAAGGGCGGTTCTCGGCTAAAACGTTAATGTAATTGTCTTATAACCGCACCTACTACCACCACAATAGCAAGTTAGGTTACACAAGGCAGAAGTTTCTCAGGCTTCTGTCTTTTTTATTTTATGCAAAATTCACACTAAATACTCTATCATCATTGTAACACATTTTATTTATTTTTAGTCAAGAGAAAAACCCACCTAAAGGCTCCCCTTCAGGTGGGTTTCTATTTTACGCTAACGCAGCTGCCTGTTCTTGTTGATCGACAGGAATTACAGCATCTGTTAATGCTTTTTCTAGTTCAGCTGTATATTTCATTTGTTCTTCTTTGCTCCAGCCTAGTTTCGCAGCCATGTAGTTGATTACTGCTTCTTTCCACTCGTATACCCAGTGGATGTTGAAGAACACAGCGCCTCTGCGGCGTACGAAGAAGTCAACTGGTTTTGCTGTCATTTCGTAATCCATTGCGTATACAAGCGGGATTAGAACGTCTAGCGGCATGTTGTATTCTTTCGCTTCTTCTTTATGTTTTTTCGCTAAGTCGAACAGTACATCAACGTTAGAGCCGTAGAATTTCGCGAACTCTTCTGCTTGTGCTGTTGTTAAACCATATTTCGTACCTTCGCCAGCTTTTTTCGCAACGAATGCTGGGAATCCGTGTGAACCATCTACATGTCCACCAGAGATTGGCATATGTTTCGTGTCGCTCTTCGGATATGCGCTATGACCTTCTTTTTGTAGTAAGTTCGTTACATAGTCTACTACCATTTCAGCCATTTTGCGGTATCCAGTTAATTTACCACCTGCGATTGTAATTAAACCAGATTCAGAAGTCCAAATTTCATCTTTACGAGAAATTTCAGATGCGCTCTTACCTTCTTCATAAATTAACGGACGAACACCAGCCCAGCTTGATTCAATGTCTTTCTCTGTAATTTTCACACTTGGGAACATGTAGTTAATCGCATTAATGATGTATGTGCGATCTTCTGTTGTCATTTGTGGTACAGCTGCGTCTTTATCATAGAACGTATCTGTTGTACCTACGTATGTTTTTCCTCCACGAGGAATCGCGAACACCATACGTTTATCTGGTGTATCGAAGTAAATCGCTTGACCTAATGGGAAACGTTTTTGATCAATTACTAAGTGAACACCTTTTGATAACTGAAGTACTTTTCCTTTTTTCGAGTTATCTTTTTCACGAAGTGTATCTACCCAAGGGCCAGCTGCGTTTACAATTTTCTTACCGTAAACTTCGTATACTTCTCCGTCTAGTAAATCGATTACACGTACACCACATACTTTTCCATCTTTATATAAGAAACTGTCTACTTTTGCGTAGTTAACAGCTTTCGCACCATGCTCAATTGCTTCTTTCATTACTTCAATTGTAAGACGCGCATCGTCTGTACGATATTCTACGTAGTAACCGCCGCCTTTTAATCCTTCTTTTTTTACAAGAGGCTCTTTGTTTAGCGTTTCTTCACGGTTAAACATCTTTCTGCGCTCGCTTCGTTTTACACCTGCTAAGAAGTCGTATACACGAAGACCAATTGATGTACTAAATGATCCGAACGTACCGCCTGTATGGAACGGAAGTAACATCCACTCTGGTGTTGTTACATGGGGACCGTTCTCATATACGATCGCACGCTCTTTCCCCACCTCTGCTACCATTTTCACTTCAAGTTGTTTTAAATAACGTAGACCACCGTGTACAAGCTTCGTTGAACGACTTGATGTACCTGCTGCAAAGTCCTGCATTTCAAACACAATTGTTGATAACCCGCGTGTTGCTCCATCTAATGCAATACCAGAACCAGTAATACCTCCACCAATTACGATCACATCTAACTCTTGTTTATTTACTCCGTTTAATACGTCTTTACGTTGTTTACTTGAAAATTTCATGGTAATTCCTCCCTTTGATAACGAAAAAAGAGACCACAAACTCCGCTATAGATTTCGCCTCTATAGCGCGTTGTGGTCTCTCCAAATCTCCTACCGAATTATTAACTTGTCACCATTATAACACTGTTTATGATTATTTGAAAGCTTTTGTTGCTTCAATTGCTTTTTTCCATCCAGCATATAGCTCTTCGCTTGTTTTCGCTTCCATCGTTGGTTCAAAGCGTTTGTCCATATGCCACTGTTCTTTAATTTCATCTTGGTTTTTCCAATATCCAACCGCAAGACCAGCTAAGTATGCTGCACCTAGAGCCGTTGTTTCGTTGATTACTGGACGCTCTACAGGAACATCTAAAATATCACTTTGGAACTTCATTAAGAAGTTATTTTTAACTGCTCCGCCATCAACGCGTAATGTTTTCAGCTCAATACCTGAATCTGCTTCCATTGCGCATAATACATCTTTCGTTTGGTAAGCTAAAGATTCTAGCGTTGCACGAATGAAATGCTCTTTCGTCGTACCGCGCGTTACACCAAACATAGCGCCGCGTACTTCACTATCCCAATAAGGTGTTCCTAGTCCAACGAATGCTGGTACAACGTATACACCGTCAGTTGATTCAACGCGACTCGCATACACTTCACTCTCACTTGCATCTTTAAACATGCGCATTCCGTCACGTAACCATTGAATTGCAGAACCCGCTACGAAAATACTTCCTTCTAATGCGTAGTTTACTTTACCATCTATTCCCCATGCAATTGTTGTTAATAGACCGTGCTCAGAAGCTACTGCTTTTTCACCTGTGTTCATTAACATGAAGCAACCAGTTCCGTAAGTATTTTTCGCCATACCTTCACCGAAACAAGCTTGTCCAAATAATGCTGCTTGTTGGTCACCAGCTACACCTGCAATCGGTACATTTTGGCCGAAGAAGTGGTAATCAATTGTTTCTCCGTAAATTTCAGATGATGGACGCACTTCTGGAAGCATGCTCTTTGGTACTGTTAACATTTCTAGAAGCTCATCATCCCACTGTAAGTCGTGAATGTTAAACATTAACGTACGTGATGCGTTTGAGTAATCTGTTACGTGTGCTTTACCACCAGATAGTTTCCATACAAGCCACGAATCAATTGTTCCGAATAATAGATCGCCGTTTTCTGCTTTTTCTCTTGCACCTTCAACGTTATCTAAAATCCATTTTACTTTCGTACCAGAGAAGTATGCGTCAATTAAAAGACCTGTTTTTTCGCGAACCATTTCGCCATAACCTTTTTCTTTTAACTCATCACAAATTTCAGCTGTTTGGCGAGATTGCCATACGATTGCGTTGTAAATTGGTTTACTAGTCGTTTTATCCCATACAACCGTTGTTTCACGTTGGTTCGTAATACCGATACCAGCGATTTGTTCTGGTTTTACATCTGCTTCGCTTAAGCAAGTTGCGATAACTGCTAAAATAGATCCCCAAATTTCTTGTGCATTATGCTCTACCCAGCCCGGCTTTGGAAAATGTTGTGTAAACTCTTTTTGAGCTGAATGAACAATTTCACCTTTTTTATTGAATAAAATTGCACGTGAGCTTGTTGTTCCTTGGTCTAATGAAAGAATATATTTTTTCATATCGGTTTCCCCCTTATGCTACTTTTCTACTATTTGTATTGCTTCCGCTTTTTTTACTTGTCATATAAGAGATTGCTAGTACAATCACAGTTGCGATAATCACATAAATAAGTGCTGAATTTTGTTTTCCTTCAAATACAACTTGATGGAATAAACCTGCAAGTGATCCACCTAAAATTGGACCAACTACTGGAATCCATGCATACTTCCAGTTTGAACCGCCTTTTCCTGCAATCGGAAGGAAGAAGTGTGCGATACGCGGACCTAAATCACGCGCTGGGTTAATTGCGTATCCTGTTGTCCCACCTAATGATAAACCAATACTTACAATTAAGAAACCTACGATAAATGGATTTAATCCATCTGCAAATTTATTTGCACCAATTGCTAATATACCAAATACTAAAACGAATGTTCCAATCATTTCACTTAAAAGGTTTGCAAATGTGTTCGGAATTGCTGGACCTGTTGCAAATACACCTAACTTTGTTCCTGGATCTTCTGTTTCTTTCCAGTGTGGTAAGTAATGTAAATATACGATAACTGCCCCGATAATTGCCCCAATCATTTGTGCTACGATATAACCTGGTACGTCGCTCCATGGGAACGCTCCCTTAAATGCTAATCCTATCGTTAAAGCTGGATTCAAATGTGCCCCACTAATTGATCCAACCGCATACGCTGCAACCGCTACTGCTAAGCCCCAGCCCATTGTAATAACAATCCAACCTGAATCTTTCGCAAACGATTTCTTTAAACTTACACCAGCACAAACGCCGCCACCAAGTACGATTAACAACGCAGTCCCTATTAACTCTCCTAAAAATGCTGACATAGTATCCCTCCACAATCAATTTAAACGCTTTCAAATGTGATAGAGGTAAAATGAATGGCCATTCGTTTTTGTCAAAAGAAAAAGACCCACAGCTTGCACGCTTCTATATAAATTTATATAGAAACAATGAAATGTGGATCTCTACTTTTCTCCGTCACGTTTATTAACTTGTCTATAATGTTAACCGTAAATGAAAGCGGTGTCAACGAAAAAATTCACATTTTCGTCACTTTTTTTGGTAATGTTTCCATAGTTCACGTTTTGATGTCGTAATTGCTGTCGCACCAGCATTTAATGCTCTTTCCACATCTTCTACAGTGCGAATAAAACCACCTGCTAAAATCGGTACACCAGTACGCTCTTTCACTTCAGCGATAACATCCGTTAATGCTCCAGGAAGTACCTCAATATAATCCGGTTTCGTCTTATCTAAAAGATTGCAGCTCTTCTCCATCGCACTCGAATCGATTAAAAAGATGCGTTGTATTGCCACAACACCTTTTTGCTTCGCCTTCATAATAACGCTCGCCTTTGTTGAAAGTAACCCGTACGGTCTAAACTCCTGACATAAATATTCCGTCGCATGCCCATCACTCTGCAAACCATGAATTAAATCCACATGTAAAAACACCTTTTTACAATATTGCTTCGCAAGCGATATAACACTCTTCAATTGACCGACATGAATATCTAAAATAACGATATATTCATACGAACTATGTAATAGCTTTTCCAAATCTTTAATTTGCCTCACTGCCGGCAAAATCTTCTGTTCATGAAATTCCATTCTAAATGTCCCCTTCTTTATGTCATCCTATCCTTTATAGTACACAATTTAAGTGAAAAGAACAGCCAGTGTTGGGGATTTCTTTCAAATCTTTCCTCTATTTATATATTTTCTTCAACTTATCGGAACCTATACCACCTATAATCATGAATACAAGGGGCAAAAGATTCATTACATATGGCGCATCTGCTACAATTGTAATACTTGCTCCTGCAAACTTATTTAGCATCCATACAACGATTTTTGCAATAAACAAAAATACTCCTATCATAAATAGACTATCAAAAAACACCTTCCATTTTGGATACGCCAATTGCTTACTATCTTCAATTATTTTCTGCGTCAATTCTTCATCACTCCTTAGCAGTTCATCAATTGTAATACCGCACAGATCACTTAAATGAATAATAATTTCAATGCTCGGATAGTTCTTTCCCGTCTCCCATTTCGAAACAGATTGCCTGCTCACATGAAGTTTTTCAGCCAAATCATTTTGCGACCAATTTCTTTTTTCCCTTTCTTCTTTTAAACGCTCACTAAAAATCATACTGTGTTTATCACCTCTCTATGCCCATTATGTTCAAATAAATGATGAAGAGTAAAGCGAGTTATTGTTGCATTTCCTGCACAACTTATACGTTACAGCTTATAATGGCGCTCTTTTATATGTATCTTCCCTATACTATGCTCCAATAATAATTTCCCGAACAATAATACAAGGGACGGATACTAATAAAGTGAAACTTTAATCAGCCCTCACTAATCGGGCTTTTCCGGACAGCCCGCGCCCCACCTAACTTCTTTGATTCCGCTGAATTTTGAGGTGGGTCTTACTGCCCGGCAAATAGCGGGATAAAGACTAGATTAGGCATAAAAAATACGCCATCCTTTCTTATCATTCTCCAGAAAGAATAACGTAAATTTTCATTTTACTCATCATTTTTCGGACTATATGAAAATCCCGGATATTTCACAACAGGCGATTTCTCTTTACGCAGAGAATCCATTACTTGCGGCCCAACATGTATATTACTCTCCACTATTTCTTTAGGAGTCAGTGCCATCCATTGATTTAACGATACATCTTCAAAACGATTGCTTCTGAACATCTCTAAAAACCATAATGTTTCGTCACCTGTATTTTGGATATAATGCCCCGTCGCAAATGGTACATATCCGACATCACCAGCTCTATAATCAAATGTTCGAGCTGTACCATTTCCAAGAAACACCGTCATTCTCGCTTGCCCGGTAAGATAATATTGCCACTCATCATTATTCGGGTGCCAATGAAGCTCTCTCATTCCACCAGGCTCCACTTCAACGAGCGCTGCTGCGATTGTTTTTGAAATAGGAAAATTCGTAGAGTCGACAATTCGAACGCTCCCACCAGGAGTCTTAATCGGTTTTTGTTTTAAAAGTTCGTACTTGAACGTTAAAGGAACTTCTCCTTTCGGCGACTGAACTTCCTGACTCTCAAGCGAACCTGGTACCTCTCCCTGATAAATATACACTTGCTCTGAAGGAATGGAATGAAAAGCACTTTCCGGCACTCCGAAGTTAGCCGATAGCACTTCTTTCGGCGTATGCGCAAACCAATCAGAAATAGCTAAAGTAGATAAATCAGAAAAATGCCCATCATCGAAAACGAGCAAAAACTCACAATGTTCCAACCCTTGAATGGAATGCGGAATACCAGGAGAAAAATACCAAAGATCACCTGGTCCAACATCAGCAATAAAATTCCGTCCATTTTGATCTACAGCCGTTATGCGTGCCCGTCCTAAAAGCATATACGCCCATTCTGCTTCTTTATGCCAATGTAGTTCTCGTACTCCACCTGCCGTTAAACTCATATTTACTCCGGCAATCGTCGTCGAAACCGGTAGTTCCCGAGCAGTAATCTCCCGAGACCACCCGCCTTGTTTCAAAATCATAGAAGTGTCCGAGAATGAAAACTTCAAGTTAGGAACTAACCCTGCATCCGTTATAGGCGGAACAAGCATATTCGGATTTTGAATATCCCGCATAACATTACGAGGTCCAGAATCAATCGCACCTGCTCCGTCGCTGCGGATTGGTTGTGGCACATTCCTTCCTGCTTCATTAACAGTACGTTTCTTCATGATTACACTCCTTTTTCATCCGGTTATGAAGTAAAAATCCTCCATCATAGTGTATGAATTAGGCTTTGAATGGTTACTTTTACTATAGATTCGGCAATTTTCGCTCTAACAGTCTACTACCCATTACTATTTAAAACAGAAGATGGACAACAAAGACTTTAAGTAAAATGCAAAAAACGCCCTCTGTTTCAGAAAGATTAACAGAGGGCGTTTTCTTTTTTTTACGTAAAGTGTCCAAAAGTCTTTCCTTTGTCATACTGATTACACCCTTTTTTAGAGGGCCAATATTAACACTCTCTTTTTAAAATTCCATATCAAAATCCCTTATATTATTAACAGCGACAAAAAGGAATACCATTCTATCCAAATAGAACAGCATTCCTTTTTATAAACAGTATTTAAAAATTATTATTTAAGGTATTTCCCCAAATCATCTAAGTTTCTCGTATGATTTAGAATGATTACATACTCAACTTCAACTTCTGTTACTACCATTTCTAGTACTTGATGGACTTCAATATAATCATTTTCATATTCTTTTGCCGAAGATACAATCTCTTCTAAGGTTCTTACAAATGTTTCAGCACTCCAGTCTTTTGTTGACAACGCCACATAGGTTTGAAATTTTTTTGTATTCATGTTAGTTCTTTAAGTACAATGGGAATTGTGTACTTCTTGATGAGTCAGAATGATTGATTATAACCCTATGATGACTTGTTGATGAATCAGAAGTGCTTATATTACCATCAAATTGTTTAGCATAAGTTGTTGTTCTGTTACCCTTGTTATCCGTTTGACTCCACTTATTTTCATAATTATGCATTGTTTCCTCCCTTAACTTCTTCACGTCAACATCTCGACCATACTGAGTTTTGCTAGAAGTAGATTTTTCTTTTGGATTATATTTATGTCTATTATAAGCGTGTTCGTTAATAAAGTTAGATTTATTTGTTCCACCATTTAATTTATATGGCACCTTTGGACTCGAACCTTTCCCTGGTTTCCCTGGTTTCCCTGGTTTTTTCTTTTTAACTAGAGAATCAACTAGGTTGTCATGTGTAGTGACTTCGTTTACGGAAGTTATATTTCCTCTAGCATCTGTTCGAACAGATAGATCAATTGCTTCCTCTATACCTTGTGTATTTTTCCAATAAAAAGTTACCTGATTTTCAGTGTTTTTTGTAAATGTATCTTGAATTTGATTTAGTTGATACATATCAATTTTTTCAGATGTAACTTTATCTAAACTAATTTGTTTTGGACTGAAATTTTCTTCAGTAGCGGCGGATACAGCTCCTGTGAATAAAAGGCTTAAACTTAGTGTGGCGGCCGTTGTTAAATTAAGAAATTTACTTTTTTTCATAATACATCCCTCCCGATAACGTTAAAACTATATATTATATTATTTAAATATAAATTACTCTCTAGTAAAAATCAATTACATTTTCATTTTTACGTTAATCTATTTGATTATCTAAAAATACATATACTCAAGAAAACCAAAGTACATATAAAAACAGGCCATAATATAGATTTTTTCTATATTATGGCCTGTCTTTGTCTCCATTCGCATATGCACATTGGCTTTTTGTGATAGCTAACAGCATCCATTTGGTTCTTCCTCTACTAAATGAAATGCTTTTAAAACGATCTCATAATTCTTCAATATTACTACTTCGTAATTAATCTAAATTCACTATAAAAAATGAAGTTAGGGTTTCTTTTCTATATGTAGTAAAAATATATTAAGTAGCAGGCGAGTTTGAAATAAAGTCACGATATTAACAATGTAACTGAAACTGCAGCTGCAGCAGCTATTAGTTTCTTCACTTTCATACCTCATACCCCTTACATTAATGTATTCTTAGTTAGTTTTACTACCGATACTCTTCGCTGCCTCTTCAAACAGTTTCGAACCTTCTTGTGCTTTACTTACTGATTGATGCATTTTACTTTCGTCTTCTTGGTCCAATGCATCAAAGAGAAGTTGAAAACAATCCGCATACAGTTCCATCGATTGCTTTATCTTCGCCTGTTCTCCCTGTAACTCAGGGGGCGCTTGTAAATTCTTCAGTTTCTTCGTTGTTGCCTTTGCTCCACCTAAACTTAGTTGTACTTCACTTTTCTTTTGTTTGTATGATTTTACGTCTGAATCTGCTATTCCTTCAATTAATTTCATTGTATCTTCAATTTGAGTAGCACTATTTATGATATCTGCCTTGTACCTTTCAACATCTGAACCAGTTACCTTACCAGGTGAAGAAGTTGAATTATTTGAAGAAGAACTTGGTTGACTACTTGATGAACTACTGTTTGTACCTTCACCTTTCGCTACAGATAAGCTATCCTCTTTCTTGCTATCAGTTGACTTACTCTCTTTTTCAGAAGCCTTATTTTCTTTCTCTACCTGTTGTGTTTCTTCTTTCTTTGGTTCATTAGCTTTCTTACCATCCGTTTCAATTGTAATACAACCGCTCAATAACATAACTGGTAATGCTAAACTTACTAATTTCTTTGCCTTCATGATTACTACTACCCCTTTAGTTGTAAAATTTAATGTGAAAAAGTTAATATACTTAATTAATAAATTTCCCCCGAGTAATTTATTAAAATCTACTACCCATAGATTTCCTGTATATTCATAATCTTTCCATATATAACATTTTACAAAGAATTACATATTTGGTCAAAAGGATTTATGTAGTCCTTAAAAGAAAATTTTAATCACAAAGAAAAGAAGCTAACAATAAATTGTTAACTTCTCAGCTTAAGGAAAAATAGTATCTTTCCTTATCTTCTAATATCTAGGTTGTGATTGAATATTTGTAAGATGAACATCATACATATCAATGATTTCAAGAAATCTATCAGCTTCACGGAAAACATGGTCTGCTAATAATGGATGAATGATACTCTTTATTTTACATTGCTCAATTAAATCACGTGCTGTTTTCTTAAAATCCCGAAGAGATGCAACTGACACGCGATTTTGATCTAAAAATTGATCTAAAAGAGGAGCTGTTTGGGATTGTGGTTTCATAGATTCTAAGTCAATTGCTTGATACATCAATTCATCAAAATCATTGCTAAAATTTCGTGCTGTATCTACAAGCTTTCTTTCCGACGGATCAAGAAGATGGCCAATAAATTTAGCATGGTCTGCCATAATCCGTAAAAAGAAAACATTTTCTTTAATAATAGCATCAGGAAGGGCATCTAATTTACCTTCATTTAATTGTATTAAACGTTTTCTAAAATAATCAGCTTCCCTACTTGTATGGTCAACTAAAAGTGGAAAGTTATTTTGTCCTGGCAATTTACATGTGAGAATTAATCCTAAAATTTTTCGTTTAAATCCCCAAATATTAGTTGCGGCTTGTTGTACTTCTGCATTAAATCTTTTTATTTGCTCAGGATCTGTTTCATTTGTATAGGAATGCGCTATTTGTTCAATATGTTCAAACAACCGATAAAATTGATTCGCCTCTTCAATTAATTGAGTATCCTCACATCTAAATCCCAATCGAAGAAAAAAAGAATGCTCCTTCATGATTCTAGACCAAAAACGAATTTCATTTAATGAACGCTCAACAAACATTACAGACGTAACGCCTGTATCAGGATGTAATGAAGTTTCATCCCTATGCATTGTTAATCCCCCCCAGTAAAATCCCCACTAGTTCCATTCTTATGAGGAAAAATATATATAAATGCCATCAATAAAAGTTTATGATGACTCTCTTATACATGTAAAATTAAACTAATATAACCTTAGCTTGATGAACATATACTGCTCCCCCAGAAGAAAAAAAGCTACCACCTAGATGTAAAATCCTACTAGGTGGTAGCCTTTCAAAATTTCTATTAAAGCAATACAGAATCCTTATCACTATCCTGATTACGTTTCTCGCGCTCTTCTTCTAAGCGCTTCATATATACTTCGCCTTCTTTTTCGATAAACTCATTATCCATATCTTGCTCTTTTTTCGAAGTATATAAAACCATGTAGCCACTTAGTACAATCCCGACAATTACAAGATACACCCACCATGGTAAAGTTTCCAAATCACTTCATTCCTTTCCTTAGACAAGCCTTATTAGTTTCACTTTATGAGGAAAGAAATGGATTTATGCTTAAAAATTTATCATTGTGGATGCTTCGCGAAAAATGCTTGTACATATTCCATAAACTCAATTGGTTCCTGACGAAACGGTGCGTGGTATCCTTTTTCAATAATATGAAACGTACTATTCACAAATAGCCCATGATACAGTTCACCATTTTTCCACGAAACACTCTTATCATGTCGTCCCCATATAATTAAAGTCGGTACCTTAATTTTATCAGCTTCCATCGCAATGCGGCGCTCTCGCATTTTCGTAAGCTGATCATAATGCTCTTTATCATCACGACTATTTTTTACTTCATTTTTATTATACTTCGTAATCTCAGTTACAGTTTGTAAGTCCGTCGATAGCGGTGGTACTTCATAACTTTCTTTTTGCTGGAAAGACTCTATCCCTGTAGAATCCGCCAAAATGAGATGCGTCACTGCGTCTGGATATAAATACGCTAAATTGAGGGACATCTCTCCGCCCATTGAATGGCCGAGCACCGCAAACTGATCGTATCCGAGCTTCTTCATTAACTTATAATATAAATTCACTTGCGCAGGAAACGAATACTGAAAATCAACTGGCTTAGAAGAACGCCCAAACCCTAAAATATCAACCGCAATAATCGTATGGTCTCGCGCTAGTTCCGGATAAATATCACTAAACCCATCAGCAGAACCACCAAACCCGTGCAGCATAAGTAAAGGAGGTTTTCCCTCACCAATTTGTTTAAAATAAATCGTCTGCCCATCAATTTGCGCCATACTCTCTTTCGTATTCAGCTTCATCATAACAGTATCTTTCACTTCTCCAACCTTCGCAATCGGCTTATCGACGAAATTACAAACAATTAACAAAACGAGCACAATACCGCTAATCATATAAAACTTAAACCGTTTCAAAGTTCCCGTCTCCTTTCTCTTGTTGCTATTTAAAAGTTTTTACATTTTTTGGTTATTTTATGTCCTCTTTTTAATTGTAACTAAAACAGTTACAATTATACTAAAAAATATAACTCATTTCTGTTACTAATGGTTATTCTGTAACCATTATAGTTACATATTTAAAGTAAGTCAATTCTTTTCTCTACATGACCTGAAAATAGAAAAAGGGACTTCATGTTGAAGTCCCTTTCTTTATTATTATAGTTGGCTTACTCCGCCGTCGCCTTTATTATCTGCTGGTGCTCCTCCTGTGTCTCCTATATTAACGTAGTCTGGTCTTGCTGGTGCTCCTCCTGTGTCTCCTATATTAACGTAGTCTGGTCTTGCTGGTGCTCCTCCTGTGTCTCCTATATTTACAGCTTGATTTGTAAAAGAACTATTGAACCCAATTGATAATACCCCTACTAATGCAGTCCCAACAATAGCCAAACGAAATTTCTTCATTATTTTAACGCTCCCTTTTCCAATATATTTTTTTGAGCCTTATTATTCATATAAAAATATTTACTTGCCTTAACATGATCATCAAATTCATAAAATTTCAGTGCTAAAATTTCAGTGTATTCTTGAATACAATCCCATAATCTTTCTCTCTCAAAATAAGAAAGTCCTTCTAAAATTACATCTTCAATAATTGATACTGAAGATTTTCCATTGAGTTCTTTCAAAATTTTAAACCGATGTTGAAATTCTTTTTCTCCTAAATCAACACAAATATTTAAACCTTTTTCAACAATTGGATTCGCTAAATTATATTGTCCTAATTTGTAATGTTCATGTGCTTCTACAAACAAGGCTTTAAAGTGTTCTGGGTAATTTTTGGTCACCTCAGATATATGACGAATCGCTAATTCTGAAAGATTTTGACTAGCATAAAGCCAAGCTAAATTATGCCGAACCATTAGCATATATTTTTTTTGATCTGCTTTTTGCAATACTTCCATAGCAGAATTAAAGTTTTCTTCCGCTAATTCATAGTGATCTATGTCTACACAACATAGTCCAAAAGCATTTTCACATAATCCTACTTTTATTTCATAACCTGGATATTGTAAAAATGCTGCTTTTGCCCTATTCAAGTAATCTATTGCATGAACTTGGTCATATTTTTGATAATAGAAATTCCCCATCCGATAATTAAACTCCGCATGTTCTATCGGATCTGCAATATATTTCAATAACTTCTCAGCTTGCTCATACTGTTCTTTCGCTTCGTTATAATTTGAAATTAATGTGCAATGAAACCCTTTAAAAAAGTGATAGTAATAAGCTAGAACACCTTCTGCCGGGATTTCAAAAGATTCCACTTTATCAAAACTATCTTCTCTAACCCCAATCCAATCCACTAATGCATCATATCTAAAATTCAACAACGCATGATAAAGCAATACATCCTGATCCACGTCCAAACCACTAATCTTACTTTCAATCTCCTCTTTCATTTCCGTAGCTTTCTCTATATTTTGCTGCAACATTACACGATACCAATCATCTAAAGAATGTTTCATTTGCTCCCGCGTTACTACATCTGCTCCCATACACTCCGCATCCCCTTTTCTCCAAAATTAGTATTTTTATACAATTATCAAAATTGTATATTACCACTCCTTTTCTATGCATTGAAAAATAATTATCAGAAAATTTAATATTTTAATTAATTATACCAAAGTTTTCCTTTTTAATAACTTGAGAAACAATTGTCAGAAAACTTACTAGAATAAATAAAAAAGCAAGCAGTTCCAGCACTCCGCTAAAACTACTTGCTCTATTTTTACTCTTTAATAAATTCCTTCGTGCTTCTTACTGTATCAATTGGACGAACTAATTTTTCAATTTCTTCACGTTTTGGCTCTAGGAATGGAGGTAAAGATAATTTTTCGCCAAGTGTTTCGTATGGTTCATCTCCCATAAATCCTGGGCCATCTGTTGCAAATTCAAATAAAATTTGTGGTGCAACTCTTGCATATAATGATTCAAAGAAATGACGGTCTACATAACCAGATGAAGGAAGTCCAACGCTACTGATTCTCTCAATCCATTCTTCTAATACAGCGCGATCTTCTACGCGGAATGCCACATGGTGCACTGTACCAAAACCTTGTTGTGCTTCTGGAAGAACCGTATTATGTTCTACGATGACAGATGCACCGTTTCCACCTTTATTCACTTCAAATAAATAGAATTCTCCTTCTTGCGCAACCTCTTTAAATAATAAAACTTTTTCTAACACTTCTTTGAAGAAACTAAAGTTTGCAATACGGATGAATACAGGCCCTAAACCAGTAATTGCATATTCTAATGGAACTGGTCCGTTTTGCCATGGTGTACCTGATTCGATTCCTTTATCAAGTTCATCTGAGATTAATTGATAGTGTTGATCATCAAAGTCAACGAAAGAAAGAGTTTTCTTACCAAATTGCTCTTTAATTCCTGTATGTTCTACTTCAAGACGGTCAAAACGTTTCACCCAATACTCTAATGCTGCATCGGCCGGAACGCGAAATGAAGTTTTTGAAATTTCATTCGTACCGTGTACTCCTTTTGGAATACCTGGGAAGTCAAAGAATGTCATATCTGTTCCTGCACTACCTTTATCATCTGCAAAGAATAAATGATACGTTTGAATGTCATCTTGGTTTACTGTTTTTTTAACTAAACGCATTCCTAAAACGTGAGTGAAAAACTCATAGTTTTTTTCTGCACTACTTGTAATCGCTGTAACGTGGTGAATTCCTTTTAATTGGTTCATTTTATATTCCTCCAATGGGTTTCATTTATATGTTAAAGTTATATATTTTCTTCTATTACTTCTCTTCAATCGGTGCTAAATTCGCTTCAATTTCTGCACGCTGACCTTCTAAGAATGGTGGTAAATCAAGTTTTTCTCCTAAATGTTCCACATCTCCATCAACTGTAAATCCTGGTCCATCTGTCGCAATTTCAAATAGGATTCCGTTTGATTCGCGGAAATATAAGCTTTTAAAATAGAAACGGTCGATGATTCCTGAAGAATGGAAGCCTCTTTGTTTCACCTGTTCTTCCCAATAAGCAAGCTCTGCATCGTTTTTCACGCGAATTGCTAAATGGTGAATGCTCCCTCGGCCCGGCTTTTCAGTAGGACCATCTAAATATTTCACAACGATTTCTCCAAAAACCTCTCCTTTAATGGACTGGAAAATTGCTTCTTGATCATTTCGGCTAACCTCTGTATAACCAAACATGTCTGTAAGTGTACTCGCCATTTTATCAAGTCTACGAACTGTCATTTCCACAGAACCCATTCCTTGAATTTGATGCTTTGCAGGAACTTCTGATTTCTCCCAAGTTTCCCAGTGCTCTACTTTTTCTCCGTTTGAAACGAGTAGTACTAAGCGAAGACCTTCAGCATCCTCAAATTGCAAAGCAGGACGATTTGCATATGTTGTTATTTCACTATGTTTCACATCAAATTTCTCAAATCGTTCTTTCCAGTAATGTAAGCTTTCCTCTGAAGGAACGAGTAATCCAATTCGAGTAATGGCATTCGTGCCGCGATATGTTCTTCCTACTAATGGAATTTCAAAAAATGATAATTCCGTGCCTGGACTTCCTGTTTTATCTCCATAAAATAAGTGGTACATTGACGGATCATCTTGGTTTACTGTCATTTTCACACGACGTAAGCCAAGCACGTTTTTATAAAAGTGATTATTTTCATTTGCATTTTTCGTAACCATTGAAATGTGATGATGCCCTTTAATTTCATACATTGGTTATTCCTCCGTTTCGTTTTACTAGTCAAGTGATAACTAAAAAAATAACATTTCCCACAACTAATATGGTTTTTAGCTTTTCAATTTATTCTTAATTATGTTTTTGTAAATTCATCTTAGTTTTTACTGTATAAGTTACTTTGTTTTTAATCGAAAACAACTGAGTGTATGTTTTTCATATGACTCAATCGCTTTCGTTACTATCACTTTACACCTCAAGTGATTAAAAAGCAAGTGATTTATCTCAAATTCGAGATATTTTTTTGTTAAATAACATTTAGGGTGTAAAATCATTAATTTCTGGATAGCGTCACATCACTATCAAGCTAAAGACTCAAAGCTCTCCATGCCCATCAAGCTACCAAGAATACACTACCCCAAAACGATAAAATGAACTTCGTTGCTATAAAAGACAACTTTTTTGTTCCGAGGGAATTATAGAATTTTATATCTTTACAATTATTTATGGGGAGTTAATTCGTTTTTTTCAAGAATAAGTAATTTCTTAAATAGAAGTTCACGTACCTCTTCCTTATGATAATTAATTTTTGTTGATTGATAAGAAATTTAATGAATGATTATTCGAATATGCTTTCGTAAATGTTAAATGTAGTTTTTGGATAATGTTTGGTCAAGTTGATACTAATACCCTCGATAAACGAAAGAAAATTAAGAGTGTTCCGAGAAAAAGTAATTAAAAAACGCTCATTTACAGAAGAACATTATTCAAGTGAAGCCCTCTATAATTCAATTACAACTCCTTGAAAGTTTATGATACTATCCTGATCACACTTTTTATATTTAATGTTTTAAGGAAAAAAGCTATACTATAAGCGAAACTAAAAATCAGAAAGGAAATACCATAACATGGAAAACTATATGCTATTTATCCTTACAGCACTCCTTATTATAATGATGCCTGGTCCCGGTTTTGCTTTAGTTACAAAAAACACTATCTCTCATGGTAGAAATGGTGGGATAAAGACCGTCTTAGGAACGGTATCTGGAATGATGATTCATACAATAATGGCTACACTAGGACTCTCTGCTATCTTAATGAAATTTGCTATGCTATTTACATTAATAAAATATGCTGGGGCATTTTATTTAATTTATTTAGCTGTAAAGTCAATTAAAAGTGCCTTTTCTAAAAAAGAAGATATGTCAAGTTCAGTGGAAATAAACTTTAAGGATATTGGAACGGTTAAAAGTTTTAGACAAGGATTTACCACGGCAATCTTAAACCCAAAAACGGCTGTATTTTTCCTTAGTTTTCTACCCCAATTTATTGTGAGTAATCAAAGTCATTTCTTCCAATTTCTTTTGTTGGGATTCACATTTACGACTTTGACAGCAATATGGTATTTACTTTATATCTCTCTAATACGTCAATTAAGAACTTTTTTAAGAAAAGAAAAGGTGAACCGTACAATAGAGGGTATTACTGGCACAGTATTATTAGTATTTGGAGTTAGGCTATTTTTCCAAAAATAAATATGTAATAGAGAGCGTTTAAAACTTTCGGTTTTTCCAATAAATGAATCAATATAAAAAGTATGGCTTTCAAACAGTAAAAAAGTGAACAAACGGGTGTGTTTGTGGAATAAGCTTCAATAAAATAACCAAACTTTTTATAAAGAAATGAATCGATTATATTAAAATTGATATAAAGGCGTTATCCTTTCCTATGATTTCTCAGAAAGAATAACACCTTGCTCTTTTTAGAGGGTATTTTGTCTAGTTAGCTTGATAGCGATGTGGTTCTATCCCTTATAAATGTTACAAAAACATTTATAATAGCTCTAACTTGCACAATGCTTCCCGTTAATATAATACGCTGATTCTGTGAAAACCGTAAATACAACCTCTACTTCTGGAAGTCCAAAATCCATTACATATGTAGTAATGGCCTTGGCAAATCGATTACGAATTTCCTGTCCACGCTCGAACCATTTCACTTCAATAAGAGGAAACGCTTCTATTTCTTGTCCATTGAATACATACGTAGAACTTGGTAGTTCCAACGTAAAATTATCCGTACCACACTCACAAATCTCTGCGAGCTCTTCTACTAATGGCTTGCTTATGTGTTTTAATTGTTCAGTAGTAATTCCACGAAACACAATATGCGGCATGTAAATCCCTCCTTTAGATAGTTTTATATTTGCCCACATCATAGCACAATTCTCCCACCTTTTAACAAAAATAGATGCTAAACAAGTTTCAACTCTTATTTTTAGGCCTGTTATACAGGCTG
Source organism: Bacillus cereus group sp. MYBK95-2 (assembly GCF_051915225.1). Taxonomy (NCBI): domain Bacteria; kingdom Bacillati; phylum Bacillota; class Bacilli; order Caryophanales; family Bacillaceae; genus Bacillus; species Bacillus cereus group sp. MYBK95-2. Next base: position 275,172 of record NZ_JBQAEH010000006.1, on the reverse strand, counting down.
AAGCGATTCTAAGTATCTGCCATATTAAAGTTGATATGCTCCCATTCTAGTGGTGAGATATGTTTTAATCGTTCTTCGTTAACCCCATGCGTACTTCTTAACTATTTCATTTAATTTTTAATAAAGAAAACAGCCTCACTAAGCTTTTAAAACTTAATAAGGCCACTTTATTCACACTTTTAATTATGGAACGACGGTTTATAAAACGAACGATTATCAAGCGCAAAGACACGCTCTGTATATTCGCCTGGTTTTGTGCGTCCTAATGCGCGGTCCATCATATTCATTTTTGCATCTAAGTTATCGATGTAGTGCAGAATTTCTGCTTCTTTTACTAATGGTGGTTTTGGACTACCCCATTCTGCTTTTCCGTGATGAGAAAGGACGATGTGTTGAAGAATTAATACTTCTTCTGCATCGATTTGCAATTCGTCTGCCGCTTTACCAATTTCGTTTACCATAATAGAAATGTGGCCTAGTAAATTTCCTTCTAACGTATACGTTGTAGAAATTGGACCAGATAGTTCGATTACTTTACCAAGGTCGTGTAAAATAACGCCTGCATATAGTAAGTCTTTATCTAATGATGGGTATAGATTTGAGATAGCTTTCGCTAAATCAAGCATTGATACGACGTGATAAGCTAGTCCAGATACGAACTCGTGATGGTTCTTTGTCGCTGCTGGATAGTCTAAAAATTCGTTTTGATGCTTATTTAATAAATGTCTTGTTAGACGTTGAATGTTCGGATTTCTCATTTCAAATATGTATTGCGTAATTTTCTCAACCATATCTTCTTTTTTCACTGGTGCTTTTTCTACGAAGTCTGAGATGTCTGTTACTTCATTTTCATTCGCAACACGGATTTGTTTCACACGTAATTGAATACGTCCTTTGTAGTTTAAAATATCTCCAGCTACTTTCACGATTGTTTCCGCTACATATTGTTTCTCAACTTCTGGTGATACGTCCCACAATTTCGCTTCAATATCTCCACTTGGATCTTGTAAGATTACTGTTAAAAACGGCTTTCCATTGCTTGCGATACCTTTTGTCGCTGTTTTAATTAACAAGAAAATATCGACTTGTTCACCAACTTCATACTCTGCAATTTTCTTTTTCATTCGAATTCCTCCACCAAATCAGTTACTTTTAGTATAGCACACTACAACTCATTTTCTTTACGCATATGTGTTAATTTTATAATCTGTTTTTCTGTAAAATACGCGAGTAAATGCGCATGACATGTAAAGAATATGACTTGTCTATCCTTTGCGATTTCCTTTATAAGTTCAATCGTTCGATTCGTCCTTACCGCATCAAAGTGCACGAAACTATCATCAATAATAAATGGATAATCATGCTCAAATGTTTTTGCTAGTGCAAATCTCAGCGATAAATATAACTGCTCCGCTGTCGCTTGGCTTAGTTCATGACTGTAAAAACGCATACCATCGTTACGCTCTACAATAAACGGCTCTGACTCTGACGGTGAAAAGATTTTACTATATCGTCCGCCTGTTAAATAGACGAAATACTCTTCTGACTTTTGTAAAATACGAGGAAGATGTACTTCATGATAATATTGCTTCGTTTTCGTTAACACCGTTTTTGCGGCCGCATAAGCAGCCCACTTCTTCACTTGTTCACGCACTTGCGCTTTTTTCATTTCCCATTCATGCATTAAATCGCCGTACGTACTACCTTCTTCTAAATTCGCAATTTCCATACGATGTTTCGCAATACGCTCTGTCAGTTCTTTCTCTTGCGCCAGACAGTTTTGCACGACTGTCAGTTCTTGCTTTAATTTTCCGTCATAACCGTCAGCTTCGTAATGTTCAGCTAATGATAAACTCGTTAAACGTTGTTCTAACAGATCAATTTGCGGTAATAAACGCCCCACTTGTTTCTCTGCATCTTCACGTTTTTCCGCTAGTTTACCTGCTTCTAAAAACATCTCTTCATCTGTAGACGCTGCAATATGCCATAAACTGTCTCGTTCTACTAGTAATTGCTTTAATTGTTCTTGCATAAACTCATATTCTTCTTCCCATTCCGCCAGTTTTTCTTTTAACTGCTTACAAGTTTGGCGCTTCTCTTTCTCATTTTGCATACGGCTTTGTGCCTCGTGTAGCTTACTATACTCCGCACTACCGATAACAGTTTCTAGTTTATGTTCAAATTGCGAAATCATTTCATATAATGAAGATTTTCGCGTGCCTTGTTTCTCTAATTCACGATATAATTGCTGCATTTTTTCCATACGCTCAAACGCCGGCAATATGTGTGCATACGTATAAAATTCAGGAAACATATAGCGCGCTTTATATGCATCGACTTGTTCTCCCACCTGGAACGTTTCTCTCTCCCATTCCTCATACGATGAAACGACTTTATCATACGCTCGTTCCAACTGCTGTAACTTATAAGACTCGCGCTCAAATAATTTACGTATCTCTTCATCTTTTTCTAACTGATAGCGAACAGACATCGCTTCTTCACTTTGTCTCCCGCCGGCACTTTGCTGAAGTGTAAGGAGCTCTTCTTGTAATCCATTTGATGGATCTTTATATAAAACAAGGGCGAGAACAATCCCTATAAAAACAATGACACTAATAAATAAGAGCGCTCGGTTATCTATAAATAAGCTTGTGAATAAAACGCCTGTGTTAATAAGAAGTAACAGAAGACAAACTCTTTGCCACTGCTTTTTCTTTTGCTTAGCTACTCCTGCTTTTTCCTCATACTTGCGCTTCATTCTCTCTGCGCCCATACCGATAAACGCCGCATCTTGGAACGATTTCTCTTTCTCAACTAACACATTTCTCTCTTCATCCACTAACATTTGTTTCTTAATCTGTCTTATATTTTCTTCTTGTTCTTCTAATTGCTCTTGCGCTACTTTAAAACGATCATCGAGCTGTGCTTTTTGCGTTTCTAATTCGCGCGCCTTTTGCACTGTTTGCGTAATTAACTCTTTCGTTGCCAAACTCATATCAAATGAAAGAACTGTTTCCTTTTCAAAAGTAGTACCAATTTGCTGTTCTAGTTCTGCGATTTCTTCTTTTATATTCGTAATATTCCCGCTCATATCACGCATTTCTTGGCGTGCATTTTCGTAAGACATATGCTGCATACGAAGTTCTTCTACATAACTTTCTTTTTGTAAAAACTCTTCATCTATTTGAATCGAGGCAATTTCCGATTGCACTGTCTCAATTTTCTTGTGGAGCGAATCAACTTGTAATTGAAGCGGCTCCATCTTCGCCTTCATTGCTTCATAACGCGCCATTCCGTTTACAGGAAACTGCCCGCTCTCGTTCTCTAACACTTTCTCATGCGCACGTTTTTCAATAACGAGTGGCTCAAGCGCTGCTAATATTTCATAATCTTGCTTTCGCTTTTCTGCACTCTCTTTCTCCACGCGAACAGAAGCAAGCTTCTCTTCACTTTCTTTTAACTGCTCTACTTGTTTTTCATACGTGCCAATTTTCCCTTGCCACTCTTTCATCTTCTCTTCAAGTTTCTTCATCTCTTGCAGTGACACGTTAATTTCTGGTTTACGCCCGCTCGGCTTAAAGCGCTGATCCATTTCTTTTTCTAGCTTTTTATTTAACTGCAATAGCGCATCACTTCCGACTGCACTTGCCGAAAATAAATAATTGCCAATATCCGCTTCGCCTAGCTGATGAATATTTTGAAGACCATGCATATCAAATGAAAAGACAGATTCAAATAAACTTTCATTCATCCCGCTTAATATATCGTTTAAAATTTCTTCTCCGCCCGTTTTCCCGTCTTCAAAATAAACGGTCACCTCGCCAGCTGCCGTCTTTGGCAATCGCTCAATTTTCAAACGACCGTACTGCTCTGTTTGCACAGTCATCGCGCCGCCATACTTCCCGCCTTCTTTCGGCTCATAACGGCGCTGTCCTCTCGTCGGAAAACCGAACAAAATACTTTTCATAAATGAGCGAATTGTCGATTTCCCCGCTTCATTTTCACCGTATAACACCGTCAGCAATGAAAGATCCATTTCCACATTTTCTAATTTTCCGTACCCATAAATATGGAGTTTTTCAATTCTCATTTTTTATCCCTCTCTTGCTGGAATAATTGCTCTAAAATAATATTTTCTGCTTCCTTTTGAATCTCTTTCTTCTCTTCTTCTGTAAAAGATTCAATACTATTACGCGCTACAGGAGATGTCCAAATGGTGCGCAATACGCCGTCCATATTGCTGAAAGCTTCTAACTCTTTTAGCACACTACCGACGAAATGATTTTCTGCTTTCAAACGTTCGATTTCTGCAAAAGAAACCGTCTCATTTTTCCACTTCATTGCATATACGAAATCTTTTCGCTCTTCGCCAGATGCTAAAATGTGAAAAATCTCTTCCACACGCTTTTCGTCACGCAAATAAGGAGAAAGTGGGCCCTGCCCTGTGAATACGACAGTTAAAAGCGTCCCTTCCTCTTCTCTTCTGCATTCATTCATCGCAGTAGATAGGCTCGTCATAAGTTCATCAACAGTTTCAAGTCCATCAATACAAACTTCAATCTCATCCCATACAACATCTGCCGTATGGAAAAATGAACATTGCGTTCCTTGTTTCGTAAGTTCAATAAGGTACGCACCCTTCTCGCCTGTTTCCTTACGATGACGACCTTGTATGTTCCCTGGATAAATCATATACGGCTCTTCTGATAAAATTTCACGTTTATGTATATGGCCAAGAGCCCAATAGTCAAACAGTTTTTCTTTCAACTCACGAATTTGAAACGGTGCATAGCGATTATGCTCTGCATCTCCTTCCACACTTCCGTGAAGCATGCCAATATGAAAAGGCGCATCACTCATTTTCGTATACTGCGCTGTCATATTATCCGTTACCGCTTGCTGCAAATAACTAAACCCATAAATAGAAGCTAATAGCTCACCATTTTTATAAAATGATTTCTCTTCTACATAAGGCTCAGTAAATACATGAACATTTTCCGGAAACTCAATTGCTGCCCAGCTTCCCCCTAAATGATCATGGTTACCGTGAATAATAAAAACAGGGATATCGTACTGCGAAAGTCTCTTCATTTGCTCACGCACAAACACTTGCGCCCTCAAACTTCTCGTCTCCGCATCATACAAATCCCCAGCTAGTAATACGAAATCAACGCGCTCTTGAATCGCTTTATCAACAATACGCTCAAATGATTCAAACGTACTTTGCTTCATTCTCTCCCAAACAGACTGCGGTACATTCATCTCCATCCCTTTAAACGGACTATCCAAATGCAAATCAGCCGCATGTATAAACTTTACTTGTTTCACAAATAACGATCCTTTCTATCTTTCAAAAGTTTCATTTTATTAAAATTAACATCGCTGAAAACTAATACTCATCGAGAATAAAAATATTCTCGATGAGTAAAGTTTCATTCTATTTTACCACGCAATGTCATATATTTCTTTGCATATTGTAGCGTTTTATGTCAAAATAATTATAAGATTCTGATTTTGATTATTGGAGGGAATTTTCATGGGAGTATACGTTCTAACAGTCTTTGAAAAAGATGGTTCAAAAGCATTAGACGAATCATTCGAGGCGGCAACTGAAAAAGAAGCAAAAGCAAAAGGTGAATCTATCTTACAAGAAAAAGGATTGTATGAAAAAACACATCGCTGTACATCTACTGCAGGTAAGCTCGTTTTATTCCAGCGCTAAAAAAAAGAAGCGTCATCCGCTTCTTTTTCACTCTACTATATCTTCGTCACACCACGTAAACACCACATCTAGAATGCGATTACCGATACGTACGCGTTTATTCCATTTTCCTGTTTGGATCTGATGTTGCAATTCAGCTTTCATCTTTTCCGTCCAGTCGTGAATCGTTTCACTACCGTCGTACGGATATACGCTCGGAAACTCTTTCTGAAGTAGATGCAAGCTCTCTGCATCAAAATGAAAATGGAAGAAGTAGTTTGCTGTAAGCGATGGTTCTTGCAATCGTAAAAAATGATCATCAATTTGCTTTCTATTTCTATAGAAAGTAAAGATATTCACTTTACCGCTAGTAATTTGGTCAATTTGAATTTCGTGCTTCTCTATAATCACGTCTTGTCCACCTCGTTGTATACTATCTTTAGTATATATGTCTTTTGCAACAAAGTTAACCATTTTCGCGCGAAATTCATTTCCTTCATTATAATTCCTGTACCTCCATATGCAATCAGGATAAATAAAAACAAAGTTGAAGGGGAGCGATCACATGTATTTCGGAAGCAAAGGTTGGTATGTAAAAGAACTTAAAAAATTAGGTATCCGTACTTATGAAGGTAAAAAACTAGAATCTTATCGTACGCATGTGTTGTCTAGTTTACTTGAGAGAATGAAGAGAGCTTCGGCTTAATAGAATAGCAAGAAGTAAACCTGAATATTGGTAAATGATAGAAAACACCTCCTAAATTCGCATACTAAGTATGCAAATTAAATGGAGGTGTTTTTATTAGTCTCACTTTTTCAGGGGCGCTTCAGTTTTCATAAAAGATTTTTTGCTTCCGCTGAAACGGATACGTTTTAATCTCAGCTGTATCTAAATCTTCATTGAATAAATGAATGGCTATAATTTGTCTACAATCGTAAGTATGGTAATAATATGTTCCAGACTCCATACACATTGCACTTGTATAGATCGTATTATCTAATATACCGTCTTCTGTTATTACTGCCCCCTTAGGAACCTCACAATTCGATAAAATATGAAAAATAGCCGATATACCCTCTTCTTCGTTCTCTATACCTTGAATGTTTTGTTTGCCATACGCTGCCCGTACAAATCTTGATGGCGGTGTGAAATCTCCAGGAAGTCCCATCGATCCTGAACCTTGGCCAAAAGCACTTAATGGTACATCGCCCCACTCCGTTGGCGCAAATGGCTGCGATTTAAGACCAATATATTGTCTTAAATTTTGTAAATGCCAACTAAACTCCGGACTATTAGTCATCACTCCTATTGGATTGTCATACACTTTTATTCCATCAGCTGTCGGCTCAAGTACAATACATTCTCCCGATTTATCTGCTAAAATCCAATGTAGCGGTGGAGTAACCCCTAAAATTGGTAATGGCACATCTATAAAGGCAATGCTATCAATAGATTTTCTTAATTCTTCAACAGAATTGAACTGCGTGAGGCTCCAAGTCACAAAATCAAATGGTGCTACATTCGTTTTATTGCTATCTACATGACTACTATAAGTAGCGAATCCTGGGAAATAGAGAGTTGCACATGTCATACCAGCTTCATTTACTCCATCTGCCATCATGACCCTTCCTCCAAAATTAATTCCCATTCCGACAACAGCCTTTTTCGTTCGGATTGTTTCACCAGTTATATTGTTCCACTGATAACGCCGAGGAATGATTATTACTTCCTGATTCATATCTAATGTGAAATCCATTGTTCTCGCAAAAAGATGTTGGAAATTTTTAGTTTGTAACGTCAAACTAGTACACATGAAGAAATCCCCCCCATTTCATAGTTATATACACATTTTATAAAATTCTGATAAATACGTAAATTAAAAACCCTATTTATCATTAACAAAATAACCACCCAAACTAAAAATGCTATAATAAACCCAATGAAACTAAGGGGGCAAATTACTTTGCTTGGAACATGCATTCAATTTCATAAGTTTGGCAATCCAAAAGACGTATTACAAGTTGAATATAAAAATATAGAACCACTGAAAGATAATGAAGTTTTCGTCCGTATGCTAGTTAGACCGATTAATCCATCTGACTTAATTCCAATAACCGGAGCGTACGCACATAGAATCACTTTACCTAACATACCTGGTTATGAAGGTGTTGGTATTGTAGAAGATGTAGGAGCTTTTGTTTCTAGAGACCTTATCGGTAAACGTGTGTTACCGTTACGCGGGGAAGGTACTTGGCAAGAATATGTGAAAACATCGGCTGATTTTGTAGTCCCTATTCCCGATTCTATTGATGATTTTACCGCGGCACAAATGTATATTAATCCCCTTACAGCGTGGGTTACATGTACAGAAACGTTAAACTTACAGCGTAATGACGTTTTATTAGTGAATGCTTGTGGATCCGCAATTGGTCATCTTTTTGCGCAGTTATCGCAAATTTTAAATTTCCAACTCATTGCCGTGACAAAAAATAGTAAACATACAGAGGAATTACTTCAGCTTGGCGCTCATCATGTAATTGATACTTCGACTGCCCCGCTTTATGAAACAGTTATGACATTAACAAACGGCAGAGGTGCAGACGCTGCGATTGATTCTATTGGGGGACCGGATGGAAATGAATTAGCTTTCTCCTTACGTCCAAACGGGCACTTTTTAACGATCGGTCTTCTATCAGGTGTACAAGTAAACTGGGCAGAGATTGTCACGAAAGCAAAAGTGCGCGCGAACATATTTCATTTACGACATTGGAATAAAGAAGTGTCACCATATAAATGGCAGGAGACTTTTCGTCACTTAATTCGTCTAGTAGAAAATGAGCAATTACGTTTTATGAAAGTACATTCTACATATGACTTAGCGGATGTGAAAACGGCGGTTGATGTTGTGCAATCTGCGGAGAAAACGAAAGGGAAAGTTTTTTTAACGAATTATTAAATTGAGTACATTCAACTATCAATCCATTTAGTAGCATAGAATTTTAAGTAGCTTATGTAATTTAATTAAAAAAGCGAAAGGAGACTCTAACATGTGGTTACTCACGGCAATTGCGCCTGTTTTAATAGTCAGGGGAATTGTAGTCTATGTAATCGGAAAGCTTAAACATAAATATGACAACGGCACATTAGGTAAGAAAAAATCAAAAGAGGCTCAACTGTTATTAGACAGTTTAATACCTATAGGAATGCTTGTTGGCTGTATGATCGGTTTGATTTTCGGTATATTTTTCCCGAACTTCGCCCTGCTTTCAGTTAGTTTAGGAGCTGGAATAGGCTATTTATTTGGATATTTCGCCTATGAATTTTACAGCAAGACAGGAAACAATTTTTCCTAATCCAAAAGGAATAAGCGGAACAGTACATAGTAGTCATATACAATATGTACTGTCCTTTATTTTTGTATCAACACTATCACCTTACCTTTCGCCTACTATACACCTTTTTTATTGATTTTCCTCTCCTCCACCTTTTGCATATTCGCTTTTTTATTTTCATTGGATCTATATCCAAAGTAAAGTAGCGCACATGTAATAATAGAACCTACAATGTATCCTAAAAAACATCCTAACCAAAACATAGTGTAACCGCCTCCATTCATAATAAATTTTATGTAATATAACTCTTTACATACTCCATCGTTTATTTCTATTAACTATACACTTTCTAAAATTATTCATACCACTCATTCTCTTCGTACCTCAAATAGCAATTTTATTATTTGTCATAAAATTAACACCTTCTTTAAATACAAAAACTTCCATTTACTTGCTTTTTCTTAAGAAATAATATACTACATTTGAAATAAGCGAGCTAGTACATCGGCCCTTCTCTATTTTAACTTTAGTCATGAACAAAAGAAAAATAAAAAACCCCCTCAAAGCATAAACTTCAAGGGGTGAGCCTGTTTTTTATTTACTTATATACGTACAGCTGTACCACTTACAGCAACCATTAACATTCCATCACGAACTACTTCGTAATCTACGTCAACACCAACGATAGCGTTCGCACCTTTTTGTTTTGCAAGTTCTTTCATTTCGTCCATTGCGATATCACGAGCTTCTTTTAGCTTACTTTCATAAGAACCAGCACGACCACCGACAACATCACGAACAGAAGCGAATAAATCGCGGACAATATTTGCACCCATAATAGCTTCACCATTTACAATATCGATATACTCAATAATTTCTTTACCTTGAATTCCAGACGTTGTTGTTACAATCATGACTGACACTCTCCTAATAAGTTGTAGTTTTAATTAGCTTTCTTATGTCTTTATTATGACATGGAACAAACAACTAATCTATTGAATTACCTTACAGGAATGTGACAGTTTTGTAAGAATGAAACGCGCATTATGTTTCATTTTAATAAAGCGCTTTAAAATTAGGATACATAAACGACTCTTTATTTTCTTTCCAGTCCTTTTCTACTTCTTTGAAAGTTGGTCGTCCTAATTTTTCATTGTTCTCATGTTTACGAAACCATTTCTTTACATACTTATCCCCATTTTTATTTTGAATCGTGCAAAGGAAACTATCGCTACTATCCTTTAATATTTTTACAATCACGAAAAGACACCTCTTTCCTTTTAAATAACAGAATAAAACTTGATCTTTTACTATAAGCCCTTCCTCTCTTATAGTCATACGACTCCTCGGCCGCGCCAAATTTGTAAGATCAAAAAACGATATTTACTTTGTTTACATTTTATTTAAAGAAATCAGAGTTATAAGCATGATGCTTATCAAATATTTTATAGATTTCTAACTTATCATCTAATTTTGCATCTACTAAAATTAATATATTTCCATCGTAAATATATTCTTCATACTTCTTAGCATGTTCTTCTGGAATTCCTAATCCTATAAATGCTCCTATTAAACTTCCAGCTCCTCCGCCAATACCAGCTCCTCCAATAGCTGCTGCGATCGGTCCCGCTGCTACGATTGGACCCATTCCAGAAACGGCAAGTATACCAAGACCTGTTAATAAACCACCGAGTCCGCCTGCTACTCCTCCAGCTACAAGCCCTGTTGCTGAAAAGATATCTGCTTTATGTGCAGTTTCGCTATTCACTTTTTCACCCGATTTTTCTTCCAGATGTTCAATTTCCTTTTGATCTTTCGCAATAGCTGAAATGTTATCTGCTGAGTATCCTTTTTCATTTAATTCATTAATAACGAGTGCCGCATCATCAATTGTTCTAAAAACACCTACTATTTTTCTATCTACATTCATAACTATTAACCTCCTAAAGTTTTATATAATGTATCTTTATTTTTCTTCATTTCTGTATACACTAATCTTCTTATTAACATAACCATTTACGAAAAAAGCGAATAGTATAAGCACTACAAGTGAACTACTTAACAAGTAAATTAAATCAAATGTAATATTAATCATCATTTCATTCATGTATACCAGGCTCCTTTTTATTTAAAGTAAAATTATATTTTGATAGACTAATCTACTAAACATAGACATCTTACAATTCATCTTCAGTTAATCTCTTTGTAGTATATGTATACCCTTCCTAACCTTTTCTAAACGTAAAAAACTATAATTATATTTTTTCTTATTTATATGTTTAACATTTTTTTAAACGGGTATGTTTATATTGTTATGCTTACTATATGGAAAGGAATATTACGATGAACGCCATTCACTCTACTACTATTTCTTATAATGAAACACCTACAATAACGCAGATTCATCATTTTTATGCTTTAATGACAACATTTCAAACGAATGTATTTATAAGTAAACACGGAACACTTACTTCTATTAAAAACTTAAGCACTCTAGTATCCTTTTTCCTTACTGTAAAAAAGAGAGATCTTGTATTATTTATTTTTGAAGGAATAGATGCAAAAAGAGCTTTAAAAACACTCTTCCCTTCTTAGAATGTTTGTTATCCTCTATTCCCTCGTCTACTACCTTTCATATATGTTTTTATATTTCAAAATGATTTCCTCTATTAAAAAAGAACCCCCTAATACAATAGGGGGATTTCTAGTTTGACCTTATGAAAACTGATATAATATATATTACGTTTTTCATTCTTTAAAATAGAAAAGTTTTAATAACCTTGAAGGTAGGAATTTTTAATGAACTCGAAAGCAAAATTTAGTATTCGCTACAAAATTATGGCTGGTTATTTAGTTATCATTTTGTTCTTACTTGTTTCTTTCATTATGTTAAACAATGAGATTTCCAGCTTACAAAAATCTCGTAATTTTATTATTGATCACGATTTTAAAGTTCTCAATTTAACGAATCAAGTGGAGAAAGAGTTACTAACAATTGAAAATAAAGCGAAAGGGTTTATCATTTCTAATAACCCTACTTACGTGCAATCCCTTAACTCTGCGGAAAAGGATTACGAAAAACATTATCAAGATCTTTTTGCTTTATTAGAGGATAATCCCTCTCAGCAAGAAAAATTAAAACAGATTAACGAAAACATTACTAGTTGGATTAATAAAGAGATTCACCCACTCATTGCAAATAATAATAGTAATAATGTACAAACAATCGACACGACTCAAATTCAGTCATTACAATCACAGCTAACTAACTTCCGTAACACTGAGGAGCAACTAACGAAAAAAAGAGCTGCACAATTAGATACTGAAAATAATAAATTAGAGATTTGGTTATACAGTTTATTGTTCTTACTTTCTTGTATTTCTATTATCGTTTCACTCTATATTTCGAATGCCATTACAAAAACGATTAAAAATGTAATTCAAGCTATTAAATCCATTTCTTCTAAAGAAAAAATTACGGAAAGAATTCATGTAAATACACATGATGAAATAAAAGATCTTGCTCATACAACAAATCACCTACTAGACGAAATATCAAAAAGAGAGTGGTTACAAACGGAGCTTGCAGAATTAATTTTAATGTATCAAGGTGTATCTTCTATTGAGATGTTAGGTAAAAAAATTCTTAGTGGCATCATACAAAAAACGCAAACTTCTTGCGGTGCATTTTATGTACGTGAAGAATATGAAGAAACTGTCTACTATGTGAAAAAAGCTTCTTTCGCCGATCAAGGTGCTGATATTGGAAAACAATCCATTAAAATGGGTGAAGGTTTCATTGGACAGTCTGCTTTAGAAAAGAAAAGTTTTATTCTGAGGGACATACCTGAAGAGTTTCGTTACGTTACTACTGGATTATTAGAAATACGTCCTAAAAATATACTAGTCATCCCTGTCTTATTTGAAGATGAAGTGATTGCAGTAATGGAGTTAGTAAGTGTAACTGAGATTTCAGATTTACATCAAGATTTAATTCACCAAACTGTTGATAATTTAGGTTTAACAATCCATAGTATTATGGGACGTATGCGAATTCAAACTCTTTTACATGAATCACAAGCAATGACAGAAGAGTTGCAAGTTCAATCAGAAGAATTGCAAACACAAGCGGAAGAACTACAAATGCAAGCCGAAGAATTACGAACAACGAATGAACAATTAGAGTCTAGAACTGAAGAGGCTGAGCAGAAGACAGCTGACTTACAAATTACTAAATTAGAATTAGAAGAAAAAGCAAGCGAGTTGTTACGCAGCTCAAAATACAAATCTGAGTTCTTAGCAAATATGTCACATGAATTACGCACACCATTAAATAGTATTTTACTATTATCTGAAATGTTAAGAGAAAATCATGATAACAATTTATCCGACGATGAGATTGAATTAGCAACTGTCATTCATTCATCAGGGAAAGACTTACTTACTTTAATTAATGACATACTAGATTTATCTAAAGTAGAAGCAGGCAAACTAGACATCATTTTTGAGGCAACGAACATAAGTGACATGGCAGCCAATATGCATCAAAACTTTTTACATATAGCTGCACAAAAAAATGTCGAATTTACTATTGAGGACAGTGATACGATTCCTGATCTGTTTTATACAGATGCAAAACGGATTGAGCAAATTATTAAAAACTTATTATCCAATGCATTTAAATTCACAGAAAAAGGATCCGTTTCTTTACATTTTGATTCGATAGAAACAACCAATTTAAGTCATGATATGCAGTCTATCAGTAAAGATTGGATTACAATTTCAGTAAAAGATACTGGTATTGGTATCGCTAAAGAACAGCATCAACTTATTTTCGAAGCCTTTCAACAGGCAGATGGAGCAACGATTCGAAAGTATGGTGGTACAGGATTAGGTTTATCTATTTGTAAAGAGTTTGCGAGATTATTAGGTGGTTGGATTACGTTAGAGAGTAATGTAGGAGAAGGTAGTACTTTCACCGTATATATTCCTAACCTTCCAAATGGATTACATGATATACAGTTATCCAATTTAGAAGTCGCAGCAACGATAGAAGATGTTATTCCTGCTGAAGTTGTTGAAGAAACTATCGTTACTCCCGAAACAAATAACGTCTTCCAAGAGAAAACCATTTTAATTGTCGATGATGATCATCGAAATATATTTGCGTTACAAAACGCATTAAAAAAACAAAATGCCAACATTATTACTGCCCAAAACGGCTTAGAGTGTTTAGAAATACTAAAAAGTAATACAAATATTGACCTTATTTTAATGGATATTATGATGCCTAATATGGACGGTTATGAAACGATGGAAAATATCCGAATGAACTTAGGGTTAAATGAAATACCTATTATCGCATTAACTGCTAAAGCAATGCCAAATGATAAGGAAAAATGTTTATCTGCTGGCGCTTCAGATTATATAAGTAAACCATTAAATCTACATCAACTCTATTCGGTAATGAGTGTATGGTTAATAAAATAAGTGAGGTTTAGTTGGAGTGGAAAATAAGTATTATAATTTTGATCCATCAGTAGATACGGATGAGCGCACGAACTTAGAAATTGAATTACTACTGGAAGCGGTATTTAAACTATCAGGATTTGATTTTCGCCAATATGCTCGCACATCTATTTATAGAAGAATTTGTAATAGAATGCAGCTCTCTAATATCCCTACCATTTCAAAATTAATTGAAAAAGTAATTCACGAGGAAGGGGTTTTAGAACAGTTATTAAATGATTTCTCGATTAATGTAACTGAGATGTTCCGTAACCCTGCCTTTTTTAAAGCGCTTAGAGAGCATGTTATTCCTGAATTAAAAAAGCAACCTGAAATTAGAATTTGGCATGCTGGATGCGCAACTGGTGAAGAAGTATTATCAATGTCCATCTTACTTCACGAAGAAGGATTAAGTGAAAAGTCGGTTATTTACGCAACAGATATGAATACAAATGTGTTAGAAAAAGCAAAACAAGGTATCCTCCCGTTAAATAAAATGCAAACTTATACGAAAAATTATTTACAAGCTGGCGGTACACAAGCATTTTCTAACTATTATTCAACAGATAATCGTTTTGCTTATTTTAATCCATCACTTTTACAAAACATTATTTTTGCACAGCATAATTTAGTAACCGATCAATCTTTTAACGAGTTTCATATTATACTTTGTCGTAACGTTTTAATTTACTTTACAAGTAAACTTCAAAATCAAGTGCAGCAACTATTTTATGAAAGCCTAGGTCACAATGGTTTTCTATGTTTAGGAAATAAAGAAACTCTTCGTTTTTCAAATATAATGCCGCATTATACCCAATTTAATCCTAGCGAACAAATTTATCAAAAAATACAATAAAAAGCGTATGAAATCCTCTGTTTGGATTTCATACGCTTTTTATTTCGCATTCGTTTGTATCATAATTAGACACATATCATCTGATTGCGCTTTCTTTTGTTCTTCCTTGTAAAACCCTTCTATCTCGCCTTCTAAATCTCCCCATTTTCTTTCTGTAAAAGTACGTAATTTCTCTTCAGCCTCAAATTCATCATTTGCAATTGCTTCAAGAACACCATCTGTAAACAATACGATTTGAGCGTTCTTCTCAAAAGGTATAACTGTCTTTTTAACTTTTATTTCATCAAAAAATCCTACCGCACAACTCCCGCGATTTAGTTCAACCATATTTGTTTCATCAACTAAAACGTATCCAGAAGGATGCCCTGCATTTACATATTCAATCGTTCTCTTTTCTGTATCTACTACTAAATATATCGCTGTAAAATAATATGGAATATCGTCATTCTCATTATGTAAAAGAGTCATATATTTATTTAAGTCTTTAATGACAAGTTCTGGATCGATTAAAGATTTAATCGTTTCACGTAATACAGACGAAATAAACATACAAACTAATGAAGCAGATATACCATGTCCCATCACGTCTAATAATATAATACCGTAGCGGTTTTCATCGATTTTATACCAATAATACATATCTCCAGCTAATTTAAATGAAGGTAAGTAACTTGCTTCAATTTTTATATAATCTTCTCTTAATGGGCTACTTAATAAGTTTCTTTGTACTTGCGTAGCTAAATCTAATTCATTCCGAAGATTTTCTTCTTGTTCTTTATGCCAATTTAATTCCGATTTCAAGCGTAACGCTACACGCATACGTGCTAATAGTTCAACTTTATTTATAGGTTTCGTAATATAATCCATTGCCCCCATATCAAGAGCTTCGGCCAATTTATTGGCATCCTCTAAAGCTGTAACAAAAATAATAGGAATATCTTTAAACTTCTCCTCTTTTTGTAATCGCCTACAAACTTCAAGTCCATCAATTTCAGGCATCATAATATCTAATAAGATTAAATCAATTTCATTATACCTGGAAGAATCTTCTCCAAATTGAATGTATTCGAAAAGCTCTTGTGCAGAATTCAGCGATACAAGATCCTGATATCCGGCTTGTTTTAAAATTTTTTCAATTACAAAGATGTTAACCGGATTATCATCGACAATTAAAATGGACACAAGTTATTTCCCCTTTTCTTATTTAAAATGTAAATCTATTATCATTTTCTA
Source organism: Bacillus cereus group sp. MYBK95-2 (assembly GCF_051915225.1). Classification (NCBI taxonomy): domain Bacteria; kingdom Bacillati; phylum Bacillota; class Bacilli; order Caryophanales; family Bacillaceae; genus Bacillus; species Bacillus cereus group sp. MYBK95-2. The sequence goes on along the minus strand of NZ_JBQAEH010000006.1, from coordinate 258,541 downwards.
TTTTTCTAGTATTGCATACTCAGTTACAAAATGAAAATTTCCTACTCTAACATAATTTTTATACAGCAAAAGAACAAACCCCCAGAAATGAGAGTTTGTTCTTTCATTCTATAAATTTCCACTATTAATTTAACACCATTGCTTTGTCATTTAAAAGACGATCTAATTCTTCCATATGATTTGTTTCATCTGCAATCATATCTTCTAACTTTACAACTAACTCTGTCATATTTAATTTCGCTGCCTGTTCTTTTCTCGTTTCATAACGCTTAATTGTCTCATATTCTGATTGTCTAGCCGACTCTAACATTTCTCTAACATCTTCTACTTGTTTCACTGGTAAAGGGATTGTAGTAGGTGTACCACCTAACGTCTTAATTTTCTCCGCTAAATATAGGGCATGTCCTTGTTCATCACTAATTTCAGATTCAAAGAAAGGTTTTAACACTTGTCTATATATACCAGAAACTGTAGCTGCATTATGGTTATACATAATAATTGCTGAGTATTCTCCTGCTAAATCTTCATTCAATCCTTCGATTAGTTCTTTCACATCGTGTGACATTTTTATATCTCCTCCTATATTTAATAACTACCCCTTTTCTCATGTTTTAAACATAATGATTTTAAATTTTTATGTATCTAAAAATGCTGCTTGCTTCAATTTACTTATCGCTTGTCTTTTAATACGAGAAACGTGCATTTGTGAAATACCTAACCGTTCCCCTGTATCTTTTTGATTTAAATTTTCTCCAAATATATAATGAATAACACTCTTTTCTGTGTCATTTAATACGTTGAAAATATCCTTTAAAACGAGACGCCTTTCTGTCTCTTCATATCCTTGCTCTACTTCACCTACAGATTCAATCCTCGCTACCGAACTGCCATCAGATGAATTTTCAACTACATCATCTAAGGAAGATACGCGATAATTATTTTTCGCATCCATAATTTCTAGCACTTCCTCTTCGGATAGTCCTAAATGATCTGCAATTTCTATAATCTTCGGTGAACGCTGGAAACGATCTGTTAGCTCCTCTATCGCAAGTTTAATCTTCCCGCCTAAATCTTTAATTCGCCTTGGAACGTGAATACCCCAAGTTTTATCACGTAAATATTTCTTTATTTCGCCTACTATTGTAGGTATTGCAAACGGCTCAAAAGCATTCCCTATCGAATAATCATACCTTCTTATTGCACCTAAGAGCCCTAACATTCCTACTTGTATAATATCTTCATGCATCGGCCCACCTTTTGAATAGCGATATGCAATGGAGTATACAAGATTTTTATAGTGATTAACCAATCTTTCCTGTGCTTCATCACATTGGTTTTGTTGGAAGTCTGCAATTAGTTTAATAACGTCTTCTTTAGTAAGATTTGTAGGTTGAGATTGGATTTCCATCATTCTCCACCTGCTCTCTTTGTATATATTTTGTCATTAAAACTGTCATGCCCTCATCATGCATGATTTGTATATCATCCATTAACGTATTAATTAAATATAAACCTAAACCATTTTCCGGCAAATGTTCTACTGGTTTATTAATATCATACGGACCAACTTTACTTTTTAAGCTATTAAAATCAAAGCTAACTCCATTATCCGCAGCCATAATTTCTAATCGATCTTCATATAAGCCAAAGACAATTGTAATTTCTCCAACGTCTTCTTTATATGCATGTTGTACAATGTTTGTACAAGCTTCACTAATAGCAATTTTCATATCTTCTATATCGTCATAAGCAAAGCCCATTCGATTCGCAACACCAGCCATTGTTAAACGAATAATAGCCACATATTCTGCTTTTGCAGGAATTTTCATTTCTATCTTTTCAAATCTCTCCATCATCCCTAGTCACCTTCTTTCTACTTTTTCAAAATCGGAATTCAAATTTAATATTTCTGTTAGCCCTGTAATATCAAATAATCTTTTTAGCCTTTTAGACACACCAGTAAACTCTAGCTTCCCATCATTTTTCTTAACTGCTTTTAATAAAGCTATAAAAACTCCTAAGCCTGTACTATCCATATAATCTACGTTATGAAAATCTACTACAATATGAACCTCTTTTTCGCTTGTAATAGGCATTACCTTATTTTTTAAATCTGATGCCGTATACGCATCAATCTCACCATTAAGTTGTACCGTATAACCTACATCATTTTGCAAAATATTTATTGCCAAATTCATCATTTCCGCCCCCTTATCTCGAACTACTACTATGTTAATTACCCATAAAAATTAGTTTTAAACATATTTTTTTATTTTCATTATAAATAAATTTTCTACACCTTTCTCGGCTTAACACGTAAAAAATACTACCAAATGTTTAAACCTTATAAATTTGTGTATATATAATGTATAAACATTATTTTTAGGGGGATCTATCTATGGAAGAGCACAGCTTTAAAAAGGGAGATTTTGTTCAATTTTCTTATCGACACGATCATGCTACAAAATTAGTTGGTTCCATTATTAATATACTAACGAATACAATTGTAGTTGATATAGGTAATAACGAGGACTTATCCCATATAGAACCGAGACAGGTCGTAAGAATAAATAATTGTAAAAAAGTAACGATGGTTTAATACATAATAAAAAGTGTAATTTCAATGAGTGGGGGCCTTCATCCCCCGCTTATTCCTATGCAGATTACATTAAAAAAGCATCCAAATTAGTTTAATTGGATGCTTTTTTATGTATATTTATCAGTTCATTCACTTTATAGTTATATATAATAAACTTAAGATTACTATTCATTATCATACTTACGCTTTCCGCAACATTCTAGAGAAGAATGTAACGATTAAAATAAAGACGATTGCACCTAATAACGCTGGAAGAACGAAAATGCCTCCCCATTCAGGACCCCAATGACCAAATAACGCACTACCTACCCAAGATCCAATTAAACCAGCAATCACATTACCAACTATACCTAAAGGAAAGTCTTTTCCCGTAATCATTCCAGCTAACGCACCAATAAGTCCACCTACAATACACGTAATAATAAGTCCCACAATTAAACCTCCTATATTGTTTTTATATTGGATTTATCAAGCTTTGGTATGTAACCAAAGCTTGATAAACATGTATTATTCTTTATTATCCAACCCATCACTTATCTTTTGTTTCACTTTTCCGACTTTTTCTTTTATCGTTCCCTTCGTCTTGTCCCACTTCCCTTCATTTTTCAACTTTCTATCTTCTGTAACTTCACCAATTCCTTCTTTTACTTGTCCCTTTGTCTTTTCCACTTTACCAGTAATTTGTTCTTTTAGTCCGCTCTCACTCATATTTCCCATCTCCTTTTCGTAATAGATTTATAGATTTACAGGATACAAATTTAAATAGAATACATGCATCTTCTTTCGTGTAACCATTCACCGACTCTTTCTAAATCTTTAACGAATAACAAGATCTTCCCTTCATCTAGCTTTTCTTCGTAGAAGTTTGCTTCTTCCTCATTAAGCCCTAACTCCTGCATCTTATTTCTTAACTGATCTCCCGTTTTTTGAAAGACATTAATAATGCTTGTCCCAAGTCCTTCGTCTTTTATTCCAATCGTGTTCACGTCTGCATTATCTGCGATTCTATCTGTCCTCTCTTTCTCATGTGTTAACACGTAAATATCTTTTTGTTCTATTCCTTTCTTCACTAGATCATTCGCCGCATTCATGACCTCTTTCTCCGTAATAAATTCATATACAAAAGGTTTACTATACTTCGTTTCCATCTTTAACTTCCTCCTTTAAAATGAATTATTTGTTATATTATATGTAGTACACCTATTTTCGAAATGTTAAACATAAAATATGAAAAAAATTATGTGAATTTTAATTTTAATAGAAAATGAACAACATCATTTACCACTTTAAAACATCTTCCCCTTACAATAACTACCTAAATTAACAGAAAATTGTTATAATTAATCTTAAGGAGGGATACTATGAAAAAAATCATATCTATATGCGCACTAACCGCTCTATCTTTCACTTTAATAGGTTGTACAAGCACCTCGGCTACAGATAAAGCTTCACAAGTTAAGCAAGAACATACACAATATACCTTTCAATTAAACTCCGCAAATATTTCAGACATTGAAATACTAAAAACAACAAATCATACTACTTCCAAATCTCAAACAGATAATAAAGAAATGATAAAATCTATCGTTTCAGCCGTTCAAAATGGAACACCTAAAACTATCACTTTAGATCAAAAAAAGAGAGAATCTGCACATTCTACTATTACCGTTACATATAAAGATGACGCAAAAGAAGAATTTCTTGTTTGGGTTGATAATAAGGAACAAATTACAATTGCTAAAGATGAGAAGAAAGATAAGGTAGAAGGTGTGATAGTAAATATTAAAGATGCTAAAATGATGAAGGATTTCTTTTAAAATTCTAGTTAACGTTAAAAAAAGAGTAGGATTACACCCTACTCTTTTGTTTAATCATGCTCAATAAATAGACCTTTATAAAATCTATTTAAGGTCTAATTTTGCTAAATCATGTTGTAAAACATTATTTCCTTCTTGTGGGTTAAATACGATTGCACTAAGACCAAAAACATTTGTAACAACATCTCTATCTTTCGGACGAATGATTCTTACTTCATAAGCAAAGAGTGCTGGAGGAAGAGCTGCTGAACGAAAAGTAACATATCGATTAGGTGGCAATGTTTGTGTTGAAGGGTCTATTAATGGTAACAATACCGGAGAACCCGATGACCAATCAAACATTTCAACTGTTACTCTACGAGTATCATCTGGATCAACATTCATAGCTTCAACAGTAAGAAATAACGTAGCGGAATGTCTACGTAATACACCCGTTGATAAAGTTTCATTATGATGTTCAAAGCATTTTTTTGGAGGGTGACCATAGCCATAACTCATACCAATTCCCCCCTTTTATTTACAATTAAGGACAAGTATTCCTTATAATATATAATGCTAGTATTCTTTTATTGAAAGGTATAAAAGCGGATTTCTATCTATATTTTTGGATATTTTATTTTTCATTTATTCGCTCTTAAATAATAAAGTGAAACTTTATTCCAAACAATATCGCTATTGCACCAAAGTAAAACAAACTGGACAACCTAGATTTCAAACTGTAAGATTAGATGTTGGTGAAATTGGGCAGCAAAGCATACATAGAAAATAGGTGTTAATGTTGAAAATCAATAAAAAATTCGAACCAATAATTTTTAATATCTTTATGATTTTAGGCATATCTAGCATTATCTCTTTCGTCATGGTTTCAATGAATGTTGGATATACAGCTTTATTTCTCAAATCATGGATAAAAACATGGGGAATTGCTTTCATACTTGCATTTTTAGCTTCTAAATTATTACCCTTTGTAGTTAAAAAGATAATGAAAATCTTCACTTTTGTTGAGCATGATGCTTAAGAATAAAGTGATGTACTGCGTAGGTTCATTCCAATTAAAAGAGTTTATTATCACAAAAACTTAACCTAGTAAAATATTTCAAATCGAAGGAAGACACCTTAAAGGTTGTCTTTTCTTTATAAGTAAAAAAAGCCCGCCTATTTCCGTAGGTGGGCTTTATCTTTATTACACAATACGAAAGTATACTCTCTTTTTCACTGAAATTTTATGTAATTATACATATTCATGAAAATAGCAGAATTAAAATATGCCAAAATAAAAAATGAGCTAAATCCCCTAAATAGCTATATAGAGATGAAGTTGTTATGACAACATATTTTCCACTTTCAACTTAGTTATCATTAGAATGTTTTTCTACAAAATCAAGGATCCTAGCATTAACTTCGTTAGAGAACTCACCATTGATTGCGTGAGATGCATTTTTCCAATTAACTATATCAATATCTTTAACGTATTTTTTTCCAGTTTCAACTGCTTTTACCGAATTGTGCATTGTACTTTTTTCAGCTATAAGTGCAAGCACTGGAATATCAATATTTTTTAAGTCTTCTTTACTAAATAAATCAGGCGCTGGCGTTTTCAGTTTATAGTTACGCATACCCGACTCGATTAACTTAGCGATAGGCTCATCGTCACTTGCTTCTGCTCCTCCAGAAACATAGCTTAACATCTTTTCTCTTAAAAACTTAGGGACAATAGGAACAGAAGCTGGAATAGATGCCAGAATCATTTTTATGGATATTTGCGCAAATACAAAGACTGGATCTAATAAACTAGCCGTAGCAATATGCTCAGGATTATATCTGGCCAAGTTCATTGTTGTCCACCCTCCAATGGAGACACCTACGATATGCACTCTTTCTAAACCTAATCCTTCAATTACTTCATTTAACCATTCTGCTTGTTGTTTTTGGTTTTCAATCACCTTCGTTTGCACACTCATCCCAGGTTCACCTAGTAAATCTATCGTATAAACAGGCCTTTTTTCTCTTAGACCTTCTAAATTAGGTACCCACATTGGAGTAGATGCACCACGTCCAGGGAGTAAGAGTATTGGTTCCTTATGTTTGTTTTCCTCTTTAGTAAAATAATAAGCACGAATTGTGCCATATTTCGTTTTTATATTTTTCGTATCGTTAGGTTTTGGAAGGAGTGCCATTGATTCATCGTAGGCAATTTGAAAGTCTTCCTTTCCTTTTTCAGATGTAAAGTGACCAACCTTATTATCATGTCTCTTCATTTGAATGCCTCCTTTCTACAAATATATGGATGAACTTTATCTATATATTCATGGTAATTATCCATTGAATTTTTATCTTCTTTAAGGCAAGACTCTCATTTAGAAAAAAGAAAATCGTACGTTTAGATACAATTTGGCAACAAACTAACTGTTTTTTGTACATTAATAGACAACTACTGCAAGAATTATAGTTTTTATGTTTTCATTTATCTTTTTAATCAGATGAATGCTTTTTTAGTACATAATAAAGTGAAACTTTAATCAGTGGGGGGTTCATCGACCACTGATTATTAGCTCACACCAATCGTGCTTTTACGGTCAGCCCGCCCCCCACCTAACTTCTTTGCTTCCGCTGAATTTTGAGGTGGGGGTCTTACTACCCGTTAATGCGAGATAAAAAATATCCAGAAAAACTGTCACAAAATCCGTTTTTCTGGTTTCTCTATAATACAGGTATCAAATTGAAAGTGAGGTTTAAACGAACATGTTAACCATAGAAAATGAAGAAAATCATGCTTCTAATATGACCTTTGAAGATTTATTTAAGCAGTACTATGCTTATGCTGTGAAACAGATTATATGGATTGTTAAAGATCAATCTATCGCTGAAGAGTTAGCACAAGAAGTATTTTTACAATTATATCGTAGCGATTGGAAAGGAATTAAAAATATACCTGGATGGTTGATTAAATCTTCTACTTATGTAGCTTATAACCATTTTCGATTTGAAAAAAGGCAGCAAGCGAAGATTGATAAGGAAATACAATACCATGAAGTACAAAATGTATCATCATTAGACGATGATTGGATAAGAAAAGAAGAAATTACAAAGGTCCAAACGATACTAAATAAAATGAATGATCGAGAACGAACCCTTTTACTAATGAAATTCTCTGGTTTTCAATATAAAGAAATTGCAGAAGTACTTCAAATTGAAATATCTTCTATTGGAACATTATTGGTCCGAGCCAAAATGAAATTTCGCAAGATTTATAAACAAATGGAGGAGGCATAACAAATGAAATGTTATGATATCGGATTTATTCAAACATATATTGATGGAGAACTTTCTCATGATATAAGAAAGGAATTCACAAAGCACCTAGATACATGTGAAGCATGCCAAGATTTATTAGTAGAAATCAATAGATTAAATCAATGGGAAAACGTAATGCTAGATGAAGAGTCTGCAAATTCACCACAAGAAATCAAAATTGATATAGAACAAGCATGGAAAACATTTGAAAGTCGTTCCAAGTTAGACAATGTTTCTAATATAAATCACAAAAAACAACAAAAGAAGGGAATCTTTACAAACATGAGTAAAAAATCAAAGCGTTTCATTTATACAGCAGTAGCTGCAGCAGCACTTTTTACAACAGCAATGATTCCACAAGTACAAGTGGCGGCTACAAATGTTGCTTCATATTTTTCTAATGCAATTACAAATGATAAAGTTGTAAATGAAGGAATAAAAGATGAAAATGGTATCACACAAGATATGATGAAGAATGGTAAATATATTCCTATTGATGAAAAAATTACAGATCAAGGTATTACTGTACATCTCAAAGAAGTATTTATCGCAGATTCACGTATATCAGTTCATTATAGAATGGAAAAAGCTGATGGAAGTTTAGTACCATTTGAATTTGATACATCAGGATTAAATCTCAAAAGTGATGGTAAAATTAATGGACAACAAGAAGAAAACCCTGAGATTAAAAATGATGGGAGACTATCATTTATCCATGATGCAGATGATCGTCTTCCTTTTGAACTTGTGGCAGCAGGTCAAAAGTTAGATAAAATAGGCATCCGTGATAATGATAGACCCGAAGGTGTTGCTACATTTGTTATAACTAATGAAGAAAAAGACGTTTTTAAACAGCCTCTTACTTTAGACGTAAATATAACTAGAATTGGAAAAGTAAATGGATCTTGGAAAGCTCAAATTCCAATTGATACTTCACATTTGAAAAATAATACGAATTAACATGAAAAAAAGAATAGAACGATATGTATCTAATTCTCAGTTTATATATTTCCTTGTTTTCGTTACATTTATTTCTTATATAGTTTTTATTCTATCTTTTATTTATGATTTAAGACCATTACAAGAAAAAGATCTCTAAAAAAGTAGGGAAATAAATAACCGATTTCTTAACATATAAGGAATCGGTTATTTTGTATTTAAAATGCGTCTAGACGTACAATTTTCTTTTTTTATAAAAAAGCAAAGATACCCTAAGGTGACTTACTCCGACTTGAGCTATGTTTAGTTGTTTTGTTTATTGAGAAATACAATAATTTATTTATGCTGGCCGTCTGTATGAAATCCTTTTGTAGTCCATGCAACGGTTAACAAGAAGATAATAGCAGTGAAGACACCTAAAAAAAACACTACTTGATCCACATAGATAATGCAGCATTTGTGTCAATGGCTAGAAAGATAAGCATTACTGTGTATCTATTGAATCTCAGTATAGACAATCTCCCAATGGGACTATATTTAAGGGCATTTCATCATTTTTTTGTTCCGTAAAACATTGTACTTCCTAGTGAAGAGAAATTCAGTTTTATTTCTATAACTCGCCCTGTTTCCACTCTTTATTATGGATATCTAATCCTTCTTGGCCAAAGAAATGGAGAATAAATTCTTTTTCATCACTATCAGTTTTTTTAGCTAGTTTAGATCCCTCCATACTTTTCTTTTTTCCTGAACGTAAATAATGAATTTCTTCAAAGTCTTTAACTACAGATTCGAACTCTCCATCATACCATTTGTTCAGAATAGATTCATATTTTGGTCTTTCATCATTATTAATAACATTTAAGTTGTTTTTTAAGTATTGAATGTTTTCTTTCGTCATTTGCCATCGCCCTACATCACGGGTACCGGAAACATGAAGATTATTCCCATTGAATGTGAGTTTTTGTAAAGACATATGTATCATCATATCATTTATAGTTTGCTCATTTTGGATTTCACCAATCGACTGTGCCGCTTTAGAGAGTTCATCTTCACTTACTACATAACTATCTTTTTGCTGCTTTTGAATGGTTTGAACTTTCGGTTTTTCCTGAACCTTTTCTTCTTGTTTAGGTTTTGATTCAGTTGTAGTCTTCTCATTTGAGCTACAAGCAGCCATTCCCATAAGCAATGTACCGCATGTTAAAGCCATTAGTAACTTTCGGTTCATTTTTTTCCGCCTATCTGCATTAGTTATTTTAAACAGTTTTTTAATGTAAGATTTCTCATCTCATAGTAGCAAAGAATGTATCTGTATATTGTCATGTTTTGTCGAAGAATAATAAAAAAACAACCTAGATCCCATAGGATCTAGGTTCCTTTTAATACGTAAACGTAATCGTCACTAAAGAATACCCTTCTTTCGCATTGTAAGGCTCCGCTTTATAAGAAACTCGATTTGCCCCTTGCGGATAATCGATTTCACCAATTGCCTTTTTCACATCTTGCAGTGCACCATTCATTGATTGCTTGTATAGCACTTCAATTTTCTCTGGTTTTGCACTATAGCGTTGCTGCATTTTATTTTTTAATTCGGTATAGTTATTTGCGATATATTCATTTCCTAAATATTTTAACTTTGTATCTTTTAATATTTGTTGATATGCAGGCGTTTTCGTACTACCTGCCGCAATTTTGTTTGTCAGTGTACTATAATAATTCGTTGTAGCTTGCGGGTAGTCTCCGCGGTTCCACTCATGATTTCTTGCGATTTGTTCATCTGATAAATTGAAATACGAATACGTTACGCGGCCCTGCTCATCTGGAACCGGATCATCAAATGTTGTATCAAGATGATACCATTTGTTTTCGATTTTCACTAAATTCCAAGCATGAGGTTGTCCGTCCCCAGTTCCTGTCACGAAATGATTTTCAATTCCTGCTTCTTTTAATAATTGATACGTTAATAGTGCGTAACCTTGGCAAACCGCAGAACGATTTACAAGTGCTTCATATGCTGTGTAAGCTTTATAAGACGTATCATAAGAAACATGTTTTACTACGTAATCATGAATCGCCTTCACTTTTTCGTGATCATCCATTCCAACTTGAGTAATAGAAGAAACGATTGCTTTCGCTTGTTTCATGACATATTCCGTCTGTTCTTTCGTTTCACGATATGTAATCTTAAGCGTAAACGTATAATTTCCAGGTGATCCAGAAAGTCCATATGAAACATTCGATCTATTATTATTTGTATACTCATTTTTACTTGCAACTTCTTTATATGCGTTAAAAAGTGTATTCATCACTTCGTTTGTATTATTGTTTTTCGTTTTATATGGAAGTGTAATATTTGTCTCGTATGTATTAATACGCTTTTGTACTTCCTCTTTAAACGCTGTTAATAATGCAGCATCTCCTGTATCTTTCACATCGGCATTTTTATATTTTAAAGTTTTATATAAAAACTGCGCATACTGTTCACGTGTTACTGTGCCATACGGTTCAAAATTCCCGTTCCCTGTGCCATCTGCGATTCCATTTGACTGCACTGCACTAATTGCGTTTTCTGCCCAAAATGGATTTGGAACATCCTTAAAGGTATGTTTTTGTTTTGCCGCAAGATGGAAAGCATTTGTAAGAATTTGTGCCATTTCCGCACGACTCACAGAAGCTTTCGGTCTAAATTGGCCATTTTCATCACCTTTAAAAACTCCTAAATTCGTTAAAGTTAATACCTCTTCTGGAAACATTGTAGAACTTTGATTAATATCACCGTAAGGATTTTTAAACGTAGACCCATCCTTTAATACGTAACGAGTTCCATCATTACTAAACGAACCGCCTTGTTTATTCGGTACTAACACTCGATAAATTAAAGCCGCAACTTGCTCCCTTGTCGCAACATCTCCAAAACCAAATATCCCATTCCCATAACCGGAAATAATATTTTTACTCGCTAAATCTTTAATCGCAGGATATGACCAATGTGATGTCGGCACATCAGAAAAAACACCCACTTCAGCAGCCTTCACACCACTGCCATTTGTATATAACAACGCACCACCAATCAGTGATAATGATGTAATTGATTTTAATAGTTTTGTATACATAATGTCTTCTCCCAATACGTTCTCTATTTTTGTTGGTTTATGTCGAAAAATCTAAAAATATGACAAAATATATTATACAATTAAAAGTTTTTGAGGGATATATTGAATTTTAAAATATGCAAAAATTCATATTGTTATAAGGATTCATAGTGATATTATGTTATTTTACTTGCGAATATATAAATAAAAAAACGCTCATCTGAGCGTTTCATCTATATACTTATTAGTTACTTCTTCTTCACTTAGAACTCTTCTTTGGTAATCATCCTTCGATCTAACAACTCTTTATACTTCAATATTTCTTCAGCCCCACGGCTCTCCATGCGTATATTGTATAACACTTGTTGTATTGACCTTTGATTGGTCCGTTGAAACATTTACTCCATTTAGAGATAATTCTATTGAATTTTTCACTACTAATCACAAAAATATCTTATAATCTTTATATAACAAATTAATGTATTAGGAGTAGATAAAATGCCAGTTACACTCGAACTTATTCTTTTCATTCTTATAGCAATTAGTGCTGTTGGCTATTTAATAAAAGAATTTCAAAAAACTAGGAAACGAACACTTGGAATTTCACTAGAATTTTTAGTTCTTTTCTGGTCAATATGGAGAATATCAACTATCATAATCTAATTTATAAAACATAAATTCCTTCGAATGAAGTGAAACTCTAATCAGCGGGGGGGTTTATAGGATAAATTTACCGGTATTTTTACCACAACATTCATGTTAAAATCCCTTGTGAGTACGACATAACTCGACCTTATGAAGCTCCGCAGCTTTTATCGCGGAGCTTTTTTTATTTAAAATAACTATTTTGTTCATTTTTTTGATACATTTACGAAACATTCATATGTTACGTTATATAAGTCCTTTTTTAAATCTTATTCATTCTAGCAAAAAGTCCTAGTCCCCCTAGGGCTTTTTTGCATTCAAACAATGAGTTGTATTTTTTCTCAATAATCGAAACTACTTAACATAGTAAAATAATAATCGGACTGGCATTCAATACCATATTACAATGGATCAAATCGCAAAAAGGCACCTTAGGGTGTCTTTTTTATAGAGAATCAGTTTAAAAACTAAAAATAAAAGAACCTCAATAAATGAGGTTCAAAAAATCTACTATTTTAAATTACCTTCGTAAAAAGCAACTCCATGTTGAACATGTTTTAAATACCACGTAATCGTCCCGCCACAAACATTTTCATTAAAACTATTAGCATATACTCCATTTGAGTAATAAAGAGTTCTTTTGAATTTACCATTAGAATACTCATAAGGAATGGAGCAGGCTGCTTGCTTCGGAGAGCTCACAGCTTTTTGTGTATCAGCTGAAGCTGCACCCATTCCTCCTGTTAATGCAATACCTGTTGCTAACGCTCCTACTACTAATTTCTTGAACATAATAAATCCCCCTTTAATAGTTTTTATAGATTACAACTTAAATGTATCACTTTTGTAATTTATGTAAATATCTTGAATATGTAGAAATATTTATTTAATTATTAGTAATATTAGGATTTTATTTTATCAAATGGAAAATAGAGGAATTAGAGAAGCATGTGAAAATACAGATAGGTTTATATTAAACGAATGTGGTCCAAGTCGGCGTAAGGCACCTTAGGGTGTCTTTTTTGTACATAAAAAAATCTCACCATCTTATAGAAACGATAAGCCCTTTAAAACAATAATTGCAACTATATTAATTTTACATTACATTAAGGTTAGAGAATGTTCTTATATTAATAAAGTGCTAAATAGTAGGTGGCAAAATGGAATTTAACGATTTGGGTATTACCATTAAAGAACTTAGAATTAAAAAAAATATATCACAATCCGAATTATGTCATGGAATATGTTCACAAAGTCAAATTAGCAAGATTGAAAAAGGTATGATTTATCCATCTAGTATATTGTTATATCAATTATCAGAAAGACTTGGTATTGATCCGAATAACATATTTGCACTAACTCAAAACAAAAGATTAAAATATGTAGAAAACGTAAAATACGTAATAAAAGATTGCTTAAAGCAAAAACAATATAAAGAACTTTATGAAATAGTAAAAAAAGAGAAAAACTTAAATAATTTTCAAACAAAAGATGAGAAACAATTTCTAATGTGGCATGAAGCAATTGCTATATTTATGGTGGATAAATCAATAAAAACTGCTTTAGATTTTTTAAATAATGCATTAAAACTGACTTTAACTAATTCTGATTTTTTATCAGAAAGAGAAATAGATATTATGCAAACAATGGCTATATTTTATGCAGAAAATAAAGAATATGAAAAAAGTATTAATATATTCAAAAGATGTTTAACTAATTTTAATAAATTAGATTTTCCTAGAGATAAAGAAATTAAATTAAAACTCATGTTAAATTTAGCAAAATGTTTCGACTTCACATATCAACATGAAGAGGCAATAAAGTATATTGATAAGGGTATCAAATTAGCAATTAATCTAAATACTTTATACTTACTAGGTGAACTATTCTATTTAAAAGGTCAGTGTTTATTAAAAATGAAACAACATAATGTAGAAGATGTTATTTATAACTGGAAAAAAGCATTATTTATATTTGAACTAACAGAAAAAGAATATTATACAAAAATGCTACCAGATGAACTTATTGAATTACAAAATAAAAAACACTCATAATTTCGTAAAAACTACTTACAAATCCTACAGAAAAAATTCTTATAGCTTTTAAACTTAGATCGATAATATTAAAATTAATTTAAGTCGGCGAAAGGCACCTTTTGGTGTCTTTTCTTTATTTTTACAAGGACCTGCTCAATTAATTCTTAAGAACATACTGAGAAGCATTGTTTTATTTATCTCATTTTCATTCATGCTATATATAAAATTCTTTAATAAATCCACCTCAAACATACTTATATGCATAGGAGTATGTTTGAGGTGGAACTTCTTCAAATACTAGTTCCTTTTATAAACCGTTTTTTGATGTAGATGACATTATTCTCAATACAATAGAATGAATTATGGGAACATATTTAGCAATATATATCAAAAAATAATATTAAAAACCCCCTCCACCTTAAGGTAGAAGGGATCTTCTAATTTCTATTTCAAACTACCCGAAATCTCCGTAAAGGTACCCCAAGCGCATGTGCACCTGCATCTGAATATCCTAAACTTCTTTCACCAACTACCGCTCCTCTGCCGAATGATCTTTCACCGATAGATTATATGCCTTGAAGTGCTGTTTGCAACATTTCAATTCAGATATACGACAGTAAAGAATACATCATCACTGTGTCAGCAAGCAAAAGTGTATTCTGCATTTCTGAAAACAGTAGATGGCAGATTATGACCTACTGAATCTGCTAAGAAAGAATATACAAGAACATCCTTAACATCCTCTCTATTTCCACTAATGATGACATCAAGGAAATCTTCTACTTGGAATTCTGGAGTAAACAACACAATCTTAGTTGTTCTGTTTGGTTCTAAAGAAACAAAAGTACGAGAGATTTCAACTAATTCATTTTGAGTTGGGAAAAAGGTGTTTCGACTTCTCTTAACAGTTACCGTTACATTACTAGTATGACAGCGTGAATCATTGTTTAACATAATGTTGAGAGCAGTTGGAATAATCCCATTTTCAGAAACTGGAACTCGAAACACTCCAGTAGATTTATGAGCCATATAATCACATCCTTCCAAAATAAAATATATTTACAATATATTAAATGCAAAAAACGTTCATTTTGATATGGACAAATTACATGATTAATATATCTATAATAACCCTCGGTATTACTAAGCCAATGTTTTAAAAGATTAACAAATATCGCGAGAACCAATCGAATGTATATTAAAAGTAAAAAGAATAAGTTGTCTAAAAGACCCCCTATTTTGATCCAATAATGAGACATTATGTTAATCTTATATGTATAGTTGCACAAAATTGAGAAACTTAAGGAGACAGATAAATTTTATGAGAAAATTATCTATATTACTTACTTTCATTCTAGTATTAGTCAGTGTTACGGCTGCTTGCACACAAGATAAAACAGATAGTGCCGTTGAAAATGGTCCAATAGAAGAACCAACCGCAAAAAATGAAAATGAAGAATTAATAAATTTTGAAGAAAAAGAAGATATGAGCCGCTTGGAACAAGGTATTTTATTAGTTGGTGAGAGTGTTAAGGGAGGCTATTACTTGACCGCTGTTCAAAGTGCCTATTTAAATGCTAGCAACGATTCCGTAGTTGTTAATGTCTCTGTAAAAAATGTACGAGGTCAAACGATTGGACTATCAGAATTAAAATATAACTTAAAAGATGAAAAAGCCGGAAAGATCTATAAAGGAAAGGTGCTTGATCAAAACCCTTCTGATATACAAGTTAAACCAAATGAAACGGTAGAATTGAAAATAGCTTTTGAAGTACCACGTACCGCAGATGAATATATGTTTTATATTGAAAGCTCTTTAGACCCTCTACAAACATACTGGAAAATTGATAAGCTGCAATCACAAACAAACTAAGTCTAAAATAAGCAAAAAACAATGAAAAATTTAATATAGATACAAATGAATACTATATAAACGTAAGACCATCGATTTAATGAATCGTTGGTCTTTTTCAAAAAATGCCCCATTAAAAACTAAGAGATAAAAAAGAACTAATCTCGAGAAGAGATTAGCTCAATATATCCAAAGCTATTATGGTACATAGTTTTATGAGCAAACGTTATATAATGTTGTATGGGATACATAACCTGTCATCCCTTTATATGTAACTTTTAACCACTGTTTAGAATTACTGTAATGACCTTGAACATATTCACCAGTTACCCATGTTCCAGTAATTTTCGTACCATCATTAAATGTATGTAAGACAGGTGAATCGACAGTATAACCACTGCGCATCTTTGCACCATATACACCTACCGTACCTCCCTTTGCACAAGCTGCTACTACATTTTGATTTTCAGTAGCATTCGTAGCCGCGAAAGCAGAGCCGTTAAATGTAAATAAAGTAAATATAAAAGCTGTTAGTACTGTACAAATAGATAAACGACGTAACAAAATAAATTCCCCCTTTTTTTATAATTTACTTCTTCACAAATGATTATCTTAAATATTCTAACTATTTTCAATATATTAATGTTGAGAAATATTAGTTGTATTTTTGAAATAAGATTTTATCAAAAATAGTAACAAACTCATATTTTACTGAGAAAGAACCGAAAGAAGTCTTCTACATATCAACTATATAAAAATCCCTCCACCTTAAGGCAGAGGGACTTTCTAATTCCTATTTCAAACTACCCGCAATCTCCGTAAAGATAACTCCAAGCGCATGTGCACCTGCATCAGGGTATCCTAAACTTCTTTCGCCAACTGTACCAGCGCGGCCCATGCGAGCTACGATTTCTTTCGTGTACTCTGCTCCTTTAACGGCTGCTTCTGCACCTTTTTCAAAGGCAGTTTTTACGTCTACTTCGTTTGAGGCGCTATCTAACCAAGAATCTACACATGGAGCAAGTGCGTCAACAAGTGTTTTGTCACCAACTACTGCTCCTCTGCCGAATGATCTTTCACCGATCGATTGGATGCCTTGCAATGCTGCTTGCAGCATTTCAGCGAATTCTTTCACTGTTAACTCACGCTTCTCGGCTGCTGCTTTACTAGCTGCGCGGAATGCACCGCCCCAAATTGGACCAGATGCGCCACCGCAATGTTCCATAATAATCATCGAACAGCCGTCAAGGAATGATCCGATCGTTACGTTTTCTTGTTCTACAATAGAGTGCCACTCACGTTTTAATTGCTTAAATCCTTTTGCCACACTCATTCCGAAGTCGCCATCACCAGCATGCGTATCTAGCTCACAGAACGGTACTTCATTTTTAATAATAATATCGCTCATTTTATCAACGAGATAAATCATGTTGTTTAATGTAATAACATTATCTTTAATAACAGCGTGCTCTTCCGCAGTTTCTAGTTCAAATGAAACTTCCTTCTCTTCTGTCTCTTCAAGTACATTTACGTACTCTACACTTTCAACTGGACCGTCTACTTTAAACGCTGGTGTATTACATTCTTTTGATAGTAATGTTTTTAGCTCTTCATCTAACTTCATTACCGTTAAAGACATACCAGCCATATCAATACTTGTCATATAGTTACCGACGAATACTCTATTAATTTTAATGTTTCTTGCAGCTAGTTCTCTCGTAACTGCGTTGTTAAATAAGTAAAGTTCTTGCAGTGGTGTTCCGCCAAAACCGTTAACTAGAATTGCGATTTCCTCGCCATCTTTTACTCCTAAATCTTTTACAAGGTCATTTGTCATACGGTTCGCTAGTTCATCTGCTGACAGCATTTTTTCACGCTTAATTCCTGGTTCGCCGTGAATACCTACACCGTATTCCATTTCATCTTCCGCAAGTGTGAAAGTAGGTGATCCACTCGCTGGAACTGTACAAGACGTTAATGCTAAACCGATTGTGCGCACGTTAGCCGCTGCTTTTTCTGCTACAGCTTTCACCGCTCCTAAATCCATACCTGCTTCCGCTGCTGCGCCGGCAATTTTATGAACTAAAATAACGCCCGCAACGCCGCGGCGTCCTACTGTGTACAGGCTATCTTCTACCGCAATATCATCGTCCACCTTTACGTAGTCGACTTCAATTCCATCTTCCGTCGCTAAATGCGCACCGTTTTTGAAATTCATAATATCGCCGCTATAATTTTTAATAATTAATAACGTACCTTTTTTACTAGCTGTCTCTTTAATCGCTTGGTATACCTGAATTTGTGAAGGTGACGCAAACACATCTCCGCACACTGCCGCATCTAACATTCCTTTTCCGACTAATCCTGCATGTGCCGGCTCGTGACCACTACCGCCTCCACTAATTAACGTTACTTTATTTTCGTTCATTTCTTTCTTCTTAATCACTTTATATTTTTTCAAAAGCTCAAGCTCTGGATGAGCCATAACCATTCCGTTGCACATTTCCATTACTAATGTTTCTGGTTTGTTTATAATCTTTTTCATTGTAGTTCTCCCTCAATTCCTTTAATATATTGTGATATATTTGAAATCTTCTTCTTACTAACCATGTTAAAATGAAAGCGTTTTATAGTAAACGGACAAAATGGACAATCTGTCTAAAGACACCGCTCTCATTTATAGATAGGATTTTCATATTAATAACATTCTAGGGATGATTCAGATGACCTCTTCTATAATTTCTAAAAAGATAATCGCGAACTCATTGAAGTATTTAATGGAAACAGAGTCGTTTCATAAAATATCAGTGAGCGATATTATGTTACACTGTCAAATGCGTAGGCAAACTTTTTATTATCATTTTAAAGATAAATTTGAACTATTAAGCTGGATTTATAGAGAAGAAACGAAGGAAAACATTATCGACTTTCTCGATTATGAAACGTGGGAAAACATTTTCGATTTATTATTTGATTACTTTTATGAAAATCAAAAATTTTACCGAAATGCTTTTAAAGTCATTGAGCAAAACTCGTTTAATCACTATTTATTTGAGCATACGAAAAACTTATATATGAAGATTATCGATGAACTATCTGTGAGCTGTGGATTCAGCCTTTCTGATGAGACAAAAAATACGATTGCCTCCTTTTATAGTCACGGCTTCGTTGGAACGATAAAAGATTGGATTGAAAGTAAGTGCGAAGTAGATCCTTCCATTATGTCTTCTCTTATGAAAAATATGATAAACAATCAATTACTACTATTACTGGAGCAATCAGCAAAGTAATTAAAGGGTGGCAAAAGCAATGAAAAAGATTATGAATGATGTACAAAATATCGTTCAAGATATGCTGCACGGCTTTTATTTTGAACATAACGACAAAGTAAATTACGATGAAACGAATAACATCATTTATGTAAAAGATATCGAAAAAATGAAGCAAGACGTCGCTATTATAAGTGGCGGTGGTAGCGGACATGAACCTGCTGATATTGGCTATGTAGGAAAAGGTATGCTTACAGCGGCAGTAAACGGAAGCATCTTCACTCCGCCTACAGTGGAACAAATTGCGGCGGCAACTCGCCTTATGCCAAAAGATAAAAGTATACTATTCATTATTAAAAACTTTAAAGATGACGTTGAGAACTTTCTTGCGGCAAAGCAGATTGCTAAAGAAGAAGGAAGAAAAATTGACCACATCATCGTAAATGACGACGTTTCAATTGAAGATGATGCTTCTTTTAATAAAAGAAGACGCGGCGTCGCTGGTACTGTTTTCGTTCAAAAAATACTTGGTGCGGCCGCTCTTGAAGGCCATTCTCTAGAAGAACTAACAACACTTGGCCGCTCTATCACTAAAAACTTACACACATTAGGAGTTGCTCTTTCCCCTGTCAACGATCCAGTAAAAGGAAAAGCTTCATTCACATTAAATGACGATGAAGTGTTTTATGGCGTAGGCATTCACGGAGAAAAAGGTTACCGTAAAGAAGCACTATCCTCTTCTGAAATATTAGCGATCGAACTAATGAACAAACTAAAAAGCATTTATCGCTGGAGAAAAGGAGACAACTTCGCTATCCTCATTAATGGACTCGGCGCAACTCCATTAATGGAACAATACATTTTCGCAAACGACATTCGCCGTTTGTGTGAACTTGAAGGATTGCAAGTGACATTCGTAAAGGTTGGTACACTGTTAACTTCTTTAGATATGAAGGGTGTTTCGCTTAGTTTGCTTAAGGTAGAGGATTTGGATTGGGTGAAGTGGTTGAAGGCGGATGTTAGAGTGGGTAATTGGTAAGTAAAAATTATGATGATAAAAGCCTTTAACTATAACAAGTTAAAGGCTTTTTGCAAATTGAAATATCACTCGAGCATTCAAAAGAAATTCGTAATTGCCTCACTGAATGATGACAGGTCTTCCAAATAAAGCTGGATGATAAATTAACATCGCTCCTACAAATGAACATACTAAACAAAAAATAGCCTCGTATTTTATAACTAGAGAAGAGCTGGTATCAAGCTTTTCCCCCTCTCTTTTAAATATCATTTTTAAAGCTCTATATAATAAATACCCAATAATCGCCCCGAGGGTGTTCGTAAATAAATCATCAATATCTGTAATTCTATTATTTAACAATTGATTTAACTCAATTGCCAATGAAAAAAAGAATCCTGCACATACCGTGTTTTTTATTTTTCTAAAATACGGCCAAATCATCGGTAATAAAAAACCGAACGGCATAAACAGTACGATGTTCAAAAGATACGTAGTACTACCTACCGTATCAAATAGAGTCAAGTTAATTTGACTTACACGAATCCACGTTTCATATCTACTTATATCCCATACAGTCGCGATTTGCGTCACCTTATACACAAGCGAAAGGTAAAATAGAAAAACATGCACCCATAGAAAATGCCGAATAGATATATTGTTTTTCGCTTTAAAATAACATCCAATTTGAAATACAATACAAAACATAATTGTAAAAAAATACGTATACAAATAACTCATCAAAACTTCTGTATGCATGTGGAATCCCCTAACTTTACATTTTCATCTATTATTTAGAACATAGTTTAAGAACCAGTACTTTGTTCATATATTTAATCTTTTACTTTGTCTTCGAATATAGGGAATATATTAAAAATAAAAAAATCCCCACTTATTCATTTTCAGTCTCCTCCTTGATGTAACTTGTTTATAGGATAGGAAAAACTTTTAAAATAAAAAGTGGGGGAAATATAAAATTTTCCTTAAATTTTATGTTAGATTTTATTATTACTCTAATTACTAATCCGCTATTCGTTGTTAGGCAACAGTATGCTGAAACTTAGGTTTCACTTTATCCCTTCTCATCCCTCATACTGTAATACCCCAAATTAATAATAACCAAGAAATACCCACCCATAATTCCAGCAGCGAATGTCCACATGAATTCATGGTGTTCAATTTCATACATAATAATCGCGCCGAGTATTGCGGCTGCGAACCGATTTATCATTCCAAGCATCGGTGCTTTTTCTTTTTTTACAATGCTATCTCCGAACTTTTCAATACGCCTTCCTAAAATCCAGGCGCAGTACATACTCACCAAAAGGCCAATGCTTATCCCTACGAACTGTGCTGAAAAAGGTGTCACAAGCCATCCCAATAACATTACGCCTAGCAAACAATACATTTGTATGTTGAATGATCTTAATGCCATACGAATCATGTTATTCTCCTTTATCTTTCTCATTGTAATCCCGTATCATCAATCCAATCTTCCTGGCTTCAAGCTTTCAGCTATATCTTTTTTAAAATGAGGGAATTTGATTTTGCTTACCATTAAATAAGCGAGTACGCATGTACCAAACGCCACGGAAACTGGATTCTTTAAAAAACATAAAATGAGGAGACACATTGCCGCGAATGGGATTGGCATGCCGATAAAGGTCGGGAGTTTGCTTTGCTGTGTGTTAAATCTTGCAAGCCGAAGCATGCCGCAAATACTGTAAGTGAGCGCGCATATCATCCCGATAGACTGCAAATCTTTTAACGAGGCACTATATGCCAGAATAGACGGTGCCACACCAAAAGTAACTAAATCCGCAAATGAGTCCAACTCTCCACCAATTTCCGAAACAGAATCAAGTTTCCGAGCGACCATACCATCTAAAAAGTCAAACAACATACCTGTAATAATAAAAACTGCTCCCAAATAAATATCGTGAACGAAAACAGCGTAAATAGCTAAAAGCCCACATACAAAATTTGCTATCGTAATCATATTTGGTATGAAACTCATAATACACTTCTCCTCCTTTCTACTAATTGCTTCATCTACGTTCTTACTCATTACAATCAAGATCTTTCTGTTTTTCTTCCAATATGACTTTATTTATTTTCGTTAACGTATCTGTCATTTGCTCTAGGGCGTTTATATCGATTTTAGAAAAATATTTCTCAATTAATACATCATCTAACTCCGACAACCGCTCTATATACTTACTACCGTTTGGACCAAGTGTAAGAAAATACTCCCGTTTATTATTAGGGTTTACTTGTTTTGAAATCATCTTCTGTTTCTCCAATTTAGATAAAACTTGACTAACGGCACTTTTTGATATATTAAAAGTAGTCGCAATGTGATTTGCTGTCGTGTTTTCATTTAAATTAATATGAAATAGCATGCTCTCTTGCTGTCCTGTAAGACCGAATTCATCTTTTAACTCCTGGAATAGTAAAATGTAGAATTCATTATAAGCTCGGTTCATTTCATTAATTACTTCTTTATACGTTCTAGTCATAGCGTTATTCCTCCATGCTTTTATTTCGTTTTGTTTAATAGTTAAGTTCACTTAACTTAACTATATTATACCGTTATGTTCGTGTAAAGGGAAATATAACTCTACACTTTACTCACAATGATACAAAAAGAAGACACTCTTCTAAAACAAGTTAAGTCCCTTCTTCCTCACCGCTTCCTTCATCCAAATACCCGATTAATCGTTCTGAATAATCAAAAAGAAAATCAATTAAATTCCATATAGACCCATTACTGGTTAAAATGTTATAATGGAATTACCCTACATAGTTACTCATAGCCAGACTGAGGAACTAGCGTCTTATTAAGTAATGCGCATAACTAAAATAAAAAAGACACTTTACGGTGTCTTTTTTATTTATATCCCTAGGAATTATCTCTTTTATAAACAGACTCTATCAAACAGTAAAGGAGACAAACAGATGGAACATCCTGTTGCAAGAGAATTACGTTTTATACGGGTATGTCTTATCATTTTGATTATTGTCATTGCATTCTGGGATCGTGAGAAAACTGTGGAAATTACTGATCACGGTAGCGACCCTATCTTAAACACCAGCAATATGACCCAAGTTGGTGAGAATACATTTGCATACAAAGACGAATCGAATCAAATTAAAATATTTAAGTTTAATCCAGATACAAATGAAATAAAATTAATAAAAGAGTTTTATGCTAACGAATATTAATTACATGAATTAAATAATTCAAATCTGTAGAAGACACTTTAAAGTGTCTTTTCTTTATGAACTACAAAGTATGAGGACCCAAACCATTAGCTACAATTACGACTAAGGCTTTTACTATATAAAAAATAAAACATAGTAAGAATAGAATACTCAATTAAATTATTTTTCACTTCACAAACTACATCCAAAAAGTTGGATAACTTCTTTTACTACTCATATTATTAATGAATAAAGCAATAACTACAATAACAACGGAGCCAATTAAAACTGGTGTTACTAAATAACTCCAACTATTTGCCCCTAAAATTACGATAATCGGATCGGCGCCTGCCGGAGGGTGCGTCGTTCTCGTTAACATCATAACGGCTATTGCCATCCCCACCGCTAAAGCAATTGTCCAATATTCATTCCCAAACAAATGATATATTGATAGACCAATGAAAGTTGAAATCAAATGTCCTCCAATAATATTACGCGGCTGAGATAATGGCGCATTCCAAACTCCAAACGCTAATACACAACTCGCACCAAATGGAGCCATTAATAATTCTGTAGAGGTTATGCTCGTTAAATATGTTAAGGTAAGAATTGTTAAAAATCCCCCTAGTAGTCCCGTTAAAGAGTCCTTTACATTTACTTGTAATGGGCTTCTTCCTTTCCCTTTCATTTTTGTAAAATATCGTACACTTATTGGTTGAGGATCTTTCTGCTTAGTTGCTGTTATATTATCCATCGTTCTCCTCCTTTATTTACCAACAATTATAACCCGGCATAACTAACCTGTAAATATTAATTTAAGGGGTTAGTTTTAAAATGCAAAAAAAGAATCAACTGTTATAAGTTGATTCTCTAAACTTCCTCAAATTTTCGATCCTGAAATTTTGCTACCTTTTTCCGGTTCCCACATATTTTCATAGAACACCATTTTCGTTTTCCACTCTTATCTATAAATAATAAAACACAGTCAGGATTTGAACACCTTTTAAGGGAAATAAGCTTATTTTCTGCTATTAACGTTAAAGCGTCAAATGCAATTAACGATGCGAGTACATCCTCGATTTCTCCAACTGGGATAGATACTAGCTGCTGTTCAATGATTTTATATGTAAATGGTGCCTTCTCAATTTGTTTTTCTAAATACGTAATAAAATCATTAGAAATTTCTTGCTGATCAGCAATTGCCTCAAACTGTTTTCTCAATACTTCTCTTACCTCTAATATGCTAGATGTAACTTGATCCATTCGCTTCTGAATTCCTATAAGTGTTTTTTCATTCCAAAAAGGAAGATTAACCTTTATTACATGTAGCCATTCTAATACATCTTCATCTGTTATTAATAAATCATAACGTTGTCCACGCCTAACTAACTCTGTATTTACTAAATCTAATGAGAGATTTCCCGATATAAGCGGGAATTGTTTTGTTTCCTGCATGTACTCATCACCTTCTCTTTAAATAATCATATTCCAAATTAATACAGAAGTACAACTTTTTTATAAACTACAAAGTATGAAGATTAAGGCCTTTAGCCATAATTACGACTAAAGGCTTTTTGTATGTAAGTAAATGAAAAAGGAGCTTATTTTATGGAACATAATAAAAATGGAATTCTTGCTTTAATTGTTTTATTTTTAGGATTAGTGTTTTTTGTCAGTGGAATGGTTTATCATTTATGGGGCTCATTTTAATTTCAACTTTTAGACAGATAAATAATTCGAATCAGAGAAATGTGCATTTTTCCCTTTTCCTTCCAAAATCAATATAATAAGATATAAAATGTAATACATATAAAGACAAATATATATAGCACTCATTAAAAGTGCTTCTATTTTGGAAGGAAGAAACAAACGATGAACAAAAAGTTATTAGCATCATTATTATGTAGCACATTCTTGTTTGGAGTATCAGCTTGCAGTTCACATGATGCGCCTGCGAAAAATGAGCAGGCGACTTCTAAAAAAACAGAGAATGACAAACTTAGCAACAAGGATTCGCAAAAAGAACTTCCTACCAATGTAGATTCCTCTGATGTATACATGTCAATGGGATCTGCCGAGTCATTAGATGTTCTAGGGACTGGAGAAGTTAAAGCACAAGGTGTCTTTAAAGTATTAGACATCGCAGTTTATAATCGTAAAGAAGAACCCATTACACTAGATATCAACAACTTTAAATTAATTGATGGATTTGGAAGAGAATATCACATTTCCAATGAACATCAATCCGTACTTAAAGCTGCAAATACCTCTACATTTAAATTTGGTATTGTTAACCCTGATGAACATTCGGACGGAAACATTGTATTCGATGTACCGAAAAACACGCGAGGATTAACTTTAAAATTTAATAATGATAAGTTAGATAAAGAGCTCCAATTAAAAGTGGAATTGGAATAGGCAAAATAAATACGTCTCCCTTAACATTCTCTACTAACATAAAAAAGTACAGTCTTTTCTACAGCAGACTGTACTTTTTTATTTATCATTTCACATAACATCCCCTAATTTTTTTGACTAGATGCTCTCCAATCACGAAAAGATGTTGGGCGTCCAGAAAAAGCTCTTTGCTTTGTAACAGATGGTTTTTCTTCAGGAGTCATTGTTTTTTCTTTAAGAGTCGCTGGTTTTTCTTTAAGCGTCACTGACTTTTCTTCAAGAATAGTCACAGCTGTTTGCATTTTCTCTAACTGTTCTTTCAACAATTGTTGTTCAATCTTTAAATCCGTAAGTAAACGTAAAATCATCTCAGAATTAGCCATAAGATCCTCCTTCCCCCAATACACAGAATAAAATACAATATGTAGAAGACAAAATTCCGGTGACAAAAATAAGATCGTCAACTCTTTTTAACTTCCAAAATCCTTTTATTTTTTTAAGGACCTGCTCCATTCATCCTTAAAAACATAAATTAAATTAAATCCATTAATAAATGGTCTTTATGGAAGGAGGAGTTAATATGGGCTATGGCGGTAGTTGTGGTGGTGGCTGTGGTTTCGGCGGCGGATTTGCCTTACTTGTTGTGCTCTTCATCTTATTAATCATTGTTGGCGCTAGCTGTTGGGGCGGCGGATTCGGCTGCTAAGGAGAGGCACTCTTGAGAGTGTCTTTTTTTGATATGTAGCTCGTATACATATTGTTCAAATCTATATATTTTTTAAAAATATAGATTTAAAGCATATTTCTCAATGAATAAAACAATTTAACATGGTAAAATAATAGTTGGATGGGAGTCCAATATATTATTAAAATTAAGATGGTTCAAGTCGAAGGAAGGCACCTTAGGGTGTCTTTTCTTTATGACTTCTATCATCAATAAAGGGTGATACAAACTATTACATATGTTTGTACCACCCTTTATTGATGCGTTTAGACTTCACAGTTGTTAAAGTTTTAGACTTCTCCCTTAGTGTACCCATATTATTAGAACATCCTGTAATCTGTAGACAAAATGTAGCTAATAAAAACAATATTAATAATTTCTTCAATAAATCCTCCTACATGCATAAAACACCATATGTTACAAAACAAACATAACATCAACCCTTTATAAAAACAATATAATCCTCGGTCCTTAAGCTATCTCTTAACATAGGAGTACCGCTACATATTCATCAAGCTAAGATTTTAAAATATCCTTTACTTAAGGAATTTGTAAGTATCAAGTAAGAAAAACGAGAGCTTTGTTTTGTATAATCAAAATATAAAGTGAAGGAAGAAAGATTATTTCTGGGATTAATATGCATGTGACAAGAGAAGAAATCTACGTTTTTTAGAATAATAATATGAGTATGTCCAAGTTTTGGAGATTACTTGCAAATATTTTGAAGTTTTCGCACCAGAATTCTAATTACCATACCTGTTTTGTACCATCACGTATTGGAGGTTAAAACATGAATAAAAAAAAGAAAATACAAAGATCAGTACTTACCTTTCCCCTACTCTTTTCTTTAGGCGTTTCATCTTTCCCGCTTACAACAACTATTCACGCAGATACACGCGAAGAACAATCTGCTGAAAAGAAACTAGTCTCTTTAACGGAGCGTACATCATTATTTTTTGAATATCTCCAGCAAGGTAAGTATGCAGAGGCACTACAGTTGACGTCTACTGCTTTTCGATCCAAGTTTACAGCAACCACATTACAAAACTGGTGGACACAAAGTGGCTGGAGCGGGATAAAAAGCATGGGAACCCCCGTGATAAAAGAACGAAACTTGGTCCATCAGACGGTAGAAATTCCAGCAGCTACCGAAGGAACTACCATACCGCTACTCCTTAAATTCACACCTGGCGGGAAAGTAGATGAAATTGGAGAAAGGCCACCCGAAGAATCTTATACCATCCCACATCCTAGCTATGATCAACCTGACTCCTATCAAGAACGTGAAATCGTCATTGGAAATTCTACCTATCCGTTACCAGCGACATTAACAGTTCCGAAGCATCAGCGTGGTGAAAAGGTACCCGTCGTTGTTCTTGTGCATGGTGCTGGCATCCATGATCGCGATGCTACCTATTTGGGAACAAAAATCTTACGAGACCTTGCGGTGGGCCTTTCATCCAACGGAATTGCAGTGTTGCGCTATGAAAAACGTACCTTAGAACATGCATTAAAGATGAGTGCAGAACCTGTTACATTAGACCGTGATACTACAGATGATGCCATATATGCAGCAAAGTCAGCAGCGCAGCAGGAAGGCATTGATCCAAATAATATTTTCATTCTCGGACATAGCCAAGGAGCTGGCACAATGCCGCGTATACTGAGCAAAGCGCCTTCCTCACTTGTTCGAGGAAGTATCTTACTCGCACCACCTGCACGCCCTTTGACTGACATTGCCATTGATCAGTATGAATACCTTGGGGCATCAAAGGAAGAAATCGATGAACTAAAAAGACAGGCTGCTTTTATTCAGGACCCTACTTTCAATCCTGACCATCCTCCAGCTGGCTACAATTTTAGGTCACCTCATTTTATGTATGATGTTTCTAGGTGGCGTCCAGTTGAAGAGGCAAAATCACGAAAAGAGCCTTTACTCATTTTGCAAGGAGCACGCGATTATTAAGTAACAGTAAAAAATGAATATACAAAATGGCAAGAAGGGCTTGCAAACCGCAGGAATGTTCAGTTCAAAAAATACCCGAAATTGAATCATTTCTTCACGGAAGGTGACGGGGAATTAAGCCTCCCTAGTGAATATGAAATCCCTGCTAATATTCCCGAGTACGTCATCCAGGACATTATTACATGGGTTAACGAGACAAAAAAATAAGAAAACATCAAAAGCCTTCATGCAATTATCATTGCGTGAAGGCTTTTTGAAACTAGTGATTCAGAGATAGCTATTATAATGCATCAAAACGAAAATTATATTTTTCTACGTACTAAATAAAACGCTAAGGAACCCATAATAACAGGTGCAACGAAGTCAAAGAAATATGAAAAAGAAAAATTAAAAAGAAAAAGAAATGGTATAAGTGTATAGATAACTGCTAGTCCTATAAATAAAGGAATTCCAAATTGAAACTCTCGACATCGTTTAATTTTCCTATATAAAACTTCCCCAATTAGACAAGCTATAAGAGCTGGTATACTACCATAAGTGACGATAGTTTTTATGAACCCCTGTAAAACGTCTGGGTGAATAAAGCTAGGATTAAAAATATATGAAATTAAGAACCATCCAAAAATAAAAGCAAACAGACTTGCAGCATAACTAACTACAAATTTTATCAAAGTAAGCAACGTAATCATCCCCATAATTCCCTAATATTATCTTCATTGTATCATTTTCTCTTAAAAAGACTCCAAAAGGATATACTTGCCCTTCAGTTGTCTTTTTTAACGCTTGTTCAAGACGTATTTTTTGATGTTATTTTGTATAAAAAACTTTTGGGAGCAACCTGTTCGAAAAATTGATAAAGAATAAGCGATTGAAGGATGAAAACAGAAGACTACAAGGAAAACTGTATGAACAAATATAATGAAACAAGGCTCTTACTTTGTAGCGGTATCCACGAAGTAAGAGCCTTGTTTTTTCTACTCATTTTTTATATCAGTCTTGATTTTCCGATGGAAAGGCACAGAAAATCTACTACAGAAGTTGTGATACCTCTAGGATTAACAAATTCTTTAAATTTCTGTGTACTACGTACAAGCCCTCTACTTTTGGCATGTGCCTCTAATTCAGCTCGAACTTGTATTGTATCCGGAGCCATTCTTTCTAAAGCATGCGCAGAATATTTACGATCATTAATTTCGAGTTTTTAAAACTCATTTATTGTAACTGTAAAATGTGGTTTGAATTTTACTTCGATTTTTTTCTTTTCTTCTGTACCTAGAATGTATAGTGAATCATTACGAGTATATATTTCTTTCACTGATTCCATCTTGGTTTCTATGATACGTTTGTCTTCGTATAGCATTATTAATTCAACTGTTGCATCATAATAGAACATATTCATAACCAGTTCAAATCCAAGTTTATCAATTTTACTATATCGATACGCACCTGCACCTGGAATATAGTAATCTTCTGGTTCGCTTTCGAAAATTTCTAGTAACTCATACTTATCATGTTTAATATCCAATATTCCTCAACCTTTTTGTCATAGATTACTTACTATGCTATTCATTCTATTCTTTTTTCTTTGCGGGAACAACTGTGATAACGTCACCTTTATCATTTATAACTACGTAGCCTTCGTCTCTAACGTATTTCCAAGTACCAGGATTGTCTCCTGGTTTGCGAGTGCCCGTTTTTATAATATCTTCAACTACATTTGGAGTCATTCCTCGAGGATCAACTTTTTTTAATTCTTCCATGTATTTATCTGATCCGAATGTATACCCTTTTCTTTCAGCTCGCTCACGTGCTCGTTTTGTAAGCTCCGCTCGAACTTGAACTGTATCAGGTGCCATTCTTTCAAGTGCATGTTCAGAGTACTTACGTCCATCAATGACGCCGCCACCTCTTGGCATACTCCATCCAATTTCTTCTGTTACCTTTGATACTTTCCCTAAATCCTTCGCTTTTTGTTCTAGTTCTCCATATTTACCAAACACACGGCCAACAACTTTAGGAGACCCACCTACTAGTGTAGAAACAGTTCCCCAAACATAATCATCTGGACCATATTCTCTCTCTGTGAAAAATTCTCTTCCGTTAATGAGTTGTAACCCTTGTTTGATTTGTCCTACAATTGGAAAGAAATCAAGTGACATGGATCCAAGCTCATTAGTACGTTTCTGCTCTTCCAGATATTCTTTCATTTTTTCAGGTGGTACACCAAAATCCTTAAGACGGGTTGTTAAACCGTCCATGTTTCCGACATTTTTAGCTACGTTAGATGTATCAATTTTATATCCCGCAATCTTATTAGCGGAATCTAAAAGGTGGTTCGTAGCGTCGATACCTGACATGATATCTGTGTGAAGAGTTGGGAAGGCTTGTTGCGCTTCTTTAATGTGTGTAGAAACACTTCTTGTTAAGTCTTCGACCATCAAAGCTTGCTTATGTAAAGATTTAGCTGCTGTATCTACTGATTTAGCAAATTTATCTACACTTTTATTAAAGGTGTGTAAATCTTTAGCCATGGATTTATATGCGGGTATCCTACCCTTGAAATCTTCATGCCAATCTTTTATTTCTGTTGCAGTATCCTTTAATCCATTTGCTTGTTTTTTTAATTCATCTTTCGGTAAGGAATCTATGAATCCTTTTATCGGTTGAACATATGCTTCATCTATTTCTACAGGAAAACCATAAGCCGCGTCTAGTTGTGCGGCAAAAATCTGTGCATATTGGTCCATGAATTCTGCCACGAGTTCTACTACTTGTTTTTTCGTTTCTGGTATCAAATCTTTAGCAGCTTGTACATTGTTAATCATTGTACCAGAGTCTTTTGTTGCTTTATCTAAAACCATAATACTATCTTTTAATAACATAAACTTATGGATTTTACTAAAATCATCCTCCATCATTTGCAAGTTCGTGAGGATAGATTGATATTTTACTTGTACATTTGGGTCAGCTTCTTTTGCGTTTATGTTATCAACTAAGCTTTGTATATGAGATCCTTTTAAAGTCGTTAGGAACTGATTCAAACTTTGTGTCAATTCGCTAGATTCTAGTATAGCCGTATCGATATTCTTCGCTTGATTAGCATCAGCTAAGCGTTTTGAGTGTTTTTGTATTAATTCTAGTCCGAATTTCAAATCGTTTACATCTTGACGAATCGCATCCATTTTATTGGATAAAGATTGATCAAACACAACTACAAATAGTTTTTTTACAACGTATGTCTTCCCGTTATAATTTACTCTAAACCATAACGGATTATCTTCTCCCACTACTTCAAGAACTTCATCGTCTCCAACTTGAATAGGATTATATCCTTTTAAAACTGTTCTTGAACCGTATATATTATGATCAAATGAATTAATTTTTACCCAGCCTTTGACCATCTTTCCTGTTCTGTCGAATTGAAACTGTTTACCTTTATAAGTTACATCACCTTTTTGAATTGCCCCTTCATCGTTTGCGAAGTACCAATGTGTAGCCTGCGGGAACCAGCCTTTTTGGGCTGCACCAGTTGTTCTATTAAAATAATAGTCCTTCCCGTCAACGGTATTCCATCCCACAGCTAGATTACCATTTTTATCGAAGAGATAGGTATCATCCCCTGAACGTAATAATCCAGTATGTTTCACGCCTGGTTTGTCATAATAGTATTTCTTTTCTCCATCTACAACCCAGCCAACCGATTCATTGTTTTTTATACCTGTTGTTGCCATGATTGTTCTATATAAGAACACAGAAAATTGCTCTCTTGTGACAAGTCCATTTGGATTAAAATTTCCATCACCAGTACCATTTGTGATTTTATTTCCAGCTAATATTTTGACATATTCGTTAGCCCAATGACCTTTCATATCCGTAAAGTCAAAATTCCCTTGCGGTTTTAAATCGAATGTTCTGACAAGCACTGCAGCCATTTCAGCACGAGTCATATTATTTTTCGGATTGAATTGTTTCTCTACATTTACGCTAAATATGCCCCGTGCAGTAAGTGCCAAAATTTCCTTTTTAAAATTGCTGTCACCAATATCAACAAATGGATTATTTGTACTATCTTGCGGTTTTAAATATCGATACAAGAAAGCAGCAAGATGTTCGCGAATAATAGGATCCGTAGCACCGAAATATCCATTTCCGTATCCTGTTATAATCTTATTTTCAGCCATATACATCATTTCTTTATATGCCCAGTGGGTTTTAGGAACGTCAATAAAAGATGATGAATTCACTTGACCATTTTGTTCTGCATACGCTGTTCCTACTGTACTGAATAATAAAATACATATCACAGAACTTAAAAATAATTTCTTAATTGTATTCATAATAGATCTCCTATTCAATTTTCAAAAATATAATTGCAAAATCAGCACTTATTTTATCCTTCATTTACGGCGTCTTATATAATTATCAAATTTCTATTCATACTAATATTTCGCATAAGGACAACCTAAGTCATTCTGTCTAAACAATAATTAGTTCATAAGATGTTTCATGTTTTAAATGTAGTAGCCCGTTTATGGAACCTTCTTAATAAACAGTAAAACCAAGTTTTTTAATTTGAAAATCCCTTAGTCTAAAATTCGCATTATGTTGACGAGATCCATAATAATACTAATCTCCTTTCTCTTTGACGCGGCCTATTTGATTTAAAACTTCGACTTCCTCTGTAAACATTGGTGCATAGGTAGAAAGTAATTAAAATAATGATAATATAAGTCCTATGGTTTTCTTCATACTCGCATCTCCTTATCAATTCGTAAAAAACTTTTTAATTATATATTAGGTTTATTTACTATTAAAATAAAAAAATATAAATATGCATAATTGCATATTTACCTTCTCGATAGAGTGTACTCTATTGAGAAGCTTACAAGTTATTGATTTTAAAGGATTTAGAGTTTCTCAAATACACTTATCAAAATCGAAGCGTGGTATTTAATTTCAGAGTGGCCCTTGAAACTCATAATCGTTTCCGTACCCCTATAATGCTATTCATTTTTTTATACATTCCTATCCTGGCGTGGGTTGCAGAGTTTCCGTTTTTTACTGAATTAACCGAAAAAATCACGCTAAGCAAAAAATATAATAAGCTGTCGATATAGACAGCCCTTTACATAATTATCGTTATTGGAATCAAAATAAGCTTACACATCCAAGCTGTTGATGATAGCTACTATTTGATGATCTGTCCATTTGCCATTAATCCTTATATTTTCTTTCGCTATACCTTCTTTTTTAAATCCCACTTTTTCTAATACACGAATAGATGCTAAATTATCAAGCATCGCTCCTGCTTCAATTCTATGTAACTTTAATTCCCTAAAAGCAAAATCTACAACAAGTTGAAGAGCCTCTGTTGTATAGCCCTTTGCATTATGCTCCTTATCCAAAGTAAAACCCGTATAACAGCTTTGGAGGTCTCCCCTAACAATTTGAGTTAATGAAATGTCTCCAATCAGTTTATCATTTTCTCTTAAAAAGATTCCAAAAGGGTATACTTGCCCTTCAGCTGTCTTTTTTAGAGCTTGTTCAAGACGTATTTTTTGATGTTCTTCTGTATAAAAAACTTCTGGGAGCAACGGGCAAACTCGTTGAAAAAATTCGCGATTTCTAATATGTAAGTTAGCTAACTCGTTAGCATCAGCAGTTTTATAAAGCCGAATATAAATGTGCTTCCCTACTAGTTTCATAACATCCCTCCAACATTTTTATATGTCTAATGAGGAAAAAATATACCGTATACTATATACAGTTGGATATTATCAGGAATCATTTTGCACGAAAGAAAAGACACTCCATATGAGTGTCTTTTCCAATAGTTTTTAGCAGAAGCAAGAAGCTCCAACGATGATTAATAAAATGAATAACACAACTAATAAAGCAAAGCCTCCCGAGAAGCCACAACCGCCACAACTACCACCATAACCCATAATAGTTCCTCCTTTAGATAAGAGGGGAAAACTAAGGTTCACTCATGTATTTTAATGGATTCGTTTCATCTTATGTTTTTCCGCATTGATTGAGCAGGTCCTTTCGAAAACTATTCACATATTAACTATATTTTTAAAAATGGATAATTTAACTATATCAATAAATAGATTAATTAATATAATGTATTAATTCTAAAAGAAGGGAGGAATAGCCATGCAATTAGTTTGTTTTAAAATAGTAAGTGGTCAGTATTTCTTGTTTGTAGAAGGTATTCAAATTCCTGTACCAATTCCAGCAGTTGCTGCAGCTTTATTAATTGGTTTAGGAGTAATTCCACTTTGTTCTTAATATAAGGAATTCGGATCATTCCTATCTTTCCATTGGAAAAGCCTCAAGTATATGAATACTTGAGGCTTTTCTTATAATTGAGAAAGACACTTTAACGTGGCTGAAGATCTCCTGATTTAACTAATGCGGCCGTTACATCATCACCGAAAGTATTGAAACAGAATACTTTCTCGTCTATCTTATCCATTACTGTAGCTTCACCTATCTTGCCACCTTGAAGTTTAATAAAATAGTTATGTTCTTCTAAAATTTCACTAAAATCTCTATTTGCCCATCTTTCAGTAATTGCTAATAGCTCTTCTTTATTCTTGAAATTGTTTCCGTTTAGAATGTTTCTTACTTTCTCTGCATTCTTTTTGGACATAGGGGTTGCTCCCTTTCCTTCACACGCTTTTACTTTTTGATGAGTCATGCTATGCATAGCTGAAATCACTTCTTCTTCAGTAGAAGTTACTGTAATGTGAAGTTGTGCATTTGAACCTTTCACTTCTGCTTCATTCGATAGTATGTCTTCTTTATTAACCTCTGCAAAAACATGGTCCTCACTCTTAAGCGGGACTTCAGCAAACTGTAACATTCCATAAGTCATACCAGTTGCAAGTACTACTCCCCCTATAATAGATGCTAGCCAATACGTTAGCTTCTTGTCCATCTTCATTTCCCCTGTCTTCGTTTACATACATTAACTAAAGAATACCATATTTAATTCCTTTTTATTGAAGAGTCTCTAATTTCTACTATCTAAAAATATTCTCATCGTCTAATGTAATACGATATAATCATTTTATAATACAAAAAAAACATATTCTCATTCCCTATTTTTTTGGAGGTGATTGTCTTGAATAAAAACATCAATCTACTTCTTCAAATAATAATTGGAATTATAATCATGATTGCACCTATTCTCATAACAGGATCTATATACGATGTCACTAAATCATTTGGTGAACTATTAGTGGCAGAACTTATTATAAGAACACTTTCTCTCATTATTGGACTTTTAGTTATTAGCACAGCTTTGCATCGTTATTCTCAATAATTATTCACGTTCAAAAAATACAATATTTCACATACCAATTCTTATGTATGAAGACAACTAAAACAAGTGTTACAAAAAAATATAAAAAAGACATCTTTTCTAGGGAAAGATGTCTTTTTTATATAAACCTTAATGTTCGTTCTGTAAAACCCTCGCTGCCTTTACTCCTTCTTTCTCTTCTTTTAAGAATAACGATACGATAAATGCAACAATAATAAAGATTAACCCAAGTGCAAATGCACCTTGGAACCCTGAAGTTAAACCGTTTAACTTCTCTACTGGATCCAGTGGATTTGCGGAGCTCTCCATATAGCTAGTTGTTCCTGAAGACATTTTCGAAATAAAGATAGCTGTACCAATTGCACCAGCTACTTGTTGCAACGTACTAAATAGTGCTGTTCCATGCGGATATAAATCTGGTGTTAATTGATTTAAACCGTATGTTTGTGCTGTCATGACAAACATGAGTCCAACCATTAATACGCTATGCATAATAATAATTTGTACCATTGATGTATCAGGAGTAATGCCTTTAAATAAGAACATTGCAATTCCTACTAAGACAATGCCGGGAACGATAATAACTTTCGGACTAAATTTATCAAATAGTTTACCTGCGATTGGTCCCATTATGGCGCT
The DNA here is from genome assembly GCF_051915225.1 of Bacillus cereus group sp. MYBK95-2. NCBI lineage: Bacteria > Bacillati > Bacillota > Bacilli > Caryophanales > Bacillaceae > Bacillus > Bacillus cereus group sp. MYBK95-2. The sequence goes on along the minus strand of NZ_JBQAEH010000006.1, from coordinate 221,720 downwards.
AATAACACTTCCCGGAAGCATGATAATTCCTGATTTAAAAGCTGTAACGAGTAAAACGGTTTGCAGGAACATCGGTAATAAAGTCATCGTTGAAAATAACGACATCATCACAATGACAATTAATCCAACTGATAATGTAAACATCGGAACTTTAAATGCTCGTAATTCTAAAATTGGATTCTCAATTTTCAATTGTCGAACGGCAAAAATACATAATGAGATAAGCCCAACAATTAAAGTGCCATACACTTTTGCATCGGACCATCCTAAATCACCCGATGCACTAAAGCTATACACAAGCCCGCCAAATCCTAATGTCGATAAAAGGATAGATGGGTAATCTACTTTTGGCCTTGTTAACTCTGAAACATTTTGAATGTACTTCATCCCAATCATAATGGAAATGATCACGATAGGAATAACAATATAGAATAACCAGCGCCAATTTAATGAATCCACAATTACTCCAGATAATGTAGGGCCAATTGCCGGAGCTGCCATCATCACGAGTGCGATTAATCCCATTGTCGCACCACGTTTTTCAGGTGGACAAATGATTAAAATCGTATTCATTAATAACGGTGTAATTAACCCCGTCGCTACAGCTTGGACGATACGGCCAATTAATAAAACGGAAAATGTCGGTGCGAATCCCGCAATTAATGTACCGACTAAAAACGTTACCATAGCGATCAAAAACATTTGTCTCGTTGTGAGCCATTGCTGAAGTAACGCTGTAATTGGAACTAAAACCCCAACTACTAACATGTAAGCTGTAGAAAGCCATTGAATCGTTGAAGCGGTTACGTCAAATTCTTTCATTAATACCGTTAACGCATTACCAAGTAATGTTTCATTTAATAATGCAACCATTGCTCCTAAAAGTAATGCAATTAAAATGGGGGTATGTTTCAAATTAGAAGTATCAACTTTGCCACTTGCTGGGCTCTTAGTTGTCATATTCATTTACAGATTCTCCTCCTGTTTCTTACTTAAAAAACTTTAAATATACCGGAACACATGTAATATAATATACATATGTAGATTAAAAAGGGAGAATCAATTTTCAGCCACTGTATATTTAATCTACAAAAAAGGAGAATTGTAGATGAATGATAATGAAAAACAACTTGATTTACGTATTAGACGTACACATAAATTACTGTGGGATTCCTTATTTGAATTAATGACGCAATCAAAACAGAAATATAGTACGATCACGATTAACCAAATATGTGACCGCGCAATGGTACACCGAACAACCTTTTATAAACACTTCGAAGATAAAGATGCTTTATTAACATTTGGATTTAAACGATACGGCAAGATGATTGCTGAAATACCGGTTTCAGATCGATTAAGTAAACCATTTCAAGTAATGGAACAATTTCTACACCATGAAGAACTCGGTAAAATATTAGAAACGCAAATGTCTGATGAACAATTCATTACCCGTACACATTATTTAAGTCACGAAACGAGAAAACAAGAAATAGAAGCATTAAATCAACTTTGCAAAAATCATACGATACTAAATGATTTAATCATTGAGTTTTATTCAGGGGCAATCACCTCATTAAGCACATGGTGGTTTAAAAATAAAAAAAGCGTTTCCGCTGCTGAAATGGATAGGTATCTCCACCAACTTATTAATCGGGATATTTTTCAGTTTGAAGAGGAATAAGACTACACCTTTTCAATTATGCAATAAAGTGAAACTTTAATCAGCCCTCACCAATCGGACTTTTACGGACAGCCCGACCCCCACCTAACTTCTTTGCTTCCACTGAATTTTGAGGTGGGGGGTCTTACTGCCCGTTAAAGCGGGATCAAATTGACCACAAAATAGGAATATGATATATTTTCCGTAGAATACTATATAAGTGTAACAGCGAATAAATTGGCATATAATAAAAGGAAGAGATGCGCTAACATCTCTTCCTTAACTGCTACCGTATAGGGTGGTGGTTATTATACGTTATTATTTTTTACGAAACCCACCCTTTTGCTTCCTACGGCGCGGAGTGGGTTTTTTGTTGTCTTTACCCAGAAGTTGCTTCCGCAAAAAATACGCTGAAACTTCGCGCACAGTCGCTTTTACAAATTCTTTTACAAGGTCAAACAAAAACTCCATATTATCACCCCCTTTCCTTCCAAATGGAAAGAAGGGATAACCACCCACCCTCACAATATGCAGTTGACTTTATTTTATCAAATGATTGTAAAGATATTATGTAAATAAAACAAATGAAATTTCATATGGAAAAATATGAGTTTATATTTTTTTTCATTCTCTTCACTTAGATTTTCTTTTTAGATGCTATCTTCAAATAAGGTAGCATCTAAAAAATGTTAAAAGGAATTTTCTCCCTAGTGTCTTCTTATATTTTATGTAATCTGCGTATTTAACCTTTTCTACGTTCTTTAATTACTTACTGAATATAGTCATACAGATTTTTCGCTAACAATAAACAAGTTACTGTAATGAAAAGAGCACGAACATACCCGCTTCCTTTTTTTATAGCAAACTTGGAGCCAACAACTCCTCCAGCAATTTGAGCAATCCCCATTATAAAACCATATGCATAGTTGACTTGCCCTACATACATAAACATCAACAATGCACCAACATTACTTCCTAAATTAAGAAGCTTCGCATTACCTGCTGCTTTTAAAAAATCATACCCAATAAATAAAAGAGAAAACATTAAAAACGAACCTGTTCCAGGACCTAGAAATCCATCATAAAAACCAATAGCAAAAATAAAAAAGGTAAAAATAATGACGTGTCGACCAGACAATTTCTTATGAGTGGAAATACTACCCCAATCCTTTTTGAATATCGTATAAATAGCGACCGCACCAAGCATAATCAACATCAATGGCTTCAGTACTTCTGGATTCATTAAATGAACGGTCCATGCCCCTATTATGGAACCTATGAAAGTGAGCGGAACTAATTTAAACGCCGATTTCAAATCAAGATTACCAGAACGATAAAACACAATATTACTAGTTGCACTTCCCATTGTCGACGCTAGTTTATTCGTAGCTACTGCACTTGCTGGATTCAGTCCTGTAAATAATAAAGCTGGTAAAGCAATGAGTCCACCACCACCTACAACTGAATCAATAAATGCAGCTACAAATCCAAAAACAATCAAAATCATTAATACAGATGGGTCTAAATAAAAATCCATACTATTAACCTCCCCTTTAGTCACTATTCGAATAGTAACTAATAATTTGCTAAATGTAAACAGTTATTGTAACGTTGAAATATAAAGTGAAACTTTAATCAGTGGGGCCACTGATTATTAGTTGAACCAATCGGGCTTTTACGGGCAGCCCGCCCCCCACCTAACTTCTTTGCTTCCGCTGAATTTTGAGGTGGGGGTCTTACTGCCCGTTAATGCGGGATAAAAGCAAACATCGGAGGACGAAAAAAGTGGACTACATAGTGCAACAGCTTAAAAAAATTGGTTTCAATGAATATGAAGCTAAATCTTATGTATCTCTTGTTAAACAAGGGCCTGTCACAGCCTACCAAGTGAGTAAAGATTCGGGTGTCCCAAGAGCGCGAATTTATGAGATTTTAGGTAACCTTGTAGAAAAAGGAATTGTCATGAAAGAAGAAATAAATGACACCACTCGCTATTCACCTCTACCTGTTGAAATCTTTTTACAGAAGGCGCAATCAGAATGGCAGTCTACATATGAAGGAATAAGTGATTCATTAAAAAAACTAGAAACTTCCGAAGAAAAAACAGATAATCGAGTGATTACTTTAAAAGACAATCAAACAATCATTAGCTATTGTCAGGCATTAATAAAAAAAGCAGAACGACGTATTGTCATTTCAATGTGGGATGAGATGTATGAAGCGTTAAAAAAAGATCTATCTGAAGTAGCTGATAAAGTTACAATACAAGGTATTACCCTACATGTTGAAAATCCCATTAAAAATCTAGAAGCACATCGCATAACACCTTATACAGAAACCTTGTCTACAGAACATTGGTTTATTGTATCGATAGATTCTAAAGAGATGATTTATGGACCCTCACTTGAAGAGCGTAATATTGCTTTTTATACAGATGACCCCGTTCATATATACCTATTAGAGGATTATGTATGGCATGATGTTTTAGTAAATCGACTTATCCGACGTAGCCAAGATGACTTGCAGCAATGGATTACTGCAGAGAGAAGATCTTTCTTTATGGGGAAATGAGGAACATATTCAAGAGCAAATCAAAAGATTTGCGTATTAAACCTAACAACTTCTCCGTACAAAAATAGCCGACTATTATATAATAAATATTCGGCTATTTTTGTATAAATTTATACAGACGCTGCCATTACCTCAGCGATTAATGAGATAAACGCTTCTCCCACTCTTTCACCTTTTCAATTGTTACATCTAATTTTTTAGCTATTTCTTCTACACTCATTCCTTTAAAGAGCATTCCAGCTGCCGAAAGTGCTTTATCAATTTCTTCTTGCTTCTCTTGTTCATATAAACGACCTACTTTTGTCATCCGTAACCACTCCTTTACCTTTTTATATGCTTTCTTCTATTTTATCATCCAATCTCCACAAACCGCCCAAACTCCTTCAAAAACCTCAGCTTAAAACTCCCCACAGGCCCATTCCGATGCTTCGCCACATGAATCTCCGTCATCTCTTTCTGCTTCGTTTCCTTATCGTAATAATCCTCGCGATACATAAGCATAATGACATCCGCATCTTGCTCAATTTGTCCGGTCTCTCTTAAATCTGATAAAAGCGGACGCTTATCTTGCCGCGACTCTACAGAACGAGATAACTGTGACAGTGCTACTACACAAACATTTAATTCACGTGCTAATAACTTAAGCTTACGAGAAATCTCACTAATCTCTTGAAATCGATTGCCCTTATGCTTCGGATCGCCCGTAATGAGCTGCAAATAATCTACAATGACTAAAAGCTTTTTATCACCGTGTTTCCGCTTTAACTTACGGGTTTGCATCCAAATATCTTGCACCGTAACACCTGCATTGTCGTAAATCTCAAATGGCAACTCACCAATCTCCGCAAACGCCTTACTTACCTTCTCCCAATCTTCCATCGCAAAACGATGCTTCGGATTTTTCAGCCTACCTCCTGACACTTCACCTATGCAAGAAGCCATCCTTTTTAACAATTGCTTACTACTCATCTCTAACGAAAACAATCCAACCGCCGCTCCAGACTTCGCCGCATGCAGTCCAACATTAAGCGCAAACGCAGTCTTCCCCATAGAAGGACGCGCACCAAGAACGACAAAATCTCCTTCCTGAAGTCCACACGTCATCTTATTTAACGATGTATAACCAGTCTCAATACCAGTAATCTCTTTCACATCTTGATGAAGCTCCTCATACAAATCAACTAACGCATCCTTCAAATCAAACTCACATACAGAGTCTTTTTCCTCTAACTCACAAAGTGCCGTAATCGTCTCACCGATAACTTTCTCACTCTTCTCCGCAATAAGACGCTCTCCCATCTTGTGCCCGAGAACACCGGCCTGATACATTTTCCACGCACCTCGAACAAGCCCCTCATAATAAGAGAAATTGCTAGTAGTAGGCACACCATCCATTAACCCTATAAAATACTCCATTCCCCCGATCCCCTCTAAAAACTTCGGATCTACCCTAGAAATGAACGTCACAAGATCAATCGGTTGCCCCTCGCCTTCCATCTTTCGCATTAACTGAAATATAGACTTATGTACTGGCATAGAAAAATACTGCTCCGTCAAACGGCACTCCTTAATAAGCTCTCCATCAAGTAATAGAGAACCTAACACCGTCTTCTCCGCCTCCACATTTTGAATACTCATGGCCGCCACCCGCGCTCCTCTAAAAAGCGCTGCAACTCTTCCTCAGACGGCGCATTCTGCTCCCACTCCTCACACCTCGCCAAAAACTCCTCCGTCTCCCCCGTACTAACAGACGACTCCTTATTCCTAAACTTAGCTGTATCCGCCTCAACCTCACACACTTTCGTAAATCCTTTCCCGTGCCAGCCTCTCAAAATCCCCTTCACATAAGCAACCGTCCGCTTATTATTCTCAAACGCAATTTGAAGAGCCTTCAGCACAAGCTCCTCTGACAAATCTTCCATCCACGCACTCAGTTCCTCCACAGTATGAGGAGACAAACTACCGAAATGTTGCTCATAAAAAGAAAACACACGACTTCCCGTTTCTTCCTCTACAACCGCTTCTTCCGCTACCTCCTCACAAACTGGCTCAACATCATCCACAGCCAAATCATCAGGCATACCGAAATGTGCTAAAAGCATCGGAACACTCAGCTCTTCCTCAGCGCACTTCTGAAGAAACATATGTACAAACTCCTTATTCTTCACACCCTTCAGCTCACGAAGCACACACTTCTCCACATTCGTATTCGTCACAGGATTATAACGAAGCCAATTCAAAACGAATAGCTCCCGAGTATCCGCATCATAAAGAATCTTTCCATAATCAATAAAACGCTGCACAAGCTTATCAACAGTCTCCCGATTATAACCCGTCTCCATCTCAGCTAACCGCTTGGGAAAAGGAAAAATCCCGCACTGCGTCGTCTTCGAACAAGTCAACAAGTACACATAAAAATACCGCTCCTCCGGCGTCAAATCCAAAACAAAATCATCCTGCCAAAAATTCACCTGCACATTACGATACACCGCCATCCTAATTCCTCCCGTCTCCGTTCAAAAGTAAAAGCCCCTTCATAATATATATGGGAGGGAGTCAGGGTTTTTGGCGTGTTATTTTAAAATTTTTTTGACTACTACTACGGTGTTTGTTGGTGTTTTTGTTTTTGTTATGTTTTTTCTTAGTGATTTATTACTTGGTAGGGGCTTGTAAGGGGCTTCGGAGGGGTTAGTTATCGGTTACTTCGATTAGAAAGACCCATCTCCACATTCTGCTTAAACCAATTAAATGAATCCACAAATCTAATAAAAAACATATTAAATTCCAATAAAAAAGACCATATCAAAAGCATACTCCGATGTCATTTTGATACAGCCCCATCTATATTCGCTTAATAATTTTAGAAACATAAAGATATTAAAAATTTAATATACCTACAAAACATTACTATCCTTTAAATAATCATAAAGCTTATTATCAACCGATTTCTCCATAATCATATTCATCGTAACAACCGGTAGTTCTTTTCCATTTTTATCTTGCATTTCAGTTTGTTCTACACTTGCTTTATCAGGTCTCGCTTTTCCTAAATAGTAAAATTCGCTCCCCTCGTCATCATCTTTTTTCACAAAAATATGAACATCAATATTATTTTCTTTAGCGTCAATAATTGTTTGAACTTCCTTCGATTTTAATGTTCTATTACTTCTTGTATACCATTTAAGAACATCTTGATTAAGGAATTCATCACCGTAGTCCACACTGGATTCTACCTCATCATTTTTATGGTATGTGATAAATATTGGACAAGTATAATATTTTGTCTTATAACCATACATAGTTGAGCTCTCATCATTATGCCAATTTAAAAGTTTACACACATCTTTTCTTGAGTATTTTTTATATACAGTAAGGTTACTATCACACTCATAGTTTTTGCCCTTTTCCTTCGAACTTCTAACGATGTCCATAACCATATACTTAAAGTATTCATTTTGTTCTAAGCTTTTTCGAATAGAATCATTAAACATATATATCTTATTGTTTTGTAAAGAGAGAATTGGCTTTTCTCCATATTTCTTTTGACTGTTTTGTGAGAAAAACTCTAATTCAAAAATTCGTTGTACTGAAGTAATCGTTTCATCATCTGTTAAGCAATTAGATTGTTCAAGTTGTTTTACATACTCATCCTTATCAACTTTTTCTTTCTTTAATAATAAGTCTAACAAAACGATTTCGTTTTTACGTTTTCCATTTAATACTTCCAATGAAAGCATTGTTAAAACTTTGTTTTCGTACTCTGTTAATGTAGGCACATCTTCTTTCATTTTCAATAGGAACTGATAATAGTTCGAATATCCATCTACAAGTACAACTGGATCAATAGAATGGTTTACTATAAAGTCATATAAATATGGAATTCTTCCTATTCTATTTTTCAACTCACCAAACGCTTCCTTTAATAATTTCATTGCTGTTAAATTACTATTATTAATAGCTTTAAAGATTTGTTTTTTCGCTATCTCCTCAAAGTTAACTGTTGAAATACCTTTAATATAACTCGTGTCATTTGTATATCTGCGTATATTATCTTTATTTTGTGATCTATCTCCTGAAAGGGCAATTGGAATTAAATAGTTGTTTTTATAGTTTCCAATGAAATCAATAATCGTAACAAAATCTTTCGAATCATGTTTCCGAAGTCCACGCCCCAGTTGCTGTATAAAGATAATACTTGATTGAGTTTGTCTTAACATAACAACTTGATTCACACTCGGAATATCAATTCCTTCATTAAATATATCTACCGTTAAAATATAATCAAGTATGCCATTTTCTAATTGATTCACGCGCAATTCTCTTTCCTCTTGGGAATGATCTCCTGTTAATGCAAATGTGCGAAAACCTCTATTATTTAAGGCGTGTGATAATTGTTCTGCTTCATCTTTTCGGCTGCAAAACATTAGTCCTGTTACTTTCTCACCAGAAAAACCATAATATTTTACTTTTTCAACTATATGATCCACTCGTTCTTCTGTAACAAGTTTAGATAAAACTGTAGTGTCATCTATCTTTTCACCATTATATTCAAAATCAGTAACTCCAAAATAATGAAAAGGACAAAGCATATCTTCTTCAAGTGCTTCTTGCAAACGAATTTCATAAGCAATATTGTAATCAAATAGCTCATAAATATTAAAGTTGTCTGTACGTTCAGGTGTAGCAGTCATTCCCATTAAAAATTTCGGTTTAAAATAATCAATAACCCTATGATAAGAACTAGCACCAGCTTTATGAACTTCATCTATTAAAATATAATCGAATAGCTCAGGATCAAATTGGTGTAAAGTGTCCTCTTTTGAAATAGTTTGGATCGTCGCAAATAAATATTTAGCATTTATTTGTTTATTTGACCCTGATAAAATTCCAAAGTCCTCATCTATTCCACCAAGAACTTTTTGAAAATCTGATTTCGCTTTATTTAATATTTGCTCTCGGTGAACAATAAATAGCATCCGTTTAGGTGCAAAATTTCTGACATCAAATGCTGAAAGATATGTCTTCCCCGTTCCTGTTGCAGAGATAACTAAGCCTTTTTCTTTTCCAGCGTCTCGAATAGCTTGTATTTCTTGTAACGCAGCTTGTTGCATTTTATTTGGGTTAATTTTCAAAGCTTCTTCAATTGAATTATGATATTGACCAGGTAATTCTATAACTCGATCTAGTAACTTATTTTCTGCAGCTTGCTCATATATTGTTTCGTAATTTGCAATCAACTCTTCGGTTAATACTTGAGAATGCTCCCAAACTTCTTCAAATTGGTTTTTAAAATGCTGTACAATCTCTCCATCTTCATGCGATGTTAACTTAACGTTCCATTCATAGTTTACCTTCAAAGCATGTGCAGTCAGATTTGAACTACCGACAATTAATGAACAATGTGTTTTGTTATCAAATATGTATCCCTTTGAATGAAAACCAGATAAATTTGTTGATCTTACTTCTACATTTTCAAGTTTCATTAACTCTCTAAACACTTTTGGTGTATTAAAGTTTAAGAATGTAGATGTTAATATACGTCCTTTAACCCCTTTTTGTTTAAGATCAAGGAAATGTGATTTTAAAGTCGCTAGCCCACTTTCTGTAATAAAAGCTACTGAGAAAATAAAAGATGTACTATTTTCTAGCTCCTCCAATAATGAGCTTAAAACATTTTCATTTTTTTTCGTATTGTTTACTAATAATTTCGGCTTATATATTCCAGGATGATTATGTTTTTGATCAATAAACCCTTTATATAAAGACCCCTCTAATTTTTGAATGAAATTCTCCATATGATCACCATTTATGACAATTTTTTATATTAATTGTATTACTCACTGATTTAAAGTGCAAATTTATTACAAATATAAAAAACTATCCGTATAAAACGAATAGTTTTTTTCAAATTACTTTACAATCGATTCTTTTGATAATTTCTCAATAGTCGGGATATCCGCAGGTGCCCACTCTAAAGCTGCTAGTTCATTCGGATATAACCATTTAATTGCTACGTGCTCAGTTAGAACCGGACTTCCTTCAACAAGCTTACAATAAAAAGTTTTCAAATGAACAATACCAAAATCATACTCATAGGCTGTATAATCAATTTGCTCACCAATCTGCACGCTACAATGCATTTCTTCATCAATTTCACGCTTTAACGCCTCTTGAGGTGTTTCCCCCTCTTCTATTTTCCCACCTGGAAATTCCCACATAAGAGGTAGCGATTTAGATGGCCCTCTTTGTGCACATAAAATTTTCTCATCTTGGACAATTACCGCTCCAACAACATAAATATTTTTCTTCATTATTTCCTCCTTAAATCTCACAGAAACTCTATACTTTATGTTTCCACACTTTATAGACTGAAAAATGCCTTTTATATCTTTTAACGACTAATATATTTTTAATCAGTAAGCTAGATTTTATCTGTCCCTATCTAGCCCTTTTAATGTAATTAGCCTAACACTCTCATCTCTTTTATATTATATAGAAGTAACTACAAAAATAAAGCCTGATTGAACACTTCCCTTTTAAGCCTCTTTTTTCACCATTTCCTCGTACCTAAAATCACTCTCCTCCAAAAACCCCCTCGTCTCCCCACTATCCTTATAATAAGAATCCCAACCCCGCTCCCTCAAAATCCCCTTCCAACTATCACTCTCCACCATCCTCTTAATAACACCATCCCAATAAGCAACCTCTTCCTCCGTCATATCTTTCGGGCCCATGATTCCTTTCCAGTGCTGGAATATGACGTCGATTCCTTGTTCTTTCCATGTTGGGATTTGTGGTAGTCGGTCTATCCGTTTTGGTGCGGATACGGCTAGTATTTTTATTTTGCCGGCTTTGTATTGTTTTTCGGCTTCGGATAGGGTCATGGTTGCGGCGCCTATTTGTTTGTTCGTTAGGGCGTTTATGATTTTTTCTTTGTTTTCGTAGACGAAGAATTGTAGTTCGGCAGGGTTTATGCCGAATGCTTTGCTAACTTGTACGAAGGATAGGTGATCGTCGTTTCCTAGGCCTGGGGCAACACCGATTTTGAAGTTTTTCTTGTTTTGTTTTAGTTGTTTCATTAGTTGGTTTGCGGTTTCTACGCTAGAGTCTTTTGATACGACAACGACTTCCCAGTCCGATGCTAGCGTTGCGAGTGGTGTGAAGTCTTTATATGTTAGTTTACTGTGGCCTAGTAGGTTGTTCGTTATGAGTAAGCTTGAGTTAATCGCCAGTACGTGACCGCCTTTTTGTTTCGTATATTTCCATCCGACGTCACCACTGCCTCCTACTTTGTTTGTGACTGTGATTGGTTTTGTGAAGATTTTTTCTTCTGTCAGCGTTTTTTGCATCGCCCGTGCTGTTAAGTCCCATCCTGCTCTTGGAACGTTCGGCGCAACGATTTCTACTTCTTCTATGTTTACTGTATTCGTTTGAGATTTTTCCGAGGAACAACCAGCTATTACTCCTGTCATGATCCATATACATAGTAATAATCGTTTTTTCATAGTCCTCGTCCTATTCGATATTTTCGTTCTGGTCGTCCGATAATGCCGTATGTGTACTCTACTGTGCATTCGCCGGTCGCTACTAAGTATTCTAAATATCTTCTTGCGGTTGTTCTGGAGGCCCCCATTTGTTCTCCCATTTCTTCTATTGTAATGCCCTCTTCGAATCCTTTTATAATTCCTTTCACTTTTTGCAGTGTTAACGGATCAACACCTGTCGGTAAGTTTTTTATGTCTTGTGTTTGCGAAGTCCCGAAGAAGTTATCGATGAGTGCTTGATTTATTTCATTGTTACTATGTAATAGTTGCTTCTTTCTTTTATAGTCTTCAATTGTACGAACAAATTTTTCTAACGTGACCGGTTTTATAAGGTAGTTGCTTACGCCGTTTCGAATTGCTTTTTCTAGCATATGGTTTTCATTCGCCGCCGTTACCATAATGACGTCAACGCTTGGAAAGTCAGCATGAATTTGTGGTAATAAGTCAGTTCCAATTCCATCTGGTAAGTAATTATCTAATAGAAGTAAATCGATTTCTTCCTTTTGTAGTAGTTCCATCGTTTCTTTCGCGTTCAATGCTTTTCCGATTACTATTACATCCTTTATTTTTAATAAAAACTCCTCTTGAATTTGCGCGACGCGGAAATCATCTTCTGCAATTGCAACCTTCAACATATGTCCATCCCCCTGTTTGTCATGTACTTTCTTTCAATGTTTTCGGAAGGTAAATTGTAAAAATAGCTCCCCCATTTTTCTCGTTTTGAATTTCAATTGTTCCCCCTAGCAGATCTACCATTTCTTTCACGTTTGCTAGTCCGTAACCATGATCATTTCCTTTCGTTGAAAATCCTTTTTGAAAAATGGTCGTGATTTTTTCAACTGGTATCCCTACTCCACTATCTATCACTTCAAACACAATATCGTGTCCAATATCCGTAACAAAGAAAGAAACACTCTTTTCCTCTCGTTCGCTCACCGCATCAAATGCATTATCGATTATGTTGCCAAGAATCGTAATAAGGTGCGAAACTTTTATATGGTCTGGTAACGGATGAAGCGCACTATCTCCTTCAATATGAAAATCAATTTTCTTCTCAGACGCTGTTCCGAGTTTTCCTAATAAAATAGCTTGTACTTTTGCATCATGAATTTGATGGAATAAAATATGATTTTGGCTTTGATGAATATTAGATTCTTGCTGGATAAATTCAATCGCTTCTTTGTAATGTCCTAACTGAAGTAATCCTGATAAGACGAAAAGTTTATTTGTAAATTCATGCGTTTGAGCACGTAAGTCCTCGGAATATTTTCTTACCTCAGATATCGTATTCACTAAGTTTTGCAGTTCTGTTTTATCTCTAAAACTACATACAACGCCTACCGTACTATTATTTTCGAGTATCGGTGTCATGTTTAAAATAAACACTTTATCTTGAAACGCGATTTCTTGATCGTTTTCTAGCACTCTTTCCATATTAAAATTCGGTAAAACTTTTGAAATGTGTTGCTGCATATAATAACCATTTACATGTAGCATTTCTTCTGCCGATGTGTTCATCATCGTAATAAAACCATTTTGATCAATGGCGATAATCCCTTCTTTTATAGATAGTAGTATCGCGCTGCGTTCCCGGTATAGCGCTGCGATTTCATTCGGCTCTAAACCGAGTGTATCTTTACGAATGCTACGCGCTAAAAGAATTCCACCAACAATTCCAGCTAGTAATACAGCTAAGGAAAAGAGGATAATTTCTTTCGTTCTGCTTAATATGTTAGATTCGATACCTTTTATTAAAAACTCTACTGTCACAACACCTACGACTTGATCATAGTCTCCGTTATGAACAATAATGGGAGCTTTCGCCATTAAAGCCGGACCACTTTCACCATTTCCTTCAAGCGTATAATAGCCACCAAAAGTGAGTGCTTCATAGTTATATGGATTGTTACTCTTTGTGCCAATTAAATCCGAATTAGAATGGGAATACATAACCCCAAAGCGATCTTCTATAATGACGTAATCTGCACCAGCTTGCTCACGAACTTGTTCCGCAATAGATTGAATCGTACTTTTATGCTCGTTATATTGAAAAGCCTCTTTTATCGCTGGCATAAAAGAAAGAGATTTAGCCGTTTGCAGTGCTAACTGTTCTACTTGGCGCTTCGTATCAACGGACTGAATGTAAACAAATATTCCCGCTAATAGGAGAACAACAAATAAAATTAACGCGATAATTAAGCTTACTATTTTCGTTTGCAATGACACTTTGCGTGATTTTTTCATACCCCATACCCTTTGATAAAATATTCAAAACTATCAATCTCCTTTTTCTATTATTATGACAAAACTGAAAATGAAGCAACTATAAAAACTCTCCATGTTCATAAAGTACAAAAAGAATAAAATTGTCATAATATTGAGATTTCATTTAAAGGACAGTACAATTCAACTACAATGAACACGCTTTCATAATTATCATTTTATTTATAAGCAAGAGGAGGAATTAGTATGGCTCAAGTAAAATCTAATCGAGTCGCCGGCAATATTTTCAAAGGTTCTGTCGGTAATTTAATTGAATGGTACGACTGGTACGTTTACTCTGCTTTCGCTGTTTATTTTTCAGCAGAGTTCTTTCCTAAAGGCGATCCAACGAGTCAGTTACTGAACACAGCAGCTATTTTCGCAGTTGGATTTTTAATGCGCCCTATCGGCAGTTTATTAATGGGACGCTATGCAGATCGGCACGGACGCCGGGCGGCATTAACCCTTTCCATTACGGTTATGGCCGGTGGTTCTTTAATTATCGCCTGTACACCGAGTTACGAAAGCATCGGTATTATGGCACCAATTATTTTAGTTCTTGCTCGTTTACTGCAAGGATTATCACTCGGCGGAGAGTATGGAACTTCCGCAACGTATTTATCTGAAATGGCTAGTAGTGGTCGCCGTGGTTTTTATTCAAGCTTCCAATATGTAACGCTCGTTGCGGGACAGATGGTTGCGTTAGGCGTTCAAATTGTTCTTCAGCAATTACTAAGCGAACCAGATATGAAAGCTTGGGGATGGCGTATTCCATTCATTATTGGAGCGATGGGCGCAGTAGCTGTATTATGGCTTCGCCGTACGATGGATGAATCGGAGCAGTTTTCAAACATAAAATCACAAAAACGCGAAAGCGCAGGAACCGTTCGCGCGCTTATGAAACACCCGAAAGCAGTATTAACAGTAGTCGGCCTAACATTAGGAGGCACTGTTGCATTTTATACGTACACAACATATTTACAAAAGTTCATGGTAAACACAGTCGGTCTTCCGAAAGAAGTTGTAAGCTGGATTAACTTTGTCGCACTACTTATTTTCGTCGTACTTCAACCGATTGCAGGGCTACTATCCGATAAAATTGGACGCCGCCCACTATTAATGGCATTCGGTATTCTCGGAACATTACTAACAGCGCCGATCTTCTTCTTCATGGAAAAAACGACAGAACCAATCGTAGCATTTTTACTCATGATGGTCGGCCTCATTATCGTTACTGGTTACACATCAATTAACGCAATTGTAAAAGCAGAACTCTTCCCAACTGAAATTCGCGCACTCGGCGTAGGTTTACCATATGCTCTAACAGTTGCGATATTCGGCGGAACTGCAGAGTTCATCGCTTTATGGCTAAAGAGCATCGGAATGGAATCACTATTCTACTTCTACGTAGCTGGATGTATCGCAATCAGCTTTATTACGTATTGGCGTATGGATGAGTCATCGAAGACTTCGCAGATTGAGGCGGAGCTTGGTGGTGGGGATAAATTAGTTAACAATAAATCTAGTTAAAAATTATGTATTCTATGTTCTTCGTTTATCTGAACTCGATTTGTTTTATCTAAGGAGGCATAATTCATTAATATATAATTTAAAAGCAACCCCCTTAAATTCTGAATGTTCTGATTTAAATTGATTATTTGGCAGACTAGTATAATAATTAATCGCAATTGTATATTCAAGTTCAATATTATCGAGACTTCACATTATGGTTGTACTGGCTTTTTAATAAAGTATATAGTAACTAACTTTAAAACCAGTGAATTAAAGGAGATAATTACAAATTTGTTTCATTTTCTAAAAAACAAAAAAAGGAATCCTTTACGGATTCCTTTTTGCCTTGAACTCTTTTTCAAATAGTGCATCTTTGCACCTAATTTTATTATACCTTATAATTCTTATAAGATAAATAAGAATTATTGAAATTCACTTCTATATTTTCATAAAAAGATGTGTGTCTAGAAATTAATAATACTAGGTTCACTTACGAAAGATTTGTATTCTTTCACCCACAATGAAACATCATAGCCCTTCATAATTTCACAGATAAAAACAGAAAGAATACAATAATAATTCTAATCATAAAAAAAAACCGTGCTATTATATCTACTTTTCATATGCAATATTGCATATGAAGACCTTTAATCATTTTGTTATAATAGTTATGTGGATCTTACATTCATCGAATCCACACATACGAAAATGTATGTAGGCAACCTTAATTACTAAAAGTGAGAAGAATGATAAATATTCTTCTCATTTTTATTATTAAAAATAATCTTATAACTACCACAACAGGTAATAAATATACAACCTGATATTAGAATTTATAAATGTTGTTATACAGTTGAAATACTCCCTCAACAATTTCTAAATTAATATTCTTAATTACTTCAGGCAATAACATCTTTCTAACTAAAAGAATGAATATCAACTTTATTAGCACCAAATATGTAACATTGCATATCTAATGCTTTAATTATTTTGTTATAATAGTTGAGTAGATTGTTTATCCATCAATCTACTCAACTGCATATTTGGTGAGTATGCAGACCCTAATCACAGAAAATGAGAAGAGTGTCAAACATTCTTCTCATTTTTTGCATACTAACTAAATTTTTAGTACAATTTGATTATTACTATAACCTGTAAGTGATGTAACTTCTAAATACTCTTATAAGAAATACAATTATAACAACCATCGGTGTAGCTACAATAATAGCTTTTTTAAAATCTTGATCTATATAAATAAAAACCAGTTATCTTCAGATAACTGGTTTTTAAGTAGTTATTTTGAAGGTTTATTAAATTGAATGCTATTAAGCACGTTTTATTTCTTTAAAATTCCTATAAATTAATTGGTAAAAGCTTGCAACTAACAAAATACAACAAACTAAAATAGTTAAGACCATTGGAAGCTGCGATGTCATATTAAAAGCACTAAGTATAAGGCCACAACAGAAGCCAAATATCATTTGTATAAAGAAAAACAATCCTGAAGCGGTCCCTACAATTTCATTAAATGGTTTCATTACTGCAGCCTGACATGCAGGAAAAATCCCTCCTACACCAATCATTAGTAACATCATCGGGAATATTATACCAAATGGATTATAAGGAATAATCCAAACGGCTATTACCATTAATATTGAAGAAAAAAGGGCAATATAGCTTTCATACATAATTACTTTATTTAGGCCTACCCTACTCCCATTTCTTCTAGTAAAAGTGGTCCCCATAATATATCCTATAATTACCAAAGCATACATTAAACTATATGATTTTGGGCTAACATGAAAGAATCCTTGTAATACAAAAGAAGATGATTGAATAAATGTATAATATGCGCACCAAGCAAGTCCTATAGCAACACTATAAGCTAAAAATATTTTATGTGTTAGTAATAATTTATAATTATTAAATATAGATTTTAAATTTATATTCTTTTTACCTTGTACATTTTTTTCTTTCTCTAAAATGCATAAAGTTAAAATTAAAACGATAGACACAAGAACTAATAAAAATACAAAGCAATATCTCCAATTTAAATACGTCTGAATAAAGCTTCCAATCGCTGGTGCAATTGCTGGTGTAACTGCAATTGCCGTCGATAAATTTGTAAGTACATTCAATTGTTCTTTATCTTTAAACTTTTCTTTAGCAATAACTCTAGCCAGTACCGTACCACAACCGCCTCCAAGTGCTTGAAGAAATCTACCCAAAATTAAAACATAAATATTTGAGGTATATAAACAAATAACTGTTGCCAATAAATATAAGAACAATCCAAAAGTAATTACTGGTTTATTCCCATATCTATCAGAAAATATTCCACAAGCTAAAGTTGATATGGCATATCCAACCATATATATACTTAATGTTAATTGCATTAAATCATTTCCAGTATTAAAATCATTTGACATATGAGGTAATGAAGGTAAATATAAACTAATAGATAGTTGAGGTATACACACTAAGCAAATTAAAGTTATTAAAAGTAAATTATTTTTATTCTTAACCATTCTGAAATTCAATTTCATACACTCACCAATGCGATTTTAGACATATGTTCTAAAATATCATTTGATATTAGTTTTGCCTGCTTAGATATCATTTCAACAGAACTTGTGAAATAATAAGTTCCACAAGTAATATGCCCTAAAGCTTTTAGCTGCTTATTTACCTTACCATTTGCATTAATAATACTTCCAGATTTAAAATCTACTTCAATACCACCATAATTATTTAGTTTTACTGTTCCAAACTCTATTAAATGATCTAATAATTGATCTCTACAAGATTTGTGTAAATATTTTGTAGATCCCACTGCATTAACAATGTATCCATATTTTTCTTCAGAATCTTTAAAATAAGCTTGAAACTGATCATTTATAATTTTTATATCTTTTATTCCTTTTTTAACCACAAGCCTGTTTTCATTTAGCATTTCTAAAATCTTCTTTGCATTTAATATAGGCATAGGATTCCTTTCACTCATAAATAAGCGTTCATATTTTTTCAAATACACCATCTTATCATTTGGATTTAGATAATACCAATATTCACTAATCACATCATTTGCCGTCATTAGAATCGATTGCCATAAACCTACCTCATTTAGATTTTTCATATCGCTTTCTATTGCTTGACTAGGTGTTAGATTATGTTTTCTTTTATATATCATATTATTCAAATTCAAACCTACATACTGACATTCTTTACTTAGAATATTAATTATCTGTTCAAGTGTAATTTCATTATTATTCTTTAAAAGTAACTCATTTAGAGTTTCTTCAGTAAAAAAGTTTAATTTATACGGCTGAATATTCCCTCTAACAGCTGGAAGCAATCCATTTCTTGATAACATATGGATTTTCCCCTGATGCCCTTTCTCTTTCAAAACTACACTAACATCAATGCTAGTTAAACTAGATCCTAAAATACCTATGTCCTCTTTATCATTTATATTATTTAAGGTTTTTATTAACGGATAAGGGTCATAAATAAATTTTTCATTACCTTCCAATTCGTAATAATCAGATAATTTAGTGTGACCTAGACACAATATCACGTAATCATACTCTGTTCTATCCTTCAAAGATGTTACAATAAATTTATCATCATTTATGGCTTGTATATTAACAACCTCATCAAACTTAACATCTACATAAATATTTTTATCTTTAGCTATTTTTAATGATTTATGAAAAGTTTCATTAAGGTATTGTCCAAAAAAACGTCTTGGAAGGAATTCATCTAGAGAAAAATATACTTCATGTTTCTTTTTATACCACTGCCAAAAGTCATCAGGTTCTTCATTGAACACAGACATTTGTTGAGAATGTCTATTTAATAATAAGACATCATAATCTTCCTGATATGGTACTCCAGGCCCAATCATAGCGTTCCTATCATACATTGTTATATTTAGGTCTACGTTTAAAAGTTTGAATTCCTTAATTAAATAATTAAAGGTACATAAACCAGAAACACCCGAGCCAATTATTGCTAATCTCTTTTTTTCTCGCATAGCTATTCATCATTCCATTTCTTATTGTTTTATTACAATTCTTCTCTAAGTGCCAATTTATCCAATGAAATACGAGAACTTGGATAAGCCGGTGCTGCCGCCTTACCAATTGTCAATAACATAACTGGTACAAAGCGACTTGAAATATTTAATTCTTTTATAAGCGCTGCTTTATTAAATCCCCCCATCGCACAGGTATCATACCCTTTTGATTTCGCTGACAGCATAATCTGCATTGCAAATAATGATGAATTTAAAATAGCTTCATCTCTTGCGAATGATTTATTATGTTTATAGGCACTTTCAATTTGATCGATTAAAGTTTCACAAACTTGCTGATTCATATGTCCCTCTTTAACTGCTTGATTATATATTTCATAGGCAGATTTATTAGCTTCTAAGTCTCCCAAAATTACTATTGTTACAGATGAATCTACTACTTGATTTTGATTATACGCAATTGGTAATAAGCGATTCTTACCATCTTCTGACGAAATAACTATATATCTCCAATGCTGCAAATTCCAAGCTGAAGGGGCAGTAGTAGCTAATTTTAAAATATCTTCTATTTGATCTTGAGGGATTTTTATTCCTTTTTCGTATTTTTTCACACTTTTTCTTGCTTTCATAATTTCTTCTACTGTATTTTTTGGCATAATTAACACTCCTAAACCTAATTTTTTTCTAATAAATATATAATTATCTTTAAAATTTCAGACAAAATAAAAAAATGTAAATCTAAGTATAAAATTTTTTTATTTATTAATAATATTATTTTGTTGAAAATAAACAAACCATAGTTAAAAAAAGCAATTAAAAATCTTTCTAGAGTTCTTACCCTTCCCTAGTTCTTTTTAACTAACTTTAAATTAAAATGAGCCACCATCTGCTAACCTATTAGATCTGCATTCTTTAATAATTAAGCACATTTCCGAGATTTTCTTACTTGGGATGGTGGCCCATCCCACAATAATAGTCATCCCCTTAAATTTTTTAAAAATCAATTTAGGAGGTTCGTTGATTTCGATGACTTAACGTGCTATCTTTTTTAAACTTTTTATAATAGATTCCTGTTAGCATTAAAATCCATATAGGACCAACGATTAACGCTATGCGGTTGTCATCCGAATATAGCATAGTTACTAAAATAACTAATAAAAACATTAGAGTCATATAGGAACTATACGGAAAAAAGGGAATTTTATATGATAACTTTTTCTTTTCCGTATTAGATAATTTTTTTCTAAATTGCAACTGAGATATTATTATTATTATCCATGTCCAAATCGCTGCAAATGTAGCAATACTAGTTAACCAAGTAAACACTTTTCCTGGCACCAAATAATTTAGGACTACTCCTATTAATAAAACAGCGGATGTTACTAACGTCGATTTAATAGGAACTCCATTTTTACCTAATTCTCCAAATGCCCGAGGTGCCTTACCTTGTCTTGCCAATGTAAATAACATTCGACCTGTACTAAATAACCCTCCATTACATGAAGAAAGTGCTGCTGTTACCACTACAAAATTTATTATAGCCGCTGCCTTAGCTATACCTATTTGCTCAAAAGTCAATACAAATGGACTTCCTTGATCTCCAATACTATTCCATGGGTAAATTGACATTATTACAAATAAAGCTCCTACATAAAATATTAAAATTCTCCAAAACACATTATTTATTGCCTTTGAAATTGACTTTTTAGGATTTTGGGCTTCTCCTACTGTTAGACCAATCATCTCTATTCCTAAATATCCATATAATGCTATTTGTAATGAAAGTAAAAACCCTTTTATACCATTAGGGAAAATCCCGCCGTGATCCCATAAATTATGAATTCCAGTAGGAATCCCCTGATTACCTATACCAAATAAAATCATCCCTGTCCCAACAACAATCATAAAAATAATAGTCACTATCTTTATAAGCGAAAACCAAAACTCTAATTCTCCATAAAGCTTTACAGCCATAAAATTACAAATACTCATTAATAATAGTGCCAATAGGGCCCATAACCAACGTGGTGTATTTGGAAACCAATATTGCATATATACACCAATAGCGGTTATTTCAGCCATACAGGTTATAACCCATAAAAACCAATAATTCCAACCAGTTAGGTATCCCACTAGTGGACCTAAATAGTCATATGCATACTGGCCAAAAGATCCTGATATGGGTCTATGAATAGTCATTTCCCCTAACGCTCTCATTATAAAAAAAATAGCAAATCCAGCTATAGTATATGCAAATAAAATAGATGGACCGGCTAATTTAATAGCAGATGCGGAACCTAAAAATAATCCTACTCCAATAGTAGAACCAAGAGACATAAGTGTAATATGCCTCTCTTTTAAGCTTTGATGTAAATGTGGCAAATTCTCATCTTGTCGCATAAATACCCCCTGTTTCAATAATTAGTAAACTAAATTAAATTTTTATTTATAATTTTGCGAAATCCTTTTCAATTAATTGACCCAACTCATTTTGTATACTAAGATCATTTAAATAGAAGTGATCCCCATGATAAATTTTTAAAGTAAACATATTAGTAGTATGTTTAAACCACTCTTTTGCCTGTTCAATATTTAAATTGTCATTAGTACCAATAATAGCTGTTATTGGACAATCAAGAATTACCCCTTCTTTAAAGTTATAAGAATTTAAAACTGCAAAATCCGCCCTTATAATAGGAAGTAACATTTTTATAAACCTTTTATGGCTTAATATTTCTTTTGGTGTTCCATTTAATTCTTTTAATTTTATTATTAACTCTGCATCATTTATTTCATCTTTAATTAGATTTTCATTTAATAAATGAGGAGCGGGATAGCTTGATACATATATATGATCTGGTTGTTTTTTAAAATTCTTCTGTAATAATTTAGCTAATTCATAACTTATTAATGCGCCCATACTATGACCAAAAAAGATAAATGGTTTTTCTAAGAGGCTTTCAATATCTCGGCTCAGCTGTTCTAACACCTTACTTATATCTTGAAACGGCTTTTCTAAAGCCATTCTCCCTCTTCCTGGTAGAGTTAGTATACACACATTGCAATTTTCGTTTATAATTTCATCCCAATTCTTATATAACTCACTTGTTCCTCCAGCATGAGGAAAGCAGAATAACGTAAACTCTGCATCATCTTTCTTTCTTAAAAATTCAAAGTATCCGCCCATAGATATAACCTCTTTTATAGAAATTATATACAGCATGTTTTTACTAAAAACATGCTGTATATAGGTATTTATTTTTTGACAAGCATTTTAGTTTTAAAGAATCCTTCTGATTCTTCAAGTCTACGTAGCTCAAGGTAATCATTTTCGATTTGCTCTTTTGATGTACTAGTTAATATAACAAATCCAGGATGCGTCTCTACATTAGTAGTTTTGTATAAATGATCTCCTACATTCTTACTTAATTGTATATCTGCAAAAGATAATAATCCTTTGACGAAGTCTATTCCATCGATACTTTCAATTACTCCTTCTTGCTGCGAATTTAAAAATACTACAGAAACATACTTTTTAATACAATAGTTTTCTTGGTTTTGTAACGTTTCTAATAATTTTTTCGGATTAGCATAACAATCAACCGCTAATGAAGAATGGCTATAAGATAGTGCATCTGAAATTACTTCTTCTTTTAATGAGAGACCCATAGTTCTACAATTCACTTCAACTAATCTAGGCCCTTCATTTGTCAATCTAACCTCCGTGTGAGTTGGACCATATTGAATTCCCAAAATAGTAATAATATCCTCAACATATTTAGTCATCTCATAATAATGTTTACGATCATATGGCATCAGTTGAATTTTGTCATAAATGACAGTTGTTCCATTTCCTTTAAAGAAATCATGTCTCCATATATCTGTTATAAAATGTTTTCCTTCATGTGTCATAGCATTAACTACATAGTGAGGCCCTTCAAGGTAGCGTTGAACTAAAACTTCATCATTTAATATTCCAAGTGAGTTCTCTATATTAACAATTTTATTAAAAGCATCTTTTAATTCATTCTCATTGTAACAAAAGGCTACTCCATCAGAAGCTGCACTATGAAGAGGCTTAACTACAACAGGCCACTTATTAAGATCAAGAGCCCAATCGATAGCTTTTTCTGAATCGTTAGTTTTCAACTGTTCTACCGCTGGAAGCTTTTCTTCCCTAATTAATTCATTCATTATGAATTTATTTCGTCTAGCATGTACTTTATCATCATCATTCCTTAGTAAATATAATTCCTTAGCCAGTTCATTGGCTAGTTCTACCCCTGTCTCAGCACCAGGAACAATATGTTTAGGATTATACTGTTTAATTTGTTCTAATGTTTCTATTAGATTTCCATTATGAATAATATTAATTTCAAATTCTTTTCTTCTAAATGAAGGTTCAAAAACAGAAGAGATAATTTTTGAACTTTGTACGTGAATTACCTCAAATCCATATTCTTTAAAATGTTTTGCCATTTGATTCCCTGTAGAATAGGCATCTACAATGACACAATAATCATCATTACGCATGCTTTAATTTCTCCCCTTTTGTTTTTTCCTTATTTAAACCCACATTTTGAATGAACATTTTGATTATTACAAATACACAAAGGCATCCAATCCCAGATAGCGATATCCATGACCACTTAACTCTTGGGTCTAACAATTGAAAAACAAAAGTAAAGACTGGCCCGAGTGTTAGAGTGACCGACACAAAAAGTGGATTACAATATTTTATTCCTACCTGAATTAGGTATAATGGAATAATTAAACCTAAAAATGTAAATACAATTATCCAATTCCAGTTACTTTGAAATACATCAAGGATATAAGAAGCTTTTTTATTTAGAACAAAAACTATTGTGACAGGCACTAACATATAAAATCTGTGAGCTAGAATTTCATATGTACTCCATCCAGCTTGACTTAACTTTTTAGAATAAATAGTTGCTAAAACCATACCTATTCCAGCCGTAAATGTTGCCAATAAACCTTTATACGTGAATGAAGCGTCACTTGCTATCCCTGACTTACCGCTTAACGAAGCCCAAACTAGAATTAAAGTTCCTATCAATATACCCAGACAGACATAAATATCGAATTTTAATATATTAATTTTTTGAATAATTAAACTTAAAACTAATGCTATTATAGGGCCAATCCCTATTTCAATTGCACTTACAATAGCCGGTTCTATATACTTGTTCGCATAATAAAAACATATAAATATTATCGCTGTAATTATATTTAATACGACTATACTATTCATACCTGCTCTTTTATTATTTAACTTAATATTAGATTTTTTAACTTTAATACTTTTAAGAACAGTTAAACTTAAGAAAAATAGCAATGTTATAGAAAAGCTTAAAAAGCTATATACAAATGGATCTATATCTTGAACCCACTTTGCATAGAAAACCTGATTAATTGAAGACAAAAAGGCTGAGAGTATTAATACCAGTGTTCCAATTAGTGTATACTTTTTCAGTTAAAACACCCCCTCATCTTTATAAATCAAGCTCTTTTTTGACACTTTCAGGCCATTGAGATACATTTAGACCGTGTGTTTTAAGTAGCGCTAAAGCTAACCTTTCTAAGCCAAAACCAATACAAGATGTATGAGCTACCTCTCCAGTTTCTGTGAAAATTTGATGCTTTTTAGCAAAATGATCTTGATGATAATTAGAAGAAACAACCGCAGTAGGTTTCTCAAAACTATTTATAGGTATAACAATCTCATATTTCAGTTCCAATTGATTTTGATTAATTTTAAGCAATCTACCTCCATTTCCAAAAAACGGATCGTTCGCAATCTCTACTTCATAGTTTAATTCTAAATTAGATAAAACCACTTGAGCTTTTTCAAGCCATTCTTGTCTCCAAGTTTTCACATCATCAGGTGTACCTGCTTTTACAAACTCAATCATTTTAAAAGATTGCATCCTTGTTGGTTCATCAGATGGCTCATGTCGATAACAAAATGATGATACCTCAACAACCCTTCCGTTTTCAGGTAAATCACCAGATAGATTTGGATAAACAGGATAACATGCAGCTGGTGTCATAACCACATCAGTATGTTTAAATTCAGTTGTCCAATCCTCTTGATTACTGATTTTATCTAACATTTGTTTATGATTTTCCTCATCTCCAAAGAAAGCATGAACGCTCCCTAATAAATGCGGGAAAGATTTTAAATATTCAGTTTTCTCTATATTCAATTTATTCATTACTGGAGGGAACATCATTATTTCTGTATCAGAAGTACGACCTATATCTGAAATATATTTTTCCAGATTAATTAGTAACTGATTCATATCTTTTCCTTTACCATAAACACCTTTAACACCTGTTGGAATAAAATGTCCTGCTTCAATAACTTCATCTAATAATGATTTTGTAAGTACTGCTTCCATTTTCTATTTCCCCTATCTAAATTTATTTTTGTAACATAAGTAATGAAGAATTTGTTGCATATAAACGATCATTATGAATCATAACTACCGATGACATAATATCTCTAAAACTTCTCCCTAGACTATATGGTGTATTATTTAAATAAGCTACAATTCCACAGATATACATTGATTTTTGTACAATCTCTACAGCCATTTCTGAAGATACCATTTTTAAATTATTAAGTTGTAAAGTGAAATCTAATGCATATAAGCCTCGAGAATCTGTATTAATCTCATTAATTAATCCACTGTATTTATCAGTACAAATATCCAAATTATTAATCATTAGTGTCAACTTATTATCAACTTCTACTAATTGACTATTCACTGTGCCCTGAATTCCATTTTTTAAATTTTGTTTCATTTTGTATTTAGTAGCTTTTTGAGCTTTTGACACGGCATCTCTTGCCATACCACTCCAAACTGAAGCCCACAAGATATGAGTTACAGGTACCATACTTTGGACTGCAATATCCTTAAATGGTGTATCTAGGATATAGTCTGTAGGAAAGGTAGCTTGAATATTAAACCCTGGACTACATGTTCCACGCATTCCCATAGGATCCCATACAGTAGTCTGTTCTGCCACTGTATCTTTACTCTCAAATAACACTAAAACTTGATCTGTTTCAGAAGCATCTAGAGATTTTTTTGCAGTCGTTAAGTAAGAATCCGCATATTTCCCATAAGAAATCACTGATGCTTTTTTATGTAAAGTCCCAATTTGATTTGTGATCTCCACACCTGCAATACTTCTACCAATATCTCCTCCTACACCTACTTCTGAAGTAATAGATGCAATAAGATGTTGGTTTTCTGCAGCACGTTTTAGGTAATCACGGATGGAATCCATATGCATACCATGATGTACTAAGCAAGCTAATTGAATTTGATGCATAGCCCAAATCATTGCTGATGCAGCACAATATCTACCAAGTTCTTTACCTATTTCAACTAATTCCCTCATATTACATCCAAGACCACCAAGATTTTCTGGAATATATGCCCCCATCAATTTAAACTCTTTCATTGCATTTATTGCTTCATGAGGAAATCTTCCCTTCTTATCTACATCATCAGCATTATCTTGCATAACTTTCCCAATTTCTTTAAGGTTAGAAAAAATAATATCTTTTTTTGATAGTTCTTCAATAATCATTTTAGTATCTCTCCTTTAATTAATTCTGGGCTGCTTGAACAGCTTCTTTTAAATTCGTAATACTAGCAAACATCTTTTTGCTTAGTAGTTCATCTGAAAACTCTATATCAAATTCCGTTTCTAATGCTAACATGACATTAACACTAGAATGAGAAGACAAACCAGCTTCATATAAATTACTATTTTCATTTAACTCTTCTACTTCCACTGTTAATTTTCCATATTTTTTCAAAATCATTTTAATTTGCTCTTCCATTTTTTAATCTCCTCGTTTAACACTAGCTATTACAGTAGCTAATGCATATTTTTCTTCATGACTTAAACTTACAGAAAAATCATTAATATTTTTGTTTTTAGCTAAAATCCTTGCATTATTATGAAGTCTTACATTACAAGAACCATCATTATTTTTTTCTAACTCAATATCTCTGAAACTAATGTGATAATCACTTGGATTAAGTATTTTTATAACTGCTTCCTTTACAGCAAATCTAGCAGCAAAATTTTGAGCGTATGTATTATAAAATCTCATACAATAATCTATCTCTTTATCAGTATATAGTTTTAGTAAATATTTTTTTCCAAAATAATTAATAGACTCTTTCACTTTATCTACTTCAATAATATCGCTACCAATAAGATAAATATGAAGCCCTCCTTTCAATTTCTTATTATATAGAATTTACAAACAATTTAGACCGCCAACATAATGCGGATTACCACATTTTATTGGCGGTCTAAATTATCTTAAAAAATTTAATTTTCTGATTTATAAATGATTAAAGCTCTATTAAAATAATAGAGCTTTAATCATTTAAATTCTTATTATCAGGAATTAATCCTAATTCTTTTGCTTTTGCTACTGCCTTTATTCGAGATGTGACGTTTAGTTTTTGAAATATTAATGTCAATCTATGTTCTATAGTCCTTTGACTTACATGTAATTTTTGAGATATGGATTTATTAGTCAATCCTTTATCTATTTCAATAAGGATAGCTTGTTCCTCTTCAGTAACTGTTACATCTATATTAGACTGATCGTCTAATACTTTTAAAGATGTTCGACGTAACTGCCTTAGTAAAGTAACAGGTAGCACTGCTTCATCACGAATTGCACACCTTATTGCATTAACTAATTGTGATGGAGAAGAAGTTTTGCTAACTAATCCAATTACTCCACACTCTACAAGTAAATTAAAATAGTTATCTATATTATATCCTGTATAAATAATAATTTTAGCCTGATGTTTCTTATAAATCATTTTTGCTAAATCTATACCGTTAATTTCAGGCATATGTAAATCTAAAATTACTACTTCATATTTATTTCTTTCCATCAGTTTTAATCCTTCTATACTAGAAAAGGTCATATCAACTTTAAAATTACCTTCTTGTTCTAGAATATATTTAGTTCCTTGCGCTACAGCTGGATGATCATCAATAATTATTACTTTAGTCATAATCCTTGTTTACAACTCCTACCAAATATTTGTTTCTACAAAAGAAATATTTACACTTAATCCTTCACTTGGTACTGAAGTAAAAGTGATATCTCCTTTCATCGCATGAACTCTTTCTTTTATACTAAAAAGTCCAATTGAGCTGGTGTTTTCCGTATACCTAGAATTAAATCCCACTCCATTATCTTTATAATTTAAAATACAATTACCATCCTTTATTTGTAGCGTTATTATTACTTTAGTTGCATACGAATGTTTTATAGCATTATTTAATAATTCCTGTATAATTCTATAAACATTTATAGTTACCTCATTAGAGAAATTTTGCAACTCATCAAAGTAATATATAACCTCAAAATTAGCATGAAGTTGAATTTTTTGAATTAAATTCTTCAACGCCTCATTAATTCCAATTTCTTGCAAAAATGCAGGTCTTAAATTATTACAAGTTTCTCTAATTAAATAAATATTATCTAATAAATTTTCTTTTAGAACATCTATTTTTTCAATAGGAATTTCATGTCCATCTTTTAAAGTAGTTGTTATTTGCTCGAACTCTCTATAAATCAAGAGTTGATCTTGTAAGATATTGTCATGTATCTCGTTTGCTAATTTCATGTGTTCCTTTTCTGAAATGGTACAGAATAACCTTGAAACCCAATAAGGGTATTTAGAAGTATCTTTTTCTAATTGTTTAATTTCTAAAAGAAGTACATCTATTTTCTTCAAGTTTTCAAACACAATACACGCGTAATACATAAGCATTTCAATCCACTTTTTTTCTTCAGGGTTAAATTGAATGCTATTTAACTTTTCCGTTAAATGCAGTATCGTGTAGATTGATTTATTTTCACCTAAAACTAAATATACTTGATTCTCCACATTAATAACATTATTTAATTGGTATATATCATTTCCTTTGTTTAGTAATTTTTGAAACAATAAATCAACATGACTACAGTTTAAAGCAACTTCGCTACAACACATTTTTGTCTTCATGCTTAATTTAAAAGAAGTAACCTCTACACCATTAAATACTTCCTGTATTTCCTGATTCATGCAATCTACTAAATCTTCTAATGAATAAATATATGATGTCTTTTTTATAAAATTATATAAACTATTTTGATGAGTAAAATGCTTTTTAAATTTTTCCTCTAAGTTATCCCTTAAAAAGAAAATAATATTAAAGCATATTAGTAAACAAATAATAAATAAAAATAAATAACTCAATTCATTTTCTATATTAGTACTAAGCATTACAATAATAACGCTAGGAAACAGCGCAAATAACGAGTACTGTTTAATTTTCTTTAATAAATAATCCACGTCAAAATATATTTCTTTTTTAGTTAAATAGAACAATGTTGTTGGTAAAATTATCAAAGAAGATGCAGCAGTATCTGCAGGAACTATACATTTATCGAACAATATTTTAGGAATAACATATAAAATGAAAATCGGTAAGAAGGAAATGCAAAGACCACATAAAAATATCCTTAGCACCGGACCATCTTTTTTCTCTTTCACCTGAAAATATATTTTTATAATAAAAATAAATAATAATAAGTTACTTAAACTAAAAAAAACTAATCTTATTACAGTTGTAACTTTACTTATATCTACTGAATGACCAAGCAAATCAGTTATACAAATAATAAATGATAGTATATAAGCAAAATAGAAAAATTTATAAATATGTTTTTTTATAAACAAATATGAAAAAGTGTAATATAAATTATGGGCTAATAGAACTGGTATTATGTTAAAACATAAACCTGTTATTTCTCTTGATAGTATATCTCCTCTCGCCGAAGCACCAGCACTAAAATAGCCAATTGACAGCATTAAACAAATAAAAATAATATTTCTATGTAATTCATTAAAATTTTCATCTCGATACAATACAAAACAATATATTAAACAAACCCCAATAAAAATTGAAGGAATAATTAAATGATAAAATAATTGGCTAAACAAATGATTATAGTTCACTTCATACTCTATAATTTTGTGGTTTTTTATAACTTTTATTTTTTTCGCACCTTCTAAATTCCCAGAAGATTCATCATAATAAGGGAATACCTCAATTATTTTATCATTAACTTTCAAATATTCACTGCCCCAACTATTTTTATAAACATCCGTAATAGTTAAAGTTGCCCCTTCTCTTTTAACCTCTACTCCAATGTATGGATTGAAAATTATTTTCACTCCAATATATAGCAAAAAAGAAAAATAGGTAATTATTATCATTGATATATAAATATTTTTTCTTTTCACTATTCCTCCCCCTCTACTTAAGAAACCGATTAGGAAATCCCTAATCGGTTAAAAATGTTATTGCCAATACTCACTACGCAAAGTAGCAATAGATTTTTTCAAAACATTTACTATCGTTTCATTGCTAACTCCCCATTTAGGATCGATAACTAAACTTAACTCATTTTTCTCTAATTTATAAACAAGTTCTGGATTTTGACTTAAATAATACATTAACTCTTTCATTATTTTCCCCCACCTAATAAAAAGTCTATAAATTCATATTTTTTTTTCTGATTAGAAAAAGCGATTCCCTTTACTATTTCAAGTGCTTTTTGAACAAAAATTTCTTTGTAAATTAGTGTATATTCTATTGCTTTTGAATTTAATATTTCCTTGATTATTAATTCTCTATTTTCAATCAATTCACCAAAACCGATCTCATCATTATAGTAGGATTTTACAATAGTAAGGTTTTGACTTGGATGATTTAATAAATATAAAACGGGAAACGTCAATTTTTTATTTCTTACATCGCTTTTATCATCTAATCTAATTACATCTGAAGCATCATTAAGCAGTTGTCCTGAAATCCCTATGTATGTTGCATACTCAATGATACTTTCTAATGCATAATTATCTTGAGCAATTAAAACACCAATTACCACTGCTAAAGACGTTAATGCACCAGATTTCTTTTTTATTATTTCTAAATATTGTTCCTCATTTGTACAAACCATATTTAAATCTAAGTGCTGTCCTTGAATTGCTGTAATAGTAAGTTCATTAAAATAACGTAAAATTGCATCTTTTTTCATTAACTCAATATCTATCAAAATTTTTTGACTAATAAAAATAAGCAAAATAGCATAATTAAGCAAGGTTGCCTTATTTATGCTTCCCCATGCATTTCCTGCATTATCTTCATCTTGAATGTCATCTATGATATCAAGAGCTAAATTTAAGTACTCAACTGCTGAAGCCGCTTTAATAATTTCATTGGAACTGCCATTAAACATTTCAAAATGTAAAATTGTTAATCTACTAAAATAAAATCCGTGTTCTTCTTTAGACTCAATAAACTTATATATTTCCTCCCTTATCTCTAGATTTTCAATATAAAAATCTAGTAAGCTAAACATTGAATTTTTCACATCATAAGTCCTCATATTTTATACCCGCTAAAAAAATTTTATCGTAAAATAGTTTATCAAAAGTATCTATAAATATCTATAAAAATATTTAAAATATTTTTATAGATATTTATAGATACTTATAAGTAATAACCAGCGATTTTATAGATAGTCAGCAAAATACATTATCTCTAACATCTAGTCATTAGCAAAATATATTTTATTAGAATATAAATATTATATATATAACGAATTAAAGTCTTGTTACGACGATTTAATATTTCCGCAAAATCAATTTGATACAAACAAGATAATTAAATCCCAGCAACGTAATCCCACAAAATGCATATACCATTTTAGTAGATAACAATTATTTAGTGGTTGCTACTACCTCTACAAAAGTTGAAGCTCTCGCTTATCAAAATTATTGGTAGTAATCGGTAAATAAAAATAGAATTTTATAGTCCCCCCAGAACCAAAAATTATGCTAACTTATAACAAAGAGCTCATTTTTTCGTTTTGGGGTAATTGTGAATTCTTAAGTTGATGGTGATGGGGTACTACCCCAACCTTCAAATAAAGAATATATTTATGATTAAAACTAATTATATTTTTTTACCTTTAAAGGAATAGATATAAAATACAAATCTATAGCATAAATAGTAATCAAAATACCTTTACCTTCATCAGCAAACTTTGATTGATGAAACTGTTCTGAAACTTTTCTTTTTCACTATTTTTTAGGAAACCATTGAAATCCTGAAAACATATAATTAATCTACCTTTTCACTAAAATTTTGATAGTTTATCTCTTAACTCTAACTCTTCAACTGTTTCAAAACCTTTAAAAAATAAACTATCAATTTGATTATGATTAAAAAATACATTTAAACTATAAAAATAGATAATAGCATTACCAAACAAAATACAACAGATAAAATAATTTTTTCATTTATTAGATTAACTTTCCTCCTATTTTTTCTATCCTTTAACCAACTATAAGAAGAATGCGATTATATACTTGAAATGCAACAAATCCTCTTTAAAAGCCTATACGTATTTTCCCTCCATCTTCTATATGCTTCCGTAAATAATAATACTTATGGAGTTCTATAATCATATAAAACAAAACAAACGAAAACACTGTGCATGCAGACATAAATACAATTGCCCCCATCTGTTGTGTTGCAATGCTAAGAATTATATTAGCAATTAACTGCCCCGATCCCGCTGCAATAGCTGCTACTTTTACACCACCAGTTCCTTTCGACGACTTTGATTTTTTTCTTGGTTCCTGAAGTTTTTCAATATGATTTTTATAAAAATAATACAAAGCAACACTATACAAACCAACTGAAAAAATAAAATAGATAGGAGTTTGTAATTGTAACACTTCATAGGCATATTTTTGCGTTATAACCAATAATCCGACTGAACATATGGTGCCATATACTCCCCGAAATAGAGTGTATTGTAATTGTCGTTTCCGAGGATTGATAGCAATCCATATCGCCCACAAATTTAAAAAAATAACTGGAGGAGTTACTATATATACATAGAGTAATCGAAAAGGATTCGCAAACGCAGGCAAAAGAACAAACATGTCTGCCCCCAAAAGGACAAGGACAATTACTTGGAGCTTTATTTCATCTACAGGATAAAGAGCCATATAATGTGCAAAAGCTTTCTTATTAAAATCCATATTTTTTTTCATGTTAATTAAACCACCCCACTACTGTTCCAATCAGTAAAAGTTTCATAACGATTCATTCTCTCCCCCTAAATTTATCCATAATATTATGAGCAACTATATTCCATATTAAAGAAAGTACGGTAACAAAAAGTACAGCTAAAGAAAAATAAATCCTATCCTTCCATATATCATATACAATCATGCCTAGTATAATCATTATTAACGCACCAACACATATAACTATTTTTGAAAATTTTCGCATTCTATTATCTCGCTTCCTTCTCAAACTTAAATGAAACTCCTGCGGAATCTATAACCATACCCACCTATTACAATCTCACCTTTGGAACTTATATCATAATCACCTAATACAGGTATATAATTAGGTATCTTAATTTTAGTAATTTCCGCTTCATATGTTTGCAACACTATCAACGTTTCAAATGTCCTTTATAAATTCCTGACTTAACCCCAAAACATTAAAATATGAATATTATAAAAATTAACTATCTACTTCCCATCAAAATTACGGTAATCCTATTAAGCCTGGGGTTACTCCTTCTACCTTCGCCCATTCAAACGAGCACTCAACTAACATTTGATTCTTACACTTAATTTTTAATAACCCTTCTTCTATCGTATTTATTTCAAAATAATCAATTATATTTTCTGTCCCTAAACCTTTTATTGTTAAATTATGAATAGTAAAGAAAGATATCTCTACATAAATTACATCCCACTTATTCCATCGTTTTGGCTTGTTTTCAACATTTTCCTTTGTCATCAATTGAATAACTAAAGTAGGACCATCTCTTTTAAGACGCACATCTAATAACTCTGATTCTTCAAACTTTGGTATTTTCCCAAAAATACTAATTAACGCTTGTGGATTTAAAAATTTAAATTGATCAATCATTTTTATACTCCCTATTTATTATTTCTCTTCTCAAAATAATAATGATCCTCCATACCATCTACCTGTCCTATTCGTGTATTGTATTCAGGTCTTACATTATGATGCGGTGGCCGATCTCCAACTCCACCTTCTCCAAACTTATGACCCTCTGAATGATTTTGTTTGACCTTTTACTTTATATGTAAATTCTCGAGTCATAATAGGCTGTTTATTATCATTTAATATCCTTTTACCATTACTATCTGTTAATGGTACCATTTTTTTACTAATCGGGTATTGAAATCTAGGCATATTTAATTGTCTTTTAATTTCTTTTAAACTAGCTCCCCTAGATTCATGAGAATTTCCCCCCTCAATCTTCTTAACTTTGAGATAATATTAAAAAGACTTATGCGTAATTCACATAAGTCTTACTTTTGTTACTCATAATTAATTATTCGTCCTCGTCTTCAAACTCATATAAGCTATCAAGTAATTCTGCAAAAGATGAACAAACAGGATAGATAGATTCTTCCATTTCTTCTTCCTCATGGTCCCAAAATACGACTGTTGGTGACTGAGGATTATTTCGGTAATCAAAGCATAGAAGGTTACCAAACGGGTCTCTAGCAAAAGGATATACTTTATCTACCAATCTATCTTTTATACTATTATATGTTTGCAGCATAGAAATTTTTCTCTCAGAGTCTAAGGTTAAAAGATTATTAAGTGAATCTTCATCCTGATTAGGAATATTGAATGTATCTGGAGTAGGATAGCCACCATCATATTTCTTTACACACTCAATAAAATCATTAGGAAATTTAATCCAAAGTACTGTTCTAATTGTTCAATTTGTTCATCTGTAACTTTTTTCTCACTTACATTAATCCATGTAATGTTGTTCATAATTTTAAACCTCTCTATTTATCACTATCTTTTCCCCCAATTTTATATCCACCTGTATGACCAGTATCGTGATGTATCTAATAATCTACAAGTTGCATTCGACCAGGTTCCTGATTATGAAAGATTTAAAATTAATTCTGCTAAACTATCACAGATCACTTCGAAGCTTCCGCTTTCATAATCTTCTAATTTTACTTGTCCATTTTCATTATCTACAACTACCAAGAGACCATTAAATTCCATACCAATAGGAATATTATTCAGTTGATTATCATGTGCGCCTTGGTATCTTTGTAAAGATACATAGAAATCATGCAGTTCAATTCCTGGTATAACAGGATTTAATTCAAAATCATAACCTAAATAATTACCTCCTAGGTCTAAAAACCAATAAGAATTATAATATTCTTTAATTGAATTATGTAATTGTATCCCCAAATCTTTTTCTATATCAGAAAAATCATGAATTATATTTTTTTCTAACGGTTTCCAGAATACGTATCCCTCTATATCTGGTTCTCCTTCATAGATAAAAGCCTCTGCTTCTTCTATCCATAAAGATTTTGGCAATGAATTATTACAATCTTGCCACTCTCTAATTATTTTATCAAAACAATTTTTCATTTCATTTTTCATTTTTTTATTTACCGCCTAATGTATGATGTTCAATAAATTTCTGAAGTATTTCTACATATCCTGCATCTTTTCCCCCATGCTCCAATCGATTTTTCTGCGTTATGAATCCCTCCAAAACCAGGATGTAGTGGCAGCGGAACACCAACAGCTTGACCACCACCAATATGGTGATGGACTAATTTAGTTCCACGTAATCCGTTAAAATCATATTGTAGAAATTCCCCTCTAAATCATTAAGGATTTAGAGGGGAATTTCTTTATCACATAAGTAATATCATTTCTTATTAAATTTACTGTGTATCAGTTCAAAGAATTTATTTGTACCAAGTGAAATTGCGCCAATAATAAGAACACCAATAATAAAATAAATCTTTTTAAATAAGTTGTAAGGAGATAAAATAGCAACTACAAGAAGTATTATAATTGCAACGAATGTGACTAATTTCCCAACTTTAAATGCTTGCATATCAGCTTTCCTCCTTCTGGATAAAAACAGCCAATATAGTCATACATCACAGGTTCTTTAACCATAAGTTTTTGTTTCCTTCCATAAATCACAATACTTAAAATTCAATAAACCTCTTTAAAAGGTTTCATGTGTTCTACCCCCATCTTCTATATGCTTCCTTAAATAATAGTACCTATGGAGTTCCATAATGAAATGAAACAACATAAACGAAAGCATGGAGTATACACACATTAATACAATTGCTACCATCTTTTGTGTTGCAAAACCAAGACTGATATTAGCAATGAGTTGACCCAATCCTACAAAAGCCACTACTCCGAAACTAGAGTTTTTTTTCGATGATTTTGATTTTTTGATTGATTCCTGAAGTTTTTTAATATGATTTTTATAATAATAATACAAAGCAAAAATATACAAACCAACCGAAAAAATAAAATAGATAGGAGTTTGTAATCCTAACATTCCATATGCAAACTTTTGGGTTATAACTAATAATCCTACTGAACATACGATGCCAAATACCCCACGAAATAGAGTGTATTGTAATTGCCGCTTCCTAGGATTTATAACAATCCATATTGCCCATACATTTAAAAAAGCAACTGGTGGAACTATTATGTACATATATATCGGTTGAACAGGATTCGCAAAAGCAGGCAAAAGCACAAATATATCTGCTATCCCAATCACAAGAGTAATTATAGTCGATCTTATATCATTTACAGCATAAAGAGCCATATAATATTCAAAAGCTTTCTTATTAAAATCTATACTTTTTTTCATGTTAATTAAACCACCCTGCTACTGTTGACCAAGTTTTTTTCGCACCCGTTTTCACCATCACCATCTAAATTAACCCCCCATTTTACACCTTCTGTGGAATATTATTCCCTTCTTGAAAAGAAGATCAACCCATTAATAAGATCTAGACTTATCAAAAATTTCAAAAAGCCGGAGATTTTGCTGGTATCGAATCTATTGGGACTCGCACCATGCGCAAAAGCTTCGGCTATTGGTTCTATAAACAAAAGACGTCGCTATGTTACAAGAAATACTCAATTATAGCACTCTATAAATTACACTGAAATATATTGGTATCAATAAGGAAGAAAAAGATAATATACTAGATAATTTCTATATCTAATCATATATGATCAACATAAAGAAAAATTTGATATACAATCAGATTTAAAAACATTACTTAATAATTCTTTGAATTAAATTGGAGCTGATTCTCTACTTAAAAAACATGATTACTATATATTTCACCAGAATACAGATTCAAAACTATTTAATTAAAGACTAAAAAAAGCATCTATCTTTAGATGCTTTTTTCAATCCAAAAACTATTTTTCTTTTTTCCATGATATTCGAAATTCCCCACCATGTTCTTCCGTTTTAATTTTAACCTTATATGTATCATCCTTAGGCACTTTAATATTTTTTTCGCCTTCGCCACTATTAAACTCTAGTATTGTATTATCATTTGAATCCACAACATAAGCAATTATAGTTCCTTGTTTAGTTTTATCATCAAAAGAAAAAATCCAATTCTCACCTTTTTTAACTATCCTATCTTGAGTTGCAGATCCAGTAAATTTTCTATAATCTCCAGAGATACTACCTGATACACTATCTGAAGAACCATGAACTTTACCACCAACAATAGTTCCCTCTCTTGTAAAACAACCACTAAGAATTACTAAACACAAAACAAATAAAATTGTATTTTTAAAAATTCCCACTATCATTACCCCTTCTATTCCCAATAAAATTTTCA
This sequence comes from Bacillus cereus group sp. MYBK95-2, assembly GCF_051915225.1. Taxonomy (NCBI): domain Bacteria; kingdom Bacillati; phylum Bacillota; class Bacilli; order Caryophanales; family Bacillaceae; genus Bacillus; species Bacillus cereus group sp. MYBK95-2. The sequence goes on along the minus strand of NZ_JBQAEH010000006.1, from coordinate 183,272 downwards.
CCATTAAACTTATAAAAATAACTATAATAAAAAATTATATCCATTAAGATATATATGTTTTATTATAGTTATAAATTTCAAATTATTATTTCAAATCTTCACGCAACTTAATTTCATCCTCATTTATGTAACCAGTAAAAATAACTTCTGATATATATTCATGGTTAAAAAACATATTATATTCAGTTGAAACATTTCCAATAGGATAATAACAAGCCACATAATCCCAAGTTTCCTTAGTTTTTGAATCTTCCTGTTTTCTACCATATATCATCAAAGGTTGCTCCCATGTTTTAAATTTCACAACCGAACCTATTGGAAGTAGTTCTAACTCTAAATTTTGTACCATCTTAGTTTCCCCTTCTTAAAATAGCCTTTTTTATAAGGAAATAAGTGATAGAAAACAACAAACAAGTACCAATTGTACCCAAAACTGCAACCGAAATGTTACCTGCTAATGTTTCATTTGGATCCAATGCATTAGGTAAAATTGTACCAAAAATTGCAATACAAGCTAATATAATCATAAAATATTTAAATTGTTTCACTTTTTTATTCATGCTACTTATCTCCTTTATTCCTTAACATTAACTTCTAAACCAAATCCCCATAAACCTACATCAGGACCAAATGGTGCATGGAATTTGAATCCACTTTTTCCAGCTTCAAAAGATCCCCCGAGTGTTCCAAGCGATGCTGATCCCCCAGTTTGTAACTTTTTATCCATAAATGGAATAGGAATTTTTATAGCACTCTCATATTTTACTAGAGTAGCTTCAGCTCCTATATGTAAATTTCCATTTTCCACATGAGCACCTAAATCTACAGTAGCAAGAGCTACTTTAGCCTCAGCTCCTATCCCAAATCCTTTAATATTCTCTAGTTCTATTCCGGCTTGGGCTACTGTAAAACCAACCATTTGGTAATAGTTTCATTGATACTTTTGCCTTCTAAATATTAAATGAATTTTGCGAATTATAAATCCAATTCTTTTTCTTATTGTCTATACGTTTATAGATATACTCTACTGTAAAGTATGCAATAACATTGCAAATTAGTGACAGACCTATACGTAAAAGTTTATCTTCTAACCGTATAGTAGAAGAAACCCCAATTAACAATATAAACATAATACATACAGTAAAAATCAGAATTCTATTTATTGTACGCATATCTTAATTACTCCAGTCTTATATTAATCCCGTTTTTTTGTAAATTTATCATAAAATTTCTCTTGCGCCCACCTTCCGAATTTTAAAAAACATATTAAACCTGCTCCCAAAAGAATGAGAACGATAGTTCCTAACAATTTTTCCCACCAATTGTTGGATGGAGTAATCATTAATCCTATAATAGATACAGATATTACGACATAAACTAAAATATATAATGGTTTATACGATGGAGTTTTCATATCATTTTTTCTCCTCAGGTTTTTCAAATTTAAAACTACTTCCCATAGTAAACCCCTCTAAAACAGGAACTGTTATACCAGTTTCTTTTCCAACACTACCTTTCAAACCTATTGCACCCAATCACAAGAGTAATTATAGTCGATCTTATATCATTTACAGCATAAAGAGTCATATAGTATTCAAAAACTTTTTTATTAAAATTTATACTTTTTTTCATGTTAATTAAACCACCCCGCTACTGTTGACCAAGTTTTTTTCATTTCCCTTTTAATACATAATGAGTAAAATATGAATCGGTTAATTTTACTAAACATATTACGAGATTTTGTTGCGAATTTTCAAACATCAAATCTTTTTATTGAATATTAGCATATAATCAATTCTAATCATGAAACATTCTACCTTTTATAATGATTTTGGATAAGTTATAAATAGTCTCTACCTATTAATATTGTATAATTCAATAAATTTGTTAAGACTGTCTTCTAATCTCTTAATTGTGTTTGGATACTTTTTTGAATAACCCTCGCACATTTTTTTAAAATAATGATAAAGTGTTTGATAATTAATTATTACCTCATCACCACTGTATAATACAAATTCTACCCCTTCAAATGAATCTCCATTGGCAATATCATACTCATCCAAATCTCCTGGAAAAGTACATGCGCCATATTCCTCTCCAAATCCTACTCCTTCACAAACTGAATTGATTACCTTTAAAAATCTTTCATCATCTACCATATTAAACACTGCTTGTATAGGAAAATGGGTTAAATCTAGTAAATCCTCATCTTTTAATCTAAATTCTCTTTGCATACATATCTCTCCTCGTATACCTTTAATTTATTCTGGAAAAAAAGAAGAGATTTCTCCACCTTTATGGTATCCTCTCCAAGTTATTTCTTTACCGTCAACACCTGCCCCTTCTCTCGAAAGAACTCCATCACTGGTTTTTAATTTAGCGTCATTAGCTGCTTCAATTCCACGGTTAATAAATTCCTTATCACTTATAATTTTAGGATCATAAATGTTGTTTGTGAATACTTTATTTCCATACTCTCCTGTAGGGGTGCCATCCATATTTAACTTAGGCATATTGTATTCTACTGTTTTTACAACTAGAATTTTTGAAGGGGATTCACTGACTATTTTTAATATTGTTTTTAAAGAACTCTTCACTGTTGTGTGCTCCATCAATACCTCTCCTTCTTGGAACAGAGGGATCTATATTTTTAATATGATTTTCTAATTTAGGAGCCGCTTTAAACTTTCAAGTGATTTAATGGTGAATGTTTTTGATACTTTTTACCTATTATGGACATTAAAAAAGCTTATGCAGGTTATACATAAGCTTTTTTACTCATGATTAGATATTTTTCAAATGCTACACCTTAATGCAAGTCTTAAAAAGATTAAATATAATAGTCAGGATTTTCCTCCATTTTAATTAAAAATTCTTCTAAAGAATCCGCTATTTTCTTATCTTCAGAGTAAGTAGGACATTGACCTAATTCATTTTCCTCTTTAAATTTAATTGTTAAAAAGTTAAGTTCTGTTACTTCAAAAAACACTAATGAATCATCATCTAGGTTTGGATTATATTCATAAATATCTTGCCTTAAACGGAAATCTGCAACTGAAATCGGGTCCATAAATCTGTTGAAAAACGTTCTTGTATCAGACTTAAAAAAACCACAACCTATTTCTTGATAAAAGCGTTTCAGTTCTTTTGGAAGTTCCATTTGTAATAAGCTTTCTGCCTCATCTATCTCATCTTGATATATAGGATAGAAAATAGGTTTTTGTTTAGAACGGACACTTCTGTCTGCTACAACATATTCTTTTAAAAAATTAAACATAATTTTTAATACCCCCTATTAAAGAAGGGTTATTTTTAACGCTTCCTCAAGCATTGTATTAAAATCATTATATGTGTTCATTACCGTACCAGATGGTTTATCAAGTTCTAAATAAGTACCGTCTGATAAGCTCTTACAAAACCACGCAATATTTGAATCGCCAAAGAAAAGATACTCTTTTTGAAATTCATTTTCATACCAAATCTCATTGGTTTCTATAAGCCCGCAAATTGATTCGTCCCTTTCTGTATCTAACAAATAAGAGTCAACTCCATAAAGTACTAGCCCGTTAAAATCTAATCCATTTACAGTTTTAAGAAACTCCTCATATTCACTCGGTAGGTCAACATTATAACTCTCTTTCATGCGTTCTCTTAATTTCTGAACTTCACTATCTGTTGCTGGTGTATTCAGTTTATCATTAAAACTTTTCTCTATTTTTTCAATTTCTAAAACCAGATTTTTCCACATATAAAAATCCCTTTCTAAGTTTATTTATTCTCCCTTAGGGTAGATGTTATGTTTTGGTATAGGCCAGCTTACGTCTACACTATCTCCCTCTTGTAAGTGTCTAGTTAACGTACGTTGTGTATTAGTTATAGCTTTATGATATGGATGATTTTGTATTAATGTTAAATTTCCAAAATCGTTTGTTCCTCCATCATCTAAAGGGAGGTTATGATGTACTTGCCACCCTTTTGGATTGTTTCCTCTTTTCATCCTTTCTATATCAGCATCTGTTATTCCCGCTTTTTTGAGTTCTTTCAGTTTAACAGGATCATTTACCAATGCATTAAGAAAATCTTTTCTCACACTCCTATCAAATTCCTTCCGAAGTTGTTCAGCTTCTTCTCGAGTTCTCTTAGAGTAAGTAATTTCATCAACTTTAACATCTTTAAGAATTACATCTTCTCCATATAATTTACCAACAAAAATGTCACCATCCGTAGTCCTTTTAGTATATTGATAAGGTGATAGCTTATCCTTAGCTGTTTGATAAGCATCAATAAAGCTAGATTTTAAAGAACTTCCCCCAATACCAGCATAAGCAAAACGGTTTCCAATGTTTAAATTAAAATTATTTAATACGTTTATTGCATTTCTATATGTAGCAGAATTAGTTACTCTGGACATACCTTTTGTTAGATTTGCAGTAGTTGCTACCTTCGATACTTTACTTAATCCTTTATCACCAATAAGTCCTAATCCAACTTGTGTTAAAGCATAACTTCCCCACTTTGCCCGACTTTCTGCGTCTCCATTTATTACATCATTAATAAATGAATCTGACAATGCATTATACATGGTACTAAGGGTATCAATAGGGTGCAAAGCAGCGTTCCCCATGTTTTCCCACGTTTCCCAATCCCCTAAAGCTTTTATTCCGTCTATTGTATCGCTAACTGCTTGTCCCGTGCCATCTACAATACCGTCCCAAATTTTTTCACCAGTAGATTTTTCAGGTAGCTTACCACACATTTCACCTTCTTCAATTGAATTGGTAGCTTGTCGTGCCCTCTCTTCTGTAATCGCTTGAATTGAAGTTGTCCATTCCATATTCAACCCTTGCGTACTAAATGTACCACTTGCAGGACTAAAGCCTTTTCCACTTTGAACTTCCGCAAGACCTGCAGCAATACTAGCTGCTAATTGAAGTGCTGTACTATAATTATTACTAGAGGTCTGATTGAATTGATACAAATGATCCAGCTTTTCTTGCAGTTTTTTCCTCATCACAGTAAAAAGATTCGCCATAGCGTCCATACCTGGGATTGGCATAGCTTGACTGATGGCTTCCATACTTGCTTTCATTCGGTCAATTTCTCGAATTTGTTCTAATATTTCTTGTTCAATTACATCTGTGGAAGCGACTTGTGATTGAAATTGACTTGGAAAAGCATCGTTCTGGCGAATTAACTCTTCACACAGATAAATGATTCCTTGCGCTAAAGGACGAAAGGTTTGTACAAAAAATGATTTTGCACTGCTATAAGTTTGTCCTTGTAGAACAGTATCAATTGCAAAGGCATCAATTGACTGAATGACTTGTTCCATACCTTGAATAGTAGCGTTACATACAGCATTCATACTTTGAGTTTGGCCTTGTACTTCTCCTAAATACATATTTAAGCTCATGCATTGACCTCCCTCGCTAATTGTTGTTGTTGATAGGAAAGGTCGTTTTCTAAATCACTAAGGTTTCGTCTTTCTTTAAGCAACGTTTCTTTTTGGTTTTCTAATTCAAATGTGACTTTTCGTTCAATATGTTGTGCCTCTTGATATGTATTCATAAAAAATTGAGACATTTCTCTATCACCATGCCAAGTTCCTAAAATTCGATCAAACAAACGATGGTTTCGACCTCTCCATTCATAAAAATCTGCTTCCGCTTGCTCCTGAATGTGAATCGCGGATTGATTTCGGTCTTGTTCTTCAAATACACTTCTTAACTTTTGATTTACTTGATTGATTTGTTTTTCAATATCTTGACTCATTATATTCCTCCTACTATTTTACCTTTACGTAGGTTGTCACATTAGCGAAAAGTGTTGTGAAGTTCGTTATCCATTCTCTCAAACTCTTGGGCTACTGAATGAATATTATCGACCGCTTGTTGAAAGGCAGTGGAAAATTGTTTCGTAAAATCTAACATTTGTTGATTCGCTTCTTGTGCTTTGGAATTAACAGATAGTGTTGTACGCGTCGCCTTTGTTATAGAACGATTTGTTGCACTTTGGATTATATTCGAAGCTGTTCTCATCTGCGTAGCAATTTGTTGTGCCGTTTGAAAATTACTTTGAAATTGTCCCATCACTCAAATCCTTTCTCTAATTTTCAGAAGATGCCAAAGAAATCCCAATAAATATATGAAAATTCCCTATTAATATCACTCTTTTTAAACGTGTGTCCAGCTAAGTTGGGCATGCAATCAAATGAGCCATACACTATAAGCTGTATGGCTCATTTGAAATGCCTGTTATATAGAGTATGACAATTTTTATTTCAAACCGAAATTACGTGATAATTCTTCATCATGAGAAGCAACAGCTTCTGCAGTTTTATTAAGCTGCATATTAATTTCTTGTAATAACTGTGCGAAGTTTTGTACTTTTGGCTTTAATTGATTGAACTGTTGATCAAAACCTTCGAAAGCACGACCTTCCCATTCTCCTCTTAATTCATTTTGTAAATTTTGTAGTTGACTTAAAATGTCCTCAATTTGATTTGCACCTTGTCCATATTGAGCTGCTTTCGATTTAAGCTCCTCTGGTGACATACGAATTTGTCCAGCCATTTTCATTTCCCCTTTAATACATAATGAGCAAAATATAAATTGGTTAATTTTACTAAATATATTATAATGTATTATTTTGAACTTTAAAACATTTCATCTTTCTATTGAATATTAGAATATTAATATTCAAATTTTTCTTACTTTACAAGATTTTATGCAAAAAAGACCACCAAAAGGCAGTCCCTGAAAACTCAATCCCATCCCGCGCTCCACTACTTTCTCATACAAATAATTCGCAACGATAGTATCTACTACAGCCAAACCAACTGATTTGAAAATAGTAATCTCTTCATCATTTTCGTGACCAGCTTTTCCCCCTTATAATTTAACCAATTTCGGCGTGGAGATTGCTAGTTTTATCAAAATTTGAAGATTACCTGTTTCTAGATCCTATTCAATTAAGCAATCCTACAAATGCCTCTTCTTCCTCATCTATAAAACCTACAAATATAATTCCTTCAATATCCTCATGATTAAATACAAATGTATAATCAGGATTCATGTATCCTTCTGGATAAAAACAGCCAATATAGTCATACATCACAAGTTCTTTAATCCCAAGTTTTTGTTTTCTTTCATAGTTATTTATGTAAATTCAGCTCGTTTTTTTGTTTTGGGTGAAAAAATTTTTAACTTGATAGAAATGTGGTGCTGCACCTATTAGGCAAATTTGACAAAGAAAAGATACCCAAAGGTGCCTTCCTCCCACTTGAACCATCTTAATTTTATTGTGTTGTTATTATATAAGAAAAGAAGACATCACTTAAGATGTCTTCTTTTCTTGTACACTTGGTGTTAAGAAGGTATTTATTGCTTAAAAACCATAAAAAAATATAACAATCATCGAGTAAATCTATTATAGCATCAATAAATAGAGTTTTTATATGCATTTTTACATATATATAGATTTATTTATGTTTTATCTATATAGTTAAATTGTCTGTTTCTTGTTTTAATTCGTTTGTTTATTTTGAGTGCTCCAGCAATGGAGCCTTTTTTTATGCAATAAAACATTTTCTTAGCATTACTTAGTTGATCTATATTAACTTTACCCTCTTAAATTATATCTATATTTTACCAAACAATTATGTAGATAACCAGTTTTTTCTAATAATCTAGTGGATTGATAATTTTAATGGTAGTTATTAATACTTACAGGAAAATTCAGTATGCAATGGAAATTGAGAAATCAAGAATTATAAAAAACTTATAGTATCTTTTGTAAAAGTATATTTATAATTTGTATATTAATATGTTATAATTTAATTTCTAAAACTACCAAAAAAGGACTGCCAGTAATGGTGGTCTTTTTTATATTGGTGAGATTGTACTAGTATAATAAAATAGGATTAACTGTTTATTGTGAGTTTGATTGGTTATCCCTTCTTTCCATTTGGAAGGAAAGGGGGTAATATACCTATGGAGTTTTTGTTTGAGCTTCTAAAAGAATTTGTGAAAGCCATTGTACGTGAAGTGTCTGCGTATGTTTTTAGGAAACAAATTTTAGAAAAAGATAACAAAAAACCCCCCCTTTTGCTTCCTCGTCGCCGTCGGAAGCAAAAGGGGGGGTTTCTTAAAAAATAAATGATCACGTTATATCCCTAATTGATTGTAAATTGATTTGAATACGTGAATTCACCACGATATTTAATTGCAGCGACATAAGTACCGCTTGTATAGCTATCTGTGATAGGGGTTTGCCAAATTTCTGTTCCAGGAATAAATTCTGGTTCTATTGTTTGGAATCGTTCTAGGGTACCATTTGTGTGGATTTTAAAAATTTTCATTTGCGCACCAAAATGTTCTCTACCAAAGTGCTGTGTTAAGTAAAATGTATCACCAGTTATTAAATTCCCAATCTTCCAATCTGGTTGATATGTACTTTCCTCTGAATTTTGTAAATCCACAATGGTTTTAAATCCCCAATCATCATTAAGTGGATCTGAGTAAGCTGCAGCTGCTTGTGAGGTAGGTTTACTCATTTCTATTGCAGTAAAACCGCTAAAAGTTAATGCCCCAATTAATGCTAATTTTCCTAACTTCATTATTGTTTCCCCCCTATTAATTTTTGTAATTTTTAAAACCAGAAATCATACACACATAATAATATAATCTACTGTATTATATTTCAAATATTTTCTAATAAACTCCATAAATAAAAAGGCACCCCAAAGGTTCCTTCCTCCGATTTGAATCACTTTAATTCTAAGAATATGTATTGGACTCCCATTCAAGTATTATTTTTCCCAATGAACAATTGGAATATTTTAGGTTTTTCACTATTTTTATGTTAAGATATTTTGGTTGATATTCATCTTATTTTAGGAGGTTGGAAGATCTGTTACATGCTTTTCATATGGATTTTAGCTTCTATACAGAAAATATAAAAGTTTTAGGGTTATTAGGGAATTCTACTCGCTTATCAATTGTTTGTAAATTGATTACATATAGATCGTTGTCAGTTTTTGATTTAAGTAAGCAAACAAGAATTACAGAGGATTTGATTGTACAACATTTGCGTAAATTAGCCTTTGGAAATATTGTAATTAGTGAACGTATAGGGAAAAGACTTCATTTTAAAATAAAAGATAATAAAACAATGGAGATTATTAGGGTTACAAAGTTAATTTTAATTACTTTCGATATAAATGCTTTTGCTATAACTTAATTGTGTAAAATCACAAGTAGTTCACCTACGGAAATAGGTGGGCTTGAAATTCATAAAAAAAGACACCTAAAGGTGCCTTCTGCCGACTTGAACTATCTTAATTTTAATAATATGTATTGGATTCTGTCCCAAATATTATTGTGCCATGTTAAGTTATTGTATTTTATTTTTGCACCAGAACTGTTTTCTTTTCATAGGGTAATTTGTCCAATTAAAAACTACTTCCACTACAAAGATCAACTCTTTAATAGAGTTGATCTTTTTTAATTTTGAATATTTTAATTTTTAATAACAATACAATCCTATATTATGTTAACATATAAGTATATCCCAATATTACCAATAATTATTAAATTTTCCACAGTAATATTTGTTACTAGAAACTTCTATTTCACTGCTTTTTTCGCTGTTGTTCTCTCATAAAATAATAATAAAACCTCTTAACTTATTTGAAAGGCGTTATTATTTCAACTAACATTTAAATCTTAAAATACCCTTTCTTGATCCCGCAAAAATAATAAAGATGAATATATGAACAATGAATTAAAAACAATTATTATAAACTGAAAATTTACTTTTTATTTACAAAAAAATGAGGATATGGTAAATTTAAATTGTAAGATTTTCCATTAGTGTAAAATCTTAACAAAATATAAACTGATAGAAATGGGGAATTAGTATGAAAAAAGCTATTATCGGTGCAATTGCTGCAGGTGTTTTAGTAGTTCCAGCTTCAATGAATGTATTTGCCGCAGAAAAAACAGTTGGAAAGTCCGAAATTGTGACAGCGGATAGCACAATAACTGAAGGATTTGTAGCAGATGAAAACAATTCTGGCAATAAACCTCAGTTATACGCAGGTGTAACGTCTGGTAAAGCAGACGGTGGGTATTGGATTAGAGGAAAAAGAGATGGAAACGTCATTTCCGAATATAAACATTATACAAAACAAGGTAGAGCAACAGTTACAAATGGAAAAGGCGTCTACAATGATGGAAAATGGCAGAAGAAAGATGTATTTAGCAAAGCAAAAGCTACATGGACATCTAGTGGTACAAATAAAGCGAATTACGATAATAAATAATATTCAAAAACAAGAGAAGTTTAAAAACTTCTCTTGTTTTTGAATATAGATAATTAGTGATATTAGATTTTTCTAAGAGGTGTTTGCATGAAAAAAATCATTTTTATTTTAATGGCAGCAACGCTGGCATTAACTGCATTTTTATCTTTAAATATTTTTAAAGAATATAAAACACAACAGTTATTCTATAAAAATACAACTAGTATTACTTTAAATTTTGAAGAAGAGAAAAGTTACACTAAGAATTACATTGAATTTTTACAAAGTTTAGCAAAGAAATATAATGTGAATATTTCAAAATACATATACCCGGGAGAAAATGATTTACATATTTTTACAACTGATACTGGTTTAAATAACCATATCAAGTTAAAATCAGGGAAGTTTCCAGAAGTAAATTCAAACAAATTTATAAGTACTTCTGAAATTGAGAGCACAGATCAAATTGGTATTATAAAAAGAATAGATTCGAAAACTAAAATAACTATCCAACCTTTAAGTGCAGATGAAAATTTTGATGGAAGTGGTATGTACTATATCTCGACTCAAGATAAAGAAAAAATAAATGCCATGTTAAAAGAACTAAATGAAAATGTAGCTAAAACAGAAATTTTTGGCGAAAATAAAGCCGATTTTATATATTTACTTGAGAGCAATGGGTTTCAAATATTTTGTATATTTTTGATTGTATTATGCATCTTTGTTGCGATTATTCACTATATCATTCGTAGATTGAAAGATATAGCTATCATGCAAACATTGGGCTATACAAGAAAAAAAATAGTTAGCTTCTTTATCTTTAATTTAGGGAAAATCATGATACTATCAAGTCTTATGATTTATGTATTATTTATTATGTATTGTATATTTACAGATAGTACAGATTTTTATTTTGAATTATCATGTATTTTTTGGATTATAGCAATTACATTGAGTTTTATTTTAATTATACCTATCACAATAATTACGATAGTAGCCTTTACTAGAAATATAAATGTTTCAAAAATAAAAGGTAACAAGCCATATATATTAGTTAGCACATTAAATTTCACTTTAAAATTTCTATTTATAGTCGTAATGTTATTGTCCACGTATCATTGGAAAATCCTATCGAATGAACTCAATCAAAAGATAGATAATTTATCTAATTGGTCAAAAACTAAACATATTTATAAAACTCAAGTTACTTTCGCTAAGGGCGACGATTTAGGTGCGGAAGAAAAAATTAGCAAAAAAATGAAAGACCTTTACTTGGATATGGAAAAACAACATGGTGGCTTTCTAATTAGTACGTCAAATTATGACAAAATAGATGGAAAGTATATCTATGATTTAAATAATGAAAATGGGGATCCGAAGTTAGAACCTTCCGGAAATAGTGTTACTATAAATTCAAACTATTTATCTTATAATCCTATTAAATCAGTTAAAAAAACAATCAAAGAGCAAATTATTCATGATTCGAATACTATGAATATATTAGTGCCTGAAAAATTAAAGGAATATGAGAAGGAGATATATAAGAATTATAGAAAACATTTTTATTTCCAAAAAGTTGAAGTTGATAACATTTATAATGAGGAACTAGGAAGAGAGAAAAATAACACTAAAGAACAAGAGTTAAATATAAATATTATATATGTAAAAAATAATCAAGATTATTTTACTTATGATTCAACTATAAAAGCGGAAGATAAAAATCTCATTAGAGATCCTATTGCAATTATTGATACAGGTATCTTCAATCAATCCTTTTATTTGTCATATGTTGCATCTGAATTTTATTTTAAAACTAATAGTGAGCAACCATACGATAGTATAAGGGCTACCATTACTAAAAATGAGGCTCAATCAACTATACAAAATATCACCTCAGTATATGATCGTTTAGCGTTTGAAATTCAAAACCTAAAAACAGAAAAAGAAAATTTATTGATCGCAATGATCATATTAATCGTCTCGAATTTTCTAATAACTTATAACACTATTTCTAGTTACTATGAAAAAAACAAGTTCAATTTGTATATTAAACAGTTATTTGGATTTAGCGCTATAAAGCGCAATAAAATTATGATTACTTTATTGTTATTAGTAAATATTATACCTATTATATCTGTATCTATATATGTTATTGATACTTATGTGATTTCTATAGGTATTTTGATCCTAATCTTAGAAATTTTAATAAGCTATTTCTTTGATAAGAAATTAAGCAATCAAACATTCAATGCTATCATAAAAGGAGAACATTAGTAATGATTGAATTAGTGAATATAAATAAGAAATTTGGTAATAAAGTTGTATTAAAAGACTTCTCATTGAAGATTGAAGATACAGACTTCATCGCAATCGTTGGGGAAAGTGGAAAAGGAAAAACGACGTTATTAAATATTATTGGTTTATTAGAACAAAGCGACTCTGGAGATATAATTATAGAAGAACAAATGAATCCAAACAAAAAGCAAACCTTACTATTGCAACGTGAAAAATTAGCTTATCTATTTCAAAATTACGCTTTAATGGAAAACGAAACGGTAGAGAAAAATTTATTAATAGCCCTAGAATATCAAAAAAATATCGATAAAAGAAAAATAATAAAAGAAGCTTTACAAAAAGTGAATTTGCCTAATTATGAGAAGAAAAAAATTTTTGAGCTTAGTGGTGGAGAACAACAAAGAATCGCTTTAGCAAGAATACTTATTAAAAAATGCGACTACATTTTAGCTGATGAGCCAACTGGTAATTTAGATAACAATAATCGAGATTTAGTGTTTAACATATTAAAAGACCTTAATGAAGATGGAAAAACGATAATATTTGTTACACATGATATGGAATTGGCCTCTAGAGCAAAAAAAATTATAACAATTTAGCGTAGGTTAAAAAAAAACTATTTTTACCCATACCATTAAAATAGTATGAGACTGATATTAATGCATCATTTGCAAAACGAAAGGACGATTCTTATGTATTTATAGAATCGTCTCTTCGTTACTATACGTATCCTTATTAAAGTCATTAAAATGGGTCCTATTGCAAAAAATCGAGAAGCTGATATTGTGTATGAAATATTGTATAAAAGAAGCTTATAACGATTTAATAGTGATGAATTATTAAATCAGTTGGAATCTGTTCGTAAAAAAGTAAGGTATGTAGAAAACAGCGCTAGTAATTGGGCTAGGATTAATCCCACTCTGTTCTTAATTTAAGGAATTCCAAAACGTTCTAACTTCAATGGAAGACCGCCTGCACCACAAGCTTAATTGTTCCGCAAAGAAAGTCATACTACTTGTATGGCTTTTTCTTTATTTTAGTTACTTAAGCCCTACATTTTTATCTGATTTGCTTTTGATGGTGTAGAAGAGGGAAAAGATATAGAAGCATAAAGTGAAACTTTGCCCTCACCAATTGGGCTTTTACGGGCAGCCCGCCCCCACCTAATTTCTTTGCTTTCGCTGAATTTTGAGGTGGGGATCTTACTGCCCGTTAATGCGGGATAAAAGAAAACCGCCTGAAATGATATGTACTTGAATAGTAGTACATAAAAAATACAAATAACAATAAATTAAATATCGTTAAAACAAAAAGGAGATGTCCCAGGCATGGTACTAGGACATCTCCTTTACTTATCTAAATTCTACAAAGCACTATCAATTAAACAATTATTAAATATATCTTCTATCTAAAACATCGTATTATCATTAGCTGCTTCACTTGGAATCTCTTGAATTACATCCCAGTGTTCGACAATCTTTCCATCCTTGATACGAAATATATCCACTATAGCAACTCCCTTATCTTGAGAATTAGTACGAGAATGTACATGAAGAGCAACTGTATCCCCTTCAGCTACTACACGTTTAATCTCTGCAGAGGAATTAGGATTTTTAACAAAATCATCCTTAAAGAAATCCATGAAGGCTTTTCGTCCATCAGCAACAAAAGGATTATGTTGCTTATAATCTTCGCTAACATATTTAGGGATAATATCGATATTATGTTTGTTAAAAACTTCATTATAGAAATCAACTACCATCTTTTTATTCTTTTCATTTTCTTTCACTTCTTTTGATACAGAAGCAACATTCTCGCTCTTTATTGAGTTTCCTTTGTTATTACCGGTGGAAGCTTGATATACCAAAGTCGAAACTACTCCTAAAATAAATACAGAAATAATTGTTATGATTAAACTTTTCTCTAATTTCATATATACCTACCTCTTCTACTTAAATAAGTTTTCTTCTATAAAAAGTTTGAAGAAGGAGAAACCTTCCCAAAAATGTAATGTCAGGGGTAATGTTAGGAATTTCATTTATCCTAACCTCCCCCTATACAAGGCATATTAGAAACGATTAACTCTAACTTAATACCTCATTAACAGTTGCACTGTCCACAATTTGAATAAACTTCTTAACCTTATCGTTCTCATCAAACTTATAAAGGTGACAAAAATCTGCTATGAACGATTTCCCTGTAGCTTTATATGTCCCACTATATTTTCCATACACGATAACAGTATTGTTATTAAAAGCATAAATTTCATCTTTAGCGCTATAGTCATCCCATTCTGTGCCAAGACGTTCATGTACGTTTTTCACTACTTCATCTGGACCTATATAAGTACCTGCATATGGAAACCCAGCAGCTTCTGTCCAAGATACATTTTCACTTAAATACGTTTTGAACGTATCCAATTTCCCTTCGCCAGTTAACACATACGTTTCATGTAATAGTTTTTGATATTTATTCATATCATTAACCCCAAGGCATTTCTTTTGTTACAACTTTTGCACTTAATTCTAATACACCTTTATTTGCATAGCCTGGATATGCTGCTTCAAGTTTTGCCACAAAATCTTTTGAAGTTCCACTTTCCTCAGAAGCTTGAACCGCCGTTCTTAGATAATCCATTGTCGCAGTAAGTGCTTGATTATTTAGGGATTTTTCGATTGATCCATGGCTAGGCACAATTATGTCAGCATGTAATGCTTGTAATACTTTCAAGTTCTCAATCCATGCCTCCATAGCCGCTTTTGAGCTAGTATCCGCTAAGAATACATGTATTTCGTTAAATACATCGATACCACCAATTAATACTTTTAGTTCTTTATTAAATAGGCTAGTTCTGTAATGATCTAAGCCTACTAGTTCAAATGTTAACCCCTGAAAATCAATCGCTTTTTCTTTAAATACTTGAGGTAATACCACGTTACTTGGTGCATTTTCTCCAAGGGCGTCTTTCCAAACTTTTAATTTCCCTAAGACAGAATGAACGATATGTTCAACAGTAGACTCTGTTGCATACGCTATAGCTTCTGGGTAAACGGCTTTAATGCTCTCTAATCCAAAGTAGTAGTCTGGATCCCCATGAATAATAAAGATTTTATCTAAAGATAAGTTATTTTTTTTCAGATACTCAACAATTTCTTTCGAATCAGACTGAGTAAATTTTGAGTTTATTAAAAATGCATGTCCTGCTTTCTCAACTAATGTTGCTGTGACCATAAAGCTTTTTTCGTCCGAACTAAACACCGTTAATTTCACATCTTTTTGATTTGTATCGATTGTTGTAAACATAGTATGTTATTCTCCTTTTGTTAAAGTTATTAACTAATTATCATATTTTTATCTTGTTCCGATAAAGTGAAACTTTAATCAGTGGGGGTTTTGTTCATCCCCCACTGATTATTAGCCCACACCAATCGGACTTTTACGGACAGTTGATCCCCCACCTAACTTCTTTGCTTCCACTGAATTTTGAGGTGGGGGTCTTACTGCCCGTTAAAGCGGGATAAAATCTCCCACTCCCATTTATCTGAAAGTGTAATAGTACTGGCGAATATTCCGTAGATAAATGTCAGGTGGCTTAAGATAACATGTTTGCTACTATATCCTAAATTTTCTTAATATAAATTTTTAAAACGCGCTTCAATTTTATCCGGCGTCATTACGCCACCACCAATAGGAATAATTTGATTATCCTTTTGTAAAAGTAATGAAGGATAGCTATTAACACCACGCTGTCGAACTTTATTGAAATCATTTTGGACATCTATTATTGTTTCTTGAGCGTTTAAACGTTCTAATACTTGTTCAGGGTCCAAACCATGCTCGATTGCAATTTTGCGATATGTTTCTGGATCACTCAGACTTTGGCCCTCATAATAAAACGCTTTTTGCATAGCCGAAGTGAATTCTAATAAACGGTCTGGCGCTAATGAGCGTAAAGCTGAAAAACCAATTGCAGCATCTTTCGAATTCATTTTAAAAGTCCCTTCCTCCACCAATTTTTGATAGGAAGGACCAAATTCAGCACCTGTAAGTTGATTAATTCTTTTATTTCCTTCTTCTATATATGAGAAGTGTTTCATTGGTAAATTATCCAAAAATAACCCTCCACATAAAACCGTTAATGGTACTTCAGTGTGGTTTTTGTAAAATCCTTTAATACTTTCTGAAAAACCATAGCACCATCCACAATATGCATCCCATACGTAAATAAGATTATCTTGTTTCGTCTCCATTTAAATCTCCTACCTTTTTTTTATTATCCAGCTCAACTAAATTTTTGGTTTATATAGGTACATCTTTTTATACCTTATTCTTTTTTAGATACCTTACTATATTTCCCCAAAACTAATATTTCCAAAGAAAGATCCACCAAGGTTTTTAACAAAAGATAACGTTTCACCTTATTGCCCCGTAACAGAAAATACTAAAGCTTAGAATATGCATCGATTTGAATGTGTTAGTAACTTTCTACACCGGGTGGCAACGTATGGACCACCATCCTTAATTAAATATATAAATCATATTTTTAGCAGATATTATTTGTAACTAAATTGATTACATCTTTATGTAACTATTTTAGTTACAACTAATATAGAAGTCAATTCTTTTTTTCGAAAACATTAAATTTCTACATTATAACGAAATTCTGTGTTAACTTGTAAAAAAAAAAAAGAGGAGCCATCTCCTCTTCATAAATAAACACTATTTAATTTGTTCCTTATACTCATGGTTAACAACTACATACCACTTTCCTGTATCAAATTTTTCTTTATTAATCACGTAAACTTTATTTTGTCTCTTTACCTCCCCTGGTTTTAATTCCTTAGTAATACTAGAGGTCTCACCTTTTTCAACCGCATAACTACTAGCTGCTAACACATCACTTTGATAAGCATTATCATTTTCATCCACTAAATCCACTGATGGTAAAACGGCTAATTTCATCGGTTCGTTTGTGATATTTTTCCCTTCTGCTTCTACAACAATAAAGACATGTCCATCTTCAGGTTTTTGGAATCCTATACTCTCTTTACCAACCTTATCTCTTTCTACAACTCTTTTTACAGTTACATCAAATTTAGGTGTATGAAAATCCTTGTTTACAGCATACTCTTTTTCTTTTATTTTTGATTTCTCTTTTGTTTGTTCTGTATTTTTCTGCTTTGTATTCTCTTTCGTTTTCGCCTCATCAGTTGTTTGCACTTTCTTTTCTTCTTGTTTAGAATTGGTTTCTTTAGATTCTGAAGAAGTTTTGTCGGATGTATTGCCGCAACCAGATAAATTGAATACTAAAGCGCCACCTAAAATACATGTAGTAAATTTTTTCAACATCTCTTTTTATCCCCCAATAACACGATATGTAAATTTCTTACTTATCATAGCAAAAAATATGATCTTAAATTGTTGTATCTTGTCGAATGATTAAGAATAATCAAGTTACTCCACGTCCTCTTTTATTATAAAGGTAAATATAACGTCTATAAAACCTGCTATAATAGGTTTTTACACCCTTAGCATACAATTTTTCACTTTCGGTAATGTGCCCCCTATTTGAAAGGTAATTGAAATATTAAGACCAACTGATAGAGGTGTTTATGTGGAATTATTTGAGTATTATAAAAAAAAGGGAAAGTTGAAGTGTTTAATTGGAACTGGGCTTTTTCTTTATGGATTAATTGGTATGTATAATACTTGGGGTAATATTAATTGGGGACCAGTAATCTTAATTATTATAGCTTCTCTTGTATTTTTTAGTATTGGATTTTGGCAATTAAGAAAAGGAAATTTACTCGAAAAAAATATAATTAAAAATGATTTAACATTTTGGGATATTGATACTTATGTTTTGTTAGAATTACCCGGCAATAATAAACATTTAGGTTTATATACTCCTGATGGAAGATATGTAGCAGGAACAAAGATGATTTCTTCAACATTACCTATTTTAAAAAATAAAGAAGTTTTTGGATTGGAAGCAAGTGATGGAGAAATCCTTGCATATTTTCAAAGTGAAGTTGAAAATTATGATTGGGCTATTTATGATTCGAATTATAATTGTGTAGGTATGTTTAAAGAAAATATGATACAAGGATTTGGAATGGTACGTGGTTCCTTGATGAATGAAAAAGAGATAAAAATTTCTGAGATAGAAGTGGAATTTGATTTTTTCGAAACGTCTTTTCGTACAATGGATGATCGTATATTAATAAACTGCAAGAGGGGATATATGCCTTTAGAATGGAGTGAAAGATTTGGCTTAAATGTACCGATTATTAGATTAGGTAATAATATTTCTAATGCTGAAAAAATATTTGGTTTAGGTATTCTTCTTTATATTTTAGAAACAATTAAAGTAAGAAAAAGTAGGATTTTTAATGATTAGAATTAAATATTTATATTATAAAATTTATTGAATCTTTTATTAGGGATTACATCGCTGAAAGTAAAATATTGTATACTTCGGAATTACTTTACGTTCACTTCTTGGAATTGATGAGCATTTGTTATGCTAGAACCAACTGGAAATGGAAACGGCAAGCGAGTATACTCCGCTTGCCGTTTTTTCATAGCTTCGTATGTATTTGAATTCCTTTCGCTTTCTCTTCTTCACCCTTCACACGTACAATTAAATCATATGATCCGGATTTTGGCGCTTCAAAAGAAAGCAAACCTTCTTTTTGAGAAGTGACTTCTTCTTCATAAATGACCTTATCATCTTTTGTGACTTGCAATAAAATCGTACCTTCTTCAACTGCTGCCTCATAAGGAATTTCCACATTTCCTTTTTCAGCTTTAAGCGTTTGTACATCGTAATACCCCTGCAAAGAACCAATTGTTAAAGTCGTTTCGCCATTTTTTTGAACCTTTGTGACTTTTGTTGCTGTATTACATGCGCTTAACAATACAACAAGAGTCAAAATGAGAAATGAACGAAGCAATTTCATAGAGAGTCCCCCTTCCATTAAATATATTAAGGATAAAATATACAATCTAACATATCATTACAATTATAGTTGAAAAATAAGGAAAATTATATAACAGGAAATGCAACTATAAACAATCACTGACCATTAGTCTACAACCAATCCCACACCCCAACACAAAAGAAAAAAGCACCAGGTCCCCCCTAGTGCTCTCCCTCTAAAACAAATGACAAGCCACTTCATGCCCTTTCGCAATCTCAACCATCTTCGGTACTTCCTGTGCGCATTTTTCAGTGGCGAATTTGCAGCGCGTTCTAAATTTGCAGCCGGACGGTGAGTTGAGCGGGCTTGGAACTTCCCCCTCTAGGATGATCCGTTCTTTGCCTGTGTTTGTTGGATCTAGTTCTGGCATAGATGAGAGTAGTGCTTGTGTGTATGGATGTGCCGGTTTTGTGTATAAGTCTTCGCTGTCGGCAATTTCTACTATGTTTCCTAAGTACATGACTCCGATTCGATCTGATATGTGTCTTACCATCGATAGGTCATGTGCGATGAATAAATATGTGACGCCTGTTTCTTCTTGAATGTCTTGCAGCATGTTTACGACTTGCGCTTGGACTGAGACATCTAGTGCTGAGATTGGTTCGTCACATAGGATAAAGTCTGGTTTTACAGATAGTGCGCGCGCGATGCTAATGCGCTGGCGCTGGCCCCCGCTAAATTCGTGCGGGTAGCGATATAAATGTTCTTCTTTTAGGCCTACCTTTTTAAGCAGGTCTAATATGATTTCTTTTTGTTCTTCTTTTTCATAAGATCCATGAATGTTCATTGGCTCACTAATAATTTGGAATACGTTCATTGCCGGGTTTAATGATCCGTATGGATCTTGGAAAATGATTTGCATTCTTTTTCGATATTCTTTTAGTTCACTTTCCTTTAAACTTGCGATATCTTTTCCGTCGAATAAAACGTTACCTGAAGTGACGTCGTGTAAACGAATGATGCTTCTTCCTGTCGTTGATTTTCCGCAGCCAGATTCTCCTACTAACCCGAATGTTTCACCTTTTTTAATTGTAAAGCTTAAGTCATCGACTGCTTTTAATTGCTCTGTTTTTCTACCGAATAGTCCTTTTTTAATAGGAAAATACTTTTTTAAGTTCCGAACTTCAATTAAGTTTTCTTCATGCATGGGAATCACCTACCGCCCTATCATTTAACCAGCACATGGAACGCCTTCCGTCTCCGATTTCAAAATATGGCGGACGTTCTTTTTCACAAATGTCCATCGCATGCGGGCAACGCTCTGCGAATGGGCAACCTTGTGGTGGATTTAATAAGTTTGGCGTTACACCTTGAATAGGAGCGAGTCTTTCTTTTACGCCGTTCGATATTTTTGGCAGAGAGTTTAATAGCCCTTTCGTATATGGATGATTCGGCGATTGGAAAATATCAAGTACAGGTCCTTCTTCCATAATAAGCCCGCCGTACATAACGATGACGCGCGTACAGTTTTGCGCGACAATTCCTAAGTCATGCGTAATAAGAAGTAACGCCATATTCGTTTCGTTCTTTAAGTTTTTCATTAAATCTAGTATTTGCGCCTGTATCGTTACATCAAGTGCAGTCGTCGGTTCGTCAGCAATAAGAAGGTCTGGGTTACAAGACATCGCCATTGCGATCATAACCCGCTGCTTCATACCACCGCTTAGTTCATGCGGATATTGTTTTACCCTTTCTTCTGGTGACGAAAGACCGACTTGTTTTAACAAGTTAATCGCGATCTGCTCTGCTTCTTTCTTTTTCACTTTTTGATGACGTATAATTACTTCCATCATTTGTTTCCCAATTTTCACGACCGGATTTAGCGCTGACATTGGGTCTTGAGAGATAAGTGAAATTTGATTTCCTCTAATAGAACGTAATTCTTTTTCAGATTTAGAAAGTATGTTTTCATTATGAAAAAAGATTTCCCCTTCTTTCACTTTTCCTGGTGACGTAACGAGAGACATAACAGACTTCGCCATTACACTCTTCCCGCTTCCAGATTCCCCAACGATACCGACTACTTCTCCTTTATTTAAGCGAAATGTAACGCCGCGAACTGCTTCAACTTCGCCACTTTCTATGAAAAAAGAAGTCTTTAAATTTTTCACTTCTAGTAGTTTTTCAGACACGCTTCTCACTCCTTTCACTTAATACTTTAGTTTTCATGTCCAGCTCCTTTTGGTGCGAAAGCTTTCTTCAATGCTTCACCAATTACGTTAAAACTAAGTACCGTTAAAAGGATAAGGAATCCTGGGAAGAGCGTTAAATACCAAGCTTCACCAATATATCCTTGCGCATTGTTTAGCATGCTGCCCCAAGAAGAATCTGGTTCTCTAATACCTAAACCTAGGAAACTAAGTGATGATTCCATTAAAATCGATGTCGCAATCGTTAATGTCGCGGCGATAATAATGGTTGATAAAATGTTAGGAATGATATGTCTTACAATAATCATAAGTGATTTTTGTCCTGATACTTTTGCGTATAAAACGTACTCACGCTCTTTTACAGATAACGTTTCTGCCCTTACAATACGGGCGGTGTCCATCCATGTTAGTAATCCGATAATAAGAACTAACGTCGTAATTCCTGGTTTTAAATACGCATTTAATAGTAGCATTAAAAAGAATGATGGAATTGACATAAGTACTTCAACAACCCTCATTAAAAAGTTGTCTAACTTTCCGCCAAAATACCCGCTAATTGTTCCAACTGCAGTACCGATTGTAATAGAAACAACCATCGCAAGGAAACCGACCGCAAGTGAAACTCGTCCGCCATATAACGCTCTCGTTAAGTAATCCCTTCCGTAATCATCCGTTCCGAAAGGATGACTCATACTCGGTTCTTGTAAGCGATCTGGAATCGACATTTTGCTAGGATCGTACGGCGACACGAATGCGAAAATTGATGCGACCGTTAAAATCGCAAGTATAATAACTCCCATTGCAACAAACTTATTTTTTGTAAAGCTATGTTTTATCGTTTGAAATCTCCTATTATTCATTCCAAATCACCCCCTCATTCGAATGCGCGGATCTACTACGCCATATAAAATATCAGCAATTAAGTTACCGAGAATTAACATGAATGATGATAGTAATGTAATTGCCATGATAATCGGATAATCAAATCTAAAAATAGCATTTACCCCAAGTGAACCAAGCCCCGGCCATGAGAATACTGTTTCCGTAATGAACGCTCCGCCTACTAAACTTGGAATCGATAATCCGAAAATTGTAATGATCGGTATTAATACATTTCGAAGTACGTGATTAAATAACACCGTTTTCTTTGAAGCGCCGTACGCATATTGAATTTGTACATATTCTTCTTCTAATTGCTGAATCGTACTTGAACGAATATATCTCATATAAACAGATACGTTTTGGAATGCTAACACCATACAAGGTAAAATGCCGTGTTGCACAATATCCCAGACAGAATCTTTACCTACGGTGCGCATACCCATACTCGGAAGTAGGTTCAATTTTAAAGAGAATAAGTAGACTAATAGTAGTGCAAACCAGAAAACCGGCATAGAAATACCAACGTATGAAATAAAGTTTACAATGCGGTCAAAGAATGAATTCTTTTTCACACCTGTAAATAGTCCAAGTGGTATTGCGATTACGAATGAGACGAGTAAAGATGATCCCATTAACCCAATTGTTGCAGGTAATCTTTCTGTGATAAGATCTAAAACAGGACGATGATTTTGAAGTGAGTAACCAAAATTTCCTGTTAAAATGTTTTTTAACCATAAAAAATACTGCACGTAAATTGGTTGATCTAGTCCTAAACTTTTGCGAATACGCTCCACATCAATTGGACTCATATTTGGCGTTACAAAGTTTCGAACCGGATCCCCCGGTGCTAGTTTTATTAATAGAAAAGAAATAATAGAAATAACAAATAAAAGCGGAATTGCATTTAAAAGCCTCTTCGCAATTACTTTATACACAAACTTCCCCCCTCAAGCTAAAGAAGCTGATTTCCACCAGCTTCTTTATTGTTTCTTATTTCACTTCATAAATCTTAGATAGATCTTCAAACATTGTGACAGGAATTGCTTTCGCTTCTTTTAATCCATCAAACTTTTTATCTACTGCAATAACTGCTTTCGGATACGCGATTGGTAGATAAGGTACGTCTTCTCTCGCTGTCTCTTGAATTTTATGGTATAGCTCTGCGCGTTTTGTTTTATCTGTTTCAACTGCAGCTTCTTCCCATAACTTATCGAAATCAGCGTTTTTATATCGTGCATAATTGTATTCAGCATTACTTAAGAATAAGCTCTTATATGAATCTGGCTCAGGTCCCATTATGTAACCACCAAATGTAATATCATATTCTTTATTCTCTTTATCTAAGCCTTTTTCACTTGCCGCACTAGCATCTAATGCATTTAGTTCAACTTCTAAGCCAACTTCTTTTAATTTTTGTTGTGTATATAACGCTAAGCTTTCCATAATTTTATTATTCGTTACATACATCACACGTACTTTTTCTTTATCTTTCACGCCAGCTTTTGCTAATAAATCTTTCGCTTCTTTTTTATCATACTTATAGTCTTTAATATCTTTCGCATAATACATAGCGTCTGGCGTTAAGATTGAATTTGCTGGTTCTGCAAATTCACCTGAAACGAATGCTGAGTTAATCATTTCTTTTTTATCTAACGCATGCGCAATTGCTTGGCGCACTTCTTTTTTCTTCATCAAATCTGTATTCATGTTATAAGATAAGTAGAATAATCTACCTTCAGGGAATGTCACCATTGAGAAGTTCCCAGTACTATCTAGTTTCTTAAAGTCTTGCGGCTCAATCATCTTCATGTTGATTTGACCATTTTGCAGTGAAACATTTGCTGTATTACGGTCTTTTACAACGCGGTATACGATAG
Source organism: Bacillus cereus group sp. MYBK95-2 (assembly GCF_051915225.1). Taxonomy (NCBI): domain Bacteria; kingdom Bacillati; phylum Bacillota; class Bacilli; order Caryophanales; family Bacillaceae; genus Bacillus; species Bacillus cereus group sp. MYBK95-2. The sequence continues at coordinate 158,782 of NZ_JBQAEH010000006.1, read as the reverse complement.
AGTCTAATTTAGCTTTCCCACCTACATAATCATCAAATCGATCTAATGCAACGTACTCATCTGATTTATACTCTTTAAACTTAAACGGCCCTGATCCTACAGGCTGTAAGTTTTTCTTACTCTTCGCTAAATCTGCTTCCCCTTCAAATACATGTTTCGGAATTGGGAAGAAATCATTCATCACACCTTCGAAAGATGCGCTTACTTGTGGTAAAACGAATTGAGTTGTTAACTCATCTACCTTTTTCACCTCAAGCGGCTTTCCTTTAAAAATAAAGTTTTCACGACTTGAGCTATTTTGCTTCTCATCCAAAATAGATTGGAATGTAAATGCTATATCGTCTGATGTAATTTTCTTACCATCATGCCATTTCAAATTATCTTTTAACTTCAGTGTCCAAGTTAATTGATCTTCTGAAGGCGTAAAGCTCTCAGCAAGAACAAACTTTTTCTTACCGTTTTCCATATGATATAGCGGCGCATATAAAGCTTGCTGCACAGTTAATGACACACGATCATTCGCATAAAGCGGATTCATCGTATCTGGATTATCGCTAACACCAATCGTTAACGCCCCTCCGTCTTTCGGAGTCCCTGATTTACTAGTTCCTGCTTGCTTCGAATCTTTTTCCCCTGAACAAGCAGCTAATGCAATAAATAATAGTAGGACAAATGGTAATACAAACAACTTCTTCTTCATATTTCGACCCCTCTCGACTATTTACACCTATAAGAAAACTCGGAATTAATACCGAGTTTTCTTATAGGTTTTAAATTACCACTACCCTTATATAAAGTCAAACTTTTTCGCAAAGGTAGAAAGTTTGTAATCTATTAATGCATTCTTGCGATAAACTATATTTATGCGGAGGAGAAAATAAAAAGACCACGAATAAGTAGCCTCATAAAATGAGTTAAAAAACTATCAACTTACAGAAAATCCCTCTAAAATGATTGTTTTATATGATCTAAAATGTAGAATGAAATTAAAGACAAAAAACACATTTAGGAGGTTATCATGACATTTGATGAATTGAAAAAAAGACCACCAAAAGGCAGTCTCAAAACTCAATCTTATTCCCTACTCCTTGCTCCACCGCTTTCTCATACAAATACTTTGCAACAATAATATCTACTACTGCCAAACCAACCGATTTAAAAACAGTAATCTCTTCATCATTTTCGCGCCCAGCTTTTTCTCCGCTTATAATTTGACCAAGTTCAGCGTGAATGGCGTTTGCTTTGAATAGACCTTCTTTTATCGGAACTTGAAGGTCTCCTGTTTCGTCTAGTGCTGCTTCTTTTGATTCGACTACTACTTTGTTTGCTTTAGCTATGGCATGTGAGGGTAGTTCTTGCATGCTCGGTCTGAATGAGCCGACGGCGTTTACGTGGACGCCTTTTTGCAAGATTTCTGAGAAGACTGGTGTGGTTGCGTTCGTAGTTGTGACGATGATGTCTGCTTCACGTACTGCTTCATTTGGATCCTTGTAAACGTAAGCAGGTTTACCAAATTTCTCTTGTATATATTGCGCAAATGCATACGCTTTTTCTTCTGTGCGATTGTATAAGATGACTTTTTCGATATCTCTAACCGCAAATATTGCTTCGGCAATTCCTTTCGCTTGTTCACCCGTGCCGATAATGCATAAAGTTTTTGCGTTATGACGAGCTAAATATTTTGTCGCTACTCCTGATAAGGCGCCCGTTCGGATCATCGTTAAGTACGATCCTTCTAGAAGTGCGAGCGGTTCTCCCGTTTGAAAGTCTGATAGCATCACAATCCCATTGATCGTTTTCTTTCCTATCTGTTTATTTTGCGGGACTACCGTTACTATTTTTACTCCAAGTGCCTCAAGTCCTTCCGCTACTGAAGGCATAATTAATGCCGTATTTTGCTCGTTCGCAAATGGTAATGAGCCTCTTATTGGTGTAATCGTTCTTTCTGCGGAAAATTCTTTTAAAGCAAGCGCCGCGTATTCAATAACTTCATTCATATTTACTAAGTTTCTTTGTTCGTTCGCGCTTATGACAAGCATATCTTTCCACCCCCTCCTCTTATCCTAACAAAAATCCTCGATTCAAATCATCTCTCGGATCTACAACGAACTGATGAAATCCTGTAATAAAGGCATTCCCCGTTACTTTTGGAACGACAGCTTCATATGTATCTACTGCGGTTACGGATAATACTTCTCCCTGGAATTTCCCATCAGTAATGCATTCATGGATGAATACTTCTCCTTTTTGCAAGGTAGCTTTTTCAAAAAGAGTTGCGATTCTCGCTGAAGTTCCTGTACCGCAAGGAGAACGGTCTACTTGCCCATCAGCAAAAATCGTTACATTTCGTAGCGTAGCACCTTTGTCTTTCGGTTCATCTGAAAAGATAACGCCGTATATTCCTTTCAATCCTTCTTCAAGTGGATGTTTCACTTCCATTTTTCTCTCTATATAATGTTTAATTTTACCGCCCCACATTTGAATAGCAGATAAATCTTTGAAATCAACTTTCAAACCAAATTCTTTACAGTCTACAACAGCGTAAAATGCTCCTCCAAACGCGATATCTACTTGAAATTCATAGTTATCTATTTTAATAGGAACGTCTTTTTTGTATACAAATGAAGGAACATTTTCAAATGATACAGATTCTACTTCACTCCCGTTATATTTTGCATACGCAATAACTTCTCCGGCTGGGCTATCAATAATGAACTTTTGTTTTTCACCCTTTACTTCCAACATGCCTGTTTCAATTCCAACTGTAATAACAGCGATAATGCCATGACCACACATCGTACTCCATCCTTCATTGTGCATAAATAAAACACCAAAATCAGCGTGGGCACTTGCTGGCGGTGTAATGATACAACCGTACATTCCGTGATGCCCTCTCGGTTCATACATCAGAATTTCACGAAGGTAATCCAAATGTTCCATGCAGTAGGCGCGTCTTTCCAGCTGCGTTTCTCCTTTTATTTCTGGCACTCCGCCCGTAATAATTCGAAGCGGCTCCCCAGCTACGTGTGCATCAATCGTTGTATATATTTTACTAACCTTCATTTCGATCTCTCCCCTATACGTTGATACTCTTTTCATTGCAAATATCATGCCAACGCATAGGGTATAAATTTGTATGCATTTTTTAGAAAAACATACACTACTGTCTATTTTTTTATACACTGTCCAGAGTCTATGTTATGGGGGCCCCCTTGATACAACCAGTCTTATTATTTTCAATGTAAAGTTACTTCGCTCCCCAACATATACTGTTCAAAAGCAAAAAGGAAGTGATCCAATGTACTACGGAACAAAGGGCTGGTACGTAGCTGAACTAAAAAAATTAGGCGTACGCTATCATGAAGGACGAAAATTAGAAAGTTACCGCGGACACGTATTACGCAATTTATTAATCGCACAACAAGAGAAATTAAAAGAACAGTAATAGATTCTCCTATCACAATATCAACTTATCGCCGCCTACAAACTGCCAATCAATCACACATCAAACTACACTAAAAAGGTCACCCAAACGGGTGACCTTCCTTTCTTATTCACAAACAAGAATTTGTCTAGTAAATGATCCTTTTCTTGTAATACAGCGATCTGTAATTTCAAACCCTGCTTCATGGATCATGTCGTCCATTGTCTCCATCGTTACAACGACTACCTTTTTAGCGATGCGGCGCGCACTTGAAAGAATGGAGAGCTGGTCTTCTGGTGTGGCATGCGTAAATAGGTCGTACGGCATATCGATAATGGCAACGTCGTAGTTCTCAGTAATTTCCTCGATTGGTCCTTTTGTTACTGTTCCTTCAAATCCGAAATGTGCGATATTTTTTCTTGTTCCAAGAACTACAAGTGGATTTATATCTCTACCAACGATGTTAATCCCCATAGAAAGTGCTTCTACTACTACTGTTCCAATACCGCAGCACGGGTCAATTGCTCGTACTCCCTCTGGATTTGGTACAGCGATATTTGCAACTGATCTCGCAACACGTGTGCTAAGAGATGTCGAATAACTATGCGGTTTTTTTATGTGATGATACCAAACGGGTTCGCTTTCTACATAGTGCCCGAAGTACCAGCGTCCTCCAAGAGGAACAATCCCGAATACACGCTCTGGATTACGAACATCCGCTTCTCCTTCAATATGCATGCCGAGGTCTCGTTCAATAAGACGTCTTTCTCCATATTCAATTTTATTCTCTCCAACGAGGTCATTAATTTTAACGAAGATGACTTTGAACGTCGCTCCTGCCAAGTCAATTTGTTCCACTTGTTTTAAGATACTTTCTAAGTCGTCTCCTTCATACATAACTTCAATTCGCTCTTTAATAAACGCACTTCTACTCGGGTCAATTTTGACATCACTTTTTAAAATATTAACGTGGGACTCCATTCCAAAGAACGAGCGCATTTCCAAGTAACATAAAGCACGCTCCTCCTCACGAAATGCATACGTATATATACAGGCAGGTGTTTTACTATGATTACTCAATCTATTATCATCCTTTATCGTTTAAAATTGTTATGATTACAATTACTCAAATACTTTTCTTTTGTATATAAAATTAAATGATATCATATGCCGGAAATAAAGAGAAACGTTAATAAATAAAAGAGACTGCCAATGGCAATCTCTTATTATTTATTAACGGAAAGAAGACACGTTGTTACCCATTTCTTCATAGTAATCTAAAATGCCTTGATAAATCGCTTCCGCTGCACGTTGTCTCCATTCTTCAGTAGCTAGTTTTTCACCTTCACCTTTAGCATCGATGAAACCTAGTTCAGCTAAAATAGCAGGCATTGTATTGTATTTCACTACATAGAAGTTTTCTGTCTTTACACCTCTATCATTTGATTGAAGTGCTTGTACTAAACGTTTTTGTACTTTTTCTGCTAGTACACGGCTTTCTTCTGAGTTTGGATTTGTTGCCGATCTGTAGTAGAACGTTTCTGTTCCTTCTACTTGTTCATTAAACCCGTTTGCATGAATACTTACGAAAATATCACCTTTATTTTCTTGTGCAAATTCTACACGTTTTTTCAAAGATTCACCAGGAGTATTTCCCGGACGCGTATCATCATTACGTGTTAATAAAACAGTAAATGGTGTCTTTTGTTCAAATAGTTTTTGTACACGTAAAGATGTATCTAATACAATAGCACTTTCATCCATTTTCACACCAGAATGCCCTGGATCAACTCCACCATGACCTGGATCAATGATAATCGCTTTTCCTTCTAAGAAATTCCCTTGCTTCACTGGATTTAATTGATTTTTATTAACCCATTGGAAACCAGCGCCCATGCGGATACGAATCCAGCTGCCGTTCTCTTCAATAACAGTTACTTGCTGTGCGTTATGTGTTCCCATTACTTTTGACGAAGAAGAAGCTTCTGCATAAGTAGTGAATCCTTCATTAATAACTTCTGTTTTCTCTACTAAAGGTGTCCATTTATCACCGTTACTTGTTGCAATTTTGATCCATCCATCTCGTTCTTCTTTAATTTCTACCGTTTGTGGATTATGCTGATTCGCACTAATCCCAGAACTTAATGATGGTGCGTGATATGTAATGAATTTTCTATCTATGTACATTTTCTTTGTTTCTACTGGACGATCACTATTCTTGCTAAATTTATCTGTTTGCGCAGTAAGCTGAGCTGCTTGTTCACGCGTAATAGAATCATTCGGTTTCCAGCCATTCTCTGTACCTAAAGAAAGTTTTAATTCTACTAAAATATTAACTTCTTCTTTACCCCAATGATTCTCTAAATCAGCGAATTTTGTAGGAACTGGTCCTGTTACTTTGCTCTTCAAATTATATGCTCTTACAAGCATAGCTGCCATTTCAGCACGAGTTACTTTTCCTTCAGGATCAAATACTCCTGGTTCTCGTCCCTTAATAATATTCTCTTTTTCCATGGCTGCAATAAATGAAGCTGCCCAACTATTTTTCGCATCATTATAAGACGGCTTTGCATTTGGATCTACTTTAGCACCAATTGCTGTTGCGATAATCTTTGCTGCCTGGGCACGTGTTAAATTTCCGTATGGCATAAAGTTACCATCTGGCATACCGTTAATTACATTTCTCTCTACTAAATAATAAATTGCGTCTTTCGACCACGCACTATCTGAAACATCAGGAAATTTCTTCGTTTCTGCTAAACTACTAATTGGATGTGCTAGTAAATTTGCTGCTAATAAACCTGCGGCTATTGCTTTGTACTTCATGAAAAATAAATCTCCTCTCAAAACTTCATATTCATACAATTTTTTTAATCAAGCTAACTAAAAAATATTAACTATTAATTAATTCCTTTCATAGTGTATAACATTATATATCTATAGTAAATACGTTTCCGGCCTTATAACAAAAATCGCATATATATAACTTATAATGAATGTATATAAAATAAAACTTTAATCAGCCCACAAATAGCGGGATAAAAAAACGATTAGGACATGTCTCCTAATCGCTTCGCCAAATAAAAAGCTGATTAAAAATATTATTTTTAATCAGCTCTCTACTATCTATGAAATTATTCTTCAATTAAATTAGACATTACATATGCATACACTAATGCTTCTGTATGCGCAATAGAACTTTCATGTGTACGTTCAAATGCGTGAGAAGAATCAATACCCGCTCCAATTAAAGCATGTTTCACATCAAATCCCGCGCGAATCGCAGCTGATGCATCAGATCCGTAGTATGGATAGATATCTACTTTATATTCAATATGATTCGTTTTCGCAAGCTCTACTAAATGTTTACGCAGTGCGTAATGATACGGGCCGCTAGAGTCTTTTGCACAAATAGATACTGTATATTCATCAGATGTTTGTCCATCACCTAACGCTCCCATATCAACTGCTAAGTATTCAACAGTTTCTTCTGGAATGTTAGAATTACCACCGTATCCAATCTCTTCATTATTAGAAATTAAGAAATGCGTCGTATATGGTAATGTTACGTTTTCATCTTGTAATCTTTTAATTAATTTTAATAAAATCGCAACACTTACTTTGTCATCTAAATGACGGGATTTTATGTATCCACTCTCTGTAATTTGAACACGCGGATCAAATGAAACGAAGTCTCCTACTTCAATTCCTAATTCGCGTACTTCATCAGTTGAAAATACGCGCTCATCAATACGAACTTCAATATTTTTCTCATCGCGTTTTGCTTCACCTGCATCTTTATATACATGTACAGATGTTTGATGCATTAAAATCGTTCCTGTATATGTCTTGCCACTTGCTGTTTCAATTTCGCAATATTCCCCTTCTACAGAGTTCCAGCGAAATCCACCAATCATAGAAAGACTCAGGCGACCATCAGGCTTAATTTCTTTCACCATCGCACCTAACGTATCAACGTGTGCCGTTAATAAGCGGTGCTGCGCATCATTCTTCCCTTTTACCGTTAAAATAAGAGCTCCCTTATTATTACGTTTCGTTTCTACGTTCCACTCACTGACATAGTTTTCAATGAAATTAATAATTTTTGCTGTATTTCCAGATGGACTCGGAATAGAGACAAGCTCCTTAATCAGTTCCATCGTTTCTTTCGTATGATGTGCCATTGTCGTTTCCTCCTCATTTTCTCTACTATTCAGTATACAAAATTCGCCAGAAAACCTCTACTTATATAGCTTAATTTTCTAAATTGTAGTAAAATTCTTTTTAGTATACAAAAGGAGTCCTGAAATATGAATATATCAAAAAAATATATACACATTGCACTCATTTGGTTTTTAGCATCATTATTTTGTTTACAAATCTCTTATGCCATTCATACTACTACTTCTATTACAATCGGCTGGATATTAACAGCTATCTTCTTCATTATTAGCTTCATTGCAACAAGAAAGCATAGCGTTACTCAGTAACGCTATGCTTTTCCTATAAAACTATTCTTCTGAAACATCTAATAAATAAATACCTCTTTCAAATCCACCGCGCTCTATCTCTTTTTGCTTACGAAGGCGTTCCACATCTTCAATCGACGCACCTTCTGCACGTGCTAATGAAATGATAACCTCTAGCGCATCTGCAAGAGAATCTAGTGCATGTTCGCGTTCTTTCATAGAAGCAAATTCACGAATTTCTTCCGTTCCAATTTTCGCTAAAGCTTGTATGTAGGCTTGACCTGTTAATTTTTGTGCTGTATACGTTTTTCCAGACATTAAAATCTTCTCTGGAACACGATCTCTTACTAACTTGTTATATGCTGACATCATTCATCCTCCTATATTTAATAACATCCGAGCTCTGCTTTATAGAAAAACCATTTTTTCTTCACGCATGCACTTAACATATCAATTCCTGATCCATGTGCTCTTACATGTGGAAAGAAATAGTGCTCTAAGTCTTCGTCCTTACCATATAGAGTTTGATACTCATCTGGAATCGCTTCTTTTTTCACATCTTTTTCTTTCGTCACCCCGTCAGAAAATGCAACACTTGGATGTCCCTCAAAAAACAACGCAGTCCGAACTGCCAAAGATGGTGTACTATGCAAAGCAGAATATGTAAGCAAAATAATAGTGATAACACCGATCATTTTCTTCATGTATTACTCCTAAAAAAAGTGCTAACACAATTATACTAAAATGTGTTAGCACTTTCTCCCCTTTATCCCGAATTAACGAGCTAATAATCAGTGAGGAATGGACAAACTTTATTCTCCTTTAAATGCTGGTAAACGTTTCTCTAAAAACGCAGCAATACCTTCTTTATGATCCGCTGTTTGTCTCATTGCATATTGACCACGCTTTTCTAATTGCAATGTTTGCTCTAAATTAGAACGATTTACTTCACATAAAATTTGCTTCGTTTGAATCATTGCTTTAATCGGCTTTTGTGACCATTCATTAATCTTCTGCTTCACAGCCGTTTGGAAATCTTCGCCGATTACTTCATCAATTAAGCCGATATCAAGCGCTTCTGTCGCTGATAATTTCTTACCTTCCCAAATAATTTGCTTCGTCATATTTTCACCGACACGCTTTTGAAGGAAGAAATGACCGCCTCCATCTGGAATTAAAGCGATTCCAATAAAGTTCATTGCAATAACAGATGATATATCCGCCATTACATAATCAGCTGTTAACGCAATACTTAATCCAAGACCTGCAGTTGGTCCATGAATTGCACTAATAACAAGCTTTGGCATCGTATATAATGTCACGACAACTTCAGAAATGGTATTCATAATACCATCAAACTTACTTTCATCATTACTTGAAAGCATCGATTTAATATCCCCACCCGCAGAAAAACCACGGCCGTTCCCGCATAACACAACGATATGCGCAGAACTTTCCGCTACTTCTTTCAACTTTTGTAATAACTCTTTTAAGGTCGGCTCATCCAACGCATTTAACACCTCTGGGCGATTGACCATAACCGTTGCAACGTGGCCTTCATATTTCACAACGACAGATTCTGTTTTACTTGTTATTTCCATTATATATACCCCTCTTTTCTCCATAAAGATTATACTTATATAATTATAGAAAACCACTGAAAAATCCTTCTTTTTTCTCAATTTTCTGTCTAATAATCTCGCAATTTGTACATATACCGTATAAAACATACAATTCCGTTGAAAAATATAGAAATTAAAGTCGGTTTATCCATGCTTTTCATCTATTTACCATTACAATGAAATGGTGTATTCTTAAGTTTGATAAAAAAACAAATATTGAAATTCATTCGCCTTACTATATAAAAAAGGCTTTATACCCATCTTTTGGGTGTTGTAATAAAGGAATGAAGAACTGGAGGAACATATGGTTAATAAGTTGAAACAAACGGATAACTACTTCCCACATTTCCTATTGCTATTCATTGTGTTTCAACCAATTTTAGATTTATTAACATCTTTTTCAATCTATATACTACACATGAGCGCAACAGTTGGAGTTGTAGTCCGTTTCGCCTTTATGCTTCTTGCATTAGGATACCTACTTCTTCATCACAAACAACAAGATGCGAAAAAGTACATCTTCTATTTATGTTTACTCGGAATCGCACTCGCAATCGGTCTTGTAAATAATATGATGGTTAAATCTCCAGTTTCATTTGGAGAAGAAGTTAAATTTATCTTAAAGAGCGTATATCCAATTGTGCTACTGTTTGGATATATTATCGCCTTTAAAGAGCTAAAAAATAAAGAGTATGTATTTCATAAAATCATTACATATTTCTTATATGCAACTTTAATTTTAAGCATCACAATGATTGTCGCAATGCAAACTGGAACGGATTTCCCAAGCTATCCGCACTCAAAAATCGGTTCAAGAGGTTGGTTCTTCGCTGGAAATGATTTAAGTTCTCTTTTCGCCATTATGTTCCCAATCATTGTCTTATATTCGATTCATAAAACAACTTCTTTCTCAAAAATATATTACTGGATTCCAACAATACTTGCGATGTATGCAAGTATTATGGTCGGAACGAAAGTCGGATATGGCGCAATTGTTATTACATTAGGCGTAGCACTTTTCTTCTCATTCATTGAATATATGATAAATCGTAAAAAAGAAGGAAAAGGATTCACACATATTGTAAATACCGTTGTTGCCGCTGTTATACTAGGAGGTTTAATTGCTCTTACACCACATACTCCTATCGCAAAAAATATGGGCATTCACATGCAAATATACGAATACAAAAAATCAGTACAAGAAGAGAAAGATCGAAAAGAAGGAAAAGTAATTAAAGAAGATCCAGAAGATGCAAAAAAACATGCAAAAGGTGAACTTACAGATTCTGAAGTAAAAAGTTTAATTTACAGCGATCGCGACAAATTCTTAAAAACATACAAACAGTACTATAAAGACGCACCGCTTTCACAAAAACTATTCGGAATGGGTTATGCTGGTAACTACACAGATAAAATTAAATTAATTGAAATGGACTTCCATGACCTATTTTTCGCATTTGGAATTGTCGGTTTCCTTATTTATTTAATACCGTTTCTATACTTTGGTATTAAATTATTCATCCGCATGATCACAAACTTTAAGAAAATCATGAGCGTAAAGTATATGCTATTAACGAGCACACTCATTCTATCACTTGGCATTGGCTTTATGTCTGGCCACGTATTAACAGCGCCAGCCGTTAGTATTTTCTTCGTTGTGATACTCGCTTATATCATTGTTGATTTTGAAATTGAATAAAAAGAAGGTGCTACGAAATATTAGTAGCACCTTCTTTTTTATTTAATTAATGTTTTACGTATTCTAAGCTTTCTTTTGCAATATACGCTTCTGTTACAGTAGGATTATCTGAAATAACTTTAACCCACGCTTTTCCATTTATTATTTCTTCACCAATAACTGTGACAACTACATTTGTATTTAAACGATACAGTCTCTCATTTGATATACTAGGATTCTTTTTCACTTCCACGTTATTCATCACACGTGCAAGTTTGTACTTGTTGTATTCTTTTTTACCTAAATAAGAATCAAAACGGTTCATATGCCCCGCTACTTTTTTACCCCAGTTCGCATCAGATGCATATTTCGCATTTAAACCAGCAGCTTTATCACCTGTATATGTTGCTGTATAACGCCAATGTCCTGGATTTAAATATCCTTCATTCATGTATAATTTTGCTGCATGTTCAATACAATCTTCTTTTGAATTGAATGCTTCTCCGTTACCATATGGACTATCGTCTGTTGCTTTTAAACCAAATAAATTATTTTTGTCTTTTGCAAGAGCGCTTGTTCCATAATAACTTTCATGAATTGCTAATGAATATAAGAATAATGCATTTACATTATACTTGCTTTCTACTTCTTTAAATTTCTTTCCTAAACCAATTAATGGAGAGTCTGGCTTAATCGATTTCACATAACTATCTAGTTGTTCAGCTGTATAATCTGTTTTCGAACGTAATGATAAATAATTGAAATATTGATAGAAAGTTTCGTCTCCAAATGTCTTTCCATCTACACTATACATTTGCTGTCCTTGCTTCATGAAAGAAGGTGCCACACCATATCTAAATTCTGTATATCCAGGTGAACTTGTATTATATGTATAATATTTATGGTATAAATATCCATCTGATTTCACATAATAAGACGACTGTTTCATTTCATTGGTAGGAATTAAAGTGATTTCATTCTTCTTCACATAACCTGTCAAACCAGAAAGTTGAACTTTCACACGATCTTCGCCAACTTCTAACACTTTCAATTCTGTTCCATACTGAATATACGTATATACTGTTGATAAATTCTCATCATAAATATTAATGATGTTTTGCCCAGTTATTCTTTTCGCACTTGCAAAACCATCTTTAATCCATAAAAATTCGTTCTCGTATTTTACCGCATTCATACCTTTATTTTGAGCAGCGGTAACCGCTTCTTTATACGTATTATAGCGCTCTACTTCTTGCTCTGTTCCGTTTTCTCTTACATTTGTCACGACATATTTCTTAGTTTCTACAGGATTGCTATTTCCGTTTTTTTCAATCGTCTGAAGCATGCGATCCAACATAGCTGAAGCCATCCCTCTTGTAGCTGATAAATGTGGTCTAAATGTATTATCTTCTGGATACCCTTTAATAATTTGAGTAGCCACCATAACTTGCACATGTTCTTTATAGTTAATACTATCTTTATCAGTAAAGGTAAGCGGACTTACAGCTACTTTAATATTTTTATAGTCTAACGCTCGCTTTACCATGATCGACATTTCTTCACGTGTAATCACATCATTTGGTGAGAACGTCTCGTTCGTACGACCATTAATAATTTTCGCTCCATATGCTCTACTTACACCATCATATAAACCGTAAGTCTTCGGCACATCCTCGAAATTCGAATCAGCTTTCGGTAAATTTAAAGCCCTCGCTATGAATGTAGCAAACTCTGCTCTTGTTACTAATTTATCAGGCGCATATACATTGTCTCCATACCCCATTAAAACTCCTTTAGTAATAAGTGAGCGCATATTCGTCTCAAACATATGTCCTGTAATATCATCATTTGCCGCATAACTTGAAATAGGAGTTAAAAGTAATGATCCCGTTAATGCCACTGCTGTTATACCTTTTGAAAAAGTCTTCAAGGTTATCCTCCTCGTAATCTACGAATTTATTATCACAAATTTGATTATATAATAATCACAATCATTTTAGCATAATAAATAGGAATTAAAATAAAACGTTTTTTAATTTGAATTTTCATTACATTCAAAACAAAATAAAAGACACTTTACTTTTTTAATAAAGTGCCTTTTTCCATATGATCAATGAGTTTCTTTGTTGCCTGTTTGCCTTGCAACCGAAGCTCATCTATTGTCAATTGTAACTCTTGCTGCACAGTTCCTTGTTGCATTAATTGCTTTTTCGCAATTTCATATAAATATTCAGCACTCCATTCGCCATCCACACTTCCTATAACTGGCTGATTCACTTGACTTAAAAACGAATCAATTTTCGGATCATATGAAATCCCGACCATTGGAGTTTTGGCTACAGCAGAAAAAACTAGTGCATGAAGACGCATACCAATTAGTAATGAACATTGTGATAAAATGAATATTTTCTCATCGATATCCATTTTATATGGAAGCATATACGTCTCTTCTCCCATTAAGTCTACTACTTCACGCGAAGCTTTTTGATCAAATGGCTCATGCATTGGAACAAATAGAATTTGGTATCCTTCTTGCTTTAATTTTTTTAATGCCGCAGCTAATTTTTTTATATAATCTTCTTTTGCATTCCAATAACGCACACTAACCGCGATTACTTTTCCATGTATCGAATGCTTTTGCAACCAATCCGATTGTTTTGTCCGTTTCCATGTTAAAACAGGGTCTGGAACAATTTCAATATCGTTTTTTATGCCAAGTTCTTTTAAATATAAAAACGAATCCTCATCTCGAACTGATACATAGGAAGCTTTTGACAAGTTCCATTTTACTAATAGACGATTATATCCTTTTGTAATTGGACCTATTCCTTGTGAATAAATATAATACGGCTTTTTTAATAATCGAGCGAGTCCCATAATACCCGTATAATATAGAATACTCTTCGTACTTGTCTGATCTTGAAGAAGGCTCCCGCCACCGCTAATAACTCCATCACTGTTTTTGATTGCATGATAAACAGCTTTTATATCCCAGCGATCTACCGATTCTACACCATACATTTCCTTTGTATATTTAGAATCATTTGATAGTACTACTAGTTCTATATCCGGGTTCTCTTTACTTAACGATTCAATAATTGATTGTAGAATCGCCTCGTCTCCAACATTATAAAAACCATAATATCCTGATAAGACTAAACGCACCCTAAATCTCCTCCAAAACTAGGTAACCGTTTATTTCATCTAACATAAACTAGTACCCATTCCTTACCTAAACACTTGATACCCTACATAGTTTCCTCTTTATCAGTTCATATGAATTATAATAAAAAATTAAATTTCTATATTTATCTTTTCAAAAATGGTATTTTGTTTATTGATATCCATTTTAATTTCAAAGCACATACACCATACAAAATGGTTGTAATACTTAATGCTATACCACTGAATAATAACGTCATAATTCTTGAAGATGTAATATTTATCACATTACATAGTTCATACAATCCTAGTCCCAAAATACATGCTATTGCTAGCACACCAAAAAAGCTTTTTAAATGAATAGAATAGGCAATATAGCTTCGAATATACAAATGATTTACAATACAAACCAATACGTAAGTAATGAATGTACTATACGCCGCTCCATCTATGCCAAACTTCTGCACGAACATTATGTTTAACACGACTTTCACACAACTCGCACCAATAACAATCCATGCAGCTTGTGCAGAACGGTTAATGCCCTGTAAAACACCTATTGATAATACCATAACCGCAGTAAAATACGAACTGCCAATCATAACTGTTAACATACTACTGCCTTTTACATCTGTGAACAATCCGACATTTAAAGGTACTGTTAATGCCATCAACCATATTGTTAACGGTGCTGTCAAAACATGCGCTAGTCGATTTGTATTTTGAATTGTTATTTTCGCCAAATTTATATCTCTTTTGGCCAATGCGGAAGTTAAGAGTGGTATTAACGGAAATACAATTGCGCTTGCAAAAATAACAATTATTTGCGTGAATGCAAAACCGCGACTGTATATTCCAAATTGTTCTTGAATTTCTGTTGATGATCCTTGTAATACATGCGGTATTGTAAGCGAGTCTACTAAATTTAAAAGTGGCATTGATAAAGCTCCAATAGCGATTGGGATCGATACCCGCAATATCTTTTTGCCGTTTTCTCTTAAATCTCGGAGCGAATAGGAATTGCTTTTATTGTAGTATGGACTTCTATTATATTTTATACGCAAATATATAAGCGAACTAATGACTCCAAGAAAAGAGCCAACCATCGCACCACTAGTAATAACAGTATTACTCTTATCCCATGATACTAGTATGTAAGCAATTATTAACATAAAAAACACACGTACAAATTGCTCAATGACCTGTGATACCCCTGTTGGTTTCATATCACCGAAACCTTGAAAATACCCTCTATACACCGCCATGTATGGCGCAATGAGTAACGCTAATGAAGTAATAAGCAACGGCATTCTAGTTTCTTGTCCACCAAGCATATTTGCAATTTCAATAGAAAATAATACAATGACTAAACAGCCGAAAACGCCAAATGCTATCCCAATAATTGACGCTGATTTAAATAATTTTGCAATTTCCTTTTGCTTATTTTTTTCGTTCAACTCTGCAATTAGTTTCGAAATTGCAAGTGGAACTCCGGCTACCGATAATGTAAGAGCAATCATATATACAGGAAAAACAAGGCGGAAAATACCGAGCACTTCATCTCCTGCAATATTTTGTAATGGAATTTGAAAAAAACTACCCAGCAATTTCGACAAAAAAGTTGTAATGGTTAAAATTGCTGCTCCTTTTACAAATGTTTTATTCATATTTTTTCTCTTTTCTTTTATACATATACTCTCAAACATATTGTTTTAAACGATAGGAATTCACTTTATCCCATTGGTTATCATAACAAATTTATTATAGGTTGAATACTTGGTTTTTTTTTCAAAATAGAAAAGAGAACCCATTTAAGCCTGTCTCTTCACAATATTTTTTCTAATTCCTTCCATTATGTATGTACACACTATAACCGTTTCTGTTACGAAAAAAGAGCCCTTCCTCCCTATCACTGCGATACATATTACTAAAAACATTATAAAAATATCCCACAACTCTACATTATAATTTATGTAAGATTGTGAGATATTCTAATTACCATCTAAACACTTAAGATTTTCAATTGCTCTTTCTGTTCATCGCTTGCCATTACTGCGATTGTTTTTTCAATACTCGGATGTACTTGCTCAAGCTTTACACTTGCTCCTACTTTATTTGATTGCTCAACAAAATTTAATAAGGCCATAGCTCCTGATACATCCATATAACGCACATCTTTCATACGTAAAATAACCGGTGACTTCACATCTTGTAAAGTAGAGAAAATACGATCTACTGATAGGAAAGAGAGCGGTCCTTGAATTGTGTACGTTTCTTCTTTTTCTTTTACGATAGAAGTTTTACGTTCTTTACATTTCACCATATATATGATGAACGAAAGAATAATACCGAATGCAACAGCAATCATTAAATCGAACTTCACCGTTACAATCATCGTTACGAGCATAACAACGACATCACCTTTAGGAGCGACATGCATCTTTTTCATGCTTCCCCAATCGAACATTCCAATACCAGTTAAAATTAAAATACCTGATAATACAGCAAGTGGAATATATTGTACGACCGAACCAAGACCCATAATAAAAATAAATAAGATAACACTATGCATACATGCCGAAAGTGCCGTTTTACCGCCACTTCTTATATTCACGATAGACCTTACAGTCGCACCTGCACCTGCTAATCCGCCAAACAATCCGCTCATCATATTACCGATACCTTGTCCGACCAGTTCTTTATTACTTTTATGACGTGTACCTGTCACATTATCCATTACGACCGAGGTTAACAACGAGTCAATCGATCCTAATAAAGCAATACTAAGCGCTGGCAAAATAAGTGCTGCTATTCCTGTTCCACTTAAAGATGGAATATGAAGCGTAGGCATCGCTTCTGGAATGGTTCCAATCTTTTCAATTACTTTATTTAGTGAAAGATTTCCGATAATCGGTAACTTTACTGTAAGTCCTTCGAGTAAGGAAGAAAATAAAGGAAGCAAAGCTGTCACACCGACTAGTGCTACTAAACTAGACGGAATCGCCTTAATCCATTTACCAGAAACAATCATTACAATAATCGTTAACACAACAAGTAAAAAACTATTTTGTACGTGCTTTATTTCGCCTAAAATAATGATTAATGCAATACCATTCATAAATCCCGAAACGACAGGATACGGAATATATCGAACGTAAGAACCGAGCTTACATACACCGAATAAAATTTGAAATAACCCTGCCATCATAAAGGCAATAAAACTTGCCTCTAACCCGTGCGTCGCAATAACTCCTGTTGCAATAACGGTAATTGGTCCAGTTGGCCCTGTTACTTGCCCAGGTGTCCCGCCAAATAACGCTGCGAATAAACCTGCAAAAATCGCACCATACAATCCAACAAGCGCTCCCTCAGACGTTCCTGTCGCGGCAATACCAAATGCAATCGCAAGTGGTAACGCAACAATCGCAACAGTAAATCCTGCTAAACATTCCTTTGCTATTTTTTGAAACATAAAAAAAACCACCTTTGTATAAAGTCCATGTTCCATTGTACACCTAAAAAGATACATTCGTTAGCTCACTTTTTACATTCTCGTGACGTAAACGTATTCAATGAAAAGTTTCCCCCTTATCTTTGGAAACAATTGCAACTATGCTATAATGAACAAATTAAATCTTTTACTATATACTTGGAGGCACTATGCTAACTTTTGAAGAAAAATTATCGATTATTGAATCTTTCCCAGAACTAGAAAGAAAGAACGTATCATTAAAACGTGTAAACTTCCACTTTGAAGAAAGTCGTTTAGATAAAAAGAACGTTGTATTTCATTTACACCCAAATGGAAATGGATTTGTATATGCAAGCGGTATTAAAGGTTATAAAACAGATGATAAAGGCATGGTTAACATCCGTGAGTTTTCAGCAGAGGAGTTACGTTCAGTAATTGAGAAATCAATTGACCTTCTATCACAAGAAGAAGTAGTAGCACCTGTAGAACCTGCGAAAGAAGAAGAATGGCAGAACGAAGATGGTCATATTCTTACTCTTATTTCAGAGGATGACATGTGGAACGTGTACGCTGGTGTAAACTTAGACGGTACATTCAACTCTTATCCAGAAGCTGCGGAATACCTTGATGAAGAAGGCTTTTCACGCAAATAAAAATAGAAACCTATTTCATTCAACGACTTTTATAGTAATCAAAGAAGACACTTAAGGTGTCTTTTTTTGTTATATAAACTCCTTTCTCACACTATCTCTATTAATTTTCATAAAATGATTCAGAGGAGGTTTATATGAATACAACTGCTAAATTAATAAATTGGAAAGAACATGGCGATATGATTATTCTAGAATGTGAATTAAATGGAAAACGCTTCGAGATATCAACATATAAACAACGAATATATAATGCACACCTTTTATCAGCTGACGTTTATATTCGTTTAGACTCATCTGATAATATAATTGGAATAAATATTTATAAAAAGTAAGAAAAGCCCCCTATTCCATAGGCGGGCTTTATCTTTATTACACAACATCAGAGTATACTCTCTTTTTTCATACAGTTTATGTAATTATACATATTCATCAAAAAATACACTGAATGAATATTACATGTAGTAAAATATAACTTGTGGGCACGTTCTATAAAGCAGATTCTTTTAAAAGGCGTAACATATCAATTATTATAGGGGATGTGGCGTCACTTCGATATTGATCTCAAATCTCTTGTCTTTTGTGAACTAACAATCTAGTGTATATAGACGATTCTGCTTTATAGTGTGTGTTTACACTCATAACAAAGGGGTAATGGTAATAC
The DNA here is from genome assembly GCF_051915225.1 of Bacillus cereus group sp. MYBK95-2. Lineage (NCBI taxonomy): Bacteria > Bacillati > Bacillota > Bacilli > Caryophanales > Bacillaceae > Bacillus > Bacillus cereus group sp. MYBK95-2. The sequence continues at coordinate 139,641 of NZ_JBQAEH010000006.1, read as the reverse complement.
GGATAGATTCCGATTCGTATGAAATGAAATGGTTCAAGTCGGAGAAAGGCACCTTAGGGTGTCTTTTCTTTTTGTATTACATCCACTTTGTGTTTCCACCTTATTTCAAATGCGCTAATTAACCTTCACCAAGAAAAAATGAGAATTAACAAAGATATTGTTTCTTCTGTTTAATACAGAAAAATGCAGGATACCCCATAGATATGGGGTATCCTGCATTTTCTATTTTTTCGCACCTTTCAACGACTCCCTCAGTACAAACTTCTGCAACTTCCCGCTCGCATTACGAGGGAGTTCATCTACAAATAAATAATGACGCGGACGTTTATAATCTGCTAGTTCATCACTTTCTTTGCAATACGTTTCTAAATCAGCTTCTGTTATTGTTTCATCTTTCTTCACAATAACTGCCACAACACGCTCTCCCCATAATTCATCTGGCTCACCAAGTACCGCCACATCTAATATACCTGGATGACTATGAAGGAAATCTTCAATTTCACGAGGATAAATATTTACGCCACCGCTAATTACCATATCATCAACGCGATCAGCAACGAATAAATAACCGTCTTTATCAAAATAGCCTAGATCACCAGAATGATACCATCCTTTATACATCGATTTTTTATTCGCTTCTTCACGATTATGATAGCCAGCCATCATAGTTGGGCCGCGTAAAATAATTTCTCCCACTTCATAAGGAGGTAATACATCATCTGGTTCTGCCGGTGCATCCTCGTTCGGTTTCACAATACGAACTTCATGGCTAAAACATGGCGTGCCTGCTGAACCAGCTTTCGTAATTTGATCCTCCTCTACCAGAAATGCAACAACTGGCCCCATTTCTGTCATTCCGTATATTTGAACAAGATCAATATAAAGACGTTCTTTACATTCCTTCACTAACGCCGGTGCCATTGCTGCTCCGCCATATATACCGATTTTCATTGACGTTAAATCATACTGAGCTAAATCTTTTTGCAACAACATATTCCACATCGTCGGCGCTGCAAAGAACGTCGTAATCTTTTCTTCTTGAATCGTATGTAATACTGTTTCTGTATCAAAATGATGCAAAATAACATTCTTTCCGCCAACTTGAATGCGTGGTATGATTCCGGCATTTAATTCACCACAGTGATATAAAGGTGCAACAACAAGCCCAACGCTATCTCTATTATATTTTAGGAAATACGTACAAATCATACTATGCTCAGCCATTTCACGATGGCGATGTAACACGCCTTTCGGATGACCTGTCGTACCGCTCGTATACAGCATAGAACAATAATCCATTTCATCAATTTCGATATTTACTTTCTCAGAAGATGCTTCATTCACTTTTTCATGGTAGGAACTTGCATAGGAAGGTTTATCGTTTTCTATAGACCAAAAAGATGTATTTGGAAAATCTCTTTCAATTATAGCAACAGTTGACTCAACTGCTTTTTCAAAGACAACGACTTTCGAGGATGCGTCCTGAAGAATATAAGATACTTCTTTTGCTTTTAAGCGGAAATTAATCGGGTTAAAGATCGCTCCAATTTTCGCACAGGCTAAGTAAACGTTTACAAATTCATGGCAATTATATAAGTAAACAGATACCGTATCTCCCTTTCTTACCCCTTCTTCTAATAGAGCGTGCGCTGTTTTATTTATTTGTTCATCCCACTGTTTATACGTCCAGCGAATATTTTTTTCAGGTTCCACTAACGCCTCTTTATTTGGATACTTACCAACTGATAAATCAAAAATTCTCCCTATCGTCATATACATGCCAACAATTTCCCCCTTTTCTCTTTCATAAATCTATCATTTCGTCCATAAGTAGACATTGTCCTCTAATGATGTGACTAATTTTTCTGATTATTATCGACATAGTTTTACATACGGTACCGCTAGACGGTAAATGAAATTATATCGGAGATTTTCCAGATATATCGACCGTAACTTGAAATATATCAACCACAACTCAATTTATATCAGCGATTTTTCGAATATATCGACTTACCGACAAAAACTGATAAGATATAATCGGACCGCCCGTTACTGCAGGATAAAAAAGAGGTTGTTCCGACTCGGAACAACCTCTTTCTTCTTATGCAAATAGCTCTTCTAAAATTTTCAGTTTATCTTCTGTATATTTCACAAAGCCATCATTATATGATTTTGGATCTTTCGGATTCGCAAAGTGCGTAATTGCTCCCGTCTTCGGATGAACAAATTTACTTGATGCACCACAACCAAGTCCGATAATTGATTGTACTTCTTCCATAATGACAATGTTGTAAATACTTTCTTGCGTCGGCATTGCATAACCAACGTTCTCTAAGTTACCTAAAATATTCTTTTGACGATATAGGTAATATGGTACGTAATTATGCTTTTGCGTCCACTCTTCTGCTTCGTGCATCATCGCTGTAATTTCTTCGCGACCAGCTACTTTATATTTACGTTTGTTTTGCGTCATTTCAGAAGCACGTTTGAATGATAACGTATGAACTGTTAATGATTCTGGCATTAACTTTTCTGTTTCATCTAACGTATGCTTGAAGATATCTAACCCTTCACCAGGAAGACCAATAATTAAGTCCATATTAATATTGTTCATTCCCATTTCACGAGCTAAATGGTATTTCTCAATTGTTTCTTCTACAGTATGATGACGTCCAATTGCTTTTAGTGTCTCTTGATGGTATGACTGCGGATTAATACTAATACGGTCAATATTCCATTTATTTAACACTTCTAGCTTTGCTGGCGTAATTGTATCTGGGCGACCTGCCTCAACTGTTACTTCACGCACATTTTTCACATCTGGGAACGCTTCATACATTTCTTCATACAGCATATCCATCTCTTCTGCTGTAATACTTGTAGGTGTACCGCCGCCGTAATAAATCGTCGTAACTTTTACACCTTTTTCTTTTAAAAACTTACCAATTTCACGAACTTCATAATGTAAACCACCTAAGAACGAATCAACAGATCCTTGGCGTCCATTAATTGCATAAGCCGGGAATGTACAATATGCACATTTCGTTGGGCAGAACGGAATACCGATATAAATACTTACTTCTTCTTTCAAACGGTATAAATCCGGAACAACTGCTAATTGGCAATCAACAATGCGCTGAAGAAGTTCAATTTTCTCTTCATGAATTAAATAACTTTCACGAAGTTCTTGATGGGCTTCTTCTTTTGACATACCATTTTGAAGCATTTTGTGAAGAAGTTTCGTCGGACGTACTCCCGTTAAAATACCCCAGCTTTGTTCAATACCAGTTAACTGCTGAAGAACAGAAAGATATACATAAGAAACAACGTGTTTCACTTGCTTCATACGCTCTTTTTCATCTGTAAAAGCAGATAAATCTTTTGCGAATGTTTCTTCATACACATTTCCAGTCGCAACATCTGTTAAACGAGCAGATGCTTTCACATTCTCTTCAATGTGTATATCAACGATCAGATTCGCTTCCTCTTGTTCAAATCCAATCGTACTATCTTCAAAAAATAAGCCGCCAATATTTTGTAGCGGACGTAAAAAACGATCATCTTGTAACGTTTTAATTGAAATTAACAACATTATCACCTTTTCATTTGCAAACTCTCTTTAGTTTACTTGAAGGGCGTTTACAGGTCAATACAGAAGGTTTTACCTGTTTCTCTTACATTTTTTCAAATAATTCTTTTTATGAATATCGCTCATGTATATAGACATCATCATTTTCTCTTGTTAAAATTTATTAGTGTTAAAATCGATACATAGTGAAAATACAATATAAAAGGAGGACTGTTAACACTAGATTCCACAATCTAATGTGTTAAAAACAAATATGAAAAAGAAATTTTATAGTGTTTTAACTCTCTCTCTTGCATTACAAACTGTTCTTGCACCTACTTATTCATTTGCAGAGAGTGCTGAAAAATCCGCCGAAGTATATACGGAGGATCAAGTTTTTAAAAGTATTAAGGAGCATGTTAATGAGCATAGTACTCATGAAGAAGATATCGAGGTTACTGGCCAATTCCTACTATACACTTCAAAAAAACATTCATTATATACCGCGAATGATTTAAAAAACAAATCGAATATCGAGATTACAGAACAAGTCGTAACGGCGACAAAGAAAAAAGGAAATGCTTACTACATAACGACGTCAACTGGCGCTGGATGGATAGATAACAATGATAATAGCTTAGAAGTTCAAGAGATTCATAAACTATCTAACCAAAAATTAATCGTAAAAGAAGAAGCTTCCATACATGCACTTCCGTTCCAATCGTTTAAAGAAGAAGGGAAACTAGAGCCACAAGTCATTACTCCTACTGAACAAGCTGGAAATTGGTTTAAAGTCCAAATAAACGAAACAGCAAAATGGATTTATGCACCTTCTGCTACATTTGAAGGTACAAAAGCTTCATTATTAAAAAACAGTCGTACTGCTAAAAACAGTTTATTGAGATCGCCAGAAGCTCTACAAACAAACAATATTTATGGCGTTACATTTAAAGAAATGATTGTCCCAAAAGGAAATGACGATATTCGACCTGGCTACCCGATGGTGCCTAAATATATTACGATTCACGAAACGGCTAATACAGCGAAAGGTGCTAATGCTCTAAATCATGCAAAATTCTTAGATAATCAAGCACGCGGAACAGCTGATCGCGCCGCATCTTGGCATTTCACAGTAGATGATAAAGAAATTTATCAACATCTTCCGGTAAATGAAGTTGGATGGCATGCTGGAAATAAAACTGGAAACTATGAATCTATCGGAATTGAAATTGCCGTTAATCAAGATGGAAACTATGAAAAAGCGGTAGAAAATGCCCGTAAATTGGCAGCTTATTTAATGAACGACTTAAATATTTCTCTAGATAAGGTCCAAAAACACCAATTTTGGTCAGGAAAAAACTGCCCTGCGTTTATGATTCAACGCGGACAATGGGATGCTTTCTTAAAAGGAACTGAAACATACTATAAAGAAAATCAAAAAAATCCAGTAACTGATGACATTACAGGTGGCTGGTATGAACAAGACATTCGTCAATTAGCAGCTAGAGGCATTATGCAAGGAGAAGGAAACGGCAAGTACTTCCCAGAACGTCTTGTAACGCGTGCTGAATTTGCTACATTAATTACTCGTGCTTTACAATTACCAAGTGGAAATGCTAATTTCACAGACTTAGAACAAGTACACCCATCGTTACGAGACGGTATTAATCGTGCAGCAAGCGCAGGCATAATCCGCGGACGTGGTGATAATACATTTGACCCAAATACTACAATTACACGCGAAGAAGCTGTTATTATGATCGATCGTTCTCTAAAACACGCTGGTATTTTTGCAAAACAAGTTGAACTACCATTCGTAGACCAAAACTTAATTTACGCTAAAGAAGAAGTACAAAGAGTGTATGGATACGGAATTGTAAAAGGTAATGAATTGAATCAATTCGTACCAAAAGGACCATCACAACGTGCTCACGCAGCTGCATTTATAAACAGAATGCTTAGCGTAATTGAAGCTTAAAATATTTATCATTCCTATAGATATTTTCATTTTATCTGTATTCACTTAAAAAGGCATCAGAGATTGTATAATCTCTGATGCCTTTTATATATCTATTAGCTATTTTTAGCCATGAATCTTAAACGTATTCCTAGTAACAGAAGCATAAAACCGATGAATGGAACGTAATTCGTATTGTGTCCTGTAGCTGGGAGTTGTTGATTATTAGAAGAACCTTGTCCTTGTTCTGGTAAATTAGGTTTTTCTACTCCCTCACCTGGCTTTTCTGTTCCTTCACCCGGCTTTTCTGTTCCTTCACCCGGCTTTCCTGTTCCTTCACCTGGTTTTCCTGTTCCTTCACCTGGTTTTCCTGTTCCTTCACCTGGTTTTCCTGTTCCTTCACCTGGTTTTCCTGTTCCTTCATCAGGCTTCTCTGTTCCTTCACCTGGTTTTTCCGGATCTTTATCTGTATCTTTTTTATTTGTAATTTGAAGCTTTACAACTTCAATTTTTTCATTAGAAATCGTAAATTTCATTTCCTTATCGGATAAAGTATATCCTTCTGGCGCTTGGATTTCTTTTAAAGTGTAATCTCCTGGTTCTAACTTCTTAGAAGTCGCTTTACCGCTCTTATTTGTTGTTAATGTGTCGATTTTTATTCCGTCTTTCCAAATTTCAAACACTGCGCCTGCTAATGTTTTATTTGTATTATTAGCATCTACCTTTGTAATTTCTAATTGACCTGTAATTTCTTCTTTTACTTTTTCATTCATAACTTCTTGTTTTACTACTTCGTTCGCTACAACATTTACTTCTACTGTTACTTCTAACGCCTTATAACCTTCCGGCGCTTTCGTTTCTTCTAACGTATACTTTCCTGGCACTAAGCTTTCGAATTTCACAACGCCGTCTTTATTCGTTGTTTTCGCTTCTCCAACTACTTGACCAGCTTCGTTCTTTAATTTAAATTCCGCACCTGCTAGAACTTTTCCACTCTCTGCATCCTTTTTGATTATTTGTAAGCTTCCTAGTTCTTTTGCGTTTTCTATTTGTACTTCTACTACTTTGTCTGCTTCCACAACGACTTCAATTTCTTCTTTTAACAACTTATATCCTTGTGGTGCTTTCGTTTCTTTTAATTTGTATGTTCCTGGCTCTAATTTCCGAGAAATTACTTTACCAGTTTTATCTGTTCGTAACGTATCTACTTTTTTACCATCCTTATACACTTCGAATTCTGCATCTGATAATACTTTCGTTTTATCTTGAGCATCTACTTTTACGATTTCGAATTGCCCAAGGCTCTTACCGTTCGTTACTTTTACATCAATAACTTTTTCACCGTCAACTGTTACATGAATTATTTGTTTTGTTAACTCATAACCTTCTGGTGCTTTTGTTTCTTCTAACGTATATTCACCTGGCACAAGTCCGTCTACCTTAACCGTTCCAGACTTATCTGTTGTAATTCCTTCTTTTACAACATTTCCTTTCGCATCTTTCAATGTAAATTCTGCTCCTGCTAAGCGTTTCGTTTGATCTTTATCATCCATTTTAATAATTTGTAGAGAACCTAAGATTTTTTCGTTTTCTGCCTCTACTTTTACTACTTCTTTCTCGTTTTGAATTGTTACTTTCCATTCTTTATTTAAAAGCTTGTAGCCCGCTGGTGCTTTCGTTTCTTTCACTGTGTATTCACCTAGCGGTAATTTCGGTGACATCACTTTTCCACTCTCATCTGTTTTCAGTTCCGCTACCTTTTTACCATCTTTATACACTTCGAATTCTGCACCTGATAACAATTTCGTTTTATCATTCGCATCTACTTTCACAATTTCGAATTGACCTGTTACTTTTTCATTCGTAACTTCTTGATTTACTACTTCGTTCGCTACAACGTTTACTTCTACTATCACTTCTAGCGCTTTATAACCTTCCGGCGCTTTCGTTTCCTCTAACGTGTACTTTCCTGGCACTAAGTTTTCGAATTTCACAACACCGTCTTTATTCGTTGTTTTCGCTTCTCCAACTACTTGACCAGCTTCATTTTTCAATTTAAATTCTGCACCTGCTAGAACTTTTCCACTCTCTGCATCCTTTTTGGTTACTTGTAAGCTTCCTAGTTCTTTTGCGTTTTCTACTTGTACTTCTACTACTTTGTTTGCTTCCACAACGACTTCAATTTCTTCTTTTAGCAATTTATATCCTTGTGGTGCTTTCGTTTCTTTTAATGTGTACTTTCCTGGTTCTAATTTCTGAGAAACTACTTTACCAGTTTTATCTGTTCGTAACGTATCTACTTTTTTACCCTCTTTATACACTTCGAATTCTGCATCTGATAATACCTTCGTTTTATCTTCCGCATCTACTTTCACAATTTCAAATTGACCTGTTACTTTTTCGGGAATCTTTTTATTCACCACATCTACAGTCAATACTTTATTAGCCTCTACATCAACAGAAACTGAACTAGATGATAATTCATACCCTTTCGGTGCTTCTACTTCTTTTAATGTATAGCTTCCAACTGGAAGTCGTTTCGATAAGGCTTCACCTTTATCATCTGTAACAATTGTTTCCACAACTTTCCCATCTTTATCGATAACATCAAATTTTGCACCTGGCAGAAGTTGACCGGATTCACTATCTTTTTTCAATAATTTAAATTGGCCATTCTCTACTTTTTTCGTATTCTTCATAACAAGTTCAATTACGTTTGTATTATCAATTGTTACTTTGACTGGTGTATCAACTTTTATATATCCTTCTGGTGCATTTATTTCTTTTACAAAATAGTCACCAAGTGGTAAATCTTTAACTTCCGCAATACCCTTTTCGTTTGTTGTAACAGTAGCCACAACGTTATTATCTTTGTCTATAACATCAAATTTTGCGTCTTTTAAAACAATATTTTCATCGTTTTCATCAACTTTTTTAATTTGTAAATGTCCTTTTTCAGCTGCTGGTTTATTCCATTTTGGCCAGTTAAATTTAAAGTTATGAACCTCAAAACCATCTCTTTGGTGTAATCCTCCAACATAGGCTTGTCCATTAATAGAACCACCTTTTGTTTCTACAACTGCATTAGGTGCAAACACACTACCTACTACACCATAACCTTTAGTTGTTATCTTTGTAGCATTAGGAAATACCCAAATTACCTTACTAGCTAACTCAGTAAAAGATGAATTAGGGTCGTATGCTTGAGATGTATTAATTAAATCCGTCGCCATCCCAGTATTTCTTGTATCATATAAAATTGCACCGCCACCAAAACTCACTTCTTCTGCATCTGAATAAATAACAATAAAGTCTTTATTCTCTACATTCGGAAGAAAAACGTCTTTTACATCGAATGCTTTCTTTCCCGTCTGGCCTGAAGAGACATAAATATTAGGGTTGTTTGCATCTTCACCGATTCCAAAGCTCATATTAGGTTTTGGCTTATCAGTGTGTAGTTTACTTGCATCCCCAATTACACCATCAACGTCTTTTCTAAATTCTTTAAACTTAGCATCAATCTCCGCTTGCTCTTTATAAGAGATACGGTCATATGACGTTTTCATTGCGCCATCTGGATCACCGTCTTTTGTCATCGCCACTGTTCCATCTTGAATAATTACTTGTCCTGCTCCCGCTTTCGTAAATTGACCGCCTAGTAATAATGATGGATATCCTTCATCTACCCAAGTTGCTCCAGCTAAGTTATTTGCTCCAGTTGCAGCCGCTACGACTGTATAACTTGATGCGTTCATATTTTTCTGAACAGCCATCGCACCTTCAATATCAGCACTCGTTGCACTATGATCTCCAAAAATGATGGCGTTGTAATAAGATACATCACCTAAACCTTTTAACTCTGTTGTAGCTGCCTCTGCTTTAAATGGTAAATGGATTAAAAAATTCATACATATTAGTAATACAACTATTAAACTACTACTTAACTTTTTAATTTTTTGATTAAATGATTTCCTCAAGAAATTCATTCCCCCTTTTAAACTTCCTAAAATCACAAAAAGAAGTACATTTCATATGTACCAGGTCTTACTCACATTAACTTAAAATAATCCATTTAAATACAACAAAGGAACGCTACAACTACTTAATAAAATTACTACAATTCATTTTTGAAATAATACGTGAACTAAACTGTCATGCGGAAATACTTTTACGTATGGGAGCCCAATAAAATTAATCTGAAGAATATTTCATGTGGTGTAACTATTTTGACAACATCCTTCACTTTACATTAGTTTTCTAAAGGATTCAAGTGAATTGTATAGATTTCATACACAATTCACATTTTAAAACGTTTTCATTCATTTTAATAAGCTCAACAAAAAACGTAGCCAAAAAGCTACGTTTTTCTTTCATCGTTTCGGTGTATTTTTATGATTCTTCAAAAACGGAAGCGGGAACTGCTTACGGAAATGCTCTTTAATCATGTACTCTACACCGTTTTCACTATTTGAACGTGTAATCCAATCGGCTGCTTGCTTTAATTCTACAGGCGAGTTCCCCATCGCTACCCCAAGTCCCACGTTTTCAATAACCTCTAAATCTTCCATACTATCTCCAATCGCAACCATTTCATTTAGCGAAATATTTAAATGCTCTCCAAGCAATTGTAACCCGCGTAACTTTGATACATTTTGCGGTAAAATTTCTATTCGTTTTGAATCACATTCAACATACTCTACATCTTGGAACGCTTTTCTTAATGTATTTAGCCCGCGTTCTTTTTCACCTTTAGTTTGGAAAAGAACATCAATTTTTGGCGCCGCTACCGGATGGTCACGAAGCGCGTCACCTAACGAATCTACAAATTGAACTGGATAAAATAACGGATCTGCGCTTGATAATACAGTGCGCGCAATTAAGTTTGGTGTATTTCTCTCACGATTTCCTATCGAAAACCGTTCATGAGAAATACGTACGTTACAATCAAAGTGCTCTAACACTTGCACAATGTTAAAAGTCTTCTCTTCAGACAATCTTCTTTGAACGTACGGCTTATCTAACGTTGCTGAAACGAAAGCACCACCATGTGTCACTAATATAGAATCTAATTTTAACGCCTTTGCTACTTTATGAGCGGATTGAAAATTACGACTCGTAAATAACGTAACGTATACATCTTTTCTTTTCACAAATTCAATTGTTTCTCTTAATCCTTTTGCAATTTTTCCATTGTTGTATAGTAGTGTCCCATCTATATTAAGAGCTAGTAAGCGATAAATCATGTCGCACTCCCCCTCTTCGCTGTTGTACTCTATCCATAATTTATGAAATAAATGTAGCAAATAGAACGAGTTAGAATTACTACTGAAAATTTGGTTTACTATATACATATACACTTAGCAAAGGAGATAGTACAATGCAGGCACCTCCTTCTTTTTATGAAGGCGATACGTTAGAAGTCGCAAAAAAATTACTCGGGCAAAAACTTGTTCATATTGTAGACGGAATAAAGCGAAGCGGAATCATTGTAGAAGTAGAAGCATATAAAGGCCCGGATGATAAGGCCGCACATAGTTACGGAGGCAGACGGACAGATCGCACAGAAGTTATGTTTGGTGCACCAGGGCATGCTTACGTATATTTAATTTACGGTATGTATCATTGCTTTAACGTTATTACAGCGCCAGTGGGCACCCCACAAGGTGTTCTCATTCGAGCTCTTGAGCCGGTAGATGGAATAGAAGAAATAAAACTAGCGCGCTACAATAAGACCGAAATTACAAAAGCGCAGTACAAAAATTTAACGAACGGTCCTGGCAAACTATGCCGTGCACTTGGCATCACTTTAAAAGAACGCGGTGTATCGTTACAAAGTGATACGTTACATATTGAATTAGTTCCAAAAGAAGAACACATATCATCACAATATAAAATAACAGCAGGACCTCGTATTAATATCGACTATGCAGAAGAAGCTGTACACTATCCGTGGCGTTTTTATTATGAGGGACATCCGTTTGTTTCAAAAAAATAAGCGATATCAACAATTTTTCAAATATATCTATCGTAACTTACAATATATCAACGGTTCGACAAGAAATATCGATTTATCGACAAATAATAACATTACGAATAAAAGAAGACTGTTCCAAAATGGAACAGTCTTTCCCTCTTACTCTGCACCTTCCGCAGTTGCAATATTAGCCTCTAAATTTTCTCTTGATAATTCAGCCGCCATAAAATCAGCTGTTTCTGGAAGTGCTAAATGCATATGAGCTTTTTGACAAATTTGGATGGTACAGTTTTCTATAACATAGTCGAAAACATGTCCGCCCCCGCTTCTTTCATCATCAATGTAATGTAAGTGGAATCCAGCTACCCCAATACCTTGCGCATAATCTGGTGTCCAAAATCCAGCAAGCGTACCTTCTGTATTTTCAAATGAAAAGATTGGTTGTGATTTCGTCACTTCAACGAGCGGTGTATACGGTTTTTCTTGTCTTGGAACAGTTCTCGTCCTTACTTCACGGAACGTACCGTCCATTCGAATACCGTAAAACAAGTTTTTACTTGGCATTAATTCATGTAATAACGCTTCAACTTCTTCACGATTCATCGGACGCTCTACCGTATAACTCATTTCTTTTTCAAAAAACGTTACAGTCGCAAATGGCGTTGTTTCTTCTGGCTCTACTTTTTCCGCTGAACCGTCTGAACGTAAATGATAAAATTCATTATCAAATGCAATCATTTCACCATCTAATTGATCAAATGTGCCGATGCCGAAATCACCATGTTTTTTCAAATCTTCAAAGCTAATCACACCATCATATATACCATCTAATAGCGCAAGCATTGTAGATGTTTGATATACTTCATTACTCGTTTTCGTTCTTTTTGCATCAATATCAATTAATTGCGCAACAGTCATCTCAAATCTGCCTCCATTAGTTTAATTGGTTTGGTAATAATTTTTCGCTTAATTTAATGTTGTCACGATAGTCAATTGGAATATCAATAATGACAGGACCATCTGCTGCTAGCGCGGATTTTAACACACCTTCTAATTCATCAGGCGTGTTAACACGAAGACCTAACGCCCCGAAACTTTCCGCATATTTCACAAGATCAACATCGCCAAACTCTGTAGCTGATGTTCTGCCGTATTTCATCATTTGTTGGAATGCAACCATATCATATGTGCCGTCTCTCCAAACAAGATGGACGATTGGAGAATTTAAACGTACCGCCGTTTCTAACTCCATCGCTGAGAATAAGAAACCACCGTCACCTGATACGGAAACTACTTTTTTACCTGGTTCTACTAAAGTAGCTGCGATTGCCCAAGGAAGTGCAACACCTAACGTTTGCATGCCGTTACTAAATAATAATCTACGTGGTTCATAAGAACGGAAACATCTCGCCATCCAAATAGAATGGGAACCGATGTCACATGTAACAGTTGTATCGTCACTAATTAAAGAACGAAGTGTACGAATCACTTGAAGTGGATGCGTAACACCTTCTGCAGGACGATTTGGAACTTCTGCTTGTTCTGATAATTTTGCGCGTAATCGTTCTAATACCGCTTCTGATTTCGTACTTAATACAAGTTTCGGTAATTTCTCCGCGATGCTATTTACCGTTAAAGCAATATCACCAATTAATTCACGCTCTGGCTGGTAATCATGGTCGATATCTGCTTGATGGTCGTCAAGATGAATAATCGTTCTGTCGCCAAGTTTATTCCAGAACTTTGGATCATACTCGATTGGATCATAACCGATAGAAATAACAAGGTCTGCTTCTTCTAGTAAAATATCACCTGGTTGGTTACGGAATAATCCAACGCGGCCAAAGAAATGATCTTCTAACTCACGTGAAATCGCACCAGCTGCTTGATATGTTTCAACGACAGGAAGTTCTGTATCCGCAATTAATTTACGAACAGCTTTCGTCACTTCATTTGTGCTCGCTCTCATACCGAGTAAAATAACTGGTAATTTCGCTGATTTTATTTTTTCTACTACATATGTAATATCATTTGTGGGAGCGATTCCAAGCTGTGGCTTAGAAAGCGCACCGATAGACTCTACAGTTGTTTCCGCAGTCATAACGTCTTGCGGAAGACTTACTAAAGTAGCTCCCGGATTTGTGGAAGTCGCACTTCGAAATGCATTACTAAGTGCTTCTGGCACATTATCAGGATGCTCTACTTCTACGCTATATTTTGTGATTGGTTCGAATAGTGCAGCATTATCCATAGATTGATGCGTACGTTTTAATCGATCCGTACGCGGTACTGCACCAGCTAAAGCAACAACGGGATCACTCTCCGCATTCGCAGTAACAAGACCTGTCGCTAAATTTGATGTCCCTGGTCCTGAAGTTACAAGACATACGCCCGGTTTCCCTGTTAATCTACCAATAGCAGCTGCCATAAATGCTGCATTTTGTTCATGACGACAAACGATTAACTCTGGTCCTCTTTCTTGCAATACATCAAATACAGAGTCAATCTTTGCTCCTGGAATACCGAAAACATGTGTAACACCTTGTTTAATTAAACAATCAACAACAAGATCTGCTCCTTTTGTTTTTGTCTTCACGTCGTTTACTTTTACACCTGTACTCAAACTAATCATTCCTTTGTTTCATAATTTGTGTAATAAAGATTTTAACTTCACCTAGTTAATTAATGTGGTGAAGTATCATTTATCATTATATTACAAATGCATTATTTTTCCAACAATATGAATTCGATATTATTTTGACAAGATTTAAAGAATGCGCTTACAACCTTTTGTTTATCTTAAAATAACATTTTTATATCTCTTCTAAAAATGTACAAAAATACTTCCACCTATTCACATTATTAACAAATTTATAGTACCTTGCAAAGAATAATAGCAAGTGATATATTTGTAAATAATGGAATAACCATTATTTGGAATGTTATTTACGATTAGTATATCGCCTTTCAAAAAGTAAATATAGATTGTGTGTGCTGTTTAGAAAAAAGATAGGATTCTCAGCTGTAATTTATCATTTTATAAAGGAAAGTGATTGTTATGAACAAAAGTGAATTTTTAGAGCAACTTAGTTCTTCCCTACGGAATATGCCTAATTTAGAAAAGGAGGATATTATCTCGGAGTACGAAACTCATTTTATTAGTGGTAAACAAGATGGAATATCTGAAGAGAAAATTTCTAAAAAACTAGGAAACCCTAAAACTATCGCTAAAGAACTTAACGTTTCATATGCAATAAGCAACGCTGACAATAGGCGCAGCCTAAAAAACATTATGACAGCACTGTTTTCTGTTATGAGCTTAAGTCTTTTAAACTTTATATTTATCATTATCGCCTTTTTCGTATTACTCTTTCTATTACCGCTTCTTCTAGCACTTATCATTGCTACACCATTATTAATTATTTCACCTATCTTATTAATAGGATTAGGATTCTTTAAAGGGTTTCATCAAATCAGTTATTCCGATGTTTATAATGTATTTATAGCTTTTTGCGTCGGTTTACTCATATCCGTCATATCCTATCAAATGGTAAAACATCTATATGCACTTTTAGTAAAGTATTTGAAATGGAATATTGCTATTTTACAAAGACACTAATGAATGTAAAAGGAGATTAAAATGAAGAAATATACTTTATATTCACTCATGCTACTTACTCTTTTATTTCTATCAGCTTGTTCAAACAGTGTACAACCTAAGGAAGAAAACGATGTACAATCTATTAAAGATGTTGCTATTAAAGTTCCAGAAAATATATTTAGTTCCTCAAAGAAAAACGAAACTATTAGTGAAGACGAAATGAAACAAAATATAAAAAATTATATAGATTATAGTTGGGAGTTATCTGAAAATATTATCCCTCTCGCTTCAACAAATTCTGATAAGAATTTCACGGAATCTGACCGAGAAAAATTACAAAAACTAATTGATTTAGCGAAACAAAACGATATGAATTTCCATGAGTTTATTAGTAATAATAATTTACCTACTGATTATAAAAAACCTTCAAAAGAAATCTATGCATTTATGTCATCATCTACGGATATTTTCGTAGAGCTAGATCAAGAATTAGACAAACTCACCCAAGATGGTAACTTATTCAAAGCCAATTTTTCTTTTACAAAACGCCTTGAGAAAATAAATGGGAGGAAACAAAAAGAGATTGAAACGTTTTTGAACGAAAAAAATATTAAAACTTCAATTAACAGCAATAAAAAAAATTAACAGATATGTTACATATCCCTTTCAAAATAACCAATAAGAAATGGCTATTTTGAAAGGGAGTTTTTGTGGTATAACTATTAAATTCCCTAAACAAAAAAGACACTCCTAAACTAGGGGCGTCTTCCACTATTACGCTTGTTGTTGCGCGCTATATAATTCTTCAAGTGGCTTCATGATAATTTTGTTAACGTCACCGATTACAACGTTTAGGCGTTGCTCAGTTTCCATTAATTTTGTAATTTTAGCATCTTGTTGAATGCGAGCTACAACTTCTTGTGCTTGTTGGTTGTCTTCTTCAGTGATTTCTTGGCCTTGCATCATTTTCTGTTGTAGGCTAAGTTGCATTGTACGGAACTCATCGAATAAGTTCTTTGAAGCTGTGTCAGCTTGAACTGCTGCGTAGCTCTCTTTTAAAGTTTTGAAGTCTTCGTTTTCAGCGATTGCTTTTTGTAATTCATATGCAACATCATGAATGTTCTTTGTCATTTTATTTTTCCTCCTTTAGAAGGCTAGCGCTTTTCACTCGCACTGCCTTTTACGTGCATTTACATACGCACCTCTTCTTACCATATCAAACTATGCAAGAGATGTGAAGAAATTTCACTTTTATTTCTATGTACTCACCTTATTATCTAAGAAACAATAGTAACAATCCTTGTACGAGCCCGATCATTCCGCCTAATAACGCTCCTAAATACGTAATCATTTTCAATTCGTTTTTCGTAATAGACAGAACTAAGTCTTCTAATCTTTCTGTTGAGAATGTAGACACTTCTTGCTGGACAATTTCCGCAAGGTGTAGATTATTTAGTATACTCTCTACATTTTCTGTTCCCCACTTTAAGCCTTTCGCTACTGCACTTGGAACCACTTTTTCAATAATTGTTTCTCGAACTGGTTCACATACTTGCTGAACAGATTGATTTAAAAACTTACTCACTGTTTCCTCTACTCTAACTGCTGACAGCACGGAGCTTACAATCATTTCTTTCTCTACAAATGCTTCTAATTCTTTTACATCTCTTCCTTTTAACTTTTCCCACTCTTTTTGTAGTACGTCAGTTAAAAGCTGCTTTGTAGCATCTTGCCCTAAAAACTTAATAACTTCTGGCTGCACACGATCCACAACACTTACATTTCCTAAAAACATCCCAACTAAGTTAAGTAGCGTTCCACGAGAAGCAAAGAAATCATCAATCATTTTTGAAAGACGCGCTTTCCCTTCTTCACTTTCAAAAAAGCTAATTCCTCGCTCTAAAATAAACGCAGAGGCATTCGGAATCGCATTCTCTATCTTTTCATGTACAGAATGAGGTAAAGCCTGTTCCCATGTATATGTATAATACTCTGCTAAAAATGCATGAATTTTTTCTGTAATAACATGTTCGATTTTTCGAGTCGCTTCTTCTTCTACATGCGCTACATTCCATTTTTCTAACATATGTCGCAGTGATTGTTCATTCGTAATTACTTTATCCACTTCCACTTGCGCCCAGTGAATTAAACCTTTTTGAAACTCTTCATTTGTTAGCTTTTTTCCAATTCCTTCTGGTGTTAACAAATGTTCTACAACCATTTTTCCTAATTGAACAGCAAGTTCATCACGACGCTTCGGAATTAACCCTGGTGTAAATGGAACTTGAAACTTTCCGATATAAATAGGACGATGAGGACGAAATAACATTTTTATCGCTAAATGATTCGTGTATCTCCCAATAATTGCTCCGAGTCCTGTCGTCGTTAACATATTTAACCATATATTCATTACAATCAACCTTTCACTTCTCCAAAACTATAGCATATCATCATACGGACAAAAGTATAATGGTATAAAAACGTATTTGCAATATATAGCTTCGCCTATTATGCAAATAGTAGTAAAGGAGTGATTTCGTTGGTTCTCGGCCTTTTAACTTCTAAACTTCATTATGAGCAAACGTATTACACCGAAATCGCTAAACGCGCTCGGCTTTATCATAATGTCGTTGCCCAGTTTACGCCATTTTGTATTGATTCTAAAACAGACCTTGTTTCTGGTCTTATTTACGATACAGATACAGGAAAATGGAAAGAGCAAACATTCCCTATTCCTTCTTATATATATGATCGTTATTCTTTTCACGAGGAAACAGACTTTGAAAAAGCAAAATCAATTATTCACTCTTTGCACAACCGTCCTTCCACTACCTTTTTAAATAACACACTTATTAACTTAAGTGAACTACATGATTTATTTCTTACTAATAAAAAACTGTCTCCTTATATACCCAAATTTGAAGTGGCAACGATACAAAACATTTTCAAATTGTTGTTAAAATCTAAAGATATTATTATACGCCCCACTAATATACATTCTAAAGATAACTTATATCGAGTCGCTTACAAAAATAAAACGTTTCATATCGATACAGTAAATGAAAAATACCATACTTCTCTTTCAATCAAGCGGACAGATGAATTTATATCTTGGTGTAAATCTAACATACGTTCATCACGCTACATATTGCATACCATGCTACAACCACCAAATCAATTAACATACCCACTCCACATTCGAACTATTTTGCAAAAAAACAAAGAACAAACTTGGAATATTATCGGTCAATTTATACAAAAAAGTTCAGTTCCTAATCAACTTTTACCCTCAGCAACAGACTATGATTCATTGCATTCATTTTCAAAAATTAAATACGTACTATCTAGTACAGGTGTGCAACTATTGCAAGACGCTTTACACGACATTATAAATGAAGTATTCCAAACACTAGATCAGTCTTATTCTTCATTATTCGAACTAGAACTTTCCACAATTATGGATCAAAAAGGCGCAATTTGGCTTATGTATGTCAACACGATTCCTCCTTACGAACAATACATTCGTCATAGTGATTCATTAGCTGAAAAGATATTTCACGGACCACTTAAATTCAGTCGCTTTACACCATAATGAAAGGAGGTAAACCTATTTTGAAAGAGCATATATATACATTAAATATTTCAGATGACCATCCAAATAGCATTACTTTACCTTACGTTTTTTCTATTACACCGCCTATTACATCTCTCTCCTTCGGCATACGTCATATTGCAAGTGAAGAGGTGAAAATTCATTATTCCTTTACTCGCGAAATTATTATCGGAAAGCATATTGCCGAAAAACTTTTACTGCCTCAATCAACTACTATTCATGCATTTACACAAAACCAAACAATTATTTTCGGACCATTAATCGGCATTTTTACAACTGGCTTTAATGATGATTCTTCTAACCCTTTAGGAAATCGTTCAATTGCTCTGAGTGAGTTGTTAACACCACCATTCTCATTACGACCGTTCGTATTCGTCTTTGGCGTTCAACATATACACTGGGAAGAAGAAACGATTGAAGGATATTTCTTTCAAGAGAAACAATGGATAAAGAAAAAAGTCCCTTTACCAAATGTCATTTACGATCGCTTACCGAATCGGCAAGCGGAAAATTATAAACCAATCGTCAGGGCAAAAAGAAAATTAGAACAAGACTACTGCATTCCATGGTTTAACCCAGGTTTTTTCAATAAATGGGAAGTTCATCAACTTCTTACGAAAGACGAATCAATTAAACCCTTATTACCAAATACAGAAGCATTTCAGCATTTTGAACAAGTAGAACGGTTTCTTGGCACGTATAAATCAGTGTACATGAAACCAATACACGGGAGCTTTGGTAGAAATATTCATCAAATATTTTATTCTCAAACAGAGAATTGCTACTACTGTCGTTATCGCGAAAATGAAGAAAATAAACTGAGAAAGTATCAATCATTAGAAACGCTTCTAAACCACGTATTAAAAGGACATGATTTAAAAAAGTTTATCGTACAGCAAGGTATTTCGTTACTTCGCTTCGATGGGCAACCTGTTGATTTCCGCATTCATACAAATAAAAACCATTTCGGTAATTGGATAGTTAGTGCAATCGTCGCCAAAATCGCCGGCAAAGGCAGTTTAACAACGCACGTAAATAGTGGCGGTGATACAAAATTATTACAAGAGCTTTTTCCAGATTCAACGAAACAAGTTCAAATTGAAAATAAATTAAAACATACTGCCTTACAAATAAGTTACGCGCTCGATAAACAAGTAACTGGAAATATTGGAGAAATCGGTTTTGATATCGGTTTAGACACAAAGGAAAATCCGTGGCTCTTTGAAGCCAACTCTAAACCTGGGCGAACTGTATTCCAAGATAAAAAATTAAAAGAGCAAAGTGAACTGACGCGCCAGTTATTTTACGAATATGCCGTCTACTTAACTGAACATTCTTTACGTGATACAAAAGAAAAAATGTCTCAAATAAAATCAGGGGCTTCATCAAACACCGAACATATCCCTTCTCCTATGATTCACTCACAAATACAAAAACAAAAACTTCCACCTAGATAATAAGGTGGAAGTTTTCTATTTACACAAGTTTTACTACAACCTCAGTTTCCACGTTACATACTCTGCAATAAAAAATATGATTGCAATATTCATTTGAATTATTATGCGTTAAACCATCTACTGCACTTAATAACTCTTGATCCATATAGGCACTATAATCGTCTATGTAATCTACAGACTTCCCATAATCTTGGAGTATACTTTGGCAATTTTGACAAGAATATGTTTGTGATTCTAATGCGTTGCAAAGCGGGCAGATCCCCATCATGATTCCTCCATACGTTATCGTTTATAAGCCTCTCTTTTTTAGAGTGAAGAGAGCAACCTATCCAGACATAGGAGCGCCCACTCCATCCCTACTTAAAAATAGAACTATGAAGTTGCTACCGATTTCATTTTTATTTCAATAAATCATAAATAAGAAGCTAATAATTAGCCTACAAGTAGCAGGCTACAATGAAAAAATTATATTTAATATCCCCCTTAGTTTGGCCTGTTTTCTTAAAAATACAACGATTACTCTTATTTCATAATTTACGAAATCAATACGTTTTTTTGACAAAATTTACAAATTATTATTTTGTATATCTTTCTAGGTAACATCCATACTATGAGTACAAACTTAATTACCGATGGATTAGCGCCAACCGGGGCGATAATCTGGTTCAACTCCAGCTAGTCCAACCAAAAAAACTTTTATAACTCTAAGGAGGATATATTCCTATGGCAAACCAAAATTCTTCAAATCAATTAGTAGTACCAGGTGCAACAGCTGCAATCGATCAAATGAAGTACGAAATCGCTCAAGAATTTGGTGTACAATTAGGAGCAGATTCTACGGCTCGCGCTAACGGTTCAGTTGGTGGAGAAATCACAAAACGTCTAGTTGCAATGGCTGAGCAAAGCCTTGGCGGATTCCACAAATAAATATATATGGCAAAAAGGTCTCAAGGCATATGCCTTGAGACCTTCCTTAATTTATTGCAACATTTGTAAAAACTTCTTCGTGCGTTCTTCTTTTGGATTTGTAAATACTTCTTCTGGTGTACCTTGTTCGACAACGACACCACCATCCATGAAAATAACACGGTTCGCAATTTGATGTGCAAAACGCATTTCGTGCGTTACAATAACCATCGTCATGCCCTCTTTAGCAAGTTCTTTCATTACTTTCAGAACTTCTTGAACGAGTTCAGGATCAAGCGCTGACGTCGGCTCATCAAATAGTAACACTTCCGGCTCCATCGCAAGTGCGCGCGCAATTCCAACGCGCTGTTGTTGTCCGCCTGATAATTGGAACGGATATAAATCCACTTTATCTGCTAAACCAACTTTTTCAAGGAAATAGTTTGCTTTTTTCTTCGCTTCTTCTTTCCCCATCTTTTTCACTGTAACGAGCCCTTCCATTACATTTTGAAGTGCTGTTAAATGCGGGAATAAATTATGGTGCTGGAATACCATACCTGTTTGCGTACGAAGATTAACAATATCTTTCTTCGTTACTTTTTGAGAGAAGTTAAGCTCTTTATTACCGATACGAATATTACCAGCGTTTGGCGTTTCTAATACATTGAGACAACGTAAGAATGTCGTTTTACCAGATCCAGACGGCCCAATAATAACAACAACCTCGCCCTTCTCAACTGTTAAATCTATATGCTTTAGTACGGTATTATCTCCGAAACTTTTTTGTAAGTGCTGAATTGAAATCATAAAAACAAAAACTCCTTTTGTAAAAGGATTATTTTAATGTATAGCGTTCTGAACGCTTTTCTAACATCTGTTGTACGATTGATAATAAGAAACAAATAACCCAGTAAATAAGACCTGCTTCAAAATAAACAATTAAAAACTCGTAGTTCATCGCCGCAATTTCCTGCGCTTTTCGGAACATTTCTGTCACTAAAATTAACGATGCTAATGAAGTATCCTTCACTAAGCTAATAAATGTATTTGAAAGCGGCGGGATTGATACGCGCGTTGCTTGTGGTAAAATAACACGTTTTAATGCTTGTGGATATGTCATCCCAATTGTATAAGCTGCTTCCCACTGCCCTTTCGGAATGGAAAGGATAGAAGCACGAATAATTTCAGATGCATATGCACCGACATTTAATGAAAATCCAACAACTGCTGCTGTATATGGCTCAACTTCAATATTAAGAGTTGGAAGACCATAGAAAATAATAAATAACTGTACAAGAAGTGGCGTTCCGCGAATGATAGATACATAGATACGAGCAATCCATTGTAAAATACGACTACCTGAAATACGTGCGAGCGCTGTTAACGTCGCAAGTATAAGACCGATAATAAATGTAATAAGCGTTAATGGAATTGTTGTAAAAACAGCTTCCTTCAGCATAGGCATGAAGGAAGTCTGCATAATATCTATCCAAGTAGACAATCGATCTGAAACTAATGCACTACTTAGATACATTTTCACCGAACCATTTTTTCGTTATTTTGTCATACGTACCGTCTTTTTTCATATCTTCTAACGCTTTATCTACTTCTTGTACAAGCTTATCGCTACCTTTACGGAATAAGAATCCACTTTGTGAAGCTTCTTTTTCTGTATCTACAATTTTAATTTTTGCATCTTTTTTCGTTTCTAAATAATTTAATACTGATAACTTATCATTAATTGTAAAATCAACGCGTCCTGAAGCTAATAATTCTGCCGCTTGGCTAAATCCTTCTACACCTTCGATTTCTGCACCGTTTTTCTTAGCAATATCTGCATAGTTACTCGTTAAAGATTGTGCTCCTTTTAACCCTTTTACATCAGCAAATGTAGCAGGCTTATCTTTATCTTTTGCGATAACTAATGCCGCTGAAGATGAAATGTATGGTTTAGAGAAATCGTATTTCTTTTGACGATCTTCACGAATACCAACTTCGTTTGCAACCATATCGAAACGTTTTGCATCTAGGCCAGCAAGTAAGCTATCCCATTGTGTTTCTTTAAATACAGGTTTTACACCTAAACGTTTTGCAACTTCTTCTGCTAATTCAACATCGAATCCAGTTAATTTATTGCTTGAATCGTGGAACGTAAATGGTGGATATGTACCTTCTGTACCAATTACAAGTTCACCGCTTTGTTTAATCTTTTGTAACGCGTCTTGACTAGCTGTATCTTTTTTCTCTTCTTTACCGCAGCCGGCTACAATCCCGATCGCTAATGTAGTTACTGCAAGCACTGAAAATAATTTCTTCATGATAGTAATCCTCCAAGTATTCTGATAGGAATTTAAAAACTATATTGATTGTATGCAATCTTGAACAATTTTTCAATGAAAATGTTCTTATTTAGTTTATCCTTTTTCTTCATAATCAAACAAAAGGGAAAAATAACGCTACATACAAAAAATAAGTAACATTTTTTAATATAGCATTTATGGAGAAAAAGGTAAAACAATACTTCTTATTTAACTGTCGTAATTCGCTAAAGAGTCGACATGTTCATCAATAAAAAAGAACTTGTGAAAATCACAAGTTCTCCTCCATGCATATTAAGCACTCTGATTGCCTTCCATTTGCGTTTTATACATATCGTAATAACGCCCCCGCTTTTTCATGAGTTCATCATGAGAGCCTTTTTCTAAAATGGTTCCTCTATCGAGCACAATAATTTGATCTGCGCTTTTAATCGTTGAAAGGCGGTGAGCGATAATAAATGTCGTTCTTCCTTTTTTTACAACTTCTAGTGCTTGTTGAATCATCGCCTCTGTTTCTGTATCAATACTAGACGTTGCTTCATCTAAAATTAAGATAGCTGGATCAAAAGCAAGCGCCCTAGCAAATGAAATAAGCTGACGTTCTCCAGTGGAAAGCGTACTTCCCTTTTCTGTAATTTCTTCATTTATATTATTCGCAAATCTTTCAGCACCAACATCATGCAATGCTTTTATGATACGCTCTTTTGAAATTTTTTCATTTTCTAAGCTTACATTGGAAGCGACCGTCCCGCTAAAAAGAAACGGGTCTTGCAGTACGATTCCCATATGTTCACGGGTTGCTTGTTTCGGCATCTCTTTTACATCGTGACCATCAATCGTAAGCTTTCCTTTTTCAAACTCATAAAATTGAAAGAGTACATTCATGATAGAACTTTTTCCTGATCCAGTATGACCGACAAGTGCCACTGTCTCGCCTTGTTTCGCTTCAAAAGAAATATTTTTTAACACTTCATCTTTTCCATTATAAGAAAATGATACATTATCAAATTTTACATTTCCTTTTAAACGAGGCATACGTTCTTCTTCTACCGGTTCCCCTTTTTCCTCTAACAATTCAAAGACACGTTCTGATGCAACGCGCGCTTGCTCTAAGTTTGCAAGCTGGTTCACCATATTCGTAATTGGCGAGAATAATCGTGTTAAATAATCGACGAACGCATACAGTACCCCAAGTGAAATAATACCTGTAGCACTTAATGACGCACCGCCGAAATACCAAATTACTCCTGTGAAAGCGATATTTCTTAATACGGCTACTAAGTTATGCGAAGTTGCTGCATTTAAATTTAAAATTTTATTTTGATACTTAAAATAATCGCCATTTAATTCTTCAAATTCTTTTTTCGTTTCACGCTCTTGACGGAACGCTTGAATAATTGGCATCCCTTGAATGGATTCATTCACTGTTCCGTTAATATCAGATAAGCGAGAGCGCATTTTATGATTGTATACAGACGCATATTTTCTATAAAGAATCGCCCAAACAATTAAAATTGGGATAATTAATAAACATAATGAAGCGAGCTTCACATCTAATAAAAATAACGCAGCGAATATCCCAATAATATAGATGATACTAGAAACGAATGTTGCCAGCACCGTTACATATAAATCACGAATGGCCTCTGTATCATTCGTCACACGCGAAACAATTTTCCCCGCCGGTAAATGATCAAAGTACCGAATTGGCAACGTTTGAATATGAGAAAAAACATCTTCCCTCATAATTTGAATAATTTTGTTCGCTGCCTTCTGCAAGAAGAACTGCTTTCCGTATGCAAATAATGACACGACTACTAATAAAGCGAAATAGCCACCACCAAGTAATAATAGACGGTTTATTTCTGGTTTATAAAATGCAAACACTTCTTCTTTCGTTAATGCTTTCGCTTTATACACTTGCACCGCCTTACCATTTTGAACGGTAATCATATCCCCTTTTACAGTCCGTGACCCTTCCGCATTTACTTTATTCGGTACAAAATAATATTGAAAACCGACTTGCATTACGCGTACTTCTTTTCCTTTTTTCTCGCCTTGTTCAAAGCGATCACTTCGCTTATAAAAAGCCCCATTATACGAAACAGCATCTTCACTCTGTTCTGTTTCATACCAAGGTTTCTCTATCCCGACGATATGATCGTCAATCATCGTTTTAGCGACGAAAGGACCAGCAAGCTCTGCGATGACGAAAATAAATAACATTAACATCGCAGCAAAAATCGTCCCCTTCACTTTCATCGCGTATTGAAACAACCGTTTTGAAACGCTCATATTTTCACCCCACTATCCGCACTTTCACTTTCACCTTGTTGTCTTTCAAACTGCTCAGCATACCAGCCCCCCTTTTGGATAAGCTGATCATGCGTACCTTCTTCTATAACTGCGCCTTCATCCATAACGAGAATCCAATCCGCATGTTGCACTGCAGATAAACGATGCGTCGTAATAATCGTCGTCTTTCCGCTTCTTTCCGTTCTTATATTTTCAATGATCGCTGCTTCCGTACGAGCATCTACAGCTGATAAAGAATCATCCAAAATTAAAATTTCTGGATTTTGAATAACAGCTCGTGCAATCGAGATCCTTTGTTTTTGCCCTCCTGATAAAGAAACACCTTTCTCTCCAACGAGCGTTTCTAACCCTTCTGGTAAAAACTCTAAATCCTTTTTAAACGCAGCAATTTCAATTGCTTTCTCTAGTTCTTCTTCAGTCGCTTCCCTATTTCCGAATAAAATATTTTCTCGCGCTGTTTTTGAGAACAAAATATGCTCCTGCGGTACATAACCAATCCAGCCGAGTACATTTTCATTCGTCATTTTATCTAAAGTCACATCAGAAACTGCAATATCTCCATCTCCAAGCGGATATTGGCGAAGAAGCTGACGTACAAGCGTCGTTTTCCCGCTTCCTGTTTTTCCGACAACCCCTAGCGTTTCTCCTTGCTTTAATGTGAAAGAAACCTTTTTTAAATTTTCTTCAGTTGATGAAGGATATGAGAAAGACACATCATCAAACTGAATATAATCCGGCTCTTGCACAAGCTTTGGATGTTTCGGATTCTTTACATCTGGCTCATACGCTAACGTTTCATTCACACGGTCAAGCGAAGCATTTCCTCTTTGCATAACATTAATTAATTCCCCAATTGCAAACATCGGCCAAATCATCATCCCTAAATACACGTTAAAAGAAACGAGTTCACCAAGCGTCACCTTTGACTGGAACACAAGGTATGCACCGTACACTAAGCCGATTAAATAACTAAGACCGACAAGCATTTTCACAGTTGGTTGGAATAATGCATCAATCTTTGCTACCTTCATATTTTTTTCGTAGACGTCATCTCCTAAATGATGAAATCTTTCCTCGTCTGCATTCTCTTGTACGTATGCACGAATAACGCGCACACCAGCGATTGATTCAAGCACTTTATCGTTCATATCACCAAACGCATCTTGTGCAACTGTAAATCTTTCATGCAATTTCTTTCCATATATATTCATCGCATACGCCATAATTGGAAGCGGAATAAGCGCTGCAAATGTAAGCTCCCAACTAATTGTAAACCCCATCATAAAGACAATCGTAAGCATATATAAACTAGAATCCACAAGCGTTAATATACCAAAACCAGCTGTCATAGCGATTGCTTTCAAATCATTTGTCGCTCTCGCCATTAAATCACCAGTACGATTTTTTTGATAAAAAGTCGGCGTCATCTTAAGTAAATGCCCCATAAATTTAGAGCGCATCGTTTTCTCAAGTACGAATGCACCGCCAAACAATTGATGTTGCCATACGAAAGTAAGGCCATATCCAACGATTGTAACCCCTATTAAAATAAGAATAGACTGTATAATAGCTTCGTTCGATAACGTTCCTGTTTTTATGTTATCTATCGTAACCCCTAACACTTTCGGGGGAATCACTTCAACTATATTCACAATTAAAAGAGCTCCAATGGCAATACTATATCTCTTCCAGTGCTCCCTAAAAAACCATTTTAGCTTTAGTAATACTGATAACAATGTAACCTCTCCCTTCTCGTTCTTGTTTACCTCTCATTTCTTTATCCACTATCCAGACCTATCACATTTACATTTCGTAACCCATACAATCTCATCACATTTTTCCACCTTCCAAAGTTTTTTATCGGAACTAAACAAGGGAAAATAAACAAAAAAAAGCATACCGCCGCTTGACGATATGCACAGGAATGCATAAAAAGCGTACGTTACGATATACGCAACGTACGCTTCTTATAAGACAAAGATGCCCTATATATCCGTACGGGTTGCGTAATGATATGAATGTTTTCTGCCATTTAACAGAGCTAAGCCCATTACATTTACGATTACAATCATTACGCACACCCCTTTCATTTATTTTCCATTTATAATCTTACAACTTTATTGAGTATTCTGTCAATTATTTTTTCACACTTTAAATAAAAATATATGATACACCATTTTGAAATAAGGGAATGTTCTGTAAGAAAGGGCATACAAAATAAAAAAAGAATAAGAAATCGTTTTCACAAACATTTCATTTGAAAAATGTTATCAAACCCCCTACAATCACCTTATACTCACTCTTACAAGTTGCTATTTTAGGAGGACTAATCATGACAACTAGCAATACGTACAAATTTTATTTAAACGGAGAATGGAGAGAAAGCTCTTCAGGAGAAACAATCGAAATTCCATCTCCATACTTACACGAAGTAATTGGACAAGTACAAGCAATTACTCGCGGAGAAGTAGATGAAGCAATTGCATCTGCAAAAGAAGCTCAAAAATCATGGGCTGAAGCTTCCCTACAAGATCGCGCAAAATACTTATATAAATGGGCTGATGAGCTCGTAAATATGCAGGATGAAATTGCCGATATCATTATGAAAGAAGTCGGTAAAGGATATAAAGATGCGAAGAAAGAAGTTGTTCGTACAGCTGACTTCATTCGTTACACGATCGAAGAAGCTTTACATATGCACGGAGAAAGCATGATGGGCGATAGCTTCCCGGGCGGTACAAAATCTAAGCTTGCGATTATCCAACGCGCACCACTTGGTGTTGTATTAGCAATCGCACCATTTAACTACCCAGTAAACTTATCTGCTGCAAAACTTGCACCAGCATTAATTATGGGTAACGCTGTTATTTTCAAACCAGCAACTCAAGGTGCAATTAGTGGTATTAAAATGGTTGAAGCACTTCATAAAGCTGGCCTTCCAAAAGGTCTTGTAAACGTAGCTACAGGACGCGGTTCTGTAATTGGTGACTACTTAGTAGAACACGAAGGCATCAATATGGTATCGTTCACAGGTGGTACAAACACAGGTAAACATTTAGCGAAAAAAGCTTCAATGATTCCACTTGTATTAGAACTTGGTGGTAAAGATCCTGGTATCGTTCGTGAAGATGCTGACTTACAAGATGCTGCAAACCATATCGTAAGCGGTGCATTCTCTTACTCTGGTCAACGTTGTACAGCTATTAAACGTGTACTTGTACACGAAAACGTAGCGGACGAGCTTGTTAGCTTATTAAAAGCGCAAGTAGCTGAACTATCAGTTGGATCTCCAGAACAAGATAGCACAATCGTTCCATTAATCGACGACAAGTCTGCTGACTTCGTTCAAAGTTTAGTTGACGACGCTGTAGAAAAAGGTGCTACAATCGTTATCGGTAACAAACGTGAGCGTAACTTAATTTACCCAACATTAATCGATCACGTAACAGAAGAGATGAAAGTTGCTTGGGAAGAGCCATTCGGCCCAATCCTTCCAATCATCCGTATTTCTTCAGATGAACAAGCAATTGAAATTGCTAACAAATCAGAGTTCGGTCTGCAAGCAAGTGTCTTCACTAAAGACATTAACAAAGCATTTGCAATTGCTAACAAAATCGAAACTGGTTCTGTTCAAATTAACGGACGCACAGAGCGCGGCCCTGACCACTTCCCATTCATCGGTGTAAAAGGTTCAGGTATGGGCGCACAAGGTATTCGTAAGAGCCTTGAGTCTATGACACGTGAAAAAGTAACTGTATTAAACTTAGTTTAATCTTATATGTAGAAGCTGATCTAGTTTTAGATCAGCTTCTTTTCTATATAAATACTTCCAAAAATGGAGTATTTCATTCTACTTCCGATTTGGTTTTCCAAATCGAACTAAAACATGCCATAATAATTTTAATTCCTGAAGCACTTCTTCATAAGTTCCACGATCACTCCAAGATAATGGATTGCGTTTCAAATCCACTACAGCAGAGCCAATTATATTTGCATCGATACAATGATTCCGTGCAATGCGTCTTGCTAAAGATGGCATTTTTGAACCTCTAAAATCCATCGGAACTTCGTCTACCGCAAGTACAAAACCGATGTGCCAATACAAATCAATAGCATACTTCAGGCAAATTTCTTCTAAAACTCTTCCTACATCCGTACCCTTAAATGAAGGATCTGCAACAAGCGCTTCCACGTCTTCTTTTAGAGAAATCTCTCCATGAATCTGCGCTTCAATATAATGATTAAGATTACGGGCTGGCTCTTTGCTTACTACATCTATAAACGGCCTTTTCAGATTAGCCAGTAAATGATTAATTAATATTGTTGGAGTCAAATTTCCTTCACCAATTGCAAAATCTCTTACGAATGTCTCTTCCAAAAGAGCAGCTAAAATCATATCAAACTCCTCGTAAGTCCCCTTTTCTTTCGGATCTTGATGCGAATCTAAATATGTATATGTAGAACGCGAAGAAACTTTTGGAGATAAGAGAAAATAACAGGAACCAAAACGCGGAGCCGGCCCATCTGGATGTAACATTAAATTTAGCGCTCCGTATTTTGGACGTTGATCATTCGTTACGCCTTCTAATTGATATGCCCCTCCAAATATTCTCTTTTCCCAAAGGTCACGTTCACCACCAGGATAAGCAGATACGCTTCCATTAGATAGCAATGTTTCAAACTGACTTTTATATACTCCTTGCTCAAATAGTGCTTCAGCAACACTTTTCTTACTCGAATCTAGTCTGTCTGGATGAAAGTGTAAAGCAATCCTTGCGTGAGATTTTAAATTAGCGACAGCCTCTTCAAATATTTCATCTGTAATATTAGACATTTTAAGTATATGATTAATCGTTGCTTTAGCCTCACGTTTTTCGTTCTCTGCATATTTTGAAATATACTCCAAAGCAAATAATTGAGATCTTGATAATTCCATAATCAAACCTCTCCTTTAATTAAAATGACCTTAATCATTTCAATTAAAAGCTTATTCTTTCCTTCTTATGAGACGAACCTAATTTATTTAAAAACGTAATTTACTAAATCTTAATTATGCATACACGCATTTTTCATAGGCAAATGTACACATTCTACAGAAATTTGATACCCTAGCCATCGCTCAGCAATATGTTCAAATGATAAAACAGATCCCGTTGTAAAAAAACGATGCTTCGGATTCAGATTGTCAGACAAAATTCCTTTGTGCTGTAAAATGGTACTTAACTCTATCGCTGTTTCTTCTGCAGAACTAATAATCGTTACATCTTCTCCTAGTTCCTTTTTTATATAGGACTCTAAAAGTGGATAATGCGTACATCCAAGAATTAACGTATCTATATCTTCTTTCGTTAATGGAAGTAAAGCTTGTTTCACTTGCTGCGTGACATATGCTATATCTTCTAATCGATTTTCTACAACTGTAGCTAAATTCGGACACGCATGACTATGCACTTCCAAATATGTATCAAGCTCGTGTAATGCTTTTTCGTACATATTAGATTTTATCGTACCTACAGTTCCAATTACTCCGATTTTCTCTTTCTTTGTTACTTTAATTGCCGCTCTTGCTCCTGGATGTATAACGCCAATAACTGGAATGGAAAGTGCTTCTTGCAGCTCAGTCAATGCAGCAGCTGCAGCAGTATTACATGCTACGACTAGCGCTTTTAATGGAAACTGTTTGAGGAACTCAACCATTTCAAATACGAAAGATTGCACCTCCTCTACACTTCTTGGCCCATACGGGCAACGCTTATTATCACCAATATAATAAATGCTTTCTTTAGGCAATTGTCTTATAATTTCGCTTGCAACTGTTAATCCCCCAACTCCCGAATCTAGCACACCTATTACTGAATGTTTATGACATACAGACATTTACTTCATCCCCTTTTCAATCATCTAGCGCTAATAACATGTATTATATTACGAAAATTCAAATATCACATAACAATCCCTCTTACTTTTAATCACAAACTCTTCTCTATAATCTGATTATTACTATATCCATTGACGTATAAAAATACATTTGTTACTCTTAAAGACGTTAATTTAATATTTAAATCCTCATTCGTATCTCGGTGAGGTAGAGGTTGCAATCATTAAGAGTATCATTTCAGGAGATGTAGTGGCATTGATGAAGGAATGAGAAAGGAATGGTTGCCGAAGTAAGTCGTGTCCACCATGCACGCTTGCTGGGTCTGCATTTAATAAGTGCAGAACTGTCACAAACGTTTCGTTTGTGGAGAGCTATCGAGAGGTATGTCGTGGGTTTCTTATAAGATAGAAAGCATGTAGCGGCAAATTACGTGCTTTTTTTGTTTTGTTTGGGACTTCTCTTCCTGACTCAGGAAGACATACATATCTCCTCGCTTGACTTGGTTATACTAACTTTGGAGGTATTTTCTATGCAACAAAAAAAATGGGGCTTTTGGGTACTAACAGCTTTCGTTGTCGGTAACATGGTTGGCGCTGGTATTTTCATGGTGCCAAGTACGTTGGCACAAACAGCAAGCCCACTCGGTGTCACTTTAGCTTGGTTAACTACAGGGTTTGGTGTTTTAATGCTAGCTCTTGTTTTCGGTAATTTAGCAATTCGTCGTCCTGATTTAACGACAGGGCCACAAAGTCATGCATATGCTTTATTCTCAACACCAAAAAAGAAAAAAATGGCTGGTTTCAGTATGGTATGGGGATATTGGGTTGCAAACTGGGCAAGTAACGTTGCCATCATTACATCATTTGCGGGATATTTATCACTCTTCTTCCCAATTATGAAAGATACGCGACTACTATTTTCAATCGGTTCGTTTAACGTAGAAGTCGGAAAACTAATTACATTTACGATTTGTTCCATCTTACTTTGGGGAACTCATATTATATTAACAAACGGTGTAAGCGGAGCTGGAAAACTAAACTTCTTAGCAACAACAACGAAAGTAACTGGATTCCTTTTATTCATCGTCGTTACGTTATTTGCATTCGAAGCTTCTAAATTTGGACAATGGTACACACCGATGATTGATAAATCAGGGGCATCACACGGTCTTCTTTCACAAGTGAATTTAGCTGCTCTTACAACACTTTGGGCGTTTATCGGAATTGAATCAGCCGTTCTTTTATCAAACCGTGCTGTTTCTCCAAAAACGGTAAAACGCGCAACAGTTGCGGGATTACTTATTACAGTTGCCATCTACTTAGGAATTACAATTTTAACAATGGGTGTACTTCACGTTGATAAATTACAAGCTTCTGAACGTCCATTAGCAGATGCACTAAACGCTGCAATGGGTCACGGCGGCGGGAAACTGATGGCATTACTTGCTCTTACTTCCCTGTTCGGTTCTATCTTAGGCTGGATTTTATTAAGCTCAGAAGTACCTTATCAAGCAGCAAAAGAAGGTTTCTTCCCTTCCTTCTTCACGAAAACAAATAAAAAAGGAAGTCCAATTTACTCATTACGATTAACAAACATTATGTCGCAAGTATTCCTATTCTCAACATTATCAGGAACCATTGCGGAAGCTTATACATTCGTTATTACCGTATCAACACTGGCCTACCTCATTCCATATCTCGTTTCACCAATCTTCCAGTTAAAACTAGTCGCAACTGGTGAAACATATAAAAATGAAATGCGGGCAAGAATTACAGATGGCATAGTCGCAGTTATCGCACTTTGCTACGCACTATGGGTTATTAAAACGGGCGCATCCGATATAAAAACGTTCCTTCTCGGAATTGGTTTATTCGTAATCGGATTTGCTTTCTATCCATTAATGAATCGTGATCAGAAAAAAAATAACGAAAAGAAAAACGGGCAAGTTGCATAACGCAATTTGCTCGTTTTTTCTTTTGTAAAACATATATAATAGAACAAAGAGGTGAAAAACATGTCAATCGAATCGCTATGGAGCAGTCGCTTCCAACAACATATTCAAAATATCATTACATACTTTGCACGTATGATTAACGGTTTACTATATAGCTTTATCTTTATTTCATGCGTTGGTGCATATTATTATGCTCAGTTTCTAAAAGCATCTCCTTCTAAAGGAATATCTTTAATAATTATAACGATTGTACTTACATTCATTATAACGAGATGCCCTATCCGTACATTTATTCAA
This sequence comes from Bacillus cereus group sp. MYBK95-2, assembly GCF_051915225.1. Taxonomy (NCBI): domain Bacteria; kingdom Bacillati; phylum Bacillota; class Bacilli; order Caryophanales; family Bacillaceae; genus Bacillus; species Bacillus cereus group sp. MYBK95-2. The sequence goes on along the minus strand of NZ_JBQAEH010000006.1, from coordinate 105,802 downwards.
AAACCTGATGCTGTCTATTTACTAGCACTAGAAGAGAAATTAACATCTTATTTTAAAAAATCTCTTCTATACAATTACATCATTCAGCTTTTCCCATTATTATTTATGTTCCTTATTCTCGTTCCACTTGCTATGCAATCATTGCAATTAACTGTACCTTTTTTATGTACAATCTTTATCGTGTTAATGATTACGAAAGCCTGGAACATGTACATACATTGGATGTGGCGTGATAGTCACGAAAAAAATATATGGTTAATCATCCGTATTACTTGTAACGCCCTAATCATTTACATGCTGTTTTATCCCGCAAATGTTCTCATATTGGGCGGACTACTCTTACTACTTGCTTTCCTACTTCTATATACGAAAAAACAGCCTACAAAACGAATACCGTGGGATTACATAATCGAGCAAGAAGAAAAAATGAACGTTCGTTTTTATCAATTTGCTAGCATTTTCACAGATGTTCCGCAACTGAATAAACAAGTAAATAAAAGAAAATGGCTTACAAATTGGATTGAACCTTTATTACATAAAAAACGAGCAACTTTCTTCTATTTACATACATTAGCATTTTTACGTGGGAATGATTATTTCGGGATATATATTCGCTTAGGATTGATCGGTGCTTTTGCCTTATATTTTATACCAAATATATACGTAAAAGGTGCTATCTCTTATATCGTTCTATATATGATCTCTATGCAGCTCCGTTCACTGTGGAAATATTTTTCGGGAAATATTATTGTAGCATTATATCCAATCCATACTGAAGAAAGGATGAAGCAATTTCTTAGCTTAATCTTTATATTGCTAAGTATTCAACTCATTGTATTTTCGAGTGTTATACTCATTGCTACAGGTCAATTTTTACATAACCTTATCATTATGATTGTCGGGTTACTCTGGATCAAATTTATTATTGTACCAAAAACGAAGCAAAGAATTTCCGCATTTTAACGAAAAGAATTATCTTAAAAGCCAAGGAGAAAATAAACTTTCTCCTTGGCCTTTTTATTTTTCTTCCTCAAACAAGAACCATTTAAACAACCGGTATTTTATGATTTTTACATACAAAGACGATAATACATGTTTATGTTCTAATAAAAAGGGTATTTATTAAATTAACAGGGCAAAGAAAGTGGAGGGAATGAAAAAATATGAATTAAAGTTTCACTTTATAAAAGGCATTGCTCAAGGATGATTCTGGAACCGACAATATAATGTAAGGAGCGGATTAGAATGAGTAAAAAAATTGCTATTTTAATAACGGATTATTTCGAGGACACAGAATACACAGAGCCAGTAGGAGCTTTTAAACAAAAGGGATATGAATTAACAACTATTGAAATGGAAAAAGGGAAAACGGTACACGGTAAACAAGGAAAAAGTGAAGTCGTAATTGATAAAAGTATTGACGATGTTTCTCCAGAAAACTTTGATGCCCTCTTCATACCAGGCGGGTTCTCCCCAGATATACTTCGTGCAGATGAACGTTTTGTTCGCTTTAGTAAAGCATTTATGGATGCGGAAAAGCCTGTTTTCGCTATTTGTCACGGACCTCAGCTACTCATCACTGCACAAACACTTGAAGGACGTGATGTAACTGGATATAAATCTATTGAAGTCGATTTAAAAAATGCCGGCGGGAACTTTCATGACAAAGAGGTTGTCGTATGTCAAAATCAGCTAGTAACAAGTAGACAGCCAGAGGACATCCCAGCGTTTATTGAAGAATCGTTGCGTATATTAGGATAACTAACCTCCTTTTATTTACATGAAAATAGTTAATCAGTGAGGTTTTATTCATCCCCACTGATTAATTAGCCCCCACCAACTGGTCGTTTACAGGCAATCCGACCACCACAAATAGCAAGATAAATAAAAAGAGGGGAATCCAAAAGTTCAGTTTTAATAATCTTTTGGATTCCCCTCTTTTCTCGCCCAAAAATTCCTTATCACTTTTCATAGGCAATTCTCATATAGTGAAAATGACTATATAATTCCTATCCATAAGTTAAATAATGATTTCGCACATATATAAATACAAAAGATGGGAGCCTTATTTATGAATAACAATCCACCTTCAACGCCCCCAAATCCAACGGAAACGAATAATAATGAAGTGAGCTTACAAACGTTACGCGTTATTGGGCTAATTGTACTGATTAGTGGCTACATATTAGTAACGCTTTCTGAAGTAGGCACATTAAAAAATCTTTTGCTACAGCCTAGTACTACTCCAAATTTAGCTGAAGTTGATCCGTTCTAAAAATTATATAAAAAGCGAATCCCAGTATAACTGGTTCGCTTTTTATATAGTTTCATCCAATTTGAGAAACATTTCTCTCATCCTCATACTTCTCTTTCCCTATCGCTTTCATAAATAGTAAAATACTGCTCATACCAACGATAAAGTACAGAGCACTCATGCCCCAAGATGCAATAAATGAACCTAGCATAACACCTAATGCCCCGTTCATTTTTGCCACTTGAAAGACCATTCCGTTAATCGCCATATAAGAACCTCTTGCCTCATTTGGCACCATATCTGCCATAATAGATTGACGCACTGGCACATACATCATCTCACCTACCGTTTGGAAAAGCCCTGCAATTAATAAAATCCATAAGCTATTGCTCGTTCCAAGTATTGTAAATCCAATTGTATAAATGAATAAACCTACATATAAGATTTTCAAATCGTTGAAGCTTTTCAGCATTTTAATAAGAAGTGCTGAACATAACACAACTAAAATTGTATTCTCTGCAGAAATCCAGCTCAGCATGCGAATCCCTGTTAAATCAAACGTAATACCATTCCCGAATAAAAAGTGCACCGTTTCAAATTCCTTCTGCAAGCGAACACCTAAATAATTATTAATTTGAAACTCTAAAGACAATGTACATATACTCGCTGCACAAAAAATTAAAAATGCTTCATCTTTCATCACGACTTTATAACTATCTGCCATATCTTTTAATACATTTTTCTTCTCTACTGTTTTTCTCACTACATACACTTCTTCCATATATACAGCCATCACATATAAAGTAATAATTGCAACAAGCGTTAATACGATAAACAATTGCAATCTATAGTTTTCAAATAGTAACCCACCAAATATTGCTCCAATCGCAATGGATAAATTAATAGCCCAATAATTAATGCTATACATTACTTTTCGATTTTCAGGTGTACTCACATCAATTAACATAGCCTCTGTCGCAGGATTCATAAGTCCAGATCCTAAACTATTCACTAGCATAAAGATAAATGTTAACCACGGTGAATCTACATAATCCGAATTCGCAACTCCCATACAAGCAATGGAAATGACTTGTATACTTTGACCGATAATCATAACCTTTTTACGCCCAAGCCGATCCCCAACATATCCACCGTATAAACCAATTACTAATGAAGCTATGACATTAATGAGTAGTAAAGCACCAGCAATCGCACTACCTAACTTTATTGAAAAATAAATCGCCATAAATGGAAAAATCATCGTGGACACAGTACGTGTTAAAAACGAAGTTATAATTCTAATTTTTATATTTCGATGCATACTCCAAAATCCCATTGTTTCCCCCTCCTTATGCTTACTTATTTTACTTTGAAAAAAAGGAAGAAAAAGGTTAGAATATTCTAAAGAGTTTCCCCTTTTATAGATAGAAGGAAGTGTATATATGAAAATTATGGACTATTACATTAGACTAAGACTACATGCACAAGATCAACAACATATGCAAAATAGCTTACAAGAATTAGCTGATGTTTTATATTGCAGTACGAAAAACGTAAAGATTTTATTAAAGAAAATGAGCGAGGAACAATTAATTCGCTGGACTCCAGGACGAGGCCGCGGAAATAAAACGGAAATTCTATTTATACATAATTTCGTAGAAGCGATTGAGTCCTATACAGATGAACTGTTAGCGCAAGAAAAATTAAAAGATATCTTTCTTCTTTTAAAAGAACCCCTCCCCCTCGCACTTCAAAAAAAGATAGAAAATAAACTACATCATCATTTTGGATACGAACCTTCAAATGATATGTACGACGTATTAAAGATTCCTATATCAAGAAAGATATTCCCATTAGATCCGGCTTTTGTGGCTGTAACTACAGAGAGCCATCTTACGAGTCAAATTTTTGATACGTTAGTCGTCTATAACGATGTTACTGAAAAAATGGAACCACACATTGCGCATACGTGGGAATTAAGTGAAGACGGGCTTACGTGGACTTTTTATTTACGAAAGGGTGTATATTTTCATAACGAAACAGTTTTAACTTCTAAAGATGTACAATTTTCATTTGAAAGACTAAAAGAAGTTCACTCTCCTTTCGAATGGTTAACAGAAGAAATTGTTCAAATTGAAACGCCATCACCACTGCAAATTCGATTCCATTTAGCAAAACCAAATTTATTCTTCTTACACTATGTAAGTTCCATGCAGCTCGCAATTTTACCGCGTGATACGAGTATTAAAAATCATCATTATATAGGTACTGGACCTTTCAAACTTGCTCATTACTCGGAAGATAATATCGTACTCGAAGCGTTCACCCATTATTTTAAAGAGCGCGCGTTATTAGACCGTATTGAATTTTGGGGTATTCCTGACCATGTGCAAATAGATGCTGATTATGAACTACCAAATGAAGAAGAAAATGAAAGGCATGATATACAAATAGAAGAAATAGGTTGTATTTATGCTGGCTTCAACTTTACAAAACCTGGTCCTCATCACGACATTTACTTTCGAAAGGCTTGGAGAGAACTATATGACGTTGAAACGATACTTCTTAGCATAGAGGGTAGACGAACAATTGCTGCATCAAGCTTCTTCCCTGATAGAAGCCGCCTTGCAACAAGAAGATCCTACTCTTTAGAAAAAGTAAAAGAGTTTTTGAAAAAGAGTACATATAATGGAGAAACGATACATATTTACTTCTTCGCATTTAAAGATAGTGCAAATGATGCATATTTCTTAAAAGAACGATGTGAAAGTTTAGGTATACAAGTAGCGCTTCACCCATTTCCCGTTTCAGATTATATGGATCGCTCTATTGATAAACATGCTGATATTATTTTCATGGGAGAAGTCTTTGCTGCCAATCATGAAATTGCATTCTTAAATGTATTTAAAAATAAAAGTTGCTTCGTAAATCGGTTCATGGACCCGCACTACGAAAAACAAATTAACTGTTTACTAGATACATTTTTACTAGAAGAAAATAAAGAAAAGCGTTATGAACTCATGTATGAGATTGAAGAGTTTTTACAAGCAGAACACATCATTTTATTTAACTATCACGTTTTAAAAAGAAAAACATACCCTTCTTCTTTAAAAAACGTAACAATTGATTCATTTGGTTGGGCAAATTTTGCGAAGTTATGGATACAGCCATCCACGCATTAAAGTGTGAGTTTTTATAAAAGGAGAAGGTACTACATCCTTAGTAGTACCTTCTTCACATACAAATATAAACTATTATTTAATTACTCTATCTAAGTGATCTTTCAAGTTCAATAAATATTGTTCAATATCCGGATTCTTCACCACATCATAACAAGCAAAACTCTTTAACGGACTCATACCGAGAAACTTTTGCACGCGGTGTAAATGACTAAGCGCTGATTCTAAACTTTCTCCTTCAAAGAACTTCGTCTTATCTCCAAATGCTTTTTCAGGTGCATTCCAAGTTGTAGAGAACATATACTCTTTCTCTTTTAATAAACCACCTGTTCCATATTCATCTGCACCTTTAAAGAACAAACCGTATTCATATACTTCATCCATATACGTTTTAAATAAGCCCGGTACACTAAACCAATAAATCGGTGTTTGATAAATAACAACATCGGCCCATAAAAACTTATCTTGTTCTTCTTTAATATTGTAACCATCTTGAATCGTTGTTGTTTTCACATGATGATTCTCGCCTAATACAGTAACCATATAATCTACTAACGTTCTATTTAATCGTCCTTCCTTTGTACCGTATTTTTCATGTCCATTTATAATAAATATATTTTTCATTACTTTTCTCTCCCCTATATGATCTACTCTTCGGCTATTAAGCCGAGTTGCTGCTGTAGTGTAAGATTATCTTCTAAATGCCAATCTTCCGTTATCTTTCCGTCTTTCACATGTAAAATATCAATTGCAAAAAAATTAATTTTCTTACCATTATGCGTTCCTGTAAAAGAAAGACGGGCTGTTACTTTATCACCAACAACTAATAAGTCTTCAATCTCACAATGTATATCAGGCACAACTTTACGAAAATTTTGCGCTGCAAACTTTAATCCTTCAATGCCTTGTGGTCGCCCTTTCGGCAATGTATTATCGAAGAAATCTTTAGTAACAGTCTGCGGAATAAGTTCCTCCTTACCTGTATCCCAAAATGCATAAAAACGCTGCGCCGCATGAACCATTTCTGTCGCTTCTTTTTTACTTAGTGAGGGATCAATTGTCATTGCTTTTGGCCTTGGCATTTCTTTTAATAACTGAACTTCACCTTTTTGTTCCGCGCCGCATGCTACAAGCACAATACAAATAACAAACAAACTAAGGAATCCAAATAACTTTTTTATCCCCATGGAAATCACCACCTCCTCATATAAATCCTTTATGTTTCGTATTACTATTGTATATGCACTAACTTCCTTTATGGAAGTAGTGATATTTTTTTCATATAGTTACCAAAAGTATAGTTTTGTGATACTATAAAGCAAATTCATCTAAAAAAATTTTATGGAGGCTAGTTCCATGAGCAATATAGATCCAGTTGAATTAACGAAAGGTTTACCGGGCATACCTTGTCCTATCGCTAAAACGCTTGATGTAATTAGTACAAAATGGACATTTTTAATCATTCGTGATCTTCTTATCGAAGGAACATTACGCTTTAGTGATTTACAAAAATCAATGGATGGGATTAGTCCAAAAACATTATCGCTTCGACTAAAGGAATTAGAATCTCAAGGCATTATAACGAGAAAAGTATATCCAGAAGTTCCGCCTCGTGTAGAGTACACATTAACGGATAAAGGAAAGCAATTAGAGGGGATTTTTATTGAATTAAAACGGTTTGGATTAAGTTTATAAAACAAAAACCCCTTACCGTCGTAAGGGGTTTTATTACTTCGCAAAACTCTCAGCCAGCTGTTTCTCTCTCCACATAAATGTAATGCCGAGACCAATTATTAAAACAACGCCTGAAAATGCATATGGATAATGAATATTCATATCAAATAATATTCCGCCCATCGCTGGCCCTGCGATATTTCCTAAACTCGTATAAGTCGAGTTCATCCCAGCAACGAATCCTTGCTCTTTTCCAGCTGCTTTTGATAAAAACGTCGTTAAAGCTGGACGAAGTAAATCAAATGCTAAGAAAATGAAGCAAGTAACGAGAAGTACAATCCAATAATTAAAGACTACAGTTGAGACGAATGCTAATACTGCACCTACAATTAAACATATTTGGATTAATACTTTCTCACCGAACATGTCTACCAATTTGCCAAACATAAATACTTGCACAACTACCCCAAAGATTGAACTGATTGTAATAATTGCTGCAATATCTTTCGGCGAGAAACCAAATTTATGATCAGAAAATAAGCTAAACACTGTTTCATACGCTGATAATCCGAATGCGAGTACAAATACGATAATAAATGCAATTGCATACATTGGATGTAATGATTTCTTTAAATCACCAATAAAACTTGATTCTTTCGTATTAGAAGAAATCTCTGCAAGTTCTTCTTTCGTTAACGGTTCTTTTAAAATAAAGATTGAAATCACACATGCTATAAAGGCAATTGCTGCTGCAACGAAAAACGGCACACGTATGCCGTATTCTGCAATAAATCCGCCGATTCCAGGCCCTATAATGAATCCAGTACTAATAGCCGCAGATAAGTATCCCATCGCCTTTGGACGTTCCTGAATAGATGTAATATCCGCAACATATGCCGTAACACCAGGCATAATAAAAGCAGCACTAATTCCGCCTAATACCCTTGCTACATAAAGCATCCACACATCTTTTCCTAATCCAAAAAGAAGCTCTGAAACACCAAAAATAAATAATCCAATGATTATCATTTTCTTCCTACCGTAAAGATCAACCCACCGGCCTGTAATAGGTGAAGTAATGAGCTGTGCCATTGCAAACACTGCAACGAGATATCCCATCGTCTTCCCTGTTAAATGCATATCATTCATAAAGGACGGCATAACCGGAATGATTAATCCAATCCCTAGAAAAGCGATAAATATATTACTCAAAAGAATGACCAATACCATCTTTTGTTCTTTTATCGGTTTCTTCACTTTTTAACACCTCTTCCCGTAAGTTCCTCTCAAAAAATAATACCCAAGAAGCTTTTTCTTTATCCTGCTCTTTGCGGGCTAGTAATGAGTGAAGATGCCTCCACTCATTAGAATTTCACTCTATCCTTCCACACATACATAAGCATTAGGTGAATGACTATCATTCAGTTTTCCTCAAAAATGAACCTACCTTTTCAGACAGGCTCATCTTACTACTTCTTTATATGTAGTGCATGTGTTAAAAAATCTAGTACTTCTGCCTTTTGTAGCTCGACTTGCTCATCATCTTTATGATCATATAAATAAACTTGTTCCGCTGCTGATTCAACAAGAGCGATAAATAACTTCGCTGTTCGTTCTGCGTGAACCGAATCACGAATTTCACCAGCTTCTTTCGCCTCACTTAAAAATTCGCTTAACCACATATAAAGAGGCTCATACACAGCTTCCCACTCTTTTATATGTTCTGTAGATGCAAGACCCGCATACATTAAAGCTTGTATTTCACGGTATTCCTCTATAAAGTGAAACACTGCATCGATTACTTGTGCCACTTTATTTGAAAAAGGTACATCTTTTTGTACTTTCTCTTTCACTGCAAGTATCATCTTTTCAACCATCACTTCTGCTATTGCAGGCATAACAGATAGCTTAGAAGGAAAATATAAATAGAAAGTTCCTTGCGCAATGCCAGCTAATTTCACGATATCAGAAATCTTCGTTTTTTCGACGCCCTTTTCCTGAAACACTTCAATAGCTGCATAGACAATTTTCTCTTTTTTATTCATCATCTAAACCCTTTCACACGCATATTGAATGACTGTCACTCATTTTATAAGATAATCGATTGTACTGTCAATGATAGTGAACTCTAAGAGGAAATCATTTTTTTATAATAAAATCTCCTAATAAACAATTAGGAGATAAAAATACAATATATCTTTAAGAAAGTGCCTTTAATCCTGTCACTCCACATACAATAAGAAACACACTAATGATACGCGCTTTACTTTTCGACTCACCAAACAAGAACATGTTTAACAAAACTGCACCTGCTGTTCCGATACCAATCCAAACCGCATACGCGACACTTACTTGTAAAAATAAGAAGGAAGTATACAAAAATGCGAAGGATGTAGCAAACCCGCCTATATAAATCGCACCATTGGCCAATGTCTTATCTTTACTATACATTTTAAGTCCTATCACACCGACTATTTCACTAATTGCAGCACAAAATACGAAAAACCAACCCATTTTTAAGCAGCTCCTTCCACAGTTTCTTCTTTATTATCAGCTAGCTTTAAACCGATAACGCCGGCTACTACCATAAGAATGAAGAATAGTTTGCCTGCGCTGAAACTTCCACCGAAAAGAAATACATCCATTAAGAAAGTACCTACCGTACCAGCTCCGGCGAAAACAGCATATACAGTCCCTGTTGCAAGATGTTCACACGCTTTAGAAAGGAAGTGAAAATCAATAGCAATAACTCCTAAAATAATAATCCAATGCCACCAAGTATTAGCCGTATTAAAACCAAACACCCAAAAAATTTCAAAGATACATGTTAATATGACATATAACCAAGCTCTATTTTTCATACCTCTCACCTCTTATGACTGACTATCAGTCATTTTGTTTTAAAAAAATATACTCTTTCATCAATACTATATAAAAACAACTATCATCCTCATTTACCATTGTATTTGTTCCACTTCTAAGCTAACTGCATCCTGGCACATAAAAATGACTGAATGTCATTCATATATATTGTACATGAACATTTTAAAAACTGTCAATGCCGAAAGTTTATTTAAAATTTCTTTCATCTGATTTGTATATTTCTCAATAATCTGTCAATACTGCTAGTAACATAATATTTTCTCCACTCCCCCTTGGAGAGATCCCTTGAATGGAGCAGTTAGCTTTTGCTAGCTGCTCTTTTTTATTTGTCCGCACACTTATGATGAAATACTCATAGATCAAATCCATTTTTCATCACATAACAACATCTATTTATTTTCCAATGAGCTTTTGTATGCACTAATTTTATTCTCGAGCATCTTCTCTGTAACTTCTAAGTTTTCTCTTTGAATCTGAATAGATTTCCTATGATCTTCTAGGAGCTGTAAACGAGCTTCTGTTGTATGCTCCCCTTCTGTATATAATCTAGCGTATTCTCTTATTTTCGCTATTGGCATTTGCGTTTGTTTTAATTTCATTACAAACTGCAACCACTTTATATGTGACTCTTCGTAAAGTCGATTTCCATTTGTATCACGATTTGCAATTAATATATTTTCCTTTTCATAATAACGTAGTGTATGTGTGCTCACGCCTAATAATTTTGCTACCTCGCTAATTGTGTACATACTAAAACTCCCTTCACATGCTTACCCTCATATATTTTATAACCGTATCAAATTTATAAAAAACGTTTGACTTAGAGTATACTCTAACAAATACAATCTAACCATAAATGAATTTGAATTTAGGGGGATTTTATATGAAATACACTGTTATTACTGGCGCAAGTTCCGGAATTGGTTATGAAGCAGCTTTAGCATTTGCATCTCGCGGAAAAAATTTAGTACTTGTAGCTCGAAGACAAGAAGAATTAAACGAATTAAAATTGAAAATTAACGAAATGCATCCAGAATTGGATGTTGTCATTCGAAAAACTGATTTATCTGTTACTGAAGATGTTTATAAACTTTATGAAAGCCTACAATCTTTTCAAATTGAAACGTGGATTAACAACGCAGGTTTTGGTAATTTCGCCTCAATTGCTGAACAAAATTTAAATAAAATCGAGACGATGTTGCATGTCAATATAGAAGCACTAACAATACTCTCTTCTCTTTTCGTTCGAGATTATTCAATGGTTGACGGAACACAGCTTATTAACGTTTCATCGGGCGGCGGATACACAATTGTTGCTGATGCTGTTACGTATTGCGCTACGAAATTCTATGTAAGTGCATTTACAGAAGGGCTGTCTCACGAACTGAAAGAACAAGGCGCAAAACTGCAAGCAAAAGTTTTAGCTCCTGCTGCAACTGAAACAGAATTTGCGAAGCGTTCATTTGATATTGATGAATTCCAATACGATAATGTTGTACCAAAATTCCACACTGCAAAACAAATGGCACAATTTATGCTCGACCTTTATGATAATGATAAAGTTGTAGGAATTGTCGACGGTTTAACGTATAACTATGAACTTAAAGATCCACTTTATAATTTTGCCGTGAGACAAAAGAATTCAAATTCTTAATAACCTGTCCATTTCTTATGGAAATATATGTTCCCACTATATATGTAAATAATAGTGGGAACTTTTTCTCTATAAAATTTTCATCCAACATACCGCACCATCGCCACTTCATCACAATAATCCACCTTTGGACAATGTCTACAATCAATCCATACTTTCTCTGGCAACGCTTCTTTATTTATAAAATCAAATCCACACTTTTGAAAAAATACTGTTTCATATGTTAAGGAAATTACTCTTCTTACATTTATTTTCGTAGCTTCCTCCATTACATGATTTACAAGCATACGCCCTATCCCTTTCCCTGCATATGTATGCGAAACTACTAACGATCGTATTTCTGCAAGATCTTCTCCTAATACATGCAAGCCAGCAACTCCAACAATTCTCTCGTCTTCTTTCATAACATATAAACATTGCAAATATTGATAAAGAGACAAAAGAGAACGTGGTAAAACAACTCCCTCTTTTGCATAAACCTCAATAAGACTATAAATTTCTTTCACATCACTCGTCACCGCATTACAGATTTTCATATTACATCCCCTTGCCCCTCAATATTAATATTTATAACTCGAAATGAATTTTAATTCATAATTTTATATAATAATACATCTCTCTTTTCTCCTCGTCAATCAATTTATACAAACAAAAAACCAAGCAATCTAATCGATGCTCGGTTCCTCATTTCGTATCGGCAATACCGTCGAATATTTAATTTCACGAAGTGCTAAACTTGTCTGTATCCTTGTAATACCAAGCTTATTCAACTTTCTAATAAACTGCTCTAGTTCTTTACGATCACGATTTGCAACCTTTAATAAATAATCGTACTCTCCTGTTAAACAGTGACATTCTAACACTTCCGGCATCGATTCTAATTCTTTCTCCAACACTTCCAACTTGTCAAATTGATGAATATTCGTACTCATAAAAATAAAACATAATAAATCAAACCCAAGCTTTTCTTGATTTAAAATCGCAACTTGCTTATCGATGAAACCTTCCCCATCCAATCTTTTTATTCTTGCATGCATCGCAGCCGGTGATAAATTAACGCGACGTGCCAGCTCTGCATTACTTACTTGTGACTCCTTCTGCAATATATCTAAAATTTGTACATCCAAATCATCCAACACTTTAATAACAGACGACTCCATTACAATTCCCCCTTTTTTCTTACCGATGATTATTCGAAAAAACACCTTATACCTTACAAAAAACTGAATATCATTCCGTAAATATCATTCGCAACTAAAGATTTTATCGAGTTTTCACCATTATAAAAAAGAATATATTACATAATAAAGAAAAATGCTAAAATTATTTACAATTCGTATTGATTACAAAAAAGGGGATTTTAGCATGCCTTATTTTTACGTCTTTTTACTATTACTAACGAGCTTATTATGGGGAGGAAATTTTGTCGTTGGAAAATCACTCGTCGATCATGCATCGCCGATGACATTGACAAATTTAAGATGGATGATTGCGATTGTTTGTTTATTACCGATGGTATGGTTTAAAGAAAAGAAAATCCTTCCACCACGTACCGCAATACTTCCTTTAATATTGATGGGAATTTCAGGGGTCGCTCTTTTTAACATCTTTCAATTTTTAGCATTAGAAAAAACATCCGCTACGAATGTAGGTCTTATCTCTACATTGAATGCAATTTCAATCGCATTATTTTCAGTATTATTTCTAAAAGAAAAAGTAAATACACTTCAAATCCTATCCATGATTCTTTCATTCTTCGGGGTTATCCTCGTCCTATTAAAAGGTGATTTCTCGCTTTTATTTTCACTACATTTTAATAGCGGCGATTTATGGATGATTGCAGCAGTTTGTATTTGGGGAATCTATTCTGTTTGTAGTAAATGGGCAACAAAAACAACTACACCACTTATGGCAACGTTGTACTCTGGTATTTTCGGCGTTATTTTATTACTACCGTTTAACATAGGTAGCTTCACTGTTTCAAATATAAATACTTCTTTCATCACATCACTTTTATATACTGGGCTTATTTCGACAGTTCTTTGTATGGTATTTTGGAATATTGGCGTACAAAAATTAGGCGCAACTACATCAGGTATTTTTCTAAACTTCAATCCAATTTTCACAGCCATTTTAGCATTCATATTCCTCGGAGAAGAATTAACGTGGATACAAATTTTAGGGACAATTGTCGTTGTAACAGGATGTTATTTATTTTCTCATTTTAAAACTGTTGCCGTTCAGCCTGTTAGACCTTTAATGCGAAAACATTCTTAATGAAAAAACATCGTCATCTGGGTTGGCGATGTTTTTATTTTCTCTTCATTTCTTTTATATACTGCTTTTCCTCTTCTGGCGATAAACGTTCCGTCGCCTTGCCAGTATCTCCACCTTGAAGGCTCCATAAAAAGTTATGCTCCTCAACAGTTTGAGAAAAATCTCCTTTTTCCCATCTATTTATAATAGAAAATAACTTCATTTTATATTGAAAACCTGTACTATTTTCAATATCTCTTTTTACATTAGAAATTTCCTTTTTTGTCATCTCTACAAATCCCCATTTTTCAGAGGATTTTACCTTTTGGTGCACCATTTTATGCATAGTAGAAATAATTTCACCTTCACTAATTTGCGGGGCTTCTTCTGCAGCTTTTTTCTCTTTTTCGTTTGCCGCTCGCTCGGTTTGAATATTTGTATTTTCCTTTTCCACATATGCAAGCAATTTCTTTCCGCCAACTATAGAAGAGATGATTACCATAATGGTAATACATATACCTACAATCCATTTAAAAAGCATTAGCTCTTCATCGCTTCCCTAACAATATGACTATCTACATACTGCTTAAACTTCACGATTTTTCCATTTTCAAGCTGCCATACATGAACAAATTCTGCTTCAAATGATTTTCCTGTTTCTTTATAAACTCCAGAATACATACCTTCAGCAACAATTACATCTTTTCCGTTTACTTCATGATATGTATTTACACTTGCTTTATAATCATCCCAGTCTGATCCTAAACGGCTAAATACATTTTCCATTATAGCTTCTACGCCTTTATATGTTCCGCCGTACGGGAAACCTTCTGCCTCTGTCCATTCCACTTTTTCAGAGAAGGCTTCTGCTAAATGCTTTGCATTCGAAGACGCTGATCCTTCATACGTGCTTTGAATAATTTCTAAATTTGATTTAGGCATATTACTTCCTCCCGTTTATTTATTTTTACACAAGATGTAACCTATACAGTTACATATTGTGTAAAAAAATATTTAAATTGTTTTACTCTTAATCTATTTGTTGTAATCATTATAGTTACAATACTTCTTCAAGTCAACATTTATAAATAAAATTTACTTCGTTTTCATTACTTTCTCTTTTAAGAAACGATCTACATATCCTTCTGCTTTTACTACGAATAAATACGCACCCATTGATAATAATGCAAGATCTAATTCATATCCTGGATTCTTTCCATCTCCTAATAAACCTGCTGCTCCATTTACCTTTACGATAGCTCCAGCTAAAATAAGAGCGAATAACAATCCTACATATCGTACACCTAAACCGATAATTAATAATATACCACCAACTAATTCTACAGTTGCTACGCCGTATGCAAGGCCACCTGGTAAACCGATGCTTGTAAACCATCCTGCTACATTATCGATACCTGATTGAAACTTTGCTAAACCGTGTGCAAAGAACGTAACTCCTAACACGATACGAATAATTAAATTCCCAATATATTGATTCATTTTGAACTCTCCTTTTTGTTTTGTTATGGTGAACTTTTATTTACAAGTCAAAACAATACGGTATTTTATTTCATTCGTCAAATACTTTTTTAAAGAAAACAAAAAACATTATCCGTTTTACGGATAATGTTTTCCTACAAAATAGCGCTAATTCAAGCTTTTATTCTATCGCATAGAAAAAGTTGAAACATTTTTCCAGCGCCAATATAAGGCAGTAAAGAAACGTCCTCTTCCACAACTATTCCAACAACATTCACTTTCTCATCTACAGGTAAATCATGTGTAGCAACTTGCATCTCCCCTGCATATCTACTGTACAATTCATTATCAATTGTAATGCTGCCTTTCTTTCTTACAATTGTATGCATCGGCTGTAAAACCACTCTATTTCCTTCCCTTGATTCTACAGATCGAATAACATCACGAGCCGGATCTAGTCTATTTGTATGCACTTGCTCCACCACTTTTAATACTTCTTTATCAGTTATAAATGATTTGTAACGCAATGGAATAATCCCTCTACTCGCACTAGCTACTTCTTGCATACTTTCCAAACTTGCGCTTATATCTCCAATCAATACTTTATCAACACCACAATCTTGAACAAGTTCTAAGTACGCTTCAAGCGGGCGCATATTGCGATGTTTTTCTAACGTTGGTAACCCTTCATATAACGGACCACGTTTTTCCGCATCTCCTGGAATAAATGCCATCGTTTTTATTCCGCACTCCTGTAAATATTGATTTTGTTTTTGTAAGAAGGACTTTGCTAGTCCCGTCTCTGGACGTGGATAAAAATTATGCCACGCTTCTACATTCTCTACTCTTATATGTTCTGCAAGTAATTCTTTCCAAAATGGCTTTGTAATCGTACTCGCATTTAAAGCTACTTTCATCTTATGAGATACGCTTGCAATTTCTTTTGGCGCAATGCCGTAATCCATTCTTAAACCGGTAATGCCCCAGTCCAATAGTTCTTCCACATTTTCATATGTTAGCCCTAAATGATGTAACGATTTTGGAGAAACATCAACCATTAACTCCATTTCATGTGCAAGAGCTTGTTTCCCTAATATTTGAATTAACTCTTTATACGTATTTGGATCATCTTCTGGAATGTGCAGTGATGTAAAAATAGATGTAAACCCATTTTCCTTCGCTACTTTTAGCCACTCTTCTTGTTTCTCTACTCGTTCTTTTGAAAGATAAATGGAAACTCCGATCATATAAATCTCCCTTTCTATTAATAGAAAAAGAGAAAGGAATCCCTTTCTCTATATGTTTTCTGCCATTTCTTCTTTAAATCCGAAGAAATACGTAAAGATAAATCCGAAAGCATATGCAATTACTAAACCTAAGAAATAGAGTAAATATTTATTGTCAGCAATTAACGGAATTAAAGATAGCCCTGATACGCCAATTCCAAGAGAAGCTGTTTGCATAACTGCTTGGAATGCACCACCGACAGCCGCTCCTAAACAAGCAGTAATAAACGGTTTCCCAAGTGGTAATGTCACCCCGTATAATAACGGCTCACCAATTCCTAAAAAGCCAACTGGCAATCCACCTTTAATTACATTTCGAAGTCGTTTGTTTTTTGTTTTCACATAAATCGCAATTGCTGCGCCCACTTGGCCAGCACCAGCCATTGCGAGCACTGGTAATAAAGGTGTTACGTGTGTTTGATTAATAAATTCCATATGAATTGGTGTTAAACCGTGATGCAATCCGACCATAACGAGAGGTAAAAATGTTCCCGCAAGTACTGCGCCAGCAAATGCTCCGCCAATATTTAAAATAGCATTAATTCCGCTCGTAATACCATCTGATAAGAAACCTGCTAATGGCTGAATGGCTAACATCGTTACGATACTTACAACTAATACAGTAATGAGTGGTGTCACGATAATATCAACTGCGTTTGGCACTGCTTTTCGAACTTGTCTTTCCACTACAACCATAAGCCATGCCGCAAAAATAACTGCAAACAATCCGCCCCGTCCGGGCACTAATGCTTCACCAAACAATTTTACGTTTGCCATCGCCGGGTTGAAAATTAAAATACCAGCAATTGCCCCAAGAACCGGTGTCCCGCCAAATTCTTTCGCTGTATTCCAGCCGACTAAAATTCCTAAGAATGTAAAGATACCGCCGCCAATGAGTAGTAACATTTGTAACCACGTTGCATTTGGATCAGCACCAGCATTTTTCGCAAAGTTAGCAACCCCGTTTATAATTCCTGACGCAACAAGCCCCGGAATTAATGGGATGAAAATACTTCCTATTTTTCGTAAAAAGTTTTTCACCGGTGTATTATTTTTCTTCTTAATCTCTGATTTCATCTCTTGCCCAATATCTTCAAGGTGATGATCTGCTACCTCACCAATTCGTAGTCCTGTCAAACCTTCCATTTCAGCTGCTACTTTATTTACTGTTCCTGGACCAACGACAACTTGAAGCGTCTCATCTTCTATAACACCCATAACGCCTTCAACTTTTTTCAAAAGGTCCATATTTACTTTACTTTCATCATGAAGCGTTAAACGTAGTCTCGTCATACAATGAGCAATACTACGAATATTTTTTATTCCACCAAGTTGCTCCGAAATTTCCTTGGCCATTCTCTCTTCTTTCTTCATAATAGAATCCCCCTCCCTATTACTTTATAGTGCTTTCTTCACAAACCCTTTTGCGTATTTTAGTTTCTCCAGTGCTTCCCCATACTCACACTGCAACAACACCATAACAATGGCAGCTTTTACGTTACGTTCTGCCTTTTCATAATACTCTGCCGCTACTTCATAACTAGCGCCTGTTGCTTCCACAATAATTCGTTTTGACCGTTCTACTAACTTTTCATTTGTGGATTGAACATCTACCATTAAGTTTTTATATACTTTTCCTACACCAATCATCGAAGCTGTTGAAATCATATTCAGCACTAATTTTTGTGCTGTACCAGCTTTTAAACGCGTTGATCCTGTTAATATTTCTGCACCTGTCTCTACTTCCACATTTAACTTTGCATATTTACTTATTTCAGCATTTTTATTACAAGAAATACTCGCTGTACTCGCTCCTACGCTCTGTGCGTATTTCAAGCCGCCAATTACGTAAGGAGTTCTGCCACTGGCAGCAATTCCAATCACTGTATCTTTCTCATTTAATCCAATACATTTTAAATCTTCTTCTGCTAACTCTTCGCGATCTTCGGCACCTTCCACCGCCTTAGTAAACGCTTTCAATCCACCTGCTATAAATCCTTGCACCATTTTATCATCCGTGCCAAATGTCGGCGGACATTCCACTGCATCTAGAATACCTAAACGACCACTCGTACCAGCACCAATGTAAATTAAGCGTCCCTCTTCTTCAAAAGATTGAATAACAGTCTGTACAACCTTTTCAATTTGTTCTATCTCTTTTTCAACTGCTAACGCAACAGTTCGATCTTCTTCATTCATACTTTGCAACACTTCTTTTATGCTCATTTCATCCAGATTCATTGTTTTCTCATTACGATGTTCTGTCGATAAATTTTCTAACATATTTCCACCCTCTTTGAAATTATATTTCACACTTTTATTATAACTTTAAGAAACTAAAAATCAATAACTCTTTCTTATTTTATGAAATAAAATTTCACGACATGACATATTTTTGTCAAAGATATTAAAGTGAAACTTTAATCAGTGGGGGTTTTGTTCATCCCCACTGATTATTAGCCCGCACCACTCGGGCTTTTACGGGCAGTTAATCCCCCACCTAACTTTCTTTGCTTCCGCTGAATTTTGAAGTGGGGGGCTTACTGCCCGTTAACGGGATAAAAAAAAGATGAGTCTCCTCATCTTTTCTTCTACTTTAACTTCCGTAACCGCAACGCTTCTTCTCGCGTCTCCATAAATTGATCCAATACTTTATTACCAATTCGGTTGAAAGTAATCACATATAAAGCATCAATCATATTCAGTTGCGTCATTCTCGACGCAATACTTGCAATACGATGATCTTGTTCTACATCTGGCATACAAAGACGAATGTCCGCTGCTTTATATAGGGGGGATGATTGATCTAGCTTCGTAATTCCAATAACAGTTGCACCTTGTCTCTTTGCATACTGCGCCATTTCAAGCACATCTCTCGTTCGACCAGATGTTGAAATCGCAACAAATATATCGCCTTCTTTTAAATTCGTCACAAGTGGCAACATCATATGAAAATCAGATAGCATCATCGCCGTAAATCCAAGCCGCGTAAATTTATAAGCCCCGTCCATTGCTGGCGTAGCTGATCCGCCTACTCCGTAAAATATAATTTTGCCCGCATTGACAATACGATCCGCTGCTTTCTCAAGTTCCCTCTTATCTATTGCAGTAACACTCGCCTCAATTGCAGCTTTATTCACATAAGTAACTTTATTAAATAAATCATACGGTCCATCTTCTGTATTCATCACTGAAAAATCGTTAATATTATAATCAGCAATCGTTAATTCACGAACGAGTGCTATCTTAAATGCTTTAAAACTTCCGATTCCAATCGATTTACAAAAGCGAACGACACTCGCTTCACTTGCTCCTGCATTCGTTGACACTTCTTTCGTCGTTAAATTCGGTACAATCTCTGCATTCTCCATTATGTACATGGCAACCTTCTTCTCAGCTGGTGAAAATTGATCCATATTACTTTCAATTTTAAATAGTAATGTTGAAGCTTTCACTATTTAACCTCCACTTCTTACGGTTGCGTTCACTTATTTTCTCTTGCTTCAAGAAGGTAATAACCATCATCGCCAGGAGGATGAAACACATTTACAATGCGATTCCCTTTTTGATAAACAGTTCTTTCCCCCTCTGTCCACTTCTTTTCCCAACCGTTCATCCAAATCGCAACATCAGGTAAAAAAGCAGTATATTTCAGCTTCTGACCGTACTCACCATCTGCTTCTTCCGAAAAAATAGAAACCGGAAAATCTTTCACTTTTGATTCTTTCCATGCAGTAAATGGTATACATACTGCAATAAGTACGATTACACCGATAACCTTCTCCTTCGTAATCTTCACACTTCCCTCTCCTTGTCATATCACATACATAGATTTTACCATAATTACAAACCCTTCATGCTATATGATCATTGCTTTTGGGAATAAAAAAAGAGCTTACCTACATCAGATAAGCCCTTCCTGTCTATACAAAATATTTCTTCAAAAGTGGCGGTGTAATAATCGTCGTCAATATAACAACAATAACAATCGCTGTGAAATTTTCTTTCGCTAATAAATTCGCCGTAAGTCCATTTGCTGCGATGATAAGCGCTACTTCACCACGTGATACCATCCCCGCACCAATACTGATAGAAGATTCGCGATTAAATCCTGTCAGTCTTGCGCCTAAGCCGGATCCGATTAACTTTGTGAAAATCGCAACGAGAGTCATAATAATAATGAACCAAAGCTGACTTCCAATGCCTTGAAATGTAATTTCCATTCCGATACTTACGAAGAATACTGGAACAAATATTGCATAAGCAATCGGTTCAATTTTATGTTCCACTTCATGCTTATACTCTGTTTGAGAAATAGCAATTCCTGCTGCAAATGCTCCAATAATGCCTGCAATTCCCATCATTTCACTGTAATAAGAAAAAGAGAAACAAATAATAAGAGCCGCGCTAATTAACGCTTCTGTTACACGAAGCGGGACAAGCATTTTCATAATCCAAGGAACGACTTTCCAAGCAATAAAAACAATACTTACAAAGAAAATAATTTTCTTTACAATGACAAGTGTTATATTCACATCTTGTGTTCCTAAAAAACTCATTACAAATGCTAATAAAATAACGACAATGACATCATCAAATACGGCAGCACCTAAAATTGTTGTACTTTCTCTCGTATTCATTTTTCCTAGATCACGTAGCGTCTGCACCGTAATACTAACCGATGTTGCGCAAAGTAATAACCCTAAAAAAATGGCATGGGATTGTATTAATCCAAACAGCAATCCTGTTACATAACCACCGATGAAAGGAAAAATAATTCCACCGGCCGCTACTGCAAACGACGATTTCAAATTCCGATTTAACTCTTCTAAATCTGTTTCAAGTCCCGCCATAAACATAAGTAACAAAACACCAATCTCACTCAATTCATCAATCAGTTCAGAACTATTAATAATACCAAGTACAGCCGGACCGATAATAATACCGACAATTAACTTACCAAGTACAGAAGGCTGACCAAGTCTTACACTAATGTCACCAGCTAATTTCGTACAAAGTAAAATGACGACAAGTTCAAAATAAAATAACATAGCATCTGCTCCTACTTTAACTTTAATCAGTGGGTCGTTAACCCCCGTCCATTTCTGCAAGTAGTTTCCCCTATTGATCCGCATTTTATTTGTCATATTTTTATTTGACAAAATATTCTGAATTATATTAAGATTAATCCAGCAATTTTAAAAAACTACATACCATAACTGCACCTCCACTTCCTTACTTACTCTTTTTTAATGGGCTCATACTATAGTCGCAGTTATGGAAATGAAAAAACGGGGGGAGAGTCCAAAGTGAAGTCATTATTACGAAAAAAAGCGCTTAGTACTGAATCACCAAAACAGCTAGCTAGAACATTAACTGCACTCGATTTAACATTTTTAGGAATCGGCGCCGTAATTGGGACAGGGATCTTTGTATTAACAGGTATTGTTGCAGCAAAACATTCTGGTCCTGGTATTATGCTATCATTCCTTATTGCTGCATTTACTTGTGCTTGTGTAGCCTTTTGTTACGCTGAATTTGCTTCTTCTATTCCTGTCTCAGGAAGTGTGTATACTTACGCATACATGACAGTCGGAGAAGTCGTCGCCTTCATCGTCGGATGGTGTTTAATGCTCGAATATTTACTTGCCGTTGCAGCAGTAGCTGTCGGTTGGTCTGGTTATTTGCAATCATTACTACAAGGGTTCAATATACACCTGCCCGCCATAATCGCCTCGGCCCCCGGCGTAGGAAAAGGTGGTCTCATCGATTTACCTGCTGTCTGTATTTTACTTCTTATTACGGGCCTTTTAAGTTTTGGTATACGCGAAAGCGCACGCATTAATAATATTATGGTTCTTATCAAGTTAGCCGTTATTATCGCCTTTATCGTAGCAGGTGCAAAATATGTAAAACCTGAAAACTGGACACCGTTCATCCCATTCGGATACGACGGTATTATTACTGGGGCTGCCACTGTGTTCTTCGCCTTCTTAGGATTTGATGCAATCGCAACAGCTGCAGAAGAAACGAAAAAACCGCAGCGTGACTTACCAATTGGTATTATCGGTTCTCTTCTTATTTGTACTGTTTTATATATGATCGTATCTTTCGTTTTAACAGGTATGGTTCCTTATACGCAATTAGACGTTTCTGATCCAGTTGCATTTGCATTGCATTTCGTTGGTGAGGATACAATTGCAGGACTACTCGCTGTTGGAGCGATGACTGGAATGACAACCGTTCTCTTAGTCGTTATGTATGGACAAGTTCGCGTTTCGTATGCGATGAGCCGTGACGGTTTACTTCCAAAAGCGTTAGCACGTGTAAATAAAAAAGTAAAAATCCCTTTATTAAATACGTGGATTACTGGCGTTGTTGCTGCTTTATTAGCAGGCCTTTTAGACTTACATTTGCTAGCGAATTTAGTAAACATCGGTACGTTAACAGCCTTTACATTCGTTTGCTGCGCAGTACTTATTTTACGAAAAACACACCCTGATTTAAAACGTGGATTCCGTACACCTTTCGTACCTGTATTACCAGTTGTCGCGATTCTTTGCTGCTTATATTTAATGATCAATTTGTCTAAAACAACATGGATTAGCTTTGCAGTTTGGCTTATAGTCGGCTTATGCTTCTATTTCTTCTACTCTAGGAAACATAGTCATTTAGCTATTGAAAAAACAAATGATGAAAAGAAAAAAGCATAACAAAATAGCTCGCCGTTTTAGCGGCGAGCTATTTTTCTGTACTATTATATTTTTTCGTTAACGACTGTAAAATGAAAAATATGCCGATGCAAGCTGTAAACCATGCCCAATTTCCTATTGGCGTTGCGTATTTCACAATTCCAATACCTACAAGCAATAGGAAAATAATCACCTGATATATGAGCTTCCACTTTTGCATATATTCCCTCCTTTACTTCGTTCCCTTCTTTTTATTCTTCCAGGCATTTAAACTATCAAAGAAGAAATTAATAAATAACGTGCCTAAACCCGCTAATAAAAACGTCATTAAAAATAAAACCCATATACTTTTTTCTTTTAAGAAATAATATCCTACAAGGAGCACAACCGCGATCCATACATATTCAAGAATTCTTTTTAGCTTTTTCTGTTCCAAATTATTCGCTCCTTCATTCTATACTAATTTTAGTATAACAAAAAAGAAGCCTATCATGATAAGCTTCTTTTCTTCTCTCTTATTTGTTTATGCTTTTTTCAACAAGTGAAATCGTATACTCTAATGTACGATTCATCGTTTCTACCTGTGCATCTTTTACTTTTACATCTTTCACTACAGCTTCGGCCACTGTAATTTTTTGACTCAGTGCTTTCACTGAACCGTCCGTTACATTTGCATCTTGCGCTTTTTTCACTACTACTTTTGCAGATTCAATATTGATTTGTAATTTTTCTTTCGGTGTTTTCGGTTGTTCTACTACTTTAGATTGTACAAATGTTACATTAGCTGTTTTTAATTCGTTATATGTTTGAACGATTTGCTCTCCCGTACTCCCTATATTTTCAAACACTTGTTTTGCATTATTATAGCTTTTCTCTAGTTCTTGAAATGCTTCCTTTGAATATTGACCTGGCTTATCACCAAACTCATACGTACCAGCTAACACTTCTTTCCCTTTTCCAAGCTCTTCATATAACGCGTTCACTTGCTCTAATTTCGTACGGTTAGAAAACTCATTGTACGCTGCTAATACTTCTGAAGAACTTAACGCTTTACTATATAATTTCGCAAGCGCGATTTGTCCATTTAACGGAATGCCACCATTTCCATTGCTATCAGGATCCGCTCCAAGTGCAAATGGTACATTTGGATGATACACTTTTCCTGTAGCTGGTTGGCTATTTACTTTTTTACCATCGACATAAATAGCTACTTCACTTCCGTTATACGTTCCTGTTAAGTGATATGTTTTGTTTGCTTCTAATTGAACTCCAACACGTTTATAACTGCCGCCAATGTGAGCCCATAATTCAACATAGCCGCTTCCGGTAGACTCAAATCCAATTCCACCGCTCTCTGTATTTTGCAAAATACCTTGTCCACGGATTTGATTCATTGAAAATACCGTTTCTAACGTAAATGTATTTGCTACTTTCTCTTTTTGTGCTGCTGAAAATGGAAGGTATCCAAATGTATTAGATTGTCCGTTTAACTTCATAACATTCTTTTTCAATGCTTTATCATATTCAATAGTCACATTGCCCTTCACATCACCTTTTGTTCCAAATGGTGAATTGTCTTTAAATGTACCATCTGCAAAATTCACATCAAAAACATCAGCCTTTGGCACTTTTACATTCGGATCAATATCATCTTTTTTCGTAGTAATTTCTGCCGTTAACGGCTGCACACTTTCATTACCAAACGAATCAATTGCAACGACTTCAAGTGTATATGTTTTCCCGCCATCTAACCCCGCAAGCGTAAACGTAAGATCTTTCGGCACTGGATCACGATAAAACTCTGAGAATGCTAACAATTTATTTTTTATTTCACCCGTTTGCTTATCTCTAGCCTGCACACGGTAAGAGTGAACAAGGAGGTTGTCCAATGCTTGTGGGAATGTTACTGTTGCCGCATTTTCTGTTACATTTGATACAGCAAGCTTTGCATCCTTAGCAAAGTAAGGCTTTTCTTTATCACGATCTTCTACATGTGTAAATGTTTCTTTCTTTGCTGGTAATTTAATTTTCCAAGGCTCGCCTGTCCAAGAATTCGTATGGAAATCACGACGATTAATCGTTACTTCTTTATCATCTACTTCTACTAATAAACCTTGGCTTAACGTACTAGCTCCTGGCGGGATATTCCCTTGTACTTTACCACCTTCAACTTCCATATAACTTACTGAAGATGTACCAACTGATGTAAAGTCTTTTTGATGTATCGATCTCGGATCATCTAATGGATAATGTGAATGACCTGAAAACGTAATAACTTGTGGGTATTCTTTTAATACTGCATTAATTTTTGCGCTATCTTGTGTTCCCCATTCATGACTACCGTATACTGTCTCTTTAATGTGTTGATGTAAAAATACAAAAATCGGTTTTTCTGGATCATCTTTTTGCGCTTTTGCCATTTCTTCTTTTAACCAATTAATTTGCTTGTCCGAATAATAGCCATGAGTTGTTCCATTCTCTGGAGACATAACAAGGAAGTGATAACCTTTTACCACTTTATGATAATAAATTGATTCCATACCTGTTTTTTCTAAGAAACGCTTCTGTGCGCCCTCTACAGATAAACCGTTCCAATAATCATGGTTACCAAGAGAATTCATTCTCACGGCATCTTTATTTGCATTTTCATTATACACTTGCATGAAACGATCATATTGCTGCACTGATCCTGTATCTGTGAAATCACCTACAATAACAAATGCATCTTGCTTTGGTGCTAGTGTATTAAACTGTTCAATCGCTCTTTTCCAGCGAAACGTATCATCTGTTCCACTGTTTTTAATATGCACATCACTTACAACTGGAAAAACTATCTTCTTCTCACTTGATGCCTTTTCTTGCTTTTTCTCTTCCGCCTTGACTGATGTACTCCATGGAAATGATACGAATGCTAATACAAAAAACATTAATAATCCAATAAGGCCTTTTACTTTTCTTAAAGCATTTCTGTCCACGTGAATCCTCCTCATAATAATTGATTCATTACAAGGGCTATTTTATCTAATACATGTTAATGTCGTTTAAATAACAAATGAACTTTATTAGATTTTTGTAAATATACAGTTAATTAGAAATTAAGTTCAACATTACTCGTACTATTGTATACAACCACCTTTTGTCTAAAAGAGTCTGATCATTCTTTTCCTATGACTATTCACATATAATCTTTTCTATAACACTAATGATAAGTTAAGGTTTAAGCCTATTAGACAATCTTAATTTTTAATATTTCCTTCTTTTTTTAACACATCGGCCATGCTTTTACATTTAATAGTAATAAAAGACAACTTAAAAGGAGGGGTTGTATTGAAGAATAAAAAAAATATCGGCTGTTTCGCTCCTTTATCTATTATTTGTCCAGACCCTTGTCCACCGCCCCCTCCTCCAAATCCAAATTGCGAGCGAGTAACAAATGAATTTGCAGGGAATTTCCTCATAACTAATAACACCATCTCCTCTGCCAAAGATGCATCACAATTAATGATACTATGGCAAAGTGATGGGATACTACTTATATCAGGTACTGTCTCGGTTTACAATAGTACTAGCAGCAACGAAGCAATTACAATTCAAATCGTTGGAACAGTAACCAATATTTTCACTGTGTTTCCTGGTAATACAATATCGTACACAGGAAAAGACCTACAGTCGATCAATATTATCAATATAACAAGTAATCCTTCACTATATTTAGAAGGCAAGTACTGTTGCGAATTTACATGTTGCTTATAGAATACCAATTTCATTATTTCCTTAATATAAAAAGCATACCGTTCACGGTATGCTTTTTATGAGATTGGATAACGTACTGTAATACAAAACTCTCCTTGATTAACAGTCGTTCCTGTCGTAGTAATTCGGACAGTAGTAAAATATCGGACAGTGAAAGTACCACTACTTTGTGGTTGTACAGTAATTGTATCAACCACTGTTGCACCTACTAAAAAATCAACTGTAATCGGGTTGGCACCTACATCATACTTCACGTAACCTGAACCATATACTTCTTGCGTGATATTATTTGTATATACAATTTGAGTACCAGCACCTGTAATAGACCAGTCTGTACATACTTGGTCTTGCACAAGTGTTTTATTAGAACAACAAGACAAACTGGAACTTCTCATTCCCATTTCGATCCTCTCCTATTCTGCTATGAAAGTGGATAACGTGTTGTAATACAAAATTCTCCCTGATACGTTCCAGCAGGTGTTGCAGGTAACACAACTTGTATACTATCAAAGCGGCGATACGTAAAAGCAATACTCGTTCCTGGGTTTAATGTTTGTGTATCAATTGTACCCCCAGCAGAATCAAGTACCTCTACAGTAATTGGGCCTGGTCCAACATCATATTTAACAAAGCCAGTACCAATTACGTTTTGGTTAATATTATTTGTATAGAGAACATTATCAATTGCTGTTGCAACTACAGTAGCAGACCACGGACTACACACTTTATCTTGCACATAATTTTTATCTGGACAACAAGTTAATGCTGACCCTGAGCACTCACAAGACATAGTTGTTTCCCCTCTCTCTTTTATATTCCCTATATGTGTATGTCCCCCAGAGTCTTTTGCCTGTACTATTCATCTATTTTCAAAAAATATTCATGTGACTAGATAGATTCTGTTTTGTTTCTTTTTTTCATATATTTATAGACAAAGATACTAGCAACGATAAGAATAACGCCTCCTAATATCGGTAACATATATTGCCCAACAACATCCGCTGCTTTTTCCCAATGTGGACCTAATTTCATTCCAAAATAAACATACAAAGTCGTTAACGGGAACATTGCTACAAATGTATATATGCTAAATTTCCATATGTTCATTTTCGCCATACCACATGGAACAGAAATAAGCGTTCGAACTCCTGGCACAAAGCGTCCAACAAATGCTACAACCGGTCCATATTTCTCAAAGAAATCATCTGCTTTTTGAATTTGTTCTTCTTTAATGAAGAAGTATTTCCCGTATTTTATTAATAGAGGACGACCACCGTAATAACCGAGTGCATATAACGTTAAAGGTCCTGTCGTTCCGCCGAGGGTTCCGGCTAATACAGCAAGCCAAAAATTCATATCTCCCTCGTACACCCAATAACCAACCATGGGCAAAACTACTTCTGCTGGAATAAATTCAAACGTTAATGCTAACACAACTCCAAAATAAGAAAATTGCTTTAAAAACTCGATTATATCTAAAATAATTTGCTCCATATTTTCTACCCCAACTCCTATCCTACGTTTACGTTATGCTTTTCTTGTAATTGAACTGGCGCCATTTTTACAATTCGGTTCAAAATAAATAATACAATTCCAATATCATCTAAAATACCGATAAACGGTAAGAAGTCTGGAATTAAATCGAGCGGCATCGCAACATAACCAACTAAAAACGCAATAGATAAAATTTTCTTCTTTATTGAAACCTCTTTTGAAGTGAAAAAGTCAAATAGGAATGGAACAAATCGGCGAACATGAAATACAACTCTTAATCTACTAATAAGTTTTTTCATTTTTATATCTCCTCTCTTTGTATACAAAAAGGCCCCTACCAAACATGGTAAGGGTCCTAAAAAAGACAATAAGGGGCCTTTACCATTGCTGGTAAAGGTCTCACTAACAACGAAACGTTGCCAATAAAGCCGAGGGTTTCTCCCTGTAATGACGACTTTACTGTAATAAGTTACTCCCCTTTATATACACAATTTTATACAATCACATTAAAATATTTTGGAGGGCTTGTCAATATATTTTATATCCCACATCCTCCTGCTTAACATTCCGTAAAAACAAAAAACGTATAGGAAATTTCTTACTATCTCATAATATACATAATCATTTTTGAATGAAAGGAGAGGCTTCATTTGCATACCGTATGGAAAGGTGCCCTTTCACTTGGACTATTAAATATAGGAATCAAACTATACAGTGCCGTAGAAGAAAACGATATAAAGTTTTTAAGTCTTCATAAAGAATGCTTAACACCTATTAAATATAAAAAATTTGCTCCTGATTGTACGGATGAAGAAATTGATGATAAAGATATTGTAAAAGCCTATGAATACGCACCTCATAAGTACATTATTATGGATGAAAAAGAATTAGCTGAGTTGCAAAAAGCTCACGAACCAAGATCTATTCGTATTATATCTTTTATCCAAAATAACGAAATTGATTCTGTTCTCTACGATCGTTCTTATTTTATAGGCCCTACCTCAGGACATGAAAAATCATATTTATTATTAAAAGAAGCACTTGAACGTACGAATAAACTTGGTCTTATCCATATTTCCATTAGAAAAAAACAACATTTAGCTATTATCCGTAACTTTGAAGATGGGCTTATATTACAAACTATTCACTACCCTAATGAAATTCGCGATATAACAAATACACCTAACTTACCAAGTAACGAAAATTATCCGATTCAAAAACAAGAACTCACAGCAGCAATCAATTTAATCCACCATCTTACAAATCCTTTTGAACAAGAGATGTATACAGATGAGTATAAAGAAGCCCTTACCGAACTAATCGAAAACAAAATTGAACAACAGGAAAAAACCGAAACAATCTCTCCAACTCCAAACATCATCAATATTATGGAGACATTACAGGCAAGTATTGAACAAGCAAAAATAAAAAGAGAAAATAAAGCAGAAAAAGAGGCCAAATAAAATTGACCTCTTTTTTCTTTAAAGCGGATTACATTTTGGCATCTCAAGTCCAGACGATTGTGCTAATTTTAATAAGTAATAACATTCTTCTCTTGCCATATGATCCGCCATTCTAGCAGATAATGCACTTAATATTTCATTCGATAACTCCAGCTCTTCAACCTCATGGAGAAAATGCGAAAATAATTTTAACTCAAGTGAAACATCTTTTGTAAACTTCTTTAATGCAGGAAAATGATGAAGCTCTGTCCGTAAATACCCCGTCATTTCAACTGCCTTTAAGTAAAATTGTTCAAAGTGCTTCGTAAATTCTTCGCTTTTCTCTTTTAATCTTTTTTCAACAAGATCTAATCCACCAGAAATAGACCCTGCATGGCCAGCCGCATCCGTTAACCAAACGAGATGATAATGTAATTCATGAAAAACAGGCGGAACTTCTCCTTTATTTAAAAATTCTAACACTGTTATATACTCTTCTACTTCGTTTACCATATGATTGATGAAAGTTGGCGTAAAATGAATAGTGATTTTTCCCTCGAGTTGTTTCTGTATAATACTTAATTTAAACGTTCGTATTTCCTTTGCGGCTCGTTCTGCCTCTTTTGAAAACGCAATGAGATTCACATTACGAACTTTATTTAACAGATTCGTAAATGTTTCAACAAAATAAGTGGCCTTTTTTATATCCTCTTTTTCCTTCGGAGCTAATGCATCAAGTAAAAATTGCGAATGATCAGTAAGCACCTTTAGCCAAAATTGATGCTCAAACAATGCACTTTCTTCATAATTCCTCTCCACTAAATCCCCTCCGTTTATTCGTCCTTCTCTATCACTTGAATTTTATATCCATCTGGGTCTTGTACTACAATACTCTTCTCACTTTTGTTTTCTGTATATGCAATTTTATAAAACACTAACCTCTTCTTTAAGTTCTCTATGTTAGAAATTGAAAACATTAGTACATCAACCGAATCCGTAACACTCTTCTCACGCCCACCCAAACTACGATTCATTACAAAACTAACTCTCATTGAATCAGCATCATACCAAACCCCTGTTACATCTAATTGGGGTCTTTCTAAACTAGGCTTGATTCCTAAAATCCCTTCATAAAAATACAAAGTTTCCTTTAAGTTTTTCACTTCCAATACAATGAATTGTTTCACATTCTCCACATTCATTCCCCCCGTACCTATTACTTTTTTATATGTGTCATAAAGGCCTATTATGTCTGAATACAATACGTAGTGATGAAGAATATAGGGAGGTTTATTAATGGATAAATATATGAAATCATATGTGCCATATCATAGTCCTCAAGATCCTTGTCCTCCTATTGGTAAAAAATATTACTCTACCCCTCCTAATTTATATTTAGGTTTTCAACCGCCAAATTTACCACAATTCTCACCGAAAGAAGCACTACAAAAAGGAACCTTATGGCCTATCTTTTATGATTATTACGAAAATCCTTATAAAAAAGGGCGGTGACTACTGACGTGAACCAGCCACTACCAGAAGAGTATTATCGACTTTTAGAGAATCTCCAAGAATTAGACTTTGTATTAGTTGAACTAACCCTTTACTTAGACACCCACCCAGACGATACAGCAGCTATTAACCAATTTAATGATTTTTCCTATAAACGAAGAGTATTAAAACAACAGATGGAAGAAAAATATGGACCGCTTCAACAGTATGGAAATAGCTATTCTAATGCCCCTTGGGAATGGAGCAAAGGTCCTTGGCCATGGCAAATATAAAGGAGAGAAACTATGTGGATTTATGAAAAAAAATTACAATACCCTGTTAAAGTAGGAACTTGTAATCCAGCACTTGCCAAATTATTAATTGAGCAATACGGTGGTGCAGATGGAGAATTAGCTGCTGCACTACGTTACTTAAATCAGCGTTATACAATCCCGGATAAAGTCATTGGCCTCCTTACCGATATTGGTACAGAAGAATTTGCGCATCTTGAAATGATTGCTACGATGGTTTATAAGCTGACAAAAGATGCGACTCCTGAACAGATGAAGGCAGCTGGTCTCGACCCTCATTACGTCGATCATGACAGCGCACTTCATTACCATAACGCAGCTGGTGTTCCATTTACTGCGACCTATATACAAGCTAAAGGTGATCCAATTGCCGACCTATACGAAGATATTGCGGCTGAAGAAAAAGCGCGTGCCACATATCAATGGCTTATCAACCAATCTGACGATCCCGACATAAATGACAGCTTACGCTTTTTACGCGAACGAGAAATTGTCCATTCACAACGCTTCCGAGAAGCCGTTGAAATTTTAAAAGAAGAACGCGATAGAAAAATATATTTTTAATACACATATCCTAGCGATATGTGTTTTTTTACGTTAAAAGTTAAATCCTCCCTATTAAACATACAAATAGTATATTTATTCGATTTAATGCATTATTTTTTAATTTTTTCAAAATTCCCTATTGCTTTCTAGTCATCAGACCTTTAAAATAATAACAGTTACTCGACAAATTATTTGAATTTTCGACAAAAATACTCATTAGGAGGATTTTCTTTATATGCGTACAACTTTGAAACCAGCGCAAATACTTTCGATTAGTTTATTACTATTCGCAGTTTTCTTCGGTGCTGGTAATATGATTTTCCCGCCCCTTCTTGGTCTTTCTTCCGGAGAAAATATGTGGGTTTCCATTACAGGGTTTATTATTACAGACGTCGGTTTATCTTTACTTGCTATCGTTGCTGTTGCCCTTGCTGGTGGTAGTTTTAACACTTTAGCGAGCCGTGTTCATCCAAAATTCGCAGCAGTATTCGCTATCATTATTTATCTTTCAATCGGCCCACTATTTGTTATTCCACGAACTGGATCTGTATCTTATGAAATTGGGATTGCACCACTTTTCCCAGATCAATGGTATTCTATGTTAGTTTTTAGTGCGATTTTCTTTACAGTCGTTTACTTCTTATCATTAAATCCATCCAAGCTAGTAGATCATATCGGTAAAATATTAACGCCAATTTTACTTGTAATTATTGCAATTATGGCAACAAAAGCGATTCTTTCACCAGGAACGTTTGCAGAGCCTATCGGTGACTATAAAGACATCCCGTTTTTCAAAGGATTTCTTGAAGGATTTTTAACGTTAGATGCAATTGGCGCTCTCGTACTATCAACAATTGTTGTAAATGCAATTCGTCAAAACGGTATACACGAGAAGAAATCTATCGCGAAATATACAATCATTTGCGGAAGTATCGCTGCTCTATTCTTAACAATTGTTTACTTCTTACTCGGTTATATCGGAGCTTCAAACGGAAACTTGGGACAATTCGAGAACGGTGGTCAACTATTAGCAACTGTTATGTACCAATTCTTTGGGACAAGCGGTAATGTTTTATTAAGTATCGCCATTATCTTCGCTTGTTTAACAACAGCAATTGGTGTTGTAAGTGCATTCGCCAACTATTTCGCAACAGTATTAACAAATGTTTCTTACAAAAAGCTCGTACTATACGTTTGTATCTTTAGTTTCGTTATTTCAAACTTAGGATTAAGCTTATTAATTAAAATCACACTACCTGTATTAATTATTTTGTACCCAATTACAATCATTTTAATTTTCGTATCATTTATCGATAAATATACGAAACGTAAACCTTCTGTCTACATCGGAGCAATGATCGCAGCATTCATTATTAGCTGTATTCATGCACTTGATAATGTGGGAATGATACCAAGTTTTATCGCTAATATCGTACACACGATTCCTTTTTATAACTTAGGAATCGGCTGGATCGTTCCAGCAATAATTGGTGGTATAATCGGATACTTTATTCCGCAAACAGAAGCTGAAGGCGAAGTTTCTACAAAATAAAGAAAAGAAGCAAGCATGAAATCCATGCTTGCTTCTTTTTCTCTTCACATCGTATGTTTAAACGTAAACAACTCTTCCTTTGACTGTACAGCAGATTGTTCCTCTTCTACAACTTCCTTCTTTATCTCTCCCCCTAATCGAACTTTCAACATCGCCTCTTCTAGACTTTTTACAATCATATTTCCTGAAAAAATGGTAAGCCCGAAAAATGTAATTGGGACGAGAGGAATCCATGGATGCACTGTTAAAGATCTAAAATAGACTCCAATTAGCCCTGACCATTCATGTGTGTAAGATTCTATTTCTTC
The DNA here is from genome assembly GCF_051915225.1 of Bacillus cereus group sp. MYBK95-2. NCBI lineage: Bacteria > Bacillati > Bacillota > Bacilli > Caryophanales > Bacillaceae > Bacillus > Bacillus cereus group sp. MYBK95-2. The sequence goes on along the minus strand of NZ_JBQAEH010000006.1, from coordinate 71,548 downwards.
TATCGGTCCTAAAAACTTAACCGTTCCGCCAAAGAATATTTCTAGTAACCCTAAGTGCAGTAAAATAGTAAGAGTCTGCGTAAACTGCTGAAAAAATACAAGTATAAACGTCATATAAAGGTGCGGGAAAAGATGCTTTATAACAATATGTCTTCTCGATCCACCTAATATGCGTGCGGCATCAACAAATTCCTCCGTTCGCAATTTACGAACTTCCTTCGCAACATACAGTGCAATAACTGGCATTACAAGCATTACAAGTAAGACAACTTGAAACGAAGCCCTTTCAAAAAAGGTTGTTGTTTCCTCTCCACTTCCAAATGTACTTGCAAATTGAAGAAAAAAGTACGCAATCATAACTGTCGGAATAACTGTAAAACTATCAAAAAAAGCCTCAATTTTTGAAAAACCTCTTTTTACATATGTTCCAAGTACAACACCAAAGAACACACCTATTACCATTCTAAGTGCCGCAATTAAAATAGATACACCAATCGTCCACTTCGCGCCCTCAATGACTAAATGTAACAGGTCATACCCTTTCCGGTCTGTCCCGAGTAAAAATTGTAATGAAGGTGGAAACGGTGGCACTTGTGGATTTTCATCCGCATCATATTGCAATGTAACTTGTCTAATATGTCCATCATTCCATAACGTATTTCCGATGCTCAAAAGAACTAATAGGAGAAGAAACCCAATGCTTATCCAAAATCTTTTATCACGTTTTATATACGTCCACATATTATAATCTCTCCTTCATCGCAGCCGGAATGAGATAATGAAACAATTTAAATAAAATAAAAATCGGAATATATATAAGAAGCACACTAACGATGAAAACCTCAACTTTAATACCAAAATAAGATTTCAAAAACATAAAAATACCACCCGTATTAAAAATCCATTCTATAATATATAAATTAGATAACATAAAAAAGATATTCGTTTTCGCAAAGAATAATGTACTAAGCAACACATTTCGTAAAATATGACGATTTAAAATATGAAAGCGCCCCAGCCCTTTCGCCTTAGCAAATAGTACATAATCTTTTTCTAGTTCATTTTCAAAACGAAGCACGACCATTTTTACAAACATAATCGTAGTCGGGATGCTCAAACAAAGTATCGGCAATCCTCTAATTGACTCGCCTCCAATTGAAGCAATTTGAAAAGGTAAAAAACCTGTTTGTTTAAAAAACCATATAACTAAAATTTGTGATACTAAAATAAGAAGGATATCTGGAATAGATTCTAGGAAGATAAGAAATGATTTAATTCGATGTTGTATACGCGGTGAACTACTCATAATTACATAAACAATACAAAATGCTACAAATAATGAAATAAAAAAAGCAGCTAAAAAAATAATAATCGTTTCTTTATAATGGACGAACAGTTGCGGAAATAAAAATTTACCTTTCACATATTGCAAATTTGAAATATCCATTAAGTTCACAAACACTTCTTTTAAACTCTGTATGTACTTTGATACATCCAGCTTAAATCCATAAAACAATTTCGGCAGAGCCCCTAACATAATAATCCCCAAAATCGAAATAATAAATTGAATTGTCACTTCCATCCCATTCAGAAAAACTTTTTTGACCACGTTTTCCCTTCTCTCTCTTTATATTTTACTCTCTAATTTTATTCTTAATTTTCTGAATTTTAAATATTCAAACATAAAAAATCACTAGGTTATGATCCTAGTGATTCTTTATGCGCATGCCTTTCTCTTTTTGCAAACGGCATATACAAAATAAAACACCCAATAAGCGCTGCGAGTTCTAATGAAATAATATAGTAAGGATGCGGTCCTAACATATCGAGTAATGAAGCTGTTTCTGGCTTATGAGCTAAAAACATATAATTACCGCCTGTTTTATAATTCACAAACGAAACAAGCGGAATCAATATGTTTAAAAATATCATCGTACGCTTAATAGATTGCAAGGTCGGTCTATAGCCTTCCACCCAAGTCATAAAGAGTGGTGCCCAAATGAGCAATATATGCGCGATAAAATATTCAATGAAACGAAAATGCGGAAAAGCATACTGCAAGTTTGGCGTTAAAATAGCTTGTGATGCACCAATAATTCCCGTGAAAAATACAATCTCATATATGCGGTAACTTTTCGTTACGATCATAATCGACGCTAATAATAAACTAATCGTACATAATTCAAACGGTAATGAAGTAGCTAGCTCAAAAATCCCCGCTTTCCACTCCCACATATGAAGCCCAATTTCACTACCTATAAATAAAAATGCAATTGCATATCGAACCGTTATATTCCACTCACTTTGACGTAATACATCTTGGTATTGATACAGAAAAAATATCCCCACCAACATAATAAATAATATAAGGGCATGTTGCCTTGAGTATGGAATAAATGGTTTTAATGGGTGTGCGCTAAAATAAGCTTCCATCTTCCTTCCTCCTTTCCTCCATACAATATTATTGTAAGAAAGAAACGACGAGTCAATTCATTTGCTTACACTAGGACAACCTCTACCTTACATTTACATATTCATACCTTACAAAACTGTAAGGTTATTGTAAGCTAAAACGATTTGTCAGATTCTTTACCTCTTCTATACTTAATGTAGATACTAAAACGAACGAAAAGGTGATAAATAGATGAAGAAGAAAAATAAAGTGTTAATTACTAGTGTAGTAGCAATCGGAATTGCAGCTGGATCATACTTTGCATTTGCTGGTGGCGGTTCAGATGTAGCAATGGCATATAGCGGATATAAAGTAACCGAAAAACAAATCCAAAACGCGCAAAAATTTGGTGGGGAAGTTATTCCAAATGGAATTGAAACTATTTCATTCGATCCAACAAAAGGAACATATGAATTAGCTGTGAAAAAAGGCGATGAAGTGAAAAAAGGTCAGCTTCTATTTAAATACAATGATCCGACTGCGAAACAAGGTGTAACAGAAGCAGAAATGCAAAAGAAAATCGCACAAAAAGAAGTAACGTTGCTCCAAAAACAAATTGATGTAGCGAAACAAAAATTACAAAAAGATAAAAATGCTGGCCTTCCTGCTGAAGCATTAAAAGCATCAGAAGCCGAAGTTGGGCAATTAGAATCACAAATTGAAATGAAAAAGTTTGAAGTTGAAAAAGCTGATGAAATGATTAAAGCAGCAAAAGAGAAAGTAAACAATCTTTCTGTAACAAGTCCTGCTGATGGCGTAATTGATGATATCGTAAAAACTGCTGACGAAAAAACAGGTATGAGCGGAATTACTCTTCGTCACGCTGGTCAATTTAAAGTAAAAGGTCAAATTTCTGAATATGAGCTTGCTAGTATGAAAGTTGGGCAAGAAGTAACTGTTTCATCAAAAACTGTCGCTGGTAAGACTTGGACAGGAAAAGTAACAGAAATCGGTTCTACACCATTAAAGAGCATGGATGAAAATAAAACTGTTTCTAACTATCAATTCACTGTCACATTAGATAATAGTGACGAATTACAAAACGGCTTCCACGTTTACGTAACAAGTAAATCTGGCGAAGCAACTGGTACAATTGTTCCGAAAAGCAGTATCGTGAAAAAAGGTGACAAAAATGTTGTCTTCGTTGTAAAAGACGGTAAGGCGAAAGAACAAGCAGTTACTGTTGAATTCGAGACTGATAGCGAAGCAAAAGTTTCTGGAGTGAAAAAAGGAGAGGAAATTATCTCTAAACCTGAAAAAGACTTAAAAGATGGTATGGAGGTTGTCGCCCAGTGATTAACTTAAAAGGCATCACGAAATCCTTCCAAAATGGTGCAGAGTCCGTTCAAATATTACACGGAATTGACGTAACACTGAACCAAGGAGAATTCACTTCAATTATGGGACCTTCTGGTTCTGGTAAATCAACATTAATGAACATTATCGGTTGCTTAGATAAACCGACGACAGGTACGTACGAACTAGCCGGTCAAAATATTTCAAACATGACTGAAACAGAACTTGCACACGTACGTAATAAAGAGATCGGATTCGTATTCCAAAACTTCATGTTATTACCGAGACTTACAGCGCTTCAAAATGTAGAACTACCTCTTATTTACGCTGGAGTCGATAAAAAAGAAAGACGCGAGCGCTCATTAGCCGCTTTAACAAAAGTCGGTTTAGCTGATCGCGCTACTCACTTACCGAACGAATTATCCGGTGGTCAAAAGCAACGTGTCGCCGTTGCCCGCGCAATCGTAAATAACCCGAAATTCATTTTAGCCGATGAACCGACGGGAGCACTTGATACGAAAACAAGTACACAAATTATGGACCTCTTTTACGAATTAAATAAACAAGGCTCAACAATCATTATGATTACCCATGACCGTGAAATCGGGGAAGCTGCAGCACGTCAAATTGTAATTCGTGACGGAAATATCGTCCAAGATTGGAGAGGTTAATTTTGAATACGAGTGAAAATATACGCATGGCCCTTTCCTCTATCTTTGCTCATAAAATGCGTTCTATCTTAACGATGCTAGGTATTATTATTGGGGTTAGTGCCATCATTACTATTATCTCGATTGGGGATGGAACAAACGCAAAGTTCCGCGAACAAATCGGGAATGAAAAAAAAGATCAGTTTTCTGTAAATTATAAGACAGAAGATTACTCAGATATGGACGGCAAAATTTCCTCAAGCATGTATGAAAGTATATCCAAAATTTCTGGTGTGCAAGAAGTTTATCCAGATGTAAAAGGTAAAGAAAAAGTATATGCAGGAAAAAAAGAATTAGATCTTGATATTACCGGTGCAAAAGGTGATTATTTTGAAGATACATCTAAATTCAAACTTGAGCACGGCAGATTTTTAACAGCAGCTGATTTAGACAGACCTGAACACACAATTGTATTAAATACAGATGCTTTTGATAAATTATATTCTTCATGGGAACCAAACTTATATGTAGATATAAAAGGTACACCATACAAAGTAGTTGGCGTATATTCAATAAAAGCAATGATGGGTGGCATGACATTTAAAGAAGGTGTCATTTCAGCAGAAAACTGGCCTGTACTATTCGGGAAAAACAACTACGATTCTGTAACGGTAAAAATTGCTCCTGGTCAAGATAAGGAAACTGTTCAAGAAGCAGTTGTAAAATCATTAAATGAAGCAAAAAAACCAGAGCATTCAGGTAAATTTGAAGTACCAGATCCACAAGAATTCTTAAAAGAAATTGATAGCTTCACAGGTATATTAAAAAGTGTATTCGGTGGTATTGCCGCTATTTCCTTACTTGTAGGTGGTATTGGTGTAATGAACATTATGCTAGTATCTGTAACAGAGCGTACACGCGAAATTGGTATTCGTAAAGCATTAGGTGCAACACGTGGTAAAGTATTAATGCAATTCTTAATCGAAGCTTGCATTTTAACAGCATTAGGTGGTTTTGTCGGATTTATGCTTGGAATCTTCTTCGCATGGATTGTCGCAATGTTTGCAGGATGGCCACTTGTCGTTTCACTAAAACTAGGACTTATCTCCGTTGCCCTATCTATGTTAATCGGTATACTATTCGGTTTACTACCAGCTAACAAAGCTGCCAAACTGGATCCAATTGAATGTTTACGATATGAATAAACAAAAACGTAGGAGTTTACACTCCTGCGTTTTTTATTTATCTACTAAATTGAGTTTCTTCTATTATATATGTTTCACGTTACAACTACCATTCTAATACTCTTCATTATTTATAGGTACTAAGGCTATTATCTAATTCTATTATTGCAAAAATACTATGTAACAGACGAAAATCAAGGCGTAATTTTTTCCATACTTCGACTGATTTTGTAACAATTATATCGATATTTTATTAAATTTCACCTCATTTATATATTTTCACGCCTAAAAAGATTATCGTTTCATAACTAAATTTCCATTCAAACAGTAAAATAAGCTATTTTTGTAACGCTATAGATATCATCAAGAAATATTACCGTAACATTATTAACGTTACAGTAATTGAAATACTACTCATTTTGTGTTTCATATGCCCTAATACGCCAAAAAACAACAAGGAAGCGCTATCAGGATATTTATGGAATTGTTACAGAATATTAATGCCCCGTTACGAAAGCTTTGTAATTTTATGTTTTTCGCAAATAAGAAAATAATGGTTGCTATAATGAGGTCAACGAAAACAAATGCAATGGAGGCTATTATGAAAAAATTTATGGGTATAGCAACAGCAGCGGTTTTTGGTCTTGGGATTTTCACAACATCTGCTAAAGCAGAAACAATCGTAACGACTGACGTACTAAACGTACGAGAAAACCCAACTACTGAATCAAAAGTTGTAGGAAAATTATTAGATGGATATAAAGTAAATGTTTTACATACAGAAAATGGTTGGTCAAAAGTTCAATTGAATAGCGGTAAAGAAGCTTTCATAAGCGCTGACTATACAAAAGACACTTACTACGTAACAGCAAACGTATTAAACGTACGTGCTGGGGCAAACACAGACTCAGAGATTCTTGGTAAGTTGAAAAAAGATGATGTAATTGAAACAACACACCAAGTACAAAATGATTGGATTCAATTTGAATATAACGGAAAAACAGCTTATGTTCATGTTCCTTACTTAACAGGTAAAGCACCAGTTAAAGTTCAACCAGTAGCTAAAGTTGAAAAAACGACTACAGTTCAAGATACAGCTAAAGTTCGTGAAGCTGCTAAAGCTCAGGAAGTAGCTGAAACTCAAGCAAAAGCTAAAGCAGTGGAAGCAACTAAAGCTCGCGAAGCAGCTGAAGCCCAAGCAGAAGTTAAAGCTCAAGAAGCTGCTAAAGCTCGTGAAGCTGCTAAGGCTCAAGAAGCGGCTAAAGCTCAGGCAGATGCTGAAGCTCAAGCAGAAGTTAAAGCTCAAGAGGCTGCTAAAGCTCGTGAAGCTGCTAAAGCTCAAGCAGATGCTGAAGCTCAAGCAGCGGCTAAGGCTCAAGAAGCAGCTAAAGCTCGTGAAGCTGCTAAAGCTCAAGAGGCAGCTGAAGCTCGTGAAGCAGCTAAGGCTCAAGAAGCAGCTGAAGCTCGTGAAGCTAAGGCTCAAGAAGCGGCTAAAGCTCAAAAACCAGCTACACAACAACCTGTTGCAAAAGAAACTGAAACAAGTACACCATCATCTTCTCGTGAATTACGTGTTGTAGCAACAGCTTACACAGCAGATCCACTTGAAAATGGTTATAAAGCAGGCGACCAAGTAAAATCAGCTTTAGGCCACAACTTAACAGCTAATCCAAACATGAAACTAATTGCAGTTGATCCAAGTGTCATTCCATTAGGTTCAAAAGTATGGGTTGAAGGTTACGGAGTAGCAATCGCTGGTGATACTGGTGGAGCTATTAAAGGTAATAAAATCGACGTTTTAATGCCAGATAAAGGTTCATCAAGTAGCTGGGGACGTAAAACAGTTACAGTTAAAGTATTAAACTAGTTAGTAAAAAAAGAGCCAGTCTCATCGTTGAGACTGGCTCTTTTTTTACTCTATTAAACTACTGAAAAATAACATAGTAAATGAAATTATATCAACGATTTTTCAAATATATCTATCGTAACCTACAATATATCAACGATTTTTCAAATATATCTATCGTAACCTACAATATATCAACGATTTTTCGAATATATCTATCGTAACTTATAATATATCAACGATTCGACAAGAGATATCGATTTACCGACAAATTTTGACGTTAAAAGTACTTTAATATTAAAAAGGCGGTCCAAAATTTGGAACGCCCCCCTATCTTCCCTATTCCACACAAGTAAACTGCGTCCAAGCTCCTACATAATCTAGTAAGAATAACTCCTCTTCTGCAATTGTACCGACAATATTTTTCCGTTCATCTATCGGCATTTCTTTCAGAATGATTTGCAGTTCACCTTTATACTTACCAAATGAATTGTTTCCAATTACAACTTGCCCTCTTTCCTGCAGCACACTTTCACGCACTGGGAAGTCATAATCTTTGTACTTTTTACGTACTTCTGTAGAACGTACCATATACTCTGTTATGTCGCCGCGCCTTACGTGTAATTCTTGCAGCGTAGCTCTCTTCTCTACTTCAGTCGCTTCGTCTACAAAGTGCACTTTTAGCTGTAACATGTAGCGATTTAAGTTTCCTAGTTTCTCTAACTCTTCCTCACTCGCATAAGCATTTCCGATAATGACATCATCAATTAACCCTGTTGCCCATAAATGCTTCGCTTGTACTTCAATTGGTAAATTACGATGCTCTTCTAATGTACATAATCCATCGTTAATATCCCATGGACCGATGTTTGCGACATGTGATGTAATAAAGGCTGCACTGCGAATACCATGCTTTTTAAAGCGTTCACTACAGCGAATGAAATAATCGTATGGAAGACCAGTGAATTTTTGCGGATAAAAATTATGGCAACCAATTAAAGCTGATTTATTCGCTTGATGCGAAAGAATATTTTCTAAGTACGCAATATCGTTACTTACATTTAACTCAATTTTTAAACCGTACGGATTATTCGTCATTTTCGCTTCCGTTAATCCGTCAAAACCTACATCTAAACGAATACCGTCTGCGCCTAATTCTGCGAAAAATGATAGATCGCTATAACTAATACCAAGCTGATCAAACACAGCTGGAGCTACATCTAAAATAACTTCCATATTGTTATCTTTTGCGTGATTGATAATCTCTTTAAATTCAGCTACAATTTCTTCTTTCGGACGATTCACAGATAACAAACAAGTAAATATTCTTGAGAAACCGTGTCGTGCCGCTGCGGAAATATAAGCCATATCTTTTTCTTTCGTTGAATGTTCTGGATAAAGTGAAATTCCTAATTTACGCTCCATGCTTTTGCATCTCCTTCACACGTTGTATTAATGCCATGCTCGTAAATCTATATTTTGCAGATAAACACGTTGCACATAAAATTGTCGGTACAATAATTACGTACGGTGATTGCAATCCTAACATTACATATGCACCCATTGAACAACCGATAAATAAAACTGATACTAGTAGTAACACTAATAAAGATTTACTTTGTACCCATTTCGAATAATGGGCAATACACTGTCCGACCACGAATGTAATTAAGATGATAATTGCTCCGAGCATTCTGTTTTCTCCTCCCCTGCTAATTGTTGTTTCTCATACATTTTGAAGAATGGATAGTAAATAACGAATGAGATGACAAAGTTAACAAGTACAAGTACACCAGCCATAATTGTCCAGTCCGTACTAATTACCGCTGCAATTGGTGCTAACATCGTAAATGGCAGTTTCGCCATCATAAGTGGAATCATACCTGAAACAACTGCAAAATATGATACTGTCGTTGTCACTAACGGTGTAATAACGAACGGAATAATTAGAATTGGGTTCATTACAATCGGTGCCCCAAAAATAATTGGTTCGTTAATATTGAATAAACCTGGTACGAATGATAATCTACCTAACTCTTTTAGGAACTTAGATTTAGAGAACATAAACATAATTACTAAAGCTAACGTTGAACCTGATCCGCCAATCCATACAAACCATTGAATGAATTGCTCTGTAAATAAGTTTGGTAACTGATGTGCATTTCCTGTAGCCGTGAATACTTCCATATTTTCAAGGATTGCTGAATCCCACATCGGACGAATAATTGGTCCTAAAATCGCCGGTCCATGTATACCGAATGACCAAAAGAACACGATTAAGAATACTGTTAATAAACCACCGAATAAATTATTTCCTACTAATACTGATTTTAATGGTGCGATTAAATATGTGATCGTTGTATTCACATCAAATTTCAAACCGTAGCGAATGCCCCAGAATAAAAGAATAACTGCTAATGTTGGAATTAATGCTGCAAACGAATTTGAAACTGCTGGTGGTACACTATCTGGTAATTTAATGGAGATATTATGCTTAATCATAAAATGATAAATTTCTACTGCAATTAATGCTGTAACAATTGCGCCGAATAAAGACGTTGCACTTAATGTTCCTACTGAAATATATCTCCCTGCATCAATAACACCTGGTACAGCTTTCGTAATTTGAATTGGTTCAACTGATGCTAGTAAAAAGGCGAGTACAGATAATAACCCTGCACTTAACTGATTGAGCTGATAAAAGTTCGCGAGCGAAGCCCCTACACCAAACGCTGCGTATAATGCCATTAGTCCTACTGTAAATCGAAATGGAATATCTAAAATATGACGAAACGGTGCGATCCATTCCATATATGCATCAATTGGTAAATTTAAAAAGATAACAAAAAATGATCCGACGATCGTTAACGGTAATGTAGAAATAACCCCGTTTCGAATTGCTAATAAATGTCGTTGTCCTGCAATTCTTTGCGTTGTTGGCATAATCTTTTGTTCCATAAAACTCATAAACCCATTCATCAATAGCCCTCCTCTTTCTCTCTACTATAAAAGAACGAAATAAACTTTATAACATTATAATGTTTATATTTGAAAAGATATAATTATGCTAAAACTAATTGTTCTGCTTGCTTAAGCACCTTCAAACCATCACACATGCCATAATCTCGTTGGTCTATAATCGCAACTGGTATATTGTATGAATTTGCAAGAAACTCTACAGCTGGGAATAAATATTTCACCTGTGGGCCAATTAAAACGACATCGGCTTCCTTAATTTCAAGCTTCACTAGTTCTGAATCAACTGCCTTAATTTTATAATTCTTCCCCTGTTTCTTTGCCTCTTCTTGCATTTTTCTTACGACCATACTCGTTGACATACCTGCTGCACAACATAATAAAATGTACATCTTATACGGTCACTTTCTCTTCTACTCGTTTATGAAGAGCAATAAATTCTTCAGCCAGTTCTTTCACTGTAATTGCATTCATTAAATGATCTTGTGCGTGCACCAACAGTAAACTAATTTCTGCATGATTTCCTCTTGCCTCTTCTTGAATTAAATCCGTTTGAATACGATGCGCTGCTGAAATTTCCTCACTAGCAAGTTTCATCTTTTCACCGGCATTCCCGAAATCTCCTTGTCTTGCAAAAGCAATTGCTTCAAGCGCCGCACTTCTCGCATTGCCACCATGTAAAATTAACGCAAATGGAGTTTGCATATCAGCCATTTTAAATTCCCCCAAGCTATATGTTTTCTATATTTCCATCTTATTATGAAAACGCATACAATTAAACATAAAAAACTTCCGTTATGTAACGGAAGTTTTTATATACTTTTTCAAAATGATAATAAAATCTCTTGAAAATCTTCAATTACCTCGGTCTGAGTAAGTTTCTCTATCGTAGTTTGACTAGACATAATATCATATAAAAAATCATAAAGCCTTTGCAAATCTTCATTATTATTGCGCTTTACACTAAATAAAATAATTACTTGTACTTTTTTATCTCCCCAATCAACAGCCTTTTCAAGTGTGCAAAACATCAAAAAAGTTTCCTCACTTAATATCTGCATCGGATGCGGAATCGCAACTGAATTCCCAACCGCTGTCGGAGACGTATTTTCTCTTTCCATAACAGAAGCATAAAAGTTTTCTGGTACATAGCGTTTCTCAGCAGCTTTCTCACATAAAAACTGAATAACATCCTCTTTCGTAGAAGCACTATAATTTAAAAAGATTAAATCTTCCTTAATATAAGGCTGCACACTAGTATTCACATGCGTAAACAACCGCTGACCAATCGATTTAATCTCTTTATCATCAAATATTGAATTCACTTTTATAACTGGAACAGGCAAGCCACTCGGTATATGAATCGTACTAATAATACAATCTATTTTTTCTTTATAAAGATCTTCTACTTTCAATTGATAATAGCCTGTAATACCTACAATCTCTAATTTATCTCGGAACTGTGATAAAATTTTATATTTTAATAGTTGGGCACTTCCTTGACCAGTCGCACAAACTAATAAGCATCTTTTCTTTTGATTTTGCTCCTGCAAACGGCTCATAGCTCCACCGAAGTGAATTGCAATATAACCAATTTCACTTTCAGGGATCGATTCACCCGTATATTCACCAATGATATCTCCAACGAGAACCGCAATTTCAAAAGCATACGGATAATTCTTTTTCACTTCTGCCAAAAGAGGATTTCTCGTATTTAACTTATACTTCAAACGATTTAATAACGTTTTTAAATGAATACCAAATCCAAATAATAATTCTTCATCATAATAAAAAATAAGATTCCGTTCTTCCGCTACTTTAAAAAGAATATGTTGCATAAATGCATATATATCTTTCCCTAATAGCTCTTCTATATTTTCATAGCGATTTCTCGTTGTAACAGCAGTACTTAATAAATGCATCGTCACATATAATACTTCTTCTTCTGGAAATGAAAATTTTAACGCTTTCTCTAAATCTCCTAAAATCTGCTTCGCAATTGTATATTCTTTCTTTATTATAAGTTCTGATTGCTCCGCATGCAGTCCTTTCATATAATGTTGACTTTGACAACGCTTTAATGCGATTGCAATATGAATGACTAAATTATCAATTTCTATATCAGATAAATATATTGTTCCGCCTTCAATATACTTTAATATAATTGAACGAATGAGTGATATATGCGGTAGCGATAAATATGTCTCCGTCTGCTCAAATTGCTCATGAAACGGAGTATGGTCATAACGCGGTAAACCATATTGTGATAAACAAGAACGAATATTAAATTCCTCTCCAACAATACGTATACCATAATACGGTCTCTTCTCAATTTGTAATTTATAGCGACCACATATATCTGTAACATCTTTCATAATTAAATTGACCGTTGATTTGCTCACATACATCTCTTCCGCTAATTCTGAAAGCTTCACATATCCCTCTGTCATTAAAACACGCTGCAGAATGTACGCTATTCTTTCTTCATAAGAAGTTGGGATCTTTTCCGTCTGTTTTTGAAATAGACTCACACAAAAGTCTTCAAATTTCTTCTTTTGTATAATTTCTAATTCGTACCCAGTCCCTCTTTGCGATTCGATTTTCGCTCCGTTTTCTTCCAATATATCATTTAATAATTTTATATCCTTTTGAATCGTCTTCGTCGATACATGTAAACGGCCCGCTAAAAAAGCTCGATTTAACATCGATTTCTCTTCTAAAAATTCCTCTAAAATAGAAATTAATCGCTGATGCACCTTTGTCATAGCTCTTCCTCTCGCTCTTTATATATAAAGGGGGAAAAGCTGCTGAAATCAGTAGTTTTTCCCCTTTATATTCTCTCTATTTCTTTAATGTAAATCCGAATTTATCCCATGCTTGTAAATAGTCTAGTAAGAAAATCTCTTCTTCTACAATTCGACCAACTACATTTGTTTTTCCTGTATTCACCATATCTTTTAATGCAATTTGTAATTCGCCTTTATACTGACCATATTGTTCATTATCAATTAATAAATCCCCACGCTTAATTTCACGCGTATTATGAGGTTTAAACTCTTCTTTTTTATATTTCACACGACTTTGTGTAGAACGAATCATATATTCAGATACATCTCCGCGATAAAAATGTGGTTCGTTTAATACGATAATTCTTTCTAGTTCTGTCGTTGTATCATATATTTCTATATCAAATGTTTGTTTCTCTTTATTTAATGCACCTAGTGCTTGTAATTCTTCTTCTGACGCATATGCGTTTGCAATAATAACATCATCAATTAATTCCGTCGCGAATAAATGTTTCGCCTGTGTTGTCATCGGTAATTCACGATGCTGCTCTAATGTACATAACCCTTCTGTTACTGGCCAAGGTCCATATGTTGCATCAAATGATGAAATAAAAGCAGCCGTTCTCATACCGTAATCTTTAAATTGTTTCGAGCATTTAATGAAATGATCGTATGATAACCCTGAATAACGATGCGGATAAAAATTATGACAACCAATTAAATTTTCACGATTTGGTCTATGACTCATAATGTTATCTACATACTTCGTACCATTGCTCATATTAATCTCAATTTTCAAACCATACGGATTATAAGTCATAATTGATTCTTCTAATCCTGAAAAACCAACATCTAAACGAATACCGTACGCACCCAATTCATGGAAGAATGATAAATCATTATACGAAATACCTAATTGTTCAAAAACAGATGGACTAATATCCACTAATACTTGGAACCCTAATGCATTCGCATGTGAGATCGTTTCTTTAAATTCTTCAATAATTTTCTCTTTTTCTCCATCCACAGATAATAAACATGTGAACACACGTGTAAACCCATATTTACTTGCTAATGTTAAATACTCCTTATCTTTCTCTACTGTTGAATGTTCTGGATAAATAGAAATACCTAATCGTCTCATATGTACACGCCTCTTTCTTCATCATATTGTAAACCTTTTCAAATATATGTAGTGAAAAAGTATATATCCCCTTCTTGTTCACTACTCCTTTGAATCCGCTTTCTTTAAAGAAAAAACAATTTCTATCATTCTTAACACCTACAAGTCTATACATCTATACTTTACATCTTTTTTTCATAGTTGTGTAGCCTTTACACAAATTTGTCAGTTTTTCACCTTAAAAATTGTTATCCGTTTTCAAGACACCTTCCTTGACTGTTGCATTGGCCAATACATATACTCGAAAGAAAAGAGAAAATTTTATATAGGGGATGAATATATGGGAGAAGCAATACTCGTAAAACGAGAACCGTTATGGACAAAAGAGTTTGTTGCTTTAATTTTTGCAAACTTATGTATGTTTTTAGGGTTTCAAATGTTAATTCCAACCTTACCTGTTTATGTGAAAGAAATTGGTGGCACAAGTTCAAATATCGGATTTGTTGTCGGCATGTTTACCGTTGCGGCACTTTTTGTTAGACCGCTAACTGGGAACGCCTTGCAAAAATTCAATAAAAAAATCATTTTAATGATCGGTACTGCTATCTGTTTACTCGCTATGGGCAGTTACCTTTTCGCCTCAACTATTTTTCTCTTGCTTGCTGTTCGTATTTTGCACGGAGCTGGTTTCGGCATTACAACGACTACATATGGAACTGTCGTTTCTGATTTAATTCCCTCAGCTCGCCGCGGAGAAGGCATGGGATATTTTGGTCTTTCTGGAACACTTGCAATGGCCCTCGGTCCACTTATCGGACTATGGCTTATGCAAACATATAACTTCACAATTCTTTTTTTATGTGCATTATCGTGCACAATTGTTTCATTAATATTAACGAAACTACTTCAAATCCAAAAAACGAAACAGCCTCCACAACAATCATCTAGTACTTTTCTCGATGGATTTATTGAGCGTAAAGCTTTACTTCCTTCATTATTAATATTATGTATTACATTAATGTACGGAGGAATCGGAAGTTTTATCACACTATTTGCTACAGAAGTCGGCATAGCTGATATTAGTCTCTTCTTTTTATGTAACGCACTAGCAATCGCTGTGACACGTCCATTCTCTGGAAAGCTATATGATGCGAAAGGCCATACATTCGTCATCATTCCGGGAGTTATTATAACGTTTACAGGTATTATTTTATTGTCGTATACGACGACAATTCCGAGCTTAATTATTGCTGCAGCATGTTACGGAAGTGGTTTTGGAGCGATCCAACCTGCACTACAAGCATGGATGATTGACCGCGTAGCACCGCATCGACGCGGCGTAGCAACTGCTACATTCTTCTCCGCATTTGACCTTGGAATCGGCGCTGGAGCGATTATCTTTGGATTTATTGCTCACTTTACAAACTATGCAACTGTATATCGTTACTCCTCTCTATTACTTATTGCTTTTCTCTTCATTTACATTACAAGCATAAGAAAACAAAAGCATGGCGATAAAAACACGGAAAAAGCTGCTGGATAATTCAGTGGCTTTTTTATCATGTTAAAAGAATTGTTTTCCCTCATTTTGCTGTTCTAAAACTACATGCATTTCCCTACATATTTTTTTAACGTTCATCAAAAAATATACGATGAACTTGCATACGCTTTCCTTGATATTCGACTGAACAACATTATTCTAAAAAGTGTGATTTCTTTACAAAATTAAGATTTATACAAGATAAAAACCAATGAAATACAGTTGTTTCTTTAAGGGATTGTAAACTTTTATTCCCTTTGTAAATTTAGTGTAAATTTTACTAGCAAACCGTTTACAGTGACTCAAGGTTCAGTTAATAATTACATCGTACATGAAATTTAAGGAGTGGAATGCGTGGAATATAATGTTCAAGATATGATCTTCCAGTTCATTGGTGGATTAGGTATTTTCTTATTCGGGATTAAATACATGGGCGATGGACTGCAACAAGCAGCTGGAGATCGTCTTCGCGATATTCTAGATCGTTTTACAACAAACCCACTTATGGGTGTACTAGCAGGTATGTTAGTTACTGTATTAATCCAATCCAGTTCAGGAACAACCGCTTTAACAGTCGGACTTGTAAGTGCCGGATTTATGACATTAAGACAAGCAATCGGTGTTATTATGGGTGCAAACATCGGTACGACAGTTACTGCATTTATTATCGGAATTAAAATCGGAGAATATGCTCTCCCAGTTATGGCAGTTGGAGCAATCTTACTATTCTTCTTTAAAAATAAAAAAGTACATTCTGTAGGTCAAGTTGTATTCGGTTTTGGTATGTTATTCTTCGGTTTAGAATTAATGAGCGCAGGTATGAAACCTCTTCGTTCTTTAGAATCATTCCAAGAATTAACAGTGAGCATGAGTGATAATCCAATTTTAGGAATTGTTGTCGGTACAGTCTTTACTTTAATTGTACAAAGTTCAAGTGCAACAATCGGTATTTTACAAGAACTATTCGGTCAAGGTGCAATCGATTTACAAGCAGCTCTTCCTGTATTATTCGGTGATAACATCGGTACAACAATTACAGCTGTATTAGCAGCAATCGGTACTTCAATTGCAGCAAGACGTGCAGCATTAGTTCACGTTATCTTTAATATTATCGGTACAATTATCTTTACAATTTTATTAATACCATTTACAAGTTTAATTCAATATTTCCAAACATCATTAAACTTGAATCCAGAAATGACTATTGCATTTGCACACGGAACATTTAACGTAACAAATACAATCATTCAATTCCCGTTCATTGCAGTGTTAGCATGGATCGTAACAAAAATTATTCGTGGTGAAGATGCAGCGATTGACTTCAAACCACAACATTTAAATCCAATCTTTATTGAACAATCTCCAGCCATCGCTTTAACTGAAGCTCAAAAAGAGATTATCCGTATGGCTGAGTTCTCATTACATGGATTAAAAGAAGCAAATCAATTTTTAAATACACACGACAAAAAACACGCAAACATGGCTACTCAATTAGAAGGAGCTATTAACAATTTAGATAAAAAAATTACCGAGTATTTAGTTTTACTATCAGAAAAGCCACTTTCACCTACGGATTCTGAAAAACATTCTGTTTTAGCAGGTGTTGTTGGAGATATTGAACGTGTCGGTGATCATGTAGAAAACCTTGTAGAACTTGTAGATTTCCAAATTTCAAACCGTGTTTCACTATCAGATGAAGCATTAGCTGAATTAAACGAAATGCTTGAGTTAACAATTTCAACACTGCAAGACTCAGTTGAAGCTTTAACAAACTTCGATACTGAACTAGCTCAAACTGTTATTGCCAAAGAACGCAAAATCGACCAAATGGAACGTGTTCTTCGTAAACGTCACGTATTACGTCTAAACGAACGCAGCTGTTCAGGTGATGCAAGTATCATCTTCGTCGATATGGTAAGTAACTTAGAGCGCATTGGCGATCACGCTGTAAATATCGCTGACGGTGTTTTAGGTGAACAAGGAAAAATCAATCTAAAACAATCATTATAATAAGAAAGAGACGCTAACTTAAGCGTCTCTTTTTTCATTATATTTTAACAACTGTTCTTCCTTTTAACTTTCCTTGCAATATAAGTGCAAACTTCTTCTCTAATTCTTCTAATGTACATTCTTCTGTATAAGATAGTAACTCTTTATTTCCCCATTCTTTCGCTAAAAGCGTCCAAACATCTCTTCTCACATCTACTGGGCATTGCACGGAATCTATCCCTAAAAGGCTTATACCTCGTAAAATAAACGGATATACCGTTGTTTGTAGTTCCTGGCCTGCCACATTACCGCATGTCGTTACACAACCACCATACTTTACTGTTTTTAAAGCTGTTTCTAGCATATGTCCACCTACAGTATCGATAACTCCCGCGTATATCCCTTTTAACATCGGTCTTCCTGATTCATCATTCAATTCCGCGCGATGAATCACCTTTTTCGCTCCTAGACGTAGTAGCATATCTTCCTCTTCCATTTTTCCTGTCGCTCCTACTACGTTAAACCCTAGCTTACTTAATATACTAACAGCTACACTCCCTACGCCGCCTGTAGCACCCGTTACTAAAACATCTCCCATACTAGGCTTGACTCCTGCTCCAATAAGCTTATATACCGACAAAGCCGCAGTAAAACCTGCTGTCCCATACATCATACTTTCCTTTAATGACATTCCTTCCGGTAAAGGCACGACCCAAGATGATGGCACGCGAATATATTCTCCGAAACCACCAGAGGTATTCATACCTAAGTCATATCCCGTTACAATAACTTGATCTCCTGCTTTAATGGTAGCATCTTCACTACTCACAACCACTCCTGCAGCATCAATTCCTGGCGTATGAGGATATGTTCTCGTAACACCCTTATTACCAGTAGCTGAAAGAGCATCTTTATAATTTAATGAAGAATAATGAACCTGTATTAACACGTCTCCTTCAGGTAAACTACTTACTTCTCTCTCAACAACTTTTCTTACAAACTGATGATTTTCCTTTTCGTTCACAACGATTGCTCGGAATGATGTATGATTCATTATGCTCTCTCCTTTATCCGTCAAATTCTTCTTTATTATATAGAAGAAATAAGTAAGCTTACTCATTTCTTCTTGGCTATATTTCAACAAATCTTACTTCTCTATCACTTTCTCACAATACATATTTTCATTTCTACTAAAACAACTTATACTTATTCTACATCTAAAAAATATAATATAGAAAATCTGACTTTTTATAAATATATTGAATTTTTACGAAATGTAAATGTTTTGTAATGTTTTTTTTCGCTAAATTTCATTATAATAAGTGGATATGAGTGTCGTATTTCAATCCAAATGAAGGAGTACAGGAAATGGAGCAAAACCCATCTTTGCAAGAAAATACACGCAATAAACCGAAAAAAAATAAGAAAAAAATAAAAATTATTATAAGCGCTATACTATTCGTTTTATTAATAGGCGGCGGTTATACTTGGTTTTTAGTAAATAAAGCATCTTCTGCTGTTCGAAATGCCGCACACGATTTAGCACGCGGTGATAAATCTGATTTACGTGATAAGGCTGTAAAACCTATTACAAACAATGTCTCTGTTTTAATAATGGGTGTTGATGAAAGCGATGTCCGTGGAAAAGAATATGGTGAAGCTATAAGAACAGACGCGCTTTTACTTGCAACATTTAATAAAGATAGCAAAACTGTTAAACTATTAAGTATCCCACGTGACACATATACTTATATTCCAATAGAAAAGAAAAAAGATAAAATTACACACGCTCATGCATTCGGTTCTGCTAAAAACGGAAAAAATGGTGGACCACAAGCAAGCATTGATGCAGTTGAAAAATTAATGAATGTTCCTGTCGATTATTTTGTAAAATTCAACTTTAAATCATTTATAAAAATCGTCGATGACTTGGGCGGTGTTGAAGTTGATGTACCAGTTGAATTTACTGAGCAAGATAGCAATGATAATGCTGAGGCTATTCACCTAGAAAAAGGTGTTCAAAAGCTAAATGGCGAAGAAGCTCTTGCTCTTGCTAGAACAAGACACATCGATAGTGATGCAATGCGTGGACAACGTCAACAACTCGTTATCGAGGCTATTTTAAAGAAACTAACAAGTGTTGGTTCTGTAACAAAAGTTGGCAACATCATTGATGATATTAACGGCCAATTCGTTACAAACTTAACATTTGATGATATGCTTTCATTCTATAAATATGGATCGGATTCGGAAATTGAGAAATTACAAATCCAAGGTGATGATTGCTATATGGCAAAAGGTGACGATACTTGTAGCAAATCTGCTGGTGGTGGTCGAACTTACTACTACAATCCAGATAAAAAAGAATTAGCTAATGTTACAAATGAACTTCGTACTCATCTTGGGCTACCTGCATATACAAAGTCTGACTCAGACTCTGATTCGAAAAAGACAAAAGAATCTAAGTCTGAAAATTCAAGTGAACGCGAATCAAGTAACAATGAAGTGAAAAATAAGAACAAAAATAGCAGTGAAGATACAGAAACATCGTCTAACGACAATGAATAGTAAAGAAGCCGTACTCTATGGAGGTAGAGTACGGCTTCTTTTTATTTCTTCAGAATTAAAAATCAGAACTTTCTAACTATCTTTTTTAATATTTTTAAATTATAATAAATAGTAGCAATCTATTCCAATTATCAGGGGGCTCATACATATGAAAGCTGCAGTAAAACATAACATCTCAGATTTTAAAGACTACTTAAAATCCAACGATATATACATGGAAGAAAATATAGATGAAAATGATGGCTCTGTTCATTTTTCAGTAGGATTAGAGACTGAAGCTGGCGCAAAAATTCAACTTATCGCTGCTTTCCAAAACGAACATCCTACGGTGGATATATACTGCTTCAATGTTGCTCACGTACCTGATGCAACATCAACAAATGATATTTTACATGTCATCAATGAATTAAATACATCTTATCGCTTTGCAAAATTCACATTAAATAAGCAAAATGCAATTGATATTTCAACATCTCTTGCATTCTCAGAACCAAACTTTAATCCAGCACTTGTCTTTGAACATACGAGAATGCTATATAAATTAGCGAATGACGAATATAAAAACTTAATGAAAGTTATTTGGGCATAAATAAAAGGATGGGCTGCAAGCAGCGCCATCCTTTTATTTCAATATCATATCAATCCACATCTTAACAGCAGTGCCGACAATTAAAATCGATAACATATATTGTAGTACTTTTTGATTTATCCTCTTCCCGACTCGAGCTCCAAGTGGCGCAGCAAATATACTTGCAACCGCAATAATTAGAGCTGGAATGATAACTACTTGTCCAGTAATCACTTTTCCAGTCGTAATCCCTACTGAGGAAATAAACGTAATAGCGATAGATGTCGCTATCGTCATGCGCAATGGTAATTTTAAAATAACTAGCATAATAGGAACTAAAAGAAACGCACCGCCAGCTCCAATAATGCCCGAAACACCTCCTACAATAAACGCTAACACACTTGCTAACCATTTATTATACTTAACTGTTCCACTATTATTTTTCTTTGGTACAAACATCATCATAGCTGCAATGGTCGCCAATACTGTATAAACAACATTTACAGCGTTTTCATCTAATAGATTTGCACTAAAACTTCCTATAAAACTTCCTATTAATATACTAGCTCCCATATACACAACTAACATTTTATTCATATCAGTACTTTTCCGGTATGCCCAGGCGCCTGCAAAAGTTGCAAAGAATACTTGTACCGCTGTAATACCGCTCACTTCATGTGACGTATAGCCAGTAAATCCTAACAATACTGGAATATATAAGATCATCGGATAATTAATAATTGCACCGCCAATTCCAACCATTCCTGATATAAACGATCCTATAAACCCAATTATAAAAAGTAATAATACTCCACTCACCTTACATCCCCCTCCTTCTAAAAAGAAGGTGATTAAATGAATAAGTTTACATTCCCATCCGAAGCATCTGCTAAATATGCCCCTACACCTGCAAACTCTACGCCTTCCATAATCTCTTCCTCTTTTAACCCTAATAAATCTACTGTCATTTGACAAGCTACAAGTTTAATCCCCTGTTCTTTTGCCAAATCAATTAAATCTGGCAAAGGCATTGCATTATGTTTTTTCATAATGCCTTTAATCATCTTTGGTCCCATACCAGCAAAATTCATTTTGGATAACCCCATCTTATCAGCACCGCGTGGCATCATTTTTCCAAATACTTTTTCTATAAATGTTTTCTTTACATTCACATGTTCATCTTTCCTTAAAGCATTTAATCCCCAGAAAGTATGAAAAATAGTAACCTCTTGATCATACGCCGCTGCACCATTTGCAATAATATAAGCAGCCATTGCTTTATCATAATCTCCGCTAAATAAAACGATTGTTGTTTTCTTCTGTTGTTCCATATTGTTCTCCCTCCAATTACCTATAGGGGTATTTTTTCATGAAAATTGTTTCTCCCTATTCTACTTTTCCTTCCCAAGCTAACATACCACCTACCACATTGATTACTTGAAAACCGTAACTTTCTAAAAATTGAACAGCTCTTGCACTTCTCCCGCCAGAACGACAAACGATAATATACTCCTTCTTTTTATCCAACTCATGCATACGAAACTCTAATAGTCCTAGTGGAATATTACACGCTTCTGGAATTTTCCCTTCGGCTACTTCTTCTACTTCACGTACGTCCACGATATTTACTGCTTCTTTACGTAACAATTTTTCTTCCAATTCTTTTACTGTCATTTCTTTCATTTTAAATTCCCTCCTCACAAACCATTCATACCGCCTGAAACATTGATAACGTGCTGAAATCCTAATTTCTTTAATACCTTTGCTGCTTGCTTACTTCTCATTCCACTTTGGCAAATAACGATTACTTCCTTATTCTTATCTAATTGATTCGCCTTACTTGCTAGATCATTTAGGGGGATATTTTGAAAGCCTTTCATATGATTCCCTCTATATTCACCTACTGTACGGACATCAATAAAATACTTCCCCTTTTTCCCCACTATACTTTTCAATTCTTTGCCATTTATATTTTGAACACCTTTCACTGGTAAAAATCGTGAAATAACAAACCATGCAGCAAGTACAATGAAAAGCGTACTTAATATTGTGTTCATATAACCAACCTCTCTATATTTACAAAACTATTGCTTCACTACGCCTTCCTAATCCAAAACTTCAGCACATCGCCTTCTTCTTCAAGCTTTACGATGTCATGGCCACATTTATTTGCCCACGCTGGAATATCCTTAACTGACCCTTTATCCGTTACATGTATTTCTAATACTTCTCCAGTTTGCAAAGTATCCATTGCTCTCTTTGTTCTTACAATCGGCATTGGACATGCTAAACCTTTCGCATCTAACACTTGTTTTATATTCATCATCAATTCCTCCATTTTTTATTTATTTCATTATTCGTGCACTGCACAACGATTTGGACCAATCTCCATTTCACGCTCTTTATCCACACTTGGGTGAATTTTACCCATATTGGTTTGACGAATTTCTTCATATGCATTTGGCTGAGGTGGTAAGTTTTCTGTTACAACTTTACGGAACTCTCCCTCATCCTCAATATTTAATCCTGCATTATGCTCAAATAAATCTTTTAATTTTGCGCTAACAATACTACTTTCGTTCATTTCACTTATTTTTGAATAATGAGCCGGTAACACAACTAAATTTTGAGATAGCTCTTTATATCGGCTATACAAAGTATTACGTAAATCACTCACCCAATCTTCAGCCTTACCAGCAAGATCAGGACGCCCAATTGAATCTACAAATAAAATATCGCCTGATAATAAATAAGAATCATCTACAATGAATGACGTACTTCCAATCGTATGCCCTGGTGAGTATAATGCGTCAATTACAATTTTAGTACCCCCCACCGTAATAACAGATCCTTCAACAAGCGGTTCGTATGAGAAGAGAACTTCCTCTGCATCTTTTGGTGGTAACCAATACGTACCACCTACCTTTTCCGCTAACTTACGTCCTCCGGAAATATGGTCTGCATGTAAATGTGTATCCATTACATTCGTAATCGTAACGCCATGCTCTTTCGCAAATTCTTCATATGCCTCGGCTGTTCTTACTGCATCAATAACTGCTGCTTCACCGTTTGAAATAACCATATATGATAAACAACCTTTTCCAAGACGGTTAAACTGATACATACTTCCGCCATCTTTTAAATCTCCCACTTTTATAGGCTTTACATATTCACTCCAAGCCTTCATACCACCAGATAAATAATAAATATTTTCTAATCCAGCCTCTGTTAATTGCTCTGCCACAAATATAGAAGACCCTTCTTTTGCACATACTACTAAAACATCTTTATCTTTAGGTAATTCACTTACAATATGATCTACACCATCTAACAAATCAAAATAAGGTTTATTAATAGAAGAAACTTGCTTCCCTTCAATTTTCCAATCTTCATAATCCGTCTCATTACGAACATCTAAAATGAATAACTCTCCGAATAAAACTTTCTCTGCAACATCTTTTGCTTGTAACATCTTAATGTCCATTTAATTACCCCCATAGGTATATTTTTGTTTAAAAAATTTTATTTCTCCACATTTCCTTGCCACCCTAACATACCAGGAATGACATTTTTCACATTTGAAAAACCTTTCTCTTTCAACATTTGGCAAGCCACATCACTGCGGTTACCAGTTCGACAAATAACATAAATTTGCTTCGTCTCATCTAACACTGCGCTGTCTAATTCACCTAATGGTATCGAAATGGCGGATGGAATATGGCCAAAAGCAAATTCCGCTGCTTCGCGAACATCTAATACAATGCTCTCTTCTCCATGAGACAATATAGACTGTAATTCTGCATTCGTAATTGTATGTGGATATTTCACAACTTCATTCACTTCATGCTCGTTTGCTTTCCTAACATAATGCACCAATACATCACCCTCGTGTTTCGTCCCGATATATTGATGTCCTACTTTACTCGCCCAACTTTTTATATCTACCGTAGATCCTTTATCTGTTGCCTTAACTTCAATCACTTGCCCTGGTGCCAATCCTTCTATCGCCTTCTTCGTTTTCACAATAGGCATCGGACAAGCCAAACCTTTACAATCTAAACTCATATCCACTTTTATACTCATAATCGATTCCTCCACAATTCATATACATATACCTGTAGGGGTATATTAAAACGTTTTTGAAAATCTGTCAACACTTACGTTTGACAGATTATCGGCTTTTTACAAGTAATTGAACAGCTTCTTTAATTAACTCTTCATTTGAACCATTTCCACTTTCAAACTGTTCACGCAAACATTGCTCTAAATTCGTTCCAACAACGAGTCCAATTGTACGATCAAGTGCAGAACGAGATGCCGTTAACTGTGTAATAACCTCTCGGCAATCTTTTCCTTCTTCCATCATACGAAGCACACCACGAACTTGACCTTCAATACGTTTCAATCTATTTTTCATATCTTGATTATATTCCATCCTATAATCACCTCATTACCATTATGTCACTATTTATAACCTATGACAATATATTATACCCTATAGGGTATTTTGTAAACCCCTATTTTTATTTTTCGCCTTATATGTTCGCAAAACAAAAAGTAAAACCTTAATCTATAGGTTTTCACCTTCCACTAAATCTTGAAATAGAAAATGAAAAATATCAATATACAACACGTTCTGGCAATACTGTCCCATACAATTTAAAACCACCATCTACATTCTTTACCTTATATCCTTTTTCCATTAACATACGTGCTGCAACATACCCTCTCATACCAAGTTGACAAGTGATATATATTTCTTTGTCCATTGGCACTTCATCCAATCTATCACGTAATTCATCTAACGGAATATTAATAGAGCCTTTAATCATTCCTTGTTTTAGTTCATTGGGCTCCCGAACATCTATAAGATATCCACCATTGTCAACAATACGATCTATTTCATGCCATTGTACCGTTTCCACAAAACCATCTACTATATTACTTGCGGCATACCCCACCATGTTTACTGGATCTTTTGCAGAAGAATACGGCGGGGCATATGATAATTCTAAATCCGGTAAATCGATTACAGTTAAGTTTGCCTTCATTGCCGTCGCGATAACATCTATACGCTTATCTACCCCGTCACGCCCTAAAGCCTGTGCTCCGTAAATTTTTCCGCTTTCTTTATTAAAGATTAATTTTATTAGCACTGGCGTAGCATTCGGATAGTATCCCGCATGAGAATTTGCCTGTACATGTACTACCTCATAGGGTATATTTAATCGTTTTAATATTTTCTCATTTACTCCAGTCGAAGCAACTGTTAAATCAAAAACTTTAGCCACAGAAGTTCCCATCGTACCTTTATATAAAGAATCCGTATGACCATGAATAATATCTGCTAACATGCGACCTTGACGATTAGCGGGCCACGCTAAAGGAATCATCGTTTCTGTTTCTGTAACAAAATCTTTCACTTCAATCGCATCACCAATTGCATATACATATGGGTCAGACGTTTGAAATTTCTCATTTACCTTTATCGTTCCTCTAACTCCTAATGCTAATCCTGCATCTTTCGCTAAACTACTCTCTGGTTGTACACCAATTGCTAAAATAATCATATCTGTTTTTATAACTGAGCCACTTTTTAAACGTACAACAGTCCCATTCTCTTCTAACGCATCTACACTATCTTCAAAAACAAGCTCAACATTGTGCACCTTCATATGCTCATGTACATATGCCGCCATTTCGTAATCAATTGGTGGCATCACTTGATTTGCCATCTCTACAAGAGTAACCTCAATCCCGCGTTCTCTTAAATTCTCAACCATTTCCACTCCAATAAATCCTCCACCAATAACCGTCGCATGACGTGGTTTCTTCTCATCAATATACGCTTTTATACGATCTGTATCAGGTACATTTCGTAACGTAAACAACGCCTTCGCTTCTTCAATGCCCGGAATAGGTGGAACAATTGGTTTCGCCCCTGGTGAAAGAATCAAAACATCATATTCCTCGTTATATGTTTCATCTGTAGTTACATTCTTTATCGTAATTGTTTTCTCTTCTTTATTAATCTTTACAACTTCACTCAATACACGTATATCTAAATTAAAACGTTTTGACATCCTTTCAACAGTTTGTACTAATAACTTTTGTCTTTCTGTAATGACACCGCCAATATAATATGGCAATCCACAGTTTGCGAACGAAATGTATTCACCGCGTTCAAACATAATAATTTCATCTTCCTCACTTAAACGACGAAGCCTTGCAGCTACTGATGCCCCGCCAGCAACTCCGCCTACTACAACAATTTTTCTAGACATATGTCAAACCTCCATACTATTTATTATTTAATTCCCTCATATATCACACATATAAAACCTATACCTGTACGGGTATATAATAAATTATAAAAAATTTAATTTCAATCAATATGTCTTTCACAAATTTGAAACAAAAAAAGAACTTAGATATTTCCAAGTTCTTTACGAATGAATCAATCCATCGTTCTATTATCATACTTCCTATAATCTCTTTGTAAAACTATACTCCATGTTCCCGCCTAGGGCTGCCGCTGTATCACCAGTTTCTCTAAAATCATGTGTATATATTTTTTCAAATGAACCGAAATCTACTTGCTTATAAAATTCAAAACAAGGGAATCCATCATGCTCCCCTTGAATATCAATACTACCATCCTGTTTCACACATACATTTAATACATAATCCACAGGAGGTGCATATACATTTAATGGATTACTTGCACTCGCACTCATTTTGAATTGCACACCTTCAGAATTCCATGTGATATCAGTGCACACAATATTTTCTGTACTTGCTTTCCCTGTTCTTTTACTCACAGAACCATCTGGACTTGTAATCTTCTCGGTCGTAATACCCGTGTTCGCATATGAAAACACTTCTTCTTTATAGAAATCAACTACTACCTCTTGCTCAACTCTAGAGCGCATCGCATTTACCGCATACGGTGTGAATTCACGTGAATCACCTTCGAATTGAATTACTTTTTCTGTTTCCATATCCTTCTTAGCCTCAGTCCAAGACATTGGAATAAATACACTGGCTCTAATTTTCACGATATTAGTCATAAGAAACACCTCTATAATTTTATTTTAGATGCTGAATGCTTATTAAATAAAACAGACCATAATTTCAATCCTAAAACCAATAGATTTCTCTTTTACTTTTCTATTTCCTTCTAAAAAATAGCGCTATATTTATGTTTAGACTGTCGTTTTAAAGCTATATTCCATCTCTCCAGCTAGTGCTGCTGGGGTATCATCCGTTTTTCTGAAATCATGTGTGTATATCAATTCAAACGAACCAAAATCTACTTGTTTATAAAATTCATAGCAAGGGAAACCATCATGTACACCTTCAATATTCACAGTGCCACTTTCATTAGCTCGTATAGTCAAAAAATAATCAGCTGCAGGTGCTGCTGCGTTTAAAGGATTACTTGCACTTGCTCTCATTTCAAATGAAACTTCATCTTCACTCCATACAATATTTGTACATACAATGTTTTCTGTACTTGTTTCTCCCTTTTGATACTCAATTGAGCCATCTGAATTTGTAATCTTCACGGTGACGATACAAGCATCTGCATATGTGAAAATTTCTCTTTTATAAAAATCAATATTCACTTCTTGTTCTAACCTTGAACGCTTTGTGTTCACAGCTTGTGGTGTAAACTCACGTGCATCTCCAGCATATTCAAACACTCTTCCTGTTGCAGGGTCCTTAATAGGTTCCAGCGATGCATACGGTGCAAATACACTCCCTCTAATTTTCACGATATTAACCATGTGAAACCTCCATTGATTCTATATTATATAAATCATTATTTGTTCTACCAACATAATATAGTCAATTTGATTGACTATATTACGCATAGTACAATAGGTATTACATATAGTCAACTTAATTGACTACAAGTACGGAGGTTATATACATGAATCAAACATTCAACGAGTTAGATCTTACATCACTTTTATCATTATCATTTAGCACATTAATCACTGAGCTACATGACAAATTAAGTGAATTAGGATTTGAAGATATTAGGCCAGCACATGGTTTTATGTTCAAACGCATCCTTCCTAATGGGGCAACTGGTATAGAGCTAGCTGAGTATTTGGGGATTTCCAAACAAGCTGTAAGTAAAATGGTGGATTCTCTTGAGAGTAATGGCTACGTTACACGCAAAACACATCCTACTGATAAAAGAGGTAAAATCATCGTTTTAACCGCACGTGGTTTGTCAGTAATGAAAGCAAAAGAAGAAATAGTAGCTGAAATAGAACAGCGATGGATTGAAAACATAGGTACAGAACGAATGCAGATGCTAAAAGAAGATTTAACAACATTCGTTACTAAAGAAAATACAGAGAAATTATCATCAAATATACGACCTGTCTGGTAAACAAAAAACGAATCCATTTTGATTCATCTTCTTCAAAATGGATTCGTTTTCATTTCATCTTTTTCACATACAAAAACTGTCCCGTAAATACGTTCTTCAACATTATTTATGCCTGTCTCTCTATGATATCCGACAAAATCAATACCTACAGGCGGCGTAATATCAACCTTACATATCCCTACTTTGCTCATTTAAATCACTCCATTTCTCTATGTAACTCCCTTTTTTCAAGAATAGCATATTTAACTTTGTTCCAAATAAAAAGAACGGACACAGTATGCTATGTCCGTTCTTCCCCTCACACATACTTCCGATGCACCATCTTCCCATCATAAGAAAACACAACGCCCTTACTCTCCACAATCGACTCCATATGCACCGTTCTTCCCCATAGCTGATGAAGATATGGTAATACTTTTTCTAAGTATTTTAAATCGAGCTCGATTCCTTCGTAACTATGTTTAATGTATAATTCTCCGTTCTTTAAGTAGTCTCCATCTTCTACTACTAAGTACGGGAACCCACCATTTGTCCGCATATTTACGAGTTGATCACGCACATTCTCCCATTCTTTATCTATTACTTTATATTCTTTTCCTTGGCGCTGGAATAAGTACATATCTTCTCGCATAACAAGATCTTTATTTAAGTAGTTTCTTAGGAACGATACGTCCCATTCAATTTCGCGTACTTCAAACATTTTGTCACGGCCAGATCCTGGTTTTACGCCTCGTCGTTTCATTTCTTCAGTCGGATTATTGTACCGTTCTTCAATATCTTCAAAGATTTTAATACCGAGGTAGTATGGATTAATACTTGTTTTTGATGGCTGTACAACACCTGCATTTAATTTCGCAAATTCAATTGCTTCATCAGAGGTTAAGTCCATTTCACGAAGTATGCGTTGATGCCAGTAGGATGCCCAGCCTTCGTTCATGATTTTCGTTTCAAGCTGTGGCCAAAAATATAACATTTCTTCGCGCATCATCGTTAATATATCACGCTGCCAATCTTCTAACTCACGGCTATATTCTTCAATAAAGAGCAGTAAATCTTTCTCTGGTTGTGGTGGAATTTTCTTCTTTTTACGCACATTAGAACGTTCCTGCTTTTTATTGCGATTATCTAAATTCCATAAATCATCGTATTGCGACACCTTTTTCTTTTCTACTTCTTCATCTTCTAAATCATCAATACTCCATGCGAGCTTCGGACGCATAAGCGACGGATCAATATGCTCTTGAATGGCAAGTACGGCATCTAAAAATGTTTCTACCTCTGCCTTTCCGTACTTATGCTCATACGCTTTCACACGGTCCGCTGTTGCCGCCATACTCTCCACCATGTCTCGCTTCGTATTTGAAAAACGAATATTATTTTTGAAGAAATCACAGTGTGCTAAAACGTGCGCTACAATTAATTTGTTTTGAATTAAAGAGTTCGTATCTAATAAAAAGGCGTAACATGGATCAGAGTTAATAACGAGTTCGTATATTTTACTAAGTCCTAAATCGTATTGTAATTTCATTCTGAAAAATTGTTTTCCAAAACTCCAATGTGAAAACCTTGTCGGCATCCCATATGCACCAAATGTATAAATAATTTCCGCTGGACATATTTCATAACGCATCGGATAAAAATCAAGCCCAAATCCAGTCGCAATTTCCGTAATTTCCGCAATCGCATATTGCAGTGCTTTATCATCACTTGCTCTCATTATTTTCCCTCCTTACACTTTCCCTTAAGAAAGTGTATGATGAAAAACAAGCTTTCATGAGGATTGATTGCATAATAAAAAGACACCCCCGCAAAAACGAGAATGTCTCATCTATTAACCTTCGATAATCTCCATCTTCTCCGTAATCGGAGTACGAGCTTTTCCTTCTGGTGCTTTATCGAAATAGCCGATATGAAGAATTCCAACGATACGTTGGCCTCTTGTTAAACCGATTCCTTCTATAAATAATGGATTGTAGTTTAATCCGCCTGATTTCCAAACGCAACCTAATCCACGTTCCCAAGCAAGAAGTTGGAAGTTTTGCATAAATGCACATGTTGCAGCGTAATCTTCATCACGTTGAATTTGACGTGGATCTTCATTTATATATACAACGATTTGTGCAGGCGTGCTTAAGAAACGATCTGATAAAATTTTACCGCGTTTCGCTCTTTCTTCTTCCGTGAAAGAGTTTAATACCGCATCTACTAATTTCTTGCGGCCTTCTCCGATGTATAGTTTACAATTCCATGGTTCACGGTGCTTATGATTTGGTGCCCATGTTGCGTCGTTTAATAGTTCAATTAATAAATCTTTTTCTACTGCTTTGTCTGTAAATGTACGAACAGAGCGTCTTTCTTTAATCACATTAGCGATGGAAGTATATGTAGTCATATTTATCTCTCCCTTATTTTTATCTATATGTATAAGTTTATCATTAGTATTGATATTGATTTTCAATTTCGATTATACCTTAGTTTTTTACTATTAATCAATGTTTTATGTTGGAAAACTTCTAAAAACGTCATTCCATGCTGTGAATAAAAAAACTTAACTTGTTCACAAGTATTTCACATTTTATGGAAATGATATGTGTACAGTTTTCTACATTATCCATCTAGGAGGAGTTTACATGTACAAAAAAATCGCTGTTTGTATGACTATGGCAGCATTATTATGCGGGATATCCACCTTCCCTATATCCGCTGCCACGCCAAAAGAAGTAACACTGCATCACCATAACCCAATTTCAGAAGAAGAAATGCAATCGCTAGAAAAACTCGGCTATAACAAACATGAAATTTGGAAAGCTGCTCATATTGCAAGAATTAGTAATAAAGAAATAAAAGATGTTTTAGCTTACTATAAGCAAAATAAATCTTGGGAGAAAACAGCCGAGCATTTCGGTATAGATCCAAGTAAGCTGAAAAAGCATCATATGAATAAAGAAACAAAGCAAGAACTGCTACAACAGTTAGCAACTATGCAAAAATCCACACCGGATCAGCTAAAGCAAAAAATGAAAGAATATAACATCAAATTGCGTCATCTTACTGTGTTAACAATCATCTCTCAAAAAAGCAATACTCCTCTTGATGATGTATTAAAGATGAAAAAAGATGGAATGGACATTAAACAAATTGCCGAAAAATTAAATGTAAAAAGAGAAGATATACGAGCGGAAATGATGAAATTAGTGAAGTCTATTAAAGAACAAAAAACAAATTAAAATGCTAAAAAGGAAGAGGCATTCACCACTCTTCCTTTTCTTTATGAACTTTCAATTTTTAAGTATAAATTCCCGTCTTTCCCAAAAACTAACACAAGTAAATGATGTAAGTTAGGGGTGAGAAAATGTTCGGTTTATCATCTAAAAAATCAAAAAAGACTAATACAAAAACACTTTGTTCTATTCCAGAATTTATACAAACCATGAAAGAATCAAGCGACTTTGTTTCTCATAACGTACTTGAAAATGAAACATTGTGCTTGTTTTATTATAAATCTGTCGTGGAAGCACTTATTATTAAACAATTCATTTTAACTCCTCTAAAAAAGGAATCGGAACAAATCCAAAACATCTCTGATTTATGTAATATCGTCTCTATTGAAGACATTATTACCTCCCCTTCTATTGATGATATTCGTGAGAAATTATTAGGTGGATATATTTTAATACGCTTAAAAAACAATTCGAATCCTGATCAATATGCTTTAATTCGTGCCGAAAGTACTGTTTTAGGAACACGATTATATAACGATACAGAAAATGAGTATAGCGTAATCGGGCCTAAAATCGGTTTCGTTGAAAACCTTGATACAAATATCCACTTATTACGCCGAAATATCGTAACGGAGCAACTCATTTTTAAAGAAGTTACCGTCGGATCTATGTCAAAAACGAAAGTAGCAGTTGCTTATATAGAAGGAATTACAAATGAACAATTTATCAACACCGCAATACAACGGCTAGAAGACATTGACTTTGATGTCCCGTTTGATTCAACTATGATTGAGCAATTTATTAGTGATAATAGCAATTCACCTTTTCCAGTTCTATTACCTACAGAACGATTAGATCGAGCTGTATTTGCATTAATTAACGGGGAAGTTTTAATTTTAACAGATGGCTCTCCATATGCTTTATCAGGACCAACAACGTTACTGGATTTTTTCATTTCACCAGAAGATTATTATTTACCGTGGATGATTGGATCGTTCTTTCGTATTATTCGTTTTTTCGGAGCTATATTTTCTCTTTTTTCCTCCGCTATTTATACAGCGGCTTTAACATATCATTATCAAATGATTCCAGCTGATTTACTAGGTCCTATTATTTTCTCGAGAGCTAACGTACCTTTCCCTCCCATTCTAGAAGCACTCTTTTTAGAAATTACAATTGAATTGCTTCGTGAAGCTGGAGCGCGTTTACCGACAAAAGTCGGACAAACGATTGGTATTGTTGGGGGGATTGTAATTGGCCAAGCATCCGTGGAGGCAGCTTTGACTAGTACAATTTTATTAATTGCAGTTGCTTTATCCGCTCTTGCATCTTTCACAACACCGACCGTAAAGATGTCTTCTACTATCCGGTTATTACGCTTTCCACTTATTCTTTTAGCCGGTGCATTCGGAGGATTAGGTCTTATTGTCGGATTTGTATTTATTTTAGCTCATTTAATTAAATTAAAATCACTTGGATCACCTTATTTATTACCTTTATATCCATTTCGTGGTTTAGGTACAGCAGAAGGTTTTCTTCGATTACCATTTAGTCAAACAGCTCAAAGACCT
Source organism: Bacillus cereus group sp. MYBK95-2 (assembly GCF_051915225.1). Taxonomy (NCBI): domain Bacteria; kingdom Bacillati; phylum Bacillota; class Bacilli; order Caryophanales; family Bacillaceae; genus Bacillus; species Bacillus cereus group sp. MYBK95-2. The sequence goes on along the minus strand of NZ_JBQAEH010000006.1, from coordinate 37,371 downwards.
TCTTTTCTTAGACCAAAATCAAAATGGCGCTATAATCCAAACAAAGCGAAGCAAAAACGTGATGGTGAGAATGAATGAAAAAATTTTTATTGCACCTTATTATCATTATCTTCTTCATTTTACAAACTGGCTGTACACAAACCTATATAGTGGATACGCAGCGTATTATTCATATCGCTGGATTTGACATCACAAAAAAGAAAAGATTCCAAGGAACTATTCTATTCCCAGAGTACACACATGGTGTAAAGTCTAAACCAGAAACGCAATCAACATCTGCCCGTTCACTTGAGACAATCGCTTCACGATTAAATGCAAAATCTCCTCACAATGTCGTTGTAGGTCAAATGCGTGTCGTCCTATTTGGAAAAGCTCTAGGAGAACGCGGAATGGGAGAGATTATTACTAACTTACAACGTGACCCAAATATCGGGCGTGATGTACAACTAGCAATTGTAGATGGATCAGCTGAAGAGCTTTTAAATTACGGAAAAAAAAATGGGTCTTTATATATTGCTGACTTACTCGAACAAAATATAAGAAATGAAAACATTCCACAAACCGAATTAAACACTTTTTTATATAATTATTACTCTTCCGTATGTGATGCCTATGTTCCTTATATTAAAATGGACGATAATCATTCTGTCGCTGTCAAAGGGCTTGCCTTTTTAAAAGGCGATAAAGTCGTCATGTATACGGATAAAAGACATTCTGTTTTAGCAAAATTACTTATTAATCCTACGAAAAATGGACGTTACGAAGCAGCGATAAAAAAGGATAAACATAAAGGTATGGTTGTTATACAAAACTTAGCTGGGGAAAATAAGTATAATATAGATCAAACTGGCGACATACCAAAAGTAAAAATCCATTTAAAATTAAATGGATTAATTAAAAACTCTCCTAATTGGATTGATTTAAGAAAAGAAACAAATATCAACTATATAAAAAAACAAATTGAACGAAATGTTGAAAAAGACTGTGAAGATCTAATAAAACAATTTCAAGAAAAGGAAATTGATCCTTTAGGAATACGAGATGAAATTAGAAGCCATACGAGAAAATGGAATATAACACAAATTCGAAATATGTATAAAAATGTAGCGGTGGATGTAAATTTAGATCTTAATATTGTACAATCTGGAATCGGAGAATAGTGAGGTGAAATAAGCAATGAATACAATGAATAAAACAAAGACAGTCTCTCCATATTTTGCATTTATTTTATTGCATTCTCTCCAGATTGGTATAGGAATTCTCGGATATCAACGTGTAATTTTAAAAAACGCTGGTTATGATGCCTGGATTTCTCTTATTATTGCGGGAATTGCAACTCATATTGTGCTGTTTTGTATGTTAAAAATGCTTGAAAAAGACGGAGATTTAATTAGCATTCATACAACAACCTTTGGAAAATGGGTTGGCTCTATATTTTCTGTAATTTTCACTCTTTATTGCTTATTATTTTGCCTTACGGTTCTTCGTACGTATATGGAAGTGATACAAGTTTGGATTTTCCCTACCATTAAGTTATGGAAACTTACGCTTATGTTTTTATTAGTCACTTACTACATTATAAAAGGTGGCTTCCGTTCTGTGACAGGGATATGTTTTTGGGGTATTGTTCTTCCTATTTTCGTTGTATTCTTTTTAATCTATCCAATGAAATATGCTCATTTTCGTAATATTTTACCTATTTTTACACATTCACCTTTTGACATGCTTATATCTGCAAAACAATCCGCATTGGAATTTCTGGGGTTTGAAACAATTCTTATCTTTTATCCCTTTATTGAAAAAGGAAAATCTTTAAAGCGATGGGCCCATGCTGGAATTGCTTTTAGCACCTTAATTTATGTAGTTTTAGCTATCGTATCTTTTATGTATTACAGCGAGGGACAATTAAACCGTACTATTTGGCCTACTTTAACGATGTTAAAAATAATTAAAGTTCCTTTTATCCAGCGCTTTGAATATATTATTATTTTCGTTTGGTTTTTAATTATTTTACCAAACCTCTGCTTAACCATTTGGTCATCATGTCAAACGATGAAGCGTTCCTTTCATATTTCATTTAAATTTACATTACCGTTTTTTATTTTCATCATATTTTCAGCTTCTCTACTTTTCACAAACCGTGAAAGTATCAACACATTAAATACCGTACTATCTCAAGCGGGTTTATATATTGTATACGCTTATATCCCAATTTTATTTTTGTTTCATTCACTAAGATGGTACTTCAAAAATCGTTCAAAAAAAACTTCTCCCTAGGTGTCCCTTAGTCTGATACAATTTGATTAATACATTTGTAAAGGGGACAAGCGAATGAAAAAGTATGTATTTTCTTTACTTGCAGTACTAAGCTTAATTCTTGCTGGATGCGGAAGTACTAGTACAAATGACCAAAAATCTTCTGAATCAAAAAAAGAAGAACATGACCACGCATCGTACACTCAGCAAGCTGACATTCAAGAGAAAACAAAAGGAGTCGACACACTTCCTACCTTCCTAGACAAGCTTGATCCACAAATGAAAGATATCTACACTGTCGCTGGACAAAATGCAGAACTATTAGATTGGATTCCATGCTATTGTGGTTGCGGTGAAAGTGTAGGACATAAAAATAATAAAAACTGCTTTATTCGTGAAATTAAAAAGAATGGTGAAGTTGTTTGGGACTCCCATGCAACGACTTGCGTCAATTGCCTAGAAATCGCAGTTGAATCTGCTTCCATGAAACAAAAAGGAAAATCAACGCTTGAAATTCGTAACTATATCGATAATAAATACAAAGAAGGCTATGGCAAACCAACACCTACGCCAATGCCAAAAGCTTAAAAAACGAGGAAACTCCTCGTTTTTTCTTTTCATTCACTTTTTTTCTTAACAAATTCTTTCAAGTGTATTTCCCCTTACTTATCACACACTATATATAACTCTCGGTAAGGAGGGTACACAGTGCAAACATATAACGACTATGATAAAGCTCTCTATTACACGTATTGCTGTAATTGGGATAAATTACTCGTTCTCATGGTTCAAACGAACGATCAATTATTTTCTAAACGTATTGAGCATTTTTTACACGCTTATCAATACAGTAAAGAACTTCCAGAAGTTGATAAACAATTGCAGCTCCTATTTCAATATATTGACCACGCATCCCAAAAGTCGCATGTAGAAGAAGTAGAACAAATTCAAATGTAAAATATAGCGCTATTCTCTTCCGGAGAATGGCGCTTTTTTAAAATGTTTATATCAATAAAAGTTTCTCCTTATAAAACTTTTATTGATAAACATATTTTTTCTTTCTTTTCCATACTACTTCATACTATAATTTAGTATGTAACTATTATAAGAGAGGTATAAAATATGGGACGAGAAAAAAAGCAAGAATATGCTTTACTTACCGCATGGGGAGCTTCTTTTATCGCTACACTAGGAAGTCTGTACTTTTCCGAAATCATGAAATTTGAGCCTTGTGTTCTTTGTTGGTATCAACGTATTTTTATGTATCCATTCGTTTTATGGCTTGGTATCGCTGTAGCAAAGAAAGATTATCGCATTGCAAGTTATTCTTTACCAATCGCAACTATTGGTGCTTGTATTTCTTTATATCACTATGCAATTCAAAAAGTCGCAGCATTTTCAGCTGCTGGGGCAGCTTGTGGACGTGTACCATGTACGGGAGAATACATAAACTGGTTCGGTTTTGTGACAATCCCGTTTTTAGCACTTATCGGCTTTATTACAATCGCTGTTTGTAGCTTTATTGTCATCAAAAACAAATAAGGAGATGAAAGAATGAAAAAAATGCTTATATTTGGTGGTATTATTATCGCCTTGTTTGCGGCAATTTTCGCTGTAACACAAATGGAAGAAAAAAACGCTTCAACTAGCCAAAAAATTGATAATGCTACTGGTAGTCAAACAGATGGTCCTGACTACTACACAAATAAAATTTCTCTTTCAGATCTTCAAAAGAACTTAAAAGAGAAAAAAGAAGAAACAGTATACTTTTATCAAACATCTTGCGTTCATTGCCAAAAATTATCTCCTGTCGTAGTGCCAATGGCTAAAGACTTGAACGTTGATATGAAAGTTATGGATATTGAAAAATTAGATGCTCCTTGGGATGAATATAAAATTCAAGGTACACCAACAATCATTCATTTTAAAGATGGCAAAGAAGTGAGCCGTATTAGCGGTGAACAGCCGAAAGACAAATTAAAAGAATGGCTTGAACAAACGAAAAAGTAATTAGAAAAGGAAACTCCTTCTACACATGAAATGGGCGTAAAATCCCACACTAATGTATAAGGAGGGGGTTTTATGCCAGAAGTAAGATGTTCTGTTTCCAACTGTTCTTTTTGGGGACAAGGTAACTTTTGTCAAGCAAGTGCGATCATCGTTCAGCCTGATGCAGATGAAACTGGTCAAACTGAAAATGATTCATATACAGCTGCTGTTTTAACAAACGAGACGCTAGAAAGTTCTGTAGCAACGAGTGTAGAGACTTGTTGTCATACATTTAAGCCTAGATATTAACAATTATTCCACCTCATATACGTGAGGTGGTTTTTTCTTTCCCTCTTCTTGTTTACGTCATCTCTAATTCTCCCTATAATAAAGTTAACATTTTTATGAATACGAAGGTGAAATACTATGGCTAAAACAATTGCAGATATCGCCAAATTGGCTGGAGTTGCAAAAAGCACAGTCTCTCGTTACTTAAACGGCGGATATGTAAGTGATAAAACAAAACTTAAAATCGAAGGTATTATTCAAGAAACAAATTTCTCTCCCAATACATTTGCTCAAAGTTTAAAAGCAAAAACAACAAATTTAATTGGTGTCATCATCCCCCGATTAGACTCCTTCGCTACAATGAAAACACTTATCGGGATCGATAAAACATTACAGGAAAATAACTATCAAATGCTTGTAGCAAATGCAAATCAAACAACCGGAACTGAAATACAAGCAATTGAAAACTTTATAAAACAAAAGGTAGCTGGCATTATTTTATTAACAAAAACATTGACGAATGAACATCAAAAAATTATGGCTAATTCAAACATCCCTATTTTATTCGTCGGGCAAGAATATAAAGATCAATATTGCCTCGTTCACGATGATTATGATGCAGCTTATGAGTTAGGGGCATACGTTTTATCGCAAGGCCATCGACATATTGCCTATTTAGGGATAGAAAAAGATGATATTTCTGTTGGAATAAATCGAAAAAATGGTTTTCAAAAAGCAATTGAAAATTTAGAACCGACTTGCAACGTTTCATATTACGAAACAACTTTCCGCATAGAAGATGCCATGAAACAAGTACAACATATTTTAGATAATAATCGCCCAACTCTTATCGTATGTGCTACAGATAACATCGCTCTTGGCGCAATGAAAGTCATTCACTCCCACTCTCTTTCTGTACCAGGTGATATTTCTGTAACAGGATTCGGTGGATATGATATTTCAGAAATGGTACACCCTAGTTTAACGACAATTGCGTTTGACTATGAGTATGCTGGAAAGCTTGCTGCCACTTCTCTTTCACAGCTTGTTGAAAACAAAACTATACCAAAAATATTACACTCCCGTTATACATTAAAAATCCAAGAAAGCGTTGACAAAATATAAAGGCACTCTATAATAAAATTAAAACCGGTTCCACATTTTAAAAACAGGATTTTCAACATCATTTCCCTGTTTTTTATTTTAACTTATTACGGAACCGGTTCCATAAAAGAGAATTTATAGTAAGGGGGAATTTTTATGGATATGAAACAAATTGCAACTCAAGTAATACAGAATATTGGTGGAAAGGAAAACATTGTTCGTGCCACACATTGCGCGACTCGCCTTCGTCTTATATTAAAGGATGATACGAAAATAAACGCTGCAGAAATCGAAAACATCGATGGAGTAAAAGGTGCTTTTGCAACGACCGAGCAATATCAAATTATTTTTGGAACTGGCATAGTAAACAAAGTATATGATGAATTCTCAAAACTAATTGGAATAGCCGAACTAGATTCTACAACATCAAACGATATACCTAAGAAAAAAATGAATCCTATCGCCCGCCTAGCAAAGACACTATCTAATATTTTTGTTCCAATTATTCCAGCTATCGTTGCAAGCGGTTTACTTATGGGTCTACTCGGAATGTTGAAAGCGTTTAAATTAGTTCCTGGAGATCACTCACTTATCCAATTACTTGATATGTTCTCAAGTGCAGCTTTCATCATTTTACCCATTTTAATTGGAGTTAGTGCCGCTAAAGAATTTGGTGGAAACATTTTCTTAGGTGCAGTTGTTGGTGGTATATTAACTCACCCAAGCTTAACAAATCCTTGGACTCTTTCAAATGCAAAACCCACAGTTTTACATTTCCTTGGTATGGATATTGATATGATTGGCTATCAAGGTACTGTTTTACCTATTTTATTATGTGTATATGTTATGAGTACAATTGAAAAAGAACTTCGAAAACGTGTTCCGAACTCTTTAGATTTATTAGTTACACCATTCTTAACAATTATTATAACTGGCTTTTTATCACTTATTATTATCGGACCAATTGGATATAAAATCGGTGACGGCATTACGTACCTTTTAAATACAATTTATCAATTTGCAGGACCAGTAGCTGGACTTATATTCGGTGGGTTGTATTCAACAATTGTTCTTACTGGCTTACATCATAGCTTCCACGCTATTGAAGCGGGCTTACTCGCAAATAAAGATATCGGTGTCAATTTCTTACTCCCTATTTGGTCAATGGCGAACGTTGCACAGGGCGGTGCTACTTTAGCTGTCTATTTCAAAACAAAAAACAAAAAAACGAAAGAAATTGCAATTCCAGCAGCAGCTTCAGCATTTTTAGGAATTACAGAACCAGCTATTTTTGGTGTCAATTTAAAACTTGGTAAACCATTTATTGCAGCAGCTATTGGCGGCGCAATTGGAGGCGCTTACGTTGTTTGGATGCAAGTAGCGGCTAATGCATACGGTTTAACAGGTATTCCGATGCTTACAATTGTTGCACCTCTTGGCATGATGAACATGATTCACTATATAATTGGTTTCGCTATTGCAGTTATCACTGCTTTTGTTGCCACATTCATTTTATATAAAGAAAGTAAATAATAACGGGGTGAAAACCTATGTCAAAATATAAAACAATACTGCAATCTAATAAAGACGAATTACATTCTTTATATGAAATTGCAAACCAAGATTCATGGAAACCAATTTATCATATCCACCCACCATTTGGATTAATGAATGATCCTAACGGTGTATCATACTACAATGATGAATATCACGTTTTTTATCAGTGGTATCCATTTGGTCCCATTCATGGAATGAAGCATTGGGGGCATGTGAGGTCAAAAGACCTTATTAACTGGGAGCGTATGCCTGTAGCCATCATCCCTACTGAAAGCTATGAATCACACGGTGCATATTCTGGTAGTGCTATCGTAAAAGATGGCCTTCTTCATCTACTTTATACAGGGAATATAAAAAAGCCTGATGATTCCCGTGATGCAAAACAATGTATGGCAACAATGGATTCACAATATACGATGACGAAATATAGTAATAATCCTGTTATTGATATAATTCCTGACGGATATACAAAACATGTACGTGATCCAAAAGTCTGGAAACATAATGATATGTACTATATGTTACTCGGTGCCCAACGTGAAAATAAAACAGGAACTCTATTACTATACAAATCACAAGACCTATACAATTGGCATTTCCAAGGCGAAATTACAACAAACTTAAAAGAATTCGGATTTATGTGGGAATGCCCCGATTACTTCCAATTATCAGGGAAAGATGTACTTCTCTTTTCACCGCAAGGAATTGAAAAAGACGGAGAAAACTTTCACAATGTATACAATGTCGTTTATGCTATAGGCCATTTCGATATTAAAAATTTATATTTCCATGTTGATTCCTATTACGAAGCTGATAAAGGGTTCGATTTTTATGCCCCTCAAACTTTAGAAGACTCTACTAGTCGTCGCCTATTGTTTGCTTGGGCAGGATCAAGTGAAATCACATATCCTTCTGATGATTATATGTGGGCTCATTGCCTAACACTTCCACGTGAATTAACATTAGAAGATAACATCTTAAAACAAAAACCAGTTTCAGAATTAACAAAACTACGAACAACAAAAAAAGACATTTCAGGAGATATAACAGCTGGATTAAATGTATTATCAACGCTTGATGATGAAGACTCCTATGAATTAATTGTTACACTTAAAACAGAAGATGCAAAACGTTTTGGTCTTTCTCTCTTCCACAATGAGGAGGAATGTTTCCCCATTACATTTAATCGGGAACAAGGTACTATTTCTATAGACAGGGGCAACTTCTACCATCAATTTGGCGGAGAATATGGATTTGAACGCTGTAAAAAAATCGATATTCAAGATACGATAGAACTACAAATATTTGTAGATAAAAGCATCGTGGAAATTTTCTTATACGATGGTTCAACAGTCTTTACGTCCCGAGTTTTTCCTCGAAAAGACATGAAACATCATATCGCAATCTTTTCAGATGCAAAACTAAACTTTACCATCACACAATATAAGCTGAAAAGAGGGATTGTATGAGAAATGTCTTTTGTATAGGTGAACTATTAATTGATTTTGTGTGCCGAAATACTAATGTTTCTTTAGTAAACGGTTCAGATTTCGAAAAAAAAGCTGGTGGAGCACCCGCTAACGTTGCTGCTGCGATTACAAAATTAGGTGGACACGCTACATTTATGGGGCAAGTAGGAAACGACCCATTTGGTGAGTTTCTTGAACAAACTTTACAGCGTGCGCAAGTCGATACATCCATGCTCATAAAAGATAAACAAACAACACTTGCATTCGTATCCATCGATCAAGATGGCGAACGTGATTTTACTTTTATGCGTGGTGCAGATGGTGAATATCAATTCAATAGCATTGATTTATCAAAAATACAAACGAATGATTTAATACATTTCGGTTCAGCGACAGCTTTACTATCAAGCCCATTAAAAGAAACGTATTTTCAGTTGTTACAATATGCGAAAGATAAAGGCCATTTCATTTCTTTTGATCCAAATTATCGAAGTGCACTCATTACAAATACAGAACAATTCTCTCAAGATTGTCTAACCTTTATAAAACATGCACACTTCGTAAAAGTAAGTCAAGAGGAAGCTACTATGCTCTCTAAAGAGAGTGATTTACAACAAGCTGCACTCAAATTATTAAATTATGGCGCAAAAGTAGTAGCTATTACACTTGGAAAAGACGGTACCCTTCTTGCGACAAATGAAGGTCAAACTATTGTCTCTTCTATTTCCATTCAACAAGTCGATACAACTGGTGCTGGTGACGCTTTCGTTGGAGCAATGTTATATCAGATTGCCCAAAGTGAACATACACTTTCGTATCATTTCAAAGACTTAACAGCATTTATCTCCTTTGCAAATAAAGTAGGCGCTATCACATGTACAAATTACGGTGCAATTGCCTCTCTTCCATCATTAACAGATATAAAAGCATACGATTAATCGTATGCTTTTTTTACATTCCTCTCCAAAAATCATGCATAATAAAAAAGTACAAAATAACGAGAACGGCCGTCCCGCATAGGGTAATGCGCCGATATATACTCTTCTCTCCTTCCCTCGCTTTCACAAACGCCCAAATAAATCCGAAGAATAATATTAAATCAACATATGGAACATAAAAAGAAAAGACGAGAAACGCATATAAATACACGATAAATAAACAGGTCGTTACTAAGAAAACTTTAAACGCAAATTCACTTTTCATAATATAACCGCCCCCTATCTGTACTGTATTATATTCAGCAAAATACAATAGTTGCAGTTAAACTCCAAGTATAAATAAGCTACCGTCTATAATACGGTAGCCATTACGGAACATTGTATTTCCGTTTATATATATTACTTAAAATCGAAGAAGGAATTTGCTCGTAACGAACTTTCTCTCCTGTTTCATCTATAATATACGAATTGTTTCCTATATAATATATTCCATCTTTTCGTTTTGAGTACACTGGATATCTTTCATTTGGCAATACCGTTTTCACTTTCGTTAACTGTCCATTTGGTTCTTGCCAATATATATCCGCACGGTCTACTAGCGTAAGTACTCCAATTTGTTCTTCTTCTATTTTTCGACCATTCCAGCTCACAACGCGATAACCAAGCTTATTCGCTTCATATTCGGGGCTCGTATGAAAACGAGAAATGATTACTTTTGTTTGTAATTGTACTCGGTCATATAACCATTGTATATCCCTGTCATGCATACGAATACAGCCATTTGATTCCCTACTTCCAATCGTCCATTCCCGGTTCGTCCCGTGAATTGCATATTCATTCTTATCTAGTCCAAGCCACCTCGTACCAAGAGGGTTATTCGGTGCACCCCCAGGTATTTTTTTTCGATGGTATTCTTTATTTTTAAATTTAGTTATAATACAAAAATTACCTTCAGGCGTAGGTGTACGATCTCTTCCAGTCGTTACTGGAAATGTTTTTGTGTAATTTCCATTTTCAAAAAAAGACAACTGGTTCGTCGTAAGATTTACTAATATTAAATGATCTGTATTAGCAAAAGCACTAACCGGTAGGATGAAAAATAATAGTATGATGAAACATAACTTTTTCAGCTATATCCCCCCTAGCGCTCCCTATAATAAGTGGAATTAACATTACTTTGCTCTTATAAATGAAAACTATCCATTTACAATAACGCCCCCATTTACATGTATCATTTGCCCAGTAACATAGGATGAATCACCAGATGCTAAATATACGTATGCCGGCGCTAACTCATATGGTTGACCAGGCCGTTGCATCGGAACATTGCTCCCAAACTGAGAGACTTTCTTCTCATCAAAGCTCGATGGAATAAGCGGTGTCCAAATCGGGCCTGGTGCAACACCATTTACCCGAATCCCTTTTTGCACTAACGATTGAGAAAGTGATCTTGTAAAAGCTACGATTGCTCCTTTCGTTGCGGAATAATCAATTAACGTTTCATTTCCTTCATATGCAACGATAGATGCCGTATTTATAATGACATCCCCTTTCTTCAAATGAGAAAGGGCTGCTTTCGTAACGTGAAAATAAGAAAAAATATTAATACGAAATGTTTTTTCTAGCTGTTCTGCTGTAATATACTCTAGCCCTTGCTGCGGATATTGCTGTGCAACGTTATTCACTAAAATATTTAAACTACCTAACTGCCGGGCGGTTTCTTCCACAATATCTTTACAATGCTGTTCATTACTCAAATCCCCCGGCAACAATACACACTTTACACCTTCTTTTTCAACACGTTGTTTCGTCTCATTTGCATCTTCTTCCTCATCTAAATAAGCAATCGCAACATTTGCTCCCTCTTTTGCAAAAGCGATGGAAACTGCCCGTCCAATTCCGCTATCTCCTCCCGTAATTAACACATTCTTCCCTTTTAACTTTTCACTTCCTTTATAGTTTGCATCTTCAAACTGCGGAAGGGGGCTCATTAATGATTCAATACCTGGCTGCTTATTTTGATGTTGCGCAGGCATTGTTATAAAGTTTTTTTGCTGTGGCATAGCTGCTTTCAACTCCTTTTCCTTAGCATGTGCACAATAAAAAGCTGAAATTCACACATCGTTTTACGATTAATATTCGAATTTAAGACACAAAATATGAATTGTTATAAACTTTTTATGCAAAACTATTGCAAAATAGATAAAAAACGAATATTATATATAACTGTTGTGAAAATTATTCGTAAACAGAAAGGATGTTTATATGTTTAACCTTTCAAAACATAAAACTTCTATTAAAACTGAAATTATGGCAGGTATTATTACCTTCTTAACAATGGCATATATCATTGTCGTAAACCCTGTTATCCTTGGAGATGCAGGTGTTCCATTTGAACAAGCATTTACAGCAACAATTATCGCTGCTGTTGTCGGAACATTATTTATGGCAATCTTTACAAACTTACCAATCGCAATCGCGCCAGGTATGGGATTAAATGCTTACTTCTCTTACTCTGTTGTAAAAGCGCATGAAGGCATGACTTTCGCAATTGCATTCTCTGCTGTATTCGTAGCAGGTATGATTTTAATTTTGCTATCATTTACATCTTTCCGTACAAAATTAATGGAAGCAATTCCTGAAAACTTAAAACATGCAATTACTGCTGGTATCGGGCTATTTATCGCCTTTATCGGTTTACGTTTAACAGGTATCGTTACAAAAAATGATGCAAACTTAGTTGGACTTGGTGATCTTCACTCTGCTCCAGTACTACTAGCATTAGCTGGACTTGGAATTACAATTGTCCTTATGTCTTTAAATGTAAATGGCGCACTATTTATCGGAATGCTATTAACTGGTATTATCGCTTTCTTCACGGGACAATTATCATTCTCAAACGGTGTTACATCAATGCCTGGTTTACCAGAAGGAATTATCGTTTCAAATCCAATTACTGCTGTATCTGACGTAATTAACTACGGATTATACGGCGTTGTATTCTCATTCTTCCTTGTTACACTATTCGATACAACAGGTACATTACTTGGCGTTGCACAACAAGGTGGATTTATGAAAGACGGAAAGCTTCCAAAAGCAGGACGAGCTCTTCTATCTGACTCATTCTCAGCAACTATTGGTTCTATGTTCGGAACGACACCATCAACAGCTTACATTGAATCATCTGCTGGTGTTGCAGCTGGTGGTCGTACTGGTTTAACAACTGTTACAGTAGCGGTTCTATTCGCACTAGCAGCATTCTTCGGCCCATTAGTAAGTGCTGTTTCTGGTGTATCAGCTATTACTGCACCATCATTAATTATCGTTGGTAGTCTTATGATGGGTTCAGTTCGCCACATCGATTGGGACGCATTTGATGAAGCATTCCCAGCATTCTTAGTAATCTTAAGCATGCCACTTACATCAAGTATCGCAACAGGTATCGCACTTGGATTTATTTCATACCCACTTATGAAAGTGGCAAAAGGTAAATTCCGTGCTGTTCACCCACTTGTGTATGTATTTGGAATTTTGTTTGCTTATCAATTGATATTCTTACCACATTAAAATCTCTCATAAAGAGGGATTTTTTTATACATAAAAAGTAGAGCATCGAAATTCGATGTTCTATTTTCCTTTTTTAAAAGCAATATAAAAAGACTGCAGAGAACTCCATCTCCACAGCCTAATTATTATTTTTGCAAGAACGCCTGCAAATCTGCAAATTGCCTCTTTGCATCTTCATAGCCTTGCTCGTATAAATTTTGTAGTTTTGCTATATCTTTTTCCATACGATCTACTTGAAGCGGCACTTCTGGGCGAATAACAAATAAATTGCCAGCTTGTTCTTCTTTTTCAATATAGTGAAGTGTTTCATTATACACTTCATAACGATTCAGCATCGTGTTAACAAGGTTCGGATATTTTTTATAAGCTTTCGCTGCAATCCATCCAAACTTTGATTTTTTCTTCGCGTAGCCATGATTTCTCGTTAAAATAACGACTGATTTTTTAAATCCATCCTCTTGCGCTTTACGAACTGGAATTGGATCAGAAATCCCGCCATCTAACAGTTGTTTACCGCGGTAATTTACTACTGGTGCAATGAAAGGCAATGAACTAGACGCTTGTAATAAATTTAGCGCATCATCATTCGTTCCTTCTTTTTCAAAATAAACAGATTGCCCTGTTTCACAATCCGTCGTTCCTACAAGGAAACGTTCCGGGCTATTAAAGTATGTTTCAAAATCAAACGGCACATGCTTTTCTGGAATTTCGTGGAAAATGAAATCCATATCAAATAGCTGACGTTTTCTCCATAAGTTTTTATACGATAAATATTTCGGATGTGATGCATAATCAATATTGACCGTTTTATTTCTATTTCTTTGTCTGGAAAGATACGACGCTGCATGACAAGCACCAGCTGATACACCGATTACATATGGAAAATATAAATCTTGTTCCATAAAGTATTCTAATATCCCGCCCGTGTATACACCACGCATACCGCCGCCTTCTAATACTAACCCCGTATTTTCAAGCATGTTACTCTCTCCTCTATATATATTGACTCTTTAATTATTCACCATGTTAAGTATCTTTTTCTATTATATATGAGTTCTTTCAGAAATTATATTTAAAAGACTTGAGAAAAAGGAGTTTTTTCTTCCAATTATATTTCCAAATGACCGGAGACATCCTTTATAAACCTTTGAATAAAGTCTTGCTCTTCTTTCGTATATCCATCTAAAAGTAACAACCACTTTTCTTCAGCTTGCTTATGCAATTTTTCATGAGCTTTATATATTTCATTCCCACTCTCCGTTAAGCTGAAGAAGATTTCTTTTTGATTATCTAACATTTGCAGCTTCTCAACGAATTGCTTTTGAAACAACTTTGTACAAATTTTAGAGATTGCTCCCTTCGTCATGCCCATTTCTGTCGTAATTGCCGTTACATTCATCAAACCATTTTTTCCGATACATTCGATTACATGTAACTCAGATAAAGACATACTACTTACACCTGTCTCACGAAGAAACTTCTCGTTTTGTCGTTTTAAATGTTCTTCTTTTTTATGCAAAAGTGTACGAATGTCCGACAGTATTTCCATTTGCTTCGTTGTATGCTTCAATCCGTTCGCCTCCTAAGTTTCCAAAGAAACAATTTAACTATATACCATTTTAAAATTATTTTTTCATCTTTACAAGTGAGAAAATCATGTTAAAATAAATTTAGTTTCCAAGGAAACTAAAATACAAGGAGGTTAACAAGATGAAAAAATCTAAACTAACTTTCATTTTATATGTTGTCTGTATTAGTGCCTTACTCGGTTCCTTCGCTCAAAATATTTACACACCTATCTTACCGATGATTCAAAATTCTTTTCACACTTCTCTTTATCTTGTAAATGTAACAGTTTCACTTTTCACATTCGTTCTTGCAATTATGCAGCTCGTATATGGACCTTTAATTGATACAAAAGGGAGAAAATCTGTCCTTATCCCTAGTTTAGTCATTAGTACAATTGGTTCAATCGGATGTGCCTTTTCGGCAAACATTTATTTATTTCTCTTTTTTAGAGCTGTTCAAGCTATAGGAATAGCGGCTATACCTGTAGTTTCAGCAACGATTATCGGCGATTTATTTGAAGGAAAAGAACGCGGAGAAGCGATGAGCCTATACCAAATGTTACTTGCCCTCGCACCTGCAATGGCTCCTCTCATAGGTGGTTATCTTGGCAGTATAAATGGTCACTTATCTGTATTTCTCTTTTTATCTACACTTGGCATTATCTTATTAATTATAAACATTTCACTACTCCCAGAAACAAAGCCAAATATAATTAAACAATCTAAAGCACAAAAGAATTACTCTCTTATCTTAAAAAATAAAACTGGATTTTCTATTACTCTTATTGGCTTCATTCAATTTTGTATTTACTTTTGCTTTCTCGTTTTTTTACCGAGTATTTTAACAAATTCATTTCATTTAACTGTAAATAAAATTGGTCTTATGTTTGTACCAATGTCTCTTTCTATCATGCTAGGAAGTTTTTGCTACAAGTTTTTGCAAAAACGACTCACAACAAAGCAAGCTTTATTTATTACGAGTTTCTTCAATATTATATGTGTCGTTTTATTCTCTTTCACATATAACATCAATATCCCATTCATCATTATCGTTACATCTTTGTACGGTTTTAGTATGGGACTTTCTATGCCAACTCACACTACTTTATTAACAGAAGAATTCGTACAAGAACGCGCAACAGCTATCGGTATGTACAACTTCATCCGCTATCTTGGTATGGGCACAGGGCCACTTATAGGTGGATTTCTTTTATTTAACCAAAATTACTTTTGGATTTTCTTCCTAGGCGCAATTATGTTTTTACTTGTAATCTTATATACAATGAAAATGCTAAGTTTTCATTCTGTACAAAAAGCAAAATAGAGCCCCCAAAAAGGTCGGCTCTATTTATCCTCTTTGATCCGCAACAATATGAATATCAATATACTTTGTTTGTCTCATAATTTCATTTACAATAGAGCCTTTTCGTATTTCTTCCCACCTTGTTCTAGCCGATTGTCCAAGTAAAATTTGCGTCACCTGTAATCTTTTTGCCACTTCAATAATAACATCTGCTGGCTTTCTTCCCTTTGCTTCTTCTAATACAAAACTTGCATCAAATTGATTCGTTAGCAACTTCCACTCTTCAATCGTCTGCTTTTTTCCAGCTGAAATAGAATCTATATTTTCCCTCTCAACGTTTAATACGTACAATTCAGCGTTTAACCGATCAGCCATGCGCCATCCCCGTCTTATTAATTTCTCCGCTGTTGAACTGTATTGTACACAAACGAGAATTTTTTCTTTCACTCCGATTGGTTCTATCACTGTTTGACTAATCTTTTCGTCCATATCGTCAGCGACTTCACGAAGCGATAATTCCCTAAGTGCTCCTAAATTATTAAGCGTAAAGAAATTTTGTAAGCTTTGCTGAATTTTTTCTTCTTTATATATCTTTCCGTCTATTAACCTCTTCCGAAGTACTTCCGGTGTTGCATCAACGAGCTGAATTTCATTTGCTTTTTGTAAAATAAAATCTGGAATTCGTTCTCTTACTTTTACATTCGTAATTTGAGCTACAATATCATGAACACTTTCTAAATGTTGAATATTAAAAGCTGATAATACCGATATACCAGCCTCTAACAATTCCTGCACATCCATATAACGTTTCTTATGTTTAGAAACAGGAACATTACTATGCGCAAGTTCATCCACTACGACTACTTGAGGCGCGCGTTTTTTTATTCCTTCCACATCAAGCTCATAAAATACCTTTCCTTTATACTGTATTTCTTTCAAAGGAACTTTTTCTAAATCAGCAATTGCTTCTTCCGTCTCTTTTCTTCCATGCGTTTCAATTAAACCAATTACAATATCAATTCCATCTTTTTTCATTTCCCTTGCATCAAAGAGCATTTTATAACTTTTTCCTACGCCTGGAGCTGCTCCTACATATAACTTTAACTTTCCGCAATTTTGCTGACGAATATATTCTAAATATTCCTCTGGCGTTCGCCTTTGAAACTTCGGTTCATAATCATCTGCATACAAAATAAACACTACCTTTCATTCGAAACAACGCTACCTCAATCCGTTAGATTGAGGTAGCACTGTTACTATTTCATTAATTCCTGTAATGCCAAATTTAGCTTTAAGACGTTTACGCGGGTCTCTCCAAATAAACCAAGCGCAGCACCTTCTGTTTGATCTTTAATCAATTGATTAAGTTTTTCTTTCGGAATATTCGTTAATTTCGATATGCGATCCACCTGCACAGAAGCTGCCTTCGGACTAATATCAGGATCAAGCCCTGAACCTGAATTTGTCACTAAATCAATCGGTACTTCTGTAACTGGAACGCTCGGATTTTGTTTCTTCCACTCTTCAATACTTTTCTCTACTCGTTTCTCTAAATCTGGATTAGATGGTGCATAGTTATTTGAACCAGATGCTTCAGCCTTATATTCAATACTAGAAACACGCCCTTGAAAATAACGTGGATCCGTGAAGTTTTGCCCGATTAATTTAGAACCAATCACTTCATTTTTATCATTATATATTAGACTTCCATCCGCATTATCCTTCATCACGGCTTGTGCAATACCAGTAACAATAAGCGGGTATACAAGTCCGCACAACACTAGAAATGTAAAAGTAATACGGATAATTGGTGATAGTATACTTTGTTTCTTCTCCATCTTTTTCCCCTCTTCCTTATATGAACAAGCCGACAATTATATCAATTACTTTAATTCCAATGAACGGAACGATAACTCCGCCAAGCCCATAAATAAGTAAGTTTCGGCTAAGCAATGCATTAGAACTCATCGGTTTATATGCAATACCTTTCATCGCTAACGGAATGAGTAATGGAATAATAACAGCGTTAAATATTAATGCTGATAAAATCGCTGACAGTGGTGATGTTAATTTCATAATGTTCAATGCCTCCATTTGCGGAATCGCAAGTGTAAACATTGCTGGAATGATTGCAAAATATTTTGCTATATCATTCGCAATACTAAACGTCGTTAAAGCACCTCGCGTCATTAACAATTGCTTACCGATTCCTACAACCTCAATAATTTTCGTTGGATTCGAGTCTAGATCAATCATGTTTGCCGCTTCTTTCGCTGCTGTCGTACCACTGTTCATCGCTAATCCAACGTCCGCCTGTGCTAATGCTGGAGCATCATTTGTACCATCACCTGTCATCGCTACAAGTTTCCCTTTATCTTGCTCTGCTTTAATGACAGCAATTTTATCTTCCGGTTTACACTCGGCAACGAATTCATCTACTCCAGCTTCTTTTGCAATGGTTGCTGCTGTTAACGGATTATCACCTGTACACATAACCGTTTTAATCCCCATTTGGCGTAACTGTTCAAAACGCTCACGCATACCCGGTTTTACTGTATCCTTTAAATAAATTAAACCGTAAATACGATTATCTACTGCAACTACAAGTGGTGTTCCGCCCTCTTTTGAAATTAAGTCTGCTTTTTGATTTACATCTTTCGGAATTGTTCCGCCTTGTGACTCAACCCATTCAATAACGGCACCTACAGCACCTTTTCTCACTTTTGTTCCGTCTTGTAAATCAACACCACTCATTCTCGTTTCTGCTTTAAACGGAACAAACTCACCTTGTTCTGCAAGTTCTCTATTATATGATATAGATTTTCCCTGCACATACTCGATAACAGATCGACCTTCTGGTGTTTCATCTAAAACAGAACTAATAGCGGCCCACTTTCCAACTTGCTCAATCGTTTCATTTCCTACAGGCAATAATGTATGAGCCATTCGGTTCCCAAAAGTAATTGTACCTGTTTTATCTAAAATAATTGTATTAATATCGCCCGCAGCTTCTACTGCTTTCCCTGACATCGCTAGCACGTTAAATTTTGTCACCCGATCCATCCCCGCAATACCAATCGCTGATAGCAAACCACCAATTGTCGTTGGAATTAAACATACTAACAACGCTACAAGTACAGCAGTATCAATTTGAAAACCTAAATAATTTGTAAAAATCGGCAACGTCACAACGACGATTAAGAAAATAAGAGTTAAGCTCGTTAATACTGTATTTAAAGCAATCTCATTCGGCGTTTTTTGACGAGCAGCTCCTTCTACTAAAGAAATCATTTTATCGATAAATGATTCACCAGGATTACTCGTAATGACAATTGTAATTTCATCACTTACGACCATCGTTCCACCTGTTACGGAACAAAAATCACCGCCTGCTTCTTTTATAACAGGAGCTGATTCACCTGTAATTGCAGATTCATCTACAGATGCTAATCCTTTGATTACTTCGCCATCACTTGGAATCATTTCTCCTTGTTTTACGATAACAACGTCACCTTTTCTAAGATCAGTTGCTGAAACTTGGACAATGTCTCCATTTTCTTTTACTACATTTGCAAACACATCTTTCTTCGACTGCTTTAAAGAATCGGCTTGCGCTTTACCACGACCTTCTGCTAATGCTTCTGCAAAATTCGCAAATAAAACTGTAAATAATAGAATGAGAGAAACTGTTATATTAAACCATCCTGGTATACTACTAGAACTACTTGGAAGAAAAGATAAAATGAACGTAATGATAAATCCAATTTCCACAACGAACATAATCGGATTCTTTATCATGACTTTCGGATTCAATTTCGCAACGGATTGCTTCATCGCATGTGTTACGATATCACGATCCATCGTTTTCGCTTGTCTAACTTCATCTTCTACAGCATGTATTTGTGACTCATTTAATTGTTTTTCTTTTACTACTACCGGTCTCATCATTTACCCTCCATTACTTCAATGTAAGAAATTCTGCAATTGGACCGAGTACTAACATCGGGAAGAATGTTAATGCACCGACAATTACAATTGTTCCGATGAAGATGCCACCAAATAAACTATTATCTGTACGGAACGTTCCGACTGTTTCTGGCACTACCGTTTTTTCTTTCAATGAAGCTGCCACAGCTAGCATCGTAATTAAACTGAAGTAACGTCCTAAAAACATAACTAAACCAGTCGTAATATTCCAAAACGGTGTATTATCTCCTAATCCTTCAAATCCAGATCCGTTATTCGCAGCTGACGATGTATATTCATATACCACTTGCGTCAAACCGTGGAAACCGGAATGAGAAATAGCATCCGTCCCTAAATTTGTTGAAAGAGCTAATGCCGAAAATCCTAAAATGAGCAATGGATGAAATAAAATCGTGACCGCGATTAATTTCATTTCCTTACCTTCAATCTTTTTACCTAAAAACTCTGGTGTCCGTCCAACCATTAACCCAGATATAAACACCGCGATAATTGCATACATAATAATGTTTACAAAACCTGCTCCAACGCCGCCATACACAGTATTTAACATCATATTTACAAGCGGAACTAAACCGCCAATTGGTGTTAACGTATCATGCATCGTATTAACAGCGCCTGTTTCAGCAGCTGTCGTTACCGTTGCGTATAGTGAAGAAAATACTGTTCCAAATCGTACTTCTTTCCCTTCTGTACTTCCTTGTACATGTTCGATACCCATTCCATTTAATGCCGGGTTCCCGTTTAGTTCAGATGTCGTAATCGTTATAAACCCTAGTAAAAATACCATAAATAGTGACACGAAAAGGATGCGGCCTTGTTTTTTATTTCCGACCATTCGTCCGTACGTAAATGGAAGTGCTGTTGGTAATAACATCATAAGCATCATTTGCAAAATATTACTCATTTGTCCTGGATTTTCAAAAGGATGCGTAGAGTTCGCTCCGAAAAATCCACCGCCGTTATTTCCAAGTTCCTTTATGGAAACGAATGATGCAACAGGTCCACGTAATATACTTTGCTTTGCCCCATCAATCGTTTGTGCTGTAACCGCCCCATCTAACGTTTGCGGTACGCCAAGTGCGACAAAAACTAGTGCCGCAATAAATGCAATAGGAAGAAACACTCTCGTTAACGCTCTCGTAAAATCAACGAAAAAGTTACCAAGTTCTTTTCCAGCAAGTCCTCTTATAAAAGCCATAACGAGCGCTAATGTCGTTGCTGGTGCCGCAAACATTAAAAATGTAATTCCGATTAATTGTGATAAATAAGATAAACCATTTTCACCGCTATAATGCTGTAAGTTTGTATCAGCCATAAAACTAATTGCTGTATTAAAAGCGAGCGTAGGCTCCATCCCTTCAATATGCGCTGGATTTAGTGGCAGCACACCTTGTAATCTGAAAATGAAGTATACGACAACGATCATAAATCCATTTAATAAAACTAATGATAATGCGTACTGTTTCCACGTTTGATTGTATGCTTTTACACCCGTAATTTTAAAAATAAGTTTTTCAAAAGGCCCGAATACTTTATCTAACGTTTTGCTACCTTGAAAAGCTTTTTCTAAATAAATCCCCGTTGGCTTTGCTACTAAAATAAACAAGAGCATTGTAATAATGACTGCAACCCAAATCATAATGAATGATTCCCCCTAATTAAAACTTCTCTGGATTTAATAATGCATACACTAAATACACTGTAATTGCTGCGACAATAACCGATAAGACAATCATCATGATTGCTTTCCTTCTTTCACAACTTTATCTGACCAACTTGCAAGACTTGCCATCGATGCAACTAATAAAATAAAAATCCCGACCATTACAACATCTAACATAACTATCCCTCTCTTTTTGTTAAAATTTACCATTTAAATATTAAAAAAGAACACTGAGCTCTACTCAGTGTTCAAAAAATGAACAACAAAAAGTAAACCTCCTCTCTAAACGCTTACGAGGTTAGCTGTCGGATTCGGGCCTAAAGAGTAGCCCTACTTTCAAAACTGAAAGATTCACCCCAAGTGACGATGCACAAAATTGGTTCCCCCGCTCCATTTCTGGAACTCAGCGATTTTAGGTTTTTTTGGGAATTTTATGAATGATTTATGAGAGTAAATATACTCCTCTATATTTCACTTGTAAAGGGGTAAATTACTGAAAATAATAATATTTACATTCATTTAAACGCTTACATTGAAGATTATTACTGTTATTTCATCTATTTTCTTTATTTCTCTTTTCTTTTCTTAAAAATGACCTTTTAAATATGAAATAAAAAGAGCGAATGACATGAAGTGCATAGCTTGTTGCACTCAGCATTCGCTCTTTTTTATTCAACCTTTATTCTCCTCGTAAAAATGCACGTAAATTTCTCCCACGAATATAAACTTGTGTCAATTCTGCATGTAGCTGCTCATACTCGGTAATATCCATCTCTAAATACAAAGCATCTTTTGATGGTAATATAATATATGGCCCTGGAAAAAGGGGATCAATCTGGACCAATTCTTGAACTCGCTCTACCGATACTGCCCAACGATTTGCTATATCTCCAAGTAATAGTACCTTCATCATTTCTTCCCCCGCCCTATTCAAAAAATAAAAAAGAAATATTATCACAATTTGTAAACACGACAAACTTAGCTCCAATGGTTTCATAGAGCCTCGCTGGATATCGTTTATTCCTTGTAACAACAGTAATAGGTGCTTGAAAAGAAAAGCGAATGTGTTCTGTGAAAAAACTAACGATTGGAAGCTCATCCCCTAGTAAAATCACCTTCTTAATACACTCACAAATACTAGTAAAGTCCTGCTCCTTACTGCAGCTATAAGTCCAATCAAACCCACAATTCCTAACTTCAGCCGCTATCTCTTCATTTGCTGTAAAAATAATTAACTCATGTTGAAATGATACTAAATCTCTTAAACTATCTACTTTACTTTCTTCTCCAACACAAATAAGTGTTAGTTCCATGTACCTCATCCTCCTTAGTATAAAAGAAATCAAACATAGATTGATATTCCCCTATACTAATCAGATCGATGAAGTGATGTATCCATCATGGCACCGTCCTCTCTCAAGACGCTTACGAAGTTAGCTGTCGGATTCGGACTTTGAGAGTAGCCCTACTTTCAAACTTGAAAGATTCACCCCTAGTGCCTACGCACAAATTGGTTCCTCCGCTCCATATAATTGGACTCAGCGTTTACAAAAAAATATATTCTGGCTGATATATTACTCCTGTATTTTGAAAAAGTAAACAGAAAAAAAGCCAGTTATAAAACTGGCTTTTCACTTACCTATGCACGCGTTCTATTCACTTTATATGCAAAATGATTCGTCGGTCCATGACCACTACCAATATTCAATGGCTCTTCAATTGCTATACTAATAAATCGTTTTGCTTCTTGAACAGCATCTTCAATTGAGTATCCTTTCGCAAGTCCTGCTGTAACCGCTGAAGCAAATGTACACCCACTTCCATGCGTTTGCTTTGAAGGAATTCGCTCGCTTCTAAACTCAATAAATTTTTCTCCATCAAAGAGGAAATCAATTACTTCATTCCCTTGATATTCTGCATGTCCGCCCTTCATAAGCACATATTTAGCACCTAATTCATGCAATACTTTTGCAGCTTCCTTACTATCTTCAACATTATGAATCTCCATCCCAGTTAACACTTCTGCTTCTGGGACATTCGGTGTTATAACAGTTGCTACTGGTAATAAATATTCTTTTAATGCTTGAACTGCTTCTTGCTGTAATAATGATGCACCGCCTTTTGCAATCATAACGGGATCTAGCACAATATTATTCCAGCCAAACTTTTTAATTTGTTCTGCAACAATTTGAATTATTTCACTACTAAATAACATTCCTAGTTTCACTGCATCTGGTGTTACATCCGTACCAATTGAATTCAGCTGTTCTGTAATACCTTCTAATGGAACAGGATATACCCCTTGAACGCCAAGCGTGTTTTGAGCAGTAATTGCCGTAATAGCCGTCATTCCGTATACACCAAGCTCTTGGAATGTTTTTAAATCTGCCTGAATTCCAGCACCGCCGCCGCTATCAGACCCTGCAATTGTTAAAGCTTTATTCACTTTCATCCCACTCATCCTTTTCTATCCAAAATAGCGATGATAAATCGTTTTTGCTTCGCTTATATCTTTCGTTCCATGTACGAGCACACGGCCATCTTTAAAGGCTACTAACCTCTTGTCTTCAACAGAAAATGATAGTAAATATGGATTTATATTTAAATCATTTACACGACCTTCCAACAACTCTTTATATTGTTCAAAATTCATTTCATCTTTATGAGGTGGTCTAATTTGAACTGTATTTCGCCCGCATAAAACTGCTGTTTTTGATGTGTTTTCTTTATTTAAATACGGATATAATGCATTCTCTCCGCATGAAGGACAATTATGCTGGCGAAGTTTTTGCACATTCATACATGAATACTCATTCTTCCACATATCAAACGATACAAGCCCATCTCGAAGTGATTCGTAATCTTCTACTAACAGTTTAAGAGCTTCTGTTACTTGATGAGAAACGACAAGAGATACAGCAGGTGATATAATACCCGCTGTATCACATGTTGCCCCGCCAAGCGGAATCGACTGTAATAAACATGATAAACATGGTGTTTTACTAGGAAGGATTGTGTAAGAAAGACCGTAACTACCTACACATGCACCGTAAATCCATGGAATAGAATATTTTTGTGATATATCATTTACAATAAAGCGCGTTTCGAAATTATCAGTCGCATCAATAATTACATCAACATTTATAACAAGTTCTTCTAGCTCTTCAGCTGTTACATCTTGAACGAGAGCTTCTATTGTTACATCACTATTAATCTCTTCTAAACGTTTTTTAGCCGCTATAGCTTTTGGAAGATTATTCTTTACGTCGCTCTCTGCATACAATTGTTGTCTTTGTAAATTACTCCAATCTACATAATCACGGTCAACAATTGTTATCTTGCCAACACCTGCTCTTACAAACATCTCTGCATTTGCACTACCTAATGCACCTGCACCGATAATAAGCACATGCTTTTCTCTTATCTTTTGCTGTCCTTCTTCTCCAATTGGAGAAAATAGTTCTTGGCGAGAATATCGATTATTCAACTACGCTCATTCCTTCTAAAGGACTACTTGCAGTTGCACAACGCTTACGTGCAATGCGACCTGCTTCAAATCCTAAACGGCCTGCTTCAATACTTAATTTCATTGCTTGTGCCATTTTAATAGGATCTTTTGCTCCTGATACAGCTGTATTTAATAACACGCCATCTGCTCCTAATTCCATTGCAAATGCCGCATCAGCTGGGCTACCAATACCGGCATCAACGATAACTGGTACTGTCGCTTGTTCAATAATGAAGCTCAAATTTAATGGATTTACAATACCAAGTCCTGATCCGATTGGAGATGCTCCTGGCATAATCGCATGCACGCCAAGCTCTTGTAATTTACGTGCTAATACAACATCATCAGATGTATACGGAAGTACGATAAATCCTTCTTCCAGTAACATTTCGGATGCCTTTAATGTTTCTACCGGATCAGGTAATAACGTTCTATCATCACCAATAACTTCTACCTTTATCATGTCACAAAGCCCAGAAGCTTTTGCTAATTTTGCAATACGAACAGCCTCTTCAGCGTTTTTTGCTCCTGCTGTATTTGGTAATAACGTATATTTTTTCACATCAAGTTTCTCTAATAAATTAGGTTGCTTTGCATCAAAGATATCCATACGACGTACTGCAAACGTTAAAATTTCAGCTTCAGAAACGTCAATTGCCTTTTGCTGTACGTCAAAATCAGGGAATTTACCTGTTCCTAATAAAAGTCTAGAATGAAATGAAAATGGTCCAATGTTTAACATAATCAACCGCCTCCTACGAAAGTTACAATCTCAATTTGGTCTCCATCAAAAACAGATGTATCTGTATGATCATCTTTTTGTAAAATATCTTTATTACGCTCTACTACAACAATTCTGTTATCTAGCTCTAAATGTGTAAGTAGCTCAGCTACTGTTTTTACACTCGCTGGCACTTCAATTTGGTTACCATTAATTTTTAAATTCAAACTTCCATCCCCTTTCTAAACTCTTCTAGAAAGCAATGAATCTAGCAAATGATTCTCTTGCTTTCCTTCTATTAAATCAGCCATATATTGGCCAGAAATAGGACTTAATAAAATACCGTTTCGATAATGGCCCGTGCAAGCATATAAACCTTTTATTTCTTCATGCTCTCCCATATAAGGAGCTTCATGATTCGATTGTGGTCTTAATCCTGCCCACGTGCTTTCCCATTCTGCTTCTTTTAAAGCTGGCAATATTGTATAAGCACGCTCTAATATAGAAGTTATACTTTCTGGCTGCACAGTTTTATTGAACGTATGTGGCTTCATTGTTGCCCCAATTACGTAACGTCCACCGCGCTTTGGAGTAATGTAAAATCTTTCTTGAAAAATAGGTGCTTTTAAAAGTTGTTTTCTACTTCTTACCGCAACCACTTCTCCTTTAACTGGATATGTACCCCAATCGCGGTGAAAATAACTGAGTAACTTCGTGCTCCATGAACCTCCTGCAATAACGACTTTCTCACATGTGAAAATACCTTCACTTGTAATAACTCCAGTCACTTTATTATTTTCAATACGGATATCAAATACTTCTGTCTGTTCATATATATCAGCACCGGAAATCGCTGCAGAATGTGCGAATGCTTTCGTAAGCTCTGGTGCAATAACATGACCGTCTTTCGGATAATATACTGCTCCTATAATAGATTCGGATAGATATGGCTCTTTTTCCCGCACATGGTCTCCCGTTAGAAAATAAGAATCTTCACCTGTTTTCTGCTGCCAATCCATAATGTGAAGAATTCTTTCCTTCTCATCTTCATTTTGAGCAATACGATAAATTCCTTTTTCTTCATATCCAATATCAACACCCGTCTTTTCACGTAAAACTGCTGCAAGTTGTGGAAATATAGCTCGGCTTTCTCTAGCAAGTTCAAATAGCGGATCATACGCATCCCATTCTGCCTGAACACCAAGTAAACCAGCAGCTGCTTTTGAAGCTTCCGATGCAATACTTTGCTTCTCCACAATCGCTACTTTATGTCCTCTTTCTGCTAGAAAATGTGCAACTGAACTACCAATTACACCACCACCAATAATCGCTACATCATACTTCTCACACATGTTTTTCCGCCCACTTTCTTATTGATTCCTTATAAGATTTCGCTTTGCTATACGGGTTACTACTACTTACAATTCCAGACATAACTGCTATACCGCTTACACCGTTAGTAAGAACATCCACTGTGTTTTCTGGGGTAATTCCTCCAATTGCTGTAATCGGTATAGATAAACACCTTGCAATGTCTGAAATTTCTTCAAGCCCTCTCGCTGGCACACCTTTTTTACAATCTGTCGGAAATACATGGCCATAAACGAGTGAATCCGCTCCATTTTTAAAAGCTACTATTGCTTCATCTAGCGAATGCACAGAATAACCGACATGCAAATACGAAAACTTTTCTTTCACTGACTTTACATCTGTACTTCGATATCCTAGTTGAACACGAGGAATATTTAATAAAATTGCAATATCAATTCGATCGTTTATGACAATTTTAGAAGCTGGAAAGCCCTCCATTAATAGACTTTCCACACCTTCATATAATTCCTTCGTACTCTTCTCACGCTCACGAATATGCAAATAATCAATCTCACTCTCAATTTGCATCGCTACATTCACTAACTCTTCGAATGGCATATGGCCATTTGAGATTACGTGGAGCTCATTTTTCATATTCATTCGCCTACTTTAAAATATTTTCGAATAATTCATCGGCTGGGACGGTTTCATTCGTCATTCCTTTGTCCTTCAGCCACTTATTTTGTTTCTCCCAAGATTCTTTTGAATCTGATAAGAATGGCTCATCTTTCGTTTCCATCTTCTCTAATAAAATTTTCATACTTTCCTTTTCAACTTCTGGCACAAGTGGGAAGTTTTCTTTTTCTTGATGATTTAATAAAATATTCAATGCTTCATCTGGGTTTTTCTTCATGAAATCATAGCCTTTTTTCGTACCACGTAAGAAAGCTTGCAACGCCTCTTTATCTTTTTTCAACGTTTTATCACCTGTTACAAACACAAGCTCATGATAGTTTGGTACTCCGTAATCAGCTGGATTAAAGTACGCTGGTTCATGGCCTTCATGACGCATAACAGGTACTTCATGGTTAATGTATGCCCCTGTTACCGCATCTACTTTCTTCGTAATTAATGCTGGTACTAAATCAAAGCCAACATCTACTACTTTCACTGTATCAGGATTACCACCAGCTTCTTTTACCATCGTTTTTAAATACATCTCACTTAATGGTGTTCCAGAGTATCCTACTGTTTTTCCTTCTAAATCTTTCGGTGATTGAATGCCCGCTGATTTCAGTGATACAACATGATTTAATGGTGAACGTACGACAGCCCCAATTGATTTCACTGGAATTTGCTCATTCGCTTTCGCCATAACAACATCTGGCTGATAATACAAGCCAACTGTCACCTTCCCTGCTGCTGCCAGCGTTAATGGATCAGTCGGATTAGAAGGGAATTTAATATTTACCTTTACACCTTCTTCTTTAAAGTATCCTTTTTCAATTGCTGCATAGATAAAGCTATGTACCGCATTTGGATACCAATCTAACATGACTGTTATTTCTTTCTCTTTTTTACTTTTGTCTGATGCTGAATTACTCGAACATCCTGCAATTATTGCAATTAATAATGTAAACACAAAGATGCGCTTTAAAAATTTCATGAATGCTTCCTCCAACTAATGAATTTCTTTTCTAATATGGAAATAATTACGACGAAGAAAATAGCTAATAATGATAACAATACAATAGGTGCAAATACGCCAGCTCCATCTAACTGCGTCATCATTCTCTTACTGAAATATCCAAGCCCAGCTTGTGCACCGAGCCATTCTCCAATTGCTGCTCCGATAACACTAAGCGGAACTGCAATTTTTAAAGCTGAGAAAAAATAAGGAAGAGCAGACGGCAACTTTAATTTAAGAAAAATATCTCTTTTTGTTGCTCCATATGTAACTAAGAGCTCCTCCCATTCTTTTTTCGTACTACGCAGTCCATCATACGTATTGACCGCAATTGGGAAAAACGTAATTAAAACTGTGACAACAACCTTACTCCAAATTGTATATCCAAACCATAAAACAAATAGCGGAGCAAGCGCAGTAATCGGAATCGTTTGTGAAGCAACTAATAATGGATAAAATGCTCTCTCCATCCATGTACTCGCATTCATTAACATCGCTAGCCCTACACCTAATACGATAGAGATAACAACACCTATTAAAACGACGTATAACGTTGCAGGTAAATGAACTGTAAATAATATGTCTTTTAGTTTCCATATCTTCATTAAAATCGCAGAAGGTGACGGTAAAATGTACATCTCATCTACAATTCTTGCTCCTATTTCCCACACAGCTAGTAAAATACTAGAAAGTGTAATAGCAGGAACTAATTCTTTCAATCGGTTCATCACACAAGTACCTGCCTTTGTAACATACTAAGAAGCTCATCTTTCAGCGCTAATACTTCCGGTTTATATAAATCTTTTCGTGTTCTGTTATGATCAAGCGGTACAGTCCGCTCAGTCAAAGTCGTTATCGGCTGCTGTTCCACTACTAAAACTCGGTTTGAAAGAAATAACGCTTCTTCAACATCATGAGTAATGAATAAAATTGTTTTTTCCCACTCTTGCCATTGTTCAAACAACCATTCTTGCAAAGAGGTCTTCGTTAAAGCATCCAACGCACTAAATGGTTCATCTAACAGCAATATCTCCCCGCCTGTTAATAAAGTTCGAATAAAAGATACACGTTGTCTCATACCACCAGATAAATCTTTCGGATATTTTTTCTCATACCCTTGCAAACCAAATTTATGTAACAGTTCCTTTGCCTTTACTTCTGCTTCTTTCTTCTGTACACCTTGGCACTCTAGCGGCAGGGCAGCATTCTCAATAATTGTTCTCCACGGCAAAAGCATATCTTTTTGCGGCATATATCCTACAGGATGGTTCTTTGTTTCTGTCAGTTCTATCTGTCCAGTACTTACCTTTTCTAGACCTGTAATAAGGCGAAATAAAGTACTTTTTCCACATCCACTCGGTCCGATAATACTGACAAACTCTTTCTCATGTATAGAAGCATTTAATTCATGGATGATTGGTTTCTCATCGTAATGAAAAGAAACATTATGAAACTGTAGTATGTTCTTGCTCCTCAAATCCCCACATCTCCTTACGATAGGACATATCCCAGAATAAATATTCAAATCGACTGGAATATAAGAAGATCTCCTCTAATCTTTCTAGTTCTTTCTCAGACTTTCCAACTGCCATTTCATTTAATAAATCTATTAACCAAATACAAAGATTACCGTATTCTTCCGAACTATATCCTTGAATCCACTCACCAAAAAACTCATGATCTCTTGCTCCAGGAATATCATTTAAACGCTTTCCAATTTCCCAATAGCTCCACATACATGGAAGAAGCGCTGCTATTAATTCCGCAAATGTGCCATTTTGAGATACAGACATCATGTAATTTGTATAAGCTAAATTTTTAGCAGATGGTTTCGCAGACTCTATCTCCTCTATAGAAATTCCAAGTCTTTTTGCATATTGTTTATGGATTGTCATTTCGCCATTTAATATTCCATCAATTTGTTCAGCGAACTTTCCCATTACTTGTGGATTCGTTGCTTTTACAACACCAATCGCATATAACTTTGCATAATCTAGCAGATATAAATAATCTTGAATAATATAATACTGGAATTTATCTTTTTCTAACGTGCCATCTCCCATACCCACTACAAACGGATGATTATGACTCATCTCCCAAACCGGTTGCACAGTTTCTAATAATCTATCGCAAAATTTCATTTCTCTATCCCCTTTCAATATATGTATCTAAATAAAAAACCACTTCTATATATAAGAAGTGGTTACAGCAAATAAAGTTATACATTTATTCGATGTTCCACTTCCCTTCGCTAGTATTACCTAGATCAGGTGTTGTAAGGGTTAAGGATTATTCCTCTCTCAGCAAGTCAAGCACCCCTAGTGGTTTCAATATGAAATTTTCAAATAAAAAAGCCCCGTTTCTATACGCAAAGAAACGGGGACTCATTGTTAGTGTCCGAATTGCTTCCCTACGCTAGCATAATCTAGATCAGGTAATAAAAAGGATCAAAGGCTTACGGCCTACTCTCAGCTGGCAACACCAGCTCTCCTAGCAAACTATAAAATTATCACTGTCAGTATAACACCCTAATAAGACATCATCAACTTTTTTAATTTTCTTAATTATCAACATAATATCAAAATTATACAATACATACATTCTATTTTAGAAAATAAAACCCCAATTAATTGTATAAAAAGGAATCATTATCCTCAAAAAATTTATTTTTATATTGATTTCATATTACATTTATGTGAATACCCCCACTATATTATATCTTTATACTATAATAAAATTACAACTATACAACTAGAGGAGGTCTCTATTCCATGAATATGAAAGCTACTGCTTTAACAGCAACTACTGTAGCGATTGCTTCTTTACTTCCTTCTATGGGTGAAACAAATGTACAAAAAGCAAACGCTGAACAATTATCTAATATTAAAACTGGGTATGTCAAAGTCGATCAAGTAGCATTACATACAGAAGATAACGTAAAAAGCACATCAATTGATACAATTCGCTTTAATACAAAAGTGAACATCCTTGAAACAACTAATGGTTGGTATAAAGTATCTGTTCATAATAAAGTAGGTTATGTACAAAAAGATGCTATTTTACTAAAAAACAAACTTCAATCTAATGATCAATACATCGTTAATGCTAATGCATTAAACGTTCGCTCTGAACCTAATTTAGAATCTTCCATTTTAGATGTATTACCAAATGGTAAGTTTATTACCGTTCAAGAAGATCAAGGCGAATGGTATAAAATATCACATAATGGCCAAACAGGTTACGTACAAAAAGCATTCATCTCTAATGGTTCACAACCCTTAGTAAAAGGAATCACCGTTCAAAATAATACAAAATATACTGTTGCAACACCTAATCTAAATGTACGTAGCACCGCTAGTACAAGTAGCGCTCTACTCGGTTCATTACAAAACGGTACACAAGTACAAGTAGTAGAAACTGTAGGTACTTGGTATAAAATTCGTTTTGGCACAGGATACGGATATGTAGCAAAACACTATGTAGTACAAAATCAACCACAAGCTAAAACAGATCAACCTTCATCAATTCCAGCTGCTTTCAAATTCCCTGCTCAAGGAAGAATTAGCTCAACCTTTGATATACGCTGGGAACAAATGCATTATGGTATAGATATTGCCGCTCCAGGAAACGTCTCTATCCAAGCTGCTGCTGCAGGTAAAGTTGTGAAATCTTATTATTCAGCTAGCTATGGCAATGTTGTTTTCATTGCACATCAAATCAATGGGAAATTATATACAACTGTTTATGCTCATATGAAGGATCGCACTGTACAAGCTGGTGATCAAGTACAAACTGGACAATTAATAGGTCATATGGGAAACACAGGTCATTCATACGGGCAGCATCTTCATTTTGAATTACATAATGGAGAATGGAATTTTGAAAAAACAAATGCAGTAAATCCACTGCCATATTTAGTTAGGTAAATTGTATGCCACGCAATATACCTCTTATAGTTGAATACGTAGCCTTTTTAGGTTTAATCTGTTGTTTAATCATTTACAATACAAACATTGTATTTTTATCTATTATTATTGCTTTTGTTGCATTAGAAATTATGATGGAATCATTTCAAGTGCAACTAAAACAAAAAATTGCCCATATTTATAATGCTATTTTTCTTTTGAGTGCTCTCATAACAAATATAATTAGTAATGGCTTTTATTTATCTACTGTATTTCCAGTATTCTTTATGGCTGTTTTATTATTTGTAGCTAGATATATTAATGTCCCTTATAACCAAAAACAAAAACAAGAACAAGAAGCTTAGAAAGAGGAGACACTGTGTACCAATCTTTCAAAGATGCTCCAATAAAATACATATTGCATTTGTATAAGAAAGCCAATACTTTTTTTGGTATACAAGGAAGTTATACTGCACAACTTCTCCTATATGGAATGTTGTTTCTTGTCTTAATCACTTTCTCCTTGTTTTACTAACAAAAAAGGATCTCACATAAACTGGAGATCCTTTTTAATTTATATTAATTTTTCATATCGAAAATATTGTTTATCCACAAGCATATTTTTCATAAATAAAGCTCAGATTATATTTTTTCTCTAAGCTCATTCGTTGTTCGTCATCGCACCAATAGAAAAGAATATCATGAATCGTTGCGTAACGCTTATTTTTAAGAAATAGCCTAAAGAATGATGGTAAACAATCATGTAATTGTATAAATATATAATTGCGTAGTGTTTCTTCTTTATATTCAATGCCCTTACAAATATACAGTAATTCTTCACAATAATATGCATGCTGTGGAACTTGTATCATTTCGAAAAATGGCACATAAGATAGTAGCTTTCCAATAAAATGACCATATCGATCCATTACTCCTATCGTCATATGCTCCATCATTTCTTTCATCACATATAAATAATCATCTACATGCGTTGTCTTTAATGGGTCTAAGCGATCGGAAATTTGAGATAATACAGCTCTTTGACATGCTAAAACTGCCTGACTAGGTCCATAATATGATAGGAAATCTGTACACTTACGATATTTCCGTAATAAATCATGTGTATACAAATCATATACAAAAGTATTACAATACATTGCTAAACTCATCATATCACTATTTAATTGCTCTTTTGATAATGATTTCGCTCTCTTGCACATATAAAAGAATGTAAATTCCAATACTTCTTTATGAGATAATAAATGTTTACAATCGGTTATACACTTCTCATTAAATTTAACTCTATCCCAAATTTCAATATCCCTATCTGTCAATTCACCTATACGATATTTAATAATTAAATAATTTAAAGCAACTGATTGCGTCAAAAGATCCCATGTTTCATATTCCAATGAAGTATGAACAAACTCAGCTAATCCTTGCGCTATCATAAAATCATTTGCCTCTTCATACCAACCAATCTCTTGGCATAAGCGAAGAATACGCACTAAAGTTGGAATTTCATCTTTATGAAACTGCGGTAATTTCTTTGCTTTATTCATGCCATATACGATAAATGCCGCTAAATTTTCTTCTTTATAAAATTCTTTCTCTTTCCATACTAATATAGTTCGTTCTTTCCCCTCACCTTTTGGGTGACAAGGTACAAGCAAAGAAAATAATTCAGCGAAATTATTTGGTTCTATATATGTATCTGTAACCAAATTCCAATTTGGATCGCCCTGTACAGCCTTCATATAATTCCCCTTCCCTTTTCATCTATGTAGGAAATATTAATTTATTATCGCACCACTAAAAATTAATATTGTTATATTCAAAATCTCTCATAATACTTATATCTATCAGTATATCATCTTTTCTCTTATTAAAAATTAAGAATAACAAATTTTAAAAAAATGTCGAAATTATTAACCACATACTTATTATATAATGTCTCAGATACATCACGCTAACATATTAGTTTAATCCATATATACTAGAATAATGTATCTGAAATTTATATATAATTTAGCTCTTTATGAGTGACCATTAAACTCTCGGTTAATGAAAGTTTCAATTTACTCTGTACGCTCTGAGATTTCGCTCAAGGCAAATCCAGCTTGATCATCTGCTGATTCCCTTATAGCTAAATCTCCTAGTGCTAACATGCCAATAAGTTGACCACTATCAACTACTGGTAATCGTCTAATTTGATGCTGTGCCATTAGCTCTGTAGCTTTTTCAATAGAATCATTTGGAGAAACTGAGATAATATTTGTTGTCATTACATTTGTAATCTTATTAGATCCAGGATGTTTTTCAGCAATCCCTCGAACGACTAAATCACGATCAGTAACAAGCCCAACAACTTGCTCATTTTCAACAACAGGAATTAATCCAATCGATTCTTCCTTCATTTTTACAGCTGCCTCATATACATTGTCTAGCGGTGTACAATGTACAATATGGGTACTCATTAAGTCTCTCACTCGTGTCATTATGATTTCCTCCTTTTTATACATACCATAGCTTTTCCAAAATTCCTTTATTTATTTCTGGAAAGTAACGTAATAAAAAGGATTAACAAAATAAAAAAGAGCCAGCATAATGCTGACTCTTTTTTGTATGACCCGTACGGGATTCGAACCCGTGTTACCGCCGTGAAAGGGCGGTGTCTTAACCACTTGACCAACGGGCCATGGCTCCGCAGGTAGGACTCGAACCTACGACCGATCGGTTAACAGCCGATAGCTCTACCACTGAGCTACTGCGGAATAATATATGGTGGGCCTAAATGGACTCGAACCATCGACCTCACGCTTATCAGGCGTGCGCTCTAACCAGCTGAGCTATAGGCCCATATACTTTACAGGGGCAGTAGGAATCGAACCCACACTGGAGGTTTTGGAGACCTCAGTTCTACCTTTAAACTATGCCCCTAAATGATGCCGGCTAGAGGACTTGAACCCCCAACCTACTGATTACAAGTCAGTTGCTCTACCAATTGAGCTAAGCCGGCATAAAAAAATGGTGGCTCGGGACGGAATCGAACCGCCGACACGAGGATTTTCAGTCCTCTGCTCTACCGACTGAGCTACCGAGCCAACATAAATGGCGGTCCCGACCGGGGTCGAACCGGCGATCTCCTGCGTGACAGGCAGGCATGTTAACCACTACACCACGGGACCATTTGGTTGCGGGGACAGGATTTGAACCTGCGACCTTCGGGTTATGAGCCCGACGAGCTACCGTGCTGCTCCACCCCGCGACAATATAAAGTTTTAAAAATGGAGGAGGTAGAGGGATTCGAACCCCCGCGCGACTCTCGCCGCCTGTCGGTTTTCAAGACCGATCCCTTCAGCCGAACTTGGGTATACCTCCATGAAGGAAAAAATAAATATTTTATTATTATATGTCTAAACCATTAAAGAAAAAATGGAGGAGGTAGAGGGATTCGAACCCCCGCGCGATTCTCACCGCCTGTCGGTTTTCAAGACCGATCCCTTCAGCCGAACTTGGGTATACCTCCGAGACATATATTAAATAAAGTGGAGCCTAGCGGGATCGAACCGCTGACCTCCTGCGTGCAAGGCAGGCGCTCTCCCAGCTGAGCTAAGGCCCCATGTTTTTTGGGAATATCGGGAAGACAGGATTTGAACCTGCGACCCCCTGGTCCCAAACCAGGTGCTCTACCAAGCTGAGCCACTTCCCGTTAATAAAAGCGCGCCCGAGAGGAGTCGAACCCCTAACCTCTTGATCCGTAGTCAAACGCTCTATCCAATTGAGCTACGGGCGCATATGGTGCCGAGGGCGGGGGTCGAACCCGCACGGTGGTCACCCACCGCAGGATTTTAAGTCCTGTGCGTCTGCCTGTTCCGCCACCCCGGCATGTCATATTGAAAATTGGAGCGGAAGACGGGATTCGAACCCGCGACCCCAACCTTGGCAAGGTTGTATTCTACCACTGAACTACTTCCGCAAGACATGTATGAGTTATTTTATTAAAAGTGCGGGTGAAGGGAGTCGAACCCCCACGCCAAAGGCGCTAGATCCTAAGTCTAGTGCGTCTGCCAATTCCGCCACACCCGCATATTTCATTAAAATGGTGAGCCATGAAGGACTCGAACCTTCGACCCTCTGATTAAAAGTCAGATGCTCTACCAACTGAGCTAATGGCTCTTAATGGCTGGGCTAGCTGGATTCGAACCAGCGCATGACGGAGTCAAAGTCCGTTGCCTTACCGCTTGGCTATAGCCCATTAATTAAGAATGGTGGAGGGGGGCAGATTCGAACTGCCGAACCCGAAGGAGCGGATTTACAGTCCGCCGCGTTTAGCCACTTCGCTACCCCTCCGACATATATGGTGGAGGATGACGGGATCGAACCGCCGACCCCCTGCTTGTAAGGCAGGTGCTCTCCCAGCTGAGCTAATCCTCCATTTTGCCTGGCAACGTCCTACTCTCACAGGGACAAGGTCCCAACTACCATCGGCGCTAGAGAGCTTAACTTCCGTGTTCGGTATGGGAACGGGTGTGACCTCTCTGCCATCA
>NZ_JBQAEH010000005.1:0-352754 GCF_051915225.1 Bacillus cereus group sp. MYBK95-2 | reverse complement strand
TACTTTAGTATAAAAGAATAAGATGGGACGCTGTATGCGATGAAAGTCGCACGTACAGTGTTAAGCGGGGGAAAAGATGGAGATAACTTCAAAGTCTTACCTATCGCAACTGTATGTATCAAAAAAGAGCACCTTGTATGGGTGCCTAAATGGAGTGTACAGAATGATCAAGATAATTACTTACCACCATTTTATCTATATGTTTCAAATACAAAAACAGTATAAAATAGTTATTTTGCATAAAAAAACAGGAGTGCGTGGCCAAAGCACTCCATGACGCTAATGACAACACCTTTAAAAGTATATGAATGATTTTCATAAATATGTTTTTAAAACTTGAAACAAAATCGTTAGTTATTTGAATAGAAATAGGAATTCAATTAAAAAGGGCCCGTTATAAACTACAGACCCTTCCCAAAAAAGACAATGTAGATTAACTGATTCAACAGGAGCCACCGGTCCAACGGGAGCGAAAGAAATCACAGGTTCAATATTAATATATGTCAAATGAATTTAAATATGATTAATCAAAGAATAATTTAACAAAACCCTTATTTCAACAGAAAAAAGAGCGCACGGGAAAGCGCTCTTTGAACAAGATTAAAATCGAAAAGTATCGGCAATTAAATCTTATGTATGTTTTCAGTTTATGTGCAAGTTTGAATCAAATCTTTATTTAAATTAAAAGAGCGCTAATCGAGAGCGCTCCTTATACCACATTATAACGACAGTGACGAACTCACATTATATAGAAAGGCACTATTATTGTATGTCAAAGTATGAGATTAGTGAATGGATTTAGATAAAATCGTTATTTGAAAGTAAATAAAAAAAGAGCACACATATAAGTGTGCTCCTAGACTAAAAGGTTTGAACGTATGAACTGTGGAGTGTCATACACAATAATATATGCTTGTGTAATTAAAAGGTGAAAAGATTTATATAAAAACGCTATTTGATACTAAAAATTAAAAGTGAAAAGAGCACTATGAATAAGTGCCCTTTCCAAGAGTGAGTATAAATACCTATCATTCTATACTAGTATATGTTGATAGATATTAATTGTGAAAAAATTGACCAAAACCTTATTTGATAAAGATATAACTAAGTTACAATAAATTCTACGATAATTGGAGTTGCTCCATCAAGTACATCTCCACCAGGAATGGTAATAGAAGAAGGGCCAACAGTGATAGTTGAGGTATCAGCTGTTTGGAGAACGCCATTAATATAGAGGTTGTAGTAAGCATATGAAGCTGGAAATGCTGTATTGGTCCCTATATCATTTGTAAAAGCTGTTGCAGCAATTGCAAATGTAGCACCAGTACCTGTCCCAGAGCTTGCTAAGCCGGTGAATTTTCTACCAGCCACAAAAGGTTTAACGATAGCCATTGAAATTCGCTCCTTTCTAAAATTAACTTGAACAAACTTTTAGAAAGCTTGGTCCTGTATTATATTTTATGGTTTACTTTTCAAAAAGAAACGGCTTATATATTAGCGTATTAGTATAATTTTTATCATTTGTATATAACATTATAAAGGTTTCTGGGTTGCGTTTCGTGTTACTAGGAAGAGATAATTAGGGTGATTTTGAATAAAAATTTCATTTTGTATTAGTTTAAAAGCCAAAAAGAGCACTTCATAAAAGTGCTCCCATGACGAGTTTCATTTTCTAAAAGAAAGGAATACATCATATCATACGAAGTTTGTCTGAAATGCGCTTGTGTTAATTAATTAATATTTGAAAAAAGAGCAGCTAGCAAAAGCTAACTACTCCATTTTCAAAAAGGTTCCGAGCTGCTATCACTGTTAAGAAAGCAGCTTACAGGTAGTATGTGCAGAATTGTGAGGATTATTCGGGAAAATAAAAAGAGCACCTTCGAACAGTGCTCTTTAGAGAGGAAATAATTAAGTTAATGAATGAGTGAAAAAAATACCTTTTCATTCGCGAAGCATTAATTTTTTGCTTCAAAATAATATATGAGCATTGAATTGAAAAAGTGATAATAAAAACAAAAGAACAGCTAGCAAAAGGTAACTGCTCCAAGCAGGGATGTACCTTTAGATGTAGTTATAGTATAAAACGGAATATTGAGTTTTATTCAGGAGGGTAGAAGGAAATGGTGCAATTTGTCCGATGTGTGGTAAAGAAGCATATGATCCGAGTAATGAAGAAGTCGATGTTGTTTTCTGTGATAAATGTATGGGAGTAGCAGTTGAAAGCGTAGGAGAAGACCGCTAAGAAAAATGGTACCTATGACATCTTATGGGTGGAACAAAGAGAAACAATGTGTTGAGTTTCAACTGCTAATTAATGAAGAGATTTATGTAATGCCAGTGTATGAGAAAGCGTAAAAGGCATGGGATAATTTTTTAGGTTAAGGAAAAATAACTTAATAAAATAATCCTTTTAATAGAAGTAGTGTGTAACTTGAAGTTACAATTAGAGTATAAACGGAATCGGATGAGTTATATGGGAATAAAACTTAATAAAAGTTTCATTTAAAAAAAGTGGTGATACGAATGTATATCTGTCCAAAATGTTTAGAATGTTTTGCTGATCAATATGAGCTTTTTGAACATTTTACATTGTGTGGAGCGGATAAGGATTCTTAAGTATTTTAATAAATTTAAAGATGTAGTTGGTTTATAAAGTTGATTCAGTAATATGTATAAAATTAATATAGAAGTACGTTTAACAAAGTTGCATAATTCCTAAAAAATACTTTTATAAGACGTTATTATAAAATGAGATAGTAAAGAGAAATTTAAAATTATTAACAGTGAGATGGGGAATTGAATAGGATTATATTAATTACTTAATGCTGGGATATGTTTTAAATGGAGAATCAAATTAAAGAGATATTTGGTGCATGGGTTGCAGCGATAGGAACAATTACTTCCGCTATTGGAAGTACGCCTTTTGATTTTATAAGCAGTAATGTAAGAAAGGATTTAAATGTTTACGGAAACGTATTACAGGCTGTTGGAAATGCTTTAGAGGCTGATGGTCAAGGAGAGGTGTCTCTTGAAAAAATCGGTAATGAAATCCAATCAATTGGTAATGTCACTGTAATATCTGGATTAATTATTGATTTTAAAGAAGAAACACAAATTAAATTAGTGATTGCTGGGAATTGGACACAGGCTTTGGGTGGACTTACAGCATTAGCAGATGAGTTTGAGGATACATCCGATAAAGATGAATACTTAAATATTGTTGGAAACTTATTACAGTCAATTGGGAATTCATTACAGGCAATAGGAGGTATTGACGAATTAAAAAGTATCAGAAATGAGGACCAGTCTAATAAAGAGGGTAATGTAAATAATGGGGAGAAAGATACAGACACACAGGTAAACAACGAAACTAATGAAAATGAAAAAGGAAAGCTAATAGATATTATAGGAAGTTGGGTTCAGGCAGTTGGTTCTGTAATTTCATTAATTGGACAAATTCGTGAAGAGAGTGAGGAATTGGAAGGGAATGATGAATAGAGTAATTTAATAGAACAGTTAAAACAATAATTCTTTTAAAGTGAAAGCAAACAGAATATAGTCCGGCTAGAAAACTAGAGGACACCAATTTTTAGAGCAGCGATAAAGCTGTTTTAAGAGTTGGTGTCCTCTTTATTTTTGAAAGGGGATGTGGGGAATGAAGGTATTAAAAGGTCAACTACGTGAATGGAAAAAGCAATCGAACCAATCGAAAAAGAAAAATAAGAAAAAAGGAAAAGAGAAATTTAGCACTCGTGAAATTGAGGATTTGATGGGGATGCATAGACCTTGTTATGAGCGGAAACGTGGAGCTTTAAGACAAAAATAATTTAAAAATAAAAAGGAGTGGTCTTACATGACTAAACAATTATCTTTCTTACCAAAAATAGATAGAACGGCAACACAAGAGGATTTAGAAGGCTTGTTGGAAAGTGTACGTATACATAGACAATTCGGGATGATACGTAAAGAAATGAAGGTCACTCCTTCTTATGAAATGCGTGAGTACGGTCCTACACATGCAGTTGGTAAACCGTTAGAAGATGTTGCAATAGCAAATATTCAACAAAGTAAACGAGAAAAGTGGCTTGAAAGAATGTCAGTACGTATTGATCATTTTTTAAATCGATTAGGAAACGGACGTGCTGGAAGAATTCAAAGAGATATTATTTATAAACGTTATTTAGAAGATGAGGATGTATGTGATTACATGGTTTATAACGAAATAGGGATGTCAGAGCGTACTTATCGACGTTGGAAATCTAAAGCGTTTTATAAACTTGCTTTTGCGCTCGGATTAGAAGTTTATGAGACTGAAGGAACGGGAGATAATGAATAATGAATTTTGTTCAACCAATACGTGATCCAGAGCAAATACAGCAGCTAAAAGAGTATTTTAAGGTAAAGAGCTTACGTAATTATATCCTCTTCATTATGGGCATTAATACAGGACTTAGAATCTCAGATATTTTGAAATTAAAGGTAGGAGATGTCAAAGGTAGTCATATATCTATAAGGGAACAGAAAACAGGGAAGACCATGAGTATTTGTTGCAAAGTAGACAAGGGAAAAATCGTCCTATCGGTCGCAGTATGGCATATAAGATATTAAGTGGAGCGGCGGCAGAGTTCGGGTTAGATGAAATAGGAACACATACGTTAAGAAAAACATACGGGTATCACATGTACATACAAACGAAAAACATAGCACATTACTCATGGAGATATTCAATCACTCGTCAGAGAAGGTCACATTACGCTATATAGTTGTAAACCAAGATGCAATGGATAAAGCAATGACTAGGTTTAAAATCTAATCTTTGCATTTTCTCTTTTAAATCTAGGGGTATCGCCACATCGCCATCAACCTAACAGAACAGGTTGCACCCAAAACGAATTTTTTTCTCTCTACATTTATTTATGAGAATTAAATTCATTTTTTCATTATATAAAGAACGATGCATTACATTTTCTTAGTGTAAGTTCTATTCAAGTTTCTTTTCACATAAGATGATTAGGTATAAAAATATAAGGTGAAGCGATATTCTGATTATTTAAAAAGGAGGCAGATAAATGTCTTTAGAAAAGTTTGTAGATGCATTACCTATTCCACCTGTCTTAAAAGCAAAAGATAAGCGTGATAACATTCCGTTCTATGAGGTAACTATGAAGCAAGTTGAACAGAAGTTACATCGCGATTTGCCACCAACTACCGTTTGGGGTTACAACGGTATGTACCCTGGTCCTACATTTGAAGTACGAAGAAATCACCCTATTTTAGTCAAATGGAAAAATGAATTACCTTTTGAACATCTGCTACCCGTAGATCGAACTATTCATGGAGCAGAACCAGACAAACCTTCTGTTAGGACGGTTGTACATTTACATGAAGGTCGGGTTAGACCCGAAAATGACGGATATCCAGAGGCATGGTTTACGCGAAACTTTGAAAATGTTGGCCCGAAATTCGTGCATGAAGTTTACTATTATCCAAACTGTCAACGACCTGCGACTCTATGGTATCATGACCATGCCCTTGGAATCACTCGTTTGAACGTTTATGCAGGACTTGCAGGGTTCTATCTCCTTCGAGATAAGAAAGAGGAAGAATTGAACTTACCAAATGGAAAGTTTGAAATTCCACTAGTCATACAAGATCGTTCATTTTATCCTAATGGTGAACTGTTCTATCCAACTCAACCAGGACATGAGCCACCTCCAGCGCCACAACCACCTCCACCAATAGATCCAACATTACCAAATCCATCAGTTGTACCAGAATTTTTTGGAAACACCATCCTAGTCAATGGAAAAGTATGGCCTTATCTTGTAGTAGAGCCACGGAAATACCGGTTCCGCATCCTTAATGGCTCTAACGCTCGTTTTTATCGTATAAAGTTGAGTTCTGGACAAAATTTTGTCCAAATTGGCACAGAAGGAGGACTTTTGGAAAAACCAATCATCGTATCCGAAATCATCCTTGCACCAGCTGAACGTGTCGATGTTATTATCGATTTTTCAAACCATAAAGGTCAAAGTATTATCTTAACAAATGACGCACCAGCTCCATTCCCTAACGGTGCCCCACCTTCTTCAGACCTGACACAAATTATGGAATTTTGTGTCAAACAAAAATTGCACAAACCTGACAACAGTAAAATTCCAAAAAAGTTAAGTTGCTTAGAACACTTGGATCCTAATGATGCTGTAATCGTACGAAAAAACCTCTTAGTTGAAACTACCGATGAATTCGGGCGTTTAAAACTTTTATTAAATAACCTAGATTGGGATCAAATGCCCCTTACAGAAACCCCATATAATGGGACGATAGAGATTTGGGAGCTTTACAATACTACACCGGACACTCACCCTATTCATTTGCACCTTGTTACTTTTCAAATTTTGAATCGTGCTACGTTTACTGGTGATCCAAATGGTCCTGACCTTATAGTTGGACCGCCACAACCACCCGATCCAAGCGAGATGGGTTGGAAAGATACCGTTCGTGCCAATCCTGGGGAGGTCACCCGTATCATTGCGCGTTTTGGGCCATTTATAGGAATCTACCCATGGCACTGCCACATCCTTGAACACGAAGACCATGATATGATGAGACCATACGAAGTTCTCGATAATCAAAACTTTAACCCGTGTGAACCGATCCCTGGGGAATGTCCAGATGATTCGTTCACTCAGTGTTTCGATCGTGATAATGATGACGATGATTGATTACAACACAAGCTTCTCTTTTTTATTTTGTCTATAAGGAGTACCAATACATCGCTATCAAGCTAAGGTCTTACACTACCCGTAAAGCAAAAAAGACGTTATCCTTTCTGTAGAATTATAAGAAAGGATGGCGTTTTTTATGTCTGTTTCTGTGTCTGACGAATTACAACTATTTGCTCAAGAGATTCAAAGTTTTTTATCTCCAAATACCTTACGGGATCTTGCTAGAGATGTTGGTTTTGTACAACGAACCAGTAAGTACCAAGCAAAAGATTTAGTAGCTTTATGTGTATGGGTGAGCCAAAATGTAGCTATGACTTCTTTAACTCAGTTATCTAGCTGTTTAGAAGCATCAACAGAAGTACTCATCAGTCCTGAGGGACTGAATCAACGGTTTAATAAGGCGGCCGTCCAACTTTTACAACACCTACTAGCCGAACTACTAAGCAAAAAATTTGCTGCATCTATGCCGATTTCTTCTCCATACACTTCTGTTTTCAAGCGTATGCGTATTTTGGATTCAACTGCATTTCAACTTCCCGATGTATTTTCATCTGTTTATCCAGGTGCAGGAGGATGCAGCCATACAGCGGGGGTGAAGATTCAGCTTGAGTATGATCTATTAAGTGGACAGTTCCTACATATTCATACGGGTCCA
Source organism: Bacillus cereus group sp. MYBK95-2 (assembly GCF_051915225.1). NCBI lineage: Bacteria > Bacillati > Bacillota > Bacilli > Caryophanales > Bacillaceae > Bacillus > Bacillus cereus group sp. MYBK95-2. Next base: position 345,371 of record NZ_JBQAEH010000005.1, on the reverse strand, counting down.
TGTAAACAACATGATCGAACCTATGGTTCTCTGTGTACCCCAACTTTGACAGCGAATGATTTATGTATCCGAGATTTAGGTTATTTTCACTTGAAAGATCTTCAACATATACAAGATAAAAAGGCTTACTATATCTCTCGTATTAAATCAAATACACGTATTTATCAAAAAAATCCCACCCCTGATTATTTTCAAGATGGAAGAATCAAGAAAGGTACAGAGTATATACAGATAGATATGGAGTTCTTAATGAACTCTCTTCAGCCAGGACAAACATGTGAAATATCCGATGCTTATGTAGGAATGATGGATAAAGTACCAACTCGTGTGATTGTTCATCGACTAACAAAAGTACAACAACAAAAACGATTACAAGATCAAACTGTAAGAGAAAAAAAGAAAGGAATGAAGTATTCTCCTCGTAGTAAACGACTCAGTGGTATCAATGTATATATGACAAACACCCCTACAGATATTGTCCCGATGGGACAGGTACATGACTGGTATTTTTTGCGTTGGCAAATCGAAATTTTATTTAAAACGTGGAAGTCATTCTTTCAAATTCATCATTGTAAAAAGATAAAACCAGAACGATTGGAGTGCCATTTATATGGTCAATTGATTGCCATTCTACTCTGTTCTTCTATCATGTTTCAAATGCGCCAATTGCTCCTCATGAAGAAAAAACGAGAGCTTAGTGAGTATAAAGCTATATATATGATTAAAGACTATTTTCTTCTTCTATTCCAAACTATACAAAAAAACACCCAAGAGCTATCAAAGGTGTTACTTCGCCTATTCAATCTCCTACAGCAAAACGGGCGGAAATCTCATCGATACGAGAAAAAACGGTCTTTGATATATTAGGTGTCGTTTACAATTGTACCATGTCTGATAATCAAGCCGCTTAATTCAAAAAAGTGAAACCCGTTAGGGTTTATTTCGTATGCAAATCTTTCAATCATCTACACTTGCCCTTTAGAAAAAAGAAACAATCTCGCTTAAAATTGACTTTGCATAAGCTTAGCTTGATAGCGATGGGGTATTTCTTTTTATTAGCCGAATAGCGATGAGGTACCGTCATATCGCTATAGCTCTTCTAAACTCCTTGTTTACAATGATTTAAATGTATATTTTTGATAATAATTTTATAGAAAGTACGCGATTTGCAATAAATTTAAAATTTGAATATAAAATTAACAATATATACATTGGAACATCTTATTAAAGTTTGTATACAATAGAGTGTAATTAAAAATGTATTAATATGAAAATGGTATTTTTTTCATACAAAAGGCCTAGTTTCTACTAGGCTTTTTGTTCAATCCATTTATATTCTACATACCCCCCGAATTGAAGCGTTATTCAAACTTTTAAATTTTAACATTTTTTTTGAAATTCAATATATGATGCTATGAACAATTACAACATAGTCTTAGTCTTTAAAAGAAAAAAAGATCTCTAAAAAATAGAGATCTTTTTTAAACTAAGGAATTGAGAGCTTAGATAATTATTTAGATTTAGTAATTATCATATTTATTTTTACAATCTTTGTTGTGATGAGGGTAATAAGGTTCAAAACGACAATAGCATTTTTTCACGTAGTATTTTTTGTAGTAGTAGTCATAGTCTTTTTCTTCATATCTATATCTATCTTTTTTATAATCATCACAATCATGTCTTTCTTTTTTATGATGACCACAATCATGTTTCCAATAACTCATATTTATCCCTCCTTTATATTTTGTATATAACACATTTTTATAATATGATCTTTTTATTCCGTAGTATCAGCTTGTCCCCTAGATTAGTTAAAAAAAGGGGAATGCCTATGCCCATCAACTTAAGAAAACAAATCCATCCCAAAACGAAAAAATGATCTTTTTTATTACAAATTAAGACAAAATCTCGTTTTGGGGGTAGTTGTATTTCCTTAGCTTGATAGCGATGGGGTATCGCCAGCATTTCTGAAAAAACACGCTAATGGTATAAAAAAATTATACAGTTTTCGGTGAATACAGTAACAAACGAGAACCCTAAAAACCATGCCAGGATAGGAATATATATTTAAGATGAATAGAGTTATAAAAGAGAAAAAAGGGAGTTCTTGTAAGAGTAAGAACCCACTTTTTATTGCAACTGATAATGAGACGTTATGTTAACTAGTTCTGTATAGAGTATTCATATGTTTTTAATAATTCATCTTGAATCTAAGTACATTTCCTTAACAAGTGCATAGAATAATTTTGTAAAAACGTGAAAGGATTGGGGAAAATGCACTATAATCCTTATATATATCCATATCAATATTTTTATTATGTTACCATGCCAATACCAATGTATAACTATGGAAGACAGTCTGTTTACTCGACTTTTCCTAATGAGATAGAGCATGCAAACAGATATGATTCTTTTCGTTCTTCCAACGGTGACAGAAGAATTTCATTAACAGATTATGGATCAAAACCATTTGTCGTTAATATCAATGAAGCAACGAAACAAAATAATACCTATCGTACTGCTTTATGGACAGGAACACATTTACAAGTTACTTTAATGAGTCTCAATGTTGGCGAAGATATCGGTTTAGAAATGCATTCAAACGTTGATCAATTCTTACGTATTGAACAAGGCCAGGGGATTGTCCAAATGGGAAAAAGTAAAGATAATTTAAACTTTAAAAGAAATGTCTATGATGATTATGCCATAATGATACCGGCTGGAACATGGCATAATCTAACTAATACAGGTAATATCCCTCTAAAACTTTATTCAATATATGCTCCTCCTAACCATCCATTTGGTACTGTACATGTAACAAAAGCTGATGCCATGGTAAATGAATAAAATTATTAAAAGTATTAAAAAGGATCTTGGATTGAAGATCCTTTTTTTATGTCTATAATAGGACGTTATGTCTACCTGATATGTATAGGATATACATCGTCAGTTTTACTGGACAAGTATACAAGCTAAATTACTTGATTTGAATATAATTAATTATATTATGTTTCAAAAAAAGGCGGTGAATTATTTTGGACTCATATTTTTCAAAACCAAAGGGACGCTGTCGTAGGCTTTTCCCTGCTTTCCCACCTGCTGTTCCTCCTATTATTGTGAAAGCTAAATTTCTTTATGTATCTAGTACTGACGGCGGCATTGATGATGACACTATAGAAATTTATAATATTATTAATCCTACGGCTCCTATACGTGTAGGAGAGTTTACATCAGTAACTAATTTAGGTCCTGCAGGATTAGCTATTACAGGTACTATTCTTTATATCGCGAATTTAGGAGATGGTGTGGAAATCTACAATATCACTAACCCTATAGCCCCTATACGCATAGGAGAATTTGGCACAGCAGATTTAAATGTTCCTGATCAATTAGCAATTACAGGTACCACTCTTTATATCTCAAATGGTGGTAATAACACAGTGGAAATTTATAATATTATTAATCCTACGGCTCCTATACGTGTAGGAGAGTTCGGCACTGGAGATTTAAATGCTCCTTCCGGCATGACTACTACAGATACCACTCTTTATGTAGCAAATACTGGAGATAACACAGTAGAAATTTATAATATTACTAATCCTGTGGTTCCTGTGCATGTCGGGGAATTTAACGCTGGAAATTTAAATATCCCTGCCGGATTAGCTGTTACAGGTACCACTCTATATGTCGCAAATGCTGGTGATAACACGATAGAAATTTATAATATAATCAATCCTACAACCCCTGTTCGTATAGGAGAGTTCGGTGCTGGAGATTTAAATGCTCCTGCAGTATTGGCTATTACAGATACTACTCTATATGTCGCAAACACTGGAGATAACACAATAGAAATTTATAATATAATCAATCCTACGACCCCTATACGTGTAGGAGAGTTTGGTGCCGGAGATTTAGATTTCCCTAATGGATTAGCAATTTTCACAGTATTTGGATACAACTACCAATAACGAGAATTATGTAAATAAGCTGTCTATATGGGCAGCTTATTATATTTTTTCCGCATAGTGTAGGTTATTTTGCAAAATGCTGGTGGTATCCGTATCCCTATGCAGTTACTCATAATTTTCGTGCTGTGTAACTCAAAAGAGAAAGTGAAATGAAATCAATGATACCAAGGGATTCAGCGAAGGGGTCAGTTACACACAATATAAGATATGGGTAAGTGGTAGTATCAAGGAATTGAATGGTGTATATACATAAATATAAAATGTAAGGGGGAGGTAATTGTGATTCATGTTAAATGAAGAACTATTAGAAGTAATAATTAGATATAAAAGGAATACTGGAAGAAATCCTGATGTGTTAAAGCTAAATCCAACTTATTTTAGAAATATTCTAGAAGAATTGAATTATCCACAGTGGATTATAAAAAAGAAAATGACAGAAATGAAAAAAAGTATATTCGGTGTATCAGTGGAATTAACAGATGCAGTGGGAAAATTTGAACTATGAAAAAGTTGGCAGAGTCGTGACCGCTTTTTGGCAGGAAATGTGCCGGTTATTTTGTAATTAACGTGTTATATTTGTATTGTGGGAAGTGGCGGGAAACACAACTCATTATGTTGTTTTTTAAATTCTAAACGGTTCGTAATGATGGCGCATAAAATCCGAAACCAGCAGATGGTAACGATTGAATGATACCGTTATTAAGGAGAGCTTTTGCTCTTCTTCCAGTTACTTAATAATGCATAAAAAGATTGGTGCAGCAATATTAGGTGATTGGAAGAAGGGTAAAACTTCATTTACCTTAATTAAAATACAAATAAATAATTGATATCAGAGCATCCGTAACGGTTGCTTTTTTCTTTGTTATATAGAAATTACACATTAAACGTATTTAAATACTGTTTTAGGTATAACATGAATTGACAACAATATTAGATGTTAAATGTACCGTGAAACTCTTGGAAATACAATGATGGGAAATTATAATGATATTGGTATATTACGGGAGAAGGCGGAATTGTAGGAGTAAAGGGAATGTGCCCAGGTTGCATACCATATTGACCATATGAAGGATATTGAGGTAAATGTTGCCAAGCAGAAGCTGGAGCTACAACAATCCTCATCGGTAAAGGATTCATAATATAATCACTCCTAAAGTAGTATTCATGTAATAGGGTATGCGCTCACTGAATATAGATGTGCACAATCTAGGCCTATAAACATAATAATTAACGAACAGAAAATACGGTTACTAATCTTATGATGTGTCCATTAGGGATGTTTTATTTTTAGAACAAACATGTGTATAGCAATTAGAGCAGGCGCTGCCGTGATCTGGGTGGTGTCTTGTTTGTTGTTAAGGAAAGATAAGCGCAAACGTGTTGCATTTATTATGAGGTGATACATATGGAATTAGAATTATTAAATGATTTAACAGCAGAGTTAAAGACACGAGTTTTATCTGATGCAGTTACATGGGAATTAATTAATATTATTGTATTGGATCATTTAGAGAGAATGACAGATAAAACAAAAATGAATGAAATGGGTATAGGGATGTATGGTGTTAAATGGGAAGATGTTAATTTGAAACCATATGCAGCGCTAGATAATGTTATTGGTGTTAATGATGCTCATCTTATTAGCGGTCTTTCTCCTGGTCATATAAAGAATCTATGTGCAGCAGGTGCTATTGAATCCAAAAAGGTCGGCAATACGTGGATTTTAGATAATGAGAGATTTAGAGTATGGTTTGAATGCTCCCAATTAAACGAAACAAACTCAACACAACCCAAATATTGTAAGGGGTGATGGTATTGTCAAATGTACAATATACTGCTCATGCAAATAATGGTAGTAAAGATGCTACAGAATATGTAAATGCATTAGCTTATATATCTTCATTTTTGTTAGCTTATTCTGATCAGAAAGTTATCGATAAATTGCTAACTCAATCCAATGAAAAAGAAACTGAACTAATTAATGGTATTTTAAGTGGATTGCAACTGCGTTTGTCCGAAAACTAGTGTCTCAAAAACAAAACATTATGAGACACTGAATATATGGGCCTTAAAACCTATAAAAATGGTATAACAAATGTCTCAAAACTATGTATCAATTAATAATTGATTTTGATACAGGAATTTGATACGATTTTTATATCAAATAACAAGGGATGATGGTGCATGATATTCGGATATGCTAGGGTTTCTACTAAAAAACAAAATTTAGATATGCAATTGGATGAATTAAACCGTTATGGTTGTGAAGAAATAGTTACAGAAAAAGAAAGTGGAGCGAAAAAGGACAGAAAAGAGCTTCAATTATTACTTGGCAAACTTCGCAAAGGTGATACATTGGTTGTTTACAAGTTAGATCGTTTAGGAAGAACCATGCACCAGTTAGTTAATTTATTGCAAGAATTTAATGATAAGGAAATTCACTTTGTTTCTATTAAAGATGGTATTGATACATCTACAACAATGGGAAGGTTTTTATTTCATATATTTGGTGCAATGGCTGAAATGGAACGCGAGGTTATTAATGAACGCGTTGTTAGTGGTGTAGCTGCTGCAAAAGAACGAGGAAAACAAGGCGGTCGCAAACGTGCTCATACTCCGGAACAGATAGAGGGTATGCTAAAAATGGTTGAACAAGGGTTACCTAAAGTTGATGTCTGTAAGATGTTCAATGTCTCAAGGGCAACTTTATATAGATACATAAATGAAGAAGAAAAAAATACGAAAAATTTGAAGTAGCGAATTCGCTGCTTTTTTATTTTGTGAAGCGATTAGCGTGAGGTGGTGTAAATGGAAGAAGAAACTATAAACGTTCCTACATGCTCTGTTTGTAATGAGCCGTGCATGTGGACATTAAAAATGCCATTAACTATTACTCATTTTGATAAAACATATCTCCGTGAAGCAAATACGGATAATGCTCATATATGCATTGAGTGTTTAGAGAAGGAAGTACAAACAATTGGATAAGGGGGCAGGTGTTATGTAATTATGGCCAGACAAAGAAGTCCAGACCGTAACAAAGCGTATGAAATATTTAAAGAACATAACGGTGATATTACGAATCGTAAAATTGCTGAATTGTTGTCTACATCCGAAAAAGCTGTAAGCGAAAAAACGGTTGGTGGATGGAAATCCAAAGATGGATGGATAGACAAATTAAATGGAGTACTCCATAAAAATGAACGGAGTACTCCAAAGAAAGATACGGAGTACTCCAAAAAGAAACCAGGAGCACCTAAGGGTAATAAGAATGCTGTAAACAATCGTGGTGGAGCTAAAAAGGGTAATAAAAATGCTGTTGGTAATTCCGGTGGTGCTGCTCCACTACGTAATGGTAATGCTGCTACTCATGGTTTATATAGAAAGTACTTACCGCAAGAAATATATGATTTAAAAGAAGAATTAAAAGAAGCAGTTAACAACGATTCCTTAACAATCATTTGGGATAGTATTATGCTGCAGTACACTCAAATCATCCATGCTCAACGTATTATGTTTGTTAAAGACAACGAAGACATGACCAAAGAACTGCGGAAAAATAAACTTACTGAAAGTGGTTTTGAAGAAGAGTGGGAGATACAATTCGCTTGGGATAAACAAGCTAGTTTCTTAAATGCTCAATCGAAAGCAATGTCAACGCTAGTAAATCTAATTGAAAAATACGATAGATTAGCTAATACAGAAGAACAAAAACTACGCATTGAGAAACTCAAGAAAGAGATCGCTGCTATTAAAGTTGATGGTGATACTAATCAGAATACAGAAGACTGGAAAGAGTCTCTTATGAAGATAGCAGAGCGCAGACGTAAGCAAAAGGAAGCTGAACAAAATGAGTAATACGGCTTTTAGCGAATTTATGGAGATTATCGATATTTATTGGGATGATCCTGTAGCGTTTGCTGAGGATATGCTAGGTTTTTATCCGGATGAATGGCAGAGAAAGGTTCTTATGGATTTGGCACAAAGTCCAAAGGTTTCAGTGCGTTCTGGCCAAGGTGTTGGTAAAACAGGTCTTGAGTCAGTTGTTGTTATCTGGTTCCTCTGCTGTAGGCCGAATCCAAAAGTTATTTGTACAGCTCCCACAAAGGAACAGTTATTTACTGTACTTTGGGCTGAAATAGCGAAGTGGTTAGAAGGTAGTGCAGTTAAAAATCTACTTAAATGGACTAAAACACGAGTATACATGATTGGTAGTGAAGAACGTTGGTTTGCTACTGCTAGAACGGCAACAAAGCCGGAGAATATGCAAGGTTTTCACGAAGATTATATGTTATTTGTATGTGATGAAGCTTCTGGTATAGCAGATCCTATTATGGAAGCTATACTTGGTACTTTATCTGGCGCAGAAAATAAATTGTTTTTATGCGGAAACCCAACAAGAACAAGCGGTGTATTTTATGATTCTCATAATCGTGACAGAGATTTATATAAAATACATAAAGTCTCTAGCTTAGATAGCCCTCGAACCAGTAAAGACAATATAGAAGTATTGAAAAAGAAATATGGTGAGGGTTCAGATGTTTGGCGTGTACGTGTACTTGGTGAATTTCCTAAAGCAGAAGCAGATGCATTTATCCCGTTAGAAATTGTAGAGCAAGCAGCATCTTGTAAAGTGGAGCCAACTGGTGAAACACTTGACTTAGGTGTTGACGTTGCGCGATTTGGTGATGATGAAACTGTAATTGTTCCAAGGATAGGAAATAAAGTCTTTAAATTATTAAACCACTATAAACAAGATACTATGGAAACTGCTGGTCATGTATTGAAATTAGCTAAGGAATACATGGCAAAGTACAAGCAGTTAAAAAGAGTGGATATAAAAGTCGATGATAGTGGTGTTGGTGGTGGTGTTACGGACAGATTGAAAGAAGTTATTAAATCTGAACGATTACCATTCAAAGTATATCCGGTTGTGAATAACGGGAAGCCGCTTGATGATGAGCATTATGATAATGCAGGTACAGAAGGTTGGGCCGTTGTAAGAGATTTACTTGAAGAGAATATGAAAGCATTTATACAGGGTGAAGAACCTACAATGGAGATTCCAAATGATGAAAAAATGATTTCTCAATTTTCTAGCCGTAAATACAGAATAACAAGTAGAGGTAAGATTGCATTAGAGCGAAAAGAAGAAATGAAGAAACGCGGATTGCAATCACCCGATAGAGCAGATGCTATAGTTCTAGCCTTCTATAAACCGAAAGTAGTTATGGGCGGTAAGGTTAAAAGAGTGTAGTCGGACATTTATTGTTCGGCTATTTCTTTTGATCTCTATTAATAGAAGAAAGGAGGACACACAAACGGTATGAGCAACAAGAAAACCATTAAGAATGTAAAAGTATTTGGTATTAATAAAGCAGCAGATGACCCAAAAAATAGGGAAGACAACAGTAAGCAAATGACTGTAGATCCATTCGCGCAAATATATGGCGATAAAGGGTTGGTTAAACCACCTTATGATATGTCGGTGCTGTTGGAAATAAAGGAAAGTAATCCAATCCATTCTGCTTGTATTAGCGCAAAAGTCGATGATATTGCAGGTGTTGGTTTTGACTTTGTTCCTTTTGAAGAAGTGAAAGAAGCGAACCAGGAGCAATATAAAAGGTTAAAAGAATTTATGCGGAATTGTAATCCAGAAATGACGAGTTCAGAAATTCTTAGAGCTGTATGGGATGATTATGAAACTGTTGGCTGGGGGATTATCGAAGTTGTTCGGAATCAAAAAAACGAACCATCGGAACTGTACCATATTCCGGCGCATACGGTTCGTGCTCATAAGGATAAAGTCCGATTTGCTCAAATTGTAAATAACAAAGAACGATGGTTTAAAAAGTTCAATTATCCCGATGATTTCCGTCTTGCTGATGGTAGGGCGATAAATGCAGAGGATGTTGCAGAAAGCGGAACAGAAAAAGCTGGAGAAGTAATTGTTATTCGTAAATTCGGTTCTCGTTCTTCTTATTATGGGATACCTAATTATGTTAGTTCTATCGGCTCGATAGTTGGATCTCAAGCAGTAAGAGATTACAATATTAACTTCTTTACAGGAAAGACAATTCCGGATGCTCTGCTATTTCTTGAAGGTGTTGATGAAATAGATGATGGAACGGAAAATGAACTAAAAGCATTCTTCTCTGTAGAAACAAAAGGAGAACATCATAAATTGGCCGTTGTCCCCGTGCCGCCAGGGGCAAAAGCTAGATTAGAAAAAGTTAGTCCAGATGTAAAAGAAGGCAGTTTTCGTTTATATAAGCAGGATAGCGCAATGGAGATATGTGTGGCTCATCGTGTGCCGCCTTATCGTATCGGCTGGGCTATGACAGGCTCATTAGGACAAACAACCGCTAAAGAAATGAACGAGATGTACAAGCGTTCTATTATTGAGCCTGGACAAGGAATATTAGAACATCGATTAAACTATCAATTATTTCGTGTATTTGCTGAAATACTCGGTGGATTAGATTGGTATTTCAAATTAAACGAAATTGATACAGATGATCGTGAAGCTGATATGCAATATGCGGCAGATGGTTATGAGAAACGTATATTAACACGGAATGAATCTCGTAAAGTAGTAGGTTATGAACCTGTAGCAGATGGAGATACATTCTTTGAAGGTGGTCCATCCGTTTCTCAAATAGAACCAATTGCAAAAGCTGCAGATAATGATCAAGAGAACATAATTGCTATTAATGAATTTAGGGAAAAGCATGAAGAAGTAGAGAAAGCTATGCAAAAGAAGGTGGCGGATTTTTTTCCGAACAGGGAAAACGGCTCTTAAACCTGCTTCCCTTAATTCGTATTAATAAAGCAGATGAAGAGATTGATCTTGTAATTGCTGAAGCAGAAGTTGATAAATTTCTTGATAGTGTCGATTGGGATGAAGAAAGACAAATGTTTGTTGATGAAGTCACGGACACACTACAGGATGATGTAACGGAATTCGTCCAAAGTACCATTGCATCAAACGGACTAACTTGGATGGTGCTAGATCCAATTGGTGACGTCGCTGCAAAATGGGTTGCTGCTTATGCATTCGAATTAGCAAAGGGAATCCATGGAACTACTAAAGATAGATTAAGAGAAGCAATGTTAAAGAATCTTAGTGAGGGAATGGGTGTCGATGCATTAAGTGTTTCTATTGCAGATGTAATGTCAGAAGCAAGTAACTACAGAGCAATGATGATTGCACGTACAGAAACAACATATGCGATGAATTACGGCAATTTAATTGCTTATAAAGGTGCAAATAGAAACAAGAAAACATGGCTTACAGGAAACGATGAGCGTGTTTGTAAAGAATGTGGCGGTTTACATGGCGAAACAGTAGATATTGATGATTTATTTAGCAACGGAAAGATGTGCCCGCCAGCTCATCCACATTGTCGCTGCACTATGATTTCAGAAGAGTAATAAAATACACCTATTTGATTGGGGTTTCATCGTCAAAACGTATGCAGCTTTAAATTGGCTATTATGCGTTTTGACAGTGGAACCCCAATATTTATAGGGAAGGAGGTAAAACGATGGGATACGAACTAAAAAACGCCAATATCAGCTATGTTTCATTAGTTACAAAGGGTGCTAATGGTCGTCAATTCGCCATTATGAAAAGCGAATCTGCTAAACAACCAAATATATCAAAGCAAGTTCCAATCCTTAAAACAGAGGAAGAGAAGCAGCTTGTTACAGGAGTTGTGTATGAACCGGATGTAGAAGATTCACATGGGGATACAATGACTGCAGAAGAAATAGAAAAGGCCGCTTATACCTTTATGGAAAATTACCAGCACATCGACAAGCAACATGACGAAATCGCTGGTAAAGGAACGGTTGTTGAAAACTGGATTGCTAAAAGTGATATGAAGGTAGGCGAACAAGAAGTACAAGCAGGGACATGGCTTATGACTGTTCGCGTTGATGATGCAGATACGTGGGAAGAAATTAAAAAAGGTGAAGTCACTGGTTTTTCTATGGGTGGATTTGGTGAACGTGTGGAAATCGCTAAGACTGATGATTTTACTCATGAAGATAAAGGTCTTATTCGAAAGATGTTAGATTTCGTTAAAGGTGAAACTCACAAAATCACAAAAGGCGAAGTAAAAGACCGCTTTATTGATGAAAAACAAAAACGTGATTTACGAGCTGTATTTAATTTGTTTGAAGATGTGTTCTATTGGGAGATTTGGGAAAGTAATCCCGATATCGACCGTATGGCAGTTGCTCTTGATGATATGAAGGACATACTTTCTTCCATTAAAGGCGGTTATACCATTGCGAAATCAGAAGACAGTGTACAAGCAGAAAGCATTGTTTTAGAAAGTATTAAAAAAGCTGGTAAAGTATTATCCCAAAAAAATCATACAAAATTAGATGAAGCATTAGCTTTAATTACTGAAATAAAAGAAGCTGCTTCACCACAGGAGGAAGATGAAATGAAAGCAGAAGATATTGCAGAGATTGTAAAACAAGCAGTAGAACCACTAGCTACTAAGTTAGAAAAGATTGAAAAGCAGGTGAATGGTGAAGAGGTAGAGCCGACGCCAGAAGAGCAAACAGAAGAAGAAAAAGCTGCAGCAGTTATTCAAAAAGCACTAGAACCAATTACAAAGCGACTTGATAATATCGAAAATGCTGCTTCTATCCGTAAAGGTTTAGATCCAGATGAAGAAGTTACACCAGGACAACAACAAATTAAAAAATCTAAATGGGCAGGATTGAACCTGTAAGGGGAGGATTTATCATTATGACAATGACTAACGCACAATTATTAAAACGTTTAGATCGTATTGAAAAGGCAGCAATGACAACAAGTGGAATGAATGCAGGGTTATTAAATCCAGAACAAAGTAAAGAGTTCTTCCGAATGGCATTTGATACAACGCCATTCTCACAATTACACCGTAAAGAAATGCGTAAAGCAAAACAAGGTGAATTAGATAAAATTGCAATTGGTGGCCGTATCTTACGCAAGAAAACAGAAAACAGCGATGATAATTACCGCGCAGGTGTTCAAACTTCTAAAATTGAGTACAATACAAAGGCTATTCGTTTACCTTGGGAAATTACAGAAGAATTACTCCGCGAAAATATTGAAGGTGAAGGTTATGAAGATACTGTAATGGCTCTTATGTCTACACAATTAGGTATCGATTTAGAGGATTTACATTGGAATGGTGATACAGAATCTTCCGACGGAATGTTATCTATCAATGATGGATGGTTGAAAAAAATCAAGAAATCGAAAGAGTCTCATATTGTCGATCATGCTAAATTGGTAACTGGTACAGGCGAAGCTGCTGCAGCAAATGGATTTGGAAAAGGCTCTATCTTTGCTTTATCCGGTGCAATGCCAAATAAATATAAAAACAGCAACCTACGTTGGATTATGTCTCCAAGCCGTAGAGAGAAATGGATTGAGTATTTAACAAATCGTCCTACTGGTGCTGGTGATGCTGCGTTACTTGGAGCAGGAGATCAAGTTAATAAACCGATGGGATACGGAATTGTTACGGTTCCATCTTTAGAAGACGATGTTATTATTCTTGCAGATCCTAAAAACTTCATTGCGGTTAATACATACGACACTCGTGTTCGTAAGACTACAGAAGGTAAAACTGCAGTAATGGAAGATAAACGATTTTATGTAATTCACTTTGACGATGATGCTGTAATTCAAGAAATGGATGCAGTAGCAATTCTAACAAATATTCCGGATACGTTTGGAGCTTAATATCCAGGCGTATTTTTTATGGGAATAAACCCATTGTTATTAGGGTTTTGAATGTATACTTTTTTACTGTTTTCTTGTTTTAAATAGAAAACGAGTAAGAACCAATAAAACCAACAATACGAATGTAAACTTTCATGTAATAGTTTACATTCGTGAAAGGGGTGTTAATTATGAAAGTAGTTACGCTACGATACGGTGGCACTTACACCGCTTATGGACAAAAGTTTAAGAATGGCCAAGAAGAAACAGTTGCAAATGAAAAAGCTGATTACCTTGTAAGTACTGGACATTTTGAACTTGTAAAAGAAGTCGATAAGAAGGAGAAAGAAACATAATGGATATTACCTTGCAGGACATTAAAGACCGCGTAAATGTGCAAAAGATGCCTGATACAGTAATTCAAGAACTAATAGATTACTATGCAGTTATTACTAGAAAGTATTTAAGAGTTAAGCCGGAGAATCCAATGAAAGAAGTCATCCAAACAAGTAAACTAGCGTGGCTTTCTTTTCCTGCTGAATCTATAGCAAAAGTAACTCATGTTAGTTCTAAACAAGATATGACCGATTCTATTACTGTAAATGGGCGGATTGTTTATGGTTTATCCAAAAATCAGTTATATGAATTCGAATATAAGATACAAGATTATGATGATCTGCAGGTACTTATGAAGAAATGTATTATTGATTTGGTTGTTTCGGCAGTAGTTCGTGCTAACTTACAACGAAAAGGTATGAAGACATCGGAGAGTATTGGCGATTATTCGTACCAGATTAGCCCAGAAACGCTGGATGAACCAGCAACAAACAATAAGATACTCAATGGTTTAAAAGGGTTTAGAGCAAGAGTTAAGCCGGTGATGGCTACATGAATACGTACTTCGATGATGGTGATATGGATGATTTATATATTCATGAGGTAGTAGTAAAACGAAAAATGAAAAAGAAACAATCCGCTGGTAACTATGCGGAAGTACCAGTGGACGTTTACGAGAAGATGATTTGCCGTGTAACTACTAATTCTGCTACTGATAATGAGAGATTTAAGCGTGATAAACAAAATTTTGATACAACCTTTAAGATATATGCACCTGCTTCTTACATAATTAAACCCAATGATCTTATTCATTTCAAAAATGAAGATGTGGGTGTTGATTATACATTTGAAGTAAAAGGAGAGCCGCGTAATCCTGCATTTATGAATCATCACATTGAAATTTATTGCGAAAAGGTATGATTCTATATGGCGAATTCAGTAGAAATTGAGTACTCAAGTAATATGGAGCAAGTAAAGACGCATATTAACGCTATGTGTGTTGAAAAAGTCACAGCAGCATCTATTCATTTACAAAATCAAGTTAAGAAGAATCTCACAGGTAGCCGTAGCGGTAAGCAATACAAAATACCTCATACGAGTCGTAAATATACTGCTTCTAAACCAGGTGAAGCTCCTGCTGTTCGTACCGGTGACTTGTTAAATTCGATTAAATACAATGTTAAACGGTCACAATCAGAGGTATTGGGTGCAGTAGGGAGCGATTTGAAAAAAGCAATATGGCTTGAAACTGGTACAAGTCATATGGAAGCCCGTCCATTCCTATTAAAAGCGTTTGAAAAAGAACGTAGAGAACTTAAAAGAATGATGGGAGGGTAATACATGTCTAACGCTATTGCAGCTATTAGAATGCTTGTAGAGAACGATGAGATAATAAAAGATAATCTATCAGAGTATGGTGAAGGCGAGGACAAAGGGCCTGCTCTTTCATTCCAAACTGCACAAGATGATATGGAAATGCCTTATGTAGTGATGAGAATTGAAGCAGATAATCCGGATGATGTTGAAATTATAGATCGTATGATTCTAAATTTCGATGTGTATTGTGATAATGGGGATTATGATAAGGCAAAGTTAATTGCTACACGTATTGAGAAGTTACTAGATAGAGAAGTGGGTTTAAAAGATGATGGGATACTTTCTATACATCGTGCAGGGAAACTGCCGGTACCGGATGAAGACCCATCTATCATTCATATAAATGCAAAATTTCTTGTCCGAACCATGCGAACGGACTTGTATTAGGGGGTAGGACAAATGAGCTGGAAATTAATTAATGGTGTCCGTGAAGGGACTACAGATAATTTTGTTATCGGTCCTGGTGTCATGTACAAAGGATTTAAAAGTGTAAAAGAATTAGGTGAACTTGTAGGAGCGACTACAGGCGGAACTAAAGTGGGTTTTGATCGTGAGTATTATGATGCAGATATTGATGGTGTGCTAGGTAAAATGGTGCGTGGTAAGTGGTTATTAAAAGATGAACCACATGTAGAACTTACATTAGTAGAGTTCACAAAAGAAAACCTGCAGTTAGCTTTACCTGGTATGACGGTAGATAGTACAACTGAAGAAGAATACGATATTATGAAACCTTCAAATGATATTCCAGATTCAAATTATCATGATATTGCACTCATTGGTATGATTTCGGGTAGTGAGCTACCAGTTATTTTTGTAATTCGTAATACAATGGTAGTTTCCTCTATTGAAGTAGATCTTAAAGACGGTAAAGGAACGGTTGGTTTGAAATGTAAATTTATTGGTCATTACAGTGAATCTGCACCAACTACACCACCATACGAAATTTATTTACCAAAGAAAAAGAAAACAACAGTACAAAAAGCACCGGCTACCGCATAAATGGTAGTCGGTTTTCTATTACATAAAACGAGCTAAATGCTAAAAGGAGAGAACAAAATGGCTTCTATTTTAGAAAAAATGATGAGTACCGGTACAGAAATTACAATCCTAGGCGAAAAAGTAGCAATGCGCCGATTAAATGTAACGGACGTTTGGCGATTTGCAAAAATTATCTCAAAGGTTGGACGCAGTGCAATGGCTAACTTTGCTGGTTTCGGTAAGGATAAGCAAGAAATGGATGAACTAACTAAAGCTGCTGAATCTCTTCCAGAAGAAGAAAAACAAGCGCAATTATCTGCACTTAAAGAGAAGCAACAACAAAAAGGATTAGAATTTGCTTTCCGTGTTCTAACGATGATCCCTGCTTGCGAAGATGATTTTACAGAGTTCTTTGCTAGTTTATTAAAAGTGAAAGCAGAAGAATTTAGACAGTTCCCTCCGGAAGCAATGGTTGCTGTTATACAGGGCCTATTAGAAAGTGAAGACTTAATGACTTTTTTCAACCAGGTCAAGGGACTCGTGAAAGTTCAGAGCGAGAAATGGAGCCAATCAGCAGTAATTCCAGCAGCAGCTCCGATTCAAGCGTAAATGAAAATTCAGATGAATATTTAGAAGAAGCCGAACAAAACATGTTACGTGCTTTCGACAAGATCCAAAAGCGGTATGGATGGACAGATGAATATGTCTTATCTATACCGTATTCGCGTTTAATGGACCTATTTTCTTTAATTGCACGAGAAGAGCAGCAAGAAGAACTGAATGAGTGGAAGAAGATGGCGTTCATTGGCTTTCAAACTCGTCAACTAGAAGAAGGTACTACTTTTAATGATTATCTTCAAGCTTTTGGACTAACTGACACCCAGGACAATAAAGAGTCATCTTATGAAATGGGTGAAGTATGGACGAAAGAAGAGTGTGAAGCGCATGTTGAGCAGATTATGGCTCAATTCCAGGAAGACGACGATGAAGAATAAAAGGGTTATCGGCCCCAGAAGGGGGTGCGTAAATGTTAGCTGAAATGTTCCAACTGTTCGGAACGATTGGTATTAAAGCAGAAGGCGCTTATAAAGATTTACAACAGTTTGAAGATCGAGTACAAAAGACTGCAAATGGAATGCATGATAAATTCCAAAAGGCAGGGGAATCCATTAGTCATGTAGGTAACAAAATGAAAGATGTTGGTACAAACATGACAACGGGCGTTTCCTTACCTTTAGCTGGTATCGGTGCTGCAGCTGTAAAAGTGGCTTCTGATTTCGATACTTCTCAAAGAAACATCCAATCTTCTTTAGGTCTTACTGAAAAAGGTGCTGAAAACCTTGGTAAAATCGCAAAAGAAACTTGGAAAGATGGATTTGGCCAAAGTATTGAAGAAGTGGATCAGTCTCTTATAAAAGTGTATCAGAATATGAAAGACGTTCCTCACGAAGAATTAGAAGAAGCTACAAAAAGCGCTATGACATTGGGTAAAACATTTGATTCTGATATCAATGAAGTAACTCGTGGTGCAGGGCAGTTAATGAATCAGTTTGGTATTTCTTCAAAGGAAGCATTCGATTTATTTGCTGCTGGTGGACAAGAAGGTTTGAACTATTCAAATGAAATGTTTGATAATGTGGCCGAATATGCGCCATTGTACAAACAAGCCGGCTTCTCTGCTAACGAGATGTTTACCATTATGGCAAACGGTACTCGTGATGGAAGTTATAATCTCGATTACATTAACGACCTTGTAAAAGAGTTCGGTATTCGGGTACAGGATGGTTCTAAAGGTGTATCTGATGCCTTTGCTGAAATGTCACCCCAAACACAAAAAGTCTGGGATAACTTTAACAAAGGTAAAGGAACTTCTGCAGATGTGTTTAATGCCGTCTTAGTTGATTTAGGTAAGATGGACGATAAAGTAAAAGCAAACCAACTTGGTGTTGCTGTATTCGGTACAAAATGGGAAGACATGGGTGCTCAAGCTGTATTAGGTCTTAATAATGCAAATGGTGCGTTAGGCGATGTCGAGGGCACAATGGGAAAAATGCAGAAGACACAGCAAGAAGCTTTTGGTGTTCGTTGGCAAAAGTTAATGCGTACTACAATGGCATCTTTAGAACCATTAGGACAAGCTATTTTAGATATTGCAGAAGTAGCACTTCCTCCAATTATTAAAGCGGTAGAAGTTGCTGCAAAAGCATTTAGTTCTATGCCTAAGCCAATTCAAATTGGTATTGTAGCAATTTTAGGTATGGTCGCTGTATTAGGACCATTAGTCGCCATGATGGGCTTTATGACAAGTGGAGTTGGAGCATTTGTTGGTTCATTAAGATTCCTAGTACCAATACTTACTAAAGTACCAATGCTATTTACAGGCATTCTTAAAGTCGGCCCTAAACTTATCGGTATGTTTGGTGGAATCGGGAAAGCTCTAGCGCTGTTGGGCCGATCCATGATGACTTTACTGATGAATCCCTGGACGATTGCCATACTAGCAATTGTAGGATTAGTATATCTAATTTATAAAAACTGGGATGACATCGTAAAATACACCAAGAAAGCAGTTAAATGGATTGGCGATGTCTGTTCTAAAGCTTGGGACGCAACCGTAAAAGGTGCAAAAAAGGCATGGAATGGTTTAGGTAAGTTCTTCTCTGGATTTTGGAATGGTACAAAAAAACTTTTCAAATCTGCTTCATCATTTTTGGGGAAGGTCTTAGAAGAAGCTTGGAAATATATAAAACAAAGAATTGAATACAACATTAAAATTTGGAAAAACATTTTCGAATTTGGATGGAATGCCATTAAATTTGTTTTTAATCTAGCATTAAGCGGTTTGAAAAAAATTGTAGATGGCACATGGAAATTCATTAAGAATAGTGTCCAAAAGGCAGTTAACACCTGGAAGAAAATTTTCTCTACTGGATGGAATGCTATTAAAAGAATTTTCTCTATGGCTTTAGCAATAATAAAGCAGTACGTAAAAACCGAATTCGAAAAAATGAAAAATACAATATCCAGTGTTTTTAATACGATTAAGGAAATTGTAAAGAAAGCCTGGGACGCAATTAAATCAACCTTTACTACAGTATTAAAGTTCTTAAAAGATTTTGTGAAATCTTCTTGGGAATCTATTAAAGATACAATTTCTAGCGTTATGAACACAATTAAAAATGTGATTCAATCGGCTTGGAATTTTATAAAGTTTACAATCATTAATGCAGTTCGTGAATTTGTTGGGTTTGTAATTACTAATTTCAACAAATTATATAACACGATAACTGATGTTGTGGGCGGTATAAAAGAATTTATTGTTAGTAACTTTAAAACTATAAAGAAAGCAATCACTGGTGCATTTACAGGGGTTGTAGATACTGTAAAAGATGTATTCAGTAAAGTTGGTTCTATAGTAAAAAATGTAGCAAAAGATGCAGTTAGCTGGGGAAAAGATATTATTGCCGGTATTGGTGAAGGTATGTCAGGAATGGCAGATTGGCTTATAAAAAAAGCTAAAGGAGTTGTTTCGGGAATACCTAAAGCCGTATTAAAGTTCTTTGGTATTCGAAGCCCATCCCGGTTAATGATGGAATACGGGGGCTATATTACAGAAGGTCTTGGTGTAGGGATGGAAAAAATGATTCCTGCAGTAGACAAAGCTTCTGAACTATTAAATAAAGCTGTCGTTCCACCTAAACCAATGAAACTAGTAACCGATGTATCTAATCAAATTGGACAAATGGGCGCACGTTCTGCTGATCTAATCGGTAAAACTGCACATCCATTTGCTGGACAAACCCACGTTGAGAAGAAAACGGATAATGGCGTAACAATTCAAAATGCTACTTTTAAAGTCTCTGTTGAAAAACTACAATCTGCAGATGACTTTGTAAAAATGAGAAAGCTGCTACAAAACGTAGTTGCTGATGATCTAATGGGAATGGCGGTGCGAAATGTATGAGTATATTAAAAACATTGCATAGAAGAGGTGGTTCATACCATCTCTTAGGAAAGGCTGCAGAGTTAAAAGACACAATACGATATACCATTGATTTCTCATGGCCAGGGACATATAACTTTTCGTTTTTGTCCCTGGTTCCTATTGGTTCTGATGGCATGTTACCAGATAAGTACTTTATTGTTCGGGTAAATGGTATTGAAAGATTTAGAGCAAGAGGACCTTATGACTGGGAAGCAAGAGAAATCTTTGTAGGTGCAGGGCCACAAACAATTGAATTTACAACAATCGGTTATGGTTCCTCTGACATAGCATATATACGCGACGTACATTACTATGCATTTGGGCATGTACCTAATATCGAAAAGATTGAACAAACAAAATTACCAAAATCACTAGATGGCTTAAAATTACATAATGTCATGCATGGATACCCGCGTTCTCAAAGTGCAGGTAGCAAAGGTTGTGAAGTAGAATTCACTGTACTATTTAAAGATATCAGTTATTGGCGTGATTTCATGAGGGAAATATACCGTCCTCATATTATTACTGGCGATTACGGTACCTACGGGGGTATAATTCCGCCGAATGAAGTAGATGCAATACGAAAAGGAACGTTAGTCATAGCAAAATGTAAATTAATGTCCATGTCACAAGCAGGAGTAGGAGTTGATGGAATGTGAGAGAAGGATCTATTTCTTTAATTAGAATGTTGGGGAGCTATTTCCAAGTTGGGAATAACTCCCCTAATTTAATTGTTTATATGAAAAGAAGAGACTCTTCTTCTTACGTACAAATACAACATCGTGTAATAGGCTTAGAAGTGCAGGAGAACGCAGATCAGTTTGCTAGTACATTTACTATTACCTTTGCAAATGAATACGGTCAAATGGCTCCTGACAACTGGTATGGGAAGTTCTCTTCTATTTCAGAATGGTTTTATAACAGTGAGGTAACAAATACAAACCAGCTATATCCGCAGACTGAATTTAAAGTGTCTATTGGCTACGGTGAGGAAGCATTACCTTATATACATGGTTTTGTATCTGATGTGAAGGTAAATGCCGAAAGCGGCACGATTTCAGTAACCTGCACTACATCCTATAAGAAGGTTTTACATAAATCAGTAATCCCAACACCTGGATCAGATGAAATTGTTGCACCTACCGGTAATGTTTATGATGTTGTGAAGTTCTTCTTTGAAAAAGCAGGAGTTACATTGCACGGTAACAGAGTAAATATTCCTGGAACCAATCAGAGCTGGATTGTAGAAGGAGCAACCGGTAAGAGATTTCAAAAATGGGATGAAATTGTTCGAGATATTATAGATACGACATTCCACTATATTAAACACGAACCAGACGGAAGTTGTACATTTATGAAAATGCCAGACTATGCAATTAATGAACCTGCAAAGTTTAGTTTTAGAGAAGGGGAAAACCTTATCTCTTTAGATATGCAGCTAACTGATCAGGATATAAGTAATAGTATTGTTGTTAAATGTGGAGATTACGCAAACGGATTTCTTAATTCGTTTCTATTAAAAAATGTATCGCAGGGTGATTTACGAGAGGAAATGATAGAAGTGCCCTGGGCAACAACATTCTTTGCAAGAAGAGCGGTTGCTGCAGCATATCATTTAAAAGCAATCCAGAAGTTCAGAACATTAACGGTTGCAGTTGTTGGGGATCCAAGGATTCAATTATTCGATGTTATTTCTGTTTACAATAGAGATTCTGGTCAACAGTGGAATTACTTTGTCAAAGGGATTAATACAATGATTTCTGCAGATGATGGATTCTATCAAACTTTAGATTTAACTGTTAACTATGGGTATGAACCTGCTCCATATACAGATATAACTGGTATTACAGTAAATGTAGATACATTACGATTAAAACTTTGGGACTATGATTATGAAGATGGCGACTTATTAAATATTTATTGCAATGATAAGTTAATAGAGGAAAATTACTTTATACGTAATAATCCTACATACGTTGATATACCACTCGAATACGGTGCAAACATGATTGTTTTCGAAGGGGTACGGACTCCTTTAAGATGGCTTACCGGACGGATACAAGTATTAGATACACAAAATAATATTTTATACGATTATGGTTCTTTACCCGATTTAACATTTAAACGAGTAAATATAGATGAATCAACTGGGTATTATATCAAACGCCCAGCGAAAACTTGGGCTGTCACAAGGGTAAATTAGGGGTGATCTTATGATAATGCAAAAGAATTTATATGATCCGATTATGTATCTAATGAAAGGGTTGATTGACAGGCAAATATATAACGGCGGTAAACCAATGCCTGGAAATGACCCGAACGATGTATTTAAAGAAGGTATGACAGAAGGCTATACCCTTATTCGTGATGGTGCTCGTTTGTCTGCAGTTGATGGAGATAAATATTTACACTATGATTTAGCCTTTAATTCACAAGGTATGCTAGAAAAGGTTCTTATCTCTCATAAAGTAACCGGAAAAGAGATGGAGATACAATTAATATACAATGCACAAAAGCAATTAGAGCGTGTGCAGCCGAGACTCCTTAATAAAGGTAACGGTATACTATCTGATTTACCAATTCCCGATGTGTCGTAATGATGCACGGGAATTTTTTAATACAAGAAAAGGGTGATTGCTCTTGTTTGAAACAACCTATTTAGCCGGTGGCCGATTAGATCCACCTTTTCATCCGACTAAAACAGAACCATTCATACCTGGTTTCATTATGGATTCCACATCATTTAAAACGGATGAAGTGAAATATACATTACCTGCAGATATGGAGATTTACGCAATTAGTGTTAGTTCTTCCATTTACGAATTAGATGATAAATGGGATTTAATCGTAAACGGGCAAACCGTTTGCCAAGATATTTATACAAAACGGCTTCCGGAAGGGATGCACTTTATGGTTTATAAAGCAGTTAAAGCAGGAGACACAATTGTATTTCGATTCCATAACCAAGGAATTCTTGATAAAACAGTTTGGTTTGAATTGCACTTTTTAAGATAAGGGGGCGTATTGATGAGTTTTGCTGTTACCTATATGGCTGGTGGAAGATTCGACGCACCTTACTTCCCGACAAAAACAGAGCCATTCATACAAGGGCGAAGAGTTGGTATACATGATGAAATTCATGTAGATAAGTTTTCATTACCATTCGAAACAGAAATGATTGCTTTTTCTGTTGCCGCTTCACATTACAGTGACTCGGACTACTGGAATTTATTTATTAATGGCCAACAAGTATTTAAAGAGGTTTATGTAAAAGATGTGCCAGAGGGATTTAATTTCTCCATTGTAAAACCTATACCTGTTAATGCAGAGCTAAAGTTTGAATACCACAATGCATCTGCAGAGAAAAAAGCTATATGGCTTAATTACCAACTATTAAGAGATTAGGAGCGTGAAATAGATGGCATACGTTGAAAAAATGTATACAGAAGGCGAATTCCAAGACGAAATTGTTAAATTGGTAATCGCTAACGGATGGAAGAAAGTAAAATCGTTTTTCAGAGCCGTTTATCCGGATTTAGACGTAAAATCCGACGATGATACAAAATTTGAATTCGGCATGAGTAAGCACATGCTAGTGAAGAACAATAGCGGTTCTATTTATGGAATTGCTCAAACTTCAAAATGGTCACTTAAAAAGTCAGAGATTAAATACAACTTCACAAATGAAGAAGGAAAGAAAGCTTTTGCCGAAGACGGTAAAAAACGTCTAGCAAGCGGTAGGGATCGTTCTTGTTTTTATGTTTACATGATTGAAAAAGAACCAAGCGTTGCTGATGAAGGTGTACTTGTTCTTCCTTATGAATCTAATAAATTTGAAAAAGTATTATTAGATGTAGAATTAACCAAAATAACAGTTACTCCAAAAGTAAATAATGGTATATCTTACAAAGTTTACTCCTATGACGAAGCAGAGACACAAGTCATGATGTCCCCTTGGGTTAAAGTAACATTACGAAATACGAATTTACAAGGTATCAACGCTCAAACAAATTGGTGGCCGGATTCATTGGTCCGGATTAATGGCCAAGTTGATGAAAGCCGTGTTGTTTTATTAATACAAGCTGATAATACACCAGCCTTTGAAAACAACGTAGTTCCAGTTACACCGCTTTATATGGGCCAATTAGAAAGTTACGCTAATGATGATACATTAGGTGATGCATTATGGGCGGGAACAGCTTTTGATACAGGTAATGAAGAAGCATCACATAAATTCGATTTTAACGACACGAAACCATATAGAAATGTAGAAAACTACATGCCTGTCATGAAGTCTTATCCACGTTCCCCTGGTAATGGTATTGATAACGTAATTATTAAACGTTCAAGATTAGGAGCAAGGTACCAGGCTCATTTTATTGCTTGGAATGTAGCGCCTAATGCAATGCCACCAGATCGCGTTGGTAAAGATGGCGGTCAATATTCACTAGCATGGCAATCACAAGATAATGACGAATACAAATATCAATTTAACCCGTCTGTTTATAGCAATAAAGTACATACTTCTCGTGCTTATATTGTTCATCCAGATGAAGGTGTACGTGGATATTTACCTTATATGATCCTATTGTCTCCGTTAGGTCTATTAAATGGCGATAGATTAAAAGTTAGAAAGAATACTTGCCCGGATTCACACGACATTTACAAATTCTTTAATGTAGATGCTATTTCACCAATTACAAAAAGACCTTCTACGGCGTATCGTCCTGCTGGATTAGGTATTTTTGAGAAAACAGTATAAAGGAGTGTACATATATGTGGTTTGATAAAGTCGTATATTTACAAACATTACCGCAAGAATTAGAAAAACTATTTGCTGATAACGGTTGGAAACGAACGCTGTTTTTCCAAATTAAGAGCGGCATTTCAAAATTTATTGATGTAAGGTTGTTTGAATCGTTAGGAAGCGATGGAGAACGTAGAAGATTCGGCATAGCAAATGCGTATGACACTGCTGATTCTGATTTCACTGATAGCCGGTTTATTTCTGCAGATTCTCCACTAGGTAAACTAGGGATGGGAGATGGCGTGAAGAAAGATTTCTCTATCCCTGTTTCTCCTGTTCTTGGCCCTTCTGTCATTGTATATGTAAATGGGTTTGAACAAGAAAAGAGTAAATATAAGGTGGATGCAACTACAGGAAAAGTAACATTCACTACTGCTATTGCAAAAGGCGATAAAGTAACGTGCGAATACAGATTAGCTACCAACACATATGAGCCAAACAATGACATGCTGCTATTCACTTTCAATCGATACTTTATTGAAAAAGAGATCCTTTCCGGTGATAAATTAGGGGAATTAGGAAATGGAAATGGAACGAAAAAGAACTTCGCATTGCCATTCCCTAACTTTGACGAAAGCAGGACCGTAGTTTACAAGGATAATACTATTGTTGATTCTAGCGAGTACTCGTTCACTGAAACGGAAATTGTATTTAAAACCGCACCTGCAGCAGATACAACAATTAAGATTAGCGGTATTTATTTCTTATTACCAAAAGAAGACGGAACACTGGATACATTAACGGCAAAAACAAGTTTCGATGTACAAAAGATGGAAAGTATTATGGGCGAAGTATATTCTACGATTAATTTTGTGAACCCATCCCCTTATACATCAATTAGTTTTACACCGGAGCAGCGTTTCTCTAAAGAATTAAATCGCGATTCTGTTGTTTATCTGTATGGGAACGCAAACAATGACCGCTTAATTATGTTTATGCGTGTAGATCCAACACCAAATCCAGTTCGTGCATTATTTGTTCCGTTGTATATCGGAAAATTATATACATTCGATGTTGCACCAAGAAAAAATATGATTATTTTAAGCGGCTGCAGACCAGGCGACCAATTTGTATATTCACCAAATAAGAAAATTGGTAATGCGCCACTTGATTACGGTTCTGATACATCAAACGGAAACGAAACGGTTCAATTATCACAATCAAGCACAGGAGCCATGTATCAACACCATTATTTAGCTTTCATTACTCATGATATGTCAGTAGATAGTGGACAAGGACGCTTTAATCCATCGGTTTATAGTGGTAAATATCATTTATCTCAAATTTATATTGTTCATCCAAACGATGGATATGTTGGAAAACTAGATGATGTTTATGCAGTTCATCCAAAGAATATCCAGCAAGCTGATGAGCTAGAAATTGAAAAAACAGTTGTAGATGAAGTACTTGGACAAGGTGATGGCCATCGTAAAGTATTTCATTTAGAACATAAGCCGAAGGGCGAAACGTTAAGATTATTCATTTCATGTAAAGAAGTAGAAAAAACGGATTATGTATACAATGCAGAAGATAAGACCGTTACATTTAACGAAGCACCGGTTATTGGTTCTGAAATCACAGGCGCTTATGAAATGGCTCAATTATATCGTTACACATTACCAACAACGCCAGTTTGTCCTATGACACAAGCGAAAGTAACACCATTTAATCCAATTGGTTTAGCGATCTACAAAGAAGATATTTAAGTATAAGGGGGTAGCAGAAGAATGAGTGAAAAAGTTTATTCTATTGCTTCCCCTTCTATATGTACCAAAGAAAAAAGTCATGTTGTTGTCGTTGGTTCTGGACCAGATCGGAATAAAAAAGTTTATTCTTTTTCTATTACACCAGCGAATACAGAAAACAAAAATGATGTTGATTATCCAATTTGCATTGCTCCTTATGCGAGATATAAAGCTGTTAAAGAAGATAACGCAGGAGTAACCGCTACAAAAGTAAGAGCAAAAGGGATTTTAACAGATGTTGTAGAGAATGCATTGCGACAAATAGAGGTAGAAGCCTACATTTCAAATACAACTGATTCTGATATAAATCGAAATATAAATGTGGCCAACATTGAAATGCAGCATTCGCAACGAATGGACAGTATTTCTGTTCAACTAATTTCTTCAGAAGGATCACAACAACATAGACGAATTTTCGATATAAACCATATCGAAGGGGTAGAGAGCACAAAACCAAACGAGATAGAAGCAATGGTACACGCTTCTGATGAAACAAATCTTATAACGAATGAGTATGAAGCTGCACCAATCATAAAGCAGGATTTACTAAAAGGTAAGTTACGTGAATTCGCTGCAGGTGTAGAAGTATTACCGGAATGGATAAATGTTGCGCGCATTGTATATGGTGAAGGTTTTTATAATGATCTTATGGCCGATAGAGTTACAACGGATTATGAAGCTGTATCAATGCATAATGAAACGAGCGAGATTGTTACCAGGGAGCTAACAGCTACACATGCAGAGGTTACTTTATCTACTGCAGTTCCAAATATATTACCTGTATCCATTGCCGAAAATGAAACTGGTGATATACAGAAAAAAGAAATACTTCTTCATGCTCCGGCACAATTTGAATTTGGTACAAAAGAGCGAGAAGTCAAAGGAATCATAGAAGAATTTGATTTGTTCAATGGTATGGGTATACCGGTTTATCTTCCGGATTATGATTTATTTGCTCGTATGCAAAGAGACATTGAAACGTCTATTGCTAAACAATATGAGTTGAATCGTGTAGAAGAAATTGAAAATGTGGACCTGCTTCCTTATGAAGATATTGAAAGTGCGTATTTAATTCGTGACATAGATGTAGCTCAAATTAACCTGGATCACTCTATTCGAACAAAGGAACTTGCTGCAGATGTTATTACAAATAACGAAGTAAGCAAGAAAATAAATATATTTGATTCTGAAAGAAACGAATCCGCATCATTTACAAGAACAAAAGAACAGTATGCGAATGTAGATACAACACACACATTTAAACGTATCGTAGAAACACTTGATTCTGTTTATACGGATCAACAAGAATTCGCAAATAAAGAAAATGTATTTACTGCAGCTATAGAGGTGGGACAAGAAGTTGAAAATACTTCACGGATATTATCTGTTAAAGACATTTCCGAAACTGACGATGCGAATAAATCGCAAAACATATTCGAGATACAGACAATTGTCACAGAAGAAGCAGAAAGGTTACATGAAATAAATGCCGGCATTACTGATGCAGATTATTCTCATCGTATCTTCAAAGAATTACAAGGCGTATCGCCAGACGTTACATTTGCAGAAGTAAAAAATGAGCTACAAGCAACTGTAGTTAAACTGGAACAAGCTAATAAAGAAGATACTGCAGTACTTACACATGTTGATGAAATTTCTTCATTCGGATTAAAAGAACGCGTACTTATTACTGATGTAAATACTGATGAAGTTGCCAATAAAACCGAAAAAGAATTTCAAGCTAACATAGAAGAGTTTGATTTATTTGAGGGCCTTGGTATTCCTGTATATCTTCCGGAATTCGATTTGTTCGGCCGTGTTCAAAAAGAACTAGAAACACGTATTGCCTTACTTAATGATTCATCTAAATCACTAAATGTGATGCAAATGAAGCTAGATCAAACAATTGAATCTGAAAAAGCAATAAAAGAACATACAACTGCAGTAATTGAAGAAGTAGCTTCGGACACCGTTCCAATTACCTTAGATGCTGAACATATAACTTTAGACATTTCTTACAAACAAGATTCACAACAAGCCCTTATTACAGAGCAAGAAGCTTTTAACGGTATTCGTGAATTTGAGGGCGGAATTATCTCTGATATAACACCAGCTGATAAAGAAGTTATAACAAGAGATACAAATGTAATTGAAACTGCAGATGCAGCAAGGGAATCTGAACGATATGCAATCGTTAGTGAACATGAATTATTAGAGCGACAGACTAGCATAGAAGCTGCAACTAACAAAGCAGATACATTTTATAGGGAACATGAATTAGAAAGCGTTACAGAGAAATATGAACGGTTTGAACGTACGCCAGAAAGAGAATCAGTTCTAGAAGATAATGAGCTATTCAAAATGGAGAGAGTACTAGATACAGAAAAACCAGATGAATTAATAGTTATCGAAAAAGAAAATGATGATCCTAAGTTATGGTTGCGGCATAGTCGTCAATCTTGGTGGACAAATTCAAATTGGAAGAAAACAAGATAAAGAGAAGGTGATAAAATGGTAAGCCAATTAGGAAAAAACCTATTGCAACCAGAACCAGGGTGGACTCGTGAATATTGCACTTTAGAAAATGCTGAACCAGGTAAGTTTTTTTCAAATGTAGCATTAAACAACATTAATACAGGAGATAAATGGCGTGCAGTAGGTGATTCTGATAGTTTAGAACGGAATAGCGCCTGGTATATTGGTGCTGCATTAGGTCGTTCATTTTATTTTAAGTTTACAGGGAATGCAGTACGTATATTATTAAAAAATTTTACAACTCATGCATTCAATATTGAAGTGACAATAGACGGTATTAGATATCCTGGTTCAGTTCCTGCATATTCTTCCGACTACTCTCTTGTCGTATTTGAGAAACTTGATCTATTTAAGGGTGAACATAACGTTAAAGTAACTACAGCAGGAAAGGCTTCTGGTGAACATGGAACTTCTTTTACGCTTTTAACTGCTATTGATTACGCAGATTTAATAAAAGTAGGAGATGTTCTAAAAAAAACGGAACCTGGGTGGAAACGGTTTGATGATACGGATAGAAATATTCGGTACACAGGAGTATGGGCAAATTCAACTCATAGTGATTTTTATAACTCGACTTTGCACTTTAAACACAGTACGTCAAACAATCCACCTGATAAGAATCCAGTTTCAATCAAGTTCAATTTTATCGGTACAAGACTTAGAGTTATCGGTCTTATGAACTCGTCGTATGATACTAACGCTAAGATACTAGTTGATGGAGTCGAAGAAATAATCAGCTTCTTTAGACCTGGTAGTCAATCCCAGACACTAGTATATGAGAAGATAGGTCTAATGAACCAAGAGCATACTGTTGAAATAAAAGGATATTTTATAAACCTCGATGCAATTGACATCGATGCCGACGGAGAGTTAGTTCCTTTTAAACAAGAAAAAACAAAAGTATCCTTATACGAAAAAGAAAGCGGAAAAATATTTGTAGATGATTTTGATTCCGTAAATCCAAAATGGCTTATGTCACCATCAAATTCATTTAACAATGCTGTTAAAAAGGGATTCTTACGTATGAATCATTCTACAGATAAAGACGTTATGCTTTTAATCGATAAACCACAAAGTAACTTTGCAATCCAGGTTATTGCGGATTATGCTCCTATAAAAGAAGGAGATGAAGGCGGCTTACTAATCTATCAAAATGAAAAGAATAAAGTCGAGTTTCTTGAATCCTATTCTGCTAATGGTTCACAAAGCGTTAAAGAGTGGATGGCAATATGCAAGGAAAATCAATGGGACTTTTATACAAAGACAGATACATTTTTTGATTATGCGGATAACGATTCATTGGCAGCAAAAAGAATTGGTGTTGTTTTAAAAAGAGGAACTGCAGAGGGATTTGTACCGCTAGACATCAATAAAATTATTATGACAACAAGCAACATGTTACGTCTGCGCCAACTATATGAAAATTATAAGGTTGTATTAAAAGATACTGCAGATAATATCCTGTCTACTAACATCGTAGCTGCAGCTCATACCGGCATTGACATTCTACTTCCTTCTTTAGAGTTTGAGGGAATCATAGAAATATATGACGAGGAAAACGAATTGATAGCAAAGAAACAAGCTACCTTTTACGGTGGGGATATGTATTGCATGGGTTCATCCCTGCAAATCAAAATGAATAGCGCAGAATTAAATACAACGGATCCAACGAACTTAGGTTACATGGTGAATAACGAGCGTATTGTAAAAATGACAATCGTAAATGATAACATCGGTGCTGCTACAAATATAAAACTATCTATTCAACAGTACATGGAGAAAATCGGTTACACCTGGGCGCTAATTTCGTTAGATGGGACAAACTATTTAAATGAAATACAGATTGATTCAGTAGCCGCACAAAGTACGCGTGATTTTTGGGTAAAGGTTGTGAAGGATACAAATTTCCTAGCATTCGAACCAATTTATTTTAATATTCATCTAAAAAATAATTGAGGTGAATACAATATGGGAACTGTAATGAAATTATATAGATATACATCGGAAAGTGAGATTACACCATCAATCCTTATTGAGAGGAATATAAAAATTACAATTGAACCAGGAAAAACTCTATATGCTCCACTAGATGTAGGTTGTAACAAATACGATATTCGCACGATTCAAGTTACAAATGATTCAAATGTTGAAGCAATGTTATTTATGTACGATCAAAAAGAGAATGGGAATCAAATCTATAAAAGTTTATCCGAAAAAAGAACGTATGATATTTTATCCATTCCTTGCGAGGATAAAGATCATACAAACAAGGTCCATCTTTATATAGAAAATAGGGGCGTAGCAAACTCTACTTTTAATGTTTCTATGAAAGCGATACGTTTAAGTTAAGGAGGAACATACAGAATGACAAATAAAATTTGTAAGTTACACAGACTAGAGCGAAGAGAAGTCTTTATGAAGATTATCGATGAAATGAAAAAGGCTGGGTGGCAGCAATTAAATGCTGATGCGCCATCAAAAGATAAAATTTACGTCATGTACTCAAGTGGTAACGACGGTATGAAGAACCATTTTATAGAATTGCGGCCATTCGAAGTCGCTGCTGCAAGTAGCCAAGATATTATAGCAGATAAATATCCCCATCTTGATATAAGGGATTCTGCTAATTCTGTTACTGATGCAAGCTTTAGATTAATTGAACGATATGATAAAGAGAAGGATGTTACTTTCGGAGGACCTGGTGCGTTCTATCCATTATGTTTTCATCAAGGGAAAACAATTAACAATACTAGTCTTACTACTATTAGTAAACCAATTGCTATGGTGGACCTATATTTATACGTTGATAAAGACATTGTTATCTATTGTGTTTATGAAAACGATGATAATCTTCCAGAACGAAAAGGGAAGACTGTAATAGGATTATTTGGTATTCCAGATGAACTATATCAACAAGAACAATTCACACCTATATCTTCTCCTTTTAGTGTATTGGTGAGCGTTTGTCCAAAATGGGACCCTTATGCAGCATTGGTGGCTGCTAGAAGTAAACTTATATATGAGGGATTAAAAAATGTTTCTGTTCCTATTTTCATTTGGGATAAGGTATTTTTAAAGGCACCATCTTTAGAAGGAAATATAATATTTACATCATTTTTTATGGGAGATAACGTAGATGGATTAAGAGCAAAATTTGATGGACTTTACACATATAGGGGTTCAAATTTTGTAATTGGCGATATCGTTGAAATTTCTCAAGATGGAGAAGTACAGAAATATAAATTATTTAACACCTACTACTCAAGTGTATGGAGTTCATTTTCGGAGTTCAACATTGCATTAAGAGTAGAATAAGGCTGGTGATTTTATGACAATAAAAGGCATAATAATTCAACCCAAAACACTGTATCCAACCGTACAACGTAAACCACAAATACGTAAAGGTTCAAAATTAGAAATTAGTGATATGTATATTACAGGGGGTAGGAAAACTTCTGTACGGAAAGGAGTTATGTTTAACTTCTCTCGAAACGAAAGCAAAACTACTGAAAAAGCAGTAATGAAACCACCACGTACTGAACCACTAGAATACGCGTGGAAGAAAATGAACATATAACTTTATCGAAATTAAGCGTGCTGCAGCAGGCTTTTTTATTTTGGTCAAAATTTGAAAGGAGGTGAGAACTTGGAAAGAATTCACGAACTCATCAAGGCATTGAATATAAGCGATGTTATTACAAGTACTCAATTTAAAGTAGGTGGTGCTATAGGCGGTGGATTAGGAACAATAATTAATTTGTTATATGGTAAAGCGAACTTAATTTGGATCTCGATTTACTGCTGGATTATCATGCTCGACTGGATTACTGGTAGTAAGGCTTCAAAACTAGATGGAACATACTCATCACAATATGGAATTGAGGGCATCACGAGAACCGTGGTGCTTTTATCATTACCAGCTCTTGCACATTTATTTGATATTGCTCTTAAACTACCTGATTTCTTTTTCTTCATGGTAGTCGGTGGATTGAGTTACCACATTTTTAATAGTTTCGCAGCAAACTGCGCACGAATTGGCTGGGAAAAATGGATTCCTGCATGGTTATTAGAAAGTGTAGCATCCGAAATACAAGCAAAAATCCAAAGAAGTGATGCACGAAAAGAAAAACATAATACCAAATAAAAAAATACACGCCTTACATAAGAAGAGCATTGTCAAAAGACGGTGCTCTTTTTGTTTGGCAAAAAGGGGAAAATACACAATGAAAAAACCAATTAAACTATTCAGCTCATTATTTATGACTCTATTACTCTTATTTTCGTTTGCTACGGCTTCTTTTGCCGATAGAGTACTAATTATCCAAGACTTACCGAAACAAGCATATCGCTACGGTGTAGGCGCTTATGAGGGCGTTGTAGCACATAGTACTGCAACGCCAGAAGCACCAGCAATTAACATTCGAAATTATGAAGCTAGAACATGGAGAAATGCATTTGTACATTATGCTGTAGATTGGAACGAAACAGTCCAAATTGCTGATACAAAATATGTTGCTTATGGTGCTGGACCATCTGCAAATAAAAGATTTGTTCACGTAGAACTTTCTGAAACTAGCAACCCAAATAAATTTAAATCTTCTTACGAGCGTTATGTAAAACTATTAGCTAAGATTTTAAAAGATAGAGGAATTCATCCAAGCAAAGGTTTATGGACACATAAAGATATTACTTACAAATTAGGTGGAACTGACCACGAAGATCCGATTGATTACCTTCGCAGTCACGGTGTATCAGAATCGCAATTCAGAGCGGACGTACAAAAGGCGTATGAAGGCGCAACAGTTACAGTTAAACCAAAACCACAA
This sequence comes from Bacillus cereus group sp. MYBK95-2, assembly GCF_051915225.1. NCBI lineage: Bacteria > Bacillati > Bacillota > Bacilli > Caryophanales > Bacillaceae > Bacillus > Bacillus cereus group sp. MYBK95-2. Next base: position 311,078 of record NZ_JBQAEH010000005.1, on the reverse strand, counting down.
GAACCATCTCAAAACGTTGCAGGCGAAACAGGAGTAGCTTATATTGATGGTTTTAACGTAAACCTAAGAAGTGGGCCATCAACAAATTATGGTGTTATCCGTCAATTAAATAAAGGAGAAGCATATCAAGTCTGGGGAAAACAAGGTGATTGGTTAAATCTTGGTGGTAACCAATGGATTTATAACAACCCTTCTTACATTAAATATCAAGGGGAACAAACTACTACTTCAAGTTCTGTAGTAGGAAAACGTGTTGTTTCTAAAGTGGACGACCTTCGTTTCTATGATTCTGCTTCTTGGTCTGATAAAGATGTAGCAGGAACAGTAGATGAAGGGCTTGGATTTACTATTGATGCTAAAGTATCCGTTAATGGTTCACCGCAATACAAAGTGCACAATAGTAAAGGAACAACATACTATGTAACTGCAAATGAAGCCTATGTTTATGTGAAGTAAAAGAGGCCTACTCTATCATGAGTAGGCACTTTTTGTATATATTTTAAACTAATTAAATTAACCACCTGTATGACCGTGCGAGTATTGTACAACTTCTTCAGAGGATACTTGTGTTTCTTTTGGGGTATTTGCATTTCCTAAGATTAAGGTAAAAGCAGTTAATATTCCTAACGAATAAAGAATTGTTTTTTTCATTTTATTGCCCCCCTAAATGATTTTTTCCGTTCATTATAGAACATAAATAAAAATACTCACTTGACTTCACATGATTATTTTCCCGATAGAATGTTAGTGCTAATTTTTCATTATATTCCTTTACATACTCATATATATTTTCTCGTTCAAAATATACATTACCTGCTAATACAATTTTTTCTAATTCTTCCGCACATACACCTTTTGCTATTGCTTGTGAAATTTTAAAGTGATGTTCATATTCTTCATTTTTCAGATCTGTACTAATTTTCAAGCCTTTCTCAAACAACTCTAATGCTTTTTCTTTTTCCCCAATTTTTTCATGTTCACATGCTGCAATCAATATAGCCTTATAATCATTTGGTAATTCTTTAATGACTTCTGAAAGGTGACGAATAGCTAAGTCTGATAGCTTTTGGTTTGCGTACATAAACCCTAAATTGTGACGCACATATAAGATAGCCTGTTCTTCTTTTTGTTTTTGAAATATATTCATTGCAGACATAAAAAATTCCTCGGCTGTTTCAAATTCATTTAAATGTGTACAGATAAGACCAGATACGTTATTGCAATATCCTATATTTAGTTCGTATCCGTTATATTTAGAGAAGATTTCTTCTGCTTTGGACACTTGTTGAAATGCAGGTATATACTGCTGATGGTGACAGTTAAATGTAGCGAGTTTGAAATAAAACTCCGCATGCTCTAACTGATCTGGTATTTCTCTTAGTTTTATTTCAGCTTTATCATAGTAAATTTTAGCTAAGTTGTAATTTCCGACTATCGTCGAATGCATCGCCTTAAAAAAGTAATAGTAGTATATAAGAGAATCATCTGTTGGAATATTAAAAGATTCGATTTTGTTGAAACTATCTTTTCCAATACTTAAACTATCAACTAAATATTGATGACGAAAATCTAATAGAGAGTAGTATAAAAGTAAGTTTTGATCTTCTTCCATATTTTTCATTTTTTTATCAATTTCAGTTTTTAATAGATGTGCATTTCTTAAGCGTCTAGCGCGAATTTCAATGTACCATTCATTCAGCATTTGCATGATTTGTTCATTTGTTTGTGCCTGAACCTCCATACAACAACCTCCTCTTAGAGTGACAATGTTTATTATTTCCATTTATTTTAACACGCCTTTAGATATATAAATTTTTAAAAACTTGATATAATATATACTGAATATTCAGTATATATTATTGATATTAAAAAGAACTCTTCAAGTCATGAAAGAGCTCTTTTTTTAACTATATTTAAGAATACAGGTTACTTAACTATTTTTTGCTATTCTGTAGAAAAAAATAACTAACAATGTAATCCCCATTCCTAAAATTATTGATATCAATATTACTAAATCATGTAATACATAGAATGTTAATAAACTCCATAATCCTAAAGTTAAAAAAATTAAGGTTAAAAACAAATTTGGTTTAATGTATTTAAATTTTTTCGCATACAGCAGTAATAGCATTATAGGAATAGTATAGATAACAAACATGAGAATGTCTTTTTGATCATCTAGATTCCTAATATCAAATCCTATTACAATGATTACCACTAAAGCAATCAACATAAACGCTATTTCTTTTATTTTTCCACATTAAACAATCCTTTTTTTACAAAAATTCCGAATTTTATACACAAACATATAACAACATAGTATACTTGGATATATTAACCATATATGGAGGGGTATTGTTAAAAGAATTATTGGGATTTTGTTCAGTTTAGTTTAATTGAAGAGTACTCTGGAATTTTAGCGAAAAAACTTTATCAAGAAGGGAATTATGAGAAAGCTAGCCAATATTTTAATATATCTTATGATGCTAAAGAATTACTTCAGAAGGGAAGTGCGTTAAAATGAAAAAATTACTAATGGGATTTTTTAGTTTTGCTGCTGTTTTAACTATTGGAAGCTTTACTGAATCTTTTACATCACAAGCTGATCATGGTAGACCACCTGCACCACAAAGACCAGATTATATTTCTAATGTGGCCGATTTTGATCACGGTAGACCACCTGCGCCGGCATACGAATACGGCGATACTTATATTGATCATGGTGAGCATATCTAAAACAAAAAGAGGACGAGATCTTGATATGATCCCCTTATAGTAGACAGGAAAAAGAAAGCGCATTAACCTGTTTACTATGGAGGGGATTTTTTTATGGGGAAAATTAGAGTCACTTACGATGTAGAATTTAAGAAAAAAGCTATAGATTTATACTTAAAAGAAGGCATGAGCTATAAAAACATTGCGAAAGAATTAGGTATTCATCACTCGGTTGTAAGTCGTTGGGTGAAATACTTTGAAGCTGAAGGTATCAAAGGACTAGAAGAAAAACGTGGAAAAGCGAAAGGGCCAGGTATAGGAAGAACAAAACCAAAAGATCCAGAAGCTAAGATTAAACGATTAGAAGCCGAGAATGAAATGTTAAAAAAGCTCTTAGGGATGTAAAAGGAGGTATGCAAGCTATATCCAAAACGAGAAAGTTTGAAGCTATACTTGAGATGTTAGAAAAGGGGTATACGATTAGCCTATTATGTGCCATCGCTGGTGTAACTAGAAGTGGGTATATAAGCGGACAAAGCGGCACTTAGTGCCTTCTGAAAAACAACTAGAGGACGCTAAAACCAAGAAAAAGATATTGAAGTGTCATAAAAAACTAAGAGGGATTTATGGATATAGAGGAGTGCAAGTGTGACTGAAAGTCACCTATAACCTTCATTTGAAGCATAAGCGCATACAAAGATTGATGAATCAATTAGGCATCAAAGATTTCAAAAGAAATTAAATAATCTGAGTCCATATAAATATAGAACTCAGGTTACTTAGTTGCGCTTTTTAAATCCTGTCTACTTGACAGGGGTCACTGCAGGCATCAATTCCTTGTGTTTCGAGCTGTTTTTTCCAAACAGAAATCGTTGAAGGGGCAGGAATATTAAAGATAGCTGCCGTCTCAAATAAGGACATACCGTTTTCAGTCATAAAGTTTAGTACGTCTAGTTTAAATTGTTGTGTGTAATTTGTACATCGTTTTAGAAAAGCTTCCAGACCATGCTGTTTATATTGGTTTACCCAATTCAAAATGATTGTGTCACTTATACCGAGCAATCTACCCATTTCTCGATAACTTTCATTTCCGTTCAAATAACGTAGAACGATTTGTATTTTTTCATCAGCTGTAAATTTAGCCATAGAAAAACTGCACCTCCAATTGTTAGACACAGTCTAACAATTGGAGGTGCAGTTCATTATAGGGTACTCTTTTATGAATCAGTACACCATTCATATATTGTTAATGTTTGTGAGTCATGAACAATTAAATGGTTTAACAAGTAAGGATTCAAGATAATGTATGTAAGATGAGTATAAATCGTTATAAAAAAATAAAGAAGAGCACCATTATATAGTACTCTTCTATGAATCAGTACACCATTTATATATTGTTGATGTTTGTGAGTCATGAACAATTAAATGGTTTAACAAGTAAGGATTCAAGATAATGTATGTAAGATGAGTGTAAGTTGTTACAAAAAATAAAAAAGAGCACCATTATAGGGTACTCTTTTATGAATCAGTACACCATTTATATATTGTTGATGTTTGTGAGTCATGAACAATTAAATGGTTTAACAAGTAAGGATTCAAGATAATGTATGTAAGATGAGTATAAGTTGTTACAAAGAAATAATTAGTCAGCAAAAGCAAAATGATTAGCTCTTAATGGAAAATGAAATGTATTATTAGAAACTCATGATATAAACAACTAGGTTGTGAAGATTAAAGTTTTTCAAAAAACTTCATTTGGTATTACTCTAGAATGGAATTATTGAACTTATAAATTAATATGCCTTTTCGTTTATTGACAAAATAAACACGTTGATAGGAGTAATAACGTATTCCTTTAAAAATACGCTTTTTCATTAGGGAATTAATCTAAGCACTAGATAAATAGATGCGTATACTTATATTATGTGAGTTGTGAATGTAATTAAACTGAATTTTTATAGTTTAATTATTAGTAACTATTTTTATTCTAAGAAAAATGGATATTTAAAAATATTCAACACCATTATAATTGAGTGTTTCTTAGTATAAGAATATTCTCTCAAAATTATTAAATAAGGAGGAAATAAATGAAACATAATGATTGTTTTGATCATAATAACTGCAATCCGATTGTTTTTTCAGCAGATTGTTGTAAAAATCCACAGTCAGTTCCTATAACTAGGGAACAATTAAGTCAATTAATTACTTTACTAAACTCATTAGTATCAGCTATTTCAGCATTTTTTGCAAATCCAAGTGATGCAAACAGATTAGCGTTACTCAATTTATTTAATCAATTTTTAATTTTCTTAAATTCCTTACTACCTTCCCCAGAAGTTAATTTTTTGAAACAATTAACTCAAAGTATTATAGTTTTATTACAATCTCCAGCACCTAATTTAGGACAATTGTCAACATTATTGCAACAATTTTATAGCGCCCTTGCACAATTCTTCTTCGCTTTAGATCTTATCCCTGTATCCTGCGACTCAAATGTCGATCCTGCAACTTTACAAGTTCTTTTTAATTTATTAATTCAATTAATCAATGCTACTCCAGGGGCAACAGGTCCAACAGGAGCAACAGGTCCAACAGGCCCAACGGGAGCGACAGGTCCAACAGGAGCAACAGGAACGGGAGCAACAGGTCCAACAGGAGCAACAGGTCCAACAGGCCCAACAGGTCCAACAGGTCCAACAGGTCCAACAGGTCCAACAGGTCCAACAGGTCTAACAGGTCTAACAGGTCCAACAGGTCCAACAGGTCCAACAGGCCCAACAGGAGCAACAGGTCCAACAGGTCCAACAGGAGCAACAGGTCCAACAGGTCCGACAGGTCTAACAGGTCCAACAGGCCTAACAGGAGCAACGGGAGCTGGAGCAGTTATTCCGTTTGCATCAGGTGGGCCAGTAGCGTTAGCAACTGTTTTAGGTGGATTAGCAAATACAGGAGCACTTCTTGGATTTGGAAGTTCATTCTTCCCTGTAATTGTCCCACCTGGTGGCCCGATTACTATAGGCCCTGTACCTCCAGTATTTGATTTCGCATTTGTAGCTCCTCGCGCAGGTACAATTACTTCGTTAGCAGGATTCTTTAGTGTAACTGTAGCGGTTGCTTTATCGATAGGAAGCATACAAATTCAAATGCAGTTGTACAGCGCACCAGCAGCAAGTAATACTTTTACTCCAGTAGGTACACCGTTACTATTAACACCAGCATTTAGTGGTCTTATTGCTATCGGTAATACCTCAAGTGGTATTAGCGCACAAGCAATTGCGGTCGCTCCACAAGATAAGATATTACTTGTTGTTTCATCGACTACACCAGGTTTTGATATAGCTACTGCTATTACAGGCTTCGCAAGTGCAGGTATAACATTTGTATAATCACTTGTAAGTTTTGTAGTTGAAAATTTTGATATAAGAAAAGAGATTGTCAAAAAAGTATCCTCAGATTAACTTTTGAAGACAGTCTCTTTTCTTTAATTGTTTTTATACTTTATGTCTGGTGAAAATGATTAAATATACTATGAAAATGTAGTGTAATTGTGTTAAGTTAAATGATCACTGCTAGTAAATTACACATTAATAGGCATAAGAAAATGAAGGTTTCCAACCTATATGGGATACAGAACTAATTTCATACACATATAAAGGCATATATATAATATTTTAAATTTTAGTCTTACATATGTAAGGATTGAGAAGTGGGAGGGTTATATAATGAAGTATATGAGTATCAAAGAATTAAATGATGATTACATTTATACTATCCTTGCAATGAAACCAGGTAAGTTTTATAGAAAACGTAAATCAGGTATCATCAACTTTGCTACAGCGCTTGGCATGATTTAAAAAGTGATGGAATTTTAGGAGTACTGTTCGGGGCACTATTTAGGGCACTTAATCAGGTGCCTTTTTACATTGGAATCGGCGGTACGATATTTCTACAGTTAATTGTTCTTTGAAAAAAGAATACTGTGGGGATAGCGTAGCTCCTTTATCAAAACGTTACTTGGTCGGAATGGACGGAGAAAAAAGGAAGAAAAAGACGAAAAGCTTAATTGATTTTATATATAAAGCCACGGTGCATAAGTGTCGTGGCTGGATATCATGAAACTGTCCGGGTGCCAACGGGAAAAAGTGTTGGCTTTTCATATAAATCTCATAATTGAGAATTGGTTTAAATAACCAGTGCACCAACAGCAAAATGCGATTCATATATTTGCGCACATTTTGCTCACATTTTGTTCACGTACTATATAAAAAAGTATGAAAATCTATAAAAACAATTATTTCAATAAAATTTATTCTGGATATTAAAAAGTGCCAAAACCCTTGTTTTATAAGGGTTTTGGCACTTTTGTGTTTTTGTATTTTATCAAATAAACAATTCTAAAATTGTTCATTCTTCTCCCAAGATTCAACGATATAATGAGCAATCGTCGGATTGAAGCCTTTACCAACTAAAAACATAATTGCAGCAACTTCTGTTAATGCGTGTTCGTGTGATGTATGTTTTGCTTCATTTAAACCGTAATCTACCCATGGTTTTACGAAATCTAGTACAGGTTTCTTGAAAGGTAAAAACTGTGTACCGACAACTTGTTGAATTTGTTGTTGTGTTGGTTCAGTAATTGGTCCAGGTGGTAAGATTTGTGGTTGTGTAATGTCTAGTGTTGGTCCGGGCGGTAAAATTTGTGGCTGAGTTGGATCTATTGTTGGTGGTTTAGGTGGTGAGACACGTGCGTCGTAGTTTGGTTGATACATTTGTTGTTGATATTGCGGTTGTTGTGGTTGAGTTGTGTATGGGTTTTGTGGTGCTGCATATGGATTTTGAGGATATTCATAATTTGGACGTGTGTCATATGGATTTTGTTGAAATTCAGTTTCTTGGTTTTGCGTTGTTGCATATGGGTTTTCGTCATATTGTTGCTCTTGCTGTTGTAACTCTTGTTCTTCGTATTGTTCTGTGTATCTCTGTTCTTGTTGTTGAGGATACAATGGTTGCCTTGGATAAGGCGGTTGATTATTATAGAACATGTTTATTCCTCCTTCATGATGATGCCTACCACCTAGTGTATGGGCGGACAAGAAAATATGTGATGAAAAAATGCGGGCGTGTTACAATAAGTAACTGGGTGAAGATAAAATGACAAAACAAGAAAAAATTCAAAAAACAATTACTTTTGTAAAACATATTTTAGAAAAAGATGCGAGTGGGCATGATTGGTATCATATTGAACGTGTACATAAAATGGCGATTTCTTTATCTGAGCAAGAAGGTGGAAATCGTTTTATAATTGAAATGGCAGCATTACTTCACGATGTGGCAGATGAAAAGCTAAATGAAAGTGAAGAAGCAGGAATGAAAAAAGTTTCTGATTGGTTAGAAGAGCTACGTGTTGAAGAAGAGGAAAGTAAACATATTCTTCATATCATCGCCAATATGTCTTATAAAGGTGGCTATGGCGGCACAGTAGAGTCACTTGAAGGGAAAATTGTTCAAGATGCGGATCGTTTAGATGCTCTTGGTGCAATAGGAATTGCTCGTACATTTGCATATGGTGGGGCGAAAGGGAGATTAATGTATGACCCAACTATTCCGCCGCGTGAAGAAATGACGAAAGAAGAGTATAGAAAAAATAATGATCCATCTTTAAATCATTTTTATGAAAAACTTTTGAAATTAAAAGATTTAATGAATACGAATGCAGCAAAACAAGAGGCTGAAATTCGTCATCGTTATATGGAACAGTTTATTGAACAATTTATGAAAGAGTGGAATGCACAAATATGAAAATGTTAACTGTGGAGAACTTATCAAAATCATATGGAGAAAAGCCGTTATTTGATGGATTATCATGTAGTATTACAGAAGGACAACGTGTCGGAATTATTGGTGTAAACGGAACTGGTAAATCGACATTATTAAAAATTATTGCAGGATTAGAAGCTCCTGATACAGGTGATATGACGCATTCACGTGGGTATACAATTAGTTATTTATCACAGCAACCAGAGTTTGATGAAAAACTGACAGTATTAGAGCAAGTGTTCCATGGTGATACACCTTTAATTCGTCTTCTTCGTGATTATGAAAAAGCACTATTAAATATTGAAAAAGATCCAAGTAATGAAAAAGTACAGGAACAATTATTTGCAGTGCAGCAACGTATGGATGCAATGAGTGCATGGGAAGCAAATGCAAATGCGAAGTCTCTTTTAACGAAATTAGGAATTACGGACTTCACTGCAATTGTTGGGAATTTATCTGGTGGACAGAAAAAACGTATCGCAATGGCACAATGTTTTATTGAAACACCGGATTTATTAATTTTAGACGAGCCTACGAACCATCTTGACCATGAGACAGTTGAATGGTTAGAAGAATATTTAGCGAGATATACAGGTTCGGTATTACTTGTAACCCATGATCGTTATTTCTTAGATCGTGTGACGAATCGTATTTTTGAATTAGATAATGGTAAACTATATAGCTACGAAGGAAACTATAGTACATTTTTAGAAGCGAAAGCACTTCGTGAAGAGCAAGAATTGGCACAAGAATCGAAACGCCAAAATTTATATCGTCGTGAACTTGCTTGGATTCGTCGTGGTGCAAAAGCCCGTTCTACGAAACAAAAGGCGCGTATTCAGCGTTTTGATGAGCTAAAGGCACAAGAAGGACCAGCTGCAAAACAGTCAGTTGATATTGCACTAAGCGGAAGTCGTCTAGGAAAGAAAGTACTTGAGTTAAAAGATGTAACGAAAAAATTTGGCGATAAGACGGTATTACATAATTTTAATCATATTGTGAAACCGGGTGATCGTATCGGAATTATTGGGGCGAATGGAAGTGGGAAATCTTCCCTATTAAATATGCTTGCAGGTAAGTTATCTCCTGATAGTGGTGAAGTGGAAGTAGGACAAACTGTAAAAGTTGCTTATTATACGCAAGAAAATGAAGAGATGAATTTAAATCAGCGTATGATTGAATACATTAAAGAGATTGCAGAAGTTATTCATACGACAGATGGAAAAGTAATTGGTGCATCTCAAATGTTAGAACGTTTCTTATTCCCGACGCATTCACATGGTACACCACTTGGTAAACTATCTGGTGGTGAAAGAAGACGTTTATATTTATTACGTATTTTAATGGGAGAACCAAACGTACTTTTACTTGATGAACCTACGAACGATCTAGATACACAAACATTAACAGTACTAGAAGATTATTTAGAAGATTTCCCAGGTGTCGTTTTAACTGTATCGCATGACCGTTACTTCTTAGATAAAGTAGTAGATGAACTGTTCATCTTTACTGGCGGAGGCGAAGTGCGTGAGTTTCTAGGTAGTTATACAGATTATTTAGAAATGGAAAAAACGAGAGAACTTATGGAGAAAGCGGAAGTTCAAAAAGAGAAAAAAGTTGTAGAAGAAGCTCCAAAACAACAACGTAAACGTAAACTTTCATACAATGAACAGCGTGAATGGGAAACGATTGAAGATACAATTGCCGAACTTGAAGAGAAAATTGAGTCAATTGGAGAAGAACTTGCGAAAGTTGGATCTGACTTCACAAAGGCACAAGAATTATCTGAAGCACAGCAGAAAACAGAAGAAGAGCTAGAAAAAAAGATGGAAAGATGGAGTGAACTATCAGACATCGTTGAAGGATTAAAATAAAAACAAGCTGCATATATTGAAAAGTAAAGAGAAAAACTTTACACTATTGGTAGAACCTATTTTAGGAGGGAAAAAATGAGAACATCTAATCCAATGTTGAAAAAAGAGGCATTCCGTAAAGAGGGAGCAAGTGCTTCTGCGATGACGATTGGCGGAACAGTAGGCAAAACGTTCATTATGCTTATCTTGCTACTTGCAACGTCTGTCTATTCATACATACAGATGATGCAGGGGACGATGAAGATGCCAGTATTAATTGGTGCTTTAATCGTTGCGGCAATCATCGCATTTGCGTCTATGTTCTTCCCGCGTATTTCACCTTTTGGTGCACCAATCTACGCAGCGGTAGAAGGGGTTGTGTTAGGAAGTATTTCAGCAGTTTATACAATGAAATTTGGCGATTCTATCGTTTTAAATGCTGTATTACTAACAATCTCAATTCTATTTGCAATGTTAGTGTTATATGCAACACGCGTAGTAAAAGTAACGGATAAATTCCGTACAGGCGTGATGGCAGCAACACTTGGAATTATGGTTATGTATTTAGTCGTATTTCTACTAAATATGTTTGGTGTAACTGTTCCATACATTCACCAAGGTGGTACAATCGGTATTATTATTAGTGCAGTTGTTATTGTAGTTGCTGCATTAAACTTATTACTAGATTTCGATTTAATCGAAAATGGTGTACGTAGTCAAGCTCCGAAATATATGGAGTGGTATACTGCGATGGGATTAATGCTTACATTAGTATGGTTATACTTAGAAATTCTTCGTTTCGTTTCGTACTTTACGAAAAATGACTAATAAAAAAATCCTGCATGAAAAATGCAGGATTTTTTTATTTTCAAAGATATATTGAATGTATGGTATAATATGGATGATAGCAACTTGAAGTGAAGGAGATGGAATATGATGAAAGAGAAGAAGGGGATTATGAAAAAACTATTTTCTAAAAGTTTTTTCATAGAACTAGATGAAGCTTTAACGTATCCATCATCAAAAGTTATTACTTCAGCGATTGAAGGATATGCAACTGAATGCAATGAAAGACTAAAATTTGAGAGTAAAGTTAAACCGATTACTTTCTACTTAGAAAATGCAATGTACCGTGCTGAAATAAAGATGGCTCGCGGAGGATATTACATATCTTGTACTGAAGTGTAATAAATTTTGAAACCATACATGTTTGAACTATGTATGGTTTCTTTTTTTGTTTTGTAAGGTCTAAAATAATACTTTTTACTTACGGATATATCATTTTGTGCTTTTTACCATTCAAACATTTCTCCTTACAATGAAGAAAAACATGTGAGGTGGTATAACTTATGATGAATCGAGTTGTATTAATCGGTAGATTGACAAAGGAGCCAGAATTATACTACACAAAACAAGGCGTCGCTTATGCACGAATATGTGTTGCGGTGAATAGAGGATTTCGAAATAGTTTAGGTGAACAACAAGTCGATTTTATTAATTGTGTCGTTTGGCGCAAATCGGCTGAGAATGTAACTGAATATTGTAAGAAGGGGTCGCTCGTTGGGATTACAGGGCGTATTCAGACTAGTAATTACGATGATGAACAAGGAAAGAGAATATATAGAACTGAAGTTGTGATTGAGAGTATTACCTTTTTGGAGAGAAGGCGGGAGGGGGCATCGTAATAAAAGGTGATTTTAAGTAATAGCTTCGGAAAAAATTGTGGAAAGTATTTTAATAAACTTAATGGATAAAAAATAAAAATCATCGGAAACGAAAGCTTTTAAAATCCCGTTCCTAATTTAAAATGTAAAAAGAATGAAATAGTATGGTAGCGGGAAGAAAGTAGTAAAATTAAGCATCCGAGTAGGAGTATAGAGTGATAACATGTTACAATACAGCTAAGAACATGCAATAAAGGAGAGTTTTTTACGTGAAGATTAAAGCAATTGAACCGACGCCAAGTCCAAATACAATGAAAGTTATTTTGAATGAAGTATTACCATCAGGAGCACGTAATAATTATACAAATGAAAATAAAGAACAAGCACCAATGCAAGTGCAAGAAATTTTGAAAATTGAAGGCATTAAAGGTGTATATCATGTAGCCGACTTTTTAGCAGTGGAGCGAAATGCGAAGTATGACTGGAAAGTTTTATTACAACAAGTTCGTGCTGTTTTTGGCGAAGAAGTAGTGGAAGAAAGTGAAGAACAACAACTTGCTCATTTTGGAGAAGTGAAGGTGTTTGTTCAAATGTTCTTTACAATTCCAATGCAAGTAAAGTTAACAGATGGAACGACGGAAGAACGTGTTGGTTTACCAGATCGTTTTAAAGAATCAATTATGAAAGTGCAAATGTCTGCACCAAACGTTGTAAAAGAGCGTAAATGGGTAGAACAAAGTACACGTTACGGTAATTTTGAAGAAATTGGGAAAGAAGTAGTGGAAGAGATTGTTGCTGCTTATTCAGAAGAACGTGTAAATGAAACGGTTAAAGAATTATTAAATCAAGCGGGTGCTGTTGAAGTAACGATTCAAAAGCGTGAGCCATATAAAGTAACAGAAGAGATGATGAAAGATTCTGACTGGAAAAACCGTTTTGCAGCATTAGAACAAATGGATCCTACTGAAGAAGATATTCCAGTGTTGAAGATGGCGTTAGATGATGAAAAAGTTTCAATACGCCGCTTAGCAACAGCGTATTTAGGTATGGTAAAAGGTGATGAAGTATTACCGTTGTTATATAAAGCGTTGTTAGATCGCTCTGTAAGTGTTCGCCGTACTGCAGGAGATTGTTTATCAGATGTAGGTGATCCGGCAGCGATGTTCGTTATGATTAAATCTCTGAAAGATCCAAGTAAATTAGTACGCTGGCGTGCAGCGATGTTCTTATTTGAACTTGGAGATGAAAGTGCGATTCCAGCATTAAAAGCAGCGCAAGATGATCCAGAGTTTGAAGTAGCCATGCAAGCACGTCTAGCATTAGAGCGTATTGAAGGCGGAGAAGAAGCAAAAGGTTCTGTATGGAAACAAATGACGGAGTCTCGTAAAGGGGAATAATGTATGATTGTTTTCTATGATAGTTGGTGTCCGATGTGTACGGCCGTTGCAGAACGTACGAAAAAATTAGATAAAAAGGGTAAGATGAAATTTGTTTCATTTCGAAATGAAGATGTAGTTGAGAAGTATGAACTTTCTCAAGAACTACAAAGTAAAATGGAACAAAGACTGTATATTTTAAAAAATAATAAGTGGTATGACGGCATTCAGAGCATAGATGTATTAGCAAAGGCCGTTCCATCTTATTGGTTTGCAGTTCCTTTTATAAAGCTATCTATCGTACTTGGTTTTGGAAGTAAAGTATACGATTATATCGCTAATAATAGAAAACTTGTTCCAGTGGGACATTGCCGCGGTGGGGTTTGTGAAATCCCTACAAAAAAATGAAATCATCGTTATCTTTCTTTTGCACCTATTAATAGAGCGTGATATGATGAATTTGGAATGAAAGTTGAAGGAGAGATTACAAGATGTCAAATGCTTATGAAGAATACATGCGCCAAATGGTAATCCCAATGCGCCAAGAGTTAGTGCGTTCTGGGTTTGAAGAGTTAACTACAGAAGAAGCTGTAACAGAATTTATGGAAAATACATCAGGTACAACTTTAGTAGTTGTAAACTCTGTTTGTGGTTGTGCAGCTGGTTTAGCACGTCCATCAGCAGGTCAAGCGGTTGTTCGTGCTGAAAAACAACCTGATCATCTTGTAACTGTATTCGCAGGTCAAGATAAAGATGCTACTGCAAAAATGCGTGAATATTTCGGAGAAATTCCTCCATCTTCACCATCTATGGCATTATTAAAAGGAAAAGAAGTTGTTCACTTCATTCACCGTCATGAAATTGAAGGTGCAACTATGGACGAAATTATTACGAACTTAGAGCAAGCTTTCGAAAAGAATTGCTAAAGAAGGGGGAGAGTAAATCTCCCTCTTTTCTTTATATAGAGGTGAAACAATGATAGTAACAACAGCAGGAAGAACAAACAAAGAAATGACAGCATATGCAAAAAAGGTAGCAGAAGAATTAAATCGTTCTTTCATTTTACGTAATGATATACCAGTGCATAAATTACATGAGCAGTATGAACAAGATATACTTGTCGTAGGGAAGAACCGATTAGCTATTTATCCAAAAGGTACGGAAGAATCGTTTTTCTTTCATCCGAACTCAGCGATGTTTCGTGTGAAAAGGTTAATGCGTGGAGAACACGATCCGTTTGTACAAGCCACGCAATTAGAGAGAGGAATGACAGTGTTAGATTGTACGCTCGGGATGGCATCAGATAGTATTGTAGCTAGTTATGTTGTTGGGGAAAGCGGAAAAGTAACAGGACTTGAAGGCAATGAGTATATGGCTTATATTATGGAAAATGGTTTGAAAACATGGTCTTCATCTGTTTCTGAAATTGATGAAGCAATGCAAAGAATCCAAGTAAAGCAAACGGAGCATTTTTCATTTTTAGCGCAATGTGAAGACAATAGTTACGATGTCGTTTACCTTGATCCGATGTTTGAAGAAACTGTCATAGAATCCGATGGAATTAAAGGATTAAAACACTTCGCTTTGTATCATGATATTACTGACGAAACAATTGCGGAGGCAAAACGAGTGGCGAGAAAACGTGTCGTTTTAAAAGATCATTTCCGTAGTTCTAGATTTGAAAAACACAATTTTCACGTATACAAAAGAAAAAGTGCTAAGTTTCACTTTGGTGTAATTGACCTTTGCTAATTGTTTGAAAAGATGTATAATAAGCAATAATTAATTAAATATACTGTCTGTGATGAAGAGAGTAGTCTTTTTTAGAAGGAAAGCGAGCTAGGGATGGTGTGAGCCTAGTACGGAAGGAAAAGATGAAGCGCACTTCGGAGATGCTTCTTGAACGAATAGTAGAGAAAGCCGAGGCCCCCTGTCCTCGTTATAAACGGGAAAGTGGTTCGTAACGAACAACAAGGGTGGTACCACGGGTTCAAACTCGTCTCTTTTTTAGAGACGAGTTTTTTGTGTTTAAAAAATAAGGAGGTTGTAGTATGGAATATAAAACACAGTTTGCGAAAAGTTTATCGAATATTTTTGTAAATGAATTAACGCAAAATCAAATTTTAGATTTAATCGAAACACCGAAACAAGATGAATTTGGAGATGCAGCGTTCCCATGTTTTTCATTAGCGAAGCAATATAAAAAAGCACCAGCTATTATCGCAAAGGAAGTGGCGGAGAAGTTAAATGATCCGTTCTTTACAAAAGTAGAAGCCGTTGGTCCTTATGTAAATGTATTTTATAATCGTGAAACTGTAAGTGATGAAGTATTAAAGAAAATTTTAGCTGAGAAAGAAGAGTACGGTCAAAATCACTTTGGATGTGAAAAAACAGTAGTTATCGATTATTCTTCTCCTAATATCGCGAAACCTTTTTCAATGGGGCATTTACGTTCTACAATGATTGGAAATTCATTGAAGCATATCGCAGAAAAATGTGGATATGAAGTTGTAGGAATTAATTATATAGGGGATTGGGGAACACAGTTTGGAAAGTTAATTACGGCTTATAAAAAATGGGGAAATGAAGCAGTGGTGAAAGAGGATCCAATACGTGAGCTATTTAAGTTATATGTTCAGTTTCATGTAGAAGTAAAAGAGAATGATGAATTAGAAGAAGAAGGACGTGCTTGGTTTAAAAAGCTAGAAGAAGGCGATGAAGAAGCAGTTGAACTTTGGAATTGGTTCCGTCACGAATCATTAAAAGAATTTTCTCGTATTTATGAACTTCTCGGTGTGGAATTTACTAATTTTCAAGGCGAAGCTTTCTATAATGATAAAATGGAAGACTTTATTGGGATTTTAGAAGAGCACGACTTACTGGAAGAATCAGAAGGCGCATTAGTCGTTAATTTAGAAGAAGAAGGAATGCCGCCTTGCTTAATTAGAAAATCAGATGGTGCGACGATTTATGCAACGCGTGACTTAACGGCAGCTTTATATCGTCAAAACACTTATGGGTTTGATAAAGCGCTATATGTTGTTGGTCCAGAACAAAGCTTACATTTCAATCAATTTTTCACTGTATTAAAAAAACTTGGCTATACTTGGGTTGATGGTATGGAACACGTACCGTTTGGCTTCATTTTAAAAGATGGTAAGAAAATGTCGACACGTAAAGGAAGAGTTATTTTACTTGAAGAAGTACTCGAAGAAGCAATCGAACTTGCAAAACAAAATATTGAAGAGAAAAATCCAAACTTAAAACAAAAAGAAGTAGTAGCAAAGCAAGTCGGTGTAGGTGCAGTTATTTTCCACGATTTAAAAAATGAGCGTATGCACAATATTGAATTCTCATTAGAAAACATGCTGAAATTTGAAGGAGAAACAGGCCCGTACGTACAGTACACACATGCACGTGCTTGCTCTATTTTAAGAAAAGAAAGTGTAGAATTTGAAACATGTACGTTTGCTTTAAAAGACGATCATAGCTGGAGTGTCGTAAAATTACTAAATAAATTCCCGCAAATAATTGGAGCAGCTTTCAATAAAAATGAGCCATCGATTATTTCGAAATATATATTAGATGTAGCACAATCATTCAATAAATATTACGGTAATGTTCGTATATTAGAAGAGAGCAAAGAAAAAGACAGCAGACTCGCATTGGTTTATGCTGTGACGGTTGTATTAAAAGAAGGATTACGTTTACTTGGGGTGGAGGCACCTGAGGAGATGTAACATAGTAGTAAACTGACAAACTGGGTCTAGTATAAACCTGGTTTGTTTTTTTATTGGATATATATTTTTTTTGCAAAATCAATTAAAATCTTTTTAGAGAGGGTGATTCATATTGATTCGAACTTTTATTTTACAAATTCCTTGTCATAGAAGATTAGATAGGAGTTTTTTTAAACTACAAAAGTACATACCTTTATGTGCACGTTGTACAGGCATGCTTATTGGTATTTTAATGTTTCCAATTTATTTTTATATGACACCTTCATTTCTTTTGGCAATCATACTATCATTTTTCGCTCAAATTCCGTTACTTATCGATGGGTTCACCCAAAAGTGGAAATGGAGAAATAGCTCAAATTTGCTAAGAATAACTACTGGTGTATTAAGCGGTAATGGTATGGGATTATTCATTTCCTCTAGTGTTATATGGATATTATCTTAAGATATATAGTAATGGAGGTATTTACATAGATGTTCTGGATTTACTTAATTCTAATTTTTATTTCAGGCGGAAGTGGAATTGGTTTTATGACTCAAAATAACTATACAGAAGCAATAATAGCTTTTGTTATTTGTATACTATTGTTTGGGCTACTGTATTATTATCTTAAAAGAAACAAAAGAAAGAGAAAAGCAGATTGTGACGATTTAGACTGTACGGATTGTTTTGATTGTGATTGTACTTGTTAAATTTTTCTTCCAAATAAAAAGCTAGTGTATTATTAAAAATACACTAGCTTTTTTGCTTTGAAATTTTAAGAAAAGTGTAGGAATACGGCTATTATATAGAGAACTTTAGTTTTGTATATAAAAGGAGGCGTTAGATGTTGGAAACATATGATTGGAACAATAAACTAACATATTTAAAAAACACGAGAGATTTATATTACAACGACGATTATGTAAGCTTTTTAGTAAATACAGTTTGGAAGATTACTAAGCCTGTACATATCGTTGATTACGGTTGTGGATATGGTTATTTAGGGTTAGTATTAATGCCATTACTCCCAGAAGGTTCAAAGTATACAGGTATTGATAGTGGAGAAACATTATTAGCTGAAGCCAGAGAGTTGTTTCGTTTACTTCCGTATGATTCAGAATTTCTTGAAGGAGATGCTACAGAAATTGAACTGAACGATAAATACGATATAGCAATCTGTCATGCTTTCTTATTACATATGACTACTCCAGAAACAATGCTACAAAAAATGATACATTCAGTTAAAAAGGGTGGAAAAATAATCTGTTTTGAACCACATTGGATTTCTAATATGGCTTCTTATTTACTAGATGGGGAGAAACAATCGGAATTTATTCAGCTAGGTGTTTTGCAGAAATTATTTGAAAGTGATACGCAAAGAAATGGTAAAGATGGCAATATAGGCATGAAAATACCGATATATTTAAGTGAATTAGGTGTGAAAAATATTGAATGTAGAGTAAGCGATAAAGTGAACTTTTTAGATTCAAATATGCATCACAATGATAAAAACGATTTGTATCAATCATTAAAAGAAGAGGGGATTGCAGGTGATCCGGGTGATAAGCAACAATTTGTAGAACGTTTAATAGCCAGAGGATTAACATATGATAATGCGCTAGCTCAATATGAAGCTGAACTACGATTTTTCAAGGCATTTCATCTTCATTCTTCTTTAGTATATGCTCCGAATATGAAAATTACATTTGGTGAAATAGAATGTTGAAAGATAGTGATTTATTAAGGATTGCTACCTTCAATATATGGAACCATAATAGTCTTTGGTTGGAGAGATTAGAAGCTATTTGTGAGGAAATTTGAATTATTTCTCCACATATTCTTGCTCTACAGGAGGTTAGAAGTTGTGTTAATTTGAATTCAAAGAAAAATGTTGCACAGTATATAGCGGGTCAAATAGAGTATCCGTTTTGTATATTTAAGGAGTACCCTGATTTAATGAATGAGAAAAATGTCATTTTTTGTTGGTAAGTCGATATTCACCGTATAATCGCCGATATAATTTCATGTACTGTTTTTAACTAACAAAAGATAGGATACACATGTTACGTTATTCTATATAATCAAACAAAATACAGAGAAAGACAATCATTTTTACTATATTTTGTTATAAATTTGAATAATATTAATTAATACCATCCATTATAAGAGATTTTAGTTGAATACATACTATATGGTGTGTAAAATCTAAGCAAGTAGCAGTATAAATATAAATTCGAGGTGAATGCATGCTAGATTTTAAGCAGTTAGAAACTTGTTTAAAAGACAAGAGATTTGTAGATGGATTACAGGAAATAAATAATGAAATTGCATATATAAAAGAAACGAATACTTTATCCTATGTGAAGAATTGGCTTGCCAATATTCCTTCGCATAAGGAGTTCGATATATTAATTCGTCTTACTGATGAAGGGCTTATGCACCAATACAGTTCATTCCTCATTCGTTACGCTTATAAAAAATTCCCAAATATGAGAACGCTCTCTTTATATTGTGATGAGTTAATTGATGAGCGGAAAATTCTTGAAGCAGAGCAGCTGTTAAAAGAAACTTTAGAAGAGAGTAATAAAGAAGAAATAGATGCAGATTTTTTAGCGAAAACATATTTTACGTTAGTACGATGTCTTTTAGAAATGAAACGAAACGAAGAAGCGTTAATGTATATGCAAAAAGCAGAGGAGTACAGTGCACGCGCAGTGTTTGATAAATGGGGCTACGTTTATATGCATACAGGTGAATGGGAGAAAGCGGAAAAACAATTTATTGCTGGCATGCAGCATGAAGATTGTGAAGAGTTATCTACCTATTTATTATCACAATTGTATGCGAATAAAGGAGAACAAAAACGCGCGATACAGTTAATCGATGATGCAATTGTAAAATTCCCACAAGTACCATATTTTCATTTTGAGAAGATAAAGTATTTATTAGATTTAGAGCGATATGAAGAGATGTTAGCGGTAATAGATAACATAAATACTCAGCTGCCGTATCATGCCTATAATACTTACTTTGTACATTTACGTGCAGAAGCACTGTACAAAATGAATAAATTTGCAGATTTACAAAAACTATTAAAAGAAGAAAAGAGTTTAAAAGAATCTTTATATCATAATTTAGAAAAAAATCCGGATGGAAAAAAGGTTCACTTGCCGATAGTTCCTATTGTACAAAAGGATAATTATTGTGTTCCGACAAGTTTAGAGATGATGTTGCGTATATGGGGAGAGAAACGTACACAAGATGAAATAGCAGAGTTTATTTTTGATATGACAGGTTCGAAGTTTTCAGATACTGTTTCTTATTTAGAAGAATTAGGTTATGAATATCGTTATTTTAAAGGGAATGAAGAGAATTATAAGAGACTGATTGACGAAGGAATTCCTGTTTTATTAAGTATAGATATTGAGCATGCTTCACACGTACAAGTTCTATCTGGATATGATGATACATTGCAAGCTTTCTATGTTCAAGATCCAAACTTTATAGAACCAGTTCTTGTGGAATATAGTAAATTACAAGAAAAATATCGTTATACAGGCTGTTTAGCAATCACGTTTGTTCCGAAAGAAAAGAAGGAGCAACTAGCGTTTCTAAGTGAGGAAGAAAATCGTTACTTTAAATCTATTTTTTCTCTTACGGATCATTTAGATGAACATGACAAAGAGGGGATTAGTAACTTAGTACAATTTTTAAAAGAAACGAGTGATAATCCAAATACGTGGTTATATACGATAAAGCACTTAGATGTTGAAGTAGATAAAGAATTTATTTTATATTGTATCGATAAGTTAATGGAAAAGTTTCCGAACTCGGACTTTGTTAAATTGCATGGTGCACAGTGTTTTATTCGTCTTCAAGAAGTAGAGAAAGCGGAGCAAATGCTGACAAGCGTTGAGAAGAAAAATAATCGTGCTTTATATCATTTAATAAATGGAAGATATGCTTTTGAGCAGGAAAGTTATATAGAAGCGATTTCAAGCTTTCGTTCATCGTTACAATTAGACGCAGATCAGCCTATTGCTTGGAGTTTTCTCGCTTTATCCTATATGTATATTGATCAATCTGAAAAAGCATTGCAATACTCTCAAGTTGCGTTAGAGCGTAGTCCTGAAAGGTTCACTTTAACAAATCACGGTTTAATATTAATAGATTTAGAAAGATATGAAGAAGCATATGAAATCTTTAATGACTTGTTAAAAGAGTATAAATATGAAGCGCATGTATGGTATGAACGAGCGAGATGTGCACATCAACTAGGGAAATTATATTTAGCAATAAAAGGGCTTAAAGTAGCGATTCGTTTGGATAGTAATGCACCTTACATTTATACGAAACTTTCGGAAATATACGAATCTGATTTGAAGGATGAGGAAAGTGCGAAAGAAATTTTATTAAACGGTATTGAGAATTGTGATGATAAAGCACCTCTTTACGTAAAATTAGGTGATTATCATTTTCAAAATGATAGCTTGGAAGAAGCAGAAGTATTGTATAAGCGTGCTTTAGAAGAAAATGATGAGGATGTTTATTCTCACTTCGGACTTACACAAGTTTATATGGCAAGAGAACAATATAAGGAAGCAAAAGAATATATACTTGGTCTTGAGAAGCAAATTGAAAAGAGCCAAGATTTCCTCATGAATGCAGGAATGGTTTTATGGGATGCTGAAATTGAACTTGGTGGAAATGAAGAAGGGTTTAAAGTAGCACTATCTAAGTTAGAAAATGGTATAAAGAAAAGTGATTATAATGTAGCAAGTGCGTTAGATGAATATGTGAATCGAATTAAAGGAACGGAATTTGTACAACGAGGTATAGCATTTTTAAGAACGTTACACAAAGAAAGAAATGAAGTAAGTGAGTACGGTTGTTATGCAGGTATTTTATATGAATCTATTGGACAGTACGGCCAAGCGATGAAAAGATATAATAAGGCGATAGAACAAATGGAAACGGCATTACCGTATTACCGAATTGGTGAAACACTTATGGCATTAGGGCAATTGACGGAAGCAAAACAAGCGTATGAAACATGTTTAGAGCTTGATGGGAATTTCGTAGGTGTACATTTACAGCTTGCGGAAATATACGAAAAAGAAGAAAACCGTTCTAAAGAACAAAGTCATATGGTTCAGGCGATGAAAGAAGAGCCGTTGCATATTAATATGGAATATTTAGCACAGCTTTCAGTAGATATGAATCTTCAGGAAGAATTGCTGACTGAACTAGAACAATTAGTGGACGAAGTACCTGAAATATGGCGTTTAGATGCGATTGCATATGTGTACGGAGCGATGAATGAAATAGATAAAGAACAAGCACAGGTTGAATACGCACTACAATTAGATGGTGAGCATATAGAAGTTCTATATCATTATGCAAAAGTATTAGTGAAAAAAAGAAATGTAAAAGCAATTGAAGTTGCAATGAAAGTAATACAAAAAGATTTTGATAATGAACGTATATTTGATGTTTATGTAAAAGCAGTAGAGCAACATAAAAAATTGTCTAACATACGAGATTTTCTTCATACGTTAAAGGTGAAAAAAGCAGAAAGGAGTACAGCATTCATGTATGCTGCAGCTGCGGTTACGGAAATATGGATTGAACGCCAGCTGCATGAACAGCCAAAACGATCTATCATTACGAGAGCTTTTTATCGTATGAAAAATCGTGCGAAAGAAATTTCAATGGTTACTATGATAATTGATTTATATGAAATCTCTTTAAAGTTAAATCCGAAAAATAGTATGGCAGCACAGCGATTTGCGCTATTTTATGAGAATGTAGAGATGAATAAAGAAGCAATAGAGATTCTGCACACGTCACTAGAAAATAAATGGGATTATGACGTAGCGAAGCAACTTGTAAATCTTTTCGTTGAGTGCGAGGAAGAAGATATGTTAAGAGATGCTTTGGAATTAACGAAACAAATGGTTCGAGAACTACCAGATGATTATGATACTCTTCTTCTGCAAGCACAAGTATTCTTTAAAGCAGGGGAAGAAAGAAAAGCAGAAAAGATTATCTTGCAATTAACAGAGCAAACACCGTTTGTAAGTAGAGCATTTCTTGCTTTAGGAGAAATATATCAAAGTCAAGAAAGGTTTGAAGAGGCAATTCATGTATTAGAAAATGCTTCTATACATCATCCAAATGAAACAGCAATTCTTCTTTCTTTAGCATCTTCATATCATGGTGCAGGCCAAACGATAAAGGCAGAAAAAATAACAAATGAAGTATTAATAATTGACGCGAGTGATTTGTTAGCAAGATATGATCGAGCTTGTTATTTAGCACAGTTAAATAGAAATGAAGAGGCGAAGGAAGAGCTTGAATTTGTCCTTCGTGAGGATGAATCGGGATTCTTTGCTGAACTTATTGAGGATGATGAAAATTTAGCAGCATTGCGAGAATTTGAAAAGTAATTGTATAAGAATAGGGAAAAAAGATACGGATATATTTTGAATTAGTTGACAATTAGTTGCTAAATGGCATAAAATAACTTTTAACAAAGTATACAAATCTGAAGACGAGAAAGAGTAAAATAGTGAGCTGTTCTCCAGAGAGCCGGTATATTGCTGAAAGCCGGTGTGCAGACGTTATTTGAAAATCATCTCCGAGGAGCCGAGGCTGAAAGTAAGTAAGCCCGGACGGATGTCTACCGTTACAAAGAACACGTATGATAGTACGTTGCTAAGTGCTATTAGTGAAAAAGCTAATAGAATTAGGGTGGTATCGCGGGTAAACCCGTCCCTACTTTATAGGGACGGGTTTTTTGTGTGCTTTAAAATATTCAAAGGAGTGATTGTATATGGAAAAAGTAGATGTAAAAGAATCAGCTGTAGGAAGAGAAATGCGAATTCGCAAACAGTGGAACGAACAAAATATTTTCGAACAATCAATTCAGAATCGAGAAGGCGCACAGTCTTTCGTATTTTATGAAGGACCACCAACGGCGAACGGACTACCGCATGTAGGTCATGCACTTGGACGAACAATTAAAGACTTAGTAGCAAGATATAAAACGATGGCTGGTTATAAAGTGTTAAGAAAAGCAGGATGGGATACACATGGTTTACCTGTAGAATTAGGCGTTGAGAAGCAACTTGGTATTTCTGGTAAACATGAGATCGAAGAATATGGCATTGAACCATTTATTCAAAAGTGTAAAGAGAGTGTTTTCACATATGAGAAGCAGTGGCGCGAATTCACTGAAAGTATTGGTTATTGGGTAGATATGGATGATCCATATGTAACTTTAAAGAATCCATATATCGAAAGTGTATGGCATATTTTGGGGACAATCCATGAAAAAGGATTGTTATATAAAGGACATAGAGTTTCACCATACTGCCCAAGCTGCCAAACCTCATTGAGCTCACATGAGGTTGCACAAGGGTATAAAACAGTAAAAGATTTAAGTGCAACTGTGAAGTTTAAAGTGAAAGATAGTGAAAATGAGTATTTCTTAGGTTGGACAACGACACCTTGGACACTTCCAGCAAACGTTGCGCTTGCTGTCCATCCAAATATGGAATACGTTAAAGCAAAACAAGAAAGTCATGTATACATTGTTGCGAAAGAACGTGTACAAGAAGTATTAAAAGAGAATTATGAAGTATTATCTGTTCATAAAGGCGAAGAATTATTAAACACATCTTATACAGCGCCATTTCCGATGAAAGAAGTTACAAATGGTTACCGCGTTATTGCAGCAGATTTTGTAACGGGAGATAGTGGTACAGGACTTGTTCATATTGCTCCAGCATATGGAGAGGACGATTATAGAGTTGTTCAAAGTGAAGGATTGTCATTCTTGCACGTTGTAGATGAAAAAGGTGAGTATACAGAGGCAGTACCATTTTTGAAAGGGAAATTTGTAAAAGATTGTGACGTGGATATCGTTCGTTATTTAGCGAAGGAAGGTTTACTGTATCATAAAGAAAAATATGAACATAGCTATCCGCATTGCTGGCGTTGTGATTCACCACTACTTTATTATGCAGGAGAAAGTTGGTTAATCCGAACAACTGCAATTAAAGATACATTTTTACAAAATAATGATTCTGTTACTTGGTATCCGGATCATATGAAACATGGACGTTTTGGTAAGTTTTTAGAAAATATGGTAGATTGGAATATTAGCCGAAATAGATATTGGGGAACGCCATTGAATGTATGGGAATGTGAAAGTTGTGATCATCAGTTCGCACCGAAAAGCATTGCCGAATTAAGAAAGCATAGTACGAAAGAAACACCAGAAGATTTGGAATTGCATAAGCCTTATGTAGATGAAGTGCAAGTCTGCTGCGGGAAATGCGGAGGCACAATGAATCGTACACCAGAAGTGATTGATGTTTGGTTTGATAGTGGTTCTATGCCATTTGCACAATATCATTACCCATTTGAAAATAAAGAGTTATTTGAAGAGCAGTTTCCAGCGGATGTTATTGCAGAAGGAATTGATCAAACACGCGGCTGGTTTTATAGTTTATTAGCAGTATCAGCACTATATACAGGAAAAGTACCGTATAAACGAGTGTTATCACTAGGGCATGTTTTAGATGAAGAAGGGCAGAAAATGTCTAAAAGCAAAGGAAATGCACTAGATCCAGTTGATTTAGTAGATAAATTTGGTGCAGATGCGCTAAGATGGGCTTTACTTGTTGATAGTGCCCCGTGGAATGCGAAGCGTTTTTCTGAAAGAACAGTACTGGAAGCGAAATCTAAATTTGTAGATACATTAGTCAATGTGTATAGCTTCTACGTTTTATATGCAAATTTAGATGAGTATAATCCGAAAGAAACGTATGATGTAAAGCTTACGAAATTAGACGAATGGGTATTATCAAGATTGCATAGTACAACGAAAAAAGTGAGAACTGCACTTGATGATTATCAATTTACGAATGCAGCTCGTGAAATTGCAGCACTTGTAGATGAAGTGAGTAACTGGTATGTAAGACGCTCACGTAATCGTTTCTGGGAATCTGGTATGAACGCTGAGAAAGCAGCTGCGTACGAGACACTTCATGAAGTGCTTGTAACAATTAGTAAATTAATTGCACCATTTACACCGTTTGTCGCGGAAGACATTCATCTAAATTTAGAAGGAAGCAGCGTTCATTTAGCCGATTATCCAGTTGTAAATGAATCACTACTTCAACCAAAATTAGAAGCGGAAATGGATGCTGTTTTACAAGTTGTTGAACTTGGAAGAAGTAACCGTAATCAGCATTATTTAAAAGTAAAACAGCCGCTAGCAGAACTTGTATTACTTGAGCATAACGAGAATGATATGGATTGGGAATCTTATCGTGATATCGTTATGGATGAGTTAAATGTAAAAGCGTTCCATGTTGAACTCGATGAAACAAAATACACATCATATCAATTGAAGCTTAATTTTAAAACAGCGGGGCCAAAATTCGGTAAAAATGTGAATGCAGTGAATGGTTGGCTAAAACAATTATCACAAGAAGAAGTACAAAACTTTGTATCAACAGGAAGAGCAGTTTACGAAGCAACACCAGAAGGAGAAGTAGTTGTAACTGCTGAAGATGTGTTAGTTGAGAAAGTTGCAAAATCAGGATTCTCTAATACGACTAACGGACAATATACAGTTATGTTAGATACGAATGTAACGGAAGAATTGTTACAAGAAGGAGTAGCGCGTGAATTCATTCGTGCGGTTCAAGAATACCGTAAACAGTTGAATTTACCAGTTAATTTACGAGTCGATATTATTCTTGATACAGAAGAAGAACTACAGCGAACGTTAACGAACCATAAAGATTTATTGGAAGAAAACTTACTCGTTAAACAATTTACATTTGGTCACTTAACGAACGAAGATGATGAACTTTCTTTAGGTGAAACAAAACTTAGAATTAAATTAAGTGCAGCTAATTAAAGAAAAAAGGAAGTTGGAATGATTCCAACTTCCTTTTTTGTATGGAGGTAAATTAACTAGCTAATTTCCTCATAATCCATTCGATAGGTCCTCTAGAAAATTTCTTTCTCCATAATACGCTAAACAAAATACTGAAAATGAAAAATACAGTAGCAAATAATAAAACGAAAAGTAGTGTTTGATGTTCCATTCTATTGAATAGAATTAATGTCCCAATCCCGATAAATACATGACTTACATAATGAGTTAATGTTAATTGACCTGTTTGTATAATGGAAGTAACAAACCAATTATTTTCATATTTTTCAGTAATATAGAGGCAAAGTATTAATATAGCAATAGCAGATCCTGTTGCAGATAAAATGTACAATACATTTGGTAAAACGGGTCCTGTATTAAACAAAAATGTAGCAGCTGCTTTGCCAATGTGTGGAATGAAGTAGTACGTGAGCCCTTTTGATAAAAGTTCTATCAGTATGGTGAATGTAATACCGAGCAAGAGCAACCTATCTCTAATCTTTTTATTATGAAGATCTAATCTGCCAATTATCATACCGATTAAGAAGAATGAAAACCATGGGAAAAAAGGGTGATAACCATTAAAGAATAAATTGCGAAGAAAACCGTTAACTGTCCAGAAGTCTACATAGTTTATAAATGGAGTAGGGCCTCCCCAACCTTCGAAAGCATTGAAAGTAAGCTGAAGAGATTGTGCCAAGAGTAGGATAATAATAGATAAGAAGAGTAATGCTTTTTTTCGGACTGTAATGAGTAAGGCAGCAACGAAAAGGTAAACACCATAGTAGTGTAATATATCCCCAGTCCACTCCATTACGTATAAAAGTAATCCTAAAATAAATAAGAATAGTGCCCGTTTCCATATGATCTTTCGGCTATTAGAAATTTTTATTTTTTCATTTCTAGCAACAGAGGATCTAGTCATTAAAGATATTCCAATTCCAGCAAGTATAACAAACAAGGCAGAAGCTCTACCTTCAAAAAGTGACATTAAAGTTATTAAAAATGGGGGACCATTTCCTTCTGCACCTGTTATCACCATAAAATTAACAAGCAGCATACCAAACATCGCCAAGGCCCTAGCAAAGTCTAAGCCGATAATTCGTTTTTTAGTATTCAATTCAATCCCTTCTTTCAAAAATACTGTTTACAGCTTCCATCCATATTTGTCTATAATCTATATCCACATGTAACATCATAAAATTCCCGACATTATCAAGCACTAATGCTAACATATGAGCTTTTGAAACTAGATTTTTATTTTCAATTAATTGCAGCTCATTTGCTTTTGTAAGGAGTGATTCAAACCCTTGTAAATATTCTGTTTGCACAGTTAGTAATCGATCTTTGTACATATCATTTCTTGAAGATAGTAATAAATATTCTTGCAACACACGATTAAAATAAGGATCGTTCTGCTGTTCATCAATTATTTTGAATCCAATTTCAATGCATTTCTCAATAAAATTTTCTTTCGTAAACTCTTCTGTATGGAAGAAGGAAGAAAACTGCATCGCAGCACATAATTCTGTGAAAATACATTCGATTAATGCATCTTTAGATTTAAAGTAATAATAAATGGACGGTTTAGCAATTCCGACTTCTTCAGCAATCATAGAATAGGTCGTTTTAGTAATGCCATGTCCGGCAAACAGTCGATAGCTTGCTTCCATAATTGAAGAGAGTGTTTCTTCACTTTTGCTCATAATAAAGCCTCCTACAAAAAGGTTATATAAATCGTATCATTCATAAATATTTTTTTCAACCTACCGTTAGGTAAAAAATATCCTGTTTTTTACAAAGTAATTTAAAAAGGTTAAGAGTTATGGAAATACTTTAGAAATATATTTCTAAAGTATTGTGTTCACTTTACACATAAATATTGAGAAAATTTCACTTACCCTAAATAGAAAGGTAATAGAAGTGTTCATAGAGAATTACTCGTAGATTCAATTTTTATCCATCCGTTTTGCGGGGAATGATTGCCTAGTGGTAATGGGATAAGGTTGAGCTACTTTATTAGGGGGAGTGGTTCTATGTTTAATAAAAAAATGGTGGCAATGGCAATGACCGTGCCGTTAGTAATGGGGACGATTTCTACGGTTTCGGCATTGGAAAAACAACAGCAAGTAAAGTTAGAAGCTTATTCGCCACAGAAAAAAGCAACTGAATATTTAAAAGAAAATGCTGCGCAGTATGGATTGAAAACAGATCTTTCAGACTTGCAATATATTTCTACAACAGAAACATCAGTAGCTTCATATGTTAGGTTCCAACAAGTTGTTAATGGTGCACCTGTATTTTCAAAACAAATAACAGTTACTCTTAACGGAGAGGGAAAGGGAGTACTCGCTGTTTCTGATTATCAGCCTGTTACAGGTGTGAAGGAAGTAACGACAAAAATTAGTGAAAAAGATGCAATACAAAAATCAATGGCGTATGTTGGAGAAGCAAGTGAGCAAAATTTATGGGCTCCTACAGATAAAGAGTTCGGATATATTGTTGAAGAAGGAATTGCTCGTCCAGTATATAAAGTTGTAGTCCATTCTAATAATCCATTTGGTGCATGGGAAACATTTATTGATGCAGAAAATGGAAAGTTAATTAAAAAGGTTGATATAAACCGAAAAGCTGAAGGGTCAGGAAAAGTATTTTTACCTAACCCAGTCGTATCTAGCGGTAGTAAAGTAGGCTTAAAAGATAATAACGATGCAGATTCAACAGCTCTAACGAACCAACTGAAAACTGTTACGTTAAAAGGTTTAGATGGAACAGGATTTTTAATTGGAGAATATGTAACGATTTCTTCAAAAGCGAAAACAAAATCTACGAATTTACAATTTAACTATACACGCGCAAATGATAGCTTTGAAGATGTTATGTCGTACTATCATATCGACACATTGCAACGTTACATTCAAAGTCTAGGTTTTAAAAATATTAATAACCGTTCGATAAAAGTGAATGTTAATGGTACAACTGATGATAACTCATTCTATTCTCCATCAACAAAAGCTTTGACTTTCGGTACTGGCGGTGTTGATGATGCAGAAGATGCTGGTATTATCGCACATGAATATGGGCATTCGATTCAAGATAACCAAGTTCCTGGCTTTGGTAGTTCAGCAGAAGGTGGAGCGATGGGAGAAGGATTTGGGGACTTCTTAGGTGCTACATATGAAGATGCAGTATCGACTACTGGATATGGTAAAGCATGTGTTGGAGAATGGGATGCGACAGCTTATTCTAGTTCAGATCCAACATGCTTACGCCGATTAGATAATAATAAAGTATATCCGAAAGATATAACGAATGAAGTGCATGATGATGGTGAAATTTGGGCTCAAGGCCAATACGAAATGGCACAAGCTTTTGGCCGTGATGTAGCAACAAAAATCATTTTACAATCACACTGGTCATTAACACCAAACTCTAAATTCAGTGATGGAGCGAAAGCGATTAAGCAAGCGGATGCTCTTTTATATGGCGGACAACATGCTGCTGATATTGATCGCATTTGGGCAGCGAGAGGCATTAGTACGAATTAATATAAAAAGTCGTGGCGTTTATAAGCCACGACTTTTTAATTTGCTTACGAACTGGTACTAGTAAATAAAGCTATATCAATGATAGTGTGAATATATCCGTATCCCATTTATTTTTTAGCTTCTTTAAAAACAAAATGCTCTTTAAATTTTCTAGACTCAACTTTTTGACCATTTCTCATGGAGCGGAAAGGGTGTTCTTGCCATGTAATAATTACATCAACCTCATCCGCTGTTGTAGCAACAGGTAAATTAGCGTGTTCAAATCCAGTTTTTCCACTTGCCAAACGACTTTCCTTTAGGGAAAAGAGTTCATATTTCGTTTTCTTATTTGGTTCGTTGCGGAATACTTCGACGTTTACATTATATACTTCATTATTCCCGACATTCTTTACTGAAAAATGATATGTTTGAAATTCATCTTTTTTAGCTTGAAGCATATTCTTGTTTGTTTTTTTCGGTTTATCAATATTCACTTGCCATTGATCAGAGTTTTGAGAGATTGGTAAAGATTTTGGTGAATAGGCATACGTTTCGTTTACTACAATTAAGCAAAACAAAAGGAGAAAGAAACTAATTGCTTTTTGCATAAACACACCTCGCTTTAAAATTTTTATTAATATGCGTAAATGAATTAGTTTTTATGTAAAAATTGGAAAATATTAAAGGTGTAATTTTGGATTTAATACATAAGAATATGTATTACAAAATTAACTTTTCACACTTTAGAAGAATCTAGGAGTTAGAAAATCAGAATGTTTTAAAAAAGGCTTGCATTTTATAAAGTAAGGAGTTAGAATACTCTGTAAATATAAAAAGTGATGATCAGGAAAAGTACATGGTGCAAAGATCTACAGAGAGCAGCCGGTTGCTGGGAAGGTTGCGATACCGCATGATGGAAAGACACCTGTGAGTGTTGCTTTGAACGTGATTATTAGTAAAAGCAAACGGTACCTACCGTTATCAGGGCTAAGATGGTCAGTATGACAATTTGGGTGGTACCGCGGAAAAAAATCCGTCCCTATTTATAGGGGCGGATTTTTGTATTCTTTGAAAGGGGGTGAGTGACCGTGGATGATGACGATGACAACAATAACGTAAATAAATATAAAATTACTGGAGGGAAAAATAATGGATTCAATAATGAAGCGTTCACTCACAAAAGAATGTACAAAGCAAAGTGGAAAGGTTGTATTACTTCAAGGATGGGTAAAAAAAATTCGGCACCTTGGAAATGTTAGTTTTTTATTATTACGGGACAGAACAGGAGTAATTCAATGTGTATTAGAAAATGAATTGGCCGGATATAAAGTTGATGTAGAAAGTGTTGTCCATGTAATCGGTGAGATAGTCGAGACATCGAAAACAGAATTGGGTGTTGAAGTACTTGCTCATGAAGTGAAAGTAATAAACGGTGCAGAGCCACTTCCATTTGAAATAAATAAAAAGAAGTTACAAGTTGGCTTAGATCAACTACTTAATGAGCGAGTAATATCATTAAGGCATGAGCGAACCGCAGCGATTTTTAAAGTGAAATCTACACTCGTTCAGAGCTTTAGTGAATTTCTTATAGAGAACGATTTCACACGGATCTTTACGCCGAAAATTGTTTCGCAAGGGGCAGAAGGAGGAGCAAATGTTTTTAAGCTTCCATACTTCCAAAAAGAAGCTTATTTAGCACAATCACCACAGTTTTATAAGCAAATGATGGTGGCAGGTGGGTTAGAACGAGTTTTTGAAATTGCACCTGTATATAGAGCGGAACATCATAATTCTTCCCGTCATTTGAATGAATATATATCGTTAGACGTAGAACTTGGTTTTATTCATGATTTTTATGAAGTGATGCAACTAGAAACGGATGTTTTACGATATATGTTTCAACAAGTAGCGAAAAAATGTGAAATAGAACTACAACTATTACAAATAGAAGTACCTGTTATTACTGAAATACCTAAAATTACATTGTTAGAAGCACAAGAAATTTTGAAAAGTAAGTATCGTAAAGAATCTCCTGTAGGGGATTTAGATACAGAAGGTGAAAAGTTACTAGGGAAATATGTAAAGGAAACATATAATAGTGAATTTGTTTTCATTACACATTATCCGAAAGAAGCGAGACCGATGTATACGATGCAAAATAAAGAGAATCCAGCTATTACTGATTCATTCGATTTATTATATAAAGGGCTAGAAATAACGTCAGGGGCACAGCGAATTCATAATTATGAATTGTTACTCGCTTCGTTTAAAGAAAAAGGATTACATCCAGAGAAATTTCAATCTTATTTAAATACATTCCGATATGGTTGTCCACCACATGGAGGTTTCGGAATTGGGTTAGAAAGGATTGTATATAAACTATTAGAATTAACAAATGTACGAGAGGCTAGTGCTTTTCCGAGAGATTGTACTCGTCTTATACCATAAAAAGAATCTTTGCGATTATCGCGAAGATTTTTTTTTAGTTCGTTTGAAAAGATGAAAATATAGACTCTTTCTTTTGCTAATAAGCTTAGTAAAAGTGAGTTATCAATATGAACCATTTCGACAAAAAATCAATATACCCCTTGACAGTTACAAATATAACCGATATACTTCATATTAATTTCAAAAGAAAATATATTCTGAATATTACAATGTGTTGAATAGGAGTAGTAAGGTCATGTATTTGTACAGAGAGCTATGGGTTGGTGTGACATAGTCAAATGACATCCTGAACTCGCCTAGGAGCAGTAAGGTGGAACGGAATTACATTCTTAGTAAATCTTAACGGTTAACCTTCGATATTAGGTTTGTAATCAAACGATTACTACTAAGGTGGATTCATAATGGAATCAATAAGGGTGGTACCGCGTTAAGTAAATGGCTTAGCGTCTCTTTATATAGAGATGCTAGGCCATTTTTTTATTATATGGAAGAAGAAATGGAGGGTTTATTTGAATAGGTTTATAAAATTTATTTATTTATATAAAAAGATTTAATTAGGAGGAAAATGAGATGAAACAGACGGAGCAATGGACTTCGAAATTAGGTTTTATAATGGCGGCAGCCGGATCAGCAATTGGACTTGGTGCGATATGGAAGTTCCCTTATATCGCTGGGAAGAGTGGGGGAGGAGCGTTCTTTTTAATATTTATATTATTTACTGTTTTAATTGGACTACCGCTACTTATAGCTGAATTTATGATTGGACGCAGTACGCAGAAACAAGCAGTTGGAGCATTTAAAAGCATCGCACCAAATACAGGATGGCATTGGATTGGACGCCTTGGTGTTGGAACGTGTTTTATACTACTTTCATTTTATAGTGTTGTAGGTGGATGGGTATTAATTTATTTATTCAGAGGAATAACTGGACAACTGATTACGCCAGGACAAAATTACGGCACATTATTTACTGAAACAATTGGGAATCCTGCTTGGGCTATTATGGGACATTTCGCTTTTATGTTCATTACGATATGGGTTGTATCAAAGGGTGTACAAAACGGAATTGAAAAAGCAAGTAAATATATGTTGCCAGCATTGTTCGTTTTATTTGTCGCTCTTATTATTCGTTCGTTAACACTTGATGATGCAATGAAAGGTGTGAAGTTTTTCTTACAACCAGATTTCTCAAAGATTACTTCGGAAAGTATTTTGTTCGCAATGGGGCAATCATTCTTTGCAATTAGTATCGGGATTTCAATTATGGTTACGTATAGTTCCTATTTAAATAAAAAAGAAAGTTTACCAAAATCAGCAATAACAATTGTTGGATTAAATTTATTTGTTTCATTATTTGCAGGTCTTGCTATTTTTCCAGCCGTATTTTCATTAGGAATGGAGCCAACAGAAGGACCTGGATTACTATTTATCGTATTACCATCTGTATTTAGTCAAATCCCATTCGGTGGATTTTTCTTAACAGTATTTCTTGCACTATTTACATTTGCGACATTAACATCAGCATTTTCTCTACTAGAAACTGTTGTTTCAGCATTAGCAAATGGTGAACAAGAAAAGAGAACGAAATTATCATGGCTGATCGGTTTCGGCATTTTCTTAGTAGGTATACCATCAGCGTTATCATTTGGAGTATGGAGTGATATTACGATTTTCGGAAAGAATATTTTTGATGCAGTAGACTTCTTATCTAGTAATATATTAATGCCACTTGGAGCACTATTTATTAGTATTTTCGTTTCATTCAAAATGGAGAAGAAGGTACTAGAAGCAGAGTTTTTTGTAGGTGGAAATTATGGAAAGAAAGTATTTACTTGTTGGGCATTTTTACTTCGATTTGTAGCACCACTTGCAATAATTATCGTCTTCTTAAATGTAATAGGAATTATTTAATATTAAATGTTATAATATTCAGTAAAAAAAGGGGTGGTGATCATAAAGGAAAATTTGATAGAAGCAGGGAAATACATGAATATTAGAGGGAAAAAGCTATACGTTGAAACACATGGAAATCCTAAAAATAAGCCAGTCTTATACTTGCATGGTGGACCAGGAGAAAGTTGTTATGATTTTTCATTTCATCAAGCGGAACGTTTAAAAGATTCTCTATATGTAATTATGATAGATCAAAGAGGTGTTTGTCGCTCAGAAGAAATTACTGAAGACGAAGCTTTTGGATTAAATGATTTGATTGAAGACTGTGAGGAATTAAAAAAAGTATTACAAATTGAGAAGTGGTCTATAATTGGACACTCTTTCGGTGGATATGTAGCATTGCTTTATGCGTCGATATATCCAAGTTCAATAGAGAAAATAATATTTGAAGGACCAACTTTTAATTTTGCATTAACAAGTAGGGCTTTGTTACAAAAAACAGGGCATTTATTAAAAAAGTATGGAAAAGAAGAAATAGCAAAAGAATGCTTTGCTTATTCATCTAGCGATGCTAGTTCAGAAGAGTTGTTAGAAGCTTATATAAGATTAAGCGCTGAATTAGAAGAAAAAAGAATGGAGATTTACAATAATAAGGAAGATAGGACAGATGAGAGTTTATACAGTGATGAAGAGTGGGAAATATTTTCAAATCGCTCCAAAATTCACTTTGATAGATTAAAATTAGAGGGAGCATGTCATACATCATTATTATCAAAAATAAAAGATGTACAAAATCTAATGTTATTAATAGTAGGAAAACATGATGTAGTAACGTGTGAAGAACAAATTAAAACATTTAATAAAGATGCCCGAAACGGCAAGTATATCGTATTTGAAGAGAGCGGTCATTCACCTCATTATGAGGAAGCAGATAGATTTGCAGAAACAGTCATACATTTTTTGAAATGAAGAAAAGGGTGCTTCTATAAATGAGAGGCACCCTTTCTAAATTTCTGGATATGTGATTGTGATGCTAGGCCACTTACTTTGCCAATTCTTTTTTATAACTCTGTTTTTGTACATATGTAATCGTTCTTTCGATTTAAGAAAATGAGCTGTTGGTTTCACTTGTAAGGAAAGGACATCTTCAATACCACATGGGGCTGTTAAGATAACGTTGTTTAGTTCATCAAGTGTAACTCCTAAAGCCGTTGCTGTTTCAGGGAATTTAGATATAGCATTAACAGAAGAAGAATATGGTGGCATATTATTCACTACATGCATACGAGCTTGATTTTTTACAGACCAAGGGATAGTAGCATCAATATTCATTAATTTCGTTTCTAATGATTGTTCGTATATCTCATCTTGATGTAGACTATCATAATAAATCACATCAACATCAGGCATAGCCGTTTTAGCTTCATAGTCATGTAAAGTATCCCAAATTTTAGAACGAACAAATCCGGCACAAATCCACCAATCAGGTAGCTCTAGTGATTTTGCCATTTGTAATACATTCATCATCCATTCGTCGTTTTCTATTAAGCGAATGATATCTTGTTCTGTTTGTATAGTCATTTGTTATCTCACCTGCTTTTTTTTTAGAGAGTAAATTTAATTCATAAGCTTTATAATCCATGTAATCCAGTAAGCACCTGGTATGAATAACAGGTGAGCAAGTAATGTACCAAAAAGTCTAGAAATCATTAGCCAAGCATACATTTTACTCATTGCTTCAGCACCTTCTTCTGATTGAAGAGCTCGCTCTGTTAAAAGAGCAATACGTGGATCTAGTAGCACTGTTAATAAAATAGTAGCAAAACCATTAATAAGACCAGAAGCTGTAGTGGCTTTTGTTGCGAAAGCTGGAATTAAAAAAGAAGCATATAGTGCGGAAAGAACTCCCGCTGTATAAATTGCAGTAGCGAACATGTTAATAAGCATTATACGCTTTGGAATACCGCCGATACGCAGTCTATGAATCATTTCTAACTTTGGAAAGCGGACATATTTTTTTGTGTACTTTAATTTTTGAATGTTATTCGTTTTCATCATTCGAATGAAAGAACCGTCTGTTTCAAAGTTTTGAATGACATATCCAAATAGTTTTGTCAAAGTTGGATACAGTATAATCGCAAGCAATGTACCGATAGAAGCAGATAATAGTACAAGACGTATAATATGCTCTAAATCAATAGAAGGATCTAGTTTTGCTTCGTCCACAATCCCGCCAAGTAAAAAGGCTTGTAGTAAGTTTGACGTTCTTGAAATGAGTAATACGATTCCTACGACGGATAATGCGACAGCAATCTTCTTTAAACGAACCCCCGCTAATCGAATACTATAAGAGCTTGTTTCAACTGCGTGGATTACAATTGTGAAAGCCATTATAAAAATTAACGTAATTGACATTTGTTTCACCAGTTTCTATTAAAATAATTGTAACTTTTTTACTTTATCATATCTATCGTATTTTGTAACTGAAAGTATGTGACATATGGAAATTGATTTTTCGAAAAAATAGATAATGATAGTATAATAGGGAGAAGTGGAAGAGATGTTAGCAGTTATTTATACAGCAAATTAAGTGGAGGAATGAAACATGTATAAAACATTTCTATTTGATTTAGATGGAACTTTAACGGATCCGAAAGAAGGGATTGTAAATTCGGTTTTGTATGCGTTAAAAAAAGTAGGAATTGAAGAAGTACATATAAGTGAGTTAGATTCATTTATAGGTCCTCCTATTCAGCAATCATTCGTAGAGAGATATAATATGAGTGAAGGAGAGGTTGAACGTGCAGTTTTTTACTTCCGTGAGTATTTAAAGCAGCGTGGATTGTTTGAAAATAATGTATACGAGGGGATTCTGAAGCTCTTGCAACAATTAAAAAGTTCAGGGAATCGCATATTTGTAGCAACTTCAAAGCCCACTGTATTTGCGAAACAAGTTATAGAGCATTTTCAATTAACGAATTATTTCGAAGACATCATTGGAAGTAATTTAGATGGTACGAGAATAAAAAAAGAAGAAATAATTGCTCATATTTTACAAAAAAATGAAGAACTAAATAAAGAAGAAATGATAATGATTGGTGATAGAAAGCACGATATAATAGGTGCAAATCAGAATGGAATTGCTTCAATTGGTGTTTTATATGGCTATGGCTGTGAAAAAGAACTGACTGAAGTTAGTGCGACCTACATAGTGAAAGATGTTGAAGAACTGTATCATTTTTGTGTAGAGAAAAATTTAATACAGCAGTAAATATAGATTCTAGCAATCCCTTTATAACGTATGACGATGAATTCGTTTCTGTTTAAAGGGATTTTTCATATGTAATCGAATAATTATAATTAGACATTTTTAGCATAAAAATTTGTATGAATAAGAGGAGGGATGTCAGAATTAAAAGGTTAGTAGAAATTTATCAATAAAATTTAGAATATTCTGTTTAATGGAGGGGTAAAATTGGAGTTAGTTATTATATTATTAGCACTAAGTTTACTTATGTTCGTAGCATACAGAGGTTTTTCTGTTATTTTATTCGCACCGATATTTGCATTATTTGCAGTATTTTTGACAGAACCTAGTTATGTATTACCTTTCTTTTCTAATATCTTTATGGAGAAAATGGTTGGATTTATAAAATTATATTTTCCTGTGTTTTTATTAGGAGCAATATTTGGAAAAGTAGTGGAAATGTCAGGAATTGCAGATTCTATCGCAAAAACAATTATTGAGTTAGTTGGTGAAAAACGTACTATATTAGCGATTGTATTAATGGGGGCTATTTTAACGTATAGTGGTGTTAGTGTGTATGTAGTAGTGTTTGCTGTTTATCCGTTCGCAGCTAAGTTGTTTCGACAAGCTAATATTCCAAAGCGTTTAATCCCTGGAACGATTGTTCTTGGAGCAGTAACGTTTACAATGGATGCGTTACCTGGATCACCACAAATTCAAAATGTAATACCTACAACATTTTTTAAAACGGATATTTATGCTGCACCGATACTTGGGATTGTAGGAGCAATTTTTGTTCTTACAGTAGGTTTACTATATTTAGAGAGTAGACGTAAGAAGGCAAAAGCGGCAGGTGAAGGATACTTTGGTTTTAATGATGGAAATACTGAAATGGCAGCATCTTTGCAAGTAGAACAAAAAAATATGCCATTAATTAATAACATTGAAATCACAAGAGCACAACAACTTATTGCATTTATACCACTTATTTTAGTAGGTGTAATGAATAAAGTGTTTACTATTATGATACCGAAGTGGTATCCAAGCGGTTTTGATTTTTCTGCAATTGGTATGAAAGCATTTGGAAAAGTAGAATTAAGTGCAGTAGTAGGAATTTGGTCTGTAGAATTGGCACTTATTATAGGGATCTTAACAACGTTATTATTATATTGGAAGCGAGTAGTAACAGGTTTCCAAGCTGGATTGAATACAAGTATTGGTGGAGCGCTACTTGCAACGATGAATACAGGAGCTGAGTTTGGATTCGGTGGTGTCATTGCAGCACTTCCAGGTTTCGCAATTATGAGAGATGGCATCTCTGCTACTTTCACAAATCCGTTAGTGAATGGTGCAGTAACGACGAATATTTTAGCTGGAATTACAGGCTCGGCATCAGGAGGAATGGGAATAGTATTAAGTGCAATGGGAGATAAATTTATTGCAGCGGCCAATCAATTTGATATTCCATTAAAAGTTATGCACCGTATCGTATCAATGGCATCAGGAGGAATGGATACACTACCACATAACGGGGCTATTATTACTATTCTTACAGTAACAGGATTAACACATAAACAGTCATATAAAGATATATTTGCTATTACAATTTTGAAAACGGTTGCTGTATTTTTAGTTATCGCATTCTATACTTTAACAGGACTCTATTAAAAAATTTGAATCGTAAAGATTCATCAAATCGATAATTTATGTTATAAAATATTAATTAGGATAAGAAGGGGTGGGGGACTTGCAAGAGGTTTCTGAGTTTCGTATGCCAAAGTCGGTATTATATGGAAGGAATTCGCTTGAAAAACTGGGAGAACAATCAAAAAAGTTAGGGAAAAGAGCTTTTATAGTTACTGATACAATTATGGAGAAATTAGGATATGTTGAAAAGTGTATGCAACAACTAAATAAGAAAGGTATTACTGTTAGTACATATAATAAAGTGGATGCTGAGCCTACAAATATACACGTATTAGAAGCGTTATCTCTTTGTAAAGAGGAAAAGTGCGATTTTATTATCGGTATTGGTGGTGGAAGTTGTATTGATGCTGCGAAAGCGGTAGCGGTTTTATATACAAATGGTGGAGAAGTTGAGGATTATGTCCAAAAGGATATTAAAATAGAAAACAATCCACTACCACTTATTGCAATTCCAACAACTTCTGGTACTGGATCGGAAGTTACAAGTGTAGCAGTAATTACGAATAAAAAAACAGATGTAAAAATGATGATGAAGCATCCTAGTTTTATACCGAAAGTAGCAATTATAGATCCAGTTTTGACAAGTTCGTTACCCCCACAAATTACGGCAGCAACAGGAATAGATGCGTTATGTCATGCGATTGAAGCTTATATTTCTAAATTTTCACAACCACTTACAGATGTACTTGCTCTTTCAGCTATTGAAAGTATTATGAAATATTTACGTATAGCATATGAAGATGGACGTAATATGGAGGCAAGAGAAGCGATGATGATTGCTTCTTTACAAGCTGGAATTGCATTTTCTAATGCATCAGTTACATTAGTTCATGGAATGTCAAGGCCAGTGGGAGCATTATTTCATGTACCGCATGGAATATCAAATGCCATACTATTACCTACAGTGTTAGAGTTTACAAAAACAAGTGCAATGAAAAGGTTAGCAAAAATTGGACGTAGTTTAAATAAGGATTTGTATTCGAATTCTGATGAGGAAGTAGCAGACTACACACTTGGTGAAATAAAAAAACTTTGCTTTGATCTTCGTATTCCAAATTTAAAAGAATACGGAATCGATGAAATTGAATTTGAAAATGCTATTTCTAAAATGGCATCAGATGCAATTGAAAGTGGTAGCCCAGCTAATAACCCACGTGTTCCATCATATGATGAAATCAAAGAGCTGTATCGAGAGTGTTTTAATTATAAGTATAAAGAATTTATAAAAACATCAGATTGTTAATTTCAGAATATTCTATAAAAATTTCCTTGGAAATGAAAGTAGAATTATTCTTTATTATTTCCATATTTCCGTTAAAACAAGACTTTATATTCCAAACTTAAAGTCTTGTTTTATTATGTATAATATACACAATAAAACGTTGTTATTAGTTTTATAAAAATAGTTTAGGTAGGTGTTTATATGAAAACGATAGGTCTTATAGGTGGCATGAGTTGGGAATCAACTTCTGAATATTATCGAATTATTAATGAAGAAATAAAAGAGAGATTAGGAGGGCTACATTCAGCAAAATGTTTGATTAATAGTGTGGATTTTGAAGAGATTGAACGATGTCAGTCTAGCGGAGATTGGGATGGTGCTGGAGAAATTCTAGGGAATGCGGCATATTCATTACAAAAGGGAGGAGCAGACTTTATAATCATTTGTACAAATACAATGCATAAGGTAGTTGAAAAAATAAAGGAGAAAATTGATATTCCAGTCTTACATATTGCTGATGCAACTGCAAAAGAAATTAAAAGAAAAGACATTCAAAAGGTTGGTCTGCTTGGAACTAAATATACAATGGAGCAAGATTTCTATAAGTCACGTATTGAAGAGCATGATATAAAAGTAATAGTACCATCAGGAACAAATAGAGAAAAAGTAAACGAAGTAATATATACAGAATTATGTTTAGGAAAAATAGTAGTTCAATCTAGAGAGTATTATAAAAGGGTTATAGAAGAATTAGTACAAGAAGGAGCACAAGGAATTATATTAGGTTGTACGGAAATAGGTTTATTAATAAAGCAAGAAAACGTATCAGTCCCGATATTTGATACGACCCATATACATGCAATTGAAGCAGTCAAGGTAGCTTTAGATAAATAGATTATAATTATATTATGTAAACTTAATTCGTATA
The DNA here is from genome assembly GCF_051915225.1 of Bacillus cereus group sp. MYBK95-2. Classification (NCBI taxonomy): domain Bacteria; kingdom Bacillati; phylum Bacillota; class Bacilli; order Caryophanales; family Bacillaceae; genus Bacillus; species Bacillus cereus group sp. MYBK95-2. The sequence goes on along the minus strand of NZ_JBQAEH010000005.1, from coordinate 269,006 downwards.
TCTGGAAAACATTCAGAAAATACTTTATAATGTAAGTGGTTACATTTGAGGGGGAATGCGTATGTTTTCAGTTCAACCAATCGCATTTGTACATAATGAAAGAAAGGAAATAAAAGATGATGAGTGGGGAGAAGTAAGATCCCGTATAACTTTAACTGAAATGTATGCAGAAAAAAGTATACAAGGGATTGAAGATTTTTCTCATATTGAAGTTGTTTTTTATTTTCATAAAGTAACTGACGAGCAAATTCAGTATTTTGCTAGACATCCTAGAAATAATAAGGATTATCCTGAAGTAGGTATTTTTGCACAGCGCGGGAAAAATCGTCCGAATCGCATAGGTGCAACAATTGTAAAGGTGATCAAAAGAGAAGGTAAATCAATTATTGTTGAGGGATTAGATGCTATTGATGGCACTCCTATATTGGATATAAAACCAATAATGAAAGAGTTTATGCCGACAGAAGAAATACACCAGCCTAAATGGGCAACGGATATAATGAGACAGTATTGGAAGGGGAATGGAGTAAAATGAGAATATATGAGGCAACAATTGCAGATTTAGATGGACTGGCATCAGTTTTTAATAACTATCGCATGTTTTATAGACAAGATTCTGATTTAGAAGGTGCAAAAGTATTTTTACGAAATCGAATTGAGAAAAAAGAGTCCGTTATTTTCGTAGCAGTTGAAGACGGCGAATATATTGGGTTCACACAACTATATCCATCATTTTCTTCCATTTCAATGAAAGAATTATGGATTTTAAATGATTTATTTGTACAAGCGGCGAAGCGTGGAGCCGGAACAGGTAAAAAATTATTAGAAGCTGCTAAAGAATACGCATTAGAGAATGGAGCAAAAGGTGTAAAATTGCAAACAGAGATTGATAATTTATCAGCACAACGATTATACGCTGAAAATGGCTATTTGAGAGATAATCGTTATTTCCATTACGAATTAACGTTTTAAAAAATTAAGTTGAAAGAGGCATTTTCAAGAAAAAGAATTTCTTTGTAATGAGAAATTCTTTTTTATTTTTGCCTAAATTAAAAAATATGACAAAAATAAAACGATATTTATTTATTGTTAAACAATAAATGTTGTGATAAAATTATGTTGCCATTAAATAAGTGAGGTATTGTAAATGAATCTTAAACGAAGTTCAACAATGTTCTTAAAAGTAATTATTTTTCTTGCTGGAATTTCAGTGCTTGCTTTATGCATATTTTTAGTGCCGGAAATGGCGGATTTCACAGCGAATTTGTATCCTAACATTGCTCCAATAAAATATCTTGTTTTCATTGTAATGTATGGAGCAGCTGTGCCTTTTTACGTTGCTCTTTATCAGGCTTTCAATCTTTTACAGTACATTGATGAGAACACAGCGTTCTCGGAATTATCAGTAAAGGCGTTAAAGAATATAAAGCGCTGTGCAATTACAATCAGTGGTTTGTATGTATTAAGTTTGCCACTTTTTTATTTTATAGCGAAAAAAATGGACCCTCCTATTGGGTTAGTGGGACTCATTATCGTTTTTGCTTCGCTCGTTATCTCCGTTTTTGCTGCTATCCTCCAACGACTTCTACAAGAGGCAATTCACATAAAATCAGAAAATGATTTGACGGTTTGAGGTGGCGGATATGACAATCATTATTAATATTGACGTCATGTTAGCAAAACGAAAAATGAGTGTAACGGAGCTTTCAGAGAAGGTTGGAATTACGATGGCGAATCTTTCTATTTTGAAAAATGCGAAAGCAAAAGCGGTTCGTTTTTCAACATTAGAAGCGATATGTAAAGCTTTGGAGTGTCAGCCAGGGGATATTTTGGAGTATAAAAACGATGAGAATACTCAATAAAAACAGATAACAAATGTAAATAATAGAAGTCAATAAAGAAGGGATAGCCACTAAGCTATTCCTTCTTTACGTTAATTGCTGTTACTAATAAAAAATATAATTTGAATTGCAATGTTTGCGTATCAAAAGGGAACTTGCTACCTTTTGAGGTGATCCGTTTTGTGGAATACAATTATTTGCCAAAAGGCTATTTTAACTATGTTTTAAATTATTTCGGGTGAATCAAAATTTTCATTTGTATTATAGTTGATTTAAAACCCAGTTTGTTGCATCTTCAAAGTTATCTGCAATGTAGTTTGGTTCAATATGTGCCCATTTGTCTCGGTACGTATGCAAAGCATCATACCCAGCGCCTGTTCGGACTAGAATCGTAGTCGCATTTACTTTTGCTCCTGCAACAATATCAGTCCAACGATCACCAACTACAGCACATTGTGTTAAATTAAGTCCATGTTTTTTTGCTGCTTTAAGCAGCATGCCTGTACTTGGTTTACGGCATTCACAACCATCACCGTGTTTATGAGGACATACATAAATATCATCAAAACCGAAGCCTTCTAATTCTTGTACAAAATCGGCTACAGTTGCTATTCCATCTGCGATACCGGGTTGATTTGTGAAAGAGAAAATTTTTATATTTTTAGCTTTTAGTTTTTGCAAGGATGTTTTTGTGAATGGAAATAATGTAAAAGATCCTGGATAATGTATTGTAGTGTCACCACCAATTGTACCGTCACGATCAATGAAAATTGCTTTAATGTTTGTCATAGTTATAGTCCCTTCACTTTATAAAGTAGTTTAAAAATATTTTACAAATCGGTAGCCATTTACTTCATAACCTAATTTTTTGTAAAAAGGATGAGCTTCTACTCTTTTTGTTCCACTAACTAGCCATGTGCCAATGCAATTATGTTTCTTTGCTAATTGCTCGGCATAATCCATCAAAACTTGTCCAATGCCTTTCCGTCGTATGTTAGAATCAACGCTAATAATTGAAATCTCTCCATAACGTGTTACATCTTCTAAATTTTCACGTATACGAAATCCAAGTAATCCAAATATAGCTTCTTCTTCCTCGTAAACATATAAAAAATCAAACGGACTCATTTGTACGAATTGTAGGCGGTTGTTCATATCTTCATAGGAAATAGAGGAACCTTTTAATTCTTTCGTTAAAGAACAAAGTGCGTCTATATCATCTATCGTTGCTTCACGAATTTGAAAAGACATATTATCAACTCCAATAAAATGTAATCAAACATTTAATATTCTGTTAAAAAATGTTTTTTCCTGCTATGAAAATAAATATTTTATAATGATATATAGATAGTTATATGTTATTCTTTTCCTTGATTGTATTGGAAATGGAAAGAAGGGGAATGCATGTTAAAAGTAAATATCCGCTCAGCTGGATATGAAATAGGCGAAAAAACAATTCATGATATAGTTTTTTCTATCGAAAAAGGTGAACTAGTTGCTCTTATTGGAGCAAATGGTGCTGGGAAAAGTACGACGATTAAAACGATACTCGGATTACTTGTAAATATGGACGGTGAAATATCATTCGGTGAAAAGAAAAATCCGTATGCATACGTACCAGAACATCCAACATACTATGATTACTTGACGCTCTGGGAACATATTGAATTATTAATGGCAGCTCGTGGAAGTGAAATGGGAAGTTGGGAAGAACGAGCGGAACAATTATTACATACTTTTCGAATGAATAAGCATAAACATGAGTATTTATCAAAGTTTTCAAAAGGCATGAAACAAAAATCTATGCTAATATTGGCGTTTTTAACTGAGCCAGATTTTTATATCATTGACGAACCTTTTATCGGTTTAGATCCAGTAGCTACGAAAGAGTTTTTAAATTATTTATATAAAGAAAAAGAGCGCGGGGCAGGAATTTTACTTTGTACGCACGTATTAGATACTGCTGAAAAAATTTGTGAAAGATTTTTACTCATTTCACGAGGTACATTAGTCGCAGATGGACATTTAGAATCTATTCAAATATTAGCGGAAATGCCGGGTAGTTCATTATTAGACTGCTTTGATGTAATTGTAAGGCGTGAACAACATGATTAAACAACAATTTTATAAGAGATTACGCCATGAACTTGAGCGGAAATGGAAGTCTATACGTTCGGTAACAGATTGGACAGTCGCATTATATATTATTATTCCAGCACTTATATTTATGGGAATCTATTATCGATCGCTATGGATAAATGAATTATCAACGGAAGAGACGATTTATTTCGGATTAGGATTACTCGCATTTTATCTAGTAACATATCCAAGAGGAGTTCGTTCATTTTTTGAGCAAGCGGATAGTTTATTTTTAATTTCGTATGCAACACATATGCGAAAATTAGTCCAGTATGGCATGATGTACACATTTGTTCGAATAGCGATAACGAATATAATAGTAGTCGTTATTATGTTACCAGTGTTGATGAAAAGTATCGAAGTAACAGAGATACAAGTCCTATTATTTTGGGTATTCTTTACTATATTTCGATTTATGTTGTCGTTGTTAACGAGATTTGTTCATGTACATGTGGGGAAACGATGGGTTTTATGGATTGTAAAAAATGTAGTATTTTCTATGAGTGTGTCCTTTTTTGGAATTAGTTTATTTTTTATTTATAAAAATCCGTTGTATTCAATTCTATTTATCGGTCTAGTAATTTTCTTAAGTAGTGTATTAGTAAAAGAGAAAATGAATTATAAAAAGTTCTTTTTTAAAGAAATCGAGAAAGAAAAGGAGGAAAGCATGCGCTGGACGAGCGGAATTATGCAAGTTGGTGGTCATGCGGCTAAACCGAGTAGTTCGAATAAAAAACCGTGGATGTTTTCGCGCTCTAAAAGACTTTTAGGGAAAAAAGCTGATTCTCGTATTGTCGAATCTTTTTTGAAAGAATTTTTCCGTACAAGTACTGCACGAATATTTTATATTCAAATTGTATGTATCAGTACTGCAAGTATAATTATGACTCCAAGGTGGATTGCAGCTATTGTTCTCGTATTTGCTGTAGTTGCAATTTCTCGCTATGCACGTGATTATTGGAATGAATTTACGAATAAGATGTTTCTTCGTTTATATTGTGATGAAGGGAAATTACTATTGTTAAGATGGAAGGCAGATCGTTATTTACTACTACCAGCAATACTTTTATATGGAATAGTTATACTTTCACAGTTTTATTTATTGCCAGCTGTGGTAGGCAGCGTTGTTTTTATTTTATTAATTGTATGGATTGTATTTGTACCATTAAAAAAGAGCCATTGACGGCTCTTTTTCTAGTCTGTAACACATTGATAAATAAAATATACTAAAACGAGTATACTTGCGGCGGAATACATGACATCTAAAGTCATCTGATCGCCTCCTTATTGTTGTTGTATTTTTATTGTATGAAATCTTACAATTTCATATTCAAGTGAAAAATATGTGAACGTTAACAAAATTGTAAAGTGCAAAAATTACAATCATTTTGTATAATAGAAGAAACCACCGTTATATAAAAAATAATGAGTGAAAGGGGAGGGAACATAAATGCCAAATTGGTTTAGAAAAACCTTAGTCGCATTAATTACCGTGTTTACATTTGGTTTAGTGACGCCTCCTTCCATATTACTTGATAATGCCAAAGCTGCGGACAAGCCTACGAGCACAGCTGGGCAACAAAGTTTGGAGAGCACGTCCTATACATATGAAGAAACGAATGACAGGTTAACCACCGATACTTTTATTACTTATGCAATGCAAGAAGCAGAGAAGCAGTCGATGCAAAAGTTTGGTACTAAAATTGGTCCAGTAATTGAAGATGAGTTTAAAGATGTAATATTACCGAAAATTGAAGAGGCAATTGCTGAGCTTGCTAGTGATGTACCAGAAGATTCACTACAATCATTAGCGATTTCTCAAAAACCAGCTGGTGGAAATAATGAGAAGATTTTTCACGTCTACGATACGAAATCTGGAAATGATTTATTGCGTTTCCATGTAAGAAGAGATCATCCACCGCAAGATGGTTATTATTTTAATTTCCATTACCACCGTTTTGATGATGGATACTCTGGACATCATGAGTTAGGAAATATTTATTGGAATACGAATGTACCACCGAAATGGTTGTCTTAAAAAGAACAAGAGAAAATCTTGTTCTTTTTTATTTTTATAGAAGGGACAGACAACTATGTTGTTGAATAACATAGGTTTAGAAAAAAGAAGCAAAGGGAGTATGGGAATGCAAAAATATATTGTTTTTGACTTTGATGGCACATTAGTAGATTCACAAAATATATTTGTACCGATTTATAATCAACTTGCTGAAAAACATGGGTATAAAGCAGTAAAGGAAGACGAAATTGAACATTTACGTAAATTAACGATGCCAGAGAGATGTAAACAACTTAATGTACCACTGTATAAACTACCGATATTAGCGTTGGAATTTTATAAATTATATCAGCCTGCTATAAAAAATCTCGTTTTGTTCCATGGGATGAAAGAAGTATTAGATGAACTACATAAAAAAGGCTACGGAATTGCAGTCATATCATCGAACTCAGAAGAGCATATTCGGGCGTTTTTACACAAGAATGGTATCGAAAATATTCAAGAAGTGTATTGTTCTAAAAATTTGTTTGGTAAAGATAAAATGATAAAAAGATTTTTGAAATCAAAAAAAATAACAGAGAAAGATATGTTATATGTCGGTGATGAACAGCGAGACGTAGCAGCGTGTAAAAAGGCTGGAGTGAACGTAATTTGGGTATCTTGGGGATATGATGTTATTGAAACAGTGAAAAAAGATGCACCAGATTACATGGTTCATAAGCCGATGGAAATTGTGCAAGTAGTACAAGGAGCGTATTCTTAATATGAATACACTGCGAGCAGGCATTCATCATATTGAATTTTGGGTAGCAAATTTAGAGGAATCCATTTCTTTTTATAATAAGTTGTTTTCCATAATTGGGTGGAGAAAGTTAAATGAAATAGCATATAGCACAGGAGAAAGTGAAATATACTTTAAAGAAGTAGATGAGGAAATTGTAAGGACGTTAGGGCCTAGACATATTTGTTATCAAGCTATTCATAGAGAAGTAGTTGAGGAAGTAGCAGATTTTCTTTCTAGTACGAAAGTGAAGGTAATACGTGGTCCAATTGAAATGAATCATTATTCGGAAGGTTACTATACGATTGATTTTTACGATCCGAATGGATTTATTGTAGAAGTTGCCTATACACCAAATGCAGAAATGTAAGGGGAATAGATATGAAGATAATTACAGCATGGCAAAACAATATACAAATAGTAAAAAATGCAGTGGATATTAAAGAAATTTCTAAAGGTTTTTCACCTGATAAGAAATATATAATTACGAGTGCGAATAATGATAAATATTTATTGCGGACAGGCGATATAAAAGAGTATGAAAGAAAGAAAATAGAGTTTCAAATTTTAAATGAAATGCAAAATCGTAGTGTGCAAGCACAAAAACCAATTGAAATAGGTTTGTTGGCAGAAGAAGGTTTATGCTATGGCATCTTTTCGTATTTAGAAGGAGAAGATGCGAAGAAGTTATTGCCTACGTATTCACCAAAAGAACAATATGATATTGGTATAGAGGCAGGGAAAGGTTTAGCAAAAATGCATACATATGAAGCTCCTAATAATATACTTCCATGGTATGAAAGAGCAATGAAAAAACATAGTAAATATTTAGAGGCATATAAAACATGTGGAATAAACATAAAAAATGATGATAAAATCATAAAGTTTATTGAAGAAAATGAAATATATTTAAAGAACCGCCCAAATCGATTTCAACACGATGATTTTCACTTAGAAAATATAATTGTACGGGATGGAAAATATGTAGGTGTTGTTGATTTTAATGGCTACGATTGGGGCGATCCACTTCATGATTTTGTGAAAATTGCACTGTTTGCAAGGGACATTAGTATTCCGTATTCAATCGGACAAATAGAAGGATACTTTAATAGAAAAATACCAGAGGAATTCTGGAAATTATACACGGTGTACGTTGGTATGACAGTTTTCTCCTCAGTTGTCTGGACATTACGAGCAGCGCCGCATATGTTAGATGATATGTTAGAGCGCCTTACTATAGTTTTAGAGGATCATAATAACTTTGAGTTATCGAAGCCAATTTGGTTTCAATCAGATAAGATTGATATGAAATAGAAAAGGTAGGTGTGATTCGCACCTACCTTTATTTTTTACCATCAAAATACTTATTTAATTTTCTTAAATGTAAGCGGCTGAGTACTTAATGTAGCTGGTACATGTAACTGAAGGGATGGGAATTCACCACTTACATTCATTTCATAAGCGAATAATAAGCTCATTTTCATTTGGAATAAGTCAACTTTTGCAGAGAAGATGTCGTAATGATGATGCCCTAATTGAATATCCATTTCCATAAATTGTACATATAACGAATCATCTCGTTTGTATACTTGTAATGTTCCGTATGCAGGATGTTCAAAAGTACCAGTATAATCCTCTAACTTGTGCGAAGGTGTAGTCCCTTTAATTTGTTCAGGGAGGGATTCAGTTGCTTCTTTCATCATTTCCTTCATTTTTTTAGTATCTTCTACAGCACGTTTATGCCAATCAATGGATTCTAATTCAAGTAGTTCGTCATAAATTTGATTAGCGAGATAAGTAGGAAGTAATGTTCCTCCAGCATTCGTTAAAATGACAAGGCCTATGTTTTCTGTTGGTATGAATGAAACAAGCGCTGAAAATCCATCGATATTACCGCCATGATGAATCACTTTTTTACCACGATAAGCGCTAATAAACCAACCAAGACCGTAACTATTTAATGGAGATTCAGGGAGTGATAAAACCGGTTGGTCTGGAATTGAATTGTGTGGTGTATACATTTGTTGTAATAATTCAGAGGAGATTAATTCATGATCTCCAAATTTTCCTTCATTTAAGTGGAGAAGTACCCAATTTGCCATATCTTCAATTGTGGAATTAATACACCCAGCAGCGCCAACTGTATCGATGTTACGGAATGGAACTGCTTTTATTTCACCGTCATTTTCAATGTAAGGTAAAGCGTAATCATCTGTAGTTTGTGAATCGTTAACAGAGAAGTTTGTATGTCTCATATTTAAAGGTTCTAAAATATGTTCTGTAGTGTATTGCTCCCACGTTTGATTTGTAATGTTTTCAACAATGTAGCTAATTGTTGCATACATTAAATTGTTATATAGAAATGCAGTTCGGAACGGTGCATCAAGTGGTAAATGTTTTATTTTTTCAACGAGATCTTTTCGAGATAAGGAAGAACTGTACCAAAGAGCCTCATGACGACTCACTCCAGTTCGATGAGAAGCTAAATCCCGTCCTGTAACTTGTGAGCTAGCAAGTAGTTCAGATAAAGTAAAGTTAGGTATATAAGACTGGATAGGGGTATCCCAATTAAACTTTTTTTGCTGTGCTAACAAGCTTAATGAAAGTGTGCCAAATGCTTTCGTTGAGGAACCGATTGCGAATCGAGTATTCGGTGTAACAGCCTCTTTTGTTTCTATATTACGATAGCCGAAACCTTCTGAAATAATAACTTCACCGTCTTTTATAACAGCGACAGCAGCACCAGGAACATTTAAATCCTTCATCATTTTTTCAGCCGTTGTTTGTAAAGAAGTCATAACAGGCGTTTCAATTTTAGACATACTTCTAACCTCCAAATATAAATTTTGTTCTACCGCACTATACTTTCGGTAATAGAAAATGAAAACCTTTTTATATTTGGAAAGTTAATAATTTTGTAAGAATTAGCGCAAGAAATTTTATTAATTAGGATTATTAAATTTATCATTTTTCATGTTATGATAAATTGCATATACGATTGAAAGAAGGTTTTCCTACATATGAAACATGCTGAAAATGAATACTTAAATTTATGCCGCCATGTAATGGAACATGGTACGAAGAAAGAAGACCGTACAGGGACAGGCACTGTATCTGTATTTGGATATCAAATGCGTTTTGATCTAAGTAAAGGTTTTCCTTTATTAACAACAAAGAGAGTACCGTTTCGCCTTGTAGCAAGTGAACTGCTTTGGTTTATGAAAGGTGATACAAATATTCGCTATTTATTGCAGCATAATAATAACATTTGGAATGAATGGGCTTTTAAGAGCTGGGTAGAAAGTGATGAGTATACTGGTCCTGACATGACTGATTTTGGTCTTCGCTCACAACAAGATGAAGAATTTAAAGTACAGTACGACGAGCAAATGGAATTGTTTAAAAAGAACGTTTTAGAAGATGATGAGTTCTCAAATAAATATGGTTATTTAGGAGACGTTTACGGTAAACAGTGGCGTGCTTGGAAAACGACAGCTGGTGAGACACTTGATCAATTAAAAGATGTAATTGAAATGATTAAAAAAACACCAGACTCACGTCGTTTAATCGTTTCTGCCTGGAATCCAGAAGATGTACCAAGTATGGCCTTACCGCCTTGTCATACGCTATTCCAGTTTTATGTAGCAGATGGAAAGCTTTCTTGTCAGTTATATCAAAGAAGTGGTGACATATTCCTTGGAATTCCATTTAACATTGCAAGTTACTCACTACTAACACATTTAATTGCACATGAATGCGGACTTGAAGTGGGAGAATTTGTTCATACAATTGGTGATGCACACATTTATACAAATCATTTTGAACAAGTAGAAAAGCAATTGGCACGTGAACCACGTCCATTCCCGAAACTTACATTAAATCCAGATGTGAAATCTGTTTTCGATTTTGAAATGGAAGATTTAACGATTGAAGGATACGATCCGCATCCAGCAATTAAAGCACCGGTTGCAGTATAATTGTAGAGGAGATGAAAAAATGATTGTTTCATTTATGGTCGCTATGGACGAAAATAGAGTAATTGGTAAAGATAATAATTTACCTTGGCGTTTACCGAGTGAATTACAATACGTGAAGAAAACAACGATGGGTCACCCGCTTATTATGGGAAGAAAGAACTATGAAGCAATTGGTAGACCACTGCCTGGAAGACGTAATATTATTGTAACTCGTAATGAAGGGTATCATGTTGAAGGTTGTGAAGTTGTTCATTCTGTAGAAGAAGTGTTTGAACTATGTAAAAATGAAGAAGAGATTTTTATTTTTGGTGGAGCGCAAATTTACGACCTCTTTTTACCTTATGTAGACAAGTTATATATAACAAAAATCCATCATGCATTTGAAGGAGATACATTCTTCCCAGAAATAGATATGACAAATTGGAAAGAGATTTTTGTAGAAAAAGGTTTAACGGATGAAAAAAACCCATATACGTATTATTACCATGTATATGAGAAACAACAATAATAAAAAAGATTGATGTGAGAATTCGCATCAATCTTTTTATTTATATTCACCAATATAAGTTTATAGATGAGATTCGATAGTGCTATAATGATAGGTAGCATGTAAAAATGCTAAAATTTTCAAAAGTACTAATATAGAAAGAGGAGGAGAATCGATTGAGAAAGATATGGGGGATTCTTTTTCTTTGCTTAACATTCATGTTAGTTGGATGTGGTAAAGAAGAAAAACCACAAGAAGCGTTTGATACATATGTAAAAGCGTGGAATAAACAAAAATTTGCAGATATGTATGATCAACTATCAAAAAATGCAAAAAAAGATATTTCAAAGAAAGAGTTTACTGAGAAATATGAAAAAATTTATTCTGGTATCGAAGTGAAAGACTTAAAGGTAGAAACAGGGGAAGTAAAAGAAGATAAAAAAGATGAAGGCCCTGTTCCTTTTAAAGTAAGCATGGATACAGTTGGTGGTAAAATTACATTTGGTCATGAAGCAAAAATGGTGAAAGAAAAAGATGGAGATAAAGAATCTTGGAAAATAGATTGGACTCCTGATTTTATTTTCCCAGGCATGACGAAAGATAGTAAAGTGCGTATGCAGACAACACAGCCAAAACGTGGTGAAATATACGATCGTAATGGAAAAGGTCTTGCAACGAATGGGAAAGCTTCTGAAATCGGATTGATTCCTGAAAAGTTAGGCGATACTGCTCCGCAAACGAAAGAAACAGTAGCGAAGTTATTAAATATGTCTGTAGAAGAAATTGATCAAAAATTAGCTGCTAAATGGGTAAAACCAGGGTATCTCGTACCAATTGGAATTTTGCCTGAAGGGGCAACACAAAATACGTACATTGATTTACCAGGTGTTTCAACAAAACCTGTAAATGTTCGTACATATCCGTTAGGGGAAGCGGCAGCTCATCTGACTGGTTATATTGGAAAGGTAAATGCTGAAGATTTAAAAACGCTACAAAAGAAAGGCTATCAAGCTGATGACCCAGTTGGTAAAGCTGGTTTAGAGCAAGTATTAGAGGAAAAGCTACGCGGTAAAAAAGGTGGCCGTGTCTTTGTAGAAGATGCGCAAGGAAAAGAAATTAAAAACTTGGCAAAAACAGATGCTGTTGATGGAGAAAATGTAACTTTAACTATTGATAGTGTTGTTCAAGAAAAAACGTATAATGAAATGAAGGGCGAAGCTGGTTCAAGTGCAGCAATTAATCCGAAAAGTGGAGAAACAATTGCACTAGTAAGTAGTCCAGCATATGATCCTAATATAATTGCACGAGGGACATCGAAGGCACAACGCGAAGCTTGGAATAATGATCCGAAAAAACCAATGACAAATCGCTTTACACAATTGTCGGTACCAGGTTCTGTATTTAAACCTATTACAGCTGCAATTGGTCTTGAAACGAAAACAATTGATCCAAAAGAAGAGTTGAAAATTGAAGGATTAAAATGGACAAAAGATTCTTCTTGGGGTAATTACTATGTAACGCGTGTGAAAGATGCAAATCCGATTGATCTTGATAAGGCGATGAAATACTCGGATAATATTTACTTCGCACAAGAAGCTTTGAAAATCGGAAAAGACAAGTTTATGAGTGAAGCAAAAAAATTCGGATTCGATGAGAAACTACCAATTGAATATGGATTCCCTGCTTCTAAAATTGCAAATGACGGCATTAAAAATGATATTCAAATGGCAGATACGGGATATGGACAAGGACAAGTATTAATGACTCCTCTTCATTTAGCTTTAACGTATGCGCCAATTGTAAATGATGGAACGATTCCGTCACCGTATATTATTAAAACAGATAAACAACCAAAAGCTTGGAAAGAAAATGTAATTTCTAAAGGAAATCAGGATATATTAAAAACTGCAATGACGAAAGTAATTAATGATCCAGATGGTACAGGGAAAATTGCTAAAATTGATGGTATGACTCTTGCTGGAAAAACAGGTACAGCGGAATTAAAAGTATCAAAAGAGGCCGAAGGAAAAGAACTAGGTTGGTTCGCTGCATTTGATTTAAATTCGCCAGATATGGTCATTACAATGATGATTGAAGATGTAAAAGGTAGAGGCGGAAGTAATATTCCAGCTGAAAAAGTAAAACATGTATTTCAAAAATAATATGTAATAGAAGGCTATCTCTATAGGTTGTAGAGGTAGCCTTTTTATATGAAAGAGTTTGTAATATCTGTATACTAAATTTTAAGGAAACAAAGTAAATCATTAACTTACGAAAAAAAAGTAGCTATTTTTTATTGACATTGATTAAAACTTTTTATATTATACTTACATAAGGTAAGTTATTAACTTTTAAAAAACAAATCTTGAATTAAAGATAAAGAGAAAAAAGGGAGAGAATACAATGACAAAAGTACTATTTATTACAGCAAATCCAAATTCAGCAGAAGGTTCTTTCGGAATGGCAGTAGGGGAAGCTTTCATCGAAGCTTATAAAAACGAACATCCACAAGACGAAGTTGTAACAATTGATTTATTCAACACTACAGTACCAGCAATTGATGCAGATGTATTTGCTGCTTGGGGTAAATTTGCAGCAGGTGAAGGCTTTGAAGCTTTAACTGAAGTTCAACAACAAAAAGTAGCAGCAATGAACACAAACTTAGAAACATTTATGAATGCAGATCGTTATGTATTCGTAACTCCAATGTGGAACTTTAGCTATCCACCAGTAGTAAAAGCATACTTAGATAACGTAGCAATCGCAGGTAAAACATTCAAATATACTGAAAATGGTCCAGTCGGCTTATTAGAAGGTAAAAAAGCACTTCACATTCAAGCAACAGGTGGCGTATATTCTGAAGGAGCATACGCAGCTGTAGACTTCGGTCGTAATCACTTAAAGACTGTATTAGGATTTGTCGGTGTGAATGATACTGAATATATTGCAGTTGAAGGCATGAATGCAAACCCTGAAAAAGCACAAGAAATTAAAGAAGCAGCAATTGCTAATGCTCGTGAATTAGCAAAACGTTTCTAATATAGAATGCTTAAAAAGTCCGAACACTTGCTGTTTGGACTTTTTTTCTTCTTTTTCCTTCGTTTGTCTAGTATAATGAAGGTCGGAATGATAATAGGTGGGGGTTCTGTATGATTCAAACGTTTTTTAAAATCTTTTATTTAATTTTAATCGTAATTGCGATTACACCGAGAATGTGGCGTCTTAAAAGACAAGTAAATACGATGGCGCCAAAAGAAAAAGACAATGCTGTGTATAAAACGACAAATTGGTTTGGTAAGAAAATGGTACGTGTAGCTGGAGGGGCAGTAGAAGTGAAAGGACTTGAAAATGTTCCGAAAGACAAGCCAGTACTAGTTGTAAGTAATCACCAAAGTAATATGGATATCCCTGTTTTACTAGGTTACTTAAATAAACCAATTGGATTCGTTTCAAAAGCAGAGATTAAAAAGTTCCCAGTTGTACCAACTTGGATGGAACTGATGAATTGTGTATTTATGGATCGTAGCGATCGTCGTCAATCTCTTCAAGCGATTAAAGATGGAATTGAACTATTAAAGAATGGACATTCTATCGTAATTTTCCCTGAAGGAACGAGAAGTAAGGGTGGCGAAGTTGGAGAGTTTAAGGCTGGTAGTTTTCATCTTGCAGTAAAGTCAGGTGTAGCAATTTTACCTGTAACGTTAGATGGTACATATAAGATGTTTGAAGCAAATGGAAATCGTATGAAGCCAGCTCATGCAACAGTAACAATTTCTAAGCCGATTACACCTGAAGATTATGCGAATATGGATATTAAAGAATTAACGAAGCATACACAGGAAGTTATTGCATCACAATTACATAAGTAATAAAAAAGGATTCAGCTTATCGTAAGCTGAATCCTTTTTATTATGCTGTAGGTAAGACATAAAAGAGTACACAGAAGAACATCATCGCACTACCACCTAAAACGAACAGGTGCCATATGGCATGGTTGAAAGGTAGCTTTTCCCAAAGGAAGAATATAGCTCCGACAGAATATAAAATGCCACCTGCTAAAAGTAGTGAAAAACCATGTCCAGTTAGATTTTCATAAAGTGGTTTAATAGCAACGATTATGAGCCATCCCATTATGATATAACATAGCGTTGATGCCTTAATAAAGCGACGTACAAAGAAAATTTTGAAGACGATACCTCCGATTGCTAGTGTCCATATTATAGCAAGCAACGTCCATCCTAATGGGCCACGAAGTGTAATAAGTAGAAAAGGAGTATACGTGCCAGCAATCAATAAGTAAATGGCTGAATGATCTAAAATAGTAAATATTTTTTCTACTTTAGGATGATGAATGCTATGTAGCAATGTTGAAAACAAGTACAGTAAGAACATACTTACACCATAAACAGTAAATGCAACTACGGCTGATGCGGTACCGTGCTTAGAAGCATGAATAATCAATATGATTAAGGCAGGGATGCTTAAAATGGCACCGATACCATGTGTAATTGCATTTGCAATTTCTTCTTTTACAAATTGGGTCATTCGTGTCATTTTTTCAGTCATAATGCAAATCCTTTCTACTATCATAAAATAATATGTCATTTCCCTTACCATATCATACACAAGAGCAATAGAAAATGAAATTTGTATAATTGATTATATTTTTGAATTTTTTTGACAAAAGACAATGGATTTGTTGACGTTTTCAAACTTTTTTGACAAAATAAAATTATGTAATAGTAGGACAAGGAAACTACTAATAAAGGGGATGGGGAAATGTTTTCAAATATTGGCTTTCCAGGGTTAATTTTAATTTTAGTAGCAGTACTCATTTTATTTGGACCTAAAAAATTGCCGGAAATCGGGAAGGCTTTAGGGGAAACGTTAAAAGAGTTTAAAAAATCAACGAAAGAATTGACAGATGACGCATTTCAAGAAAAGGAAAAGAAAGAAAAAATGTAGTGTATTTTCCTTGTAATGGATAAATAAAGTGTGGTGAACGAGATGGAAAATCGGGAAATGAGCGTAGTAGAACATATTGTTGAGCTTCGAAAAAGAGTAATATATACGGTGTTATCCTTTGTACTATTTTTAATTATTGGATTTACTTTTACAAAGGATATTTATTTTTGGCTTGTAAAAGATTTACCAATGAAATTAACTGTTCTCGGTCCAAGTGATGTATTGTGGATTTTTTTCTCGATTGCTACAGTATTTGCTATCGTTTGTACAATTCCTTTTGCTGCTATACAAATTTGGTTATTTGTAAAACCGGGTTTACATCCAAATGAACAAAAGATGACAATAATGTATATACCGGTATTGTCTATATTATTTATTGCAGGTTTATGTTTTGGATACTTTATTGTAATGCCGTTTCTATTTCACTTTTTAACTACGATAGGTAATGAAATGTTTAATACGATGTTTACGACAGAAAAGTATTTCCATTTTGTACTTAATTTAACAGTTCCATTTGCTGTGATTTTTGAATTGCCAGTCGTTGTAATGTTTTTAACTAGTATTGGAATACTTACGGCGGAATTTTTAATAAAAATAAGAAGGTATGCTTACGTAGCATTAATTATCATTGCATCTTGTATATCACCGCCAGACTTTTTATCTCATAGTTTAGTTGCAGTGCCGCTTATTTGTATTTATGAAGTAAGTATTGCGTTATCAAAGGTTGTTAGTAAGAGGAAAAAGAAAAGAGAAGAAATGCAGTCGAAAAGTGCCTCGTTATAAAGGCACTTTTTTATTTATTTGTTATACTATAGCTATAAACGTATACAATATATAGAAGAAAAAAATTATAGAATCTCCAAAATTTAGACAAACTTTGCGCTTTTATAAGCTTATACTAAATGTATTAAACAATTGATGGATAATGAGATTCCCGTCTCAGAGATATTTAGGACGGGAAGGTGAATTAGGTGGAGATGAATAGAGTATAAATCTTCTAGCCATAAGGACTACAGAAATCATATAAGTCTGATTTTACTCCACTTTAAACAACGTGTTACAGCGCAAAGTAGAGGAAGTTCAAAAATCCAATGAAAAAGAGGATTGATATTGTGATTACGAAAAGTTTTTATTTCACTCATTCAACAGGGGATTGCATTAAAATATTCGAAATCCCTGTCCTACAGGCACAGCATCCATTATCGTTTCTAATTCAGTCTCGTCTTCAATTATTTATTGCAAAAATTCAAAAACAAAAACACCCAAGATTTTCGTATTCTTTCCGTGAATATTTACAAAATTGTTTGAAGTGGAATGATTATTTAAATGTATATAAAACAAATACCCTTGAAAAAAATGCATGATACGAAGTACGGACAGGGTTAGTAAACTCTGTCTTTTTCATTTTAGATATGAAAATATAATTAATTTGATGAAATTTCGTTCCAAATTGTTGAAAGCAATGGGAATACTAGTATAATAACAAGGAGAGCGTATTGGAAAGGGAAGAAGTATAGTATGCAAAAAATTAAAATTGTAACAGATTCAACGGCAGATTTATCACAAGACGTAATCGAAAAGTATGACATTCATGTTTTACCATTATCAATCTCTGTAAATGGACAAACATATTTAGATCGCGTTGATTTACAACCTGACGAATTTATTGAAGAAATGATTAAATCAGAGGAATTACCAAAAACATCACAACCAGCTATGGGTACATTTGTAGAAATGTATGACAAGCTAGGGGAAGATGGAAGCGAAGTCCTTTCTATCCATATGACAAGTGGAATGAGCGGTACTGTAGCAACTGCAAATAGCGCTGCATCAATGACGGATACAAAAGTAACAGTTGTTGATTCTCAATTTATTACACATGCTTTAGCATATCAAGTAATTGAAGCTGCAAAAATGGCAAATGACGGACGCTCACTAGAAGAAATTTTAAAACGTGTAGATGAAGTAAGAAAGAATACTCGTTTATATGTAGTAGTGGATACATTAGAAAACTTAGTGAAGGGTGGACGTATCGGTAAAGGAAAAGCGTTTATCGGTTCTCTACTTAATATAAAGCCAATTGCTAGTCTTGAAGACGGTGTTTATAATCCTGTAACGAAAGTTCGTAGCCAAGGCCAAATTGTAAAAACATTAGCTAAGTTATTTGAGCAAGATACGGCTGGAAAAGTCGTAAAAGCTGTTGCAATTCCGCATGCGAAAGCAATTCCTTTAGCTGAAAGTATGAAAGCGGCGGTTGAAAAAGTAAGTGGATTTGCTCAATCAGAAATTTTCTATACAACGCCTATTATTAGTACTCATACAGGTCCGGGCGCAATCGGATTTATGTATTTAGCAGAGTAATAAAAAAGCTACTTGAAAATATATTTCAAGTAGCTTTTTTATGTAAATAGAAAGTAAGAAATAAGAAGAGCTACACAGGCACTACCGCTAATGATATAGCGAGTCTGTAAATATTCATTCATAGAAAACACCCTTTATCCCGCTATTTGTGGACAGTAAAACTCTCTACCTCAAATTTAGCTGGAGCAAAGAGGTTAGGTAGCGGGCTGCCCGTAAAAGCTTGATTGGTGAAGGCAAATAATCAGTGGGGATGAAGAAAACCCACTAATTAAAGTTTCACTATAGGATTTTCTATATTATATGTTGGATATAGAAAATCAGTCATTACGTTACACATGTAAAGTTTCAATTTTTTCGTTTATTTGCTTATTATTTGTTGCGTTACTATAAATAAAAGTTTGACCTAAAAAGAGTACATGCAGTTGTTCCCACGGTAACATGCGCAAATTCCAATTATTTCGAAGTCTAGTTATTGCTTCACGAGGTGTTTCATCGGCGAGTGCAAAAGCTCCGTAATGCATTGGTATAAAATGCGTAGCGTTTAAATCTAAATAAGCTTGCACGGCCTCTTCAGGTGAAACATGAGATACTTTCATAAACCATTCTGGTTCATAAGCGCCAATGGGCATAAGAGCAATATCAATTAAAAAGCGTTCACCAATTTCTTTGAAACCTTGGAAATAGCCACTGTCACCACAAAAATATATGGTTTCCATAGTCGTTTCATTATCAATAATCCATCCACCCCAGTGAGACGTATTCATATCAAATAAGAATCTTCTCGTCCAGTGCTGAGCGGGTACGAAGTGAAAAGAAACTTCGTTAATTATCGTACTTTCCCACCATTTATACTCTTCTACATGTTTAAATTTCTTACGAGTAAATAATTTTTTTAATCCAATAGGTACAAGATATAGAACATCATCATTCAACTGACGAAGAGTTGAAAAATCTAAATGATCATAATGACCATGTGAAATAAGGACAATATCAATTTTAGGTAGTGCTTCTATAGAGAGTCCAGGTTCTGTAAGTCTTGGAACTAGCTTTAATTTATTAGCCCATACTGGATCTGTTAATATATTAAGTCCATTCGTTTGGATAAGAAAAGTGGAATGCCCAATCCATGTGATAGTCGTTTTTTCAACATTACTTTGCAAAAATGCACTTTGTTTAACGGGTGATTGTTCTACTAAGAAAGAAAAATCTTTTTTGTTTTGCTTTCGTTCTTTACGCCAGCGTAAAAAAGAGCGAATTGATTTTTTTGTACTAACATTATCCATATTTTCATAGCGCTTTGCCATGAACATCACCTCATTTAAAATCGTTGTATTTGTATTGTACCGAAATGTTGTTAAGGAATACAGTGTAAAACATGGATTAATGTTTAAGGAATTGTTAAAAAATAGGGAGAGGTATTTACAAAAGTAACAATAAAAATTAGTTTTATCACTTTTATTTAGAGAAAGAATAGTAAAAAAATATATTTTGTCTAGTAATTCGCTTGAAATAAAAAAGTAACATACGTAAATTCGTACGATTTCGTGAACAAATGCAGTAAACAATTTTCTCGTAGTGTTAACTTTTGTTATTATAAACATAACCTATTTAAATTTAGGATAGAGAAAAGAGGTTTATAAATGAAGCGTTATCAAAAAATAATTGGTCTTATGGTTGTATTTTGTCTCTTTGTACTTGCTGGATGTAGTGAATCAGGTTCAAAGCTTCGTAAACCATTAAATTGGGATTTAGAAACCTTCCAATTTACAAATCAAGATGGAAAGCAATTTGGTACAAAAGATTTAAAAGGGAAAGTTTGGGTTGCAGATTTTATGTTCACAAATTGTCAGACAGTTTGTCCACCAATGACTGCAAATATGGCCAAGCTTCAAAAGATGGCAAAAGAAGAGAAATTAGACGTTCAGTTTGTTTCATTTAGTGTAGATCCAGACCTTGATAAGCCAGAAAATCTGAAAGCTTTTATTCAAAAGTTTACAGAGGATACTAGTAACTGGAATTTATTAACGGGGTATTCGTTAGAAGATATTACAAAGTTTTCAAAAGATAATTTCCAATCACTTGTAGATAAGCCGGAGAACGGTCAGGTCATGCATGGTACATCATTTTATTTAATTGATCAAAACGGAAAAGTAATGAAAAAGTATAGTGGCATTAGTAATACGCCATACGAAGACATTATACGTGATATGAAGCGATTAGTGGGTTGAAAATAAGGGTGCATAGCACCCTTATTTTTTTGCATTAGTCTATCGATAAAATGTCATGTTGCTGGGGAAGTTTCGGCGCCCGAATTTCTAATACGCCGTTTTGATAAGAAGCTTTTGCCGCTTTTTTATTAATTGAATACGGCAATTTAATCAATCTTGATGCTTCTGAAATGGAACGTTCTCGGCGATAATAGTTATGGGATGTTTGTTCTTCTTCCTCTTCAAGTATCTCTTCTTTTACAGAGACTTTTAAGTATTCACTTTGTATTTCAATTTGGATTTGTTCTTTTTGTATACCTGGTAGTTCAGCTGTAACAACGAGTTCTTCACCAACTTCATATAAATCTACAGGGAATGTTAATAAACGGTTTCCTTTTTGGAAAAAATGATTTAAATCAGCGATTACATTGCGAAGAGGTGTTTGCTCGAAGAAATCATCAATTTGCTTTAAGTAATTACGAACCGGTGGGCGAGAAGAATCTTTTTTTTCTTCACTCATGGTATTCCCTCCTAGAAATCAATTTGCAATATCATATGACAAAAGCGGAGAAAGGTGAGTGCCTAGTTTTCATGTTTTCATAAAAAATTGTTAAAAATGTGAAATGGAGTGATTTTTTTATAGTTTTTGGTCGCCATATTCAGTTGATTATGCTAGTATAAATAGGGTTGATATAGTAGTATAGAGACAGAATGAAAACTGAAAGAGGGTAAGAAGTATGTGTGGTTTTGTAGGATGTTTATGTGAAAACCCTAGAGAGTTTTCAGAAACAGAAAAACATCAATTTGAAAATATGAACACGATGATTTTCCACCGTGGTCCAGATGACGAAGGATATTTTCGTGATGAACATGTACAATTTGGCTTCCGCCGTTTAAGCATCATTGACTTAGAGGCAGGACATCAGCCGCTAACTTATGAAAATGATCGATATGTAATTATTTTTAATGGTGAAATTTACAACTATGTAGAATTACGTGAAATGTTACTTGAAAAAGGTGCAACGTTTGCAACGCAATCTGATACAGAAGTTATCATTGCATTGTATGCACATATGAAAGAAAAATGTGTAGATTACCTTCGTGGTATGTTTGCATTTATGATTTGGGATCGTGAAGAAAAGAAACTTTTCGGTGCACGTGATCACTTCGGTATTAAACCTTTATACATCGCACAACAAGGTGATACTACATTCTTCGCATCTGAGAAGAAAAGTATTATGCATGTGATGGAAGATAAAGGCGTTAATCCAACGTCACTACAACATTACTTTACGTACCAATATGGTCCAGAGCCAGAAACTTTAACAATTGATGTTAATAAAATCGAGCCTGGTCATTATTTCGTAAAAGAAATCGGTAAAGAGATGGAAATCCATCGCTACTGGAAACCTTATTTCAACGCTTCAAGTGCAACGAAAGAGGAGCATATCCAAGCAATTCGTGATGTGTTATACGATTCAGTAAAAGTGCATATGCGTAGTGATGTACCAGTAGGTTCATTCTTATCTGGTGGTATCGATTCATCTATCATCGCTTCTATCGCAAGAGAAATGAATCCAAATCTTTTAACATTCTCTGTTGGTTTTGAGCAACGTGGTTTCAGTGAAGTTGATGTTGCGAAAGAAACTGCTGAGAAATTAGGCGTTAAAAACCATAACGTATTCATTTCAGCGAAAGAATTTATGGATGAGTTCCCAAAAATCATTTGGCATATGGATGATCCTTTAGCTGATCCAGCAGCTGTACCATTGTACTTCGTTGCGAAAGAAGCACGTAAACATGTAACAGTTGTTCTTTCTGGTGAAGGCGCAGACGAGCTATTTGGTGGTTATAACATTTACCGTGAGCCAAACTCACTAAAAATGTTCTCTTACATCCCTAGTCCAGGTAAGAGCGTTCTAAAAGCATTAAGTGGTGCTCTTAAAGAAGGATTTAAAGGTAAGAGCTTCCTAGAGCGTGGATGTACACCAATTGAAGAGCGTTACTATGGAAATGCTAAAATCTTCCGTGAAGAAGAAAAAGCTGAATTAATGAAGTATTACAATGAAAGTGTTAACTATATGGATATCACGAAACCATTGTATAACGAGATTAAAGATTATGATGATGTAAGTAAAATGCAGTACATTGACATGTTCACATGGTTACGCGGTGACATTTTATTAAAAGCTGATAAAATGACAATGGCAAACTCATTAGAACTTCGTGTACCGTTCTTAGATAAAGAAGTATTCGATGTTGCATCTAAAATTCCAACTGAATTTAAGATTGCTAACGGAACTACGAAAGCTATTTTACGTGAAGCAGCACGCGGAATCGTTCCAGATCACGTATTAGATCGTAAAAAACTTGGATTCCCAGTACCAATTCGTCACTGGTTAAAAGACGAAATGCATGATTGGGCTATAAATATTATAAACGAAAGTAAGACAGAGCATTTAATCGACAAACAGTATGTATTAAACTTACTGGAAGCACATTGTGCAGATAAAGGCGATTATAGCCGTAAAATTTGGACTGTACTTGCGTTTATGGTATGGCACCAAATTTATGTTGAGCATAAATACGATACGAATAAGTTCCATGAAGAAACAAAACGTGCGTATAGCTTAGTTTAATTAGAAAAACCTTAAGATCGCATACGGTCTTAAGGTTTTTTTCATAAATAGGAAGTATTATTGATACAATAATAGTAAAAGGATGGACAACATATGATTACGTTTGAGAAAGTTACTGTAGAAAATGAAAGCGTTGTTAAAGAAATGTTTAAATCGCATAGTTTAGGTGAGAAAAAGGTACAGTACTGTGTGAAAGTTGATGATACATATATTGGTGTAATAGATTATAGTGTACAAGAGGAACGGGCTGTTTTATCACAGCTAATTATTCATTTTGATTACCAAGGTTACGGTTATGGTACAAATACGTATTTTACATTTGAAGAAATGATGAAACAAAGAAATGTGAAAGAAATAAAAGTGCTACAAGAGAAATTAACAGAAAAGGCGAAGTCTTTCATAGAGAGTTTTGGTTTTACTTCAGAAGATGAAGAGTATGTAAAGAAAATATAACGATGATTATTTATGCGATACAATAAATATAAGGCAGGTGGATGTATGACGATGACTTCTGGTCTTGTATTAATTGGAGGGTGCTTTATAGTAGCAGAATTATGTCATATAATCATTCGGAAAAGAATGATTAAGAAAAAAAAGCCGTATGAATTACAATACGTCCCTGTCTTTTTCATTATGTTTTGCATGCTTAGTACATTACAAAATCTAATAAACTTTCCACCACTTGTAAATGTTTTTTTAAAGTTCGGTTTACTTTATAGTGGTGTTGGAATAGCACTTTTATTTATTTTATTTTGCATACGTTATGTTCACTATCAATCGTATATATTTATTTTAAATTGGTTAAAGCAAGATGATAGAAACCGCCTTACATAAGGCGGTTTTTTTATTTGCAATTGTAACAGAATTTGTACATTTCACATAAAATAGGACGAGTAGAAATGCAAACATATTACAAGAAAGGGGCGAGGCAATAAAATGAAACTTGTTATAGACGCAGGGCACGGTGGATATGATTCTGGTGCTGTTGGTAATGGTTTAGTAGAAAAAAACTTAACACTTCAAATTGCTAGACGCGTTCGAGACATTTTAACGGTAAATTACCCAATTACAATTAAAATGACACGTGATAGTGATGTGTTTATTTCTTTATCTGAACGTGCTAATATTGCTAATGCTTTCAGTGCGGATTATTTTATTTCATTTCATATTAATAGCGGCGGGGGTACAGGTTTTGAAAGTTATATTTATAATGCGTTATCCAATAGCAGCACTGCATATGCAAAGCAACAAAAAATGCATACAGCTGTCAATCCTGTATTAACAAAATATGGTCTTCGTGATCGAGGAGCAAAAAAAGAAAATTATGCGGTATTAAGAGAAACCGCAATGGATGCAATTTTAACTGAGACTGCTTTTATTGATACAGCTTTTGATGCAAATTTATTAAAAAATCCACAATTTATTGAAGATCTAAGTCAAGCGTATGCAAATGGAATAGCAGCTATTTTTGGAGTAGCTCCAAATCCACAACCTCCTAACCCACAACCGGTACCTCAAACGAAGGGAATCGCTTATGTTCTTGGGAAAAATGTAAATTTAAGAAATGGTCCATCAACTTCTTCCTCAGTTATTCGTCAATTAAATTCTCCAGAATCTTACGTTGTATATCAAGAAAGTAACGGATGGCTAGATTTGGGGAATGGACAATGGGTGTATAATGATTCTTCTTACATTAATTTTGTAAAGACAAGCAATAGTGATGGAAGCCCGATTGGGGTTGCATATATACAAGGGATGAATGTAAATTTAAGAAGTGGTCCATCAACTACATCTGCAGTTATCCGCCAATTAAATTCTCCAGAATCTTATTTAGTATATATAAATGAAAATGGTTGGTTAAACCTTGGTGGAAATCAGTGGGTATATAATGACCCAGCGTATATTAAGTATACTCAATATTAGGAATTGAAATGATAGTGCAATATGGATGCGTATCCTTGTTATGTATAACAAGGATACGCATTTTAATAACAACATTTTTTTCATACTTATGCACTATGTTTTAAAAAGAAACATTAGAAAAGCGGATAGAATCTAAATAGTATATATTAAAAAAGTTTTCTGATATACATTGACAATGTATGTAAGATACATTAATCTTTAAATGTTAATGATAATCGATTTCATCTAGGGAGGACATATGATACATACTAAAAAACTAATTATGTTCTGCATTATGATACTCATGGTTGTAATTGCAGGATGTAGTAAAGAAGAGAAAAAAGAAAATAATATATCAGCGAAAGCAAAAGATTCATATACGGTAAAGCATGCAATGGGTGAAACGACAGTAAATGGTACACCTAAAAAAGTTGTTGTTTTAACAAATGAAGGCGCAGAGGCTCTCCTAGCTGTGGGCGTAACGCCAGTGGGGACTACGAAACCACGTGCTGGTGATGAATGGTATCCTCATTTAGCGAAAGAGTTAAAAAACACGGAAGTTGTAGGAACTGAACGTGATATTAATTTAGAGGCTGTAATGAAGCTTAAGCCAGATTTAATTATCGGAAATAAAATGCGTCATGAAAAAATATATGATCAGCTAAAAGAAATCG
Source organism: Bacillus cereus group sp. MYBK95-2 (assembly GCF_051915225.1). Taxonomy (NCBI): domain Bacteria; kingdom Bacillati; phylum Bacillota; class Bacilli; order Caryophanales; family Bacillaceae; genus Bacillus; species Bacillus cereus group sp. MYBK95-2. Next base: position 243,016 of record NZ_JBQAEH010000005.1, on the reverse strand, counting down.
CACCAACTGTTTATGCAGAAACATTACGCGGTGATTGGAAAGAAAACTTTACACTTTATACAAAAGCTGTAAATAAAGAAAAAGAAGGGCAAAAAGCTCTTGATGATTATAAAAAACGCATTGAAGGAATGAAAGAGAAGTTAGGCGATAAATTGAATTCTAAAGTTTCTATTATTCGTTTCGTGCCAGGTGATGTTCGTATTTATCAAAAAAACTCATTCTCGGGCGTTGTTTTAAATGATATTGGATTTAAACGACCACCATTACAAGATAAAGATGATTTTGCGATAAAAGGAATTACAAAAGAGCAGATTCCAAATATGGACGGAGACTACTTATTCTATTTCACGTCTGATAAAGATGCAGATAAGAATAATGAAGGAAATTCGTTAGCGAAGGAATGGACAGAAGATCCACTCTTTAAGCAACTACAGGCTTCTAAAAATAATAAAGTATTCCAAGTGGATGAGGTAATCTGGAATACAGCAGGCGGTATTAAAGCTGCGAACCTTATGTTAGATGATATTGAAAAATATTTCCTTAAATAAATGATAAAATACATCACTTTTACGAAGTGATGTATTTTTAGTTTGTGAAAATACAGAAAATTCCTTCTTTCAGGGTGTCATAAGTTGTACAATAAAATCAATCATGTGATAAAGGAGTGGGGAAGAATGAAAGCTACTCATAAAGATTGGATCTTGTTTAATGGGAGAATGATTAATACGAAAGAAGAACAGCCGATGGTAGCATTAGAAGAGAGAGGCTTCCAATTTGGTGATGGGATTTATGAAGTATTTAGACTATACGATGGCAAGCCTCATTTATTAGATTTACATTTGGAACGATTCTTTAACTCTATGGCAGAAATAAAACTAATTCCACCATTTACGAAGGAAGAATTAGTAGAAGAGTTATATCAAATGATTGAAAAAAATCAATTTCAAGAAGATGGGAATGTATATTTACAAATATCAAGAGGTGCACAACCGCGCAATCATGTATATGAATCAGATTTACAACCGACATATTTTGCAAATCTTGTTTCGTTCCCAAGACCAGTTGCTTCAATGGAGGCAGGGATTAAGGTGACAGTAGAAGAGGACATCAGGTGGAAGTTTTGCCATATAAAATCTTTAAATTTGCTTCCTAATATCATGATCAAAAACAAAATAAATGAACAAGGGTATCAAGAAGCAATATTAGTACGAGATGGTATTGTGACTGAAGGGTGTCATTCCAATTTCTTTATCGTGAAGAATAATAAGTTGATTACACATCCAGCGGATCATTTCATTTTACATGGTATTACACGTCACTATGTAATTACATTAGCGAAAGAGTTACATATCGATGTAGAGGAACGAGAGTTTTCATTACAAGAAGTATATGACGCTGAGGAGTGCTTCTTTACAGCGACGCCACTTGAAATATTCCCAGTCGTTCAAATTGGTGATGAACAGTTCGGGGCTGGTGAAAGAGGACCAATTACGAAAAAACTACAAGCTGCATACGAAGAGAGTATTCGTTTGTTTAAAGTGACAAATTAATCATGAAGAAAAAAGCTGGTATTCTTCCGGCTTTTTTTCATGATATAATTCAAGCATAGGACAAGTTTTGAAAACGCTGTAAAAAGGGGATTTAATATATGAATTATGAAGATTTTAAAGAAGTAATTCACGGAAGACGAAGTGTTAGAAAGTTTACAGATCAAGAAGTATCTACTAATGATATAAAAGAAATAATTGATTGTGCTCGTTACGCACCAAGTGATACGAATTCACAAACGTGGGAATTCTTAGTTATCATGAATCGAGAGAAGATTAAAGAAATTGAACAAATGACGTGGGATGCATTACATAAACTTGCGGCAAAAGCAGCAGAAAATGGAGAAGAGAAAGCAGGGAAATTACTTACACGTTCTTTCGGACCATATGCAACAGCTTTCTCGGAGGCACCAGTATTAATCGTATGTTTGGCAACACCATATGAATCAAAGTTCCGTGAAAAGATATTTGATCCAATTGCTTTTGTTCCAAATTCAGTTTGGGAGGAAGAAGGCATTAAGAGTAGCTGTTTAGCGGCACAAAACTTAATGTTAGCTGCACATGCAAAGGGACTTGGTACTTGTCCAATGACAGGGCCAGTATTGCTAGCTCAAGATGAACTGCGCCAATATTTACAAGTTGAGCCTGAAAAACAAATAAATATGGTTATTTCACTCGGATTTCCGAAAGATAAACCGAAGAAACTTCCAAGAAAAGAAGTAGATGAGATTACAACGTTTGTTTTTTAATTGCTGTATAGAAAAGACATTGAATTAACAATGTCTTTTTATTTTTGAGGGTATGTAATTCATATGTTGGGCTAAAATGATAGATAAGAGGAAATTACTATTTATTTCATAAAAAAAATTAATGTTCTATTAAGGAAAGTATGATACATTAATCGTGAGCAAGATTCTATTTGTTCATGAAAGTGTTGAAAGTAGTCTCAAAATTTAAAAGTTATTTTTGTATAATAAATTATAATGAAGTTACAGGGGGGATGAATTTTGAAAAAATTCATAATCACTGGATTGTCTGTATTGTTATTAGTTGGTTGCGGTGCTCCACAGGAAAAAGAGGACGCGCAATCAAAACAGGAAGAACAAGTTGTAAACGCAAGTGATGAGAATATGGTTGTATTTCCTGAAGGAGCAATGTCAATTGGAGAAGGGAAAGTAAAAGTTATTACTCCAGATGGTACTTCTGAAAACGGCAATATACCGACTGTATTCATCAAAAAGGATACGTTAATTCAGCAAGTTGAATTAGAACTTTCTAATTTTCAAAGTGATAAAGAAACATTCGTATTTGTAGATCAAATGTATACAGATAAACATCAAGTAACTAGTACAACGCAGACAACAGTGCAGTTAAAAGAAAAAACGCTGGAAACAGGTAGTCATACAATTACTGCAGTTCAGTATGAAAACAATGACCCGAAAGGAAAGGTTATTAGTTTTAATCAAGCAACATTTGAGACAAAACCTGCGTCTTAATAAGAATAAAAAGTACATTACTCAAAAAGTAGTGTGCTTTTTTGTTTGGACTAAAGTGGGCAAGAGTGAATAACTTATTTCATTTTCTAATACGATTAAATAGGAAGTAATCACTTGTTACTACTATGACAGAGAAAGAGGTTGAATACGTGAATCGGTGTATTCGTATCATTTTGATTAGCCTAATGATGGCAGTAATTTGGTTTACGATACAAGAGTTTATGCAAATAACGCTCAATTATCAAATTCATGACTTGTTAATAGGAGCTATTTGTTTTACCATTGTTTATCTATTATATGATAAACTCGGACTAAGGTAAGTTTCAGAAGAAAAATGTAGGTATTTCATTTGAAATGTCGAATAGTACATACGATGTCGTAATAACAAATTTTCTATTGTTTACTGTGAAACAGAAGAAGGAGAGATAGTGGTTATGAAACGAGCTCTTATTAATATTGATTATACATATGATTTTGTAGCGGAAAAGGGTGCTTTAACTTGCGGGAAACCAGGACAGGAAATTGAGAAGGAAATTGTACATATAACGAAGCAATATATTGAAAATGGAGATTACGTTGTCTTTGCTATTGATAAACATGAAGAAAATGATGTATATCATCCAGAATCAAAGTTATTCCCACCTCATAATATAGCTGGTACAAGTGGAAGAGATTTGTTTGGTGAATTACAAGATGTGTACGAAACATATAAAAATGCAGAGAATGTATATTATATGGACAAAACGCGATACAGTGCGTTTGCTGGAACGGATTTAGAGATGAAGCTAAGAGAAAGAGGAATAGAAGAAGTTCATCTTGTAGGTGTTTGTACTGATATTTGTGTTCTTCATACAGCAGTAGATGCTTATAATAAAGGGTTTAAAATTGTTGTTTATGAAAAGGCGGTTGCATCTTTTAATGCACAAGGGCATGAATATGCACTTGGACATTTTAAGTCATGCTTACATGCAGAAGTGAAGTGAAAAAAGAGGCCTTTAAAAAAGGTCTCTTTTATTTGTCCATGTTCATTGAAAACAGCTACAGCAACTCCTGCTAGATTGAGTGGTCTTGATCCGACAACTTTTCTAAGTTCTTCAATATATCCCATTGTATGTAACCTCCGTAAGAAAAAATAAGAGCAAATAAACTATTCGTTATTATGTAAATATATTCCTCTTTATAAGGGGAGAGATGACATATAACTTATTTGTTTTATTTGGTAAAATATACATCAAAAAAGGTCAAACAAAAACTTTGACCTTTTTTGACCAAATGTTATAATAAAGGCAGAAAGAGATAATCTTTCATTCATAAATAATAAGGAGGAAAAAATATGCGTAATTTATTTCCAGAGATAACAAAACGTCAAAATGGCATTTTTGATTTTGGGCCTTCTTTATTAGAAGGGATGACAGATGCTTTCTTTAAGCCACTGAACATGGATACTTTTAAAGTAGATGTTCATGAGCAATCTGGTAAATATACTGTGAAAGCAGATTTACCAGGTTTTCAAAAAGAAAACATTCAAGTTGATTTTGAACAAGATATATTAACGATCCAAGCAACGAATCATAATGAAGTAGACGGAAAAAATGAGAATGGCACATATATTCGTAAAGAACGTTCTATAGGTTCTGTAACTCGACGCTTTAATTTTAAACAAGTTGAGGAAGAAAATGTTAAAGCAAATTATAAAGATGGCGTACTGACAATTGAATTGCCAAAATTGAAAGAAGAAAAAAGTAGTAAGACAACAATTAATATTGAATAAAAGAGCTGATAAATTCAGCTCTTTTTTTACGTAGTTAATGAATAAATGAGTTGAAATCGTAATGAGATGAATAAAGTTTTAACGTATAAAAAAATTTCACGATTCGCTCCCCCTTAGGTTATTAAAAAGGGTATATTTAAAGGGAAAGGAAAAAGAACACCTAGACATACTGTTTAAGGTGAATTAGTAATAGAGTCAAAATACATAGTAAGGATAGTGGCATTTTAGATTAGGATAATAGATTTTTCTGGAACAAACTTAGGCGATTATGAATTTTTTAATTAGTAAGGAAGTGGTTAAATGAGCTTATTAACGTATACTGAAGAATTTTTTAATTATGTAAGAGAGTTTTTACTTTTAAGATTTTTACTATTTGCTTTAGTTTTAATCATTATTTCTTTTGTAATAAACCGTATTATTGATTGGTTTTTTAGGAAATCAAGCTTTTTTGATGAAGAGGTAGAGCAGACGATTCAAAGTGTAATTCGATCTATTTTTAGATATATCATTATCATCAGTCTTATCATATATTTAATTAGCCAATTTGTAGATATAAAAAGTATTATTGCAGGTGCAGGGATAGCTGGAGTTGTCATCGGTTTTGCTGCACAACAGATGCTAAAAGATGTTATATTAGGCTTTGCAAGATTAGCGGACAAAGAGTTTCGGGTTGGTGATTTTGTAACTTTTAACGGAACAAATTCAGGAACTATTGAAGAGATTAGTATTCGTTTTATGCAAATTCGTGAATGGTCAGGAAAACTACTTACCATCCCGCACGGAGAGATTAGAACGATACAAAATTTTAATAAAGGATGGATGCGTGTAATTGAACGCATCACGGTAAGTTATCAGGAAGATCCAACAAGAGTGAAGGAATTGTTAGAAGAAGTATGTGTTATATGCAATGAAGAATTGAATCAAACTCTTTATAGAGTAGAGGATGAGGCTGTTGAACCATTTAAATACGTCGGTGTTACAGACTTAAATCCTAACTTGAAATATGTTGGCTATGAATTTTGTATTACAGGTTTAATAAAGCCAGAAGATTATTTTGAAACTTCTAGACAAGTAAGATTTGAATTAATGTCTATGTTCCATAAGAATCAAGTGCAAATGCCAGCAGCGAATATGGTTGTTACTACTGAAGGTTTACAGCATATCCATGGTGGACAATCTTTATCGGACAGCTAAAGTAGAATCGTTTGTTAACAAAAATTCTGCTTCCAACATTGGATAGAATAACAATAATAAAATGATTGATATAAAGAAAGGGCTGAAGGAATTCGGTTCTTTTTTTATTTATAGAATTTAGAAATTTCTTAATGTTATAATTGTAGTTGGTGATGAGAATGAACTTTGAAGAAAAAGAGATGCGTCGTTTAGAAGCATTAAAAGAAATTGCTGAATTATTAAATGAAGCAACAAACTTACAGGATATGTTAGAAAAAGTGTTGCATACATTGTTACAAGTAATGAATTTACAAACAGGGTGGATATTCTTTATTGATGAAAGTGGAAAGCACAGCATGCTTGTAGACGAAAATTTACCAGAGGCTCTTACGTGGCAAAAGAAGAAGCCGATGTGTGAAGGAAACTGTTGGTGTGTAGAACGTTTTGTGAATGGGAGATTGGAAAAAGCGACTAATATTATTGAATGTAAGCGAATAGAAGATGCAATTGAATGTAATTGGGGAGAGACAGAAGATGTTACACATCATGCGACAATTCCGCTTAGGTCTGGATCAGAAAAATTTGGTCTACTAAATGTGGCTGCACCTCATAAGACTCATTTTTCTGAGGAAGAGTTAGCGTTATTAGAATCAATTGCATTTCAAATTGGAACGACAATACAACGTATTCAATTAGTTGAGAAAGAACGTAAATATGTAGTGGTAGCGGAAAGAAATCGACTTGCACGTGATTTACATGATTCAGTAAAACAATTGTTATTTTCTATTATGCTAACAGCGAAAGGTACTCTGAATATGACGCAAGATAGAGAATTGCAAGAGATGTTAAGTTATATTGGGGAATTATCACAAGAAGCATTACAAGAGATGACGCTATTAATTTGGCAATTAAGACCTGAAGGATTGGAGAAAGGATTAGCAGAAGCAATTCAAAATTACGGGAAGTTATTAGGAGTTCAAGTGGAAGTTCGAATTGATGGGATGGTTTCAATTGGGGATGAAATAGAAGAAGTTTTATGGCGTATTAGCCAAGAGGCGCTACATAATTGTAAAAAGCATGCTTCGTGTGAAAAGGTACATATTCTTTTGAAAATAGAAAATAATCAGTTACATTTTTACATAGAAGACAATGGAATAGGATTTATACAAGAACAAGTAAGGGAATCAGCACTTGGCCTGAAAAGTATGAAGGAACGTATTCAGTTAATGAAGGGATCGTTTCAAATTATAACAGAGCTGAAAAAGGGTACAAAAATAGAAATTCAATTGCCGATTTGAAGGGGAGAATAAGGTTGAAGATTAAACTGCTACTAGTTGAGGACCATCATATCGTTCGAAGAGGACTTGTATTCTTTTTGAAAACGAGAGAAGAATTTGAAATTATTGGGGAAGCGGAAAATGGCGAAGAGGCATTACATTTCATGCAAAAAGAAAGACCAGATGTCGTACTAATGGATGTATCGATGCCGAAAATGGATGGAATTGAGGCAACAAAACGTCTAAAGCAATATGATGAGACAATAAAGGTACTTATATTAAGTAGTTTTTCAGAGCAAGATTATGTTATACCAGCACTTGAAGCTGGAGCAGATGGTTATCAATTAAAAGAAGTACAACCTGAGCAACTTGTCGCTTCTATTATTGCAGTACATCAAGGAAATGCGAATTTTCACCCGAAAGTAACACCTGCATTAATGGGGCGTTCTGCAGTAAAGAAGGAAGTAGAAAATCCTTTTTCAATGTTAACGAAAAGAGAGCAAGAGGTACTTCGCGAAATTGCGAAAGGAAGAAGCAACAAGGAGATTGCAGCAGAACTTCATATTACAGAACAAACTGTGAAAACACACGTTTCAAACGTTTTAGCTAAATTGGAAGTGGATGATCGTACGCAAGCCGCATTATACGCAGTGAAACATGGAGAGAATTATTCATAAGCATGAATAATTCTGTTATATCGTATGACAGAATACATAGGAGCAATTAAAATTTATAGTAATCCCTAATATAGGTTTTTCTTCTTTCGATAATTAGGTACAATAAAGTGAAACTCTAATCAGTGGGGGACCATCCCCACTGATGATTAGTTTAACTAATCGGTTTTTACAGGATAAAGCTACGATGGAAGGGGAGGATATGCTATGCCTGGTACAAGAAGTGGGATTGGAAAGATTCAGGCTTCGTTAAATGGTTTATCACCGAAATTGCGAAGTATTGCCGAACATATTTTGAAACATCCACAAGATGTTGTACATAAATCTATTACAGAATTAGCTGAAGTTACGAATAGTTCCGAAGCTACGATATTCCGCTTATGTAAAAACCTTGGTTTGCAAGGTTTTCAAGATTTAAAGATTACATTAGCTCGTGAAATTGTACATACACCGATGCAAAATATTCATGAAGAAGTATCAGCAGAAGATAGTATGGTAACTGTTGCTAAAAAAGTTTTTCATTCGCATATTACAGGACTGCAAGATACTTTACATTTGCTTAATGAAACGGCACTTGAGCAGGCTGTACGAGCCTTACAAGAAGCAAGTCGAATTGAGTTTTATGGAAATGGTGGCTCTGGTATTATTGCAATGGATGCGTATCATAAGTTTATGAGAACGGGTATTTCTTGTATCGCTCATACTGATTCGCATTTTCAAATTATGGGAGCAGGTTTACTCTCAGAAAATTCAGTTGTTATTGGTATTTCTCATTCTGGTAGCAATAAAGGATTACTTGAAGCGTTAGAAGTAGCGAAAGCAAGAGGAGCCAAAATTATTGCGATTACGAGCTATAAGAAATCAGCATTAAGTCAACTTGCTGATATAACGTTATATACATCAACACGTGAGACTGAATTCCGCACAGAAGCAAGTTCATCACGATTAGCACAGTTAAGCTTATTAGATACTTTGTATGTAGGGTTGTCGTTGCAGCGACAAGAGGAAACTCTAAAAAATTTACAAAGTATACGTGAAACGATTTCGATGAAGCGAATATAAAAAAAGCTCTTCAAATGAAGAGCTTTCAGACTGTAGACAAACTATTTTTGGAGAGTTCAAATGCTAAAAATAGTTTGTTTCTTATTTTAGGGATAATTTATCCAATGGAATTTATATGTAGTGCTTTCTATACTATAATTTACTATAAGTGAGGAAGATGTCTTATGAAAATATCTGTTTATGTTGCAAGTGCATTTAGCAAGGAGCATAAAGGCGGAAATAAAGCAGGAGTGGTATTTATTGAGAATACAAATACATTGACCACTACTCAAAAAATCGAAATAGCCAAACAACTGGGTTATGCGGAAACCGCATTTATATCAGAATCTGAAATTGCTGATTATAAATTTGAGTATTTTACTCCAAAAGAAGAAGTTGATTTATGTGGTCATGCCACAATTGGCTCTTTCGCGATACTGATGTATTTAAATAAACTTTTCAGGAATCGCTATACGATTGAAACGAACAGCGGTGTTCTTACTATCACTATAAAAGATGACATCATATTCATGGAACAAAATAAACCGAGATTCTATGATGTTGTATCTCCAAACGAGTTCATCGACTGTTTTGATAGTAAAGATATAGACAATAAATACCCAATTCAAATTGTCTCCACTGGCTTAAAAGATATTTTAATTCCTATAAAAAGCGAAATACAATTACATGCACTGCAACCTAATTTTGAAAAAATTAAAGAAATCAGCAAGTATTATAATGTTGTCGGGATGCATTTATATACTTTTAATGACAATCGAATTATATGCAGAAATTTTGCTCCACTATACGACATTAATGAAGAAGCAGCGACTGGAACTTCAAACGGTGCATTAGCTTGCTATCTTTATGAACAGCACTATTTGCAAAAAGAAGTCTATGTATTTGAACAAGGTTATTCTTTACACTCGCCTTCCGAAATATTAGTTAAATTAGCAACCAATAGCAAGAATAAAATAGAAAAAGTTTATGTTGGTGGCAAAGGCTATTACTGTGAAACTAAGTGTTTAAATATAGAAAATATTGAGTGAAGAGCTTTTTTATCGATGAGAAGTTTGTTACTTTATTTTCTTTTAGAAATGTATGACTTACTTATAGTCAGTGATAAACTCTCATTTTTAAAAATTTAAAATAAAGACCGATTTATGTAATAATTCAAATATTGTTCATAATTTCACAAATTGTTTATGAAGTGTCATGTTATGATGAAGATGTAATGATGATTGAACACTTAAATTTGGTACAATAACTAGCCAAAGTAGTGAAGAAAGTAGTTGTGAGATAAACTCATTAAAATGCTAAAACACTAAAGGGGAGATCATATATGAAAGCAGTAGTGGTTAATAAAAACAGCAAAGCAAACATCGAAGTGATTGAAAAAGAATTACGTCCGTTACACTCAGGTGAAGCGTTAGTAGATGTAGAGTATTGTGGAGTTTGCCACACTGATTTACACGTTGCGAATCATGATTTTGGTAACACTGATGGCCGTATTCTTGGTCATGAGGGTGTAGGTATTGTTACGAAAATAGCTGATGATGTTACTTCACTAAAGATAGGTGACCGTGTAAGTATTGCATGGATGTTCCAATCTTGTGGACGTTGTGAATATTGCGTAACTGGTAGAGAAACATTTTGCCGTGAAGTTAAAAACGCTGGTTATTCAGTGGATGGTGGTATGGCTGAACAATGTATCGTTACAGCTGATTATGCGGTAAAAGTACCAGAAGGATTAGATCCTGCTCAAGCATCATCAATTACTTGTGCTGGTGTAACTACATATAAAGCTATTAAAGTATCAGATATTAAACCTAGTCAACCTATTGTAATCTATGGCTGCGGTGGATTAGGTAACTTAGCTATCCAATATGCTAAAAATGTATTTGGTGCAAAGGTAATCGCAGTAGACATTAATGACGATAAATTAGCCTTAGCGAAAGAAGTTGGTGCTGATATGACTATCAATCCAATTTCTCAAGGTCCTGCTGATAAAATTGTGCAAGAGAAGTTTGGTGGCGCTTATGCTGCGGTAGTAACAGCAGTCTCTAAAGTAGCCTTTAACTCAGCAGTTGATGCAGTACGTGCTTGCGGTAAAGTAGTTGCAGTAGGGCTACCAGTAGAAACAATGGACTTAAACATCCCACGACTTGTACTGGATGGAATTGAAGTAGTTGGTTCTCTAGTTGGTACTCGTAAAGATTTGGAAGAGGCGTTTATGTTTGGGGCAGAAGGAAAAGTAGTGCCGGTTGTTCAAACTTGTTCGCTAGATAAAGTACAAAATGTATTCGAAGAAATGGAACAAGGTAGAATTCAAGGGCGTATGGTAATTGATTTTAAAAAACATAATTGTGATTGCAAATAATTCACTTTAAATATAAAAAACATGAGTCTAGCAAAGGACATGTAAAAAAGTTAGACAGCATAAGAAGATGATCCCTATATTTAATAGGGATCACCTTCTTTATTTTCTACTAATATCGATGCCAATTAATACTTCATTAATGAGAAATGATTAAAGGTTTACTTTATTTGCAAACGAAAAGGAATCTTTATGTTTAACAAATTTTTTATGATCTGGAACGTTTTGAATTGCTACAATTTGCGAATCTCTTGCTTTCAGTGCATCTTGAATCCCGATGGTCATAAGCTTAATAAATAGAATCGTAATAAAGAATGAAGCGAGAGTATAAAAAATAATCCACCATGAAAGATTCATTTCATTACGATTTAATCCAATAAGACCTGCCCAATCATTAGATAGAGAAACAGGTTTGAGCACTCCGTCATAGAGTTCACGCATTTGTATGCCGCCAATTACAATGTTAAGCAACGCTAAATGGATAACGAGTATGAGTGTTTGGACGATATGTTCCATAAATAATACAAATAAGCGGTCAAGTAATAAGACTCGTAAGTGTTTTTTTATAATATGAAAACGACTAGCCCCCAGTAATTGTGAACTTAAGATGTAATCTTGTTTCATAAATTCATCAACCTCTGAGGATATGTATAAAGAAAGTGTAGGCAGAGCGACGAAAATAAGTACGAGTACTTGATAAAACGTAAATGAAATATTTGGATCTACCCCATCAGCATTTGATGTGATTATAATATTAACGGGCGTGATGAGTATGAATGCGATAAATAGAGTTGGAATGTAATAAAAAACTTCTGAGCATGACTGGAAAAATCTCTTGAGTTTTGGAGCAAATAAACTTAAGAGGATTCCTATACATGTTCCGCATAAAATTCGAAAGAAGCTAATTGCCATGGCTAATAAAATAGTGAATTTTGCTCCTTCTACAATTTGTAAGAAAACAGACTCTCCAAAACGATCAGATCCAAAAGGTGGAATTAACGATGGCGGAAAGGGGGCCTTTCCAAGTAATTCGTTATTGTCATTGTAAAGTAACTGAGGAGGTTTTGGGATGTTATCTTTAAAGAACCAACTATAAATAAAACTAGCTGAAATAAGTATGAATAGATAAGTAAAGCCGATTAAAAAGCGTTTTGATTTCCAAATAGATTTCATAATGATACTCCTTTCAATTGCTTTTTCCATCTATTCATCATGAATGAGACTATTTGGAAAATAGCATAAAATGGTAAAATAATCATAACAAGTATGATAAATGCAGCTGGAGGTGAAACAAACGCCTTATTAAATAAAAATTGAATAATGCCTTCCATATTAAAAACAAATTCTAAAATGAATAAATTAGAAAGTAAGAAAACAAAAATCGTTTTTAGATGGTGGAAGAAGTGGATAGATATATTTTTGAATAAATGAATGCATAGTATATAACTTGATGAAAGGCCTTTTCCATATGCAACCTCTACGTAATGTTTTCCTTGCTCTTCTTTTATGTATAACACCATCATCCGAAACATTTGTAATGTAGGTAAGACAGCTAATGATAAAATAGGGAGTAAATAAGCTCGATTGTCATTAAAGGAAATAATAGTGACAGGAGATTCCCCAAATTTCTGAAGTACCCATATGAAAAAAATTTGCAAACAAATCATCATCATCATATCAGGGACAGCTTCTAATATGAACACAATTCGGTTTATCCATTTTTTTATATAATCTTTTGCTAAAAAATAAAAAAATGCCATGCTAGATGATAAAAAGAGAGCAAGAAAAAAGGCTAAAAATAATATAGTAAATGAATATAGGTAAGGTTCTAAAACAGTTGGAAATAATGGTGTTTTTTTGAAATGGCCAAACTTCGGGTCTGATCCTATAATCACTAATGATTCAGGGGAAAAAACCTGTTTTAACATAGTAACGGTCTGATTAAAAAAATAAATTGGTTGAAAGGTAAATCCTTGTTGAGTGATAAATAAATAAGGTAAATTTAATAATAGTAAGAGTGATAAAAGAATTGATGAAAGCTTAATTGTGAATTGAGATATTTTATTTAACATTAAATCCCTCCGACATCTTTTTACAACATTATACAATAAATTTCGTGTTATTGTTTTTATTTTTCTGAAAAATAAAAATACTTTTCGATTTTATAGTATGCAAGATATATTTACAAGATAAAAAAGTGATAGTAGGGGGCCACGCTCTATGTTTATCAAGATAAAAGACTAGTGAACCTAAAACAATAAATATGAGTAAAATGCACAGAATTCTCATTCTGCGGTTAGTTACTTTTCTTGGCTTGATGGTGATGTTACGTGACCGCTAAAAATGAATATTGCTTTTCAACTTTTTCTTCAAGCAAATAAGTAGAACGTATGGAGGATTATGTATGTGTTGTTAATGAGAGGAAAGAGTGTATTGCGTAACGAATATAACGTAATTTTACCGCATGGAAAAGCTAAATTTAGTATATAAGTGAAATGGAATGAGGGGATTTATTTTTGGTATGAAAAAAATTTTCTTTTTATAACTTGATAAATGAAAAAATATTTTATATACTAATTCATGTAAACGGTTTACTAAATCGTATTTTGCTAGTAATGAAGGGAAGATTCGCATGGAAACAAGGGGGAGAGTAATCGGGATTGATATCGGTACCACAAGTACAAAAACGGTTGTGTTCACAGAAAAAGGAAAAGTCATTGCATCACATGCAATCGATTACCCAATTATTCAACCGAATGTAGGATGGGCTGAGCAAGATCCTGATGTAATATGTGCCGCTGTATACAAAAGTGTAAGCGTTGCCATTGAAAAAGGTAATGTATTACCAGAAGATATTTCTTCAATCGGTATTAGTACAGCTATGCACGCATTAATTGCAGTAGATGAAAATGGTGCGCCATTAACGCGTTCTATCATTTGGGCAGATAATCGAAGTACGAAGCAGTCAGAAAAATTATTAAAACAAATGAATGGGCATGAAATTTATAGACGTACAGGTACACCGATTCATCCGATGTCACCACTTTCTAAATTGTTATGGATGAAAGAAGAGGAACCAGAGTTATATACAAGTGCCTATAAATTCATTTCCATTAAAGAGTATGTGATTTACCAATTATTTTCACGCTACGTAGTTGATTATTCGATTGCTTCTGCTACAGGGTTATTTAATTTAGAAACATTAAACTGGGATGAAGATGTTTTAACTATGTTACATATGTCATCAGAAAAATTATCAACCCCTGTACCAACTACATATATTTTATCAGGTATGAAGCCAGAGTTAGCACAGAAGATGGGGATAAGTGCAGAAACACCAATTGTCATCGGAGCAAGTGATGGGGTTCTTGCAAATGTAGGAGTTGGTGCGATATCACCGGGTGCGGCTGCAATTACGATTGGAACGAGTGGTGCGGTTCGAACAATCTCATCAAATATAAATACAGATGAGAAAGGGAGAACGTTTTGTTACGCATTAACAGATGAGCACTGGGTAATCGGTGGTCCAACGAATAACGGCGGAATATTACTGAGATGGTTACGTGATGAATTTGGTAGTCCAGAGCAAGAAGTAGCAAGAAAGCTCGGCATTGATCCTTATGATTTATTAATTAAATATGCAGAAAGCGTACCAGCTGGAGCGGATGGGCTATTGTTCTTACCTTTCTTATCTGGAGAACGCGCACCTTACTGGAATGCAAATGCTCGTGGTACATTCTTTGGAATCAATCTTCAACATAAGCGAGAACATTTTATACGTGCAGTGATGGAAGGTGTTTGTATGAGTGTATATTCAGTAGCACTCGCAATCAGGGATTGTACAGGGCCACTTACTGAAATACGAGTTTCAGGAGGGTTTGCAAAATCTGCATTTTGGAGACAAATGTTGTCCGATATGATGGGAAAAGAATTGCTTGTACCTGAAAGTCATGAAGCATCTGCGCTTGGGGCAGCGGCAGTTGCTTTATATGCTGTAGGAAAAATTGATTCTCTTGAAGAGGTAAAGGATTGGATTGATATTGTCCATCACCATGTACCGAATAAAGAAAATACGGCTATATATTTAGAAATGTTTTATATGTATGAACGACTTTACAATCGCTTGAAAGAAGAATTTGATTGTATAGCTGCTTTCCAACGTAAACAATAGGGGGATTGGGAGAAATGGTAGTTGGGATCGTACTAGCGGCAGTTGTCATACTACTTTTACTTATTACGGTAGTAAAATGGCATCCATTTGTCGCATTAATTTTAACAGCAATTGGTGTAGGATTAGCAATGGGAATGCCTTTAATTGGAACTTCACCAAAAGATCCAGGGATTATTGATTCTATTAAACTAGGGCTTGGTAATACATTAGGGTTTTTAGCAATAGTTTTAGCACTAGGAACGATGCTTGGAAAAATGATGGCCGAATCTGGTGGTGCTGAACGTATCGCTAACACATTAATTAATCGTTTTGGGAAGAAACGAGTTCACTGGGCGATGATGTTCGTTGCATTTTTAGTAGGGATTCCGGTATTTTTCCAAGTTGGATTTGTACTATTAATTCCGTTAGTATTTACAATTGCGTTAGAAACTGGGGTATCACTTATTACAATTGGTATTCCGCTAGTAGCAGGACTGTCAGTCGTACACGGACTTGTTCCACCGCATCCAGCGGCAATGGCGGCAGTTGGTATTTTTAAAGCAGATGTAGGGAAGACAATTTTATATGCGTTAATTGTCGGACTTCCAACTGCAATTATTTCAGGTCCACTTTACGGGAAATGGATTGGTGCTCGTATACATAAGGAAGTACCATTAGATATAGCGGAGCAATTTGTTGAAAAAGATAATAAAAAAGAGCTTCCTAGCTTTTGGAATACATTGTTTACAATTTTACTTCCAGTATTTCTTATGCTTGGTGCATCAATAGCAGAAGTTGCATTAAATAAAACGAGTCAACTAGCACAAGTATTACACTTTATTGGAGATCCGATTGTGGCTTTATTAATTGCAACCATTTACTCTTTCTTTAGTCTTGG
Organism: Bacillus cereus group sp. MYBK95-2; assembly: GCF_051915225.1. Classification (NCBI taxonomy): domain Bacteria; kingdom Bacillati; phylum Bacillota; class Bacilli; order Caryophanales; family Bacillaceae; genus Bacillus; species Bacillus cereus group sp. MYBK95-2. The sequence continues at coordinate 226,612 of NZ_JBQAEH010000005.1, read as the reverse complement.
ATATGCAAAAGGTTTCTCAAAAGATAAAGTGTTACAATTTACAAATGATTGCCTTGGACCTATTGCAAACATATTGTTAGTGATTGGTGCAGGCGGCGCATTTAATAAAGTATTATTAGATTCTGGAATTGGAACGACAATTGCAGATATGGCGAAAGAATCACATATTTCACCGATATTATTAGGGTGGGGAATTGCGGCACTAATCCGAATTGCAACTGGATCGGCAACTGTTTCTATGATGACAGCAGCTGGTATTGTTGCGCCGATTGCAGCAAGCACACCAGGTGTAAATGTTGAATTATTAGCACTTGCAACTGGTGCAGGGTCATTAATTTTATCACACGTGAATGATTCAGGATTTTGGATGATTAAAGAGTATTTCGGAATGACTGTGAAAGAAACATTATTAACATGGACTGCAATGGAGACTATATTATCTGTAGTAGCACTTGGGCTAATTTCGATATTAAATATATTTGTATAGAATAGGAGATTGATTAATATGAAACTAGGTTTAATTGGATTAGGAAAAATGGGATTTCCATTAGCTGAACACTTATATGAAGACAAGCATGAAATAGTTGTATACGATGTAAATAAAGAGCTTGTTGAAAAGGCAGGAAAACTAGGAATTACTGCACGTCATACATTAAAAGAAATGATTGCTGAACTAGAAGCTCCTCGTACAATTTGGGTAATGGTGCCTGCAGGAGAAGTTGTAGAGTCAGTACTAAAAGATGTATATCCATTATTAGATGAAGGTGATATCGTTATTGAAGGCGGAAATTCATTCTATAAAGATACGTTACGCCGTGCTGAAGAAGCAAAAAGCTTCGGATTACATTATGTAGATATCGGTACATCAGGCGGTGTAGAAGGAGCTAGATACGGTGCTTGCTTAATGGTTGGTGGAGAAAAAGAAATTTACGACCAATTAGAACCTTTATTTAAAGATTTAGCAGTAGAAAATGGCTATTCTTATGCTGGCCGTGTTGGTAGTGGTCATTTCTTGAAAATGGTTCATAACGGTATTGAGTACGGCATGATGCAAGCAATCGCTGAAGGATTTGAAGTACTAGATAAGAGTGACTTTGATTTCAATTATGAAGATGTTGCAAAAGTATGGGCTAACGGATCAGTTATCCGTGGTTGGTTAATGGACTTAACTGAAAAAGCATTTGCAGAAGATCCGAAACTAGATGGCATTAAAGGTGTAATGAACTCTTCAGGAGAAGGAAAATGGACTGTTGAAACTGCACTTGAACTTCAAGCTGCAGCACCAGTTATCGCTATGTCATTATTTATGCGCTATCGTTCTCAGGAAGATGATACATTCCATGGAAAAGTAGTTTCAGCATTACGTAATCAGTTCGGTGGACATGAAGTTGTGAAAAAATAAGGATGTTTTTAAAAAGAAACTTGTGTATAAGCGCAAGTTTCTTTTTTATAGTTTAAGAAATTACTAATTTAAAAATACCAATCAATCATCGTTTTTTTGTCACAAATGATAGCTTCAACGTTCATTGAATGAACAATATATTCTATATTTTCTTCTTTAGCTAATAATAAGGTTGTAAAGGAATCGTATATACTCATAAACGCATACTCATTATCTTCGCCAGTAATAATTAACTCATTATTGCTAATGTCCCAAATATCTAATGGAGTAGTATTATTTACCTGTAATAATCCGTTTGTATCAAGAATTGGTTCAGAGAAATATAGATTTTTTGCACCTTTAGAACCGAGGAGTTTAAGTAATTTGTGTAATAAAAATATAGACGTATAATCTTCTGTTGGATAATAAAGATCTTTTTTTAAGTTTGAATGTAGCTTTTCAGCTAAATCCTCTCTTTTATATTCTTCTGAAAGGGCACTAATGGAAGTCAACATGGCCATTGCTAGGTCTGCGTATGAATGTAATCCACTACAAGACATCATTTCCTTCCAAGAAACGGATTTCCCATTATAAATGATTTCTTCAGCGCTAGGATAGATGTGCTCATATGGTCTTTTTCTCACAGACTTTTCCCATCCTAAAGGCATTTGGATAAAAGGATGTAGCAATATAGCTGCAGATTTAAAGTTTCTTGGTAGTTGTTCTAAAATTGGTGATTTGTCATCTAGCCAAATGTAATCCAACAAAATATAACCTCCTCTTAGACTTTGAAATGTACGGATTCCCGTATTATGTTTTTTGTATTGATTGTATCAAATATAAAGCGAAGCATGAAATATGTCCCCACATAAAAGTAAGAATAAATAAAATGAAGTTTTCATAAATAGTAAAAGGGTGCTTATGTCATCAGTATAGCTAAGAAATGTTGTTACATATGAGAAGAGCGTGTTAATAAAATATGAGGTGGTTAAATGGGAAATGAGCAAGTGAAGTCTGTAAAGGAAGAAAAAAAGTTATGTCTTTGTATGATCGTTAAAAATGAGTCTAGAATTATGGAAAGATGTTTAAATGCAACAAAATCAATTGTAGACTTTGTTTCTATTTGTGATACTGGATCGACGGATAATACGCCTGAAATTATTGAAAATTGGTGTAAGGAAAATGAGATACCTGGGACGGTTCATCATGAGCCGTTTAAAAACTTTGGTTATAACAGAAGCTTAGCTGTTTCGTTAGCGCAAAAAACATACCCAGAAGCAGATTATTTATTAATATTAGATGCGGATATGATTTTAGAGGTTGATCCGAATTTCGATAAAACGAGCTTAACGGAAGATCATTATCTTACATTACAATATGATGTTCATATTAAATATTGGCTTACGCGTCTTTTAAAAGCTTCTTTACCATGGAAATCTGTCGGTGTTACTCATGAATATTGGGATATAGATCGTTCAAAAGTTGGAGCGAATTACAATACGAGGGTAGCTCGGTTAGAGACTCTTGTCGTGAATGATCCCGGAGATGGCGGGAGCAAAGCTGATAAATTTGAAAGAGATGAGAGGTTGTTGTTACAGGGAATAAACGACCCAGAAACAACGCCAGATTTGCATATAAGATATTTATTTTATTTAGCTCAGACTTATTTTCATTTAAGTCAATTTGAGAATTCAATTAAATGGTATAAAAAACGTGTGGAAGCAGGAGGATGGGTTGAAGAGGTATTCTATTCGTTATTGCGAATAGGATTTTGTTATGAGCAGTTAGCAAATCGTTCAGCAAATAAACAAAATGAAGTGACAGATGCTGATGAAAAAGAAACTGTTAAAGGGCAAGAAGAGCAATATTTAGCGTTAGCTGTTTTTTATTTTCAAAAAGCTTGGGAATATAGACCAACCCGGGCTGAACCATTATACCAACTTGCAAGGTTGTATCGATTACGATCTCAAAACAATATTGCTTTGATGTATGCTCTGCAAGGGAAGGAAATTCCTTTTCCAAAGGATGATCTACTATTTGTAGATTATCATGTGTATGATTACTTATTTGACTATGAAATTTCTATTAGTGCTTTCTATATACCTCATAAAAAACATTTAGGGGCGGTGTCGCAAAAGTATTTGGAATCGATAAAAGAAAAGATTCCATTTCATATAGCAAATATAGTAGAGAATAATGCGAAATTTTATTAAATACATTTTCGATTAAAGGAGTAGTGGAGTAATCATGGAATTAATACGATGGGCGATTGAACTAGGAGAATCGGTGCATGGAAATACGTATGAAGAATTGATGCCACTACTAGACTATTATTATGATCGTGATCATTTAAAAGCGTATTGTATCGCAAATCTTCTTTTAAACATGGATGTATTAGATGAGGACCGGGAAAGAATCGAATTAAGAAGATGCATCGCTGCTTATTATGCTGGATTATATAAAGTAGCAAGAAAACATGCAAATGAGTTGGTACTTAAACATCCGGATGTAGATCTATATAAAAATAATTTAAGATTAATGGAAGTTTATTTGAATAAAGAATATGATTATTGTCTTTTTATATGCCCAAAGACATACGGTAGTTTCATAGATGTTGCGCGAGCTTTAAAGTGGAGGTTGGAGCAGGAGGGAAATACAGTAATTATATCAGAAACAATACTGGAAAATGTAAAGAATACAGTTGTTTTTGGAGCACATACATATGCATATAACCCGAACCTTCTTCCGAAAGATGCAATTGTTTATAATTTAGAACAGCTATACGAAGGAAGTCCATATGCGCACCCCCTTTATTTAATATTATTAAAAGATAGAGTGATTTGGGATTATAGTAAACAAAATATAGAATGGCTTAAACAAAAAGGGGTAGGAAAAGAAATAAAACATGTAGAAATGAACTATGCTCCAACTTTGGAAATAAAAAAAGATGCGTTTGAAGATGAGATTATTGAAGATATTGATATTCTGTTTATAGGTGCTCTTAATCCGAGGCGACAAGCTATTTTTGATCATCTAAAAGCGATTGCCCCGAATTTAAATATAGTTTTTAAAAATAATGCGTGGGGAATTGTTAGAAATGAATTGATTGCTAGAGCTAAAATTATATTAAATATTCATTTTTATTTATCAGGAATTCTTGAAACACCTCGCGTGTCTTATGCAGTCGCAAATAAGAAATTTATTATTTCCGAAAATAGTAATCCAGAAGATGAGGTAGAGTGGCCAGGAATTGTGTTTACTCCGTACGAAAAAATAATTGAAAACGTAATGAAATATATAGAATTACCAGAAGAACGGAAAAGATTAGCGGAAAAAGCATATAATCATTTTGAAGCAAATGAAAGTTTAGGTACATTGAGCATGAGAGATGAAACAAAGTAATTGTACAAAACTCATACGAAAGTATGAGTTCTTTTTTGTTTATCATACTATTTTATGAAACAAGTTAACTCTTTATATTGTGTTTTGTATAGAAATTTCTGATAATATATAAGTAGAACTTGAAAACAAAGGGGAGAAATAATCATGAAACTAGTCGTTATTAACGGTACACCAAGAAAATTTGGTCGAACTCGTGTGGTGGCAAAATATATTGCGGATCAATTTGAAGGGGAATTATATGATTTAGCAATTGAGGAGTTACCTTTATACAATGGAGAAGAGTCACAACGTGATTTAGAGGCAGTAAAAAAATTAAAAACGTTAGTGAAAGCTGCGGATGGGGTTGTATTATGTACACCAGAATATCATAATGCGATGAGCGGTGCGCTGAAAAACTCTTTAGATTACTTAAGTAGTAGTGAATTTATTCATAAACCAGTTGCATTGTTAGCGGTTGCTGGTGGCGGTAAAGGTGGAATAAATGCATTAAACAGCATGCGAACGGTCGCTAGAGGTGTTTATGCAAATGCAATTCCAAAACAAGTTGTGCTTGATGGATTACATGTGCAAGATGGTGAACTTGGAGAAGATGCAAAACCATTAATTCATGATGTAGTTAAAGAATTAAAAGCATATATGAGCGTATATAAAGAGGTGAAAAAACAACTAGGAGTGGAATGATATGTCCTCACTTTATCATGATTCTCGCTTGTATTACATTCTAGGAGCCAATAGTCTATCTGCTATTGGTTCCGGAATTGTTATGATAACGATTCCTTGGCTGTTAATTAAAGAGAGTGGAGGAGAGACAACATTTGGTTATGTTTCTATCATTGCAACCCTCATTATGTTTTTATTAACACCATTCATTGGGCAAAGTATTGATCGTTTTTCAAGAAAATCTTTATTGCTATGTAACGAAGGAATCGGAATAGCCGTAATCGGAATAATGGTTATATGGGGATTTGCTGGGCAACCTTATCATTCTATTCACTATATTCTTATTTATATAGCCGGATCATTCTACTATTTATTGTTTTATCCTACAATATTTGCGTTCAACCAAGAGATATTTCAAGCAGAACATTATAAAAGTTTAAGTGGAACGATGGAAATACAAGGACAGTTAACACAAGTTATTTCTGGAGCGGCTGCGAGCTTCTTAATTGAAATTGTATCTTTGAGGTGGATTTTGTTAGTAGACATGTTAACTTTTGCTGGAGCATTTTTTCTTTTCTTATGTATACCGTACGTAAAGAAAAAAGAAGTGAAAAGAAAAATAACATTTAAGAAGCAATTGTTTGAAGGAATTCACTTTATGAAAAAACGTCCTAAGCTCTTTTGGTTCTTACTGGCCACTTATATGCCGTTTATAGGTGTTATGATGGCAAATTATTTAATACCAGTTTATATTTCGGATATACTTAAAGCCAATGCCTCTGTATACGCAATAGAGGGCACGATGTACGGTGTCGGAGCGGTTGTTGCAGGAATCTGTATTCCACTCATAATGAAATATGTAAAAACAGAAGTTTCAATCGTTATGACGATGTTCATTTATGTAATTTCAATTACCGCAATGATTATTGAACCTTCCGTAATTTTCTTATATGGACTTGCAATTTTTCATGCAGTTGGAAATGCGGGTACAAGAGTGGCGAGAAATGTATTGATGATGGAGGAAATTCCAAACGAAGTAATGGGACGTGTAGACAGCTTATTTCGCCTAATTGGTACTGGAATACGAATTGTATTATTAATGCTGTTTACAGCGGGTGTATCTAAAGCCGGAGTAATGCTTCCGTTTTACGTATTAAGCTGCATATTGATCTTCTCATTAGGAATCGCTATTTATTATGTACTATCACAACGTAAAGTAGCGGCGAATGTTTCTAATAAATCAATCGTTTAAAAAACACTTCTGCCGCCCTTTCTTTTTCTGTATAATAAAAAGAAAGGGAGTGCAAACTTATTTATGAACAAATGGATCTTTCTTATCATTTTATTATTACCGCCACTATACATCATTTATATGACGTTTAGAATGAACAAAGTTGCTCGTGAAAAGTTGAGCTATCACTCTCCGTACGTTCTTATACTGGGTGCAAAGTTATTTGGAGATAGACCGTCTTTATCTCTTCAAAATCGTTTGGATGTAGCGGTGGAGTATTTATTTTCCCATCCTAAAGCGAAAGTAATTGTTTCAGGTGGTCAAGGAGAAGATGAAGATATACCGGAAGCTCACAGCATGAGAAACTATTTAATGGTACACGGTATAGATGAGAGTCGTATTTTAATAGAAGATCAATCTACAAATACGTATGAAAACTTAAAGTTTAGTATGGATTTATATAATGTGAAACATGCAGTAGTTGTAAGTAATACGTATCATTTATATCGAACGAAAATAATTGCAAAGCGTTTAGGCATGAAGATGGAGGCACTAGCTGCTGAAACACCAATTCGTTCTAAGAGAAAAATGTATGTTCGCGAATATGCTGCTATTATGAAAACAATATTGTTCGACCGTTAGAGCTCAAATGTGAGCTCTTTTTTAATTTAAAAGCGTATCATTTGAAATGAATGCCATATTCCATCAAAATAAAGGAAACAACATTAAAGGAGTTGTATTTGTGATTCAATTTAATCATGTGTCAAAATCGTATGAAGATGGCACGAAAGCAGTGGATTCATTGCATTTAGAAATTAAAAAGGGAGAATTTTTTGTTCTCATCGGTCCGAGTGGATGCGGTAAAACAACGACAATGAAGATGATTAATCGTTTAATCGAAACGACTGAAGGATCGATTTTAATCGATGGAAAAGATATTCAACAATATAATATAAACGAATTACGTTGGGATATAGGATACGTGTTGCAACAGATTGCTTTGTTTCCTCATATGACAATTGCTGAAAATATTGCAATTGTTCCTGAAATGAGGCAATGGAGCAAAAAAGAAATTAAAGCACGCGTCGATGAATTGTTACATATGGTTGGATTAGATCCGGATATTTATCGAAATCGTATGCCTGATGAATTGTCAGGAGGACAAAAACAACGTGTTGGTGTCGTGCGAGCATTAGCTGCAAACCCGAAAATCGTTCTTATGGATGAACCATTTAGTGCGTTAGATCCATTAAGTAGGGAACAGCTTCAGAAGGATATTGTACAGTTGCAAAAAAAGATTCAAAAAACAATCGTATTTGTAACACATGATATGCAAGAAGCATTATCACTTGGAGATCGCATTTGTATTATGAAAGAAGGAAAAGTTGTTCAACTAGATACACCAGAAGGAATTATACATAATCCGAAAAATGAATTTGTAGAGGAGTTTATTGGAAATCGCGGACGAACTTGGTATCAGGGGAAAAGTATAGCAGATGTATTGCCGCTTGATCAAAGTGTGCAATTAGAAGGGCAGGCGCTATCATTACATTCTTCTTTACAAGAAGCGTTAATTCGTGTGCGTGATGAGGAGGTCGTTCCAGTTGAAAAAAACGGTCAATATATTGGAGCGTTAACAAGTCGTCATATTGTCAATTACATTGTTGAACAAATGAAGGAAAGAGGCTAAACAGTGACTAATTTTATACAAACGTTCCAAGAACGAAAAATAGAATTACTAACTGCATTAAGTGAGCATTTACAAATATCGCTTATTTCATTATTTTTTGCAGTAATTATAGCGGTGCCACTTGGCATCTTATTAACAAGAAAAGAACGAATGGCTGAATTTATAATAGGAACTTCTGCAGTAATGCAGACAGTGCCATCACTTGCATTACTCGGACTATTAATTCCATTAGTAGGAATCGGAAAACTTCCAGCGATTATCGCATTAGTTGTGTATGCACTATTACCTATTTTACGAAATACATATACAGGAATAAGGGAATTAGATGAATCTCTAATAGAAGCCGCGAAAGCTATGGGGATGAATAGTTGGAGAAGATTGTGGAAGGTAGAACTTCCTCTTGCATTGCCTATCATTATGGCCGGTATTCGTACAGCGATGGTATTAATTGTTGGAACGGCTACATTAGCAGCTCTCATTGGTGCTGGTGGGCTCGGTAAGCTTATACTATTAGGTATAGATCGAAATGATCATGCACTTATCATTTTAGGGGCCGTACCAGCCGCGTTACTCGCTTTATTCTTTGATATAGTACTTCGCATACTTGAACGACCGAAACGCTCTTCTAAGCGTGTTATATTGACGATATGTATTGTTTGTATAATGATTGCTTCTCCATTTCTTTGGAGTACAGAAAAGAAAGATATTGTTATTGCGGGCAAACTTGGATCAGAACCTGAAATTTTAATTCAAATGTATAAGCAGCTTATTGAACAAGATACAGATTTACACGTACAATTAAAACCAGGTCTTGGAAAAACAGCATTTGTATTTGAAGCGTTGAAATCAGGGGAAGTAGATATATACCCAGAATTTTCAGGAACAGCTTTATCTACTTTCGTGAAAGAAGAACCAAAGAGTACAAATCGTGATGAAGTATATGAGCAGGCTCGCATTGGAATGGAAAAGAAATATAATATGATTATGTTGAAGCCAATGGAGTATAACAATACATATGCACTAGCTATGCCGAAAAAAATAGCAGATCAAAAGAATATAAATACAATTTCTGATTTAGGGAATGTTGCACAGGAAGCCAAAGTAGGATTTACATTGGAATTTGCTGATCGTGAAGATGGTTATAAAGGAATGCAAAAATTATATAACTATAAGTTCTCGAATGTTAAAACGATGGAGCCGAAGCTGCGTTATAGCGCAATTGAATCTGGAGATGTTAACGTAATTGATGCATATTCAACAGATAGTGAATTGGAGCAATACGGACTGAAAGTGCTGAAAGATGATAAAGGGTTATTCCCACCTTATCAAGGAGCACCATTATTAAGAAAAGAAACGTTACAGAAATATCCTGAACTCGAAAAGGTATTAAATAAATTATCTGGAAAGATTACAGATGAAGAAATGCGAAAAATGAATTATGAAGTTAACGTAAATGGTAAAAGTAGTGAAGAAGTCGCAAAACAATTTTTACAAAAAGAGAAGTTACTTCGTTAAATTTACAAGAAATATACAAATTTATATGTTTGAAATGACCGTTCATTACAAAATGAGCGGTTTTTTTGTGCATACTTATACATTTTTTCAAAAAAGTATTCCATTTTTGCTCATTTTCTTTTAGAATAAGTAATGTTTTCCTGAAAAAATATAAGAGAAACGTCTATTAGAGAAAAAGGTGACTTTAATAGTTGAACGAACATAACACCTAGAATGACAGATGGGGTGGTACAAATAGAAAAGAAGTTAGGATTTTTTCCATTAATCGCATTAGTAGTTGGAACAATGGTTGGTGGCGGTGTTTTTAGTTTACCGCATGATTTAGCAGTAGGAGCAAACAGTGGTGCAATAATAATTGGCTGGTGTATTACAGCGATGGGAATGATTCCACTTGCGCTCGTATATCAAACGTTAGCAAGACAAAAACCGGAACTTGAAGGTGGAATTTATAGTTATGCACGTGCTGGTTTCGGTGAATATATTGGATTTAATAGTGCTTGGGGATATTGGCTAGCAGGAATCTTAGGTAATGTCGCAACAATTATGTTACTGTTTAGTACATTAGGTTATTTCTTTCCAATTTTCAAAGGAGGAAATAATGTTGCGTCTATCGTTGGGGCATCACTTTTATTATGGACACTTCATTTTTTAATTTTATTTGGAATCCGTGAAGCTTCTATTATGAATGTGATCGCAACAATAGGGAAGTTAGTTCCAATCGTTTTATTTATTGTTGTAATGGTAACAGCCTTTCGCTGGGACACATTTACACATGATTTTTGGGGAGAAGGAACGATCTCACTTTCCGCTATACTTGGTCAAGTGAAAAATACAATGCTTGTAACACTTTGGGTTTTCATTGGAGTTGAAGGAGCGGTTGTATTATCTGGAAGAGCGAAGAATAGTCGAGATGTTGGTAAGGCAACAGTATTGGGACTTATTTTAGTAATGTCCATTTATATTTTAATTTCTGTCCTATCAATGGGAGCTATGACAAGAGGCGAACTTTCTGTGTTAGAAACTCCGTCCATGGGACATGTATTAGAGCACGTTGTTGGTCCATGGGGTGCAGTTGCGATTAACATCGGATTAGTTGCTTCACTTGTCGGTACATTAATTGGCTGGTTTTTACTTGTTTCTGAAATTTCTCATGTAGCAGGAAAAGATGGCGTATTTCCGAAAGTCTTTACGAAAACAAATAAGAAGCAAACACCGCACATGGCATTATGGATTTCAAATGGTGTTGCCCAAATTATATTTATCATCGTTTTGTTTTCGGAATCAACATATCAAATTATGTATTTCATTGCATCAACATCAATTTTATTACCATATTTATTATCAGCGTTATTCCAATTTAAATTAGTCATTACAAACGAACTAAAAGACGCTAAATTAAAAAACGGAGCGTTAGCTTTAATTGCTTCTATTTACTCTGTATGGCTTCTTTATGCAGCTGGTTTAAAAAATTTACTACTCGTTTCAATTGTGTATGGAATTGGAATTATTGTTTACACATTTGCAAGAAAAGAACAAGGGAACCGTTGCTTTGTAGGTGCAGAGAAGTATGTGATGTGGGCAATTATTGTTGCGGCTATCACATCAATATATATGTTGTTAACTGGAAATATAAAAATGTAAAAAGTCCTTTTCATTTAAAGGGCTTTTTTCTTTGTTTAGAGAATATTTACTACATAAGATATTCAGGAGGGATGAGAATGGAAGAAAAAGAACAGTTGTCTAGAATAATTGATTTAGCTAGTGAGTTAAGGAAAGTATTAGTGCAAGAATCTTTTTTTAATCATCATCCTGAACTAAGAGGAGTCATTGAAAATTTAGCAAGTTCTGTTGAAAATTTGGCGGAATTACAAATAAGTAAAGATGAAAACGCTGAAGATCGATTACGTTACGTACTTGCGAAAATGAAAATTGCTCATAATGCAATTTTACAAGAGAAAAAAGCATTTCCTTCTCATTAATATAAGTTTTTATTTTGAACCTGGCGGATAACGTCAGGTTTTTTATTTCTAGTTTTTCGTTTCTTTCATACACTAAGAATAGTATGAAAAAAGAAGGTGACTAAGGTGAAATTACATAAAGCTCTTCAGCCAAGTTTTATAAAACGAATGTACTATATGAGATTTTTAGGGAAATTTACAAAAGCTGAGAAAGAGAAGAGTGGAGAGAATTTTTTTGTACAATGCTTATCGCCAATACCATTCACTTTACAGGAACAATTTATAAATGAACCATATGTATTTGAAGGGTTATGTAGCAATAAAAAGAATGAAAAAATTTTTTCGGAATTAAAGAAGAGGAAATTAGAAAAGCAATTAGTAATGTTTCGTCTTTATTATGAAAGAGGAAATGTATACGTGGAGTTAATATGTACAGAAGAACCGAAAGAAATAGCAAGCAGCTATAAAATGATTCCGGCACCTAAAGTTACAAATCATAAAAAAAGAGAATCTTTAGAGCGAAAACTTAGCAACGGTTATTTATCATTTCTTATGCCAAAATTTCCGAAAGACTTTGAGCCTCCCGAATTATTGTGGCACGATGGAAGACTGTACGGAAACATATCCCTAAAGTCATCAATTAGCTCAATCGCCTATTTTGAACAGAAACGTGAATGTAAATATATAAACTGCAGTGACTGGACGAAGTATGTAGAAATAGCGGTAGAAGATCAATTATATTTTGTAAGTGATTATGTATATGAGCAATTAAAAAAACGAATGCATGAAGAAGGTAAGCTAGTTGAAGTAGAGGATATAAAAATACAAAAAGATGAATGGGAATGGGATGAGCGTGAATCGTCCTTTTTACAGTATGTACAAAGTATGGTGCATAATAAAGGGTTATATTTGGATGAAACGGATATTTATAATTTCCATATAAGTGTAAAAACAAATATGTTAACGATTCTTGGTGGTATACCGGGCGTTGGGAAATCACGTTTTGTGCAAACTTATGCAGAAGCATTAGGGTTACAGTATGGGGAAGAGTTGGTTTGGATTCCAATTTCGCCATCGTATCAAGAACCACATGATTTACTTGGTTACCTTCATCCAAATGGTACTTTTATTGAATCTGAAGCGAAGTTAGTTAGGACGTTAATGAAGGCGAAAGAAAATCCAAATCAACTGTATATAATCGTTTTTGATGAAATGAACATGTCTCATATTGAGCATTGGTTTACTCCGTTTCTATCTGTTCTTGAACTTGAAACAAAAAATCGTATTTTAAACTTGTATGAGGGTGTACAGGACATAGAGAATTCAATTCCATCAACAATTGAAATTGGAGAAAATATTATATTTGTAGGTACTGTAAATTTTGATGAAACAACGAAAGAGCTCTCTGATCGATTATTAGACCGAACGAACCTAATAACGTTACAGAAAATTCCGTTTTGTGAGATGGGCATGGAACAGGGGAAAGTCGTATTACATCCACCTTTGAAAGTAACGGCGGGAGAATTTCGGATAAATTGGATGAGAAATAAAGCGATGATTGAAGTGTTTTCTGAAGAAGAATTAGAGCTATTAGATAAGTTGCATGTCGTATTGTCATCACATGACGCGTCTAAGGGGATTTCTTTCCGATGTGCAAATGCAATTGCGACTTATTTGCAAAACATACCGTTTCAAAATAACCATACCTATATGATTAGTAGAGAAGAGGGGTTTGATTTACAAATAAAGCAGCGTGTATTGACGAAAATCAGAGGGACCGAGATGATGGTTGGGCCTTTACTTTCTGAAGAAGCAAAAAGGGGGGCGACCTTAGTACCTCTTTTGCAATCTACACTTGCAAACAGAGTATCTACATTTGAACACTCTTTAGCATATATACGAGAAAAACGTAGAGAACTGGAGTTGTATGGATATGCAAAATGAAGGGCGTTATGAAACAAAAATCGTTGATACGAATGAAACGCTCCCTTTTGTATTAAAGTTAATCATTGGAAATGAGGGGAAAGGAGATTATATTTTATTAAATCGTCTTTGTACATCTACTACAGCATTAGTTCAATGTATTTATAAAGTACAAGAATTAAAACCAATAAGATTGCAGTACAATTATGAAATCCCAATGAATATTACTTTTATATGGAATAAAGTATATGAGGGACAGAAAAATATAAAAGAGGCTCAATATGAAATAAATGAAAAAAAACAAAGAGTATTAATATATGAACACGGGAAAACAGAATTCTTTTATCCATGGCGCTGTGGTCTATACCATTTTGAAGTGCGTATAGAAGATACAACGTATTATGGCGCATTTCAAATCGTACCGAAAAACTTTTTTGATGATCAATTTGAAATGATTCAAGACTATGTGAAGTCAATTTTAAATGAGTTGATTTTGGATAGAGGTTACTATAAAAAAACCTTCTCTGCACTTAGCGATATTGAGGATTCTTCTTATTTAGTGTTACTTAGAAAGTTACCGCAAAAAATGAAAATGATAAAGCAAATCTTTAAGAAAATAGAATCAAGCTCAAAATTTATAAATGAATATAAATGGGAAGGAAAAGAGCGAAAGCCAACAAGAAAAGGAACTATAGTGGCAGAACGAAAACCTTATGCCAAACATTATAATCGTAAGTTTATGGAACAAAAAAATAGTAAGGAAAATGCATTTCTTAAATATAAAGCGATGCAATTTTATCATTATTTAATTGAAGCTAAAAGTTTTTTACGTCAAACAATTGAAATATTAGAAAGAGAAAAAAAGAAAAAATCAGAAGAGTTTCAAGCTGTAAAAACGATTATACAAACAATTGAGCGTAATGGATCAGTAACCGATAGAGAGAAGCAAAAATATAAAAATATACATTTACTAAAAGAAGCCGATTTACGAAAGAGCTCAATGAAAATACAAGAATATAAAATATTGGCGCATATTGTGCATGAAAATGTACAATACTTTCAAATGTTAATGCACTCTTCATTTTGGAGGGAAGTTACTGAAACAAGTAACATGAACTTACATGATTTATCGATACCACATCAACAATTACTACATCATTTAGAAGTACTCCCGCAATATACGGATCAATCTCCATCATTATTATTTGTTTATAAGCCAACGTTTTTAGTGTATGAATATTACGCTTTTTTTATCGTTATTTCACTTTTAGAGCAAATTGGTTTTGAGGCTAGAAACTCCATCCGTGAACAAATACAAGAACATTTTTATGTAGATGGATTACAAGATGGAACGACAGTAGTTTTAGAACGAGATGATATAAAGGTGCATGTCGCATTTAATGACTTAATTGAAACACATCCTCTTATTGCATTAAGTAAAGGTAGTAATTTTTACAATGGTGAGGATACGAAGAAGCCAGATATTCGCTTAGACTGTTATGTAAAAGAAGATGGGAAATACGTATATAAATCTTCTATTATTATTGAAGTGAAGTATAGTCCAATGTACAATATTTTTCAGCACGTCGGAAATACGAAAGCAACTGAGCAAATGTATAAGTACTGGTCTATAAAGTATGTAGAAGAACAGGATGGAAAGCGAGTCTATTATCGAAGGTCAATTTATGAAGTCATTTGTGTATATCCAGGAAGCCATATGCATAGTAAAAAAATTGAGTCTGGATGCGGTGTTTTCTTGCAGTTATATCCATATAAGACGAAACAAGGGGAAGAGAAATTAGCTGGAAAACATGGGATGGTACAAATTTTTGAAAAATGGCTAAAAAGCATTAAGAAGTAAAAGAAATCCTTTTTCATAAAGGATTTCTTTAGATTAAGAAGAATTATATGCTGTATGGAAAGAAACGTAGTGTAATTTAGATTTGAAAAGTGCTACAAATGTGTTATTAAAAGGAATGTGAGCGCGGGATAAAAGTCGATTAAATTGGAATCTAATTCATTTTGCAGAATATAATAAGTCATAAATATTTTTAGTTGCATACGAAGATTTGTTCTTATATGATAGATAGTGAAAGCGTTATCAAAAAAACAGAGCGGCGATGGGAAAGGCGGTTAAATATGTTCCAGCGTGTTCAAACAAAGGAAGAACATTTTGGGTTCGAGCAACTATGGGGAGATTTTTGTGAAGAAAGAAACTTAATGTTCGTAGAACGTAATTTAAATCCATCACGATTTTTATTAATAGAAGATGAACATCCTATTGGTACAGTAGAATGTATTAAGTATACGGTACCTGAACAATCGAATTCTGAGTTTTTCTATCCGTTTTCTAAAAATGATTTAGTAAAAGATTTGAAGAATGTATATGAAATAGGCAAGTTAAGTATTTCGAAAACGTCTCGTGGAAGAGGACATTTCAAAAGGCTAACAGCTATTTTATTTATACATGCGTTAGAAACAAAAGCTGAATGGTACATTGCAGCAGTAACAAAAAGAATGTATATGTATTTACTTACACTTGGTTTTCCAATTGAACCAATAGATAATCCTTTTCAGTTTCATGATACTTTACAAGGTGTACCAGTAAGAATTCATGCTCGAAAAGGGGTTACGCATTTGTATTCTTTAAAAGAATTTCGTGATGTGATTCAAGGGAATGCTCATGCACAGGCATTAATTACAGAATACAGTAAAAATATTATGTTAACGAAATAAAGCGAAGTGAATATGTATAATAAAGAGAATAATATTTGTATAGGATATAACTCTTCATTAAAAAAGACCCTTATTATTTTAATAAGGGTCTAAAAATTATAATCCAAATATACTAAAAATCATTTTGCGGCGCTTCGGTTTCTTTTCTCTTTCATATGTTGGTTTTGAATCCGGAGTAATATAAATGGGTTCTTCTTTCGTTAGGGCAGCTTCTAACTTTTGAATTCGCTCTAACATTTCCTCCATTTCACGACGGTGTTGTAAAAGTTGGTACGTGACGACATCATTTGCCTTATCTTGCATTTGTTCTTCCATTCGATCAAGTCTTCTCGTAATAGTGTTTAATTGATTAGCTAATTGCTCAAAATCATTCGATGATATGTTTTGAACAATTGTATTAACTTGAGTTTTTAATTCCTCAACTTCATTTGAGGAAGCCTTTTGAGTAGATTGAGAATTTTGAGATTGCTCTATTTGAAATCGATGGTGTTCTAACATTTGATCGACATCCTCTTGTGTGAAAATAAAGTGGCCATATTTGTTTTTCTCTATCGTAAGATTTAATTGTTGCGCGATCCGGACAACAGCCTTTGGGCTAACACCTAATTTCTTTGCGATAAATGGTGTTTTATATTCCAAAATAATCCCTCCTATATATATCCTGTTGAATGATTTCGAGCTATGAAGTAAGTTCCCTTCTAGTGCGACAAAAGAAGTGTGGAATCGGCAAAGAAAGTGTTTTTTCACGAAATTGAGTTGAGGAGAATAGTTCTTTTAAATAAAAATGTCTTATCGTAACATTTAGAATAATTTGACGAGTGTAAATGAATTAGATTATCATAATGATAAATATCTTTTTTATGTATGCATATAATATATAAAAAGGTGGTTGCTAATGTAGAATTTTGTTAGAGTATTAGAATGCTTACTTCACTTGAATAAAATTAAGTAGGAGGTGGCTTCCTTGCTTACAAAGTAAGTAAGGAAAAGTATTTGGACATATATAGTATAAGTATAGTGATTGTTTTAATTGCCTTAACGGCATTTTTCGTTGCAGCAGAATTTGCAATTGTTAAAGTGAGAAGTTCACGAATTGACTATTTAATTGCAGAAGGAAATAATCGTGCAACATCGGTCAAAACAGTCATTACAAACTTAGACGAATATTTATCTGCTTGTCAGTTAGGAATTACTGTTACAGCTTTAGGAATTGGGTGGTTTGGTAAACCTGCGTTAAAGCAAATGTTTGATACGCTTTTTGCAAATTGGAATATCTCTACTCAACTAGCAGACATTTTTGCTGTAACTTTAGTATTTTTGTTAATTACTTTTTTACATGTTGTAATAGGGGAATTGGCCCCAAAAACATTTGCAATTCAAAAATCTGAACAAGTGAGTTTGCTTGTTTCTAAGCCGTTAATTTTCTTTTATCGTATTGCATTCCCATTCATTTGGCTATTAAATGGTTCAGCTCGAATCATTACGAAGCTGCTAGGGCTGAAACCGCCGAAGGGGCATGATGAGGTTCATTCAGAAGAAGAATTACGGTTGTTAGTTTCAGAAAGTTATAAAAATGGTGAGATTAATCAATCTGAATATAAATATGTAAATAAAATTTTTGAATTTGATGATCGGATTGCAAAAGAAATAATGGTACCTCGAACTGAAATGAATATTATAAGTAAAGAAATGCCTGCTGAAGAAGCTTTGCAAAAAATGTCTCGCGAAAAATATACAAGGTATCCAGTTGTTGATGGCGACAAAGACCACGTAATAGGTTTTGTGAATTTTAAAGATATTTTTACTGAGTTTGTACAACATAAAGCTGTTAATAAGAAGACAGTAGAGCAATATGTGAGACCAATTATTTTAGTTATCGATTCTATTCCAATTCATGATTTGTTTTTAAAAATGCAAAAAGAAAGAACACATATTGCTATATTGATAGATGAATATGGTGGGACATCTGGACTTGTTACTGTTGAAGATATTTTGGAAGAAATTGTTGGAGATATTCAGGATGAGTTTGATACGGATGAGCAGCCAGAAATTCAAAAGGTTAGTGAAACGAAGACGATACTAGAGGGAAAAGTACTTGTTAGTGAAGTGAATACGTTATTTGGTTTAGGGATTGATGATGATGGTGTTGATACAATCGGTGGTTGGATTTTAACGAAGAATATAGAGATTGCTGAAGAGGATTCCATTGAAATTGAAAATTATAAGTTTTGTGTAAAAGAATTAGATGGACATTATATAAAAAGATTAGAAGTTACAAAGATAGTAGAATCGATTGTTATTTTAGAAGATGAAAAACAAATTTCGTTACAAGAGCAAATTAGCTCGTAAACTCTGCTATATAGCAGAGTTTTTTTGAGCATAATGTTTTTTGAGGGATAGGGGCTATGATACAATGACATAAGTTGAACCTTTCACTAGGTGAAGTATTGTTGTATACATATATTTGGAAGGAGAAGAAGTATGAAAAAGCATTTATATATAAACGGAAGTTGGAAATCTGTAAACACGTATAAACCATTATACGCACCATATTCTGAAGAAACATTAGCGGAAATTGCACAAGGAACGGAAGAAGATGTAAAAGAGGCTGTTACTGCTGCAAAAAATGCAATGATAAAAATGAATACATTATCTGCATATGATCGTGCGACTATTTTAGAGAAAGTTGCACAAAAAATGGATGAAAGAAGAGAAGAATTTGCAGAGATTATTGCAAAAGAAGCTGCAAAACCAATACGTGCTGCAAGGGGAGAAGTAGATCGTACTGTTCAAACGTACAAATTTGCAGCTGAAGAAGCGAAGCGTATATATGGTGAGACATTGCCATTAGACGCCGCACCTGGTGCAGATGGGCGTATTGCATATACAATCCGAAAGCCGATTGGGGTTATAGGGGCTATTACACCATTTAATTTCCCATTAAATTTAGTAGCGCATAAAGTTGGACCAGCAATCGCTGCCGGAAATACAGTTGTATTAAAGCCAGCTGATCAAACGCCATTATCATCTTATGCATTAGTTGAGTTATTTGAAGAGGCAGGATTGCCAAATGGAGCTTTAAATATCATTTCTGGCCCTGGCCCCACGGTTGGTGAGGCAATCGTCAAAAATGATTACGTTGCTTCTATTACTTTTACCGGAAGTCCAAAAGTTGGAATCGGAATAAAACAAAAGGCTGGGCTAAAACGAGTTACGTTAGAACTAGGCTCAAATGCTGCTGTTATTATTGATGAAGATGTAGAGTTAACAGATGAAATAATTGAACGTGTAAAATGGGGAGCATTTGTTAATAATGGGCAAGTTTGTATTTCAGTACAACGTATTTTTGTACATGAAACGAAAATACATGAATTTCTCTCAAAGCTAAAGAAAGCGATGGAATCAGTTGTTGTTGGTGATCCATTGCTTGAGGAAACGGATGTATCAGCTTTAATTTCAAAAAAAGATGTAGAGCGAATTGATATGTGGGTTCAAGAAGCAATTAAGGAAGGAGCAACTGTTTTATGTGGTGGTAAGAAGCAGGATGCAAGAATTTTTGAACCGACTGTATTAACAAATGTTCCAGATCATGTATCTGTGCAGTGCCAAGAAGTATTCGGTCCACTCATGACAGTAAATACATTTAAAGAATTTGATGAAGCGATTGAGCAAGTAAATAATTCGCGTTACGGCTTACAGGCAGGAGTATTTACAAATAATTTATTTAAAGCAATGCGTGCAATTGATGAGCTAGAGGTTGGTGGTGTCATGATTAATGATATTCCAACGTTCAGAGTAGATCATATGCCTTATGGTGGTGTGAAAGAAAGTGGCACGGGACGCGAAGGAATTAAATATGCAATAGAAGAAATGACAGAAATGAAATTAGTATGTATTAAAAAATAAAGTGGAAAAACTTAAAACTTGCACTAAAAAACGAGTAGGAAATGTTTACGATTCCATACTCGTTTTTTACGCTTCTAGTAACTATTTAATTAAGTGTAACTTTTACTTCATTTCTTGTTTGAAAATAGTATCTTCTACATAAATTTGTTCTTTATCTATAGCAGTAGCATGAGTTAATACTAAACCGATTGGTGTTTTTGTATCTTTATTTTGAACAATTGTAAAAGGAACATTTTTTTCGTTTGCTAATTTAATGTATTTTGATAAATGTGGGTAAGCAATGCCACCATTTAGGAGGAGTTGTAATGATTGAGAAGAGCGCATGCTACCCGCCACTTCAGAGTATACATTACTTTGCATTACTTGACCGATTGTTAAAGCGATTTCCACACGCTCACGTAATGTAGTTAAATACATATTACGTTCTTCTGGTTTGTTTTGCTTTTGGCCGTAAATGCCTTCTTGGAGATAATCTTCCACATTTTTATTTACCATATTTTTCACACCTTTCATTTTCTATTGTACGCAAGAATTAAAAATGATGCAAAAAAAAGTCGTTTTGACTACGGAAATAATGAAAATATGTGAAGGAAAAAGGGGATTTGTATACAATTAGTTAAATAAGAAAGAAAAAATAATTTTATCAACAGAAATTAACAAAATGTGACAAAAATCTATTAACGAATCGTATTTTTTGTGTTAATATTCAAAATATAAAGGGTATTCGTCGTATGGAAATGGAGGGAATGGAGGTTTTTCCAATCGATAAGGATATTAAAGAAATATTTTGTTCACACTTGAAAAACAATAGGCACCAATTCGTAGAGAACTGGAAAAACAAAATGATAATTTCCGAAAAAGATCCATTTAAACTAGAAGTGGTTCAAAATGGAGAGGATTTACTAGAGTTAATTATCGAACTTACTATGGAAGATAAAGATATAAATTATCTTCAACCGTTATGTGAGAAAATTGCTATTGAACGTGCTGGAGCAGATGCGAATATTGGAGATTTTGTTTATAACGCAAACGTGGGAAGAAATGAACTTTTCGAAGCGATGTGTGAATTAGATGTTAGCGCTCGTGAATTGAAACCAATTATGGCAAAAATACATACTTGTTTTGACAAATTAATTTATTATACCGTTTTAAAATACTCGGAAATTATATCGAAGAATTTAGAGGAAAAACAGCAATATATTAACGAAACACATAAAGAAAGGCTGACGATTTTAGGGCAAATGTCAGCTAGTTTTGTACATGAATTTCGTAATCCGCTTACTTCCATTATGGGGTTTGTTAAATTATTAAAGGCGGATCATCCGAGTTTATCGTATTTAGATATTATTTCGCATGAATTAGATCAATTAAATTTTCGTATTTCGCAATTTTTACTCGTATCGAAAAAAGAAATGTGGAATGAATCGGAACGGTTTTGGCTTAATGACTTGTTTCAAGACATTATACAATTCTTATATCCGAGTTTGGTCAATGCGAATGTTTTGATTGAAAAGAATTTACCGTATCCAATTCCGCTTGTTGGTTATCGGAGTGAAGTGAGACAAGTATTTTTAAACATATTAATGAATTCAATTGATGCTCTTGAATCAATGAAAGAAGAACGAAAAATTATCATTGATGTATTTGAAGAAGATCAAGCTATTCGAATTGTGATAAAAAATAATGGACCAATGATTCCAGCTGAAAATGTAGAAACGATTTTTGAACCATTTGTAACTACTAAAAAGTTAGGAACTGGTATTGGATTATTTGTATGTAAACAAATTGTGGAAAAACATAATGGATCCATTATGTGTCGATCAGATAACGATTGGACAGAATTTCAAATTGCATTTCAAAAATAAACAGTCTACACCAAATGAATGGTGTAGACTGTTTTAATTTGTGAGTATAACGGCTTCTAATTTAGGATCTTTAGTTGAATAACCTACTATTGAAATTGTATAAATAACATTTGGTTCAACATTGAATTTTGGTATAGTCAATAAAACGTTTTTATTATCTGCGAGTGAAATTTCAATATCTGCTGTACCAGGGCTAACTTGCAAAAAATCTGTTATTTGTTTAAAGAGTACATTTTCAAATAAATGATCCCCATCTTTTAAATCTACGTTTACAACAGGGGTATCTGGAGAGAAATGTGCAAACCGTATTTTGGCTTGACCAGCTGGTAAATGTGTATTATCAAGTATAGGCTGTAATTGTAGGTGATTATCACTATTTATTGCAGCAAGAGTATAAGTATGATTTCCCATTATTGGTACCAACGCTGAAAAGATTGGAGTTTCATTTCCGACAGGAACAATATCTATACGGTATTTACCTTGCACTAATGATAAATAAGGGCTGAATTGCTTAAATGAAATATTTTTAATAACCTTTTGTCCGTTTACTAAAATGTCAACCGCTGGTATATTTGGATCGGCATGAAAAATTCTTATATGTGACGGTAAAGCAGCTTCTTGTGAGTCTCTTGTTTCATACGCCTGTACAAGTTTTGATAGTGCATCGTAATATTTCATATATAATTCTATATATTTTTTAGGATTACGAAACTGATAGTAACGTGCGAGTTGTTCGTATTGTGTAACTTCTTGTCCATATTTTTCGATTTCAGATTGAGACATGAACATTCCTCCTTTGTCATCATTAAAACTATATGCGAAGCAAGAAAGCGGTTATGCAAAAAAAATGATTTTATAAAGGGAAAATTAAAAATTGACAACAAATATGTTTTCATAAAGAGGTGCTGGTGCTTACGAGAATTTCGCAGAGTAAAGCAGTACATATGACTGTACGAAAGTAAAATAAATGCCAAATTGAAAGTGCATTTCAATTAACATATTGAATACACGTCCAAAAATCGCTAGAAAACTAGGGATTTTTTTAATTATAGGCAAATACACATACAAAGTGATAATTGTCCTACATAAATTATAAAGGAAAGATACTTTGAATCTGAGGAAAGGAGTACCACTTCGGGATAGGGATATCCCGATAGTAATTGTGAATGAAGTTATGAAAAGGTTTTGTGTTATAGGCTGTAGGATGAATTTGTAAACTTCATTTTTCTATTTATTTTAGCAATTGACAGTATTAACCCATAAGAGAGCGTCATGACGAACTGATTAGTGTGGTTAATCGGTTCTTTTTTTATAGTTTAAAACTGAAAAGTTTACATAATGAATAGGAATCTGAATTGATTAGTAAGGTGGGTGTCGAAATTTGTTTTAAAATATGCAATTTAAAGTAGGATAATAGGAAGGAGTTTAACGGGAGTTCCGTCGAAGTGTACAGAATGTCGGCATTTAAGGACAGTTGGCATTATGCTATAAAAACATTTGGTGATGTAGTCATTTCATATAAAAAGGAGGGTTATTTGGGCGTATAGAAAAGGGTTGGTCTTCGGTTTTTTAGTTCTGAATTTTCTGTTTTATAAAAATTTTTAAGCACTCATTTGTATATTTTATAATAGTTTTTTGATAAATTCACTGCTTTTGCAGAGGATTCTTTTTTATGAAAGAAACGTCAATTTTCTTCATATATATATACAAATTGGAGAAATGGGGGAGCGCTATGCGCGATTACTTAATTAAACCACTTGTTGGTCAGCCGTATCCAATGATTTCACATGGAAAAGGTGTTTATTTGTATGATCAAAATGGCAATAAATATTTTGATGGTTCGTCAGGAGCAATTACGGCAGGTATTGGGCATGGCGTAAAGGAGATTGCAGACGTTATTAAAAAGCAAGCTGAGGAGATTGCTTTCGTTTATAGATCACAGTTTACGAGTGAACCAGCTGAAAAATTAGCGAAGAAGTTAAGTGATTTAAGTGTAGGAGATTTGAACTGGAGTTTTTTTGTAAATAGTGGCACGGAAGCGAATGAAACAGCTATGAAAATTGCAATTCAGCATTTTCAAGAGCGAGGTATTCAAGGGAAACATAAAATTTTATCAAGATGGATGAGTTATCACGGTATTACGATGGGTGCTTTATCGATGTCTGGGCATCCACTACGTAGACAACGTTTCGTATCTATTTTGGAAGATTATCCGACTATACCAGCTCCATATTGTTTCAGATGTCCTGTTCAAAAAGTATATCCAACTTGTCAGCTGGCATGTGCGACTGAACTAGAAAGATCAATTGAAAGAATTGGTGCAGAGCATATTGCTGCTTTTATTGCTGAGCCGATTATCGGAGCAGCTGGAGGCGCGGTTGTTCCGCCGAAAGACTATTATAAAGTCATTAAAGAGATTTGCGACCATTACGATATTTTATTTATTGCGGATGAAGTAATGACTGGGCTTGGTCGTACTGGAGCATGGTTTGCGATGGAGCATTGGGGCGTAGAGCCGGATATTATGACACTTGGTAAAGGGTTAGGAGCGGGATATACACCGATGGCAGCGACAGTTGTAAGTGATCGTGTTATGGAACCAATATTACGTGGATCACGTTCAGTAATGAGTGGTCATACGTTAAGTGCAAATCCATTGTCTGCAGCAACGGCTTTAGCTGTTATTGAATATATGGAGAAACATAATCTTCCTGAAAAAACAGCAGAAAAGGGAGAGTATTTAATAAAAGGCTTACAGAAAGTTCAACAACAATCGACAATCATTGCTGATGTGCGCGGAAAAGGGTTGCTAATCGGAGTAGAATTGCAACCGTTTACAAAAGCGTCAGAGCTTATTTCAGTTGCAGCTAAAAATGGTCTGCTTTTATACCAAGCAGTTTCAGGGCAAGCAGGAAAAGAAGATAGTGCACTGCTTGTAGCACCGCCAATGACAACTACATATTCCGAGTTAGATGAATTACTTTCAATTTTCTCTAAAAGTGTGGAAGAGATGATGCAAAAAGGAGGGCATAGTATCGCATGACAACTATTACAAATACATTCGGTAAATTAAAAGAAATTGAGGAAGTAATTTCTTTGTTCCATGATGATATGACATTGATGTTTGGGGGATTTGGAGGGATTGGATCCCCTCCATCTTTAATACAGGCAATTTTAGAAAAAGGCGTTACAAATTTAAATTTAATTGGAAATGACACTGGATTTCCTGATGTAGGTATCGGTCGTCTTGTTACAAATGAAAGAGTTAAATCAATAATTACTTCTCACATTGGCTCCAATCCAAATGCAGGAAGGCAACTAAACGAGGGAAGGTTACAAATTGAGTTTTCTCCGCAGGGAACATTAGCAGAGCGTATTCGCGCTGGTGGCGTTGGTCTTGGTGGTGTTTTAGTTGATGTTGGTGTTGATACGATTGTGGAAGAGGGAAAACGAACAGTTGAAATGAATGGTAAGACCTACTTAGTTGAAACAGCATTAACTGCTGAAGTTTCAATTGTATATGCGAAAAAGGCAGATCCGTTTGGTAACCTTGTATTTGACAAAAGTGCACGAAATATGAATCCCCATGTAGCTATGGCTGGGGATATAACAATTGTAGAAGCAGAAGAAATAGTCCCGCTTGGAA
The DNA here is from genome assembly GCF_051915225.1 of Bacillus cereus group sp. MYBK95-2. Classification (NCBI taxonomy): domain Bacteria; kingdom Bacillati; phylum Bacillota; class Bacilli; order Caryophanales; family Bacillaceae; genus Bacillus; species Bacillus cereus group sp. MYBK95-2. Next base: position 200,699 of record NZ_JBQAEH010000005.1, on the reverse strand, counting down.
GTTTAGATCCAGAGGAAATTGTCGTTCCAGGTGTTTTCGTAAATTATATTGTACCGTCGGAAGGAGTGAACTGGAAATGGGTATGGGCGTAGAAGTGAGGGATAAGATTGCTAGGCGTGCGGCGAAAGAAATACAAAATGGTATGATTGTAAATTTAGGTATTGGCATACCATCGCTTGTACCAAATCATTTGCCTGAAGATATAAATGTTATGTTTCATGCGGAAAATGGAATCGTCGGCATGGGACCAACGCCAAGTAAAGGGAATGAAGATGAAAATTTGTGTAATGCAGCAGGTTTACCAACTTCTCTTATAACAGGAGCGAGTTATTTCGATAGCTGCACAGCGTTTGGGATGATTCGAAAAGGTTTGCTAGACATAACGATTCTTGGTTCATTACAAGTAAGTGAAAATGGTGATTTAGCAAACTGGATTGTACCTGGAAAACGTGTTCCAGGTATTGGTGGAGCAATGGATTTAGCACAAAAAGCGAAGCGGGTCGTTGTTGTGATGAATCATGTTGATAAGTACGGAAATGCAAAAATTGTTTCAGAGTGTACATTGCCATTAACTTCAAAGAAATGTGTAGATTTAATTATTACTGATATGGCAGTCATGGAGGTAACTCCGAGTGGACTTATATTACAAGAATTAATGAGCCCATACACAGTAGAAGATGTAAAACGACATACAGAAGCTGATTTTCAAATTAGTTCTAACTTACTAGTAATTGAATGAAGGGAGATGTAATATATGGAGCAATTAAAAAAGCAAGTTTGTGATTATATTGAGAGCCATGAAGAGGAAAGTGTGAAATTTTTAAAACGATTAATTCAAGAAAAGAGCGTATCTGGTGATGAAAGCGGTGCGCAGGCAATTGTGATTGAAAAATTACGTGAATTAGGTTTAGAGCTCGATATATGGGAGCCTTCTTTTTCTAAAATGAAAGATCATCCTTATTTTGTATCACCCCGTACAAGTTTTTCAGATAGCCCAAATATTGTAGCAACTTTAAAAGGAAGTGGCGACGGGAAATCTATGATATTGAATGGGCATATTGATGTAGTTCCAGAAGGGGATGTGAATCAGTGGGAACATCATCCTTATAGCGGTGAGAAAATCGGAAATCGTATATATGGCCGTGGAACGACGGATATGAAGGGCGGAAATGTCGCACTTATGCTTGCGATGGAAGCGATTATTGAATCTAACATTGAATTAAAAGGAGACATCTATTTTCAAAGTGTAATAGAAGAGGAAAGTGGCGGAGCAGGGACATTAGCAACTATATTACGAGGATATAAGGCAGATGGTGTCATTATTCCGGAGCCTACTAATATGAAGTTTTTCCCGAAACAACAAGGTTCCATGTGGTTTCGTCTACGTGTAAAAGGGAAAGCTGCACACGGTGGAACGCGCTATGAAGGGGTTAGTGCAATTGAAAAAAGTATGTTTGTTATAGAACATGTAAGAAAGCTAGAGGAGAAAAGAAATAGTCGAATTACAGATCCGTTATTTAAAGAAATTCCGATTCCAATTCCAATTAACATTGGGAAAATTGAAGGAGGGAGTTGGCCAAGTTCTGTTCCCGATGAATTAATTTTAGAAGGAAGATGCGGTGTTGCGCCGAATGAGACTATAGAGGCGGCAAAAGAAGAGTTTGAGAATTGGATTGCTGAATTAAATGATGTGGACAATTGGTTTGTTGAAAATCCAGTAGAAGTAGAATGGTTTGGAGCGAGATGGGTTCCTGGTGAACTAGAAGAGAATCATGAACTCATTACGACACTTCATCACAACTTTGTTGAAATCGAAGGGAACGAACCAATTATTGAAGCATCTCCGTGGGGGACTGATGGAGGTTTATTTACACAAATTGCAAACGTACCAACAATAGTATTTGGTCCAGGAGAGACGAAAGTAGCACACTATCCAAACGAATATATAGAAGTTGATAAAATGATAGCTGCCGCAAAAATTATTGCATGTACATTACTAGATTGGTGTGAGGTGAAAAAATGAAATACTATGAATCTTTTAGAGAACAGACGAATTGTTATACAGTAGAAGGTGTTTTAGATTATTTTAATAAGCGTATTCGGGTAGATCACTATACAGGAAATGTTGAAAGTATTATACAGACAATTGACGAACTAGCAGAGAAACATTCTTTCACTAAATGTATTATTAAAGGAAAGGGAGAGCATGTTTCAACATGGCTCTCTTTCGGTTTTTTGTTGGAAGCAACGATACCTCATTATTTTCAAGGACACGATGCATACTTTTTTGTGAAATATAATAATGATGAAAGACGAAATAGTATGCATTGGATTGAGGAAGATACTATATTAAGCGGTGTAAAAGGAAAAGAAATAAAAGAAAAAGTAGTTCCAGAGAAATTTTTGCTGAGAAAAGCGACTGAAGAAGATGCAGAAGAATTAGCAACTGTATTCGGAAAAGTATTTGAAGTGTATCCGACACCTTTAAATGAAGCGAGTTATGTATTACAGACGATGAAAGAAGACGATACAATTTACTACGTGTATGAATTTGAGGGGAAAATTATTAGTACAGCATCTGCAGAAATGAACATAAAGGAAGGGAATGCAGAATTAACGAATTGTGCTACTTTACCTGAATACCGTAAACATGGATTTATGAAAAGTTTACTAATTAAATTAGAGGAAGAACTTCAAGAAAGATCTATTTTCTGCTCCTATACAATTGCTCGATCGCTTTCTTTCGGAATGAATGCTGCCTTTCATCAATTAGGCTATACGTATACAGGAAGACTGGCGAATAATTGCTACATTTTCGATAAGTTGGAAGATATGAATATATGGGTGAAAGATCTATCTAGCTATTCGAAAGCAGTAAAACTTCCGCCTCAAAATTTGGCTGTAAAGCAAAACAGTTAGGTGGAGCTGGGTGTTTGAAAAAGCCGTACTAATTAGAGTTTCGAGTTATCTAATGAAAATATAAAATTGATTAAAATTATAGAACGGAATCGTCATGCTTACAATCGCACATAGGTGTGCCGAAAATTCGGCATGTAATTGCTGGATTTTCGGCAAGAGGGGGGATGACATTGCTAGCAGTTTCGACACAAGAAGTCATTGAAGCGATTTTGGGCAGTATTGATGAGGCTATACACGCTGTAGATGAAAATGGAATTACAATATTTTATAATTCTGTAGCTGCAAAACACGATGGATCGAAGATTGAAAAAGTGTTAGGGAAACATCTGTTAGAAGCGTTCCCGTCTTTATCAAGGGAAACGAGTACATTGATGAAAGTACTAGATACAAAAAAACCTATCGTACATCAGGTACAACATTATCAAAATTTAAATGGTGAAGATGTTTGTACAGTAAATACGACGTTACCTATTTTTATAGATGGGAATATTGCTGGGGCTGTTGAAATTGCAAAGGATTACTCTACAATTCAAAAGCTTACTGACACAATTGTTGACTTACAGTCGAAAATAAAGCGATCATCTAGAAAAAAAGTGATTAAAAAGCACGCTGCATTTGAGACGATAGTGACAAATGATACGCGGTTTAAACAGACGAAAGAGTTAGCACAAAAAGTAGCACCAACAGACGCGAATGTTTTAATATATGGTGAAACAGGAACAGGAAAAGAACTGTTCGTACAAGCAATTCATGAAGCTTCTAAAAGAAAAAACAAGCCATTTATTGCACAAAACTGTGCAGCTTTACCAGAGTCGCTATTAGAAAGTTTATTGTTTGGAACGACAAAAGGAAGCTATACGGGAGCGATTGAAAGAGCTGGGCTATTTGAACTTGTTGATGGTGGTACATTATTTTTAGATGAACTGAATTCAATGCCTCTTGATTTGCAGGCAAAAATGTTACGAGTGTTAGAAGATGGAGTCATTAGAAGAATTGGTGATAATAAGACGAGAAAAGTAGATGTTCGTGTTATTACCGCGATGAACCAGCCTCCAGAAATATGTTTACGAGAGAATAAAATTCGCACTGATTTATATTATCGCTTAAACGTATTTTCATTATATATCCCACCGCTTCGTGAAAGAACTGAGGATGTACTATTATTAGCATCTTATTTTTTGAAAGAATATAATAAAAGTTATAAAAAAGGTGTACTTCAAATTGATGAGGAAGCGAAAGATAGACTGCAAGCTTATCAGTGGCCTGGAAATGTACGGGAGTTAAAACATACGATTGAACATGCTGTTATTATTGCAGAAGGGAATACATTAACAGCCAATTGTTTACCACGTACATTTCGGAAAGAGAAGTTTTCGAAGAAGAAGGGTATAATGCCACTTAGAGAAGCACTTCATCAAAAAGAAAAAGAATTAATAGATCAAGCGTTGATTGAAACGGAAGGGAATATATTACAAGCCGCAAAAATGTTGGGTATCCCTCGTCAAACGCTTCAATATAAACTGAGCAAGTACGACAAAACCGCCGAATAATCGGCGGTTTTTGTGTGTTTGCACGAATAAAAGAGCGTTTACATATATAAAAAGTAATGAATATGATGTTAAGTATTGATTTCATACAACGCTTAAAAATATTTTTTCGCTTATGTAATAGGGTTCTCCGCACATTTACTTATCAACAATGTAAAGTTGGCATAACTATTGCTTATATAAAGGATGAGCGTATAAAAAGGGGGAATAGCAATGTTACATGATGTATACAAACCAAATCGTCACTGGAAGGATATCGAATTATGGAAAGATGTTACTGAAGAGCAATGGAATGATTGGGTTTGGCAATTAACGAATACGATCAAAACGTTAGATGACTTAAGAAAAGTAATTAACTTAACACCTGAAGAAGAAGAGGGCGTTAAAATTTCAACGAAAACGATCCCGTTAAACATTACACCGTACTATGCTTGGCTAATGAATCCTGATGATCCACGCTGTCCGATTCGGATGCAATCAGTACCGATTTCGGAAGAGTTATATAAAACAAAATATGATTTAGAAGACCCACTTCACGAAGACGAAGATTCACCAGTTCCAGGGCTAACACATCGTTATCCGGACCGTGTACTATTCTTAGTAACAAATCAATGTTCTATGTATTGTCGTTACTGTACACGTCGTCGTTTTAGTGGACAAATTGGAATGGGTGTACCGAAGAAACAATTAGATGATGCAATTGCTTATATTCGTGAAACGCCACAAGTACGAGATGTATTAATCTCCGGTGGTGACGGACTTCTAATTAACGATAAAATTTTAGAATATGTATTAAAAAATTTACGAGAGATTCCGCATGTTGAGATTATTCGTATCGGAACGAGAGCACCAGTAGTATTCCCACAACGTATTACAGAAAACTTATGTAACATTATTAAAAAATACCATCCAGTATGGTTAAATACACATTTCAATACATCTATTGAAATTACTGAAGAATCGAAAAAGGCATGTGAAATGTTAGCGAATGCTGGTGTTCCAGTCGGAAACCAAGCAGTAATTTTAGCTGGTATTAACGACAGCGTTCCAATTATGAAAAAACTTATGCATGACTTAGTAAAAATCCGTGTACGTCCATACTACATTTATCAATGTGACTTATCTGAAGGTATCGGTCACTTCCGTGCACCAGTATCTAAAGGTCTTGAAATTATTGAAGGTTTACGTGGACACACATCTGGTTATGCTGTTCCGACATTCGTTGTTGATGCGCCAGGCGGAGGCGGTAAAATTGCACTTCAACCAAACTATTTAATCTCACAAAGTGCAGATAAAGTTGTACTTCGTAACTTTGAAGGTGTTATTACGACGTATCCAGAGCCAGAGAGCTATATTCCAGGAAGAGCGGAAGGATACTTTAAAGAGATTTATCCGAACTACGAAGAAAAACGTTCAGATGTTGGTATCGCAGGTCTTATGAGCGATAAGAAATTTAACCTCGTTCCAGACGACTTACAGCGTATGAACCGTCGTAAAGACTACGAAGATAATGATACTCATGCATCTTTAAAAGATAAACGTGATAAGCGCGATCAATTAAAAGATAAAAAATATCAAGCACAAATGGCTAAGTTAGAAGAAAACGACAAAAAAACTGAGGGTGATGCAGTATGAATTGTATGTGGTGTGACAGTACAGAAGCGAAAGAAAGCTTGAATACTGTATATTGGGAATTACCAGATGGTACGAAAGCCATTGAAATCCAAGAGACACCATGTATTTCTTGTTCCTCGTGCGGGATGGACTATCAATCAGACCATACAGTAAAAGAAATTGAAGATCAATTATTCTTAATTTACACGAAAGATTTACCAAAACAACTAACATATGAAGAATTAATGGGAAGACCGCGTCTATTAAAAAGAAATTATTTCGACTTTTAACCAGCTTTTATGCTGGTTTTTTTCTTTTTTGCCTTGTATAATGTACCCAAGTTAGAAAGGTAGGGAATATTTTTGAAAAAGACATTTTACCATTATATGATGAAGCATCGTGCAGCTTTATTTAGAAATGAAATTTCAGATTTAGCAGAGGCGATGTATGATGATTTAAGTTTTCCGAAGCAATCTGAAGACTATGATGAAATTAGTTCATACTTAGAGTTGAGCGGAATGCTAGAAAGTATGTCTATATTTGATGAAGCCTGGGATTTATATATACAAGATAGATAAAAACTATTTGAAAACATACAGAATACATTACTTTATTTAAAGTGAAGTATTCTGTATGTTTTTTTATTATGAAATTTGTTGATTTAAAGCTAGTCTAGTTACTAGCTTTTGTTTGAGTGTAATGTAAATTTTATAAGATTATAATTTTTATTGAAAAAATTTATGAATATAAGCTTCTGTGATAAGCGTTTTTATGTAGGTTGCATATACTGATATCAAAATCACGACGTCAAAAAAAGGAGAGATAGAGATGGCAAGAAAAAAACAACCTAAATACAACGTAGGGGACATAGTCGTGATTACGCTATATGGAACCGTTGGGAAAATCACAAATATGAAGGTTTTAGATGGAGTTTATGTATACGAAGTCAATAATCACGATGGATTTTACGTAGAGCAAACATTGCAGCACGTTACAGAGCAAGATATGAAAAAGGGCGATACGGAGTGGATTGAATTAAATTATAATTTCACGTTTGGTGATCTTGTGCAAGTAACTGGATATGATAAAGATGTTTTCCGTATTGTTGGTTTTCGTACAGAAGTATGGAGATATAAGAATGACGCATGGGAAGATACAATTTATGAATTGTCACGGATTACGGATGGTGAATGGTTAGAAGCGGATGAATCAGATTTAACGTTACTCGCCAATGCTCAAACGGCAAATGCAATTTTGAAGAAAATGAAACAAGATAAAGCCGGTATGAATAAATTAGATTTAGGAAAGTTAAAGTCAATTAACAACTCGAAAAAAGTGAGTGTTAAGACGAATCGTCAAGAAATCATTGATGGATTACTTGATATTTATAACGATTATCAATTATTGTTCGATACATTTAAAGATGAAGAATATAAAATTGTAATGGATGTTGTTCATAATTATTTAGTTAAATTGACAGAGAAAAAATAGTTAACTAGAAAGAGAGAATAAATTGAACAACAACATATGCAGTATAAGGTATGCCTACAACTATTAAAAAAATAAAAAGCCACTTTATAAGAGAGTCTGCCCATTGATCTTCATGCATGAACTCTTCTTTTGTTTGTCCTACTTCATATTGATTTTCCATTATTATTTCCCCCTTTGAATAGCTTGTACTACAATCGTATGCATCTCGTCCAAAGCTTATGACCTATAAAAAAATAAAATCTATTTTTCTAATCTCATATACATAATTTTGAGATTTTTTCATAAAACAGAAATAAAGGAGTGATGCTCATGAAGGAAATTGAAGTCGTGATTGATACGGAAGAGATTGCGGAGTTTTTTTATGAGCAACTAATTGAAAGAGGGTACGTCCCAAAACGAGAAGAAATTGAAGATCTCGCAGATATTACATTTGAGTATTTATTAGAGAAATGCATGATTGATGAAGTTTTTGATGAAGAGGATGAATGAAAGTAACGACGGGCATAACTCGTCGTTTTTTACTCTTTACAAACCTGTCACAAATATAGTCAATAATTATTGGTATAATGAAAAGGAAATTTTACTCAAGAGGTGAAGGAATGTTCAAAAAAATTATTGATTCTTTATTAGGAAAGAAAAAATATCGTTCGTATTCAAGTAGTGATTATCGTCGTAGAGGGCGCTCGTATTCAAGTAGCGATTATAAACGACGTTCATCTGGTTATGGACATCAACATTATAAAAGAAAACGTAAAAGCCGTAGCTTCTTTTCAAGTAGCTGATGAAATGGCGTCGTGTACTAGCATTATTTGATAGACCACTGCGAAAAAATACAATTGTTGCAGAGCGTTATAAAATTGAATCAGTAATTGGAATGGGCAGTTATGGGGTTACATATGTCGTTAATGATTTACAAATAAATAGATATAAAGTCTTAAAACAATTAAGACAAAGTAAACAAAGATATGAGTCTGGTAGAAAATCATTTGAACAAGAGAAAATGATTTTACAAACATTAAATCATCATGCAATTCCTAGTCTATATGATCATTTCCTATGGGAGAAAAAGAGCTTCTTTGTGATGGAGTACATGCCTGGTAAAAATTTTGAAGATTATATTTTCATAGATGGGTATGTATATACAGAACGTGAAGTTTTTGAGATTTTATATGAAATATTAGAAATTGTATCGGTGTTTCATAGTGAAGGCATTATTCATCGAGATTTACGCATTCCAAACATACTAATGAAAGAAAATCAAATTAGTATTATTGATTTTGGATTGGCTAAATGGAAAGGTGAGGATGATGAGCGAGCTACAACTTACGAAGGTGAACAAGCTTTGATGCGAGAAGTTCACTTTCGTAGCGACTTTTATGCGCTCGGTCATTTCTCATTATTTTTATTATATGCAGGATATGAATCTAATGAAAAACAGGAAAAACCATGGTACGAAGAATTAACTTTGGAACATTATAATCGCGAAATGCTTATGCGAATGTTACAAATGAAAACGCCGTACTATGAGAATGTACAAGATTTAAAACAAGATGTAGCTTCTGCTTTAGAAAGGATGGAGACTCCATGTTTCAAAAGTTTTTAGCAAGCGTTGGTATTGGAAGTGCAAAGGTAGATACTGTTCTTGAAAAAGATGAGTATATTGTTGGGGAAGAAATAGTTGGAAAAGTTCATATAACTGGAGGTTCAGTTAGCCAACAAATTGAAAGCATTTACTTAACATTATCAACGTCGTATGTACGAGAAGTGGATGATAAAAAAGTAACAGCAACATATGATTTAGAGCGAGTACGCTTAACAGAACCGTTTTCTGTAGAACCGAATGAAAAAGTTGAAATTCCATTTTCTTTTCCAATGCCAATTGAAGCACCACTTACACTTGGTATGAAAACGGTTTGGATTCATACAGGTCTTGATATTAAACGTAGTATAGACCCAAGTGACCGCGACTACGTTCAAGTGTTACCTAATGCATTATTAAGTAGTGTTTTAGATAGTGTAAAGGAATTAGGGTTTAAAGCACGTCATATAGAATGTGAAGAATTACCGCATCGATTACGTAAGCAAGTTCCATTCGCACAAGAATTTGAGTTTATTCCGGTTTCTGGAGAGTACTATGGGAAATTAGATGAATTAGAATTATTAATCTTGCCACGTGCATACGACCGACTAGAAATAATTATGGAAGTAGATAGAAAATCACGTGGATTAGCTGGTTTATTCGCTGAGGCACTTGATCTTGATGAGAAGGTGATTCGTTTTACCGTAACAAGAGAAGATATCCCTGAGATGAAGCAAAAAATTAATAATTATATTTTTTAATAAACTATGCATAAAAAAGAAATGGAGAGGAAAACTAAAACAACCGCTCCATTTTTTTGCATAGTGAGGTTATGTATGTGAAACGATATCGACATTTATACTTGCTAAGTTTTACGTTACTCATTTGTTTTGTCGTATTATCACTTTCGTATCATACCGCTTGTATTGAGAACTTTGACAATATAGTCGCACATTTTATTCAAAGCTTTCGAAACGATTATTTGACGACCTATTTTACTTGGGTGTCTTTTATCGGTTCCAAAAGAATATATTTTCCATTACTCATTATTCTTGTAATGTATTTTCTCGTTAGAAAAAAGTTGCTTAGTGCGTTACTTCTAACAATTAATTACTACGGATCTCGTTATTTAAACAGTATGCTTAAACTATGGTATGAACGAGCAAGACCTGATGTTACGCAGCTTGTTACTGCAACTGGATATAGTTTTCCGAGCGGTCATACGATGAATGCTACTGCTTTTTTAGGATTTATTGCATACGTCACAATTACTGAAGAGCGTATTTCGTTGCATAAAAAATTGTTAATTATTCTTATAGCAAGCTTTGTTGTATTATCTATTTCAGTTAGCCGAATATATCTTGGCGTGCACTATCCATCTGACATATTAGCAGGATGGGCAGCTGGCGGTAGCTGGCTCGTTTTATGTGTTATATTCCATAAAACGTTCATAAAAAAAGAACCTATGTCATAATAGGTTCTTTTTTCATTGGCTCAACATGAATGTGTGCATGGTAAATTCCAAATTTTTTGCGCAGCATAGCTTCGATGTTGTCGGTAATACAGTGACTTTCTCCAACATCCATGCGAGCATCTACTTCAATTGTAATATCAACGTACGTTTGATTCCCATACATACGTGCTCGAATATCTACAATGTTTTCCACACCGCCAATATGCTCAATAGCATCAGCGTATTCTTCCATTTTATCAGGATCAATTCCATCTGTTAGCATATGAGAAGATTCTACGAAAATCTCCCATGCAGTTTTACAAATAATAAGACCGACAATTAAAGCGGCAATAGGGTCTAAAATAGGCATTTGGAACTGAGAACCGACAATACCTACTACGGTACCAATACTTACGAGTGCATCTGATAAATTATCCTTTGCAGCGGCTTCTAATGATTTACTTTTTGTTCGTGCTGCAATTTTTTTCGTATACAAATACACGCAGTACATAACGACAGCAGAAAATAAAGCAACCCATGCAGCGAGTACATTAGGCGCTGCTTGTTTCGGATTTAAGAAAGATTGAATGGCACTAATAACAACTTCTAATCCGACTGTTGCCATAATGAAGGACGCAACAAGTGATGCGATTTGTTCGGCACGCGAATGCCCATACGGATGATCTGGGTCACGAGGTTTACGAGATATTTTTAGACCAATTAATATCGCTAAAGAAGCACCGATATCCGTTAAGTTATTTAAACCGTCAGCGCGTAATGCGCTAGAGAGGGTAATATAACTGATGATGATTTTCATAGAGGATAAAAATATGTAGGCCATAATGCTGACAATAGCACCTTTATCAGCTTCTTTATGAGAAAGAGTATCCATTTTAATCACTCACCTTTCTTTAAAGGAATTTCTTTCTATAAATAGAGTATCAAACGAAAGTCGTGTGGGTCTATACAAACATTGTTGACGTTTTATAGCTTTTTAAGAAGGGGATAACAAAGTTTCGTAAAGGAAAAATATGTTGAAAAGTACAAAGTCAAGGTGTGAACCTAATTGGAGTTTATTTACTAAAGAGATAGGAGGGTAGATGGATGAGGAAACGAATACTTTTCTTACTACGTATTATTCTTATCATGACAAGGTGTAATTCATTAAACGATGAAAAACTTCAAAAGATAATTGTGAAAATAGATGAAAACCCTCTGAAAAATATTTTCCAGAGGGCTTTCATTTTAGTATGCTTCTAAAAACTCAGTAACTTGCTCTTCTGTTTTTGCATTAGCACTATGTAAGTGGCCTAGCTTCTCACCGTTTTGGTATACAAGTAAACTTGGAATACCCATTACTTGATACTCTTCAGCGATACTTGGAAACTCATCTTTATTGATAGAGTACCATTCAAATTTATTGAACTCTTCCATTACATCTCCGATAAAGTTGTCCATACGTACGCAATCTGGGCACCATGTAGTAAAGAACTTAACAACTACAGGCTCCTCGCTTGCGATGATGTCTTTGAATTCTTGTTCTGTTTTAATTTCTTTCATAAGTAAAACTCCTTTCAATATCACACGAATTTATATGCAAAATTCGTATTTGCAAACATGTTGCAAACTTATTATTTGTTTTTTAGTTTTGTAGTTCGTTCACACTTATAAAATTATATGTAACATGATTGCGCTACTAAGTGTGAAAATAATGGAACCTCACTTTTCTTTATAAGCTTTTTCCAGGATTGTGTCAAACTTTTGAATTTTATACAGAAATTAAAGAAGCCCACACTTTGATTGAGTATGGGCAGAGTGACTAAAATTAATCGCTTATTAATTTCGAATAGATATTTAAATCGATAAGCTTTCCAGCTGATTTTTCGCTCTTTCTCAGAATCCCTTCTAGATTAATTAACTTTTATTATACAAGAAAATAACTACATTGAACAAAAGCGTTAATTGGAGGTAACGAAATGACAAACTCATCAATTGAATATTGCGTTCAGTGTGATTAAGAAAGTGGTGTATAAAGATGGGACGAGATGAGAGTTACTTCCGAGCTAAAAAAAGAGTAGATAATTTAAAATCATTTTACATGCATTTAACCATCTACATACTAGTCAATCTGATGCTTTTTTACTTTTTAAGTAGTGAATTAGCTATTTTTTATTTTATAAAGAAATAACTCCGAAGCTCATATCCTTTCATGATAATATAAGGTGAAGAGGAGGGCCTTCCCTCTAATTATTAGTACACACTAATAAGGTTTTACGGGTAGTTAATTTTTTATCTAACTTCCTCGTATGTACTGAATTTTAATGTGAAAATGTTCGTTAATAGGAGATAAAAGAAAAAAGAGGATATATGAATGCTTGTATTAGGTTTTATATTAATTGGTTTAGGTGTTTTTATTGTTTGTCTGACTGTAATTGATGGAATCAGAGAGACAAAGGAACATAGTTTCAGTGGGTTTAAAGATTTTATTATTATTGTGCTGGTGCATATTATAGAAATAATCAGTGATTTATGGGGATTCCGATTGCTATTTATATTGATAGGATTGGTTTGCATCGGATTTGGCGTTGCTATTTTAATAGTAGAATTGTAGTGGAAGATAAGTAAAGGGCATCTAATTAAGATGCCTTTTTATATTAATTACAAAAATTGAATCAAGTTAGAAATTATATGGTTGTAATGGGAATTGAGGGATATGAATAAAAAAATTATCCTGCATTAACGGGCAGTAAGCCCCCCACTGATTAAAGTTTCACTTTATTAGGGATTTGCCTTAAACATTTATTACAGTCAAGAATATTTATAATAATATGAACTAAAAAAGGTCCAATTTTTGTAATGTTGGAGGGGATTATTGTGGACATAACTCAAAGCGTATCAAGAATAGTGGTTAATGGGAAAGACCTTTCTTTCACTTCAGTTCAAACCTCTGCATGGAATCATGGACCTGTAAATGATTTAATCGTTACGACGAATCAGAGAGTGAATGAGCTTTATCAATTCATGTGGTCACAAGTACCGGTTACGATTTCGGTATATTTCCTTCAAGGAGCGGATTTACTTAGGTTCGTTAGGGTTGCGGGAATTAATGAGCGCGTAACAGGAGAATATGTATATCATTTCATTTGGTGATAAGAAGGAGTCAAAGTAGTCTAGCAGCTACTTTTTTATTTTGTCATTTGAATATAAGCGAGCGAACTAGCTTTATAGTACCCACTGAAATAAAGAATCATAATATAATTTGTAATGACTTATACGGAAGTGAGTTGAAAATCATGTTTTATTCATATTTTAATTCTGAAACTGGTATGCGACCAGCGTATGGTACATCTATAACGTATAGTGGAGCACAAAGTACAGTCCAAGCTATTCAACAAGCATTGCAAATGCAACAACAATTGCAAATGCAGCAGCAAGGTGTACAACCGTATTATTCATCCGTAGAGTATTTTTACCCAGTACATCAAGTTACACCGTACGGAAGTGCTTTTCTGACTATTCCATATGGGACTGTATACAACTTATAACTAGTAAGGAATGAAGTGGTGTATATAAATAAGGGTGCAGGTTAATAGCGCCCTTATGAATAATAAAAATAGCTAGTCCAAACCTTATAAATCAATCTTACATAATATATAGTAATAAGTTTGAAAGGGGAATCAGTATGTCTTGTTATTACTACTGTAAGTATTGTAAGGAGTATAAAAATAAGCATTATGATTGTTGTAAGAACACTAGTAAGTGTCATGATAACAAGGACAATCTTGTTAGAGCATCGGCATTTAGAGCTAGAAATACTGTGAATCAAAATGTTCCTGCTAATACTTTTGTGAAAGTGTTATTTCAAAATGAACAATTTGATTTAGCGAATGAGTATAATCCAGCAACATCTATTTTTATGCCGAAGACTAAAGGTGTATATTCTATTATTGGAACGATTGGTTTCTTTCCAAACGATCCAACTTTAAATTATAGAGCGCGTGTAGAAATTCGTGTGAATGGAAACGCAGCGATAGCTATAGATAATGACTTTTTTGGTCCAATAAGTTTTGGAAATGTCGCAAGTGTTTCGACGATTGTTCAATTGAATGCAGGGGATGAAGTTGAGATTTATGCACAAAGTAGTATAGATGGAGTTTTAAGTCCTTTAGAAGATGGTGCACATTTTGAAGCAGCAAGATTTCCTTCTCCAATTAAATAAAGTCATTAAACAATGAGTTTGCAGAAGCTTAAAGGTAAACCCTCACCGAAATGGTGAGGGTTTTTTAATCTATTAAAAATAGTAACAGGTCGTCCAAGCTATTCTAATCTATATAGCATACTATGTAAAAATAAGTGTAAAGGGGGACTAACTATGTCTTATTATTACTGTAAGTATTGTAAAGATTACAAAAAGGAAAGTCATGATTGTTATAGGAAAAGTAGTAAATGTGATAGGAAGTATGTAAAGGTGAAGTGTTGTGATGATAAGAAAGAGGAGCTTGTAAGGGCATCGGCATTTAGAGCTGTGAATACAGTTAATCAACCTGTTCTAGCAAATACTCCTGTTAAAGTATTATTTCAAAATGAACAATTTGATCTAGCGAATGAATATAATCCAGTAACGTCGATTTTTACTCCGAAAACTAGAGGGGTATATAGTGTATTAGGAAATATAACATTTTCTCCAAATGATTTTAATGTAAATTACAGAGCTAGAGTAGAAATTCGTGTAAATGGCAATCCGGCAATAGCGATAGATAATGATTTCTTTGGAACAGGAGTATTTTTTAATAATGATGTTTCCGTAACTACTATTCTTCAATTAGAAGCAGGAGATTTAGTTGAAGTTTTTGCAGAAAGTAGTATTGCTGGTGTAATTGTACAAAATGTTAATGGTGTAAATACGGTTCACTTTGAAGCGGCAAGATTTCCTTCTCCAACTAAATAAAACTGATTATTAAATGTTTTTTAGTAGGTTTAGTTAATCCCCTTACCAAATGGTGGGGGATTATTATTGTTTTTCTAAAATATATAAGTAAATAGGTAAAGCGTAGTTTAATTTGTAGGGGCTTCAACCTTCTTCAGATAATAAACAGAATAATAAGTAACATGCTTGTAAAAACGCATTGTTAGTAAGTTTACTAGTTTTCTTATAGAACAAGAAAGACAGAATACATAAAAGATCGTATCATTATGTTTTTTCTTTACCATATAGAAATTATATATTGAACATAGATTTGTGTAGGGAATGCTAATACACTGAAAAGAATAGCATAAAGGCGATTACACTATATAAAAACAAAATCAATCCTAAGATGAGTAGTATTGGATGCAACTTGAACATATTTGACCTCCTTGAGTATATAAAGAATTTTAATATATTGTTGGTCAATTTAGAAGGGGGACGGTTACATAAAAAAAGAGCATACATAAAAAGTACGCTCCAAAGAAAGATAGGTTTTATGAGTGGATAATCTCCATACGATAATATATGTTCTTTTCATAAAAACGTGTAAAAAATCAATGAATTATCAATGGAATATCATAACATGAGTAATTTTAGTCTAGGAATGCAGTTATTTTCTTTCTCGGTTATTTTAGGTAATAAAGTTGTGAAAATCGTGCATTATGCGGACTAACAACGGGATAGCGATCGTACTTCCGTTACATATTTCTTAAAGTCTGGGTATTGCGTGATAGTTTGACATTTAGGGGTGCATAGTTGATTAATTATAGACACATTTGTAATTACTTCGTTACAAGGACCGAAAAATGTAATTTTTAGCTTTGAATTTGGTGGGATTTTGAACACGATAGGTTTTTTTTCCATGAAATCAGCTCCTAATATTGAGTATTATAATTTAATGGATATAGAGTCGTATTAGTATAATATGAAATTTCAGTGGATTTGCTTATAATAAAGAATTTTATAGTAGTAAAAGTGCTTAAAGATGTAAAGGGGAAATTGAGAATGGAAAATAAAATGTTTAATTAATATAATCAATAAATACGCAAATGGTTAATATAACTAATGCATTTTTTTGTTTGTTACATATTATGTTAGTAAGAATGGTATAAGGGGATAGTATAAAATAGTGGAAGAAAATGTACAAGCTCAGCTTTCGCCACCGTGGATCACATATTTTAATGAATTAAAAAATTCAATAGGTGCTGATCCAACTGTTACAGTTGGGCCGCTTATTCCTGTTGGTGGTAATTATATTATTTTAGTGCATGCGTTAAGCAACGAAAAAGCGAGAGCATTAGCAACGCTTTTAAAATCTTTTGTACAATTTGGGAATGTAAGTGTGACAGTTATTGTAACGAATAATGAGAATGAAATTGTAAATCCATTTCCTTGTCCACTAGATGCATTTGAAATAGCTCATTTATTTCAAGTAGCACTAGAAAATAATCCTTATTTTGAACAAGTTGTGGTACAGCCTCAGTTCCCTGGCGGACCGAATGTTGTTTTTCCGGTTTTCGCTGCGGAAGTCATTCAGTTTTTCAATGACGATATTTCTAACTTATGTCAAACGTTTACAGGTGTTGCGGCCAATGTGTTTCGTGATGTAATGAATGATGAGGTTTGTGGTATCCCAATTCTATTTTCCACAAGTTGTGTTATGAGCAGTGAAAACTCACAATTACAAAATACAGATTTAGCACCAAAGTTGTTTTATTAAACTGTAAAAAGACATTTTCAGTAATAGAAAATGTCTTTTTTATGCACCAATAGTGTTCAGGTTGGAAAATTGCAATTTAATAGGAGTAAACTTCAATTAATTAAAATTTTTCTAAATCTCAAATTTCATGTAGAGGTAGTAATTTTGACTTAAGAATATATAGAAAATGAGGGATGAAATTTTTTAGTTGAAAGGAAATCGATACTGAAAGTTATAATTTAATAATACAGGAGATTTTTTTTAATATCTGTAAAAATGATTGATAGGACGAGATTACATAATAAATGAATAGTAGGGTATATTTCGAATGTTTTATGTGGCATACATGTTAAAGTTGATAGAAATATTTCTGAAAGAGAATATATTTTGAAAAACAGTAAAGATTCTTTTTATTTATATTATAGATAGCTAGTTTTAGAGAGAGGAGGCTTACAATAAAACAAGCTATGAATAAGACATTCAAAAGGAGCTGGAATGTATGGGGTATATTGTAGATATTTCAAAATGGAATGGAACTATTAATTGGGATATTGCAGCATCTCAGCTAGATTTAGTGATTGCTAGAGTTCAAGATGGCTCTAATACGGTGGATTTTATGTATCAAAATTATGTTAGTGAAATGAAAAAGCATAGTATCCCATTCGGTAATTATGCTTTTTGCCGTTTTATATCTATTGCTGATGCAAAGAAAGAGGCACAAGATTTTTGGAATCGTGGTGATCAATCTGCTAAGTTTTGGGTAGCGGACATAGAAGTTCAAACGATGGTAGATATGCAAGGCGGGACACAGGCATTTATTGATGAATTACGCCGTTTAGGTGCGGAAAAAGTAGGATTATACGTAGGGCATCACACGTATTTATCATTTGGAGCATGTAATATTGAAGCTGATTTCGTATGGATCCCTCGTTATGGAGGGAATAAGCCAGCATATCCATGCGATATGTGGCAATATACGGATTCAGGGAATGTTCCTGGGATTGGGAAATGTGATCTGAATCGATTAGTAGGAAATAAGTCACTTTCTTGGTTTATAGATTCCAACAAAGCAAATCAATCTAACATAGTGTATACACAGCAACCGAATGGCATTGGTATTGCAGTTTCGAAATATCCTGATGGATACGGAATAAATTTATATGAAACTCCCATGACCCCTCAATTTACAGGTGCACTCACTCAGAAAATTCCATATTTAATCTTAACAGGTTATTGGGGAGGCGGTGAGCAAGATATGATTTGTTTAGGGAACGATAAGCAGTGGGCATATTTAAAACATTTTAATGTGAAATGGTTTTATGCAACTTCGAAATATCCTGTCGGTTACGGAGTAAATTATTATGAAGAGCCTGAATGTATGAATTATAAAGGGAATATAGATGGATCGACATCTTTTCGAGTGTGGGGTAGAGTGGGAAATGCGGTAGATATCGGGCAGAATAGTTGGATACCTGAAAAACATGTAATTATTAAGTAACTATAGCGGCAGTATTGTTTTTAAGGAGTATGTAAAGAGTCTTCTTACTATACATAATAGTAAGAAGACTCTTTACGTTTAAAAATGAAAATACATGATACATAGTCTACTCATATGAAATGAATTACATGTAGAAAACACACTGTTTTCACAATGACTGTGTATAGTTAATTTGCATAATGATAAAAGTGAGGTATTTGAATTGAAAAAGAAAAAAATATTTATTGGAACAATTATTTCATGCGTGATGCTAGCATTATCTGCATGTGGTTCCTCAGACAACGTAGTAACATCAAAAGTAGGGAATGTTACAGAGAAAGAATTAAGTAAAGAATTACGACAACAATATGGAGAAAGTACTTTATATCAAATGATGTTAAGTAAGACATTGTTAGATAAATATAAAGTTTCAGATGAGGAAGCAAAAAAGAAAGTAGAAGAAGCAAAAGATAAAATGGGTGAGAACTTTAAATCGACTTTAGAACAACTTGGATTGAAAAATGAAGATGAATTAAAAGAAAAAATGAAGCCAGAAATTGCATTTGAGAAAGCGATTAAAGCAACAGTTACAGATAAAGATGTGAAAAATAACTATAAACCAGAAATGAAAGTAAGTCACATTTTAGTGAAAGATGAAAAAACGGCTAAAGAAATAAAGGAGAAAGTAAATAATGGTGAAGATTTTGCTGCCTTAGCAAAACAGTATTCAGAGGATACTGGTTCAAAGGAACAGGGCGGGGAAATATCTGGTTTTGCTCCTGGGCAAACAGTGAAAGAATTTGAGGAAGCTGCGTATAAATTAGATGCAGGCCAAGTAAGTGATCCGGTTAAAACAACTTACGGTTACCATATTATTAAAGTGACGGATAAAAAAGAATTGAAGCCATTTGATGAAGTAAAGGATAAAATTCGTAAAGATATAGAACAACAAAGACTACAAGATACGACAGGTAAATGGAAACAACAAGTAGTCAATGATTTATTGAAAGATGCTGATATTAAAGTGAATAATAAAGAATTTAAAGATACATTTAAATTTCTAGAAAAGAAATAATGACTGTAATCATAATTAGAAAAGGGAACTCATATAGAGTTCCCTTTTCTAATTAGTGTGTGAGTTATAAATAGATAGTAAGACAATACAATATTACATTTAAATATTAAGAATTACAATGGGAAATTATGGTTTATAATTATTTCAACGAAAGTGGATATTTTACGGTTTTCATTATGCAAGTTTATTACATATATTTACTCTTTAATAATGAATATCGAACATAATTTAAAAAATAATACATATAATGTTTTTGAATAAATATTTAACATGGATAATTAGTAAAAAGCTGAGCATTCGATTGGAAAGGATGTTCTTTTTGTTGTGAAAATTTTAGGATAAAGAATGAATCGTTTTAAACGCATCATTTACCACATCAATAAATTAAGGTGGGGAGAATATATGAAAGTAATCTTTCAAGGAGAGGGCGGAGCGAAAATTTTTGAGTCATATGATGAAAATATAAGTGATTTATTAGTTATATTAAAAGAAACGAAAGGGATTAAAATTGGGATGGTTGAGTATAAAGTGTTAAAGTACGAACTTAATTATTTTCGTCATCCGAAAAAAGCGGATACAGAGAGAGAGTTACATATAATAGTACAACCTAAGTATATGTAATAAAATATAATAATAAAAATCACTGATTCAGTTTTGTAAAGTTCCATAGAGTATGTAAGAAAAGAGAGTGTTGTAAATGCTCTCTTTTCTTATGCTTTGTGAGTTCGTTCATCATAGTATATGTTTTCAGTTATAGATGGTTAATAAACGATAAAAATTTAAAACTTTTTCGTTTAGGCAGGGATTTTATATTTGAGTAAATAAATATACTATGAAGTATTTTTTATACGAATATTGAAGGAGTATAAAATGAGTTTAGCAAGTTACATAGGCTGTAATGTAGAAATTCCGTTAACGGATCCAGATTCTAATGATGTAATTGTTTTTGGACCGTGTTTTTCAGATGAAAGTATGCTTGAAATTGTACAAGATTATCAATTCCAAACAAATTACACATATGAGGTTTCAACTAATTGGGGAATTGAACTTGTCGAGTGGCAAAATGTAAAGGAAAAAAAAGAAGCGAAAGAAAAACTTTTAACTTTATGCAAGATTATGGAAAGTTATTTGGAAGATGGAGACTATTTCGAATTATTTAGTTGTTGGGTTGGTGATGAAGATAAGGAACGAGTAGGGGAATTGAACTTAAAAATAAATCATTTTAATATAGATGAATTATGTATTCCAGAAAGAACATTAGTTAGGATAGAAAAATAAGCTTTGAATATTTTTTAGAAAAAGGCGATTTCACTTTGTGTGAAGTCGCCTTTTAGTTTTTATATGCATTTTATATAAGAAATGAAAAGTTTATTTGATAAAGGAAAAAATATGGAGATAAATAAAATTATGTTTTTTGTTAAGAAATAATAAGTATAGCTCTTCTCAAAGGAACGTAAGTTCGTGTATAATAAGAACGAATGTTCTTTTGAGAGGTAACCTAATTATAGTTTAGAAGTAAATTCGAGTTTAGTAAGTATTAAAAATAACTAAGGGATAGCATGAATAAATAAATGTATAAATGATCAAGGAGATAAAAAATGAACGATGTAAAGATACAAAAAGAAGAAAGAGAGTGGGTTCCGTTTACAGTAATGTCCGAACAACTTTTAAATATGAGAAAGATTATTGGAGAGAAATTAAAAGTACAAAAATCGCTTTTAACAAATGAAGCAAAAGAGAGGATTTCTGATAAATTATTAACGTCATTACTGTCTGAGAAAGAAATATTGGTAACATATTTTGAAGATGGTTACATATTAACAAGCTACATGACTGTTGTACATATCAATCCGGTAAAACAAATTGTAATTTGTACAGACGCCTTTTATAAAACTTACGTATTTAACGCTATGGATATTATTGAAATAATGTAAAAGAAGCTGAATATTTAAATGGCAGCTTTTTTTATTTCTGATTTATGAGACAAATAATATAAGAAAAAGCAGCTAGCTTTGTGCTAGCTGCTGAGCCCCAGGGAAAGGGAGAAAAAGATAGGGTACTCCAAAATCGATAAGAGCTGTCAAACAGCCTGATTATAGTATAGACAAATTAAAATTTTCTATACAAAAAGTTGAACATAAGATTAGGCTGTACCCACTTGGTTTTGATCTGCAAGGTCAGAATCAAATGTATTGGTCGCGCTAACACCGCTAAAAGTATTAACAACAAAACCAACGTTTGATGCGCCGGAACCATTATAAGCTTTCGTATTTTCTTTCGGAGAAACGTTGTAGAAATCACCTAAGTTAAATGATCCATTACTATTTTGTACAACTAAATTTCCTACAACTGATGGCATAATTTTCACCTGCTTTATAATAAGTTGTTAACATTACTATATGGAGTTATAGTCCAGATGGTTCATATAATAAAAATTGTGGAATAGTAAAACGTTTGGAGCATGGATTTCAATAAAAGTGTGTTAAAATTAATATAATAAAGTTGAGTAATTTTTTTAAAAAATTTGTATAATCGATATATATGAAAATAAAGGAGGCAAAATGTAATGAAAGATATTATGAAAAAAGTTGATTTAACAGATGCCAAATCAAGTAATCTTGTTGCACTAATTTATAGTAATGAAGTTATATTAGTTGAAGACGCATTTTGTCCAAATGAAATAAAATTAAAGTTTAATGAAATTGCAATTTTATCTGCAATTAAAACAGCTCATATTGCGAAAGTGTCTATTAGGAAAGAACTTGAAGCGCTTTTTCATGATACGGGTGTTATATTAGTGAAACAAAATGTTGATTATGGTAGTAGCCAATCTATTACCATGCATTTTGAGCAATTTAAAAAGTTGCAAGATGAGATTGAACATTTAAATAAAAGTATGTAATAAAGCAGCTAAATAAAGGTTCTATCATAAAGGTGGAATGTGTTGTGTTGAAAAAGTGGTTTAAAAATTATTTGGGTGAATCGCATTGTAAACATAAATATGTTTTTATTAAGATGCAGGATAATGAGGATTTTAAAAAAGGTACATTAGGTGTAGTTTATATTTACCAGTGTGAGAAATGTGGAAAAGAGAAGTTGAAATGTAAAAACAATAATGAAATAAACAATGAATTTTTAGATATATAGCAAAAAGTAACCATGATGGTTACTTTTTTGGTTTATGTATACAATATCAAAACCATTACTAAAGTATGAGTTGAGTTGATACTATAGTAAATCGCTGAATAAAAATGAAGAGAGTAAGATATAGGGAAGGAGGATGAGAGAAATGAAGCGAAAAGAAATTAGTAAATCTGTAATTATTACAGGCGTGACACAAGGGTTAGGGCGTGCGATGGTTGATCGATTTCATGAATTAGGGTGGAACATATATGGTTGTGGACGTTCAAAAGATAAAATTGAAGAACTAAAAAAACAGTACAGTAAAATACATGATTTCCAAGTAATTGATGTTTCAGATTCTCAGCAAGTTAACAATTGGGCAAATTATATACTTAATACACATACAGCTCCCGATATGATAATAAATAATGCATCGATTGTAAATCAAAATGCACAACTTTGGAAAATTACGGCTCAAGAATTCGAAAATGTAATGAATGTAAACGTGAATGGTGTAGTAAATGTAATAAGAGCATTTGTTCCAGCGATGGTAGCTAGGAAAGAAGGAATTATCATTAATATGAGTTCTAGTTGGGGGAGAGAAGGTGAGGCTGAGCTTGCGCCATATTGTGCCTCGAAATTTGCTATTGAAGGTATCACTAAATCTATGGCCCTGGAATTACCCCATGGCATGGCTGTAGTTGCTTTAGATCCTGGAGGGAGTATTAGTACTCCAATGCTGAAGTCATGTGCGCCACAATATATAAATGAATCGCCTACACCTGAAACTTGGTCACATAAAGCAATTGAATATATATTGAATATAACAATAGATAAAAATGGAGATTCATTGACATGCCCAGCATGCATATAAAAAGCACCTTTAAGGTGCTTTTATATTAGTAGCACATTATATCATTCACAAAATTACATCTAAAAAATAAAATAAAAGATTAAGGGTGAGATTTGTTTGTTTTGAAAGCTTTAGAAAATATTTAAATAGGTGATAAAAATGAATCCAAGCAGTTTAAAAGTGACAGGGGCATGGTTTCAAGTGGGAGGGAATCTTACAGCTGCTATTGGAACGACAAGAGGATTTATTGGAGAAGAGAAAGTTGAATCGGATCTTGTTATTGTAGGAAGCTCATTACAAGCCCTCGGATATATATTACAAATCATTGCGAGCAATTATGATGATGGGGAAGAAAAAAGAGAAAATCAAAATATAGGCTTAGAGAATCAAAGTAAATTACTTGATCAAATAGGAATTGAGTTATTAGCATTAGGCAATATATCAAATGTAATAGGAACATATTTTAATATAAATGAACAATTGAAAGAAAATGATTATCTTATCATTACAGGGAACAGTTTACAATCGATCGGTGCTTTTTTAGGAGTAGAAGCAGCTTTGTTGGATATAAATGTATTACAGAAAATTATTATACTGGGTAACTCCATGCAAAGTTTAGGGGCTGGATTACAAGCGTATCAAGGTGTTTCAAATGTATTGAAAGATGAGAGAGAAAATGAAGATAGTATTTTTGATAAGAAGGATGAGAGAATCATTGCACTCATTGGTATTTGGATACAAGCGATAGGAACGTTAATTTCTGCAATTGGAGTAACTGCAATAGAGGAAGAAAATAGGCTAGAAAACAATAAAAAGTCTGAAATACTTATTTAAATAGAAGGAGATACATTGATTTTAGAGGTAGGTTAAGATTAAAATGGTAGTAGGTTTTTTTGCGTATATTTTGAAAAGTGATATATAAAATACAAAATAAGGAGTTTTCAAGGGATGATGTATTTATTAGCAATTCTTCTTCCACCTGTTGCTGTATTATTTTGTGGAAAACCAATTCAGGCAATCATAAATTTCATATTAACATTAATATTTTGGGTTCCAGGAGTTATACATGCAATTCTTGTAGTGCATGATAAAAAAGCTGATCGGCGTTTGAAAAAACAAATTCAAGCATATGATGAAATTAATAAGAGGAATCGAAGATAATTCATCTGCAAAATGTTTTTAAAAGAAAGGAGGATTAACCTCCTTTCTTTTTTAGTGGGTGTTAAGTTTAGATTTTTGTGTGGCGGAAAGAATTTTTAATGTAAGTATTATGATAATAACTTTTAGATTGTGCATGTAATAGGCCAGTATAAATACTTTCTGGTACATTAAAGAAATCGTACATACCATTCTTTAATTGGATTCGCAAAATCATAGAAAAAGGATTATAACCAACAGCAACTATATTTTTTGAAATTACGGGAGATAGCTTCATCATTACGCAACTCCTCACTTTTTATTTTTAATACTTTTTTGTAGATGTTGAGGTTGTGATGTTGAAATCCTTATAATTTAAGAGGTATTATACTTATATGCAATATATTAAATGTTTGTTATACGTAATTATAAGGAAGTTCACACGAAGTACATATCGTTGTGCTATTTTTATTTCACCTTTGATTTATAAATAAGAAAATATTGACCATTTGAAAAAAAGGTATATTATTTATACGAGGTATTAAAAATTCACTTTTTACATTCTATGCTTCAAGGGGCAGCGTTATTAGGAAAAATAGAAGTGAAAATAGTTTGTATAAGAAGTATTCTAAAATTTATAATCTGTGAATTGGGAAAATATTGAATGCTCCAGGTCAATATACTTTCTTAATCAAATTTATTTTAGAAAGTGACCTCAATATTTTTAAGTAAATCAACGGGAGAATTGAAAGGCAGGAGAAAGTAACATGTCAGAAAATTATCGTTCTCGAGAGGAACGACGACAAGTTAAAAAGAAAAAACAACCAGCTTCTAAAACACAAAAGCCAAAAGGTAAAACATCATTCTTTCGCAAGTTTTTAATTACTTGTTTATTACTTGGTATTGTTGGTTTAGTGGCAGGGGTTGCTACCTTTTTCGTAATGATTAAGGATGCACCAAAACTTGAGAAAGCAAAACTTGTTAATCCGTTATCCTCAAAAATTTATGATAAAAACGGGGATTTGGTATATGAATATGGAAAAGAAAAAAGGACGAATGTTACGTATGAGCAAATACCTAAATTAGTAGAAAATGCATTTTTAGCGACAGAAGATTCACGTTTTTATGAGCATAGCGGAGTAGATTTTAAAGGTACTGCCCGTGCTGTTCTAGTAAGTCTTAAAGGGGATTATGGTTCTCAAGGTGGAAGTACGATAACACAGCAAGTTATAAAAAACTACTTCTTATCAATGGACAAAACACCAAAGCGTAAGGCGCAAGAAATATATTTAGCTTATAAGCTAGAACAACAGTATTCAAAACATGAAATATTAGAGATGTACTTAAATAAAATTAACTTAGGAAACCGTTCATATGGGATCGCAACAGCAGCACAAAACTACTATGGTAAAGAATTGAAGGACTTAACATTACCAGAAGTTGCGATGCTTGCAGGTTTACCGAAAGCACCGAATAACTATGATCCAACGAAAAAAGAAAATGTTCAAAAAGCAACAGAAAGAAGAAATGTTGTTCTAAGTTTAATGAACCGACATGGATATATAACAAAACAGGAAATGGAAGAAGCATCAAAAGTTGACGTAGAAAAGGGGCTTAAGCCTGCAGCTCAACTACAAACAATGCCATACCCTGCATTTATGGATGCAGTTGTGAAAGAAGTAGAAAAAGAATTACCAGATGCTAATATCGGTTCTGACGGTTTAGAAATTTATACAACGTTAGATCCGAAAGCACAGAAACTTGCTGATAATATTTTAAATAATAATATCATTGATTATCCGAACGATAAATTCCAAGGTGCATTCACATTTATGGATACGAAAACAGGAGAAGTTCGTGCTATAGGTAGTGGCCGTGGAGAAAATAAAGCTGTATTTAAAGGGCATAATATGGCAATTGAATTAGATCGTGCAGCTGGTTCAACGATGAAGCCGATTTTCGACTACGCTCCTGCAATTGAATATTTAAAATGGGCTACGTACCATCAAATTGATGACTCTCCATTTAAGTATTCAACGGGACAAGAAGTACGAAATGCAGATAGAAGTCATATGGGTCCAATTACAATGCGTGAAGCATTAAAAATGTCGCGTAATATTCCTGCAATTAAAACTGCAAAAGAAGTAGGGATTAGTAAATCGAAAGAATTCTCTGAGAAACTAGGTATTACATTTAATACAGCACCGACAGAATCGACAGCGATTGGTACAAATGAAGTATCGCCAACTGAAATAGCGGGTGCTTATGCGGCATTTGGTAATGAAGGTAAATATACGAAACCGCATTTTGTTAAGAAAGTCGTTTATCCAGACGGTAAGTCACAAAGTTTTGGACAAAAACCAAAACAAGTTATGACAGATTCTACCGCATACATGATTACTGATATGCTTCGTTCTGTAGTTACATCAGGTACTGGTACATCGGCAAATGTAGGCTCTTTAGATGTAGCTGGTAAAACGGGTACGACAAACTATTCATCAAAGCAATTAGCTCAATATAAAATTCCAGAAAGTGCAACTCGTGATAGTTGGTTCGCTGGATATACACCGCAATATACGATGGCAGTATGGACTGGGTATATGAAAGATGGTAAAGACGAGTATATTAGTAGTAAAAATACGAAAATTGCACAGTTGATCTTTAAAGAAATGATGAGCGAAATGGCTACAGATAAATCACGCTTTAAAATGCCAAGTAGTGTTATTCAAGAAGGTAGTGAGCTACGTATAAAAGGTGAAAAACGTGATTCATCGCCAAATACTAGCGTACCGGATACAACGGAGCAACCAAAACAAGATCAACAGCAAAAAACTGAAGAAGAGAAAAAGCAAGAAGAATTAAAGAAACAAGAAGAACTGAAAAAACAAGAAGAACAAAAGAAACAAGAGGAACTTAAGAAGCAAGAAGAACAAAAGAAACTAGAAGAGCAAAAGAAACAAGAAGAACAAAATAATGGAAATGGCCAAGGAACGACACCTCCAGCAAATAACGGAGGAGGTCAAGGAAATACGACACCTCCAGCAAATAATGGAGGAGGTCAAGGAAATACGACACCTCCAGCAAATAATGGAGGAGGTCAAGGAAATACGACACCTCCAGCAAATAACGGAGGAGGTCAAGGAAATACAACTCCACCAGCGACCACACAACCAGAGACTGGCGGTAATGCAGGAGAGACCCCTGCTAATAATGGGCAATAAGAAAAATTTATAAAAAATATTAAAAAGCACTTAAGATTTGTGAAAATTACAATCTTAAGTGCTTTTTTCGTTTAAATGTAGTAGCTATGAAATGATGTGTTTTAAATGTTAAACGTACCATAAAAATTTTGAAAATAAATTGATGGGAAATGATAAAAGACTTGAGCCTGAGGTAGTGGAGCGTGGCTAGGATGATAAAAGGTAGTGCTACTTGGATGGGCACCATGATGCCAAAATGAAGGGGTAGCTTGACCTGGTGATTGGTATTGTTGCCAAATTGCTGGAAGTTCAATGCCGACATCGGAACTTGCTGTATGAACGGCGGGGGCATGTATTTCGGGTATCGAAGGAACCGCGACAGTTACTCTTGATGATAATACCCACATAAAATAATCACTCCTAAGTTGTGATAATAAATTAGTATATTCTTTTCACACGTATAAAGGTACATATATAGGACTTTCGTTTAAAATATGCGTACAAAGTCTTAAGACTAATGTAAGCTGATGGTGGACTATTTAATATGAAAAGATACGTCTATTTGCGGAGGGAAAAGAGATAAAAAAAATATACAATGAGGGTGTTAATCGTAATATTTTACGAGTGTATGGAGGTATTTTTATGGAACGATTATGGACGAAATCATTTATTCAAATGACTTTCGCAATGTTATTTTTATTTACAGGATTTTATTTACTTGTTCCAACGCTACCGCTCTTTATTAAAGAGATAGGTGGCAATGAATCGCAAGTTGGACTTATGATGGGGATGTTTACAATAGCTGCTGTTGTAATACGACCGATTATTGGAGGAATGTTAGATCAATATGGTAGAAGATCCTTTATTATTTTCGGACTCATCTTTTTTGGCTTAACGATGTATTCCTATAATATAGCATCGACTATTGTCCTTTTAGCTGTTTTACGTGTTATTCACGGAGTAACATGGGCTGTTTCTACAACAGCTGTTGGAACAGCAATAACGGATATTATTCCAGATTCACGCCGCGGTGAAGGTATGGGTTGGTACGGGATGGCGATGACAATTGCAATGGCGATCGGACCTATGATTGGATTATGGGTTGTGCAAAATTATTCATTTGATGGTCTATTTTTATTAGCGACGTTGTTATCTTTTATGGCAGTCGTATTATCATTAATAACGAAGATCCCATTTACGCCACAAAAAGAAAAAGGGAAAATTCAGCTATTTGAGAAATCCGTATTAACAATCACGATTGTAGTATTCTTTTTATCGTTTGCATATGGAGGAATAACAACCTTTTTACCGTTATTTGCATCATCAATTCATGTAAACCCGGGAACTTTCTTTCTTGTATATGCAATTGCATTAACAATTGTAAGACCAATTTCAGGGAAACTATTAGATAAGTATGGAGAAGTATTCATTATACTTCCAGCATTATGTATTACTATTTTAGCTATAGTTGTTTTAACTATTTCAAATGGTTTGATAGGTGTAATTATCGCAGCAACATTATACGGTATTGGATTTGGTTCAGCGCAGCCAGCTTTGCAAGCGGCAATGCTTACAATTGTCGATCCGAGTAAAAGAGGAGTTGCAAATGCTTCATTTTTTACAGCGTTTGATTTAGGAATCGGGTTAGGTGCTATTTTACTTGGAGTTGTTTCACAAATGTTTGGTTATCGTATTTTATTTTCAGGGAGTGCAATTTCAGCATTGATAGCCTTAATTATTTTCGTCTTCTTTGTAAAACAACGATTAGGAAAAAAAGAGTTTGCGTAAACTGGAGGAATAAAGATGACAATTTCAATTGATCGTAAAGCTCTGCAATGGTTCCAGGAAGAATTACGTATAAAGCACGGTGAATCTGTACGTTTTACTGTAAGGTACGGAGGGGATAGTTCAATTCAGCCCGGATATTCTTTAGGGGTTGTTGCTGAGAAACCCGATGGCGAAATAGTGTCAGTTGAGAAGGAAGGTATTATATTTTTTGTAGATTCTGATGATCTTTGGTATTTTCAAAACTATGATTTATTTGTAAGTTATCATGAGGAAATGGAAGAAATTCAATTTAATTATGTAAAATAATAACTTTATTAAAAATGAATAAGTTTTATATAAAAATTATATTTAAGAGATAGTGAAATAAATATCATATAGTAACGAGCTGTATTTATGTACAGCTCGTTTTTTCTATTTCTCAAATAAAATTAGAATAATTGTATATTTGGCGGTGTTATATGAAAAATCTTTATATCTTGTTTTTGAAAATACGCAAAGAAGTCTATCCTTTCTTTATAAAATATAAGAATTATTTTCAAAAAATTGTATTGTTACAGTAAGAAAAGTGTAGGAAACTTATCATTATAAAATAAATTGAAATCTTCTAAAAACTCTGATACATTGAAATAGAAATGTAGTTTCACAATATTGTAAAGGCTTACAGTTATGTGCACGAAGATCTATTAGGATTGGAGGAAATAATGATGAAAGCTGAAGAGAAATTTTCCCCGGGATTAGATGGTATAGTGGCAGCGGAGACGAAAATCTCGTTTCTTGACACAGTAAAAGGTGAAATTGTAATTCAAGGGTATGACTTAATCGAACTCTCAAAAACAAAAGAGTATTTAGACATTGTGCACCTTTTATTGGAGGAACACCTACCGAATGAAGATGAAAAAGTAACACTTGAAAAGAAATTAAAAGAAGAATATGCAGTACCAGAAGGTGTATTCAACGTACTAAAGGCATTGCCTAAAGAGACGCATCCCATGGATGGATTACGTACAGGTGTGTCAGCGTTAGCTGGTTACGATAATGATATCGAAAACCGCTCGTTAGAAGTGAATAAAAGCCGAGGGTACAAGCTGTTAAGTAAAGTGCCAAACATTGTAGCGAATAGCTATCATATTTTAAATAATGAGGAGCCAATTGAACCTCTTAAAGAATTATCTTATAGTGCGAATTTCTTCTATATGTTAACTGGTAAAAAACCAACTGAACTTGAGGAAAAGATCTTTGATCGTTCCCTTGTTTTATATAGTGAGCATGAAATGCCAAACTCTACATTTACAGCTCGCGTTATTGCATCAACACAATCAGATTTATACGGTGCTTTAACAGGTGCAGTTGCATCTTTAAAAGGAAGTTTACATGGCGGTGCAAATGAAGCGGTTATGTACATGCTTTTAGAAGCTGGTAATGTTGAGAAATTTGAAGAGTTATTACAGAAGAAACTATATAACAAAGAAAAAATTATGGGCTTTGGACACCGTGTTTATATGAAGAAGATGGATCCAAGAGCACTTATGATGAAGGAAGCTTTAAAACAGTTATGTGATGTAAAAGGTGATTATACACTATATGAAATGTGTGAAGCTGGAGAAAAGATTATGGAAAAAGAAAAAGGAATTTATCCAAATCTTGATTATTATGCAGCTCCAGTATATTGGATGCTAGGTATTCCAATTCAACTTTACACACCAATCTTCTTTAGCTCTAGAACAGTGGGGTTATGTGCGCACGTTATTGAGCAACATGCAAATAATCGTTTGTTCCGTCCTCGTGTAAATTATATTGGCGAGCGACATGTACTTAGTAAATAAGAACAACTGGGGAGTTGTTAGCGCCGCCCGCCAGATGGGTGTTTGACCGACACCCATCATTAATAATAACGAATTTTCGACAGAAAGGGAAGAATAGCATGATTAAAACAAATGAAATTAAGCAAAAAGATGCATTATTAGAAGAGATTACCGATTATGTATTAAATAAAGAGGTTACTAGTGCAGAAGCATTCAGTACAGCTCGTTACGTATTACTTGATACACTTGGATGTGGAATTTTAGCACTGCAATATCCAGAATGTACGAAATTACTAGGACCAGTTGTGCCAGGAACAATCGTGCCAAATGGTACACGTGTACCAGGTACGTCTTATGTACTAGATCCAGTAAAAGGTGCATTTAATATCGGATGTATGATCCGTTGGTTAGACTATAACGATACTTGGCTTGCAGCAGAGTGGGGACATCCATCTGATAACCTAGGCGGAATTTTAGCAGTTGCAGATTATATTAGCCGTGTTCGTATTTCAGAAGGAAAAGAAGCTTTAAAAGTACGTGAAGTATTAGAAATGATGATTAAAGCACATGAAATTCAAGGCGTGCTTGCTTTAGAAAACAGCTTAAACAGAGTTGGTCTTGACCATGTATTATATGTAAAAGTAGCAACAACTGCAGTAGTTGCGAAAATGCTTGGCGGAACACGTGAAGAAATCTTTAATGCATTATCACATGCGTGGATTGATAATTCTAGTCTTCGTACATATCGTCATGCTCCAAATACGGGCTCACGTAAATCATGGGCTGCAGGTGACGCAACGAGCCGCGGTGTTCATCTTGCAATGACTGCTCTAAAAGGTGAAATGGGTTATCCAACAGCATTATCTGCGCCAGGATGGGGATTCCAAGATGTATTATTCAATAAACAAGAATTAAAATTAGCAAGACCACTAGAGTCATATGTAATGGAAAATGTATTATTTAAAGTGTCATATCCAGCAGAATTCCATGCACAAACGGCTGCAGAATGTGCAGTGAAGTTGCATCCGGAAATTAAAGAGAGATTAGATGAAATTGACCGTATTACAATTACAACTCATGAATCAGCAATTCGTATTATTGATAAAGAAGGTCCATTAAATAACCCAGCTGATCGTGATCATTGCTTACAATACATTACGGCAATTGGTTTATTAAAAGGAGATATCGTTGCAGACGATTATGAAGATGCAGTAGCAAACGATCCACGTGTAGATGAATTACGTAATAAGATGGTTGTTGTTGAAAACAAACAGTACAGTTTAGATTACCTTGACCCGAACAAGCGCTCAATCGCCAACGCTGTTCAAGTTCACTTTAAAGATGGCACAGTAACAGAAAATGTGGAATGTGAATATCCGCTT
This sequence comes from Bacillus cereus group sp. MYBK95-2, assembly GCF_051915225.1. NCBI lineage: Bacteria > Bacillati > Bacillota > Bacilli > Caryophanales > Bacillaceae > Bacillus > Bacillus cereus group sp. MYBK95-2. The sequence continues at coordinate 167,594 of NZ_JBQAEH010000005.1, read as the reverse complement.
GGTCACCGCTTCCGTAGAGACGAAGCAATTCCAAAAGTTGTTCAAAAATTCACTGCAAATATGGTAGGTCATTATTCTAGTAAGCAACAAGAACAAATTCATGAAGTTTGTTTAAATGAAGAAAAACTAGAAAATATGAATGTAAACGAATTTGTAGATCTATTCTTAATTTAATAATAGGGGGGAATTTAGAATGGCTTGGGTTGTGAAAAAACAGTCAACACAAGAGGAGCTTGCGAATCGATTCCGAGCTTTAGTAGAAGCACCTGAAATTTTGCAAATTCCAGGTGCTCATGATGCAATGGCAGCTCTTGTTGCGAAAAATACAGGTTTTTCAGCTCTTTATTTATCAGGAGCTGCTTATACTGCAAGTAAAGGTTTACCAGATTTAGGTATCGTGACGTCTACTGAAGTGGCTGAGAGAGCAAGAGATTTAGTAAGAGCTACAGACTTACCTGTTCTTGTTGACATTGATACAGGATTTGGTGGTGTACTAAATGTGGCGAGAACAGCTGTAGAAATGGTGGAAGCGAAAGTAGCAGCTGTCCAAATTGAAGATCAGCAATTACCAAAAAAATGTGGACATTTAAATGGTAAGAAACTTGTTACTACAGAAGAATTGGTTCAAAAAATTAAAGCGATTAAAGAAGTTGCACCGAGCTTATACATTGTAGCACGTACTGATGCTCGTGGCGTTGAAGGATTAGATGAAGCAATTGAAAGAGCAAATGCATATGTAAAAGCAGGTGCAGACGCAATTTTCCCTGAAGCGCTTCAATCAGAGGAAGAATTCCGTCTATTTAATAGTAAGGTAAATGCACCTTTGCTTGCGAATATGACTGAATTCGGAAAAACTCCATATTATAGTGCAGAGGAATTTGCGAATATGGGTTTCCAAATGGTTATTTATCCTGTAACTTCACTTCGCGTTGCAGCGAAAGCGTATGAAAATGTGTTTGCTTTAATTAAAGAAACAGGTTCTCAAAAAGATGCACTTTCTAATATGCAAACGAGAAGTGAATTATACGAAACAATTTCATATCATGACTTTGAAGAGTTAGATACTGGTATTGCAAAAACAGTATTATCAGAAGATCAATAGATAAAGCAGCGAAGGCGATGAAAATACATCTTTGGCAAAATAAAATGCTTGATGTGAAAAATCATCGCCTTCTATTTTCAAAAAAGATATTCCACTCATCGTAGACGAGCATAAGCAAAAAGCTATGAAAGCCGAATGATAGGGGGATACATATGGAGAAAACGAAGTTACCATGGGATGAATTCTTTTCACTTAATAAAGATATAAATCATACTTACTTTACACCAGAAGATTTTTCAGGCGATGAAGATTTAATCGCAAAAACGACAGAACAATTCGTTAAACAAGAAATTGTTCCACAAATGGAGAATATTGAACAACATAACTATAAAGTTTCTCGTCAATTATTTGAGAAAGCTGGGGAACTTGGATTATTAGGCATTGAGGTACCAGAAGATTATGGCGGGTTCGAGTTAGGAAAGGCTGTCTCAGGTCTTGTAGCAGAGAAAATGGGTTACGCTGGTGCGTTTAGCGTTTCTTTTAATATACACGCTGGTGTCGGTACATTGCCTTACATATATTATGGAACGAAAGAGCAAAAAGAAAAATATTTACCGAAAATCGCATCGGGAGAATGGATTGGGGCTTATGCTTTAACAGAGCCAAATGCTGGTTCGGATGCATTAAGTGCAAAAACAAGCGCCGTATTGAATGAAGAGGGAACAGCTTGGAAGTTAAATGGTGAGAAGCAATGGATTACAAATGCTCATATGGCAGATGTATACGTTGTTTTTGCGAAGACAAATAAAGGAATGACAGCGTTTATTGTCGAAAGAACATGTGAAGGTGTATCTATTGGATTAGAAGAAAAGAAAATGGGGATTAAAGGTTCTTCAACAGCGACTCTTATTTTAGAAGATGTTGTCATCCCTGCTGAAAATGTTTTAGGGGAAGTTGGGAAAGGGCATCACGTAGCCCTTAATATTCTTAACTTTGCTAGACTTAAACTTGCTTTTGGAAATATTGGAACAGCAAAACAAGCAATTGGTTTGTCGGTTCAATATGGAAAAGAGCGAAAACAGTTCCAAACGGAATTAGTAGACTTTACGATGATTCAAGAGAAAATTGCAAATATGATCATTGCTACATATGGAGCCGAAAGTGCAGCTTATCGTACGGCAGGTGTAATCGATGAAGCAATTCATGAGAGCGATGAAGATCTTATGAAGAAAATGTCCCAATTTGCAATTGAATGTGCACTGAATAAAGTAAATGCTTCTGAAACACTTGCTTATATCGTAGATGAAGCTGTACAAATTCATGGTGGTTACGGTTATATGCAAGAGTATGAGGTAGAACGATTATATCGTGATGCTAGAATTAGTCGTATTTTTGAAGGAACGAACGAAATTAATAGATTAACAGTTGCCAAAATGTTAATGAAGCAAATCGAACAATTAGAAGATACTGAAGTAGAAAGTGATGTAGCAAATGTAGAAAGAAACCATCGTTACATTTTATTAGCGAAAAAATTGTTGAAACAATCTTTGAAAACGCTCTCTAAAACTCCAGGCCTAAAAATTGACCAAGAACAAGAATATTCACGTGTAATTTCAAATATGTTGACGGACGTGTACGTCATGGAATCAGCGTTTTTACGTACGAGAAAAGCGGTAAGTAAAAATGGTGAGGAAAAAGAACGTACGAAGCAATTAATAACGGATGTTATTTGTGAAGAAGGATACCGTAAAGTAGAAGAAGCGGCGATTTCTGTACTTTCAGCGGCTGTCACAGAAGAACAAGATAGACATGTGATTTTAGCTGAAATCCGTCAATTATTAGTGCCTTTATACACGAACGTATTTACGAAGAAGAGAGAAATTGCGAAAGCTATTATAAATCGCGGGAAATATATTGTGTAAATAGGAGGAAAGCGATATGAAAAAGATTGGTTTTATCGGTTTAGGTAACATGGGCCTTCCAATGTCAAAAAATCTAGTTAAATCAGGTTACACAGTATATGGCGTGGACTTAAATAAAGAGGCGGAAGCGTCCTTTGAAAAAGAAGGCGGAATTATCGGTCTATCAATCTCAAAACTAGCAGAAACATGTGATGTAGTTTTTACAAGTTTACCTTCACCTCGCGCTGTTGAAGCGGTATATTTTGGAGCAGAAGGATTATTTGAAAATGGTCACTCGAATGTAGTTTTCATTGATACAAGTACGGTATCGCCGCAGTTAAACAAACAGTTAGAGGAAGCTGCAAAGGAAAAGAAAGTAGACTTTTTAGCAGCACCTGTGAGCGGTGGTGTAATAGGAGCCGAAAACCGTACATTAACGTTTATGGTTGGTGGATCAAAAGACGTATATGAGAAAACGGAATCTATCATGGGCGTACTAGGCGCGAACATTTTCCACGTTAGTGAGCAGATTGATAGTGGTACAACTGTTAAGTTAATTAATAACTTATTAATTGGTTTTTATACAGCTGGTGTGAGTGAAGCTTTAACATTAGCGAAAAAGAATAATATGGATTTAGATAAAATGTTTGATATTTTAAATGTAAGTTACGGTCAAAGTAGAATTTATGAACGTAATTATAAAAGTTTTATAGCACCTGAAAACTACGAGCCAGGATTTACTGTGAACTTATTGAAGAAAGATTTAGGATTTGCAGTTGACTTAGCTAAGGAAAGCGAACTCCATTTACCGGTAAGCGAAATGTTATTAAACGTATATGACGAAGCGAGTCAAGCTGGATATGGTGAAAACGATATGGCTGCTTTATATAAGAAAGTTAGCGAGCAATTAATTTCTAATCAAAAATAAATTATACAAAGGAGAGAATACAATGATTACAACTGAAATTAAACGAGTAAAAAATCACATTAACGGTGAGTGGGTTGAATCGACAGGTACGGAAGTAGAAGCAGTTCCAAATCCAGCGACTGGAAAAATTATCGCTTACGTTCCACTATCTCCAAAAGAAGATGTTGAAAAAGCTGTTGAAGCGGCAAAAGCAGCATTCGAAACATGGTCTAAAGTACCAGTTCCAAATCGTTCAAGAAATTTATATAAATATTTACAGCTATTACAAGAAAACAAAGATGAGCTTGCAAAAATCATTACGCTAGAAAATGGTAAGACGCTAACGGATGCAACAGGTGAAGTACAGCGTGGTATTGAAGCGGTAGAACTTGCAACATCTACGCCAAATTTAATGATGGGTCAAGCACTTCCGAATATCGCTAGCGGAATTGATGGATCGATTTGGCGCTACCCAATCGGAGTTGTTGCTGGTATTACACCGTTTAACTTCCCGATGATGATTCCGTTATGGATGTTCCCACTTGCAATTGCTTGCGGTAATACATTCGTATTAAAAACATCTGAAAGAACGCCACTTTTAGCGGAGCGACTTGTAGAATTATTCTATGAAGCAGGTTTCCCAAAAGGCGTATTAAATTTAGTGCAAGGCGGAAAAGATGTTGTAAATAGCATTTTAGAAAATAAAGATATTCAGGCTGTTTCGTTCGTTGGCTCTGAGCCGGTAGCTCGTTACGTATATGAAACAGGTACGAAACACGGAAAACGTGTACAAGCATTAGCAGGTGCGAAAAACCATGCGATTGTAATGCCAGATTGCAATCTTGAGAAAACAGTACAAGGTGTAATTGGATCTGCATTTGCAAGTAGTGGAGAGCGCTGCATGGCATGCTCAGTAGTAGCAGTAGTGGATGAAATTGCTGATGAATTTATTGATGTATTAGTAGCAGAAACGAAAAAATTAAAAGTAGGCGATGGCTTTAACGAAGATAACTATGTTGGACCATTAATCCGTGAATCTCATAAAGAGCGCGTTTTAGGCTATATTAATAGCGGTGTAGCAGATGGGGCAACTTTATTAGTAGATGGCCGTAAAATTAATGAAGAAGTTGGAGAAGGTTACTTTGTAGGTGCGACAATCTTTGATGGCGTGAATCAAGAAATGAAAATTTGGCAAGATGAAATTTTTGCTCCAGTATTAAGTATTGTACGTGTTAAAGATTTAGAAGAAGGTATTAAACTAACAAATCAATCTAAATTTGCAAATGGTGCGGTTATTTATACGTCAAATGGTAAACATGCACAAACATTCCGTGATAATATCGATGCTGGTATGATTGGTGTAAACGTAAACGTTCCAGCACCAATGGCATTCTTCGCATTTGCAGGAAATAAAGCTTCATTCTTTGGTGATTTAGGTACAAATGGTACAGATGGCGTTCAATTCTATACACGTAAAAAAGTTGTAACTGAGCGCTGGTTTTAATATAGAGTAAACAACCAAATCAGTTATTAGATGAAAACCACCACTATTAATAGTGGTGGTTTTCGTCTTGTTAATTATTTTTTTCAAAAGCTAGTTTAATACCAAATCCAATTAGGACGACTCCTGTTAGCCCTTGAATATAACGTTGCGTCTTCGGTTTTTTCATAAAAGCACTAATTTTATCAATTAAAAATATATAAAATGCAAACCAAATGACTGTTAAAACGAGGTAAGTAAGGCCCATTACAAGAAGTTGAATAAATGTATTATGATTTGGATTTAAAAATTGTGGTAAAAAAGTTAAAAAGAAGACTGCTACTTTAGGGTTTAATAAATTTGTAAGAAATCCTTGGCGAAAGCAAGAAGTATGTTCGTTTTCATTATTCAAAGATAGATCATTTGTATCTAAGTTTTCTTTGTTTCTTACTGCTAAAAGGGCTTTAATACCGATATATATTAAATAGAGAGCCCCAACGTACTTGAAAATAGAAAATAAAAGAGCTGACTTTACAATAAGTGCAGAAAGACCAATTACAGCAGCTAAAGTATGAATTAATAGTGCAATACATGTACCAAACACTGTTTTCACTCCACCGACTTTACCAGCAACCAATGTATTTTTCGTAGCCATTGCTGTATCTGGACCAGGTAAAATGATAAGGCAAATAGACATAATGATGAAAAGAAGATAATTTTCTATCATAGCCGCCCCTCCTTTTTATTTTTAGAATATTTGATTAAAATCAGTGTAGCACAAAAATGGATTTAATAAAATTAAATTTTATTAAAAATAATTAAATAAAAAAGGCTATATAGTAGCTGTAATTACACTACTATATAGCCTCGATTTTATACCGCTATTTGCGGGTAGTAAGATTTTCACCACACAAGATTTAGCTGAAGCAAAGAAGTTAGGTGGGGGATGAACAAAATATCCCCTCATGACAATTTCATTTTATGCATTAAGTAAGTTAAAGAAACGATTCACATCTTCTTCTGAAACGTCACTTAACTGTTTATATTTATAATTCGGATTTTGATCTTTATCAACGACAACGGAGCGTACTCCTTCGAAGAAATCTTCATGTCTCATGAAGTTTTTAGCAAGTATAAGGTCCGTAGCGAAACATTCTTCAACGGATTTATCTTGTCCATCAATAAACTGTTTTAATGTTACTTTTAGTGAAATAGGGGATTTTGATAACAGTATTTCTTTCGTTTTTAGAGCAAAGGAGCTTTCATCTTTCTCCAATGAATGGATGATTTCTTCAATTGTATCGAAAGCAAAATGTGAATTGATTACTTCTAATGAAGGAGCGAGCTCGCTTTCTAAGTTTGGAGCAGTTGCAAATGTACGAATAACTTCTTTTAAATTAGTATGTACATCATCTTCTTTATGCCAATTTACACTTTCAAGTTCAGTAAGAAACTCTGGTAATGAATCAGATGTCATAAAGTAATCTGCAGCATTAATAAATAATACGTCAGAAGCTTTTAAAATAGATGCTGTTAAAGCAACGAAGCGTCCTGTATATCCAGGTGCTTTATTTAAGAAATATGCAGCTCCGACGTCTGGGAAGAAGCCGATATTCATCTCTGGCATTGCCCATTTCGTACGCTCAGTTACAATGCGATACTTCGCACCATTTGTAAGACCGACACCACCGCCCATTACAATTCCATCTAAACAAGCAATAATCGGTTTTGTATATTGATAAATATATGTATCAATTTCATACTCTTCTTCAAAAAAACGTTCTGCATGTTGCAATGCCACTTCATTGGAACGCGCTTCATAAAGAGTTTTAATGTCGCCACCTGCACAAAAACCTTTTGTGCCAGCTCCTTTTAACACGATAAGTGCAATACGCTCATCGTGTTCCCACTCTTTAAGTTTTTGTCCGATAGGTTGTAACATGTCATAAGATAAAGAATTAAGTGCTTTTGGACGGTTTAAAGTAATTGTTGCAACGCCGTTTTCACTAACAGAAAATAAAACTTGTTCAGTCATAATGCATCCTCCCTTACATATCTTCTTATTCTTAATTCTTGATATGTACTGAAATGTCCTTTATAAATTTTGTCAAAAGTTGACGGTAAATATTAATTTGGTCACTGCATATTTTGACGAGTTATCTTTGCAGGATTTCAGAGACTGAGAGGGAATATTACAACATTACTGTAAGTGTAATTATTTGAAGTTATAATGATAAAAGCGCTATTATATAGGTGTGAAATGTTCATTATCAATTCTAAAAGTGTGTTTGAAGAAAAAATAAATCGTACAATTGTAATAAAAAATTTTACACTGAATTAGAAATAGAGAAAGGAGAAATCGGAATGCCAGGACCTTTACTATTGTCGGTTATTATTTTGTCTTTTTTAATGATAGGAATAACGCAGTATTTTCATCATACAGATACGACAGAAGAAGTGAAGGATAAAGTACGTCTCGTATTTCCGATTTTTATAATATCTATTTCATTCTGTATTTTATTAAATAAAGATGGCTACATTGTCGCAGTGTTCTCATTTTTCGTCGCAATCGTCGTAATTACTGTTTTATATTATGTAATGAAAGACTTTATACAAAAATAAAGATGTCACAATAGGCATTTTTATTTTGGGGGAAATGTAAAATTTCACATACCGTATTTTATATAAAATACATAAAGCATATAACAATAGAAAAGTGTGTACTTTGCTGTGTATGTACTTGTCAATCTTGCATAGCCACTATACTATTAAAATGTAGAGATTATAAAAAGGGGTTGTATCTATCATGAAATTTGAGATGCACACAAAAATTATTTCAAATGAAAAAGAAGTAAGATTACATATTGAAGAAAATATATTTCAATTAATATTGGATGGTTATCACTTATTTACAATTCAAGAAATATTGCCTTTATATAAATCAAATGAAGAAAGAATTGGAAGTGCAACAATATTGAAACTAGAGTGGGAGAACGGAAAAACTACAATAAACTATCAACTCGTTTCACTAAAATCAGTAAATTAAAAGGAGTAGAAAAATATGAAGTTATTTCATACAGCGGATTGGCATTTAGGAAAGCTTGTTCATGGCGTGTATATGACTGAAGACCAAAAGATTGTATTAGATCAGTTTGTACAGGCTGTTGAAGAAGAAAAACCAGATGCTGTAATTATTGCAGGGGATTTATATGACCGAGCAATTCCACCTACAGAAGCAGTAGACTTATTAAATGATGTGCTGCAAAAAATAGTTATTGATTTACAAACACCAGTTATTGCAGTAGCTGGTAATCATGATAGTCCGGATCGTATCCATTTTGGAAGTAGTTTAATGAAAAAACAAGGATTACATATTGCAGGTCAATTTCAATTCCCGTACGAACCTGTTGTACTAAATGATGAATATGGAGAGGTTCACTTCCATCTAATACCGTATGCAGACCCAAGCATAGTTAGACACGTGTTGAAAAATGAAGACGTACGTTCTCATGATGATGCGATGCGCATTTTTATGAATGAGCTCTCTGAAACGATGGATAAAGAAGCTAGACATGTATTTGTTGGACATGCATTTGTAACTTCTTCAGGAGAAGCGGAGGAGAATACAAGTGATGCAGAACGACCACTTTCAATTGGTGGTGCTGAATATGTAAATAGTCATTATTTTGATAAGTTTCATTACACAGCGCTTGGACATTTACATCAAGCGCATTTCGTACGTAATGAGACCATTAGATATTCAGGTTCACCACTTGCCTATTCAATTTCTGAAGAGAAACATAAAAAAGGTTATTACATTGTAGAACTGAATGAAACTGGTGAAGTAGCAATTGAAAAAAGGTTACTTTCACCACGTCGTAAAATGCGAACAGTAGAAGCGAAAATAGATGAATTATTACAGCACCCAGTAAGTGAAGATTACGTATTTGTAAAATTATTAGACGAAAACCCTGTCTTACAGCCAATGGAGAAAATACGATCTGTATATCCAAATGCAATGCACGTTGAAAGAGCGATGCAAAGGCGAGAACTCACAGATACAAATGAAGTAACGGTTTCAAGACATAAAACGGATGATTTATCTCTTTTAAAGGCTTTCTATAAAGAAATGAAAGGGTTAGATTTATCAGAAGAGAAAGAACGCCTATTTATAGATGTATTACAAACAGTGCAAGAACGGGAAGGTGAACGAGGATGAGACCGATTCAGCTTATTATGACAGCATTCGGGCCATATAAACAGAAAGAAGTAATCGATTTTGAAGATCTTGGAGAACATCGTATTTTCGCTATTTCTGGGAATACGGGAGCTGGAAAAACAACGATTTTTGATGCGATTTGTTATGTGTTATATGGTGAGGCTAGTGGAGAAGAACGTAGTGATACGAGCATGCTTCGAAGTCAATTTGCTGATGATAATGTTTATACAAGTGTTGAATTAACCTTTCAGTTAAAAGGGAAACGCTATGAAATAAAACGACAACTTGGACATAAAAAACAAGGGAATAAGACCATTACAGGACATGCAGTAGAATTATATGAAGTTATTGATGGAGAAAACGTTCCAGCCGTCGATCGTTTTCATGTAACAGACGTAAACAAAAAAGTGGAAGATTTAATTGGGTTAAGTAAACATCAATTTAGCCAAATTGTTATGTTACCCCAAGGGGAATTCCGAAAACTATTAACATCTGAGACGGAAAACAAAGAAGAGATTTTACGTCGTATTTTTAAAACGGATCGTTATAAATTAATGCGTGAGTTACTTGATCAAAAGAGAAAACAATGGAAAGATGTCTTGCAAGAAAAACAAAAAGAGAGAGAGCTCTATTTCCGTAATGTTTTTAAATTACCAATCCGTGATGGAGCATTATTAGAGACATTAGTGGCACAAGAACATGTAAATACGCATCAAGTAGTAGAAGCGTTAGAACAAGAAACAACCGTGTATAAGGCAGAGGTTGAGCAATTACAAGTAGAACAAGATGTTCAAACGAAGCAATTAAAGGATGCAGAAACACGTTTTCATGCAGCAAAATCTGTAAATGAGAAATTTATAGATTTACAACAAAAGAATGAGAAATATAACACTTTACAAGAGAACCGTGCAGCAATTGAAAGGAAAGAAAAATCCTTTAAACGTGCGGAACAAGCAAAGCGCTTATTACCATTTGAACAATGGTATGAAGAAGCGATGGAAAATGAGCAGAAAGCTGAAAGTTTGTTAAAACAGATAAGCGTCAAACAAGAACAGATAATGAATAGCTTTGAACTTGCTCAGGAGAAGTATGAAGTAGTAAAGAATAAAGAAGCTGAGCGAGAAGAGGCTAAAAAACTTGTTCAAAGATTAGAAGAGTTACAAGCGATTATTGAATCATTAGCTGAGAGAAAGCTGAATTTACAAAATACCGAAATCCAAATAGGGAAATTAAAAGAAAGTATGCAAAAGTTAGATCAACAACTAGAAGAGCATACAAACAAAAAACAGAGAATGTCTGATGAATTGCAGCAATTAGAACAAGCACTTGAGCAATATGTAGCTAAAGTAGAAGAACTAACGAATATGCGAGAAGATGCAAAAGTTTTAAAGCAAGCATATGATGTTTGGCAAGAAAAACAAAAATTCGAGCAAGAAAAAGAAGCGGCAAATAATAAAATGCAAGTGGCAGTTCGTGCATATGAAAACATGGAGCGCCGCTGGTTAAGTGAACAAGCTGGTATATTAGCTCTTCATTTACATGACGGTGAATCTTGTCCGGTATGTGGTAGTACGAATCATCCGCAAAAAGCTACAGAGCAAAGTAATGCGATCGATGAAAAAGAGTTAAACGATTTAAGAGATAAGAAGAACATTGCTGAAAAATTACATGTGCAAGTAGAGGAGAAATGGAATTTCTATCGACTACAATATGAACAAGTGATAGAAGAAGTTGTGAAGCGCGGCTACAACTCGGAAAAATTAGCTGAAACATATAGTGCACTTGTTCAAAAAGGAAAACAATTAGCTGCAGACGTTAATACGTTAAAAGCAAGTGAAGAAACACGTAAGCAGATTGCTGCGAACATGAAAAGCGTAGAAGAAAAAATAGAAGAACTTCAGAAACAAAAACGAGAAGTGGAAACAATGCAGCACCGTACAGAAATGGAGTGTATGCAACTTTGTACGTCATATGAACATGATAAACGAAATATTCCAGAAAACTTACAAACAGTACAAGCTTGGAAAGCACAGTTTGACCAAGCTATGCAGGAACTTAGGTTAATGGAGGACGAATGGAAGAAAGTGCAGGAAGCGTATCAGCATTGGCAAAATGAAAATATACGTATTCAAGCAGAACAAAAAGGTGCTTCTAATCAATTTGAAAGTGCAAAATTAAAGAAAGAAGAGACTTTCGCACGCTTTATGAAAGAGCTAGAACAAAGCGGGTTTACAGACGAATTCACGTATAAAGAAGCCAAATTAAGCGATCACGAGATGGAAATGTTACAAAAAGAAATTCAAGGTTATTATTCATCGCTTGAAGTGCTTGCAAAACAAATTGAAGAGTTACAAGCTGAATTAAAAGATAAAGAGTATATGGATATTACAGCGTTAGGTGAACACATAACAGAATTACAAATTAATCTCGATATCATTAAAGAAAAACGTCAACGTGCGCAAAATGCGGTAACATATATTTCTGATTTACATGAAAACATTAGACGTATTGATGAGCAAATTCATGAGGAAGAAAAAGCTTTCCAAGAACTTGTTGACTTATATGAAGTAATGAAAGGTGATAACGAGAGCCGTATATCATTTGAACGTTACATCTTAATTGAGTATTTAGAACAAATTGTTCAAATTGCAAACGAACGATTACGTAAATTATCAAACGGACAATTTTATTTAAAACGAAGTGAACGAGTTGAAAAGAGAAATCGTCAAAGTGGATTAGGCTTAGATGTGTACGATGCATATACTGGCCAAACACGCGATGTAAAAACACTATCCGGCGGAGAGAAATTTAATGCATCACTTTGCCTAGCGCTAGGAATGGCAGATGTCATTCAAGCATATGAAGGTGGTATTTCCATCGAAACGATGTTCATCGATGAAGGGTTCGGTTCATTAGATGAGGAGTCATTAACAAAAGCTGTAGACGCCTTAATTGACCTACAAAAATCAGGCCGATTTATCGGTGTCATTTCACACGTACAAGAGCTGAAAAACGCAATGCCAGCTGTATTAGAAGTAACGAAGCAGAAGGATGGGTGTAGTCAGACTAGGTTTGTGGTGAAGTAAGCTTAGAGAATGGAGTAGGGAATCTACCGATACTTTTAGTGTCATATGTATGAATCATAAAACGTCGTCTCTTCATATTAGAGGCGACGTTTTATTTTATAAAATATCTATGAATTATCTGTAGAAGGCGGCGTATTCTCCAAACGATTATAAGCTTTAAAAGCTGAAATTGCCGATATAACCCCGCCTACTAAAAATAAAGTCGATCCTCCAACTAAGATGATACGACTGACATATGTTTCCAGTGCTTCTTCGACTTCTTCTTGTAACGCTGTAGGCATATGAATCCTCCTTTATAAAAGTTGTTTTATAAATAGTATATACAAACGCCTAAAATGTGTTAAAATAACTGATGATTTTACGCAGTGAGTAATTAGATGAGTAGGATGCGAGTGGCTAAGTAAATCTTCATCACAAATTTATGTGAACTTCACATAGAGCACATATTAACATTGTATTATGTATATGTACCAAATAAATAAATAAAGTGAATGTAAGTTCTGTTTTCAAAAATTTAAAATCCTTTTATTTCTATATGAAAGTTTTAATCAAGGGTTTTAAAAAATTTGGAAATAGATCTTATGAATATGGAATTCATATAAAAGGGGAATGTCTTATGACAACATATACGAGTGAAATGAGAAAAACTTTAGTTTCAGAAGAAGATGTAGATATTTTAAAAATTATGGCGCATCCAATCAGACTGCAAATTGTAAATGAATTAAGTACGAGAAAAACTTGTAATGTAACACAATTAACAGAGTTACTGAATATTCCGCAATCTACTGTTTCACAACATTTATCAAAAATGAAGGGTAAAGTGTTACGAGCAGAGAGAAGAGGTTTAGAAATTTATTATCATATTAACAATTTAAAAGCGAGTAAGATTGTTAATGTTTTAGGGTATATAAACTAGTGAAATATTTTTATATAAAATAGCCCCTGCTGTTGAGCAGGGGCTATTTTGTGTTGTTTTATGTATTTGTATTTAAAACTTTATAGTTTTTATGATTTACAATTGTTCGATCAAATTCAAAAGTACCACCGCTTACATTTGTAATTTCAACTAAGACCGATTCAGTATAAAGTTTTAATACAGATCCTGTAATCTTTAAATTATTTCGTTGAAAAAGTATAGTATCCCCTACGTTTGCTTTCATAGTACCTCCTCATTAAAGACAGAAATATTTTTTTATTATATATATTAAACCACGGATAGATATATTAGTGAATATTTAGTTTTATTTATTGGGAAAAAATTTGTTCTCTAATAGAAGAGTATAAAGTACTCTTATGTTAAAAGTTATATTTTATTTAAGTTTATCCCGCTATTTGCTGGGCAGTAAGACCCCCACCTCAAAATTCAGTGGAAACAAAGAAGTTAGGTGGGGGCCCTGCTGCCCATAAAAGCCCGATTGGTGAGGGTTGATTAAAGTTTCACTTTATTATAAGTAAATTGTTTTCAGCATTAGCGAAACAATATTTCTATGTAAATACTGCAGAGAAGCAAATTATTCAAAAAACAGACACTATGTAGCCCAAAACGTAAAGTAGATAAGTAAAGTTTTTTTCAGGAGTATAAGAAAAATATACGTTTATTAATAAGATCTCTAATTGGTAAAATTCCAATTAAAAACATAGAAAAACTTTAATATAAAAAGGTAATCAATTAAAAATGGAGAAGTAATATATACGAAAGGAGAGATTTATATGAATAAAGGGAAAAAACAAGTTAGTCAACTTAGTTTTCTGGTGAATTTTATGAACGACAAGGGGAGTCTTGTGAAAATTTAATAGTATTATAGTATCCCCTTGTGAAAAAATGGTTGGGGGAATATATAAATGATAACAGAAATGAATATTAAAGTAGTTTGTGAAGAATCGTTTTCAAAAAGAGAAATAAAAATTTTAGAGACGTTTCTTTCAACTTTATCGGGGCATTCTAATGCTCTCGTTACAAAAGAAGGGATGTTTTTAAACCCATTAAGTAAAGAGAAGAGTGTGATTTATTATCATAACTTTGTATTTGTAAAATCACTTACAGAACAAATGTGTGCAGAATTAAAAGAAGTTTTAACAAGACGTATTAAAAATGCTTTCATTATGATGGAATTTGTAGAGCCAATTGTTACATTTGAAGAAACAATTATAAACGTATAAAAAAAGTCAGGCTTATGAATTGACCTAATAAAACCGTCTCTTTAATAAATAGTAAAGAGACGGTTTTATTGTTTCACTTTTTAAAAAAGGGTTCAAAAACAAATGTAAATCGAGCTTATACAAAAACTACTTATTAAATAACTGTTACGTATTTAATAAGTAGTTTTTGTATTTCATCCTTCGTTTTTTGTAACTGATTCTACGTTTTTGACGCTCTGTCTTGTAAGTGCTTACATGAACGAAAACATCTTATACAATGAAGGTGTCAAATCAAAAGAGGTGACCAAAATGAACATAAAAAAAGTAAATTTAGCGAATAGCATTGAAATAGAAAGAGGAGGCGGAAAGGTATGAAAAAATCAACTGTTAATCCATGGTTTGTTGTCCTTGGCACAGTTATAGTACAAATGGGGCTTGGGACGATATATACATGGAGTTTATTCAATCAGCCTTTAGTTAGTAAATACGGTTGGAGTCTTAACGCTGTTGCGATAACTTTCTCAATTACTAGTCTTTCTTTAGCATTTTCAACTTTATTTGCGAGTAAATTGCAAGAAAAATGGGGACTTCGTAAACTTATTATGATAGCTGGATTAGCATTAGGACTAGGGTTAATACTTAGTTCACAAGCTTCTTCATTAATATTGCTTTATGTACTAGCAGGAGTTGTTGTAGGTTATGCAGATGGTACAGCATATATCACTTCACTATCAAATTTAATAAAGTGGTTTCCAGAGCGTAAAGGTTTAATTGCTGGTATTTCTGTCTCTGCATATGGTTCAGGTAGCTTAATCTTTAAATACGTTAACGCACAGTTGATTGAATCAGTTGGTGTATCGCAAGCATTTATATACTGGGGTTTAATTGTTACAGCTATGATTGTAATTGGTGCTTGTTTAATCCATCAAGCTGCAGATCAAGGAGCAGTTCATGAAACAAAAACTAAGGAATACACAACGAAAGAAATGTTAGGCACAAAACAAGTATACTTATTATTTATCATGTTATTTACATCATGTATGAGTGGCTTATACTTAATTGGTATGGTAAAAGACATTGGTGTTCAACTTGTAGGACTTAGCGCAGCAACAGCAGCTAATGCGGTGGCTATGGTTGCAATCTTCAATACATTAGGTCGTATCATTTTAGGACCGTTATCGGATAAAATTGGGCGTTTAAAAATCGTTACTGGTACTTTTGTTGTTATGGCGAGTTCAGTCTTAGTTCTAAGTTTTGTAGATTTAAATTATGGTATTTACTTCGTATGTGTAGCAAGTGTAGCGTTTTGCTTTGGTGGAAATATCACTATTTTCCCAGCTATTGTTGGTGATTTCTTCGGTATGAAAAACCATAGTAAGAACTACGGAATTGTGTATCAAGGATTTGGATTTGGGGCGCTTGCAGGTTCCTTTATCGGTGCACTTCTAGGTGGATTCAAACCAACGTTCATGGTGATCGGTGTATTATGTGTCGTGTCATTCATTATCGCAATTTTAATTCAAGCACCTAAACAGAAAAAAGAACAAGAAGAAGAGTATCGCAGCGTAGCATAAGTATACAAATCTTCTATAACACTATGATTACGAAAAAGCATCCTATTCTATTAATTAGGATGCTTTTTTATGAGTTATTTTAACAAGGTTAAATTACTTTTGTGATTTTTATAGATATAAAAGTGAGTGGAATACCCATTTGGAATATAATAAATTGATACATCATATTCGAAATATATATTAAATCTTAAATGATAAAGAAGACATTCATTAGTATTTGTAAGATATATTTTCAGAAAAATATTGAGAAAATATATACTTGAGTTTTTCATAAAGCATTGTAAATGAACGTATCTCTAGTTTATCTTCTTCAATTTTAAAAAGAGGAGTTTGAATTTTATTTATAATATAAGTACATTTAATGCGTTTAGGTATGATTTTATTAAGAAGCATTAAAATACTTTATCTGAAAAATAAAAAAAGATTGACAAGTTTATTGAGAAACATTATCATTTCGGTGTAAGATAGTAAATGAAAAACATTATCAATAAAATGGATTTTAAAGTAATGCGCACTTGACCAATTAGTTTAGTAAGTGTATTATTTTTTACAACATGACTGATAATGAAAATCAATATCATTTATGTTACTTAATGAAATTAATGTTTATGTGAAAGGATAGAGAAAATGAACTTAGGGGAATTTGATGGGCAAACAGTTTTAGTAACAGGTGCAGCACAAGGCATAGGCAGTGTTGTTGCCAAAATGTTTTTAGAAAGAGGAGCCACAGTTATTGCGGTTGATCAAAATGAAGAGGGGTTAAATGTACTCTTAAATCAAAATGAATTAAATAAAACACGTATGAAAACGTTTCGTTTAGATGTGAGTAATAGCGCTGCTGTTGAAGACATGGTAAATCATATTGCAAATGAAATAGCGCCAATAGATATTTTAATAAATGTTGCAGGGGTTTTACGTATGGGACCAATTCATTCGTTAAGTGATGAAGATTGGAATAAAACATTCTCTGTAAATACTACAGGGGTTTTCAATATGTCCCGAGCGGTAAGTAAAAATATGATGTTAAGAAAATCAGGGGCAATTGTTACAGTCGGTTCAAATGCGGCAAATACGCCGAGAATGGAGATGGCTGCGTATGCTGCGTCAAAGGCTGCAACGACGATGTTTATGAAATGTTTAGGACTAGAGCTTGCGGCATACAATATACGCTGCAACTTAGTTTCTCCAGGTTCTACTGAAACTAAGATGCAAAGATTACTATGGGCTGATGAGAATGGAGCTAAAAATATAATTGCTGGTTCTCAAAATACATATAGACTCGGAATTCCATTACAAAAAATTGCACAACCTTCAGAAGTTGCTGAAGCCGTGTTATTTTTAGCCTCAGATAGAGCAAGTCATATTACAATGCACAATTTATGTGTCGATGGCGGTGCTACGTTAGGAGTTTAATCAAAATTCAGGAGGTTATTATATTATGAATGAACATATAGCTGTAAAGGAATTGTCAGAAAAACTTTTAGAAGATTATAAGACTGAATCTTCATTCTTTTTCGCTTCACCAACTCGAACGATATTAGCAGAAGGAGAGTTTACTACAGTAAAGCATCGTGAAATTGAAAATTTCCCAGAGCTTGTGCAAGCGACATTAAGTAATGCGAAACAAGCTGGAAATCCAAATCCTATCGTTGTGGGTGCTTTGCCATTCGATCGTAGAAAAGAAGTCCAACTTATCGTACCAGAATATAGTAGGATTTCTGAGCGTTTACAATTGGATACAACAAATCAGCTTGAAACAAATGAGAACGTAACATTTGAAATGACGCCAATGCCAGACCCTGAAGTTTATATGAATGGTGTGAAGCAAGGAATTAAAAAAATACAGGACGGTGATTTAAAGAAAATCGTTCTATCTAGATCGTTAGATGTTAAATCTTCGGAAAAGATTGATAAGCAAAAACTTCTGCGAGAATTAGCAGAGCATAATAAGCATGGTTATACATTTGCTGTGAATTTACCGAAAGATGAAAAAGAGAACAGTAAGACGCTAATTGGAGCAAGTCCTGAATTACTTGTTTCACGTAATGGTATGCAAGTTATTTCTAACCCGTTAGCTGGTTCAAGGCCACGTAGTGAGGACCCAGTAGAAGATAAAAGAAGAGCAGAGGAATTACTTTCTTCTCCAAAAGATTTACATGAACATGCGGTAGTAGTGGAAGCGGTTGCCGCTGCACTTCGTCCGTATTGTCATACATTACATGTTCCAGAAAAGCCATCAGTTATTCATAGTGAAGCGATGTGGCATTTGTCTACAGAAGTGAAAGGTGAACTGAAGGATCCAAATACTTCTTCTTTACAATTAGCAATTGCCCTTCATCCTACGCCAGCAGTTTGCGGAACTCCGATGGAAAAAGCAAGAGAGGCTATACAGCATATTGAGCCATTTGACCGCGAGTTCTTTACAGGAATGCTAGGATGGAGCGATTTAAATGGAGATGGAGAATGGATTGTTACAATTCGTTGTGCTGAAGTACAAGAAAATACACTGCGTTTATATGCAGGAGCTGGAGTTGTTGCTGAGTCAAAACCAGAAGATGAGTTAGCAGAAACATCAGCTAAGTTCCAAACAATGCTAAAAGCTTTAGGGTTAAGAGATAGTTCACTTAATGAAAAATAGGGGGAAGAAAGAATGCTAGTAGGTTATACAGAATGGCCAAAAGAATTTGCCGATCGTTACCGAGAAGAAGGATGTTGGCTTGGTGAAACATTTGGAGGAGTGTTAAGAGAGCGGGCTGAGAAATATGGAGATCAAATCGCGGTTGTAAGTGGTAAGAAGCATATAACATATAGTGAACTTAATAAAAAGGTAGATCGTTTAGCAGCAGGTTTACTGAATTTAGGAATAAAGAAAGAGGACAGAGTTGTAATCCAGTTACCTAACATTATCGAGTTTTTCGAAATATGTTTTGCACTATTTCGAATTGGAGCGCTTCCTGTCTTTGCACTGCCGTCACATCGAAGCAGTGAAATTAGTTATTTTTGTGATTTTGGCGAGGCGAGCGCTTACGTTATTTCAGATAAGGCTCTCGGTTTTGATTATCGAAAACTAGCAAGAGAAGTGAAAGAGAAAGTGCCAAATTTACAACATGTAATTGTAGTGGGAGAAGAAGAAGAGTTTGTGAACATAAATGATCTGTATATGGATCCCGTCTCATTACCAGAAGTTCAGCCAAGTGATGTTGCGTTTCTCCAATTATCAGGAGGCACAACAGGTCTTTCTAAATTAATTCCTAGAACACATGATGACTATATTTATAGTTTACGTGTTAGCGCTAAAATTTGTAATTTGAATGCAGAAAGCGTCTATATGGCAGTTCTTCCAGTAGCACACAATTACCCAATGAGTTCTCCAGGGACATTTGGAACTTTCTATGCGGGTGGAAAAGTGGTATTGGCAACCGGTGGTAGTCCAGATGAGGCATTTGCTCTTATCGAAAAAGAAAAAGTTACAATTACAGCGCTCGTTCCGCCATTAGCAATGATTTGGCTTGATGCTGCATCTTCTCGTAATACCGATTTATCGAGCCTAGAGGTTATTCAAGTAGGTGGTGCTAAGTTTAGTGCTGAGGTAGCAAGACGTATACGCCCTACATTTGGATGTACGTTACAGCAAGTATTCGGTATGGCGGAAGGATTAGTGAACTATACAAGATTAGACGATCCGGAAGAAATTATTATTCATACACAAGGTAGACCAATGTCTGCACTCGATGAAGTACGAGTTGTTGATGAAAATGACAACGATGTACAACCGGGCGAAGTAGGTAGTTTATTAACACGAGGTCCATATACAATTCGTGGTTACTATAAAGCCGAAGAGCATAATGCACGATCATTTACAAAGGATGGGTTTTATCGCACAGGTGATCTTGTAAAAGTAAATGAACAAGGATACATCATTGTAGAAGGAAGAGATAAAGATCAAATTAACCGTGGTGGTGAGAAAGTTGCTGCAGAAGAAGTTGAAAATCATCTATTAGCACACGATGCGATCCATGACGTAGCAATCGTATCTATGCCTGACGATTATTTAGGTGAACGCACCTGTGCTTTTGTTATAGTTCGCGGACAAGTTCCGGCAGTAAGTGAATTAAAAATGTTTTTAAGAGAACGTGGTATAGCGGCTTATAAAATTCCAGATCGAATTGAATTTATTGAATCATTCCCGCAAACAGGAGTCGGAAAAGTCAGCAAAAAAGAACTACGTAAAGTCATTGCTGAAAAACTTATTACAGTAAAACAATAATAAAAATCGGAAGGAAGTGATTAGATGGCCATCCCATCTATTTCAGTATATAAAATGCCAATTGAATCAGAACTACCAAAAAATAAAGTGAATTGGACACCAGATCCGAAACGTGCAGTACTTTTAATTCATGACATGCAAGAATACTTTCTTGATGCATATAGCGATAAAGAATCACCAAAAGTAGAACTTATTTCAAATATTAAAATGATAAGAGAAAAATGTAAGGAACTTGGTATACCAGTTGTTTATACAGCACAACCTGGTGGGCAAACGTTAGAACAACGAGGTTTATTACAAGACTTTTGGGGTGACGGTATACCTGCTGGACCAGATAAAAAGAAAATTGTTGATGAACTTACTCCTGATGAAGATGATATATTCCTAACAAAATGGAGATATAGTGCATTTAAAAAGACAAATCTATTAGAAATTTTAAATGAACAAGGAAGAGATCAACTCATTATTTGCGGTATTTATGCGCATATTGGCTGTCTTTTAACAGCTTGTGAAGCATTTATGGATGGTATAGAGCCGTTCTTTGTAGCAGATGCAGTTGCTGATTTTTCACTAGAGCATCATAAACAAGCATTGGAGTATGCATCTAATAGATGTGCAGTAACGACATCAACAAACCTACTGTTAAAAGATTTACAAAGTGTAAAAGGTGATGAGGGTGAAGGAATCACTATACAGGAAGTGCATGAACTAGTTGCACAACTACTTCGTGAGCCAGTAGAGAGTATTGATATTGATGAGGACTTATTAAATAGAGGGCTTGATTCGGTCAGAATTATGAGTTTAGTAGAGAAGTGGCGTCGTGAAGGGAAAGAAATCACTTTTGCAGATTTAGCAGAACGTCCAACTGTTGCAGGTTGGTACAGTTTACTATCTTCACAAACAGCACAGGTGCTGTAACAAATAGACTACATAATAAAGGGGTAGTAAAGAATGCCTAACAGTCAAAAGATTCGTCATTCGTTATCATCTGCGCAGTCTGGTATGTGGTTTGCGCAACAATTAGATCCGCTTAATCCAATTTATAATACTGGGGAATATGTAGAAATAAACGGAAATATTCATCAAGACATTTTTGAATTAGCTGTACGTAAAGTTGTAATGGAAACAGAAGCACTTCATGTTCGCTTCGAAGAGGATGAAATTGGCCCATGGCAAGTTATTGAAGAATCACAGTTTCATATGCATTTTATTGACGTTCGTAAAGAAGAAAATCCTGAAGAAGCTGCTAAAGTATGGATGAAAAATGATTTATCTATGCCAGTCGATTTGAAAAAAGATACTTTATTTACTGAAGCACTTATTCAAGTTGAAAATAATCGTTTCTTTTGGTATCAGCGCATCCATCACATTGTGATGGATGGCTATGGATTTTCACTTCTTAGCCAAAAAGTAGCGAATGAGTATACATCACTTATAGAAGAAACAAACAAGAATGAAAAACCATTTGGTTCTCTTGCAAAAGTCGTGCAAGAAGATATTGAGTATCGTGAGTCTAAACAATTTCAGGAAGATCGTACTTTTTGGTTAGAAAAGTTTGCAGATGCCCCAGAAGTTGTAAGTTTGGCAGAACGAGCACCGAGAACATCAAATGGATTTTCACGAGAAACAGCTTATTTATCTAGTTCTAGCACGAAAACTTTACTAGAAGATATCAATATTTCGTTAACAAGTTGGCCGGAATTCATTGTGGCTGTAACAAGTATTTATATGCATAAATTAACAGGTGAAAATGATATTGTTTTAGGTTTACCGATGATGGGACGTCTAGGTTCTGTATCTATTCATACACCAAGTATGGTAATGAATTTAGTTCCACTTCGTATTACAGTAACTCCAAATATAACTCTTGCGGAATTATTGCAGCAAGTTTCTAAAGAAATCCGAGATGTACGTCGCCATTATAAATACCGTCATGAGGAATTAAGAAGAGATTTAAAGTTACTAGGTGAAAATCAAAGGTTGTTTGGACCGTTAGTGAATGTTATGCCTTTTGATTACGGGCTTAATTTTGCTGGAAATCGTGGTATTACGCATAACTTATCAGCAGGACCTGTCGATGATTTATCGATAAATGTATATAAATGTTTTGATCAAAATGAGATAATGATTCATTTTGATGCAAATCCTGAAGTATATAATAACGCGGAGCTAGCATTGCATAAAGAAAGATTTATGAATCTATTTGAATTAGTAATAAATAATTGTGAGAAAAACGAGTCGATTGGAAAAATAAACATTACTCTGCCTGAAGAAAATCATAAAGTTTTATTGGAATGGAATGAAACGAAGGAAGACGATGAATTAATCAGTCTGCCTATATCATTTGAAAAACAAGTGAAAAAAAATCCCAATAAACTAGCGATTACTTGTGACGGTGTAATCCTTACGTATAAAGAGCTAAATGAACGAGCGAATGAACTAGCACATTATTTAGTAGAAGAAGGAATACGACCAAATCAGTTTGTAGCTTTAGTATTCCCTAGATCAATAGAAATGGTAGTTAGTATGCTAGCAGTCTTAAAGGCTGGTGCAGCGTATTTACCAATAGATCCAGAATACCCAGCAGATAGAGTTACTTATATAGTAAATGATGCAAAACCAGTTTGTATCATAACACATTCATCTGTTTCATCTAAGTTAGTTATAGAAAAGGATATGAAAAAAATTGTATTAGATGACGAAGAAACGAAACTAGCGTTACATACATATTCTCGTATGAATATAGCATGTAAGAATGATGTATCACTGTTAAACCCAGCCTATACAATATATACTTCAGGCTCAACAGGAAACCCAAAAGGTGTAATTGTTCCTATGAGAGGTTTAAGTAACTTTTTAATGGCTATGCAACAAAAGTTTTCATTAAATGAAAATGATCATTTATTAGCAGTTACAACGTTTGCATTTGATATTTCTGCACTAGAAATTTATTTACCTCTTATTAGTGGTGCAAGTTTAACAATTGCGCAAAAAGAAGACATACAAGAGCCTTCTGCATTAACGACACTTTTACATGAAGAAAGAGTGACCATTATGCAGGCTACACCGACGCTTTGGCAGGCGTTAGTAACTGATTATCCAGAGAAGCTACAAGGGCTAAGCATACTTGTTGGTGGTGAAGCTCTTCCAGCGCATTTAGCAAATAAATTACGAGAATTAGGTTGCTCAATAACTAATTTATATGGACCAACTGAAACGACGATTTGGTCTACTTTCATGAACATTGATGAAGGTGAAAAGGGCATACCTCCTATTGGAAAACCAATTTGCAATACAGAAGTGTATGTATTGGATGCAGGGTTACAACCAGTGCCACCTGGAGTTATTGGGGAATTATATATTGCAGGGGAAGGACTTGCAAGCGGATATTTAGGAAAACCTGAGTTAACAGCTGAACGGTTTGTTGCAAATCCTTATGGAGAATCAGGGAAGCGCATGTACCGTACAGGAGATCTTGTGAAATGGCGTAGTGATGGTGCGTTAGAGTACATTAGTCGCGCAGATCATCAAATTAAAATTCGTGGATTCCGAATTGAATTAGCTGAAATTGAAACGGTATTACAACGACATGAAAATATTCAACAAGCGGTAGTAATGGTACGAGAAGATCGTGCAAATGATAAACGCATCATTGCGTATATCGTTGCAGAAGAAAAGGAACAGATTAATCTTTCAGAAATTCGTTCTTATGTTTCAGAAAGTTTAGCGAATTATATGATACCATCGACATTTGTTGTGCTAGAAGTATTACCATTAACGCCAAATGGTAAGGTTGACAGAAAGAAATTACCTGCTCCTGATTTTAATGGAATGAACAATGAGAGAGTTGCTAGAAATCCGAAAGAAGAAATATTATGTGATTTATTTGCAGAAGTACTTGGTGTTTCTCGAATTAGCATTGATGATAATTTCTTTGAAATGGGTGGACATTCACTTCTCGCATCTCGTTTAATGGCAAGAATTCGTGAAACGTTAAGTGTGGAATTAGGAATTGGGAAACTATTTGAATCACCAACTGTTGCCGAACTGGCGAAACAATTAAACCATGCAAAAAGCGCAAGACCAGCTATTCAGAAAGCAAGTAGGCCAAATGAAGTTCCACTTTCATTTGCACAGCGCAGGTTATGGTTCTTAAATTGTTTAGAAGGTCCAAGTCCTACTTATAATATTCCGCTAGTCATTCGTATGAATGGAATATTGAATCGGGAAGCATTACAAGGTGCTTTTTATGATGTAGTTGAGAAACATGAAACACTTAGAACAATTTTCCCTAACGTATTAGGTAGTTCCTATCAGAAAATTTTAGATATGGAAAACTTAAATTTAGAAATGGTTATAACTAATACATGTAAAGATGAATTAGAAAGTGTACTTTCAGAGGCGGTAAGATATAGCTTTAACCTCGATTTTGAGCCGGCAGTTCGTTTGCAACTTTTTACAATGAGTGAAAACGAACATGTATTATTAATTCTATTACATCATATTGTAGGTGATGGCTGGTCATTACAGCCGTTAACGAGAGATTTTACAGCGGCGTATAAAGCGCGATGTCAAGGTGACAGAGTTCAGCTGGAGACACTACCA
This sequence comes from Bacillus cereus group sp. MYBK95-2, assembly GCF_051915225.1. Classification (NCBI taxonomy): domain Bacteria; kingdom Bacillati; phylum Bacillota; class Bacilli; order Caryophanales; family Bacillaceae; genus Bacillus; species Bacillus cereus group sp. MYBK95-2. The sequence continues at coordinate 142,374 of NZ_JBQAEH010000005.1, read as the reverse complement.
GTTCAATACGCAGATTATGCACTTTGGCAACAGCAATTGCTAGGTGATGAAACGACACAAGAGAGTCTTATTTCAACACAATTAGATTTTTGGAAAGAAGAACTTAAAGGTTTACCAGACCAAATGGAGTTACCTACAGATTTCCAGCGTCCAATTGAGACGAGTTACCGCGGGGAAACAATTCATTTTCATATAGATGAAGGTATGCATAGTAGGTTAGTAGAGCTTGCACGTAAAAATGGAGTTAGTTTGTTTATGGTATTGCAAGCAGGGCTTAGTGCACTATTTACAAGATTAGGTGCAGGCACTGATATACCAATTGGAAGTCCGATTGCTGGAAGAAATGATGATGTACTTTCAGATATTGTTGGTTTATTTGTAAATACATTAGTGTTACGTACAAATACTTCAGGAGATCCAAGTTTTAAAGAATTATTAAATAGAGTGAAGCAGGTAAATCTTGCAGCTTATGAAAATCAAGATGTTCCATTTGAAAGGCTTGTTGAAGTATTAAATCCAGTACGTACTCGAAACAGCCATCCGTTGTTTCAAGTTATGTTAGCTTTTCAAAATACACCAGAAGCAACGTTTCATGTACCAGATTTAGAAGCGAGCCTTGAAATTCAAAGCGTTGGTTCTGCAAAATTTGATTTAACATTTGAAATTAGTGAGAGTAACGGGGTTGATGGTACTCCGAACGGTTTACATGGATTACTAGAGTTTAGTACCGATTTATATAAACGTGAAACGGTTCAAAAACTAATAGAACGATTCATTTTGTTATTAGATGATGCAACTACAAATCCAGATCAATCCATTGGCAGATTAGAAATATTAACTTTAGCAGAGAAAAATACAGTGTTAGAAAAGTGGAATGGTGGTTTTCAAATTGCACCAGAAATGACATTGCCACAATTGTTTGAAAAGCAGGCTCATATAAATCCAAATTCTATTGCTGTTGTCTTTGAAGATAAGAAATTAACTTATGAAGAGTTAAATAGAAAAGCAAATAAAATAGCTCGATTCCTAATAGCAAAAGGGATTGGTCCTGATCAACTCGTTGCTTTAGCGATGCCAAGATCATTAAACATGGTTGTAAGCTTATTAGCTGTTCTTAAAGCTGGTGCTGGATACCTTCCGTTAGATCCAGATTACCCAGCAGACCGTATTTCATTTATGCTACACGATGCGAAACCATCATGTGTTTTAACGAATTCAGAAGTGGAAATTGAATGTAATGAGGCACTAAAAGTTTTAGTTGATGATGTGAAAGTAATAGCAGAGGTTGAGAAATATAGTGAAGACAATATTGATGAAGTGGAACGAATTAAGCCATTATCTCCATCACATATTGCTTACGTTATTTATACGTCAGGGTCAACGGGCAGACCGAAAGGCGTTATGATACCTCATCAAAATGTAGTGAGACTTTTAGGAGCAACTGATCATTGGTTCCAGTTTGACGGAAACGATGTTTGGACGATGTTCCATTCATATGCTTTTGATTTCTCGGTTTGGGAAATTTGGGGACCTTTATTATACGGAGGGCGTTTAGTTGTAGTCCCACATACTGTAAGTCGCTCGCCGAAAGAATTTTTACAGCTTCTTGTTAAAGAAAAGGTTACGGTTTTAAACCAAACTCCATCAGCGTTCTACCAATTGATGCAAGCAGATCGTGAAAATGAAGAGATTGGCCAAAAATTATCTTTACGATATGTTGTTTTTGGAGGAGAAGCACTTGAGCTAAGTCGCTTAGAAGATTGGTATAGTCGACATCCTCATAACGCACCAAAGCTTATTAATATGTATGGTATTACAGAGACGACAGTACATGTTAGTTATATTGAATTAGATGAAACTATCGTCTCTTTACGGGCAAATAGTTTAATTGGGTGCAGTATACCTGACCTTAAAGTGTATGTGTTAGACAACTATTTACAACCAGTCCCACCTGGAGTAGTTGGAGAAATGTATGTTGCAGGTGCAGGACTTGCGCGTGGATATTTAGGAAGAGCAGGATTAACGGCTGAACGCTTTATCGCAGATCCATTTGGCAAGCCAGGTACAAGAATGTATCGTACAGGAGACTTAGCTCGCTGGCGTAATGATGGGACGCTAGATTATATAGGACGTGCAGATCATCAAATCAAAATTCGTGGATTCCGAATTGAATTAGGAGAAATAGAAGCAGTCATAATGAAGCACCCTAAAGCTGAGCAAGTAGCCGTTATTGTACGTGAAGATCAACCAGGGGATAAACGGTTAGTTTCTTATATCGTTGCATCAAATAATGAAGCAATTGATACGAATGAAATGCGTCAGTTTGCTAGTGGTAGTTTACCAGATTATATGGTTCCATACGCTTTTGTAGTAGTAAATGAGTTACCTTTAACTCCAAACGGTAAATTAGATAGAAAGGCATTGCCAGCTCCAGCATTTATCGCATCATCTTCTAGTCGTGGTCCAAGAACACCGCAAGAAGAAATGTTATGTGACTTGTTTACAGAAGTGCTAAGTGTACCTCAAATTGGAATTGATGACGGATTCTTTGATCTTGGTGGTCATTCACTCCTTGCAGTGCAGCTTATGAGCCGCATGAAAGAGGCGCTTGGAGTGGAACTAAACATTGGTACTTTATTTGCAGCACCGACTGTTGCAGGGTTAGCTGAAAGACTTGAGATGGGGAATGGTCAAAGTGCACTTGATGTGTTGCTTCCATTACGAGCAAGCGGGGATCAATTACCACTATTTTGTGTACATCCAGCAGGTGGATTAAGTTGGTGCTATGCAGGACTTATGAAATCTTTAGGAACAGATTATCCAATTTATGGTGTGCAAGCACGTGGTATTGCTAAAAATGAAGAACTTCCAAAAAGTTTAGAGGAGATGGCGGCGGATTACTTGAAACACGTTCGTGAAGTACATCCTCATGGACCATATCGTTTATTAGGTTGGTCGCTTGGAGGAAATGTTGTGCATGCAATGGCGGCGCAATTACAAAATGAAGGGGAAGAAGTAGAATTACTCGTTATGCTTGACTCTTATCCTGGACACTTCTTACCGAATACGGAAGCGCCTACTGAAGAGGAAGCGTTAATCGCATTACTTGCTTTAGGCGGATATGACCCAGATAACATGGATGGTAAACCACTTACAATGGAAAGTGCAGTTGAAATCCTTCGTAAAGATGGAAGTGCATTAGCAAGTCTTGAAGAAGAGACTATATTGAACTTGAAAGAAACATATGTAAATTCAGTAGGGTTGTTAGGGAAATATGTACCGAAAGTTTATAACGGAGATATCCTGTTCTTTAGATCTACTGTTATACCAGACTGGTTTGATCCTATTTCTCCAAATACGTGGCTAAATTATTTAGACGGGCAAATTGTGCAGCACGATATTGATTGTAGACATAAAGATCTATGTCAGCCAGGTCCGCTTACGGAAATTGGACAAGTATTAGCGAAATATTTGCAGAATAAGAAAGGGGTAAGTAGAGTATGACGAATCCATTTGAAAATGATAATTACACATATAAAGTATTAATAAATGAGGAGGGCCAGTATTCTCTCTGGCCTGCTTTTCTCGATGTACCTATTGGCTGGAATATCGTATATGAAGAAGCTAGTAGGCAGAGCTGCTTAGAATATGTTGAATATAACTGGAAAGATTTGAATCCAAAAAGTAATCAAGTTCGCGAAAAAACATTAGCAGGAAAACGATAATGAAAGAAAAACTAAATCCAAAAGTAGTTGTAAGTATCGTTTATATAACTGCGATGTTTATGGCTGCGATGGACGCAACGATTGTAAATGTAGCACTGCAAACGATAAGTAGAGAACTACAAGTACCTGCATCTGCAATGGGGACGGTTAATGTTGGGTATTTAGTTAGTTTAGCTGTTTTCCTTCCGATTTCTGGTTGGTTAGGAGATCGATTTGGTACGAAAAGAGTGTTTTTAATTGCTCTTTTCGTATTTACGATTGCCTCTGCTTTATGCGGAATGGCTAACGATATTACTTCATTGAATATTTTCCGTATTATTCAAGGTGCTGGTGGAGGGCTTTTAACACCAGTTGGAATGGCAATGTTATTTCGAACATTTTCACCAGAGGAAAGACCGAAGATTTCTCGGTTCATTATACTTCCAATTGCTGTAGCACCAGCAATTGGTCCTATCATCGGTGGTTTCTTTGTAGATCAAATGTCTTGGCGTTGGGCATTTTATATTAATCTACCGTTTGGAATCGTTGCATTGCTATTTGGACTTCTATTTTTAGCAGAGCATGTTGAAAAATCAGCTGGTCGCTTTGATTCGCTCGGCTTTATTTTATCAGCACCAGGATTTGCGATGCTCATATATGCGCTCAGCCAGGGACCATCAAAAGGGTGGATTTCTCCAGAAATTATGAGTACTGGGATAGCTGGGGGTGTATTCATTACATTGTTTATAATCGTAGAACTGAAAGTAAAGCAACCGATGTTAGATTTACGTTTATTAAAAGAACCAGTGTTTAGAAAGATGAGTCTTATATCATTATTTTCATCAGCTGGTTTACTAGGAATGTTATTTGTTTTTCCACTTATGTATCAAAATGTGATAGGAGTTTCCGCGCTGGAATCAGGACTTACGACATTTCCAGAGGCGATTGGATTAATGATTTCTTCACAAATTGTGCCATGGTCATATAAAAAATTAGGAGCGCGAAAGGTAATTTCTATTGGATTAATTTGTACCGTGGTTATCTTTGTTTTATTAAGTTTTGTAAATCACGATACGAATCCGTGGCAAATCCGCGCATTATTGTTTGGTATCGGTATTTTCTTAGGTCAATCTGTCGGTGCGGTTCAATTTTCTGCCTTTAACAATATCACGCCGCCTTCTATGGGGAGAGCTACTACTATATTCAATGTGCAAAATCGATTAGGTTCAGCAATAGGAGTAGCTGTTTTAGCTAGTATACTAGCTGGTTTTGGAAGTAATAACGCTCAATCCGATTTTTTACCATATCAAGCAGCATTAATTGGATCAGCAATATTTTTGCTCATAGCACTACTATTTTCTTTACGTATTTCCGATAAAGAGGTAATGTCAAAGAAGAAAGAAAAAACATTATCTGTATCAGAAAAAGAGAAAGTACTTGTCAATGAATAACAATATACGCATGCTTTCTTATGAAAATTGGTATTCGTTGAATAAAGGAGAGTTTACATGATAGAAAGTAAAGTTGTAGATTCTATTCCAACTTTGAATGAGAATGATTGTCAAATATGGTGGGCAAGAATTTCGGATTTACAATCATGGCATTACAATTTACTAAATGATATAGAGCGAGAGAAAGCAAATTCGTATCATCATTCGGCAGATCGAGCTCGTTTTATAATAGGTTGCGTAATAAGTAGATTAGTTCTCGGTAAGATACTTTCTATGTCACCAGTCCAAGTACCAATTGATCGAATGTGCTCAGTATGTAAAGTGCAGCATGGAAGACCACAATTACCAGAAGGTATGCCGCAATTATCCGTTTCGCATTCAGGTGAGTGGGTTGTCGTTGCTTTTACAAAATCTGCACCTGTTGGCATAGATGTAGAACAAATGAATCCAAATGTAGATGTTATGAAAATGGCAGAAGGTGTATTAACAGACATTGAAATAGCGCAAGTTATGAAACTGCCAAATGAACAGAAAATAGAAGGATTTTTAACATATTGGACTCGAAAAGAAGCGGTGCTGAAAGCGACAGGTGAAGGACTAATGATTCCGCCAGTACATATTACAGTATCAGCTCCAAATGATCCTCCAAACTTGTTGGTTTTTAAGGATAGACAAGAGTTATTAAATAATACAATGATGGAAGATGTAAAGCCTAGTTTAGATTATAGGGCCTCTGTTGCAATATTCAGTAAGGAAGTAACTGAAATTACGCAATTAGATGCGGCAGCACTTTTAAATCTTAAATAAAAAAATTATAGAAGAGGTGTTCCTCATGTTAGTAGCGGAAAATAGAAAGAATGAATTCACTTATAACGTACAAGCAATTAAAAATATTTTATTTTCTGGAGATACATCATCCATTCATGCTTTAGAAAAGCTTTTAAATGATACAGTTCAGTTTGATGTTCTTGAACAAGAGGCACTTGGTAGACAGTACATTCCGAAAGAAGCAAAGAATTTCTTTGATAAAGATGGAACATTTCTTTACCGTGTATCTAATGTTAGTTATAAAGGCAAGGTGTTATCTGAAAATCTAATTTTTGCAGACACTTCGTTTTTACCGGACGCAATAAAGAGTGAATTAGAGAGTGGAAATATTCCTGTTGAAAAGCTTATAGAAAAGATGGAAGTAAGAAGAAATGTATTATATGAAGGATATCAGCCATCTGGAAATATTATCGAATTGTTTGATGGATGTTCTGTTACAGCGAATGTGTATCCAACTAGAAAGTATCAAATTGTAAGTAAATGCAAATGTGTATTTTATATTTGTGAAGTGTATCATGCAGAGAATATAAAGCAATTGCTTAAATAAAAACAAGAAACCAGCCTATAAAATGGCTGGTTTCTTGTTTATTTAACAGCTTCTTTTAATTCTTTACCTGCTTTAAATGCAGGAACTTTACCAGCGGCGATTTGAATTTCTTCGCCAGTTTGCGGATTACGTCCTGTACGAGCAGATCTTTCGCGCACTTCAAAAGTTCCAAAACCGATTAGTTGAACTTTATCTCCAGATTGTAATGCATTAGCAATTGTGTCAAATACGGATTGTACAGCTGCAGAAGCGTCCTTTTGAGAAATATCAGCTGATTGAGCTACGTTTTTAATTAATTCTGTTTTGTTCATGTTTTCACCTCATAAAAAAATTTTTGGAATGAATGTTTTAGTATAATAGATAGTAAAGATAAAGCTATCACTATGATTAGATAGAATACTATATAATTATGTTAATTTCGTTGCAAGAGACTGAATCCCTTCTATTATTTAGGGATTAATTAAGAATCGATGCATATAAAAAGCTTTAGTATGAGGATGAGGGGGAGTATATGAATGATTTTTCGTGAAAAAAATGACAAGGAAAGTATATTAATTCGTCAACATGACCATGGTTTTTTAGCTGGAGAGATTGCAAAACATATAAAAGAAGACTTTTTTGAAAGTAAAACATATTTAAAAGAAACAGTTGATGCAATATATGAGCATGACAGAGGATGGATAGAGCTTGATAAAGTACCAATTTTGAATGATGCTAAAAATATTCCATATACATTTATGGATTGTCCAAGCCCATTACGTTTTGTTTTTTATACGATTGGTTTGAATGAAATTGAAAATTCTAATCCATACGGGGCATTGGTTTGTAGTAAACATTTTTTATCATTTCCACTAAACGAGGAAGATGAAGAGATGATGTCATTTTATAAACATGAATTAGAACGACAAAAAAGAATCTTGAAAACGTTAACAAAAGAACAGTTTGCGATGTTCGATAAACATTATAAATTATTAAAGTTTTGTGATGAACTTTCTTTATACGTATGTATGAATAAGCCTGGTGTCAAAAAGAAAGATGAAATTGATTTATTTAAAGATGGTTTTGAAGGAACAGAAATGTTTAATAGTGAAGAGGAGAAACTTATTCAAGCTGAATGGGTGGACGAGGAAACAATTCGGATTACACCATTTCCATTTCAAACGGAATTTTATACGTATGTAAAATATAAAACGATAAATAAGCATGAAATGAAAGAAAAAGGGGTTGCAAAGGCTGATAGAGAATCAGAAATGAAGAAACAAACCATTCGTTTCATACAATAAGGAGGTAATATAAATTGAAAGATTATATATTAAAACAGTGTGATTATCATGCTTGGGCCAATACAAGATTATTCAATCGATTAAAAGAGTTACCAAACTATGAGACGATTTTTAATGAGCAGATACAGAGTGTATTTCCATCCATTAAGGATACTTTTGTGCATATTTATATTACAGATCAAGTGTGGTTACATATATTGCATGGTAAAAGTATGAATGAAGCAATACAAGACCGAGAAGATTTACGAAAACAAATTGAAACTAAATCGTTACATGAATTAGAAAAAATGTTTGAAAACATGGCAAATCAATATAAAGATTTTTTAATTACAATACAAGATGTGAATGCTGTATTTGTTATTGAGAATCCATATGTAGGGAAATTAGAAACTTCGATTTTAGAATTAGTGCAACATGTCGTAAATCATGGTACATATCATAGAGGAAATATAACAGCGATGATCCGTCAACTTGGTCATTCGTCGACAATGATGGATTTTGTACTGTATTTACATATGGTTAAAAAGCAGGGAGAGTAATATAGTTTGTAAGAAGGAGAGGCTTTAATTATAGAAGTCTCTCCTTCTATTTTATTCCGCATTCATGGTAGATCGACTGATTAAAGTTTTCTTAAGAAGCTTTATTTTCTTGTAATTGCTTAGCGTATTGTACAGCCTTATATGCATTGACTCTACCGTTTTTCCAGTACGTACCTGTACCACTAATTTTATCAGAAGTTGACTCAATAATTTGGCGAATTTGTGTATTACTATATCCTTGATTTGCTAAAAGAGCAGCGACTCCTGCAACATGAGGTGTTGCCATAGATGTACCACTTAATGATTGATACGTGCTTCCTTTATATGTTGAATATATATTTGAACCTGGTGCTGCAACATCTACCCAGCTACCATAAGTAGAGAATGAAGATTTTCTATCTGATTGATCTGTAGAACCAACTGCAATTACTTCGCTGTAATAAGCAGGGTAATTAGCTTTTGTATTTCCAGCATTTCCAGCAGCTGCAACTATAACAGAGCCTTTATTCCATGCATATTGAACGGCTTGTTGTAATGCAGTACCACCATTTGGAGCTCCTAAACTTAAACTAATTACTTTTGCACCCGAATCAGCAGCTTCTCGAATACCTTGCGCTACAGCATCAAGAGTACCACTTCCTTGATTATCTAATACGCGGACAGCATAAATTGAAGTTTGTGGGGCAACACCAGCAATTCCGACGCTGTTATTCGTAAGTGCTCCAGTAATTCCAGCGCAATGTGTACCATGACCATTACCATCATCAGATGTATTGTCGTTATCAACATAATCATGCCCGTAAATTACTTTCGAAGCCAGATCAGGGTGTGAGCCTTGAACTCCTGTATCAATAATAGCTACTTTTACACCCGGATCACTTCGTTGGCTATCCCAAGCTTGTGGAGCTTGAATCTTTTGTAATCCATATTGATTATTAAAATATGGGTCGTTTGGAGTCCAAAAGGCGTGAACGTAATAATTTGGTTCTGCATATTCCACATCTGGATTATTTTTATAACTCTTTATTTTTTCTTTTACAGTACCTTTTGAAAATTGTACGACTTCAAAACCTAACTTATCATCTTTAGATAAGACATTAGCTCCGACAGATTTATGAAAAGATTGCACATTACTTAAAGATGCATTTTGTTTGAACTTAACGATTAATTGGTTAGGAACATAATCAGTAGATGATGTTTCAGCACTTGAAGTATTCGTGTTAAAGAAGAAACCACCAATAATAAATGATAAAACAGATAGGAAAACAATGATTTTGTTTTTCAAAAGATTTTTCCTCCCTTTTCTTGGATGAGTTTTTCAGCGACACTTTAATGTCGCATTCCTTTTCAACTATATAGTTAGACCATACGATTTATGACATTTATGTGAAAAACTTTTGGAGGAATAAAAAGGAGTAAATATTGATATAAATATATTTTTAATGATAGTAATTAAGTAAAAGAGGGGATGAAAAAAGGAATGCTCATCATGTATGAGTCATTCCTTTTTTCATAGATTAACTTGCCTGTTTTTTATTATTTTCTTTCAATTTCTCTGCTTGTAAAAAGCGATTCGTTTCAGCAACAACAATACTACTTAATCCAATCAAACCAATCAAGTTTGGAATTGCCATAAGTCCATTTGCAATATCAGCAAATGTCCATACGATTCCTAGCTTTAAATTAGCACCAATTGCAATCATGAAAATAAAGATTGCTTTATAATATTTAACTGCACTTTCTCCGAATAAATAAGCTACACATTTTTCTCCATAATACGACCAGCCTAAAATAGTAGAGTAGGCAAATAAAATAATTGCGATACCGAGAATCATACTACCAGCAGTACCGAATACAGATTGGAATGCAAGTGTTGTAGCTTCAACACCAGTTTTACCTGATTTCCAAGCGCCTGTAGTAATTAATACTAGTCCTGTAATTGTACATACAATAAACGTATCTAGAAAAGTACCAGTCATTGAAACTAAAGCTTGCTTTGCAGGCGAATCGGTTTTTGCCGCCGCCGCCGCAATTGGTGCACTACCTAAACCAGCTTCGTTCGCAAATACACCACGCGCCATTCCGATTTGGATAGCTGATGCAACTGTTGCCCCAATAAAACCACCAGCAGCTGCTGTACCATTAAATGCACCAGAAAAAATAAGTGAAAATGCTTCTGGAATTTGGTCGTAGTGATAGAAAATAATTATAAGACCAGCAATTATATAAAAGAAAGCTTTAATAGGAACGACATATCCCGTCACTTTCCCGATTTTTTTTACACCGCCTAAAATAACAATTGCGATTAAAAATGACATTACTATACCAGTTAAAGCAGGAGGGAAAGAGAAATTAATTCGCATTGCCTCTGCAACTGAGTTAGATTGCACCATATTACCAATACCGAAAGAAGCAGTTGTACCAAATATAGCGAATAATATAGCAAGCCATTTCTTACCTAAACCACGCTCTAAATAATACATTGGTCCACCTGAATATTCACCATTTTCATTACTAACACGGTATTTCACTGCAAGTATTGCCTCTGCATACTTTGTTGCCATACCGAATAAAGCGGTAATCCACATCCAAAATATTGCACCAGGACCACCAATTGTAACCGCTGTTGCAACACCGGCTATATTACCCATACCAATCGTTGCGGCCATAGCTGTCATGAGTGCTTGGAAGTGACTAATATCTCCAGAAGAAGAAGTATCTTCTGATTTTTTAAACGCTAGTTTGTGAGCGTATAATAGTTTACTAAACTGTAAACCTTTCAAACGCACTGTGAGAATGATACCTGTTCCAACGAGTAGCAACAAAGTTGGTAATCCCCACACGTATTGATTTAGTTGTTCTAATACTTTACTTACTGTCTCCATCTTTATTCTCCTTTTTTAGAAAAAATAAAAACCACTTCAAGTAAATGAAATGGTCTCTGGAGAAACAAGGGATAGAAAAATAAACCGATACAATCGGCTTTTTCTTTCGCTTGTCTCTGTCCTTTTACCTGAGAGATTATCCGCTAAAGTAGCGGATTTGCTCCTTCGGTGCTCGTTTTCCTCCGCGCTCTATGAAAGCGAGAGGGAGTCTCTCCAGAGATTCGTCCCCATGCAGTTCTACTTGTAACCAAGACCTGAGAGTTTCAAAGCTGGTATAACAACTTTTTGCCCCGTCGGTAGATCAATAGACCTTCTCCTGAATGGTTCATCCGAATTATAAAATTTATAAACACATTGATTGTAAATCAATAAAAACATTATAGACATACAAATTGTGAATTGCAATCATTTTTTATTTTAAAATAGTAAATAGTTTTATTTTTTTGTAAGTCCTAATTTATCTTCAACTTCATTTAAAGTAGATAAAGCGATGACAATATGTTGATCCGCAAGTCCTAAAGCTTGTTTTGTTTTTTCAATAGTTTCATTGGTTGGAGTAGAGTTATTTGCTCCGTCTATAATCAAATTTGCTGCATTTTTCATGAAATTTGATGCGGATTTAAACTGAGTTGTGAATTGAAGTAGTTGTTTTTGTATATCTATATCTGTTATGTTTTCTTCAATTTTAAGCGTGTCTATTTCGTTCATAATTGTTTCGTACTGTTTGGAAACAGCACTCATTGTAACTAATAGTTTATTTCGATCTACTGAATCTCCATTCGTGTTAATCTCTTCCCAGGCAGGTAACCAATCTTTTTCGATGATGTCATTATAGTGAGTAGTCAATTCATGAATTTTAGGTTGTAATTTCGTTTTGAAAGTTTTTGTCTCCGCTGTTTCTACAGTTGCTTTTTCGTTGTTATTTTTAACATTAGTAACATAGAAAATCGTACCGAAAATGATGAAAATAGAAATAACAACTGTCCATTTAGTAAAAAGTAATTTCTGCAATATGTAACGCCTCCAAAATTTAAAAACTTATAATTATAATATATAACAATAATGTTGTTTAAAGTAGAGAAAATAGGTTAGAAATAATTTAAATTATGTCTTTTCTATACACGAATAATTAAATTTAGTAAAATGATGAAAGCTATATGCGAGAAAAGAGGGTTTTTAGTGAAAATGAATAGAAGAAAACTGGTTTTAAGTATTTCAATGGCTATGTTATTAGTTGGTTTATTTGCACTCATATATGTAGACAAAGAATCTAAAATTAAAGATTTTCCAGTGCCAATGTCAGCAATCCATATTAACGATGATAATGAAGAGGACTATCAATATATAAGTGTAATGCCTATTACAAAGGCAAATGGATGGGAGAACTTAGGGGAAAACGGGCATACTGTTAGTTTTAAAAAAGGGGAAAGGAAGGTAGCAGTAGTACATTATCCGGGAGAAATTACGTATTATTTATTTGAGAAAAAGATGAATAAGGGAGATTAGCTAAAGATGTAATTCATTAAGAGTTACATCTTTTTTTATTCTGAATCATTTGAAATTAAATTCGATAGATGTTTTGATAGATGTAGTGATAAATATGATTAGTTCTATATGCCTATAAAGAGTATTAGGGTGATTATAAAAATATTATGTGAACTAATTATTGTGAGAAGAAGATAAATTATATGCTAAAGGGGGATTTAAAAATGTTACTAAAAACAATCTACTGTAAGGTGGAAGAAGAGAAAAAGAAATTGTTTTCAAATGCGCAAGAAAAATGGAGTGATATACGGCATCTAGATGGTTTTCATGGACAATTTGGTGGATGGTATGAAGATGAGGCATGTGTATTTACTTTATGGGAAGATAGAAGTACATATCAATCATTTATGAATGGTGCTCACGATACAATTTATTTAAATAGTAATCAAGAGGATACGTTTCTTTCGTGTGAAATTGAATTATTTCAAACGTTGTATGATATAACTGATACGCATTTGAAAGACGTTGTTACAGAAGGATCATTCGTAAGAGTTGCTATATGTGATGTAAAGGTGGAAAAGGAAAAGTATTTTTTACAGAAGCAAGAAACAATTTGGAATAAAGGAATGGAAAAAGCAAAAGGAATGTTAGGTGGAGTAGTTGGGAAGTCTTTAAAAAATGAAAATCGTTACATAGTGTTAACATATTGGAAAGATGAACAGACGCATCAAAATTATGTGGAAGAGATTTTCCCAGATTTATATAAATTAGCTAATATTCATGAAGATATAGAAGAGATAAAAGGAAAACAAGCTGTATGTAAGGAAGAATGGCTTGTATATTAAACGCTGAAAAAGTGTATAAATGAATGTATAATAAAGATATTTTCTTATAAACAAGTAATTAATAGAAGACGTTATATACCCTTTCATGTTAATATATTTAAGTTATAATAGGAGGCTTACCCTTTTGTATTGTACGGTAGAAGCAGTGTGAGCTTGAAATTTTTTTAGAAAAGGATGTGCCTAATTTGCGTATCAATAAATTTATTAGTGAAGCTGGAAAAGCGTCTCGACGTGGAGCGGATAAACTAATTAATGAGAGAAGAGTAATTATTAACGGTAAGGTTGCAAAAATTGGTGACCAAGTGAACCCAGGTGATGATGTACGAGTAAATGGAGAGCAGCTTCGAATTGCTCGAGATCACGTATATATCGCTTTAAATAAACCAGTAGGTATTACATGTACGAGTGAAAAAGCTGTAAAAGGTAATATTATCGATTTAGTGAACCATCCTTTACGAATTAGTCACATTGGACGTCTTGATAAAGACTCAGACGGTTTAATTTTGTTAACGAATGATGGTGATATTGTTAATGAAATTTTACGTGCTGAAAACAAACATGAGAAAGAATATATCGTTTCAGTAGATAAGCCAATTACACCTGATTTCTTAGAGAAAATGGCAGCGGGTGTTAAAATTTTAGGAACAAAAACGCTTCCTTGTGAGGTTACACAGTTATCAAAATATGAGTTCCAAATTATTTTAACACAAGGGCTAAATCGTCAAATTCGCCGTATGTGTGAAGCTTTAGGTTATCAAGTATACACGTTAAAACGTACGAGAATTATGAATATTGAATTGAATAATTTACCGGTTGGGCAGTGGAGAGATTTAACAAAGAAAGAGAAAAGACGTCTATTTGCAGACTTAAATTACGAACCACAAGATTGGTAAAATTGTGAAGTGAAACCAAAAAAATTTGGTTTCACTTTTTTAATTAAATAAATAATTTTTTTAAACACTTGCAAAAATAAAATGAATAAGATATATTAAATAACAATAAATGGATGTTTTACAAAAAGCACAGAAAAGGACACGAGTTATTTTACCCGGTTATACAGAGAAGGAAGGAAAGCTGAGAACTTCCTAACGCAGAAAAATAACTTACCACCTTAGAGCTGCACTAGGGAAATTAAGTATCTAGTGCCGTGTATGCGACGTTATCGCAAAAGAAGCCATTATGTTTTTTGTGATGGGAATCTGGGTGGAACCACGGATATAAGCATATTCGTCCCTATATTTAGGGATGAATATGCTTTTTTGCATTCAATTTCATAATAAGCGAAGAAAAGGACACGAGTTATTTTACCCGGTTATACAGAGAAGGAAGGAAAGCTGAGAACTTCCTAACGCAGAAAAATAACTTACCACCTTAGAGCTGCACTGGGGAAATTAAGTATCTAGTGCCGTATAAACGACGTTACCGTAAAAGAAGCCATTGCATTTTGTGATGGGAATCTGGGTGGAACCACGGGTAAAAGCACGCTCGTCCCTATGTTAGGGATGAGTGTGCTTTTTATTATGAAATGGAGAGATGAAAAATGAAAGAACAAATGATTGAAATTAAATTTCCAGATGGTAGCGTGAAAGAATTTGTAAAAGGAATTACTTTAGAAGAAATTGCGGGATCCATTAGCAGTAGTTTGAAAAAGAAAGCAGTCGCGGGGAAAGTGAATGATGGGTTATATGATTTACGCCGAAAGATTGAAGAAAATGCGGAGGTAGAAATCATTACTATAGATTCAAATGAAGGTGTAGAAATTACAAGACACTCTGCGGCACATATTTTAGCGCAAGCTGTAAAAAGAATGTATGGTGATATAAATCTTGGGGTGGGGCCTGTTATTGAAAATGGATTTTATTATGATATGGATCTTCCAAGTAGTGTAAACGTAGAAGATTTACGAAAAATCGAAAAAGAAATGAAAAAGATTATAAATGAAAATATAAAGATAGAACGAGTTGAGGTTTCTCGAGAAGAAGCAGCAAAACTGTTTCAAGAAATGAACGATCGCTTGAAATTAGAACTTTTAGAAGCAATTCCTAGTGGGGAAAGTGTAACACTATATAAACAAGGTGAATTTGTAGATTTATGTAGAGGGCCACATTTACCATCAACAGGTTATTTGAAATCATTTCAATTAACTCACGTTTCCGGTGCATATTGGCGAGGTGATAGTAATAACCAAGTGCTTCAGCGCATATATGGTGTTGCATTCTCTTCTCAAAAAGAATTAGAAGAGTATTTACATTTCGTTGAAGAAGCAACAAAAAGAAATCATCGTAAGTTAGGCAATGAGCTTGAGTTATTTATGTTTTCTGAAGAGGCTCCGGGAATGCCGTTTTATTTACCGAAAGGACAAATGATTCGTAACGAATTGGAAGCATTTTTAAGAGAAATTCAAAAAGAGTACAATTATCAAGAAGTACGCACTCCGTTCATGATGAACCAAGAAGTATGGGAGAGATCAGGGCACTGGGGACATTATAAAGATAATATGTATTTCTCTGAAGTAGATAATAAAAGTTTTGCATTAAAACCGATGAACTGTCCAGGGCACATGCTTATGTTTAAAAATAAATTGCATTCTTATCGTGAATTACCGATTCGTATGTGTGAATTCGGTCAAGTACATCGCCATGAATTTAGTGGTGCGTTAAACGGATTATTAAGAGTACGTACTTTCTGCCAAGATGATGCACATTTATTTGTAACTCCAAAACAAATTGAAAATGAAATCAAATCCGTAATGGCGCAAATTGATTACGTATATAAAACTTTTGGATTCGAATATGAAGTAGAGCTTTCTACTCGTCCAGAAGACTCAATGGGTGATGATAAATTATGGGAGCAAGCAGAAGCAGCATTAGAAAATGTATTACAATCGCTAAATTATAAATATAGACTAAATGAAGGTGACGGTGCATTTTACGGGCCGAAAATTGATTTTCATATTAAAGATGCTTTAAATAGAAGTCACCAGTGCGGAACAATCCAGCTTGATTTCCAAATGCCAGAGAAATTTGATTTAAATTATATAGATGAAAATAATGAAAAGAAAAGACCAGTTGTTATTCACAGGGCAGTTTTAGGGTCATTAGATCGCTTCTTAGCAATATTAATTGAGCACTTTGGAGGTGCGTTCCCGGCATGGGTGGCACCAGTTCAAGTGAAAGTAATTCCAGTTTCAAATGCAGTACATGAACAATATGCCAATGAGATTGCACTTAAATTAGCACAAGCTGGAGTTCGTGTTGAACAAGATGCACGAGATGAAAAATTAGGATATAAAATAAGAGAAGCACAAATGCAAAAAGTACCGTATGTTCTTGTTATTGGAGATAAGGAAATGGAAAACGGAGCTGTAAATGTACGTAAATATGGGGAAGAGAAGTCAGAAGTTATTGCACTAGATGTATTTGTGGCAACTATTGAAGAAGAAATAAAGAATAGAAAATATTGATTGTAAAGAAAACACACTATTAGAAATTAGTGTGTTTTCTTTTTTATCTTACAAAAATGTAAGGTAAATGTAAGCGAAATCGAGGGAACGAGTTGTAGAAAAATGAGAATATGAAGTAGGAAATAGGTTCATGTTACAGGTGTAACTCTTATTGAATGAATAATTAAAAAAATCTTAAGGATTTACATGACAAAATAATAAGAAATATGTGAGAAATTAATTTTATACAAAAGGGATGGAGTGAAAGAGATGTCAACAAATGTAGTTACTGTAGAAAGTGTAGAAAAAACGTATGGAAAAAGAAATGAGAATCAGTCAAAAGCATTAAGGGGTGTATCGTTAAGTATTAAAGAAGGAGAATTTGTCGGGATTATGGGTCCTTCTGGGTCTGGAAAAACGACTTTACTTAATGTGATAAGTACACTTGACCAAGCGACAGGTGGTAGTGTGACGATAGCTGGTACAAATATTACTTCTATGAAGGGCAATGCGTTATCTGATTTTCGCTCTCAAAAATTAGGTTTCATTTTTCAAGATTTTAATCTACTAGAAAACTTATCAATTTATGAAAATATAGCTTTACCACTTTCTCTGCAAGGCGTACCATCAAGTGAGATTACTGGAAAGGTAAATGACGTTGCGAAGAAATTAGGAATTACTGAAATTTTAACAAAATATCCAACTGCTGTTTCTGGTGGACAAAAGCAAAGAACAGCGGCGGCAAGAGCTTTAGTACATAATCCAGCAATTGTATTAGCAGATGAACCGACAGGTGCGCTTGATAGTAAAAACGCAAAAAGTTTATTAGAAGCAATGCAAGATTTACATGAAAATCACAATGTAAGTATTTTGATGGTTACACATGATGCATTTAGTGCAAGTTATTGTGAGCGTATTTTATTTATTCAAGATGGTCTTCTTTATAAAGAATTAAATCGTCAAGGCACTAGAGAGAATTTCTATCAAGACATTTTAGGTGTGCTCGCTCATATGGGCTCAGCTGCTGAGTCTAAGTAGGGGGCGAAACTATGTTATTTAAATTATCACGTCATAGTATGAAAAAAATGTTAAAAGATTATATGGTTTTACTTATTGGCCTCGTTATTAGTATTAGTATTTTCTATATGTTCCAAACGATGGCGATGAATAGCGAATTTACGAAAGATAATAGCCTAATTAGTAGTATTAGACTCGTCTTTTGGGTAGGTGCAATACTATTATCTTTCATTACTGTATTTTATATTATATATGCCAACTCTTTCTTACTCACGTTAAGAAGAAAAGAACTCGGTATGTACATGATGCTTGGTGCAAAAAAGAAAAAAGTAGCACAGTTATTATTTATTGAAACATTCGGTATGGGTATTGTCAGTATTATTATCGGTATTTTAGTAGGGATGTTACTTGCAAGTGTAGCAGGAAACTTTTTAATGAATGGAATGGAAATTTCAGCAAAAGGTAGTTATGCATCTGTATACACACCAGCAATTTTAGTTACAGCTATTTTCTTCTTAATACTATTTTTCATTACTGGCTTAATGAACAGTGTCCGATTGTTACGTAAAACTGAACTAGAGTTAATTCGTGAAGATGAAACACTAGATGAAGTGAAGAAAAGTAAAACTCGCATTATTATAATGACAGTACTTGGTGTATTACTAGTAAGTATAGGGTACTATTTTATGATCAATGTAAAAATATATGCTGAATTAGGTTTTATTATAGCAACCATCGTTACAACACTTGGAACATATTTTATCTTTAGTTCATTACTCCCATTTTTTGTGATGAAAATTAAGGGGAATAAAAAACGAAATGAAACTGGTCTAAATAGTTTTACATATGCACAGCTACGCTTTCGAGTAAATAGTTTATCGAGAGTATTAGGTACTGTAGCGATGTTAATTGCATTAGGCGCAGGTGCGATGACGGCAGGTATGGCTTTCCAAAAAAATGTAGGTATTATGACAGACTTTTCTCGTGTATATGATGTTGTAATTCATGATCCGAATGATCAAGACAAAGCTGCCTTAAAAGAAATGGAAATTGTTGAAGAAAGCAAGTACAACTATAAAGTAGATGGAGAAGCGGTTTATTATTTACGTAACGACTTAACTGCGAAACCACCACTTGTTTCAGACCATTTTGATACAAAAACGTTAAAAGAGCCTGTTCGTAAACGTGTGACTGAACCTTTAACTGAACCTGTATATTCAGCTTTAGAGGCTCCTGAATTAGCAAAATTCCCTCGTATGCCAAAGGATTGGGAAGACGCAGTTGTAAGAGAGATACAAATTACGCATAATCAATTTAGCGGAAAACCAGTAAGAATTGCAGACGAAGAGCATTATAAAGGAATTCAAGGAACAGAACACACTGTAACATTAGCAAAAGTAGATGATATGAAAAAATATAAACCGTTATTGATCGAAATAGACAAGAGACAAAAAGCACAAATTGAAAAAGCAACAGGTGAAAAGGTAGACTTATTTACGAAAATGACAATTTATCAGTTTATGAACAGCTTCATGAGCGGAACAATGTTTATGGGATTTTTCCTCGGAATTGCCTTTTTAGCAATGATGGCGAGTTCCCTTATGTTCAAAATATTAACAGGTGCTTCTCGTGATGTACGCCGTTATGAAATGTTACGAAAAATTGGTGTGAGACGCAGTATGCTAACGAAAAGTATATATAAAGAAATTTCATATTTATTTATCTTCCCAGCAATCATTGGCATTTCTCACGTTTTAGTAGGGCTTAACTTATTCAGCTTTATATTAGTTGACCCGTTTGTAAAAGTGTGGGTGCCAATTGGGATATTCTTAGTCATTTATTTCATCTATTACTGGATAACTGTTCAACTTTATAAAGGTATGGTAATGCCGAAAGAAGAGGTAGCTAAATAGTTTATCCCGCTATTTGCCAGGCAGCCCGATTGGTGAGGGCTGATTAAAGTTTTATTTTATGAAAAGAGTCCTTGTTTTGAAAATAGGGGCTCTTTTTTATGTTTTTTATAAAGAAGGAAAAGATTGGATAATGGTCGAAAAATATAATGTAACTTCCAAGAAATGACTAAAATAATACTATTTTGTCGAGAGGAAGGATACGAAGTATGAAAGAAATGCTACAGTTATTTCGCAACAAAGTGTATGCACGTTTTTTCTAGCAAATATTTTAGAGCGACTCGGTTCTATGATTGCTGGAATTTCTTTAATGTTTTACTTGTTAGATCAATACGGAAAACAACCAGTTTACGCAACGATGACAAAAATTATGATTGCATTACCTGCATTAATCTTTTTTCTATTAGTAGGGACAGTAGTGGATCGATTTGATAGACAACGTATTTGTACAGTAAGTAACATATGTTGTTCGCTCTGTAATATTGGAATCCTAATTTCGCTTTATTACGGGATGATTATACTTGTCTTTATATTTTTATTTTTGGAAAATGCATGTATACAATTTTTCTCTCCATCAGAACAATCGATGATACAGGGAGTAGTTGAATCAGACCAATATGGTGCAGCAGCGGGTATTAATCAAATGGTAAATAGTTTGTATGCTTTATTTGGTGTAGGAATTGCAACGATGGTGTACTGAACTTTTGGAATTTACGGGAGCATTTTAGTAAATACGCTCACTTTTATTATGAGTGGTATTTTGATTCAAACAATCTCCATTCCAGAAAAAGTTTGTTTACCAAATGGTAGAACAAAATGGAAAGAAGTTAATTTGAAGATGTTAATAACAGAGTTTAAAGAAGGGATTAGGTATATATACCTAAATGAAACTTTTAAAAAATTACTTTTGGGATTTATCGTGTTTGGTTGATTATTTTTTGTTACGTGTTTATTCCAAGCTATTTTACTAAGTGGGAAAAAGCGAATTCAAGGTATGGTTGAAGAGGTTTGTTTTTTCTGAATATTCTTTTTTAAAGGGGTGATAGTTATGTTGATGCGAACTGCTAAGTGGTGTGGGATTACTTGTTTACAATTATTCGCTACAATTCTATGTATAATCTGTTTAGGTGCGCTCCCTCGATTATTTAAGGGATTACAAATTGATTTAATTGGTTTTTGGAACACGATTGTGTTTATTGGAGGAAAGTTACTCCAACCTTGGGAAATTACATATGGATTTCGAGATTCGAGGAAATTATTTCCGCAAATATGGATTCATTATTTAGAGACAATGTTTGTATTTATTTCGGCATTTTTACTGTCATTACTTATTGCGTATGTTCTCGTTGTGTGGGTATTACAACGGTCTCAATCAAAGCAACGAATGTGGAATGGGATTTTTGTCGTACTTGAAAGCATCCCAGATATTTTAATAATTTTATTATCGCAACTTCTAGTCGTAATAATCTTTCAAAAGACAGGCTTTATGCCAGTAAAACTAGCGGGGATTGGGGAGGAAAGGGCTCGCCTATTGCCAATAATATGTCTAACTTTGCCTACAACACTATTATTTATTAAGCTACTACTATTACGTTTCAGAGAAGAATTAGAGAAAGATTATAGTATATTTGCTAAAAGTAAAGGGCTTAGTTTACGACATATTTTAACAAATCATATTTCAAGAAATGTTTTGTTAACAACAATCTATTATGCAAAAACAAATATTTTATTTATGTTATCAAATTTATATATTATTGAATGGATATTTAATACGTACGGTATGTTTGTTTTTGTAAAAGAAAATTCGAAATTAGAAATATTTACAGTAAGTTTAATTATATTATACGTACCGCTTTTTATACTATTTCGTTTATTACATACGTTTTTACAAAATGTAATAAAGGAGCGTGTTTAGCATGTGGCAAGTTGTAAAAAGAGATGTGAGATTTTGGTTTGGTGTTACTTTTTTAAGCGTACTTATGATTATTAGTATTGGAAATACTTTATTTTTCGATGGGAATATCCGTGAACTTACGATGATGTATAACGAAAAAGGAGAACTAGAGGCTGCTCCATTTTCACCGTCGAATAAATTTTGGTTCGGTAGTGATGAGAAAGGACGCGATCTTTTCCAGCTAATAATAGAAGGAGCGAAATGGACAGTTGGTGCGAGCGTAATTATAGCGATTCTACGAGTTATAGTTGGAGGAGGTATTGGTTTGCTTCTTGGTATGTATAGCAAACGTTCTTTTCCAGTTATAGCATCTTTTTTTGATCCGTTCAGCATTGTACCTATGGTTATGATCTCTTTTTTTGTGTTAAAGGAAGTTTTAGTGTTTGAAAATGGGACAGTACCAGAGCCGTTTCATTTAAGGGTAATATTTCAAATGGTTATCCTTACATGTTTAGCGGTACCAACAATTATGTTATATACAGCGCAGGAAGTCCGTCGGATAAAAAGAGAAGAATTTATGATGGCAGCAACTGTGCTTGGGGGCAGTAAATGGCATAGAGTGAAAAATCACGTATGGCCACACGTATTACCATCATTTTTTTTACTTGTTGCTCAACAATTTGTGAGTACTTTATTACTTCTCTTGCATCTTGGCTTGTTAGAGTTATTTTTTGGCGGAACAATTATCTTTGGTACAGAGGCAGATAGTGTAACAAAAGAATGGACCGGCCTAATTGGTCAAAACTTCCGTCATTTAACTACTCATACATGGATTGTACTTATACCGATTGCTTTTTATAGTATGACAATTTTAGCTGGAAATCTAATTAGTAATAGCATGCAAGATGCGATTAAGTTAGGAAATGTGAGAAAGCTAGAGAGGGAAAGTAAAGAATTACAAGTAGAGAAACAAGTACAACCAACTATGGATGACTTTTCTTTTTATAGAGAGATACAAAAATAAAAAAGATAGCTGAAGACAAATTGTTTTCAGCTATCTTTTTTCTCTTAAAATGGTGGTAAATCAATCTTACCTTCTTCAAATAATTCTTTTATCATATGTTTCGTATAACCAGCGGCTTGACCAAATGTGATTTTTGCTGGCATTGGTGCTTCGTTAGCATCTACAACTACATCAATAATACATGGTTTATTTTGTTTTACTGCATTTTCGAAAGCGGGAAGTAGTTCATCTAAATTCTCAACACGGTATCCAATACCTCCACACGCCTCTGCATATTTTGCAAAATCAGGGTTCGTTAAATCTGTTTCGAATTCGATATTACCCATAACTTCTTGCTCGAATTTAATCATCGCAATTTTATTATTGTTTAATACGACGACAACGATTGGCAATTTATATTTTACAGCTGTTACGAAGTCATTCATCGTCATTCCAAATCCGCCATCACCACAAACTGCAAATACTTGTTTATCTGGGAATGCAATTTTTCCAGCAAGAGCACCAGGTAAACCGCAACCAAGTGTTGCGAGCCAGCTAGAAATGACAAATTGCTGGTTTGTCATACGGAAGTGCCTTGCGGTCCATACTGTTACATTTCCGACATCGACTGATAGAATTGCGTCATCATGTGCTACTTGCTGCAGAGCATGCATAACGCGTTGTGGTTTAATTGGAATGGAAGAGTCTTCTTCTTGATCGTGTAATTTTTCTTCCCACTTTTTCATCATTTCTTGGTGATGTTCTAAGAAGGAATGGTCTGTGTGTTCTTCAACATTTTCAATTAACCATCGTAATGTTTTATCAGCATCACCAGCTAAACCAATATCTGTCGCATAACGTTTCCCGATTTGGGCAGGATCTGTATCGATATGAATTGTTTTTGCTTTTTCAGGTAAGAAGCCGGTGAACGGATAAGAAGTACCGACCATAATTAAAGTATCTGCATGCTTCATTGCTTCATAAGAAGGTTTCGTGCCAATTAATCCTAATCCACCAATACAAAGAGGGTGTTCATCAGGAATAATTCCTTTAGCTGGCAATGTAAGTACGATTGGAGCACCAATATGTTCTGCCAATGCAAGTAAAGATTCTCTCGCATGTTTCGTACCTTTTCCAGCTAAAATAACAGGCTTTTTCGCTTCATTAATTGCGAGTTTTGCAGCATCTAAATCTTCTTCTTGAGGAAATAAATCAGGTAATGTAAAGGAAGTATTTGTAACTCGAGCACCACTTTTTACTTCGAATTTCGGAACATCATCAGGAATTGTAAGAACAGAGACCCCTTTTTTCGTATAAGCCATTCGAATCGCTTGATTCACGACAGCAGGTAGCTGTTCTGCTGACATAATACGCTGGTTATAAACCGCAACATCATCAAACATTCTTTCTAAATTTACTTCTTGGAAAAAGTCGGTTCCAAGTAAATCGGTTTCTACTTGACCTGAAATTGCTAGAACAGGGGCTTTATCGAGTTTCGCATCATATAAACCATTTAATAAATGAATAGCACCAGGTCCTGCAATTGCCATACAAACGCCAAGTTTTCCTGTTAATTTTGCATAGGCAGCCGCTGCTAATGCACCAGCTTCTTCATGGCGAACTTGAATGAATTTAATTTTATCTTGTTTTTTTCTTAAAGCTTCAATGATAGAATTGATGGAATCTCCAGGCATACCGTATATGTGTTCTACTCCCCAGTCAATTAATAAATCAACTAATGCTTCACCGGCTGTTTTCCCAAACATAAGTGTTCCTCCTTATAATAGGTAGATAACATTATGTTTTGGATAAAAAGGAAAAATATACAAATAAGAAAATTTATCTGGTTATTTGTAATCTAAGAATCAGTGTGGGAGGAACAAAAGTTTTACTTTAGCAACTTTAATGATGACCAGCGAATAAAGTGAACACTGTTATTAGTAAAAAACCACTAGTCGCCCACATTAGAAATGTAAGGAAAGAGAGCTGTTTCTTAGCTTTCCAAAGCATTTCATGAATTGTGACATATCCAAGTGAACCAATAGCACTTCCCATAATGAGCCCTTGCAGGTGAAGAGCTTTTCCTTCCATCAAAATGCCAAAAACTGTGCCAGTACCGAGAATAAGCGAAAGTAATAAAGTCGTTAATAAAAAGGAAATATATTTATGTTTTGTAAAAAGAAATGGAATAATTAAAGCTAATCCTTCTGGAATATGGTGAACGACAATTGCTATTAAAAAGGGAATGGCAGAGTCATTATGATTTATAAAAGCTGTACCTAACGCAAATCCACTAGGTATATTATGAATAAATATAGCGAAAGAGAGAAAAAGGAAGGTTTGCCATGCTTGTTGATCTTTTTTATGTATCATTGGATGGTGACAATAGTTATCTAATAAGCTCATAACTAAAATACCGATGGCTATACCAAGTATAGGCCCAATCATTTCGTAGCTTGAAAATGTTTCAGGAATAATTTCAAGGGATAAAAGCCCAAGTAAAATTCCGCCACATAATGCGTATAAACGATGCATCTTTTCTTCAATGAGTTGGCGTGTTGCTACTCCAACAGCACCGCCTAATAGTAATCCACCAAATGAAAAAAACGTAACAATCATTGGAATCCATAATCGTTCCATAGTATCACACTCCGATTCTTCCACTTATTTTTAGCTTACGAAAAGGAAAGTTAGAATAGTCCAAGTAATTGTGTTTGAGTATAGAGAAAAAAGTAGTGATTCGTTATAATCTATATATTAAACTTAAGTGAGGAAATGAAAAGGGGAATTGGTTATGCAACAAATTAAAAAAATAGGAAACTCATTTTGGTATATGACACCTGTTTCTGAAACAGATAGACCTATCTTAGGAATGGTCGTTGGACAAGAAAAAACGTTAATGATTGATGCAGGGAATTCAGAAGAACATGCACAATTATTTTTAGAAATGTTAAAAGAACAAAATGTATCGAATCCAGATTTCGTAGCACTAACCCATTGGCATTGGGATCATATTTTTGGATTGCCTGTACTACAAGATGTATTGTCTATTGCACATTCTGAAACGAAAAAAGAGATGCGTAAACTTGTTTCTTATGAATGGACAGATGAAGCTTTGGACGCACGCGTAAAAGAGGGTACTGAAATTGCATTTTGTGCGGATTGCATAAAAAAAGAGTTTGAAGAAAAAGCGAGAAATATTAACATTATTCCTCCGACCTTAACGTTCCAGAATCAAATGGAATTAGATCTTGGTGAAGTGACATGCGTGTTAAAACATGTGGGCGGAGATCATGCACATGATTCAGTTGTTATTTACGTGAAAGAAGAAAAGATATTATTTTTAGGAGACTGTATATATGCAGATATTTTTTCTTCGAAGTGGAACTATACGACGAAAAGAATGTTTGCATTAATAGATGAATTAGAAAAATTTGATGCTGAGACATATATTCTTTCTCATGGGGAAGCGATAAATCGAGAGGAGTTTTTACAAGAGATTCGCATGTTAAAAGCAGTAGGAACTTATACAGAAATGCATAAAGGCGATGAAGAGAAGATAAAGGCAGCGTATAAACAAGAACTAGATAGAGAATTAAATGAAGATGAGTTAGAAACAATAACTTATTTTGTCAATGGTTATGAAATGAATAATCAATAAGACACTACATTAATCCAATATAATTAAATTGCACAAAAAGAGTATTGAAATTTAATTCAATACTCTTTTAAATATTAAGTCCCAAGCAATTTCTAAATTTTTTGGCTGGTTCATCATCTGGATTTATACCACTTTCAAAACTAGTAGTGAAAGGTAACCACTGCCAATCTTCGCATCCTACAAAAGCTACTCTTGACCAATTCTCAATGAATTCAATGAAATTATTCGCAATCTTATACCCATGTCCTTCTCCATCGTCGTGGCTTAGGTAAATTATTGGAGCATCTATATCATCTTTCATATCAAATGCTAAATAATCTCCATTTCCCACTTCACAAAATGCTAATTTGTTGTGCCAAACTACATCATATTCATCATCTAGATTTGAAAAAAACTCGTCAACCAAGTCTTTACGTTCTTTTTCGAATTCAGAAAGACTTTCTAAACTCTAGTGGGGTGTTCCGCAAAAAATATCAGTAAGTTCATTTGGTAGCTCTACATCGTCAGGTAAAAACCAGCGTAAGCTAAAATTTCCTGAGAACTCTAAAAGTACTTTTTTGAAGCTATTTGGTAGTTTAATACCCAGTTTTTCTTCTACTTGGATTATTTGTTCAAGGGAAGATGGTTCATCTATACAAACTTCTTGAACTTCACCACCTATGTATTTAATTCTAGAAGTTATAATTTCTATTCGTTCTTTTAGTAACTCATAATCCATCTTATCACCTCATGTTATATTAATTAAAGTATATCATTCTTAATAAATTTTTTTCGTGTTATTGAGGTTTCAAGTAGCAGCTTTTTTAGCTAATTTAGTAATATATTCAAAGAAAACATCGTGTTTTACATCGTAAACGACATTTACAGGTCGTCCATCAGCAGTTTCCTCTGTACGTCCTTGGCTTGGTCCGTATGTATGAACAATACTATTAATTGTTTCAGTTTTTGCAAGGTTAGTGTTTCCGACAAGCGCGGTAGTTAGTACATCCCATAAATAGTAGGTAGAGTTCGTTGAGAAGTGAACGAGAGGGGGAACCATTGCATAGCATTGACCAAGGAAATCCATACCAATATACTTTCGTTCTTTTGCCCACTGTTCACGTATGTTTATAGTTAACGGAACTTGGTTTGTACTTTCTAGTGTCACTAAGTCGATTTTAATTTGTGCATCCCATACACGAGCCACTGCTTCAGGGTCCCAAAACGAATTCCACTCAGCTGTTCCATCATGCTCTGGTTCATGTACATTGCCTGCTGCAAGAAATGTACCACCCATCCAAACGAGACGTTCAATTTTATCTTCGACTATGGGAGCTTCATATAATGCACGAGCAAGGTCAGTTAGGGGTCCCGTAAATAATAAAGTTGTTTTTCCTTCCGTTTGTAGAAGCGTTTCTATTAAGTGATGATGTGCAGACTTTGCTGCTACAGGTGTTATAACTTTTCCAGCCTCATTTAAAATTGGTAAAGCATCTACATAAAATGCATGCATCCGCCAGTCTTTTGGAAATGGATTTTTCGCACGGGAATTTGATGCGGCTACTTTAATATATTCTTTGCTGAAGCGATCAATAATTTTGCGACTTGCAGATATTGCTGGTTCCAAATAGCAATCAGCAGGGATAACTGAAACACCTGTAAGTTTGACATTATCCATCTGAAGTAATAAAAATAGTGAAATTAAATCATCTACACCACCATCATGATTGAAGTACACTTTTTTCATCATTGTAATCTCCATCCTATTTGATTTAGTTAGAAATTAAACATGAATTGAGGAAAAGTCATCAATAATTTCGACTACTTCAATTTCGCCATTAATGAGTAGCTCAGGGAGTTCGTTATTCACATTTCCTTTCCAATATTCTCTAGCTTGTTCCATTTTTTGAGAAAAAGGAATAGCATCTTCTTTCGGTAAAAGATTCCCGTCACCTTCAAAAGAACTTCCGATTACTCGTAGTTTAACAATCTGCAAAACTTCTCGATTGTAAGAATCAAATAATGCTTTCCATTTTAAAGCATCTTCATAGCTTTTAGCAGCATATAAACAAGACAATCTTGATGGATAATCAGGATATTCTTGCAGCCTAACCATTTCCATAATCGTTTCTCTAATGGCTCTAATTGTTTGATCCATGTAATTCATAACTACTGTAGCATTTTCATTCTTTATATGTAATTCTTCATTTGTATAATGTTCTTTTAAAATTTGTATAGAATCTTCACCACTAGAATTTAAATGTTTTCTTTCAAAAAAGAAGTGGAATAGCGCATTAGTTTGATTTTTATTAAATTGAATGCTTTGTCCGATCTTCATTTTTTTCCTTGTTACGATATGATATACGAAAAATCCTTGTTCATTCATGGTTCTCCTCCTAGTAGTAATGTTTAAATTTAGTAATTCAACATTGAAATATATAAAACCTTTATAAGTAAAAGTGAGAATTTGATTTGAAAGTAAAGAAAATATATGAAAACGTTTTAAATTTGTTCACAAAATGTTCACTTACGAAGAGGTTTCCAATATCGATATAATGACAAAGACTCAAAGAGAAAGGATGATGAATTTTGCCAACAACAAGAAAGGAAAACCTCCAATTTGGTATGATGATGTGCCTTGGGATGGTTATCGTAATGACGTTTTACAATTTACTAACGAATGGATCAGGAGGGCCAATTCATATTAAGGAGATCGCATTAGAACTACTAATTGGATTTATTATTGCGCTATTAATTGAAATATGTATCGTTGGACCTAGTGCGAAAAAAATTGTATTCATGTTGCCATTTGATAAATCGAAAAAAGTAAATATTATTATTGCGATGGCGACAGCTATGGTTATTGGAATGGTTTTCTTCATGTCGTTTTATGGAATGGCAATGATGTATTTTCATAATGGATTACATGGTGAATCTTTTGTTTCAATGTATTTCTCGATTTTTATTAAAAACTTCATTATGGCGTATCCATTACAATTAATTATTATGGGGCCGCTTGTGCGTTTCTTATTTGGAAAGTTTGTTTTGAAGAATAAACCTATTAATGTAGCGTAATTATAATTATTAAAATTATATATAATAATAAAAAGATAAAAACACATCTCAATTATTTTGAGGTGTGTTTTTTTATGGTCATTCGCAGTTATTTTCATACTGATGTGACATTTGTCCTTTTGTTTATATAGGATTATAGCTTTTAATTAAGTCAGAAATAAAAGATGAGGAGATGATTTTTTGAAAGGCATTGTATTTGCTGTATTTGCTGGCATATTTATTACACTTCAAGGCACATTTAATGCGAAACTTAGTTCACATATTGGTATATGGTCGACAAGTATTATTACGCATTTAATTGGATTCATTATTGCAACAACTGTATTTTTGTTAAAGAAAGAAGAGAAAGTAACAGATTTAAAGAGTGTGAAAAAAGTATATTTAGCAGCGGGTGCATTTGGTGGATTCATTATTTGTGCAGAAACTATGGCGATATATGCATTAGGAGTTACATTGACAGCCGGCACACTAATGGTTGCTCAATTGTTAACGGCAACAGTTATTGAAATGAAAGGACTGTTTCATATAAAAAAGATACAGATGGAGAGATATCATATTGTGGGAACAATAGTAATGATTATAGGTATTGTTGTATTTAATATGTAAATGAAAGGGGAAATGAATATGGAGGATAGATCAGGTTTAATTACGCATTATTTGAAAACCAATAAAACGCTCGAGATTTTTTCAGAAATAGATACAGCATATTTTCAATTAAATCACTTTGAAAAAGGCGAGCTTATTTGCAATATAGATGACGAAATGCATCGTTTATATTTTGTTGTTAAAGGTAAAGTAAAAGTTTATACGATTACA
The DNA here is from genome assembly GCF_051915225.1 of Bacillus cereus group sp. MYBK95-2. Taxonomy (NCBI): domain Bacteria; kingdom Bacillati; phylum Bacillota; class Bacilli; order Caryophanales; family Bacillaceae; genus Bacillus; species Bacillus cereus group sp. MYBK95-2. Next base: position 112,010 of record NZ_JBQAEH010000005.1, on the reverse strand, counting down.
CCTGAAGGGAAGAAACTAATTCTTCGCTTTATCAATCCATTGGCCATTGTTGGTGATATTGAATTAATTCAAAATAGCAAAGCACATAATGTCGTTGAAGCTTGTTCAGATGTTGTAGCAATCTCTATTTCTAATACGGTTATTAGAAACAAGTTATTACATGATCCTATATTTATGAAGTTCTTGCTTGAAAACATTGCGAACACATTAAAAATATCGACTCGTTTTACTGCTCTTAATTTACTTTATCCTGTAGAAGTACGTGTAGCTAGTTATTTACTTTCAATTTCAACAGATAGTAACGGAAATATGTATAAAGAGGATTTGGATGCAACTTCGGTAACGAGTATTGCGGATTTTATAGGGGTAAGTTATAGGCACGTAATACGGGTATTACAAAAATTTTATAATGAAAAATTAATTGAAAAGAGGAATGGAGTTATTGTAATTAAAGATTTTTTTAGAATGAAGGAAGTCGCTAAAGATAATATATATGAGCAATGAAAGGGAGAGGAAGATTTTGATTGGATTTAGTTTAGCTACATTGGCAGGAATATTAATTAGCTTACAATCTGTTTTTAATGCAAAAGTAAATGAAAATGTAGGACAGTGGTTAACGACTACATGTGTCCTTGGAATAGGTCTCATTAGCTCTATTCTATTTTATATCATTACAGAAAACAGTATTAACATTAAAGTGTATACTACAAATTATTTGTTTTATGTAAGTGGACTGTTTGGCATCGGGTTAATTATTTGTATAATGGGTACAATAAAGAGCTTAGGTCCAGCATATACGGTGCTAATTAGTCTTATTACTCAATTGGTCGTTGCATTATCCATTGATACATTTGGATTGTTCGGAATGGAGATCGTCCCATTACAAATAAATAAGTTAGTTGGTATAGGCTTATTAATTTTTGGAGTAGGAATTTTTAAAAATATCTTTTCGAATAAGAGAGCTATTAGAATAACTGAGGATGAGATTTAAAGGCTATAAGGATGTTAATAATCAGATTATAGATGTTTATGTATTGGGGAAGGCATTTCATACATGTCTCTGTTAGTGAAGGGTTTATATATATTTGATAAAAAAACGTGAATTAGCCATTAGTGTAGTTGAAAAGAAGACGTCAATAAGTTGAGGTCTTCTTATGTATTGTTCTGAGGTTATCTGAACTTAAGTATAAGGGGATGAGAAGTGGTTTAAGTTAAGAAGAATATGACCGAAAATAAAATATTACTAAACATATATAACTAATGAATACAATGTCTTTTTCAGTTATTAAGTTGTAAATCATTTTATGATAAAATCTTTTACATAATTTAATAAAGGGGTAGTATTCAATGGGTTATTTCTCAAATGGTTTATTAGTTTTGTTTGTGCTAATCGTATGCAGTTGTATATTTTTTGGTTGATAATATAATGAGAGTCTTACATAAAAGAAGTTATCTCAAGTGAGATAACTTCTTTTTATTTTATGTTGAGAAGGAATTCTATCTTTCTTATTGAAGTTTGTTCTAGTTATTTTCACGTCAATCGCAATTTTCATAAGGAGAATTTTATGGAACATTAACAAACTATAGAATAGGGAGTATTTACATGAAAAATAGTATACACTACACAAGTGAACATCCTACAAAATTTAATGAATTATTAGCTTTATATGAATCTTTAGGATGGAATTCTATTAAATTAACAGTGAATGAATTAGAACAAATGTGTAAACAAAGTTGGTATGCAATATACGCATTTAAAGAGCAACAATTAATTGGTATGGGGCGTGTTATATCAGATGGTGTAATAACAGGTGTTATTTGCGGTGTATGTGTAATGCCGGAGTATCAGTATATTGGTATTGGAAAAGACATAGTGAAACGATTAATCCATCACTGCGAACAAAACAAGGTTATTCCGCAACTTATGTGTGTGGAAAAATTGCAATCTTATTATGAATCTATAGGGTTTGAAGCATTCTCTATTGGGATGACAAAACATATTATGAGATAGCGGTGCTTTATATTTTCAGTTTACTCGTACATATTTTCAAACTTCAGTTATAAAGGAGAATTGCTGTATGGAGATTGCTGAAGGGGTAGAAATGTTACAACTTAAATTTCAAGAATTTATCATTCACCCAATTCTTTTATGGAATGATGAAATGGCAGTTTTAATAGATACTGGTTTTCCTGGACAATTCGAAGATATACAAGTAGAGATGGAGAGAGTTGGGGTATCTGTTGATAAGCTAAAAGTTGTGATTTTGACACACCAGGATATAGATCATATAGGTAGCCTTCCTGATGTATTGGAGAATGGTGTAAGCGATATTAAAGTATATGCGCACGAGTTAGATAAGCCATATATTGAGGGAGATTTACCTTTATTGAAAGATGTACATGTAGAGAATCCACCAAAAGGAAAAGTGAGTGGCACAGTGATTGACGGGCAAGAACTTCCGTATTGCGGTGGAATACTAATTCTCCATACTCCAGGGCATACTCCGGGGCATATTAGTTTATATTTGAAACAAAGTAAAACTCTTATTGCAGGAGACTCGATGTATAGTGTGAATGGAAAGTTAGGAGGAATTCACGCCCCAACAACTTTAAATATTAAAGAAGCGCAGGAGTCTTTGAAGAAGTATTTAAATCTAGATATTAAATCTGTAGTTTGTTACCACGGGGGATTAAGTAAGGGGAATATAAAGATTCAACTTCAAAATTTGTAAAAGTCGAAGATAATAATTTTTTGATAATGGATGCTAAAGTGTAGTCTAATTGTTGGTATATACATAAAACACTTAAATGATAAAAAAGCATGTTTGAAGAAATACAAACATGCTTTTTTATTAAAGGAAACCCATGTAATTTTAACGTCCTAATCCGTTCCAATAAAAAGAAACGATTTCTTGTGCTAATTCATCTATATTTGTAAGAATAGGATTGTCATTTTCATCTTTAAAATTCCCAATTGATAATAAATATACGAATGCATGAGCGGCAAATTTAGGGTTTCCTTTTTGGATTTCTCCAAATTGCATCGCTTTAGCGAGTGCTTTTTCTAACACTTCATACATGCTATCTTCAGCTTTTTTTAATTCCTTCAATTGTTCTTCAGATAACGACAGTTTTGCATCTTTCATAAAATTTTTCATATCGATATCCATTGTGGCATGTAAGTAAACTTTAGCAAAGTTTAATAATCTCTCTTCTAAAGTATTGTTTGTAGAGAGTATTTGCCACATATTCTCACGTATACGTACCATCATTTGAATCATAGTAGCGGTAAATAAATCTGCTTTTGTTGAATAGTAATAGTAGACGGTTGCTTTCGTAACACCACAAACTTTTGCTACTTCCTCCATAGAAACGACTTGATAATTTTGAGTAAGAAATAACCGAGTTGCAACTTCTAAAATGGTTTCTTTTGTAGATTTTGTATTTTTATTTTGACGAGGCCTTCCAAGAGTGCGTTGTTTTTGTTCCAAATCCATTCGCTCCTGACATGTATTGTTTAGATAATTATAACATAATTTTTATTCATTCTTGATTAATTAACCGACCAGTATATATAATTAATAGTGGAGGAAAAAAGGAAGGTGGGTTTTTTATGAAAAAGCACCCGTTACATATGTTAGGGAGGCTTGTAGCAGGTAAAAATACGCAATGGATCACTTTATCGGTATGGATTCTTATTACATTATTACTTTCATTTACGTTACCACAAGTAAATAGTACGAAAGAACCGAACCCGAAAAATTTACCCGAAACAGCTATGTCGCAGCAAGCGGAAGCACTTATGAAAAAAGAGTTTCCGAATAATGCAGGGAATCCTTTGTTAGTAGTATGGTATAGAGATGGTGGATTACAGTCACAGGATTATAAACTCATACAAGATGTTTATAAAGAGTTAAAATCTGGTCCTTTAAAAGAACAATCAACGTTACCACCATTTGATACAATTCCAGAGCAAGTATTATCAAAAAGTGCGTCAAAAGATGGTACATCATTTGTTACACCGGTATTTTTTAATAAATCTGCTGGTACGGATATATTAAAAGGAAATCTTGAAGAGTTTAGAAAAATAGTGAATAGTAAGGTGGATGAAGATCCATTTAAACAAAAAATAAGTGAATCTGGTTTACATGTTCGATTATCAGGACCTGTAGGTATTCAAACAGATGCAGTTAGTTTATTTAGTCAAGCAGATGTGAAATTGTTAGTGGCTACTGTACTACTAGTGTTAGTTTTGTTAATTTTACTGTATCGTTCACCAATTTTAGCGATTTTACCTATACTTGTTGTTGGCTTTGCATACGGTATTATTAGTCCTACACTCGGTTTTTTAGCTGATCACGGATGGATTAAAGTAGATGCCCAAGCGATATCAATTATGACAGTATTATTGTTTGGCGCTGGAACGGACTATTGTCTATTTTTAATTTCGAGATATAGAGAGTACTTGTTAGAAGAAGAAAGTAAATATAAAGCATTGCAACTTGCGATTAAAGCATCTGGCGGTGCAATAATAATGAGTGCGTTAACTGTTGTACTTGGATTAGGAACATTACTACTTGCTCATTATGGTGCCTTTCATCGATTTGCAGTACCATTTAGTGTTGCTGTATTTATAATGGGAATCGCGGCTTTAACAATTTTACCAGCACTATTATTAATTTTCGGTAGAATTGCATTTTTCCCGTTTATACCGAGAACAACTTCAATGAATGAGGAGTTTGCAAGAAAGAAAAAGAGGGCTGTAAAAGTTAAAAAATCAAAAGGCTCCTTTAGTAAAAAACTTGGAGATATTGTAGTACGAAGACCATGGACAATAATTATGCTAACTGTATTTGTATTAGGCGGATTGGCTTCATTCGTACCACGTATTCAATACACATATGACTTATTAGAGTCGTTTCCAAAGGATATGCCTTCTCGTGAAGGGTTTACGTTAATTAGTGATCATTTCTCAGCTGGTGAACTAGCACCAATAAAAGTTGTTGTTGATACGAAAGGCAAAGAGCTTCCTATTAAACAAGAACTAGAGAAATTTTCTTTCGTAAATACAGTGAAAGAGCCAAAAGAGGGAAAAGAAAATAAGCAAATACAAATGTATGAAGTTTCTTTAGCGGAAAATCCATACGCAATTGAAGCATTAGATCAAATTCCTAAATTGAAAAACAGTGTGGAAAAAGTATTAAAAGATGCTGGGATTAGTAATGCTGAAGAGCAATTGTGGATTGGTGGAGAAACAGCTTCATTATATGATACAAAGCAAATTACTGAACGTGATGAATCAGTAATTATTCCAGTAATGATTAGCATTATCGCTTTACTATTACTTGTCTATTTACGATCGGTTGTTGCAATGGTTTATTTAATTGTAACTGTTGTCTTATCATTCTTCTCAGCGTTAGGAGCAGGATGGATATTACTTCATTACGGTATGGGAGCGCCGGCCATTCAAGGTGCGATACCGTTGTACGCATTCGTATTTTTAGTTGCTTTAGGTGAAGATTATAATATCTTTATGGTTTCAGAAATATGGAAAAACAGAAAGACACAAAATCACTTGGATGCAGTAAAAAATGGTGTAATACAAACAGGTAGTGTTATTACATCGGCAGGTTTAATTTTAGCAGGAACTTTTGCAGTGTTAGGTACACTTCCAATTCAAGTATTAGTTCAATTTGGTATTGTAACTGCAATTGGAGTATTATTAGATACGTTTATCGTAAGACCGTTACTTGTACCCGCGATTACAGTAGTTTTAGGCCGATTTGCTTTTTGGCCAGGTAAACTTTCAAGAAAGAGTGAAGAAATACAAAAGGTGGATGCATAGTTAAAAAAGCCAAGGATATTTCCCTTGGCTTTTTTCAATGTAGTTAATTAATTTTTTGAAGTCAAATCATCAGCTGCAGCGTGATCAGCATCTTCAATTGTTGTTTCGGGCATCCCGTATAAGCCGTTCATTGCTTGTTCTTCGATAGTAAGATTTGCAGTATTATTATTTTGAATAGATGTAGTGTTTTCAGTAACATTTTCTTTTTTATTCATATTTTTGTTATTCATGTATGGATCCTCCAAATTTCATTTGATTTATCTATAGTATGTGGATGGATTTCCAGAAATATGTGAATTGATTCTTACATATGTTATATAATTAAATAAATAATTAGGGTGAATTGTAAACTGTTAGGAGTGAACAATTATGGTGAAAGCAAGGGGATTAGCCTTCTAAAATAAAAAGAAAATTTTAGGAGGCTATTAGAATGAAGTTTCATGTAATTGATAGAGAAGATTGGAATAGAGAGCGGTATTTTGAGCATTATTTAAAGTTGAAATGTACATTTAGTATGACTATGAATGTTGATATCACGATGTTATTAGAGGAAGTATATCAAAAGGGAATAAAATTTTATCCCGTTTTTATATATTTAATTTCTAGAGTAGTAAATAATCATAAAAAATTTCGAACATGTTTTAACGATGAAGGAGTTTTAGGCTATTGGGAGGAAATGATACCGAGTTATACAATCTTTCATAAAGATGATAAGTCTTTTTCAAGTATATGGACGGATTATTCAGGTGATTTCCGCACTTTCTATAAAAATTATGAAGACGATATGAGATGCTATGCTAGTGTTCATGGTTTTTTCACGAAAGAAAATATTCCGCCTAATGTATTTCCAATTTCTAGCATACCTTGGACTAGTTTTACTGGATTTAATCTTAATATTAATAATGATGAAAATTTTCTATTGCCAATTATAACTTGTGGGAAATATTTTAACGAAGGAAACAAGGTTATGCTACCAGTTTCATTACAAGTACATCATTCGGTTTGTGATGGATATGATGCGAGTCAATTTATAGAAGATTTACAGCAGTTAAGTAATACTTGCAACGAGTGGCTTAAGTAATATCTAATTTTTAATTATATAAAGTGAAACTTTAATCAGTGGGGTGTCAGCCCCCGCTGATTATTAGCCCGAACCCCACCTAACTTCTTTGCTTTCGCTGAATTTTGAGGTGGGGGTCTTACTGCCCGGCAAATAGCGGGATAAAATTGAAAATGAATAAAAGAAGAGAACATGTTTATATTACATGGTCTCTTTTTATTATTCATTAATACTAAGTAATCGTGGAAAATATAGGGTGATTTGTAGTTTAATAGTAAAGAGGGTGATTAGTGTTAATTTTCTTTGTTTTTAAAAATTTAAGGATATAAATGTTTTAATAGGGGGTAATAAAGTGAAATTCATAAGCATTGAAAAAGATGAGATCCTAATTGGGAATATGGCAAATTTGTATTGTAAAGTATTTGAGAAAACAAATTTCAATGAAATGATCGAGCGAATGAATAGGCATATAGAATATACAGGTTTTAAAGGTATAGTAGCAATAAATGATGAAAATGAAGTAGTTGGTTTTACTTATGGTTATCGCTCAATGGAGGGACAGTACTATAATCAATTAATGAGAGAAGCGTTACATCTAGAGCAAGTAGACGAATGGTTACAAGATTGTTTTGAATTTGTAGAGTTAGCAGTCCACCCAGAATATCAAAATGAAGGTCTTGGAACGAAATTACATAATGAATTACTAGAAGGGATTCCAAATAGAACGAGTGTTTTAACAACACAAATAAACAATGAAAAAGCACGTTCGTTATATGAAAGATTAGATTGGGTAAATGTATTAGAACCATTTCATCCAAGTAAAAATGATGTTCCATATGTAATAATGGGAAAAGCATTAAAAACAAAAGTGAATTGATAATTATGCCATTCACAAAAATGGTTGGTTTGTAATAATGAAGGGGAAAACGAAAATGACGAAAATATCTATAGAAAAAGCTACAATTTTAGATGCTGAGAAATTAACAGAAATAATGAAAAGAACATTTGATGCAGAAGCAAAACAATGGCTATATGGCCAAGATGATGTCATTGATTATAACATTCAACCGCCAGGATATTCTTCAGTTGAAATGATGGAATATTCCATTGAAGAATTGGATTCTTTCAAAGTTGTAATGGATAAAGAAATAATCGGAGGGATAATAGTTACGATTTCTGGTAAGTCGTACGGTCGAATTGATCGTATTTTTGTAGATCCTGTTTATCAAGGAAAAGGAATTGGATCACATGTTATGAAATTAATAGAAAAGGAATATCCGAACATAAAGATTTGGGATCTCGAAACATCTAGTAGACAAATTAACAATCATCACTTTTATAAAAAGATGGGTTACCAAATGATTTTTGAATCGGAAGATGAGTATTGTTACGTGAAAAGAATAAAAACAAGCTCAAACAAAGCGAGTGTAGTTACAAATAAAGATATGAAAAATAGTCAATACGAAAACTGTAATTTAGCAAATACAGAGTATTATCAAGTGAATTTAAAAAACAGTTCATTTGTTGGTAGCAATATAATGAATATGAATATGAGTAATTGTAATGTAAGTCAATCCAAGTTTAGAAATATAAATTTTAGATGGTCATCATATGCAGATTTAAATCTTTCTGGTAGTAAATTTAATTTGGTGACTTTAGGTGGAGTGCAATTTAAAAATACAAGTCTCGGAGATGAGAAGGAACCTATTGTATTCGATAAATGTGATTTGGAATGTAGCACTATAAGTAATAGTAATCTGAAAAATATTGAAATAGAAAATTGTGATATAGTCGGCATGAAACTAAATGGTATTTTGATTGAAAATTTGCTTGATTTATATAACAAGGTGAAAAGTTAACCAAATCCATATCCATATAGTCTTTAATCTTTTTGGAAATTAAGTATTATATCGAAATAATTATGTAAAAATGACATAAAGAAATCCGGGCGAGAAGGTCATTCGTGAACGTTTCTAGAATACACACAAATATATTGTTATTTATATGGAGGAGAGAAAGATGGGAATCAACGTTAGAGCAGTAGAAATACAAGATGCTAGAGCAATTCATCGTATATGTATACAGGATGACGTTTTACCGTATATGGTTTTCTTACCTAGCATGCGTGTAGAGGCTATGGAAAATAGAATTCGAAATTTAGCACCAAATCAATTTGAATTTGTTGCAGAATATGATGGAGAAGTTGTTGGGTTTGTAGGTTTAACACAAAGTCCGGGCCGAAGATCTCATTCAGGCGATTTATTCATTGGGGTAGACAGTGAATATCATAATAAAGGAATTGGGAGAGCACTTCTTACGAAGATGCTTGATTTGGCTGATAATTGGTTAATGTTAGAGAGAGTAGAACTAGGTGTATTAGAAACGAATCCAAAAGCAAAAGCTTTATATGAAAAATTTGGATTTGTAGAAGAGGGAGTAAAGATAGGGAATTTGAAAGCTCATGGAAAGTTTATTAATGAAATTATGATGAGTCGTTTTAGACCGAATGGTTTAATTGTACATAATGAATAGTTAAAAGCATGACAGTATACTGTCATGCTTTTTTATTAGAACTTGGCTGCAATAAAAATAATACTAAACCAATAAAAATAACGGTAATTCCTAGTCCTTGTTGTAAAGAAATGGTCTCATGTAATATAAAGTACGCTAGTATACAAGTGCCAATTGTTTCACCTAAAATACTCATTGAAATTACAGTAGCACTCATCCATTTTAATAACCAATTAAAAATGGTTTGTCCTAAAATTGTAGCAATGAAAGCTAATCCAATAAAGCACAACCAAGTTTGTGTAGAGTAATGGATGAAAGATTCTTGTTGCGTGAAAGCAAATATGCCAAGAAAGCCAGCACTACTTCCATAACTAATTACTGAATAGGGTATAAGTGACAAATCTTTACGAACGTGTTGGCTAATGAAAAAATAAGCAGTAATGATACCGGCAGCAATAAATGCTAAAATATCTCCATATAAAGCTTCTCCACTAATTTGGAAATCTTGCCAGCCAATGATGATACTACCTGAAATAGCGATGAGGCAACCAATAACCGCTCCTTTCGTAAATCTTTCCTTAAATAAAAAATAACCACCAATCATTGAGAACAAAGGTTGTAACGTTACGATAACTGTAGAGCTTGCTACAGAAGTATATTGTAATGATTCAAACCATAGTACATAATGTGCAGCTAAAAATAGCCCAGATATGAATCCGAATGTCCATTGTTTTTTCGTTAAAGTTTTTAGCTCATTTCGACTATTTTTATTAAATAGTAATAACGGTAACAGGATCAGTGTGGCAAAGAATAATCGGTAAAAAGCAATGATTGTCGCAGGAGCATCTGCCAATTTTACAAAAATTGCTGAAGTTGATAAGGCGAATACACCAAAAAATAAGATGAAATATGAAAGAATAGGTGATTTCAAAGTTTGTCCCTCCTATAGAGTGTTTATTATAATAAACTTAATACGATATAATGTACAAAGGTAAGTATATAAGTCCCGGAGATAATAGGAAAGGATTATTTGCCTTTGTTTAGTATGTCAGCACAAAGACAATGAAATATGCATTATGATGGATGAAAGGAAGTTTTACTATGATACATGATAGGCTTGGACAAACAGTATTAAGTTATCGTAAGAAAAATAATATGACAATTCGTGAATTCGCTGATTATGCAGGAATTAGTACATCACTAATTAGCCAAATTGAAAGAGGACATGCTAATCCTTCTTTAAATGTTTTGGAGTTAATTGCAAAAGCATTAAATGTACCGCTGTTTACACTTTTTATTAATGATATCGATACAGATTCGCTCATTTCTAAGAAAAAAGATCGAAAAAAAGTATATCGGGAAAACAATGATCACATTGTATATGATGTATTAACACCTGATTTTATGAAAGCACGTATTGAAATGTTAATGATGGATTTAAATAAACGAGCAAACACAACAGAAAGCCATTATTCCCATGAAGATAAGGAAGAGATTGCTGTTATTATGAAAGGGGAAGTGTATGTGGAATTGGAGGGAAAAGAATATTATTTAGAAGAAGGCGATGTTGTACGTATTCCACCGAATGTGAAGCATCGATTTTTGAATAAAAGTGATGAATCGAATCACATTTTATTTGTACTGACACCATCTTTAGGATGAAAATATAGTGATTTTTAATAGGGGAGAAAGAAAATGGAAAAAAGTATTTTGAAAGGCGGTCTTTCAATTATTTCTCAATGTAAAAAAGAAACAAATGATATTTGGCATGCACATTTTGGAGCAGCTGCAATTGCTAGTTATTTTTTTATGAAAGATAATAATATTGATGAAGAAACAGCTCGTAATATGTATTCGCAAACAAGGATGATGCTGAACAAGAAAAAAATTGGTGAGATGATTGATGATAAAAAAGAAATAGATTTTAAAATTGCGGAAAATATGATTATAAAATCTTTAGAACAAACGATTGATGAGCTTCATTGGGTGGGGCATAACGTCATTTATGCGTCATTAAGTTTATTAGCTATGAAAGAGCTACAAAAATGGGGTGATAATCAAGCAATTGAAGGGATTACTACTCTTATTTTATCATTTCGAAAAACAATTCCAGGTAGATCGTGGATTGGTTATACGACGAAAGAAGTAAAACAATTAAGTTTTGAAGAGGAGATACAAAGTGAATTGAGTAATCCAACACAAGTATCTCAGTTCATTTTAAATGAGTTATCGAAATTTAATAGTATTTATCGAGCGGAATCACATCATGATTTAATTGGGCATTTGCTTACATACTCCCACGCAATTAATATAATGTACGATTTAGGACATATAGATATATTTCAACGAGGGATACGTCCGCTGTTAAAACTAGTATACGTACTAAGAGCTAGCCAAAAGCTCAAGCTGAATACGGAAATAACTTTACACTCACCTATAGATCGATTACCTTTAATTCAATCTAAACGTGCAAATATTTTACCAACTGAAAATATATTTTGGATAAAAGACTATAGTGAATTCGATTGGGATTTTGGTCATGTATTTAAATTCTCATATAGTTATTTTAATCATATACAGAGAGCTCCAAATTATAAAGATATCACATTAGAAAAATTCCGTTATGTTATTCATTCTTAATGAACGCTAATGATCTGTAAAAGGATGTTTAATCTAGTTTCTTTTTTTGTTAGTAGTATATTATTTTTTCAAATATGTAAGATTTTACATGCGTATTTTACTTTTACTAATTATGTAAGTAGGCTATACTGAAATACATACATTTTATTTTTGGAGAGATGTAAAACGACATGGAACTAGCGAAATTGGAAAAAGTAATTGAAATAAAAAAAGAAGAACTTTTATATTTAGTATCGGATTATGGAATTCAACATGAAAAAGTATTGGCATTGAGTCAAGAACTAGACAAATTAATCAATTACTTTATGTTTTTAAAATAAAGAGAACTATGACGGGGTTTGTAAATGTTATAGTTCTTTTTTATTAGGTAATTTGAAAATATATTAAAATATATTGTCTAATTTCTTACAGAATGCGCAACTTGCTAGTCGAATATAAGGACTTTTGGTTATAATAAAAAGGAATTATTAATTGTATCGGTTAGGAGCGCAGCACATATGAAAACAGTTGTTGTTATCGGTGGAGGTATAACGGGACTTTCTACTATGTTTTATTTAGAAAAATTAAAAAAGGATTATAATATCGATTTAAATTTAATTCTTATTGAGAAAGAAGAGTATTTAGGTGGTAAAATCCATAGTGTGGAAGAAAAGGATTTCATTATGGAGTCAGGAGCGGATTCAATCGTTGCTCGTAATGAACACGTTATGCCACTTGTAAAAGATTTAAATTTAGAAAATGAAATGGTATATAATGAAACGGGTATTTCTTACATATATTCTGAAAACATGTTACATCCGATTCCTTCTGATACTATATTTGGGATACCGATGAGCGCCCAGTCGTTGTTTAGCAGTACGCTAGTCTCAACGAAGGGGAAAATCGTAGCTTTAAAAGATTTCATAACGAAAAATAAAGAGTTTACGAAAGATACATCACTTGCTTTATTTTTAGAAAGCTTTTTAGGGAAAGAGTTAGTGGAAAGACAAATTGCTCCTGTGCTTTCAGGTGTATATTCTGGTAAATTGAATGAGCTTACAATGGCATCTACATTACCGTATTTACTGGATTATAAAAATAAATATGGAAGTATTATTAAAGGTTTTGAAGAGAATAAAAAACAATTTCAATCAGCAGGAAATAAAAAATTTGTATCATTTAAAGGTGGACTATCTACGATAATTAATCGCTTAGAAGAAGTGCTGACTGAAACTGTCGTAAAAAAAGGTGCTATAACGACGGCTGTAAGTAAACAAAAAGATCGATATGAGATTTCTTTTGCAAATCATGAAACAATACAAGCTGATTATGTTGTTTTAGCAGCTCCACATGATATTGCACAAACTTTATTACAGTCTAATGAGTTAAATGAGCAGTTTAATACATTTAAAAACTCATCTCTTATAAGTATTTATTTAGGATTTGACATACTAGATGAACAACTACCAGCTGATGGTACGGGGTTTATTGTAACGGAAAACAGTGATTTACATTGTGATGCTTGTACATGGACAAGTCGAAAGTGGAAACATACATCGGGTAAACAAAAATTATTAGTTAGAATGTTTTATAAGAGTACCAATCCGGTATATGAAACAATCAAGAATTACAGTGAAGAAGAATTAGTACGAGTCGCTTTATATGATATTGAAAAGAGTCTCGGAATTAAAGGTGAACCAGAAGTAGTTGAAGTTACAAATTGGAAAGATTTAATGCCGAAATATCATTTAGAACATAATCAAGCGGTTCAAGCATTACAAGAAAAAATGACGAATCTTTATCCAAATGTATATTTAGCTGGTGCCTCATATTATGGTGTTGGAATTGGTGCGTGTATTGGAAATGGAAAGAATATAGCCAATGAAATAATGGATACATTAAATAAATAATACTGTAGAATAAATAAAAACTGTCCCTTCAGCAAAATGGAGGAACAGTTTTTATTTATTTTATTTGAATGGAAATTGTATTGTTTTTTACATTGTTTTCTTTTATTGTTAATATTATTTCTCCAGACTCTTTAAATGAATACGGTGATAGTTGATAAATATCTTTTATATCAAGTTTTTCTTGTAATTTATTTACCGGTATTGATACGATATTTGGCTTCCATGTTTCTTGTTTTCCTGAAGGATATTCTATAAGTATTACCGGATTTTTTAACTTTATTGTTTTCCAAGAGACGAAATATAGTTGTACTTCTGTATCTTTTTTTAATAATTCTTCGGAGAAATAACCGAATTCGCCTACATTACCGAAAACAGTATAGTTTTGATTTTTTAATTTAATATCTAAATAACTAGGTTGATATGTTACTGCATGATAAGTTCCATATGAAAGTGAGAGTATGGCAGCGATTAAAATACCGATTGAAAATGTCTTAAAGCTATTGCCTTTAAAGCTAGTCATCATGAATGAGTTTGGTGTAAATTTTTTTGCGAATAAAAAAATAAGTAATATGAGTAAGAGGGATAAGCCGATGAATATATACATAGATTTTTACACCTCCATAGCGTAAAATGGATTAACTATATTTTACCATAAATGTATGGGTTAGGGTGGTTGTTTAGAAGGGAAAAATGAAGAAACAAATTCTTTACAGTTCTTGATAATTTAAAATTTGATTTATGGAAATTATAGCGTCATGTTTGAGTCCCAATCAGAAGGTATCCAATTCGTGTATATAGAATAAAGAGGGAATGCGCCATTAGAAATGTTTGACTTATGGAACAATAAGGACTTTACTAATTATACATATTTTTTCTGATATAATGAATGAGTAGAGAGAAAGGAGTGATCCTATGGCATTTCCTATATTAGAAACAGAACGCTTACGTTTAGTTGAAATAGAACAATCTTATTGTCAAAAAATATATGAAATCTTTTCATTGGATGAAGTGACGTGTTATTACGGTATGAATTCTTTTACGGAGTTTGGACAAGCTTCACGTATGATCGAATCTTTTTCAAAAAATTACTTTGAGAAAAAGGCAATACGATGGGGAATTGTGTTAAAAGAAACGAACGTTTTAATAGGAACAATTGGACTAAACAATTTACAATTATGGAGTAAACGATCTGAGATTGGATATGATCTGCATCCTCGTTATTGGGGAAATGGTTACGCTTCGGAAGCAGCTCGAGAAATTATTGATTATGGATTTAAAGATTTAGGTTTGTTTAGAATTGGAGCTATTACATATCCTGAAAATGATACTTCTTGTAGAATGTTATCTAAAATTGGCTTCCAAAAGGAAGGTCTATTGCGTGGATATATTCATCAAGGAAATAAGCAACACGATGCATTATTGTATTCTATAGTACGAACTGATATTGAGAACATAAATTTATAATAAAAAAAACCTCTTAATTAAAAGAGGTTTTTTTTATTATAAATTAACCTAATTTAGGTAATAAACGTTCTCCGCTTTTCATGCTACTTTTACATAAAGGGCATTTAGGCTCTTCTTCAAATGAAAAGTTCTTTCTCATCCATCCTAAACAATCCTCTGATTCACATTCCCAAACAGGGGTTTGTTCTGGTGGTACTTCTGCTACATCGTTCTTTCGATTGCGATACATGTAACCACTCCTTTTATGTAAAAAATTTTAGTTATATATTAAAAAGGTTGTTAACCTTGCTGGTAACAACCTTTTTATTGTTTGAATTATAGCTTTACAACGTTTTTAGCTTGAGGTCCGCGGTTACCTTCTTCAACTTCGAAGCTAACTTCTTGACCTTCGTCAAGAGACTTGAAGCCGTCGCCAGTGATAGCTGAGAAGTGAACGAATACGTCGTTACCGTCTGCAACTTCGATGAAACCGAAACCTTTTTCGCTGTTAAACCATTTTACTTTACCTGTTAATGTCATGGTAATGCCTCCTAAAAGTAGAAAAATTACAATATGATCGGCCTTATTTGAATGAAAATAAAAGTTCACATATTATCAAAAATCCATAAGGAGTACAAAATGTCCCTGATTGATACTTGATAATATGCAAAGAAAATATAGTGTTAAATTGACCTTAATTACTATCTTACAACAAATGGTTGGAAATAGCAAGTGCTGGTAATACCACTGAGTAATCTGGGTGATAATAGTAAAGGCACAAAGGCACCTCTTTTATTTATATATTATTCCTAATTTGGATTTATGCAAAATCATGTAAGAAAAACTTAGAGTAAATATTAATATTGCATTTTTTATGGTAAAATATGGTTGTTGACTGGTAGTAGTTAAATATTATAAAAGGAGAAAAGAAAGTGAAAAATAATTCATTTATAATAATTGAAGCAGCAAAAGCAGGGAGAAAAAAGGTGCATCCAGTCTTTGCTGTAATATTAGCCATTATATTTTTGACTTTAGGCGAACTTTTTATGTTATTTATGTTATTTTTACCAAAAGCTGAAACGATATTCATGAAAGGTATTTATGACAATGTTAGAATGGTGTTAACGTTTGGCGGAGCTATATTTATTTTATTTATATGGGTTCGTTTTGTAGAAAAAAGACCTTTTTCATCCATTGGCTTTTGGAAAGAGAAATGGATGAGAAAGTATTTAAAAGGTGCGTTAATAGGGTTTGTATTTATTTCAACGCCAGTTATTCTACTATTATTAATGGGGAGTGTGAAATTGCAAGTACAACATATTACCTCAACAGTAATAGTAGGAATAGTAGGATCTCTAGTTGCATTTTTAATACAAGGGGCAACGGAAGAAATTATTGTACGAGGTTGGTTATTCCCGGTTCTTTCTGTTAGAAGTCGTATATGGGTTGGGATTGTTGTGACGTCTTTCTTATTTGGTTTTCTTCATTTACTTAATCCAGGTATTACAATTCTTTCAATATCGAATATAATATTAGTTGGTGTATTTGCAGCTTTTTACGTTTTAAAAGACAGTAGTCTGTGGGGGATTTGCGCATGGCATTCCATTTGGAATTGGGCACAATATAACGTCTACGGTTTTGCAGTTAGCGGGATGACCATATATTCAACTCCGCTATTTAAACCTGCAA
Source organism: Bacillus cereus group sp. MYBK95-2 (assembly GCF_051915225.1). Taxonomy (NCBI): domain Bacteria; kingdom Bacillati; phylum Bacillota; class Bacilli; order Caryophanales; family Bacillaceae; genus Bacillus; species Bacillus cereus group sp. MYBK95-2. The sequence continues at coordinate 94,933 of NZ_JBQAEH010000005.1, read as the reverse complement.
CAAATGGCCCTGAATTCCTTCATGGAGGCTCGTTCGGAATTGAAGGTAGTATCATTACAACAATCATGCTCACTATCGCTTCAATTGTTTTATGGAGAAAGTTATGGGGAAGAAAAGCGAAACAACGAAATTTTAGTTAATGAAAGAGGGGGAAACTATGGGGATAATAGCATTTGAGGGAGCAAGCGCTGTTGGTAAAAGTACCACGTGCCGTGAATTAGAAAAGAATTATGGTGCTTATATAATACCTGAAGTGAATTCTTTATTTGAAAGGCCAAAAAATGAACATAGAACATGGTATTTTGAAAAACAAGTTGAGCGCTGGAATATAGCTGTTCAGAAGTCAGAGCAATATGAATTAGTAATATTCGATGGGGATATATATCAACCACTTAGTTATAATTGGTGCTTTCATTTTGATATATTTAATCAGCCATTATCTTTAATAGAAAATTTTTATAAAGAAAAGATGATAAATAGGGAAATTGGTTTTCCGGATCAATATTTTTATTTATATACGAACGATGAAGAACTTAGAAAGCGGAAAGTATCTGATGAGACGAAAAGAAGAAGAAACTTTGAAAAACATTTACATATATCAAAATCGTTTCAGCGTTATTATGAAAATTTAAATACTGTTACAGATGGGTATTGTAAATTAATTGAGGCGAAAAGTGTAAGAAATAATGAATTAGAAATAGTGAGAAACTCAAAAAATTTGAATGTGTGTGAAGAAAGACGTTTTGATGTTTCGAGGTTAGATGCTATTACGAAGTGGTTAAAAGAAAATCGTGCATAAAGTAAAAACAACGAGTGTTGTAGAACGCGCTCGTTGTTTTTTTGTTTCTTTATAAATATAAAGGAAAAATTTGTAGAATATTTTCATTATTTAACAGAATAATCTTTCAATTTTAAAGAAAAAGAAATACAATATGAGGAAGTATATATAAATAATATGATAGGGGATGCGATGCGATATTTTGAATGAAGTAACAGTTTTTATATAAGAAATAATTAGGTAGTCAGAACAGAGATATTTGGGAGGAAACAAGCGAGATGAAAACATTTTTGAAAATAATAGGTGTTATAGCTGGTATGGCGGTAATCGGAGTAGGTTTAACATATGGTATGCTGCATTATTTAAATAATAGTAAACCAGCTGCGAAAAAGGCATCACCAGCTGCTCCAGCAGTAGAAGTATTAGCTGATAGTAACGTAAAAGCAGAAGATGCAAAGCTTTTAGAAAATGGCAATTATTCATTGCCAAATAGTGGTTTTAATAAAAATTTTAAATGGACAGATGAGAACATACAGACAGCATTACATGAAATGGCACATCAAAAAGCGAAAGCTGATCAAAAGTGGGGCTATATTTTTATTACACAAGAGCGGATTGAAAGCTTAATTGATATTGTAAAGAGTAATGATCTTGTGCAGGGAAGTACATATGTAGAAATTTTAGAACGATGGAAACAAGGGAAATATGAAAAGGTTGATGGGGATCACAATAAGATTTGGAAATTACAAAGTGGGAATTTAGGAGAAGGAAAAGGAGTAATGTCGGAAGCTGAGCAAAAAGAATTAATTAATCAATTGTTTATGGACAAAGGTACATATTCAGGTAGTAAATTAATTGCAGGTGGGGGACAGACTAATAAATAGTATACTAATTAATGAAAGAGAGTAATTGCTTATTAGGCAATTACTCTTTTTATATGTACGTCTTAATATTTTAGTCTCGTTCAAGTAAGGAAAGAAACGACTGTAACACCGGGGAAATCCATCTAGATTTATGATAGATTACATGACTTTGAATAACTGTTGGAGTTTCGATAGGCTGAAAACATAGTTGTTCTTTTTGACAACTTTCTTGTACAACGATATAAGGAAGAATTGAAATGCCTAACTCACACATAACGGATTGTTTAATGACTTCAACATTGGAAGTTTCAAATGTTTTAGCTGGAATATTCCCGCTTTGACGTAAAAAACGATCTACCATTGGCCTATAGCCGCAGCTTTGTTCTGTAAAAATGAACTGGGTGTCCTGTAATAACTGGAATGGATTTGTATGCGCAGAGGAATAAGCTGGTAAAATCCATCCAAATGTTTCATTACTAAAAGTACGCGTAATAAAATCATTATGTTCTATACTTTCTCCAATTATAAAGACAACGTCTGTTTCTCCTTCACGTAATTTTTGTAATGCTTGTTCATTTGTGTTCGTTTCAAGCATGATATTTACTTTCGGATTTTTCTGTTTATAAGTACGTAATAATTGTGGTAATCGGTATACCGCTAATGATTCATTAGATGTAATACTTAATGTACCTTCTAAATAATCTGTATTTTGGGGGATTTCTTGCGCTTTTTCATATATTGAAAGTAATTCTAATGCATAAGGATGAAATTGATGACCGGCTTTTGTAAGTAGCACTTTTTTCCCTAACCGATCGAAAAGAGGAATATGTAAATCGTTCTCTAAAGCTTTCATATGTGCTGTAACAGTAGATTGCGCATAACCTAGCGCGTGCGCAGCTTTAGAAAAATTACCATACTTCACAATGGCGCAAAATGTTTTAACATGTCTCATTTCCATAAGCGATCCCTCTTTTATTATCATGATTTGTGAATGATTATATCATGTATTTTAATTTTCCAAATGATTAAATTCTGTATAAAATGAAATTGTAGAAATATTCATTCAGGTGATATTGGAGGAGAAAAGATGATCAAAAAGGGCTATCATGTAGCTGTTGTTGGGGCTACAGGTGCGGTAGGGCAAAAAATTATTGAACTGTTAGAGAATGAAATGAAGTTTAATATAGTTGAAGTTACATTGCTTTCGTCAAAACGATCCGCTGGTAAGAAAGTAAGATTCAAAGGACGAGAGATAATTATACAAGAGGCAAAAACAACTAGCTTTGAAGGTGTAGATATTGCCTTTTTTAGCGCTGGGGGAGAAGTATCTAGACAATTTGTAACTCATGCAGTTTCTAGTGGTGCGATTGTAATTGATAACACAAGTGAGTACCGAATGGCACAAGGTGTACCGCTCGTTGTTCCGGAAGTGAATGCGCACACTTTAAAACAGCATAAAGGTATCATTGCAGTTCCAAATTGTTCAGCACTACAGATGGTAACAGCACTTCAGCCGATTCGAAAATCATTTGGTTTAGAAAGAATTATCGTTTCAACATATCAAGCTGTATCGGGTTCTGGCATTCATGCGATTCATGAATTACGAGAGCAGGCTAAGTCTATACTTGCAGGTGAAGAAGTGAAGAGTGATATATTACCGGTGAAAAAAGATAAAAAACATTATCCAATAGCATTTAATGTACTGCCTCAAGTAGATATATTTACAGACAATGATTTTACTTTTGAAGAAGTCAAAATGATTCAAGAAACGAAGAAAATATTAGAAGATGAAAACTTGAAAATGGCAGCTACTTGTGTACGTGTTCCAGTTGTATCGGGGCATTCAGAATCGGTTTATATAGAACTGGAAAAAGAAGCAAGCGTTGTGGAAATCAAGGGAATACTAATGGATGCACCAGGTGTTATTTTGCAGGATAACCCTAGTGAACAGCTGTATCCAATGCCATTATATGCAGAAGGGAAAATAGATACATTTGTCGGAAGAATACGTAAAGATCCTGATACGCCAAACGGATTCCACCTCTGGATTGTTTCCGATAACCTATTAAAAGGTGCGGCTTGGAATTCAGTTCAAATTGCAGAGACTTTAGTGGAAAAGGGGATACTTTAATATAGTTTGAAAAACTGGGGAATCGTTAATGACTCCCCAGTTTGTATTTCATAATTGTTTTCTTTATTTCGGCCGACTTTAATTAAAATTAGTCGTTATTGAATTTTTATAAATGTCTACTTTATGTGCAGTGAAGCGTAAGGTTTTGGATTCTGCATGAATTGTAAGATTAATAATAATCGATAACGGCATTTCGACCGTTTTCACAATATCTTCTATAGCAATATACTCATTTTTTGCTTCCTTATAATAAACAACAGAACGAATTACGGCCTCGTCACCTTCAATATCAATTTCACACATCATAGGGAATTTTTCACCATTATGTAAGAATAATTCGCCTAGTACGATTGAACCGTTTAATTCTTCTGTAAAATTAGTAGTTGCCGCTGGTTTTACCCATATTTCGTCATGTTCTTCGTTTTCCTCTTCATCTATTGCCCATTCCCAAATGGGGTTTTGTTTTAGGTCCTCAATAGTTAATTTATCAATTGGTTTGCAACTACTCATACATAAATTCTCCTTTTATTTTGATAAATAAGTTTTTTGATTTCATGAATTAGATGATTGCTTATAAGTGGGTTTAACAAAGTATTTTGCTCATTTGATATCCAAACTACTTTATTTTGAAATAAAGCTATTACAGCAATATTAACAAAACTTTAATTGTCTAGTAAATAATTATTAGTGGAGATATTAAAATGGGATGGTGTTAAAGAAAGATAGTAAAAAACATCAAGGATGAATGAAATCCATTTGGTACGATATGGATATATCCAATGTGAGGGGGAGTTTGATGTATCAAGTAAAGGGGTATTTTTCATCATTAAAAGGAAGTTATTATGAGATTGGAAAGCAACAAGGGGAATTCGTGAAACAAAATCCGTATCTCATCCCGCAATTTATACACGAAGAAAATGTAATATCTAATAACCATTGGACAGAATCGAGAAATATACTAAACAAACATTGTCCAGGCATAAATGAAGAAATTGAGGGGTTTTGTGAAGTGTTAAAAATTCCTTCAAAAAATATGATGTATTACTATCAAACACTATTGAAAGCAGGTTGTAGTCATTGTGCAGTATTACCTAAAAAGACCGATTTAGAGCACACATATGTATTAAGGAATTATGATTTGTCACCAGTAATAGATGATATGCGTTTTTGTTCAACTCATGTTGAAGGTGCGTATGCACATAGTGGCTTTTCTACTCAATATTTTGGCCGAACGGAAGGGATAAACGAGCATGGATTAGCTGTTACATTTTCAGCATGTGGTCAACCAGTAGGAAATATTGCAGGTTTAAGAAAGCCAATGGTGAGTGGTTTACAATGTTTTGCGGTAATTCGATTGTTGTTGGAGAAATGTAAAAATGTGCAGGAAGCTAAGTTACTAATAGAAGAAATCCCAATTGCTAGTAATATTAATTTAATAATAGCTGATCCTTTAAATGCAGCATATATTGAAATATTTGACGGTCATAAATCCACAATAATGATTGATGATGAAAAACAAGCTTTTATTGTATCAACAAACCATGCAGTTAGTTCATCAATTCAGAAATTAAATAATAGGAAATTAGAACAATCAACAAAGAGATATTACCTTTTACATGAGCATTTAAATAGATATGAACAAGTGAGCATAGAGTCTTTAAAAGAGTTAGTAGAAGAAGAATATCCTGCTGGACTAACTGTACATAACTATGAAGAATGGTTTGGAACTTTACATTCTGTATTATTCGATTTACATGATTGTACAATGAAGATTTGTTTCGGATCACCACTGTTAAACGACTGGTATTCATTGAAAGTTGGAGGAAGTATGCCGTTTTCTGAGGTGAACGTGAACTTTAAAAATAAAACTTATACTGACTTTTGGAAGGAAGATAAGAATGAATTGATACCTAAAAGATAAATGGGATAAGATGGTGATGTAAAGAGTGCGTTTATACTGGAGGGATTACAAATGCTAAAAGTTATGTTACCATTTGTTCTTATCTTTTTTCTTATTATTGCGATGTATATTGCTTATCAAAAGAGAAAAAAATCTGGGATAAAAGGATTGAAAAGTGCGTTAACTTCTATTTGCTTCTTTTCACTTGCAATCTTAAATATGTTTGCATATTGGTTTCATTTTGGCGGTGCTTTTACTTGGTTATTTTCAATTGTATTATTGCTAGTTGGTGCATATTTTACAAAATATATTCCAATATCTAAAAAGGTACATTAAAATCTATAAGAGTTTAATATAATGTTTACTTTGTTTTGAAAAGAGATTATTCTACTGGATCGTTGTGAAACGGTTTTATAGGATAATCTCTTTTGTTTAGTTTTGGAAAGAACGTACTGTGCTTTTTAGTTGCTCAATAAATTCTCGAGTTGCAGCACACATATATTTATCTTTTCTATAAATTAGCCCTATTTCAATTGTTGGAGTAGGCTTTTCTATTTTAATAGCTTGAATGTTATTATTTTGTAAAAAGTCTATATATGGTTTGGGTAACACTGTAATTCCCATTCCTTTGGAAACCATTTGGATTAAAGATTCCATCGTGCTAATTTCTAAAATTGGTCTTGGTTTAAAGTTGAATTTTTGACAATGAGATGTAATTAGTTCGGTTAAAAAGAAATTTTTAGGTAAAAGAATTAAAGGATAGTTCTGTAATTCAGCAATAGATACATGATTACGTTCAGCTAATCGATGACCAGTGGGCACGACTAATGTAAGATCGCTTTTGTATAGAGGGATGGAGATAATCTCTTTATCTTGCACTGGGAGAAATGTAATTCCAATATCTAGTTCGTTTTGTAATAATTTTTCACGAATATCTCCTGTACGAAGCCCTAATACAGAAAGCTCTATATTGGGATATAAATTATTAAAATTTAAAATAGCTGGTGGTAGTAAATAATTTACGACGGTTAACAAAGCCCCTATTGTTAAGGAACCTTGCTGTAATCCGTTTAGGTCTTGAATAGCTGAACGAGCTTGTTCGACTTCATGAAAAATGGTTTTACTATGTGATAATAAAACCTTCCCTGCTTCAGTTAAAGATATTTTTTTACCAATTCGATCGAAAAGTGGCATTCCTACTTCATGCTCTAATGCACGTATTTGTTGACTTAGTGAAGGCTGTGAAATATTTAATTTCTCAGTTGCTTTTGTGAAATGTAATTCTTTTGAAACAGCTAAAAAGTATTCAAGTTGTCGTAATTCGATTGGAATCACCTCAAGTATAATAATAGGTTATACCTATCATTATTATATAAATAATTGAATTGAACAATGATTTTAGAGGTTTTATAATCATCTTTATATAACAGAGAGGTTTGTAAAAATTAATCGAGAGAAAATACATGTAACACCTTTAAAGGAGGAAATAGAATGGCTAATGAATATCAATTATTATCTTTAAATATAGGATTACCAAAAGAGGTTACATACGGCGGAAAAGTAATTCATACAGGCATAAATAAGAAACAAGTAAAGGAACCGGTATATTTATCCTTTGTAAAATTTAATGGGGATGGACAAGCTGACTTAGTTCATCATGGAGGAGTAGATAAAGCAGTTTGTGTTTATACTGGTGATCACTATCCATATTGGGAAAAAGAATTGAATCAAGATTTTGTATATGGGGCTTTCGGAGAAAATATAACAGTTAGTGGTATGCGCGAAGAGGATGTTTGTATTGGTGATACGTTTGAGCTAGGACAGGCAATCGTACAGGTAACACAACCAAGGCAACCTTGTTTTAAATTAGCAAAAAAATATAATATTCCAAAGTTACCACTATATTTTCAAGAAACAGGATATACAGGATTTTATTTTCGTGTATTAAAAGAAGGATGGGTATCATCAGTCGATACCTTAAAAAAACTACAGTCTGATCCAAAAGGTGTTTCAGTAGCGTTTGCTAATCGTATCATGCATAAGGAAAAACAAAATATTGAAGGGGTAAAAAGGATATTAGAAGTAAATGCACTTTCATGTAGTTGGAGAAAGTCTTTTGAAAAGCGTATAAGTGGAGAAGAAATTAATACGAAGGAAAGACTTGAAGGAATAAAAGACTAAAAATATTTTATTATAAATAGTGTATTTCTATTAGTAAAAGCTAATTAGAAAGCGCTATTTTTGTATAATAAACTAATTAATATCCAGAAATCTTAATATCGTTTTATTCGACTTGTTTTCAAATAGTCAAAACATAAAATTAATTAGACTTTTTTTTTATGTTTTGTGATAGTATATTGATTGGTAAGACCTCTATTTTTAAGAGTAGGTCATATAAGTATATCTAATTTAATGGAATTTAACATTTGGAGGTACAACATGGGGAATGTTGAAAAATTGGCAAGTCTTCTAATAGAAGAACCGAAAAGAGAGCAGTTATTTCCTTTATTTGAAGAAGTGTTTGGAATTACAACTCAAACATTGAATGATTTTTCGGATAAAGGATATTGGGATGATACATATAAAGCTTTATCGTTTTTACAAGAAGATAAAGTGATTGCAAATGTTGCGGCATTTTCACTCCCATTATTAATTAATGGTGAAAAAATAAATGCGGCGGGTATTCAATCAGTAATGACACACCCTAATTTCCGTAGACAAGGGCTAATGACACAATTAATGGGTAAAATGATAGAAGAAATCGATAAGAAATGTGAATGTGCATTATTGTTTACGGAAAAACCTGAACTATATACAGCATTTGGATTTAAAGTTGTGCAGGAATATTTGATGACTATACCATATGATAAAAATATTAATAATAACGATTCACTACTTAAAAAGTTAGATTACTATAATATAGAGAATAGACAGTTAATACATGAAACTATTGATAGTAGCCAAAGACTTTCAAATAGTTTTTCAACTTTAAACTTCCATCCTTCATTTTATTTGAATATGTATGATTCGGAATGGAATGAGAAATTGTATTATTCAGAGAAACTAGATGCTTTAATCGTTTATGAGGTAGACAATGAAAAGTTGAAATTATTTGGAGTATTTGCGCCAGTAATTCCGGTTTTAGATGAATTATGTGGAGAAATCAATGAAAGGTTTACTGAAATCGAATTTTATTTTTCTCCGGATCAATTAGGGGTTGAGGATGTACAGTTTACAGAATTACAGTCTAGCAAGTATTTAATGGTGCGAAGTGATAAAGAGTTAGATTTTAAAGGTTATAAATTCCCAGTATTAGCGGAGTTTTAAATGTCTATATAAATGCTTTATTATGGAGGAGCTATGAATATATCGTATATACCAGAACGTATTGAGCAACTCACTATAATGAATGTACCTGATTACTATAAAATTAATGATAATCATGCGTTTATTGTCCGTTCGAAAGCAGAAACTGATTTTTGGCTAAAAACACATTATGGTTTTGAAGTAATGAATGGTCATGTGTTTTATAATGAGATGATGACAGACTTTCAAGCTGAAGTTCAGTTACGTATGAATCCAAATTCAAAATTCGATCAAGCAGGTCTTTTTGTTATGATTTCGGAGAACTGTTGGCTAAAAACATCTTTAGAATATATCCCCGAAGGGCCATCTCACTTAGGTGCTGTCGTAACGAATAATGGATATTCTGATTGGTCAACGCAAGATTATCCAACTGAAGCAGCTAAGCAACAACTTCGTTTTCGAATTATTCGAAAACGCGGTGATTATACAATATATGTGAAAAAGAGCCATCAATGGGAACAAATAAGAATCGCTCATTTAATGGAGGATATAGGAAATGAGCCTATTAAAATAGGTTTTTACACGTGTAGTCCTTCTAAAAATAAGGGATTTGAGACTGAGTTTTTACATTTTACAATTGAAGAAATATAGATGAAAAACCGTATTCTTTTCATTAAGAATGCGGTTTTTGTATTTACATAATATAAAGCATATGTATTGACCAGAAAGTCATTAATACTTATCATTTAATAATGTTAAATATTAATTTACATAATATAATAGAAGTAATGAAGAAATTACAAAAAATATCGCTTAAATAAGGAGGGATATGAATTATTCAGTGGTAATTTCATGGGAAAAGGAGACTATGTATGAAATCATTTCGTAAGTTATTACAGTATTTAAAACCATACATGTTCTTCGCTATTATTGGACCGCTATTTATGGTACTTGAGGTTGCGATGGACTTAATTCAACCGACTATTATGCAACATATCATTGATGTTGGGATTGCAAATCGGGATTTAAATTATGTAATAAAAATGGGGCTTCTTATGATAGGAGCAGCAGCACTCGGTTTAGTTGGAGGGCTTGGGTGTATGATGTATTCTACAAAAGCAGCTGTTAATTTCGCTACTGACATACGAAAAGATGTGTTTGCGAAAATAGAAACATTTTCTAGTAATAATCGTGATTCATTTGGAACAGGTAAATTATTAACGATCGTGACGAATGATATCACTTCCATTCAATCAGCAATGACGATGACATTACGTGTTCTCGTTCGTGGTCCGCTGTTATTTATCGGAAGTATAATTATTGTTTTTGTAACAGCAAGAGAGTTATTTCCAATATTACTTGTAGTTGTTCCGATTTTATTACTTGCGATTATTTTAATTGCAAGTAAAGCAAGTGGTACATTTAAAAAGGTGCAAGAGGCATTGGACAAAGTGAATACAAAGTTACAAGAAAATTTATCTGGTGTACGTGTTATAAAAGCGTATGTAAGACAAAAATATGAAATCGCTCAATTTGGAAGTGTAAATACAAATTTAACGAAGATAAATATTCGAGCTGTGCAGCTTATTTCTTTAATGATGCCAATCATTATGCTAGTTGTAAGTGGCGGGATTGTCGCAACATTATGGATTGGTGGAGAAAAAGTATTCAATGGAACGCTTCAAGTAGGAGCGATTTTGGCATTTATTAATTACTTGAATATCATTTTAATGTCACTTATGTCGATTAGCATGGTATTTATTCAAATTGCGCGAGCTTTTCCATCTGCGGATCGTGTACAGCAAGTGTTAAATACCGAGGTTGATATTATAAGCGAAGCGAATGCGATCAAACCTGAGAAAATTGAAGGGAATATCGAATTTAAAAATGTTAGTTATAGCTATACGAAAAATAATGAATACGTTTTAAAAGATATTTCGTTTAGCATACAAAAAGGTGAAAAAGTAGGGATTATTGGATCAACTGGAAGTGGTAAATCTACCTTAGCGAAACTGTTACCACGTCTATATGATGTGGATCATGGTGAAATATGTATAGATGGAATAGATGTTAAAAAATATGATTTGCAAAAACTCCGTGCTTCAATAGGGTTTGTACCTCAGAAGGCGTTGTTGTTCTCAGGCAGTATAGAAGAAAATTTACGTTATGGTAAAGAAGATGCAACACATGACGAGCTGGAAGTAGCAGCTGCATCAGCTTGTGCGACTGAGTTTATCAATAAGCTGGAAGAATCTTATCAATATAAATTAACACAAGGCGCGACAAATCTATCAGGTGGACAAAAACAACGTGTATCAATTGCAAGGGCACTTGTGAGAAAACCACCGATTCTCATATTAGATGATTCTACATCAGCAGTTGATGCAAAATCAGAGGCTACTATTCAAACAGCTTTAAAAACAAAATATAAAGGCACAACGACTTTATTAATCGCGTCCAAAATTTCTTCCATAATGGATGCGGATAAAATACTTGTATTAGATAATGGTGAATTAGTTGGCAATGGTACACATGAACAATTGTTAGAACGAAGTGAGGTTTATCAGGAAATTTATCTTTCCCAAGGTGGCAATTTGCATAAAGAAGGTGGGGAAGAACATGCGTAATTTTCAAGGGCAATTTGCTAATAAAGGTGGACGAAACACGCCAAAGATGGGGAAAGCTAAAAATGCTCAAGGAACTGTAATGCGGATATGGAACTATATGGGCTACCAAAAAGCTGCTCTTATGTTTGTTATATTTCTAGTCGTTGTTACTACTTTACTTGGATTATTAGGTCCCTATTTTATGGGGGTCATTATAGATCAATATATTGTACCGAAAGATTTAAGTGGTACAGCAAGAATGTGTATGTTACTTATCGCAATTTACGGTGTAACTGTACTTTTAACATGGTTACAAACATTTGTCATGATTAACGTTGCATTAAAAACAATTCAAAAAATACGACAAGATATTTTTGAGAAAATCCAAACGCTTTCTTTACGGTTCTTTGATGTGCGTTCCCAAGGTGATTTAATGAGCCGTGTGACAAATGATATAGATAATTTGAATCAAGCTTTGACACAAAGTGTTGTACAAATTATTTCATCAGCGTTAACTTTTATAGGTGTAACGATTGCGATGTTCGCTTTAAATTGGATTTTAGCAATTGTAACTTTAATTACAGTACCTATTATGTTTTACGTTACAAAAAAACTAGTTGCATATAGTGGTAAAAACTTTGCGAAGCGTCAAAAAGATTTAGGTGAATTAAATGGATTTATTGAGGAAGCAATTACAGGTGCGGATGTTACAACCTTGTATGGAAAAGAAAAAGAAACTATACAAAATTTCAATAAAATTAATGAACAGCTAAGAGTTTCAGCTACGAAGGCTGATACATTTTCAGCTTTTATTTTTCCAAGTATGAACTTTATTAATAACTTAGGTATGGGGCTTGTCATTGGGACTGGATCAGTTATGGTCTTAAACGGAATGACAACAGTAGGAGTTATTGCGGCTTTTATTAATTATTCTCGTCAATTCTCAAGACCGCTAAGTCAATTTGCGACTTTAATGAATACAATTCAAGCGGCAGTTGCTGGTGGAGAACGTGTTTTTGAGATTATGGATGAGGTACCAGAAATTCAAAATAAAAAAGACGCATTTGTTGTACAAAATTTACAAGGGCATGTTGCACTTGAGAATGTTTCATTTGGCTACGCAGAAAATAAAACAATTTTAAAAGAAGTGAGTCTTAAAGCGCAGCCAGGAGAGACAATTGCTTTAGTTGGTCCGACTGGATCAGGGAAAACAACAATCATTAATTTGTTAACTCGCTTTTACGATATACAGCAAGGACAAATTCATATTGATGGAAAAGATATAAAAGATTATGATATTAATTCTTTACGAAGTAAAATTGGAGTAGTTTTACAGGATACGTATTTATTTGCTGGTTCGATTATGGATAATATCCGTTATGGACGCTTAGATGCTACTGATGAAGAAGTTATCACTGCAGCTAAGGCAGCATCTGCACATTCTTTTATTAAGCATTTGCCAAATCAATATGAAACAGAAATTGCTTCAGAAGGATCGAATTTAAGTCAAGGACAAAAACAACTTCTTGCGATTGCACGAGCAATTTTAGCAGATGCAGATATATTAATTCTCGATGAAGCGACATCTAATATTGACACAAGAACAGAATTACAAATACAAGCAGGACTAAATAATTTAATGAGAGGTCGCACAAGTTTTGTGATCGCTCACCGACTTAAAACAATTGAAAAAGCAGATCAAATCCTTGTTATAAAGGATGGGGGAATTTTAGAAAGAGGGAATCATGAATCTCTCATGGAAGATAAAGGGTTTTATTTTGATTTGTATACGAGCCAGTTTAAAATATAGTAAAAGCATTGATATGTTGCGGTTTCTCTTGAGAGGAGAAACCGTATTTTTATATTTGTAAATGTTACTATTCAAATGGTCTTTCACTACATATTTTAACAGCATCCCCTTGTATTCTAGGAAAAACATGTGAATAACGATTTAATGTTATGAACATATCTTTATAACTGAAGTGTTTACTTACAGTCTTTGGATGTATACCTTGTTTCAAAAGTAGCGTAGCATGTGTATAACGTAAATCATAAAATCGAACCTTAAAAATTGGAATTTAAATAAAAAGAGCACTGTTAAAAGCGCTCTGAGACAAACCATATATTTAGAGAGGAATCAAGATAATATATGGATATTGTGTGAGAATGTTGTAGGTTTTAATGAAAAATAAAGCACACATATAAGTGTGCTTTTATGAACGCTTTAGATTTGTATGACTATATAGTCATACAATAAAATATGCTTGTTTAATATAAATGTGTGTCAAATCTATAAAAAGATATTGTGTATAAGGAACAATAAATGTTAATTAGCCAAGTCTTTTGTTTTTATCCTGCTATTTGCCGGGTAGTAAGACCCCCACCTCAAAATTCAGCAGAAGCAAAGAAGTTAGGTGGGGGCTGGACTGCCCGTAAAGTCCGATTGGTGAGGGCTGATTAAAGTTTCACTTTATTAACGAATTTGTGCGACTGTTAACGCTGCAGAACGAATATCTACTGTACCTATTACTTCAACGGGGACAATTTGAATTAAATCACCAGGGTTTAAGTTAATTAGAATGACACCACTTGATACATCGACTTCACCAGTTCCTATAATATTAGAACGGACTGCGGTTCCGGATCCTGCAATAACATTAGTCGATGAATTTAATGTCAAGAAAAAGCGTGCTGCTTCCGGTGCTAATGGAAAGTTATCAAGGCTAATCGTTAATGTATAGCTAATTTGATAAATACCAGCTACCTGAATTTTAATACCAGTTCCAGTACTAATTGTATCATTGATTACAGGGACAGTAATATTAGGATTTGGGCCTGTACTAGGTAATAGTAGTGGTGTAAATAATGTTGCAAATTGAGGTGAAGTAGCATTGAATGCAAAACCTAGGGCAGGTAGTGTACTAGGTGCGTGTACTTCACAATTAAAATTAGCGAATTTACGAATGGATGAGCGCATATTTTCACTCCTTTCTTGTATTTAGATTTCGTGAGTATTAACTTCACATTTTGGACAAGCATAATACAATATATGAAAATTTATAGTAGATAGTGCACAAGCTTCACTATTACGAATAAAGCAATGAATAATAATAAATACTATATGGAAAAGCAGTTAGCTAACTGCTTAGTAGGTTCTCCAAGAGCAAATAGGCGCAAAATTATTGCACTCTCAAAAAGATCAATACAGATAAGTGCTCTTTTTGAGAGTGAGTATAAATTTCTATCATTCTATCTAGTATTTGCACTGTATTATGTAGTTGCTACTAAAATTGATGTGAATTTTTAAAATTAGAGGTTTCTTTTAATGAAACCTCTAAAAAGACAACTAAATTTACGTTATAGTAAATTCAATTGCGATAGGAGTGCCGCCATCTAGGACTGCTCCTCCTACAATAGTAGCAGCTGTAGTAGTCACACCAGTAATAGTATCACCTGTTTGAATAACACCATTAATATAAAGTGTTAAAAAGGCATAAGAAGCAGGGAATGTTGTTACAGCACCAGTGTCATCAGTGAAGTCTGTGTTAGCAAAAGTTAAATCTGCTCCAGCAGCAGTTCCTGTTGCGGCTGTACTTACAAATCGTCTTCCTGCTATAAAAGGTTTAACGATAGGCATTTATATTCACCCCTTTTTGAGAATTAACTTAGACAAGTTTTTTGAAAGTTTTGTCCTGTATCGTATATTATGCTGTGCTTCTACTAAGAGATACGGCTTGTATACTAGTAAATAAATATAATTATTATGCGTTTTATAAGTTAGGTTATTATAAGTAATTAAGTGGTTAAGGTTGGATTTTGTATATGGTATGTTTATGTTAAAAAAGAGAGCTCTTTTAGAAAGAGCTCTTAATCAAATTATTATCTTAGTGTTGGAGGGAACTGGCGGCCTCAGTGACAGATGGTAGAAATAATTTACGTGGTATTGTAATACATAGCCTTTAAATCCTTGATATATAAAGGTTTTGAAGACTATGTATATATGGATTGCAAACATTTTGCAAACATTGTCATCCGAAAATGTTTTTTGCGAAGTTTTTAACAGCATCCTCTTGCATATTCGGAAGAACATGAGAATATATACTTAATGTCATAGATATATTTGAATGTCCTAATCTTTCGCTAACGATTTTTGGGTTTACACCCTGCTTTAATAATAGAGTTGCGTGTGTATGCCTTAAATCATGGAATTTTATTTTTGGCATGTTAGCTTTTTGGATTATTTTATAGAAACATTTTCGGAAATAGTCTCTGTATACAAAATTCCCACTCATTGTACAAACAATCAGATTAGAATCGCTGTATGCATTTCCAAATCTCAATTTTTCTTTTTTTATAAATAGGTGGTGTTCCTTTAAGGCATTTATAGTTTCTATCGGTATAGGTAAAGTGCGTTTAGAAGAATTTGATTTAGCGCTTTGTTTAATTTTATTATCATGACCTAATGTTTGATTAATTGTAACTGTGTGGTTATCGAAATCAACATCAACATCTTGCCAACGTAGCCCTAAAACTTCACCTAGCCTCATTCCTGTTGTTATTGCCAGAATATAGCCAGTATGATATCGTGAGTTTTGTGAATGTAACAAAAAAGTTTTTACTTCTTCCTCTGTCCAAGTTTGGATAGAGGTGCTTTCTTTTTTTGGTTTCGCTGCAAATCTAGCAGGATTTGTGATGATTAAATTTTGTGCAACAGCTTGATTTAATGCAGTGTTTAAAATCCTATGAATCAATATGATTCTACTGTTAGATAATTTTTCAGTTAAATTTCTATAAAATTGTTGAATCTGTATCACATTCAGTTTATTAAGATTGTTTTTTCCAAGCGCAGGAATAAGATGCTTTAAAACAATACATTCGTAACCACCATACGTACTTTTGTCGACTTCCATTTCTTTTACTTTTAACCACTCTAATAAATAATCCTTTAGAGTAATTTTAGACGGTTCGATAAAAGTCCCTTCATTCAACTCCGTAATCTTTTTCGCTACATCTTTTTCAGCTTCTTTTTTTGTCTTATATCCAGAGAACCACTTTTGTCTTCTTTTTCCTGTCTCCGGATCAGCTCCGATATCAATTACGATGCAATATTTATTTCCTCTTTTTCGAATATGTCCTTTCACTTGAAACACTCCTTCATTTTGTTTTGAATCATGTTGTGTAAGTCTAGTTGTAATTTTTCTGCTATGAAAATTACATAGTTGGACATATCAGCGATGGATATATTTTACCATATATGAGCAAATTCAGTTATAGGATATGATTGTCAGTCGATGTTAAATAATAGTAGAATATTAATAGAATTAGATGAAGGGGGAAGTAAGACCATGAGACAATTCACAAAGGATCCAGGTGGGCATAAAGTAACTGATCCCGGTGGTGGTTGGAAACATAATCAAGAACCTGGTACAGGGTGGAAAATGATTTCTGATCCAGGCGGCGGTGGATGGGATATAAGTTTAGACCCAGGCACGGGTATATAACAAGGGGGAGAATACCTAAATGACAAATTATATAAAGGACCCAGGGGGATGGAAAATAAGTTTAAATCCAGGAACGGAGTGTAATACATAGGAGCCTAATGGCTCTTTTTTATTGCAGAAAAAAGAGAGTATCATATGTATATGGTACTTTAAAATACGAAATGCAAAATTGCATATTTTATTCCATTGAATGCGAAGAACGTTGATATATAGCGTTTTTTGAACTTTCTCAATAATTATCAGATTACTGCATGACCGAATTTTGGGAAATTTGTGTTATTATGAAAATAATAAAATAAATGGACGTAAAAAAGACCCATGACTGTGTAAGTAGTGTTGGCTGCACTCTTACACCGTCCTCCCTAATGCGAGTAGGGAAAACATCTGTCATAAGTCTCATCCATAATTATAACATATAACCTAGATATAATGACACGTTTTCCTGTAAAGGTAAGAAATCTAGGGTAACGTGTCTTTTTGTCCAACAAGGGGGACAAAATAGTGGATAATATTCTAGTAAGTAGGGAAAAAGACCAGGTAATGACAGATTTATTAAGAAAAATAAATGACGATTTATTTGCATTAAAAATTACAAACAATGAATTAGCTTCTTATTTAGGGATTGCTAAAAGTACAGTATCTAGTATTTTGAGCGGGAAAACTGAAATTAGTTTTAATTATTTGATTAAAATAATTATGAAGATTTACAAGAAACCGTATGTTACATTAAGAGATGACATAATATCAGATTACTTAATGTATGCAAAACCCGAGAACAGAAGAGAAGCTTTAGAATACGCTGCATTCCGAAGAGAATTCGATTCTTTGAAAGTACTAATTGATATTGAGAAAAGTTCTAATACTGAAATTAATCGGGAATTCGCGAAAATATACGAAATTGTCTATAAACACTGTAAGGATGTAGAAGAATATAGCCCTGAGGATTTTTATGACGAATTAGAAGAGTGCAAAAGTCATGTTTTATCATGGGAAATGAAAGTACTAATTGATATTCTTTTATGCCAAACGTTATATCAAACGAAAGAATATAAAAAATTATTTAAGCGTATTAGTATCGCTAAAAAAAACGTAAAAGAAATAAAGAATAAATTTATTTATAATAGTTTTTTAGTCAGAATAAAAGAAGTGTTGATTGTCACTTATATGATGCAGAACGAAGTGAGGAAAGCTAGATTAACATGTATTGAATTAATGGACATGTGTGACGGAAACAGCAGTTTTTTTATGCAAAAAGCTAACTCCTATTACAACATGGGAGAATCATATATATTTGAAGATTATTCAAAGGCGAAAATGTTTTTAGAAAAAAGCTTATCAGTTCTAAGTGATGAAATGTTTACTGGGGATAAAGATATCGAAAGAAAAACGAGACGAATTAAGAGTACCATAATCTTTTTGAAAATTCATCATTACCAGGACATAAAAGAAGTGTATTCTGGATTAGATAAGGATGGTCATGTCTATTTAGAATTACAAAAAGGGAACAAGGAACAAGCAGAAATGTATTTATTAGAAATTGAAAAAGAAAACGGTGCATTAAACGAATTCCAAACTTGTTATATGGGGTTAGCTAGAAACGATAAATCGTTAATAGAAAAATCCTATATGATGTTTTTGCAAAAGAAGAGTCTTTTCTATGCAAATTTACCTAAATTATACTTGGGTGATTTTTAAAAAAATGGTATAATTATCTTTATAGAAAGAGGTGGATTTATTGAAAAAAATACCAATCCTTTTATCATTTTTAGCAATCGCTGGAGTGTTTGTTTTCTTAGTAGATAAAAAAGTTGAAGAGCCGAAACAAGAGGCAGCGAGCTATGAAAATATTATTTTGTATTCAAACGAACCAGGCGGAGGCGGCCTCTAAGGTTCTACTATATAATCAATAGAAATGCGATTGTCCTAAAAAGGATGGTCGCATTTCGTGTTTTTAAGGGGCGTTCGGTTTTTATCTAAAAATTGAGAAATCGAAACTATGTGAACAATTCACAAATTACTATAAAGAAAAAAGGATGGGGAATTTAAAATGGAGGATTGTAAACAAGGTATTCAATTGTTAATTGACATGGCTAACAAAGGAGATGAGGAAGCAACTTTAATGTTGAAGAAGATTGACAATCTTTTAGATGAATGTGAAATGGTTATGCTAAAGAAAAAAGGATGATTGTTAGTTATAGCTATCAATCATCCTTACTATTTATTTTCTTCTATGTCTAATCCAGAAATTAATGCTTTTATCTTTTTAATAGCAAATTCTTTCGTTTCATCATCGAATGTTTCTACTCGATCTATATAATACTTTAGTTCTAACATAACATCTGATGCTGAAGGTTCTTCGCTAGTTTTATTATCTGATAAACCCATAATGTAGTCGGTTGATATGTTTGCTAAATTGGAAATTTTTGAAACGGTTTCCCTAGATGGAGTCTTTTTACCTGATTCGATATAAGATACCATAGGTTTACTAATATCCACGCTATCTGCAAATTGTTGCTGCGTATACCCGAGCGACATTCTTATCTCTTTGATTCTTTTCCCAATTATATTCTCCATAAAAATCCCCTTTTTATTACCTTAGTATTACCTGATATATAAAATATAACAGAAAAGTTGACTCTGAGACAACTTAGTTTTTTTTGAAAAGATTTCTTTACACAAACTTGTTGACTTGTAGTTAACAAGTTGGTATTATGAAGACATCGAAAGAAACAAGGGTGATGCTAATGACAAAACTTAATGTAGAACGCGTGAAAGAATTAAGGATATCACTCGGTTATACACAACAATTTGTAGCTGAATATCTAAGTTGTTCTAAAAGTGGTTATTGTTATATGGAACAAGGAAAAAGGCAACCGAGTTTAGAAAAATTAGGCAAACTATCAACATTATATAATGTGGCAACTGATGAATTGTTAGAACAAAGTTAACTATAGGTTGTCCTTTTTTTAAAAAAATAAGTTAACCTGTAGTTAATTTGTGTAGGAGGGAAAAAATGAATCAATTATAAGTTGTGCAACATCTTACAGAAAGACTTCAATGAAGCGATATCATGCATAAATGCATGGCCACCGAGATTGGTATGATTATATATCTTTAATAAAATTCAGGAATTTCAAAAGGAGTAGAAGGAAAATGGGATTAGATCAAATTATTAAAGAATCAATCCGTGAAGTTGTTCGAGAGGAAATTCAAGCTGCTTTAGCACAGTTCCAACAAAAATCACAACCAAACAAGGTAATGAGGGTGAAAGAAGCAGCTGCTTATCTCAATATCGCTGTTTGTCGAATGTATGAATTGGCAAAACATCCACAGTTTCCAGTGATTAGAGATGGGCGCAAAATACTTTTCCTACAAAAGGATTTAGAAGCTTGGCTTGAAACACAAAAGGAGGTGATCTAGTGGAAGATACAACATCGTTAGTTATATTCGCAATATTTATCGCGTGTAGCTCGTTGTTACTTTACATTACTTACGAACCGATAAAAAGATGGGCTTGGAGTGACGTAAAACAAAATAAAAAGACCCACGGCAATGGGTCCTTTAAGAAAAAACAATTGTTATAAGTATATCACGGAAAGTAGGGAAATAGTACATGGATTTAATTGAATATCAAGTGCTATTACCTAATAAGTTCTGGGACTTAACAGAGAGCAAGGATGACTTAAAGAAGATGATTGAGCAGTATTTCAATGTAGGTTATCCGCATTATGAAATTCAACGGATTATTAAAAGTGGACAAGCATATGTGGCAGTCTGTACAAGGAGGTAAATGAATGGCTACTTTTCGAGTTAATAAAGATAAGAACTACACGACAATAAATAATACAGGTCTTAAAGATAAAAGATTAAGTTGGAAAGCAAAAGGGATTTTAGCGTATATTCTTACACTTCCTGATGATTGGGTTTTTTATAGAGAAGAATTATCTAGGCATGCAAAGGACGGGCTAGATAGTTTAAGAGCTGGAATGAAAGAACTAAAGGAATATGGGTATCTTAAAAGATTTCCGGTGAGAGATGATAACAACAAAATTATTAAGTGGGAAACAATCATATATGAAGTTCCGCAAAATGACCCAGTGGCGGAAAAACCACCAGTGGAGATTCCACCAGAGGTAAAGCCACCAGTGGAAAAACCACCGGTGGAAAATCCCAAGCTACTAAGTACTAAAGAACTAAGTACTAATAAACAAAATACTAATATACAAAGTAGTAGTAGCATCTTCTCTTTCTACGAAAATAATTTCGGTATTTTAAATTCATTCATAGCCGAAAGTATTTCACAATGGGTAAACGATACAAGCGAAGAACTTGTACAAGCAGCAATGGAGCGTGCTTTGAAACAGCAGAAGAAATGGAATTATGCTGAGGGGATTTTAAAACAGTGGGTTAATAAAAACATTCGTACTTTAGCTGATGTTAATGCAGCAGAAATAGAGTTTAAAAACAAAGGTAAAAAAGGAGAGAAAAACAATGCAAGCGTTAGGAAAAACAGTAGCTTCATCGAAAAATACGATTTTGAGTAAATTTGCTCAAAGTTATGTGTTGTCTCCTAATAGATGTACAAATGTTTTCTTGGTCGGGAAAGACAAAATTAAAGACGTTTGTAATAAACGCTTACTTATAGATACAAAAACGAATGCAGAGTTTTGTCCACAATGTAGATCGGTAGAGCAAGAGGACCAGCAACTTGCAAAAGAAACATTGGCCATTAAGAAGAAGAACGAAATTATTCATTTATACGATTCGTTTTCAGATAACAGTCTTATAAATCCTAAGTTGAAGCAAGCAACATTTGATAGCTATGAACCGCCTACAAAAGAATTAGCAAAGGCTAAAGAAGTAATGATGGATTTTGCTAAAAACTTTGATCCTAACAAGTCAGAAAGTATTGTAATTACAGGTGACTATAGAGTCGGAAAGAGTCATTTATGTGTAGCAGCTACAAAAGAAATTATGAGAAAAGGCTACAGTGCAATGTTCATTGAAATGAATGCACTCTTCACAAAAATTACATCTACATGGAACAAAAATAGCGAATTAACAGAGGACAAGCTAATGTCTATTCTCGCAAATGTGGATGTACTTGTATTAGATGACTTTGGAGCCGAGTTCACGGAAAAAGATGCTGAGGGAGTTACTTGGAAGAAAACGAAAACAAAGGATATTCTTGAGCGTAGGCTAGGCAGAACAAACTTATTTACAACAAACTTTAGAGTTATGGAGTTAGCTGGAATGTACGGAGAACGTGAGTTTAGTCGGATCATGGAAGATACTCAAGTATTGAAAATGTACGGTGAAAATTACAGTTTGCGTAACTTTAAAAAGGAGGAATAAGCATGTGTGCATTATGCAGTAATACAGGAATTATTCGTAAAGAAACTTATCCAGGTGTAACTCTAACGGAAGGGTGTAACTGTGAGGTAGCAAAGCAACAGCAAGAAGAAAACGATAAACGTTGGCAAGCATGGTTAATCAAATTTGAATCAATGAAACAAGAGTTGCAACGAAATCAACAACAAAAAGTAAGTTAACAAGGGGGAGCAAGGAATGAAAAACACAGGTGTTTCAAGAAAAATGGACGAGCTAGGGCGTGTGGTAATTCCAGTAGAGTTACGTAGAACTTTAGGAATTGCTGAAGGTACAGCATTAGGCTTTCATGTTGAAGGGGGAGACATTGTTTTAAGAAAACACGAAAAGTCATGCTTTGTAACTGGCAAAGTTTCGGAATCAAACATTGAATTACTGGATGGAAGAATGTTTCTAAGTAAAGAAGGAGTAACTGAATTACTGGACATTCTTGAAAAGAGTGAAATGGCACATGGCTAAACAACTAAATATTTTCGAAGTAGAGCCAGCAATTTGTGAGTTTGATGTAATGAAAGCCAATGTTAAGAAAGGAACTGGACGTAATACATACGCTGATGTACGCGTCCAAGTTCCAAAGAATGCAAAGTGCACGGATGAGTTACCACGCACAACTAAACAAGATGATCGCTATGACATCTTTGAACAATATGTAATGGCAATATGGAGATTTCAAAGAGCTGTAGATAAGTTTTTCAATTGGGATACAGCTGAAGAATTGTGTAAGGCAGCAAGGGATAAAAAAGAAATAATTCCGGTACGGATTTACTTAGGAAGTGGATTCAAACCTGATGTTGTCGAGTACATGCGGTAGTAAAAGGGAGAGGGACATATGAAAAAAATAGAAATTGATGTTAGTAGTAACAAACTTTTAATAGTGAAGGATGGAAATGTTACGGCAGTAAATCCACCAATGAGCGGATTTGGTGAGCAAGTTGCGGTTTGGATAAACGGTAAGGTTGATCGTGTGGATACTAAGTTTACTGAAAAGATAAAATAATCATTTTTAGAAAGTAGGTTCGCTTATGAGCGTAGCAAGTAATCATGAAGCGATGAAGGAATCAAGATTAAAGATTTACATCGCTTTAGAGGAAGCTAACTTCATTTGGGATGAAAGAGATGTAATTCGTTTTCGTGAAATGTGGAAACAAGGTATGAGCTTGCCAAAGATGGCAAAAGCGTTGAGGAGGCACCAGGCAGAGGTTGCGCTCCTTGTGATAGACCAGGCTGATCAGGAATTAATAACAAATCGTCCGATAGGATTAGGGATTTGCTAAATAGGAAGGGGATTTGAGTAATGAATAAAACTTTTGAATATGGATTAGGAGCAATTGCAGTAACAAATTCTAATTTAAAAACATGTAGAGAAAACTGTTTGATTGATATTACTGAATGTGTAAGTGACGATGACATATCTACAATGGATCAGAAAGAACTAGGACGTTATATAGAGTTTCTTCAAGAAGTACAGGCTGAAATGATTGAAATTGATAAGAAAGAGGGTGCAAAGTGATGAAACAAATGGAAAACGGTGTTTATGAAATTACTAAATTATTAGCGGGATCTAAAGGTGGTAAGTAATGAAAAAAGAAACCGCGGTGCAGGTGCAAAGCGAACTTGAGGTAGTAGAGGATGAGATTCGCAAAATGGAATATCACTTGGTTGGATTGGATAACGAGAAGCGGAAGACGAAGCTTTCATTGGAAGTGTTGAAGAAGCAGAAAGAGAAATTAAAAAGTTACTTATAAGGAGCGAAAAAAATGAAAAATAAAGTAATCGATCTAACTGAATTATTTAAAATGCAAAAGGTACTAGATGATGATATTAAAGCGAAGCACAAAGAAAATTATAGACGTTATGACATGATGTTTAACAAGGCATACGCATTAAAGAATGAAGTAAATGAAGCGTGGAATGTAACTAACGCTTTCAAGATGTGGTCCACAAAATTTGAACAGCCGAAAGAATCATTTTTAGAAGAAATGGTTGATATCCTTCATTTTTGGTTATCTATTGCAATGGACTTCAAGATTGAAAATACGTTACGAAAAATCACTATTACGGAAAGTAAAATTCGTGGATTTAATAAAGCGTTCCTTCATATGGACAAGATTGTAAATTATCTTGTGGGAAAAGTTGAATTTAAAGACTCTACAGGTGCAAAGAAACCGTTAATCGGAATTATGGATCTGTTCTATAAAATCATTGAGTTTGCTGGGTTTACATGGGATGACGTGGTTCGAATGTATAAAGAAAAGAATGAAGAAAATTTCAATCGACTAGCGAGCGGATATTAAGACAAAATTTGAATTTTGTACAGAAATGAGGGAATGAAGTGAATGAAGTCAAAGCGCCAATAGATGAATGTCCTCATTGTGGCTCTAGTAAGGGATATTATACAAAAGTACAAATATCTGGTTCGTCTAATTGGGAACACAATTTCGATGGAAGTGAACGTGATAACGGGGCATTTCATGATTTTCTAAATTATAAGGAAAGTAAATTTGCGTATTGTATTGATTGTAATAAAAGAATTTTTAAAATGGCTGATTTATAACAAAACCGTTATTTAATAGAATTTTGATAAAAAAGCGATGATCATTAAATCGCTCCATGATTTATGAACATCGCTTATGTATTGAAAAGTTATTCAGTTATTTGAAATATAGTTTCATCAGGTTTGGAGAATCCATACAATTTCCTTGCGAACTTTAAAATACCTTCTTCACTCTCTGTTAAAGTTTTAATATCGTTTTCAAAATAACGTCCTATAAGTTCTAATTCAGACAATTTTTTCTTTTCTTTATTAAGTGTAATTTGTTTTTCTTGAATCATTTGTTCTTGCTTATAAATGCAGATTTGTATGGAAATAACCATAGGTAGCATAAAAGCGAGGACTAATAAAAGACGACGTCTTAGCTTTTTATTCGTTTGTAGGTTGTTGTTAGGATTAATTTGTTTTTTTGGGACTAATTGTTGTGGTGGTAAATTTGGGACACTCCCCATTTTAATGCCTCCATTACTTATGTATAGAATTTAAATTGCTAAAAGTATTATATATGAAAAATAGATAATTTTGAACCTATTTAGGCAAAGAGAGGTTTTATGAAAATTAACAAAATAGTTATTTTATGATGAATAAATAAAAGAACCCGTTTGTTATAAACGGATTCTTCCCTTAAGGTGTGCAAGAAATTCAAGGTAACTTGACCAGAGTAACCCGTGGAATTCCTTTTGGTAATACTGTATGCAAAGGAATTAATAAGGTTAAAGAAATTTAAACAAAATCCTTATTGGAAAGAAAAGAGATAGGATTCACAACCCCATCTCTTCCAACAGAGCTGAGTGCAATTTTGCTTCTTCACAATTTGGATTAGTACAGTAATGAATAAACGAATGTTCATCGTGTTGTATGAGAGGTTGATCACAAGATACACATGTGTACGGTGAGAGCATTTTATATACCTCCTTACAAATTATGGGTTAATTTTAACACAGTTTTAGTTGGTTGAGGAGTAAGACAAAATCGTTATTTGAGAGAAAGGGGAATGGATATGGAAAGATATAAAGAAATTTCACTAGCTGATGTGTGTTGGTTAATTCTGAAGGGTGAGGTTGGTAATATCTATTACCAAAATTCAACTAAGGAGCTTGTGAAAGTTGATGAAAGCAGTTGGTATTTTGGATCAATCGCGAAATACAAATTTTTTAAACGTGAAGTAATCGAATAGAGGGAAACTGAACAAAAACGCTATTTTAAAAAAAATCTAGTAAAGCATGGGGGGAGATTATGAGCGATTTATTGACATTTGGTTTAGAGGAAACTCAGAAGAAGGTTGAAAAGTTAGTAGAAAAGTTAGAGGAAGCTAGAACAATATCGAATGAACTAGCTTCCTCTAAAATTTACATTCAAGATAATAGAATGAAAGACTTAGATAGCTACATTGAAGAAGTGAGGGGTGATTTTAAAAAAACTTTCCATCACGAGCCTCAAGGATACTATTTGGTAGCGGAAGGACAGAATGGACGCTGTCAGATATCTTTACCTGAAAAGAAAAAGTTTTTCTAGAAGTAACTATTTCTAAAGTGTTATTACCAATATTTACATCATCTATCTTATTGAAGTGAAAAAATAAATGTCCCCTTAAGGAAGTATATGGGGGAATATCTATTACAGGTTTTAACCATGTATCATTCACCGGAAATATTAACTTATGCTCATTTCCACTGAATGAAATGACACCATTATGTACTTCTTTTCCTGCCTTTGTAGTAATGGAATATTCATCATTGGGCTTACTATAAGAATTGAAGTTTAACTTATTGTTTAAAGTGAATTCGATAATGGAAATTGGTAGTGCACTTTCGTTGGTAATAATAACGTCTATAATTACCCTAAAGTCATTGTGCCAATATACATCAGGTGTTTTTGGGTCGATTCTATCAGGTTTAAGTATGTGAGCTGTCCAATTATCTTTAAGTTGTCTGCAATTAATGCTAGCTTTATTTCTCTGAAAGTTAGCAAGTGTGATTATAAAAGTTGCCAAGGAGATAAAAAATGCTGCGATCGGTATTATATTTAATCTCAAAAACTCAATTAGTAGGACTATAGATTCATTATTTATAGTAATCACCTCCTTTTATATCATTATACGATAGAGAGGAGTATGAGACTATTAACTTGTCAGATGAGATTAGGTACGAAAGTTATAGGTGGTTACACAATCTTAGAATGTTCCTTGGTTTGTAAAATACAAAAGTGAAGGGTGTGGAAAATTTCGGGAGATAGAATAACGGGTATTAATCATTAATTCGATGACTGTTTGGGAGCTAATTTTCAAAAATAAAGCCTCTATACTAAATTGAAAAGTATAGAGACATTTTTAAAAATTTTTATATTGTGTGATGATTAAGTGTGCGATTTGTTGCATGTGAGGAAAACTCATCAACGAAATTTAGTAAAGAATTAATGAGGATAAATAATTCGTTTTTTGAAAGAACAATAGCTTTCCAGGAACTTATTTCTAGAATTTCATTATTATTGTTTAGCACGCTGATTGAGTTATAACCAAAGCTTTTTAATGAAGATGGTTCTAGTTTGCAATTATGATGTTGAATGCAATTTCTGATAATTACATGCTTAAGCATTTCCTTTTTTAAATCATGTTGAATTTTATAATCAAATGAACTAGCGATTTTTTTCAATTTTTCATTGAAGCTTTCAAATTTGAATGAATTCCATATATCACTAATTATCATTTGGATTGTAAACCAAGAATCGTTTGGCAACTTATTATCTTTTAAAGAATGTTTACTTAAATCAATTTTTACTGCGCTTTTCTTTAATTTAAGGTTGTTACTATTACCATTATTGAATACTTCTAATAGTATTGAAAGGAAGCAGTTATCAATAAAGTCATGTAAATGTTGTATTATCATACATTGGTTATAACCTAAAATCTTGTTCTTAATTTCGTCAGTTAATTCTGTATTTGGAAGATTATCTACTGCTTGCAATTCATTATGGATTTTTATTTTGTAATCAAGTAGCTGTTTTTTAAAAAATTCCACATCGGTTTCAATAATATTTATTTCTGAATGTGTAGATTCAGTGTTTGATTCTTCTATT
Organism: Bacillus cereus group sp. MYBK95-2; assembly: GCF_051915225.1. Classification (NCBI taxonomy): domain Bacteria; kingdom Bacillati; phylum Bacillota; class Bacilli; order Caryophanales; family Bacillaceae; genus Bacillus; species Bacillus cereus group sp. MYBK95-2. The sequence continues at coordinate 66,834 of NZ_JBQAEH010000005.1, read as the reverse complement.
TTTGATTGGAAAGCATTTTGTTCTATTAGTATTTCGAAGGGAAGTTCAATGTCAGAAGCTAAAAAAGATGTCCCGTTATTGGATTGTTTTACATGAAAAACATAGTGTCCGCATGTATTTTCTATACCGATATCTACAAAAGGAGGGAGCCATATAATACCTAATTCTCCATCACCCTCCCAACCGTATCTAGAAAATAATTGCTTTAATTTAGTTGTTATTTCTTCTTGATTAGAATCTAGATATTCGTTTAGAGGTTTTATAAACGATAAATCATCTAAAAAATGATATTCATAAACTAGAAAATTTTCGATTTGCGTAAGCATAGATTTTCCTCCTGATAGTTAGGGTCATTTCATTACCATTTAATAGTATTTTATTAGTAAAATAATCGGATGTAAATGATGATATACAAAATAATCTTTTAATAAGAAAGTTAGCAGTAAGGTTAAGGGATCCATTAGCATAGTATTATAAGGTGTATAATGGATTTATATTCTATATTAATAATAGGGGGAAGAGTATATGGAACTATTTAACTTAGAGGTAAAAGAGAGTAGGTTGCATCCGAATTTTAAATATGTAGAGCAGGATACGGATTTAAGAGGGGTTTTAAATGGTTGGAGTCTTGGATTTGAAGACCGTGATAATAAGTTTGTAAAAGAGTTTCAAACAACATTTAATTCATCATTTTGGGAGTTATATTTACATGCTTCCTTTAAAAATTTAGGCTTCAAAATTGATTATGCATACCATGCACCAGATTTTTACTTGAAGTCTAGAAGAACTAAAGCAGAATTACTAGTTGAAGCAGTTGCAACCAATAATCCAAAAGATGGATTGCCAGAGCATGAAAGGTTGGGAGAACTAATACGCCTATATGAAGCTGGTGAAGATAGAACAGAAATACATAATGAAATTGTACATCTAGCAACAGAAAGAATATCTAGCAGTATAAAAGCAAAATGTGAAAAATATGAAAATAGTTATTCGAAAATGGATCATGTAAAAGGAAAGCCGTTTATATTAGCGGTAGGGAGTTTCGAACAACCACTTTCGTATCTACAAGGTACAGGGGCCATTCAAAGAGTCTTATATGGTTTGACGAAAGCGGAATATATAGATTTGATACCACATTTTGAATATACGGATCATATTATAAAAAAAGGCGGAACCGCACAAATACCTGTAGGAATATTTAATAATAATAAGTATTCATATATTAGCGGGATATTATTTAATCCAGTAGCTACGGCTGGGAAAGTACGAGCTGTATCAATTAATAAAAAAGATAATATTATATTTGAAACTCGAAATTATAATAACTATGATACTGAAGCAATACGATATGTAGTGCCACAAACCAAGTATAAAGAGTCATTATTAGATGGTACAAGTCTATACCTGAATCCATATGCAAAATATCCTATTAACGTTAAAGATTTTGATAATCCCGATATAGCCATAAACTTTAATAAAGATACTGTGAAAATGAAACATAATTTTTTGTTTTCTAGAACAGTTTTAAATTTGAAAAACGAAAGCAAAGATCCTCAAGGGATATAATTAAATATTTAAGTCCGGCTAGAAAACTAGAGGACACCTATTCCTAAAACAGTAATTAGAGCTGTTTTAGGAATAGGTGTCCTTTTTATTTTGAAAAGGGAGATGGGGAAATGAAGGTGTTAAAGGATCAGCTATGTGAGTGAAAAAAACAATAAAAACAAGTAAAGAAGAAAAATAAGAAAAAAAGAAAAGAGAAATTAAGTACTCGTTATATAGAAGATTTAATGGGAATTCGTGGACCACGTTATGAATGCAGACGTGGAGCTTTAAGACAAAAATAATAACAATGGAGGAATTTAATATGAATAAACAATTATCATTTAAAATGCCAATCGTGGATGGGAAAAGAACAAAACAAGAAATTGAAAAAGTATTCAACGAGTATCGTAAGTATTTAGCAACGATGCCATGTGATATACTGCCAAAAGTAACAGCATCATATTCTATTGTTCCTCCATCAACTACAAATGAGTCTAATAGTTCAACTGAAAATATTGCAATTGAAAGAATTGAGTATGAACAAGAAAGAAATGAATTTATGAGTTGGTTGTATGATGCTGTGAATCGTCTAAGAGATGATGAACGAGAGGTCATCGTGAAATTTTATATGGAAGATGATATTGGATACGATCCCGATATCTGGATGGATTTAGGTATAGGTAAAACAAAGTATTATAAGTTAAAAGGACGCGCGATATTACGTTTAGCTTTTAATCTAAAGAAAGAGGTATATCTAAAAACACGTAAACAAAAAGAGGGGCAAAGTGTATGAACATTGTACAACCGATTCGAGATAAAGAAATGATTAAAGAACTAAAAGAATATTTTAAGGAACAGAATGAACGTAATTACATTCTGTTCCTTCTTGGTATTAATACAGGATTACGCATTTCAGATATTCTACGTTTACGAGTACGTGATGTTGAAGGGTGGAATATTTTTATTCGTGAAAAGAAAACTAATAAAATTAAAGATGTGAAGATGCCTTCTGATTTAAAGAAAGCATTAAGAGATTATACAAAAGGAAAACCGAAGAATGAATTTCTCATTAAAAGTAGGAATGGAAAGAACAGGCCTATTACAAGATCAATGGCATATGTCATATTGAATCAGGCAGCACAAGAATTTGGATTAGAACGTATTGGAACTCATTCGCTTAGAAAGACATATGGGTACCATCATTATAAACAGTTTAAAGATGTAGTTGCTTTACAACAAATGTTAAATCATACAGATCAGAAAGAGACTTTAAGATATATAGGAATCCAACAAGATACATTAAATGATTATCAAAGGAAATTTAGAATCTAATTCTTTTTTTAATCACTTATTGAATTAGCTTTAAACTGAAAGTGTCAAATTCATTTTGCTGAAATGCTAGAAAGCTTGATAGCTCTAGGAAAAAACAGGATAGGGTAACTCAACACAATCTAGTTTATAGCTAATTCATTTTTTATTATTTTCATTTGAAAACAATAAAATGTACACAAAAAAGGGGATAAATAGTTGTTTTGATTTGGAATTTCATTCATAATTTTACATATGAAATCATTAGGGGGTTGTACTATGAAAAAGTTTATAGCACCAACATTGCATTCTGAAATATTTGATTGCCCACATTGTGAGGTAAGGGCAAAACATAAATGGTTAACAGTTTATAACGAAACGGAAAGCGTGAATTTAGTAACGGAGAAATCGCATGAGGATTTTATGAAAAAGTTTAAAAAGTCGCCAAGGTTGTCGACATCAACACCAACGCAATATATTTCATTAGTAGATTGGGAGTTTAATATTAGCGTTTGTACAGTATGTAAAGAATATATGATATGGAAGAAGGATGAAATTATATATCCTACATCTCATAACGTTGAAGAACCGAGCTCTGATATGCCAGAATTGATAAAGAGTTTATATAATGAAGCTAGGGAAATTGTCCGTCTGTCTCCTAAATCAGCTTGTGCTTTACTTAGATTATCACTAGAAAAATTGCTTGTTCATTTGGGATATCCTGAAAGTAATAGAGTGTTTGACAATATTAAGCTGTTAAAGGAACAAGGCAAAGTGGATGAATCAGTGTATGATGCGCTAGAGTCTGTGAGACTAGTGGGTAATAATGCGGTGCACCCAGGGAAAATCAACATAGATGATAACCCAAAGTACGCTTATATATTGTTTAGCTTATTAAATTATATTGTAGATGAACTTATTTCGAGACCAGCTAGGGCAAAAGCGTTTAGGGAGTCTATTCGCAGATAAGTTTTTCAAAATGCGAACTATTTGCGAACTATTTAAGGACACGTTTTGGTTTTTAACATGTTATATTTGTATTGTGAGAAGTGGCGGAAAACATTTTTCACATTCCTTTATAATTCAAATGGATCGTTAGGCTATGGGTGATGGTTGTGGATTGAATGAGATGTTGTTTCTTGTTTTCAATTCCGAAATCGAAATCTGTTGTGTGAACGGAGAAGGGCTTTTGCTCTTCTTTGAGCTAACAACATCCTAGGTAGATGGAATGAGGGAGACCTGATAAGTTCGCCAAAAGTGTCTGTCATGGTTGTTAGCTGGAAGAAGAATAAAACTTCATTTACCGGATGTTTTTTTAAAAATAAAAAAAGGGTTTACGTTTTTTCTCTTAAAACCTAGTTTAGTAACAAAAATAAAGGCTTTTAGGAGGAATTTAAAATGAAACGAAAATATTCTAAGTATGAAGAAAATGAAAATGGTAAAGTGTACATTGAAATGGAAGAAGAGTTTGTATCAACACCGTGTCAGTGTAAGTGCAAGAAACCAACCAAGAAAAAATGGATGTACAATGCATGGCAATTTCTTTTGGTAATTGCTACAGGTATGTTAGGTGCATTTGTTGTTGAACAATATCCACTGGATTTATCGGGAACTGTAACAACAATTATTGGGCTATTTTCATTAGCTGGAACATGGTTTGCTATTGAAGCAAAATACAATAAGTAAAAAGTGGGATTTACCGTCTAATATATAATGTTAGACGGTTTTTTATTTTGGAGGAGGATGAATGATGGAAAAGCGAAATAAAGTTTCAGCTCAAATCGATATTGATACGACAGAAGCGAAAGAAAATATTGAAGAACTTACATTAGCTATCAACGAATGTGTAAGTGCATTTGAGAGGTTAGAAAAGTTTATGAACAAGTATACAGGAGAAGCTGAAACCGTTGAATTATATCTTGACGGTCAAGCTGTAGCCCGAACGATAGTTTAAAGTGATGACTAAAAATAAAACAACACAACAACGAAAGTTCTACGATAAATATAAACGTGATAAAGAAGCGAAGAAGTTCTACGATAGCACAGCGTGGCGAAGGTGTAGAGAGTTAGCATTGATACGAGACAACTACCGCTGCCAAGAGTGCATGAAGCACGATCCAATGATGCCAGTACCTGCTGATATGGTTCATCATATCAAAGAAAGAACTGAGTATCCTGAACTTGCATTAACATTAGATAATTTAATTAGTTTATGTAATGCATGTCACAACAAAGAACATCCTGAAAAGGGTGGAGGAAAAAAGAAAAGTAAAAGGAAGATTCAATTCGTAAAAGTAAAAGCAAACAAAGAATTCATATAGCCCCCCTCCTTTTATTGTTGAGAGCCGTTTCCGCCCAGACCGGACGCCTCCTTCGTGGGTAGCGCAAGTGATGTTTCTAAAGGGGGGGAAAGCCTGAAAATAAGAGCTTTTTATTTCTGAATTGGTACTTTTTATCCATAAAATGTAAGTGAGGTGATATCGTGGATAAAGGATTGATTGAGAGGAAACCGCCTACGCATTTAAAAAAGGTAGGAAAAGATACTTGGATTCGTATTTGGTCTGTTTTAGAAGTTGAAGGAAAGGCTGATATCAATGATCCCATTGTAGTTGAAGCGATTGCCTTCAGTTATCAAATGTTTAGAGAGATGGCAGCTAATGTTAAAAAAGAAGGTCTGACGATGGAGTATACAAATAAAGCTGGTGCTACAAATCTGACTAAGCACACTTTGATACCAGAGATACCTAAGTATTTACAACAGATTCGACAATATTTAGGGGAGCTAGGGTTGACTGGGGCAAGCCGAAAAAAGCTTCAGGAAGAGCTAACTGGAGATTCTGATGATGATTACGACAACTTCTAAGCCCTCTGAAATAGCTAAGTGGTATAAAAATTGGCGAAATGAGCAGATACAGCATTTTAATATTTTGGTAGATCCATCTCCTGAACTAAGAACAACTTGGTATGCAGAACAAGTTGTGAAAGGAAACATAATAGCTAGTAAGAAAAATGTCTTGTCTTGTCAACGTCATCTAAACGATTTGAGGAGACAGGGGACTGAGGAGTTTCCTTGGGTTTTTGATGAAGAAAAAGCGCATCGACCTATACGATATATCGAAAAGTTTTGTCGTCCATCAAAAGGTGATTATAAAAGGTTGGTTCTTCAACCGTGGCAACACTTTGTTATAGGTTCTTTGTATGGATGGATTCATAAAGATACAGGTTATAGGCGCTTTCGTGAGGGCCTTATTTTTATTGGACGTAAAAATGGAAAAACTACAATGATTTCTGGTTTATCTAATTATGCTGTTGCTAAAGATAATGAACCAGGTGCTCGTGTTTATGTTTTAGCAAATACAAAACAACAAGCTGGGGAGTTATTTGATGAAAGTCGTGCAATGGTTCAAAAATCACCCCTTCTTCGGAAACATTTACGCGAAAATCAGAAAGGTATTTTCCATGATAAAACGCATTCTAAAATTGAACCTCGTGCATCAGATAGTAAGAAACTAGACGGATTAAATACACATCTTGGTATTTTTGATGAAATACATGAATTCAAAAACTTTAAGTTAATTAATGTTATAAAAAAATCACGTGGTGCACGTAAACAACCAATGATTGTTTATATCACTACGGCAGGATATCAGCTTGAAGGGCCACTTGTCCAATACTATGAAATTGCAACTGATGTTTTGGAAGGAGTTATCGACCAAGATAGAAAGTTTTATTTCATGGCTGAAATGGATAGCGTGGACGAAATTGAGAATCCTGAACTATGGATTAAAGCAAATCCTAATATGGGAGTTTCGCTAGATCTTCCATCGCTTATTGATGACTGGAATACAGACAAGCATACAGATGCGGAAAAGAATGACTGGATTACAAAACAATTTAACATCTTTGTTGATAATGATGAAATGTCCTTTGTGGGTATTGAGATATTAAAAAGAAATGAAGAAGTTATTGATATAAAGGCATTAGCAGGTAAAGAATGTGTTGCGGGTTATGATCTGTCTGCAACAGAAGATTTTACAAGCGCCTGTTTGGAGTTCCCTTTAGAGGATGGGAATGTTTTTGTGCTATCTCATAGTTGGGTTCCGCAGGCTAAAGTTGATCGTGATAACGAGAATATTAGTTTTAAAGAATTTAAAGACAAAGGTTGGCTCACTATTATCCCTGGTGAGTATGTGAAATATGAGTATGTGTATGATTGGTTTGTCGAGCAAGCTGAACAATATTTTATAAAGAAAATCACTTATGATCCAGCCAATGCTTACCGTTTAAATGAAGATTTAAAAGCATATGGATTTAAAACCGAACCAGTTCGACAAGGGCATTTAACTTTAAGCCCAGCATTAAAGGATGTAAAAGAATTGTTGTTGGATGGAAAAATAATTAGTAATAAAAACCGTCTTTTCCGTTGGTATATGAACAATGTAAAGCTTGTGGAAGACAGAAATGGGAACTTTTTACCATCTAAACAGAGTAAATATCGAAAGATTGATGGCTTTGCAGCGTTTTTAAACGCTCATACGGAAGTAATCCCTATGTTATCTCAATTAAAAGGTGATGGAAATATTGAATTTATATCAGTTAACGATCTTTTTAAATAGAAGGGCGGTGAGAAATTGAAATTGATTAATCGTGTTAAGGGGGCAATTAAAGGAGCTTCATTGGGATGGAAAGGTGCTGGATATGACTTCACTTCATGGTTTGGAAGGAAGTTTTGGGGTATTGATAATGCGAAGTTAGCTACAAATGAGACGATTTTTAGTGTGATTAGCAGATTATCTAATACAGTAGCATCTTTGCCATTAAAGCTTTACAAGGATTATGACACGGTTTTTAACCAAGTGTCTGATGTTGTGATGAATGAACCTAATCCAAACATGACCGGATTTGAATGGATAAATAAAATTGAAGTCTCAAGAAATGAGACTGGAAATGGATATGCAGCTATTATCCGTGATATTCGGTTTCAAGTGGAATCATTAATCCCTATTGAATCCGCTTATGTAACGCCTTTTTTAAACATTGATGATAATAATTTGTGGTATGAGGTACGTGGGATTGAAGGTACATATTACATTCACAATATGAACATGTTTCATGTCAAACACATCACAGGTATTTCAAGATGGAAAGGTATTTGTCCAATTGATGTATTGAGAAATACTCTTGAATATGATAAGGCAGTACAAGAATTTAGTTTGTCAGAAATGCAGAAGAAAGATAGTTTTATTTTGGATTATGCAACACAGGTAGATAATGACAAGAGACAAAAAATCATTGATGATTTTAGACGATTCTATCAAGAGAATGGTGGTATTTTATTCAGGGAACCAGGTGTGAATATAGAAGAAATGGAGCGGAAATACTTCGCTTCAGATACGTTAGCATCAGAACGAATTACTCGTTCAAGGGTTGCTAACGTTTTTAATGTTCCGGTTACATTTTTAAATGACACGGAAGGACAAAGTTACAGCAGTAATGAACAGTTGATGATTCAGTTTGTTCAAATGACTTTGACTCCTATTGTTCGTCAGTATGAGCAAGAAATGAATCGTAAGTTGCTGAATAAAAAAGAACGGCAAGAAGGCCATTACTTTAAATTCAACCTTGGAGGGCTGTTAAGAGGTGATACAGCTTCAAGAACAGCTTATTACCAAGCCGCAATTAGGAGTGGATGGTTATCACAAGATGATGTTCGTCAAAAAGAAGATGAACCGCCTGTGGGTGGTAATGCTTCAAAACTTTGGGTAAGTGGTGATTTATATCCGATTGATATGGACCCAACTCAACGGAAGGGGGGGGAAAACGGTGGCAAAGAACAAACAGAATAAGTTTTTTCAAATGAAAGCATCCGCCAATGGTAAAACGGCCGATGTTTTTATTTATGGAGAAATTACAAAGTATGCATGGGAAGAGTATGGAGAAGTATCTTCTATTACGTTCAAAAATGAACTTGATGAATTAGGTGACGATATTGAAACGATTAACCTTTACATCAATAGTCCAGGTGGATCTGTCTTTGAAACGATGGCTATTATCGCAATGTTACAAAGGCATCAGGCGAAAGTTATCTCTTATATTGATGGAATAGGCGCTTCATGTGCTTCAGTATTACCAATGATTTCAGACAAAATTATTATGTATGCTAATTCAATGATGATGATACACAATGCATGGACATATGCATCAGGAAATGCCGATCAGTTACGTAAAGCAGCGGATGATATTGAACGTATTAACCAATCGATGGTACAACACTATCTAACCCGTGCTGGTGACAAGTTAAATGAAGATACATTAAAACAATTACTAGATGCAGAGACATGGTTATCAGCTGAAGAAGCAATGGGATATGGACTTTGTGATGAAGTTATCTCAGCAAATAATGCAGCAGCATGTCTAGATGAAAAGTGGATGAAGGAATACAAAAATATTCCACAACAATTAGTTAATGCACAAGCTAACATATCATCAAACGAAATGTTAGAACGACAAAAAATTGCCGAAGAAGCGAAAGCTAACGCGGACTATATAAAAACAATTTTAGGAGGAATTCATTCATGAAAATGAAAAATAAATTTCGATTATCCCTTGGTAACTTTCAATACTTTTCAAAAAATACATTATTTGAATTAAAACAAAATTTATCTACTATTGGTCAACAGCTCCAAAAAGTAGAGAGTGAACTTTCTCAGAAGGCAATTGATCCATCCGCAACCATGGAAAGTCTACAAACGTTACAACAATCCAAGAAAGATCTTCAAATGCGCTTCAATGTAATTAAAGAACAACATGACACGATGGAAGCTGAACAAAAAGCACAATTTCAAACTCAAACTGGTTTACAATCTATTGAAGATCCAAAGCAAAAGGTAATTGCAGCGAAAGCAGAGTTAGTTCGCGCTACAATTCGCGGTGGTACTTTATCACAAGAAGCACGAGCAGCTCTTGGTGATAAGAACTCAACAGGTGGAGAAAAAATTCTCCCAAGCACAATGACGAATGAATTATTACATGAACCATTCGTTAAAAATCCATTAAGGGAAGTATCTACATTTACAAGTGTAACGAATCTTGAAATTCCTAAAGTTACATTTACATTAGATGATGATGATTTTATTGCTGATACAGATACAGCGAAGGAACTAAAAGCAGAAGGTGATGTTGTAATATTCGGACGTCACAAATTCAAGGTTTTTGTACCTATCTCAGAAACTATTTTAGCGTCAACAGATACAAACTTAGTACAAGTTGTAGATCAGGCGTTAGAAAGTGGTTTAGCAGCAAAAGAAAAGAAAGTGGCATTTACAACAACTCCTAAAGCTGGAGAAGAATCCATGTCATTCTATAAAGCTGGCATTAAAAGTGTTAAAGGTGCTACTTTATATAAAGCTATTAAGTCGGCAGTTGCAGATTTACATGAAGATTTCCGTGCAAATGCAACTATTGAAATGCGTTACGCGGATTATTTAGAAATAATTGAAACACTGGCTAATGGTAGTGCTACTTTATATAATGCTCAACCAGAACAAGTTTTAGGGAAACCAGTTAAGTTCTGTGATTCAGCAGTGAACCCTATTGTGGGTGATTTCAGGTATTCTCACTTCAACTACGATCCAAATATGATTTATGATCGTGACAAAGATGTGAAAACAGGCATTGAATTATTTGTTTTAACAGCTTGGGTTGATCATAAAATTAAACTGAAATCAGCATTCCGTATCGCTGAAGTACAGACTACCCCCTAATCCTCCCCAAGAACCAACAGGATTAAAAGTTGATTCTACAACAGTAACTACGGCCAACATTAGTTGGTCTCCTGTTGTGTATGATGGGGGCATTAGAGAATATCAAATATTACGTAATGGCAAACAAGTAGGAACGTCAGTAACAACAACCTATAAAGATACAGGATTAACAGGTGATACAACATATTCTTATCAAGTAAAAGTTGTTGGGAATAACGGATTAAGTTCAACGTTAAGCGTTGAATTATTAGTGAAAACAAATGCTTCAGGATCGTAGGTGATAGCATGCTGGAGCTTATAAAAGGAAAATTAAAAATTGATGGGAATGAAGAGGATACAGTTATCCAACTTCTAATCGATGGAGCAAAAGAAGCTTTACTAGGTTCTGGTGTTCCTGAAAGTGAAAAGGCCCTTTACAAAATAGCGGTAATTACACATGTTTTATTAAACTATGAGAATCAAGATAAATCATTAAATGTCCCTGTGTTAAAACAGTCATTAGAAACTACCATATTACAATTAAGGGACTATAATAACGGTGATAATCATGAATCCAAGTAAATTAAATAAAAGAATAACAATTCAACAGGAAATTACAAATGAAAAAGATGAAGAAGGGAATCCAATTCCACCAGAATGGAAAGATGTTGTCACTGTTTGGGCAAGAGCAAAAACACCATTTGGAAAGGGATTTAACTATGAAATATTCGCTGGAAATACTGAAAATGCGGTACGAACAGTGAATTTTTTTATGCGATTTCGTAGGGGAATTGATTCGAAAATGCGAGTCTTATATGATGACCGACTCTTTGAAATAAAAGCTGTTGTAGATGTTGATGAACAACATCAAGAGACATGCTTGGTGTGCGAGGAGCGATCTATATGGCAGAAGTAACAACCTTCGGAATACAAGAAGCAATTCATCGTTTTGAAGCTTTAGGAAGAAGTGTAAAAACAATTGAAAACTCAGCATTAAAGAAAGGTGCTGAGGTAGTAAGGGATGCTTTAGAGGTAGAAAGCCCAGTAAGTGCACATCCAAAGCCACCTTCACCAAAAGAATCATGGAGAACAGGTAAACATGCAAAGGACGAGGTGCTTGTCGGAAAAATAAAAACTAGAAATGGAGTCAAATCAATTAGTGTGGGGTGGGAAAGAGATGATAATTCCCCACACTTTTATATGAAATTCCAAAACTGGGGAACAAGTAAAATGCCACATCCACCACATAAAGGCTTTATTGAGAAGACAGTAACTCACACGGAAGTAAAGGCAGTTCATGAGATGCGAAATGTCTTTGCAACGGCATTGCATATCGTATGAGATTCTTAGAAAGAGATGTGTTACGTGCACTTACAACGCCTCATATTGTAGAAAAAATTGGTGGAGAATATATCTACAATATGATTCGTGGTGACGATAACGGAAAAACATGGATTACTTATTCTGAGTTAGATAATAGTGCTAGGAGATACGCGGAGGGTGCGGAATCTACTAGCATTATTTTATTTCAAGTAGACATTTGGTCTTTTAGCCCTGTTAAGGGTGATTTAAAAGAAGCAGTAAACACTTCTATGAAAAATATAGGATTTCAGCGTATTACAACAGCAAATTTATATGAACCCGATACGAAAATCTATCATTATGGTATGAGATTTCGTACAGAATTAAAAATTTAGGAGGAAAACAAATATGGCAATTGCAGTCGATTTTAGAGATTTACATTATGCGATTTTGACAGAAACACCAGATGGTAAGTTTACGTATGCAGCACCTAAGAAAATTGGAGATGCAGTAAGTGGCAAGGCTTCACCTAAAAATGAATCCGTAACGTTCTACGCAGAAGGAGGTCCACTAGCAACAGCAAGTGCCTTTGGTGGTGTGGAGATTGAACTAGAAACAGCGGATATTTCATTATCTACTTACGCTGAATTATTAGGAAAGAAACTAATTAAGGGTCAGGTAATTGATAATGTAAATGATGTTGCTCCATATGTAGCGTTATTATATCGTTTACCAAAAGATAATGGGAAAAATCGTTTTTATTGCTACTACAAAACGAAGTTTGAAATTCCTGAAGATGAACACAAGACAGCAGAAGACAAACCGACTTTCCAATCAGCTAAAATTAAATGCAAAGCGATCCAACGTTCAGATGGAAACTGGAGACATCGTTTAGATGAAGAAGAAACAGGATATGATGCAACCGTTGCATCGAACTGGTTTAAAACAGTTCCAGCACCACCAACAGAAACGGCACCATCACTTAGCAAATAAAATTATAAAAAGGGTACAGCTCAATGCTGTGCCCTTTATTTATGAAGGGAGATTCAATTATGCAAGAAAATCAAAAGACAGAATCGTTTAAATTGGTTTTAAATCTACCCACTGGTAAAAAAACTTTCTTTTTACCAACATACATTTCGTCTACTGATGGTTTTGAAGCAGCTGAATGGACAGAGAAATTGAGTGTTGAGAATGTTCACTTTGATGTACTAAAAGAAGCTACTCATTTTGTTGTTAAAGTGTTTGGAAATCGATTTACAGTGGAAGAGTTTCTTGAAGGAGTACACATTTGGTTTTTAACATCAACTATCTATGCAATTTGTTTAGCAATTGTAGGTCGTATTGCTGAGGCTGTGGCAGTTATTAATGCTATTGACTCAAAGACAAATTCGGCAAAAAAAAAGAGACAGAGAAACAGAAAGAACCATTCAAACCAACAGAAATGATGTTGGGGATATATAGCATGTTACAAGATTCTGGTATGTCCCAAACAGATATTAATCAGATGGATCTAGTACTTTTCTTTAAAACGTTAGCTTATAAGAAAAAGCAAGAAGATAAAAATGTAGTCCGAACAGCAAATCAGGCCCCAGATTGGTTATAAAGGTAGGTGAGACAAATGGCTGGAGATATGGAGATTGGTGCACGAGTTACGCTTGATACCCAACGCTTTGAAAATGGAGTAGCAGGAATTAATCGTGGTTTACGTTTGTTAGATTCAGAGTTCAATTTAACGAGTGAAAGAGCTAGATTACTTGGTAATTCTGTTGAACAGTTACAAAATAAATTAACTCATTTAAATGAAAAATTCACATTACAAGGTCAAAAGGTGGAACATTACCGCCAAAAGATTGAACAAGCAAGACAAAAACAAGAACAATTACAAGCTTCAAATTTAACATTGGCGGCATCGATGGAACGTCTTGAAACACAGTATGATCAGGCTGTACAAAATTTCGGACGTAATTCCCAAGAAGCCAAACAATTAAAGCAAGAATTAAAACAACTTCAAGCTGAATACAAATCTAACGGTCAGGCGCTTCAACGATTAAATACGCAAATCGATAACAATACGATTGCTATGAATCGTGCTGAAACAGCTCAAGAGCGAATTCAAAATGAAATAAGAGAAACAAATCGTGAATTAGCCGAGCAACAAAATCGTCTTCATCGTACCGGAGAACGGATGCGCGATACAGGAAATAAAATGCAAGATGTAGGCGGACAGGTCGGTACTACCTTTGCGGCCATGACTGGGGTTATTGGTGCTGGACTTGCGATGGCTGTAAAGGAATCTATGAATTTCGAGCAGAAGATGGCTGATATTCAAGCAGTTTCTGGTGCAACTGGCGATGAAATGAATAAAATTAGCGAACTTGCAGTACAGATGGGGGAAAAAACAAAATATTCATCTGTGGAAGCAGGGCAAGGTATTGAAGAGCTAATTAAAGCAGGGGTAAGCCTAACAGACATTATTAATGGAGGTTTAGAGGGTGCCTTGAACTTAGCGACAGCTGGGGAATTAGAATTGGGGGATGCAGCAGAAATTGCTTCTACAGCTCTAAATGCATTTAAGGATGATAATTTATCAGTAGCTCAAGCAGCTGATTTATTAGCTGGTGCAGCAAATGCTTCAGCAACTAGTGTTGGAGAAATGAAGTTTGGGCTATCAATGGTTTCTGCGGTTGCAGCTGGTGTGGGACTTAGTTTTAAAGATACAACAACGGCATTAGCTTTATTTGCACAGAACGGCTTAAAAGGTTCTGATGCAGGTACGTCATTGAAGACAATGTTAGCAAACTTAATTCCAAAATCTAATGAAGCTTACGATATGTTTAGTGATTTGGGATTAATAACAATCGATACTGGCAAAGCAATGCAGTTTCTTGGAGAAAAAGGGATTAAACCAACTTCAAATTCATTTAAAGATGTAACTGGTGCTTTATCTGAGTACGCAGCAAAACAAGCCGGTGTGAAAGTTGGTTCTGAAAAAGCAGAGAAGGCGTTTCAAAAATTAACTTTTGAAACGGGTATTATGACAAATGCTTTTTTCGATTCAAATGGTAATTTGAAAGAAATGTCCGATATTGCTGAAATTCTTCAAATGGCAATGCAAGGATTAACGGCTGAGCAAAGACAGTCGTACATGTATACATTATTTGGGTCAGATGCTATTCGTGCCGCTAATATCCTTTATAAAGAGGGCTCAGATGGTGTGAAAAATATGTATACGGAAATGTCAAAGGTAACAGCATTAGAAGTTGCTGAGACAAAGATGAATACAACAAAAGGAAAAATTGAAGAATTAAGTGGTGCTGTAGATACTCTTAAAAAGTCATTTGGTGATGCGTTATTACCTATTTTAGTTGATGTAGTATCTGGTGTTCAGGGTGTCGTAGATTGGTTTAACAATTTAGATGAATCGACACAACAAATGATTGCAAAAAGTGCTTTATTGGCTTTCGGGATAGCAGGAGTAACGACCGCTGTAGGATTTTTAGCAATGGGGATAGGTGCTTTATTAGCAAACCCGATTGCTTTAGCTATTACTGGAGCTGTTCTTGCAGTAGGGGCGCTAGGTATAGCAATAGTTGATCTGAACGAAAAATCCAAACAGGCACAAACTGATATGGATAAGTTTGGTCAAAGAGTAAGTGACGCAACGAGTAAAGCAGCTGGTGCTTATGTGGATTTAAAAGATAAAGCTATCAATAACATGATGGATTTAAAACTTAAAACAGGTGAAGAAGCGAATAAAGCAGCGGACGAAACCATTAAAGCTTTTCAAAGAATGACAAATGAAGTTATTAAAGAGTTAGAAGGAAAGAAAAGCGAATTCAATAAAATGTTTAGTCAGTTGATGGGAACTGTTCCTGAGGGTGCTAAACAAACCCTAGAACAAGTGAAAAATAACGTCATTGAATCCATTAATAAAGAGATTGAAGTTGCTACACAAGCGGAAAAGATTTTAGAAGAGGGTATTAAAAGGTATCAAGGGGATACCATGAAAATGCCAAAAGATTTCGCTCAAAAATTCGAACAAGCATTACAGGTTGCTGATAAAAACGTTCAACAATTCTACACAAAAGCAAAGGAAATCACTTCTATTTCGAAAGAAATTGAAGCAGGCGGCATGCTATCTTTAGATGCTGGAAAAAAACGGTTTGAAAGCATCATAAAGGTTTATGAAGATGGTGTTAAATCTTTAGAAAAGCAAACCAAAGGTTGGCGCGAAAATATAGAAAAAGCGTTTAAATTAGGCGAAATTAAACCGGAAGAAAGAAAAGCGACATTAGATGCTATTGCACTTTATGAATCGAAGCATGTAAATGACTTGCAGACAATTAGAAATGATGGATTTAAAGTGTTACAGCAACATATGAAGGAAGAAGATTCAGAAGTTTTGGCATCACAAGCTAAAAGGATAGAAGCAGAAGACAAGGGATGGGGCGCAAGGTTCAAAGCGGCATATGGATTCCGTGAAAAATCGGCTGATTTGGAACAACGCTTTAGAAGTGATCAAGAGAAAGCTGAAAAAGATTATCAAGATAAATTACTTCGATACGAGTTGCAATATGGCAAATCTAAAATTGAAAGTATAGGAATGTATCTTTCTGAATTACAAAAGGGTACAGAATCATCTAGATTGTTAGCCGAATCAATGGCAAAAGAAATTGATGGCAAAATGAAAATTGATTTAGGGCCAGCTGGACAATTCACAATTGATACATTCTTACAGAAGCTTCAAAAGGGTGAATTAGATTCTTCAGCTGTAGCAACCGCAAATGCTAATAAACTAAAAGAAGTTTATAAAGTGGATTTATCACAAAGTGGTATTGAATCCATGCAAAAATGGATTGATGGTATTAAAACAAAAGATACTGGTGAAGTAAGAGAATTCCTAAGTAAAAATATGCAAGGTAATACCACGATTGATTTAGGAATCTACGGGAAAATGACAATGGATTCGTGGATTACAGGACTTCAAACAGGGACCTTATCTTTTGATACTGTATTCCAATTCTTTCAACAAAACGTTAAAAACGGAATGAATGTTGACGCTACTCAAGAAGGTCAGAATAACATTCAAACTTTAATTAATGGTATGCAAATTGGGGCATTATCTTTACCACAAGTCGCACAGACTATGGGGCTAGATATTAAAAGTAATGTTCAAGTAGATCTTGGTGAAGCAGGACAATTTAATGTACAGACACTTGTTCAAGGTATGCAAAATGGCTCCATTAACGCTGAACTAGCAGCGAAAGCAATTGCTTTACTAGTTGAAAATGGAGCGAAGTTAGATTTAACACAAGTAGGATTTGATATCAGTCAAACGCAGGCTAATGGTATTTCTGGTAATACAGCTCCTGAAAATGCGGCAACAGGAAAGAAACAAGCCGTAGAGGGGATCATGGGAAGTACTACAGATGGTGGTGGTGGAAGTAAGAGTGGAAGCGAACTAGGGCAAGGGATAATAAGTCAAGATGGTTATATCAGGGGGAGCGCTTTGCAAGTGGTTGCTAGTGCTCATACCGGTTTTAACACAATCAATGGTAACCCAGCAGGTAATCAAGGTGGACAAGGCTTCGGGAGTGGTATTGTAAATCAAAAAGGTTATATCAGAGGAAGTGCTCTAGAAGCGGTTACTTCGGCTCATGCTGGTTTTAATACAATCAATGGTACTCCACAAGGTCAAAAAGGTGGTAGTCAGTTTGCGCAAGGTATGGAAAATACAAAAGGGCAAGCGAGATCGAGCGGTTCTAATGTAGCGGAAAGCGGTAATTCTGGTCTGAAAAGCGTTAGTTCAGTGAGTCCTGGTGAAGCATTTTCTAGTGGATTTGCTAAAGGTATTTCTAATGGTGAATGGAATGTACAAAATGTAGCATCTAGTTTAGCGCGAGGAGCATTCGAAGCGTTAAAGGCTACACTTAATGTGAACTCACCATCAAAGCTAACTAGAGATCAGGGCGGGAAACCTTTTAGTGAAGGGTTTGCTCTAGGTATTCAAAAAGGATCTTATATGGCTGAACGTGAGAGTCGTACGCTTGGTTCAAAGGCAAATAATGCTTTAGTAAATGAATTAGCATTAGGAAGTAGTTCGAATAAAATGCTAGTTACAGGCGTTCAAATGGCAAACGGAATTGCAGAAGGGATTAAAACGCAATATTCTGTCGTACGAGATGCATTACAAGATACAGTATCAGGAGCTGTTAATAGTGTACGTTCATTAAAACCCGAAGAAATATTTAGTTTTCAAGGTGATGACCCATTAACTAAATATTTTAATGCAATCTTTGTAGATGGAGATTGGCAAAATGATTGGATTACACATATTCCTGAAAGCATGCGTGATATGGTTAGAGAAATAGGTCGTCAAATGGAACGGTTCGAAGGGCTCTCTATTTATGATGTCGGGAACCTTTCTAGATGGAGAGAAGTGCTATCTGACAACCCTAATGTCGTTCAATATAGACCTGATAATGATAATCCAGATAAACAACCATATACAAAATCAGGCCCAACATATATTGAAATCCCAGTCATACTAGACGGAAGAGAAATAGCTCGCGTAAGCCATCCTTACGTAACTGAATATCAGAATAGAGAAAAAGAAAGAAACTCAGTCTTTTAGATTTGAGTTTCTTTTTTATAAAAGGAGGTAAATAATGAGCTCTTTTTCATTTAATGGGGAACGAAAAAGTTACATTCACATAGAAAGAGGATGGAAAAGACCAGCATGGGCACCATTAAGAAGAAATTTGTTAAATGCTCCAAGCTATCAAGGAGCGAGACTATTAAGTACAGATACTGATATGCGTGTTTTACCTGTACCTGTTGGAATTATAGCACCAAATGGCATTGGTTTAGAAAGATTAAAAGAAGAGATAGCATCCTGGTTAATTACAGAACAACCAGCAGAGCTTATTTTCGATATAGAAAATGACAGGACCTATTTAGCTGTTGTGGATGAAGAATTCAACATCGATGAATTTGTAGATATCGGAAAAGGTGTTTTGAAGTTTATTTGTCCAATGCCTTTTAAATTAGGCCCTACAAGAACCGTAGAATTTCAAGCGGATGAGCGTGGGCTAGTGGCGAATATTCAAAACAAAGGGAGCGTCGAATCTAACCCAATTATTGAAATTGAAGTAACGAAACCCTCCACTTTTCTTGATGTATGGAATGGAGATAATTATTTTCGTATTGGATGGCCGCTTAGAATGGATCAGGTGCCTGTTGAGAGAAATCAACGTGTTATGTGGGATGAAATGTCTACCATTGTAGGATGGACTAATGTCCCAAATTCAGAAGATACGATTGGAGGCGGAGCGTTCAAAGTGGATGCAGGCTCACGCCTAGTTCCGGTTTATTTAGGTGAAACAAACATAAGAGGTTGGCATGGTTGCATAGCCAAAAAGAACATTCCGCAAGGGCCGCTACAAGACTTTATTATGCAAGCGTATGTTGGGGTAAGAAGCTCTCACCCCGATCAAATGGGGCGTGTTGAAATTGGTTTGTTAGATGAAAATAGCGACTATGTAGCTCGTATTTCTATGAATGATGTCCATTGGCAAGCTGAACAAAATACAGGTTTCGCTAAACTCGGCAACAAAAAGAAACCTGTCAGCGAGCGTGTACTTATAAATGAACCAGGAGACCATCCTACTACATGGAATCAATATCGTGGTCGTTTGTGGTTAGCACGTACCGGTAATAGGTGGGAAGCGTATATTTCTAAGTTTTTATGGAATACCGAAAAGGATGACTCGGAACGTTTTGTCGTGTGGGAAGACGAAAATAACGTGAATATGGACAAAGTAGCACAAGTTCAAATCAGCATCTGTCAATTTTCGGATAACATGTTTTGTACAGATATGAGCATTGATGATTTGAAAATTTGGAAAGTCAATATGAATACCCAAGATAATCCGCCTTATATTTTTGATGTTGGAGATAAAGTAGTTATTGATACCGAGCGAAGTCTTGTATCAATCAATGGTAAAAAAGCTATTAATCTAAAAGATATATTCAGCGATTATCCAGTTATTAACAAGGGGTTAAACAAACTTGAAATTATGCCTTCCGATGTAGGAATAGCCAAAGTAACGTATAGGGAGAGATATCGATGAGAGCACCTAGCGGCACACTTCATGTCATTGATTTTAAAACAGATCAAATCGTTGCTAATATCCAGCCGCAAGATTATTGGGATGATATACGTCATTGGGAGATTAAGAACAATATCGATACGTTAGAGTTTAAAGTGTTTGATAATACA
Organism: Bacillus cereus group sp. MYBK95-2; assembly: GCF_051915225.1. Classification (NCBI taxonomy): domain Bacteria; kingdom Bacillati; phylum Bacillota; class Bacilli; order Caryophanales; family Bacillaceae; genus Bacillus; species Bacillus cereus group sp. MYBK95-2. The sequence goes on along the minus strand of NZ_JBQAEH010000005.1, from coordinate 46,653 downwards.
GAGCATGCAGCGACACTCATGCAACAAAATTTAGTATTAAAAGAAGTTCGTGATGGGCGAATTGTTCCGTACGTTATAAATAATGAAGCTGAAAAGGATTCAAGAGATAGATCACTTACTGTACGTGCTTCTGGAGCATGGGTTCAGATAGCAAAAGACGGTTATATCATGCCACAACGTATAGAAGGTAAAACAGTAAATCAATTCATGGATATGGCCCTTGCAGGTACGAAGTGGAAACGCGGAAAAACAGAGTATGCGGGTTTCCATACAATGACTATTGATACCATTATAGATCCTCTTACCTTTTTAAAGAAAATAGCTTCTTTATTCGATTTAGAGATTCAATACCGTGTAGAAGTAGTTGGTTCGCAGATTGTTAGCTGGTACGTGGATATGGTGAAAAAACGCGGTAGAGACACTGGTAAGGAAGTAACTTTAGGTAAAGATTTAATCGGTGTTAGACGTATTGAGCATTCTAGGGATGTTTGCACTGCCTTAGTTGGATTTGTCAAAGGTGAAGGGGATACTATTATCACAGTTGAGAAAATTAATGATGGTTTACCTTACATTACTGATAGTGATGCTTTTCAACGGTGGAATGAGAAGGGGAAGCATAAATTTGGTTTTTATTCTCCAGAGACAGAAGAACAAAATATGACGCCGCAACGTCTTTTAACTCTTATGAAAACAGAGTTCGCAAAACGCGTTAATACTTCTGTTGTTTACGATGTAGAAGCAGCGGCTATAGGGCGTGTATTCGGACTATCTCACGAGCTAATTAATGAAGGTGATACAATCCGAATTAAAGATACTGGATTTACACCGAAACTTTATTTAGAAGCACGTGCAATCGTTGGTGACGAATCACATACTAATCCTTCACAAGATAAATACGCGTTTGGTGATTATCGTAAAATTACTGATCCAAATGAAGAAATGCGGAAATTATACAATAGAGTACTTGCTTCTTTAGGTAATAAAGCCAATAAAGAACTATTAGAACAACTAGAAAAGTTAGCAGAAGAAGCGAAGGGTACAGCCGAACAAGCTCAAAAAGAAAGTAAAGCGGCAAAGGATATAGCAGAAAAGGCTAAAGATTATATGGATCAAAACCTTGTAGATATTATAGAGGGAGCTAATCCACCTACTACTAATCTCAAACCAAATAAAACACTATGGCGTGATATTAGCAACGGTAAGCCTGGTATTTTGAAAATATGGACAGGCACAGCGTGGGAACCTGTCGTCCCTGATACAGGACCATTACAGCAAAGTATTAAGGATGTTCAAAAAGATATTGAAACTACTAAAACGGAATTGAGCCAAAAGGTTCAAGACGCACAAAATCAGACGACAGGACAATTCAACGAAGTAAAAGAAAGCTTACAAAGTGTTAGTCGCACAATTTCTGATGTGCAAAATGAACAAGGTAATATTAATAAAAAAGTAACTCAAATAGAGCAAACCGCAGATGGATTTAAAACTTCTATTGAATCGTTAACAAAAAAAGATACTGAAATCAGTAATAAATTAAATACAGTCGAACAAACCGTAGAAGGCACAAAGAAGACAATTTCTGATGTGCAGCAAACAACAAGTGAGCTTAAGAAAACAACAACTGAAATTAAAGAGCAAGCAGGGAAAATCAGCGAGAAGCTAACAAGTGTAGAAACGAAAGTAAACAACATCAATGATGATGTAACCAATTTACTAGTTGACTCAGGTACTTACGAAGGAGCTCTATACGATGCTTCTAAGAGTCCTAGATGGCACTTGAAAGGATCAGGAGCTAGAATTTCTACAGATTCTTACAACGGTAATGCAGTCTTTGAGGTTCAGTCTTCGTGGTCAGGAATAGGTTACAACTTTAGAGATTTAGTTAACAGAGGCGTTATCAAAGTAGGGGACAAAGTAAATTATTCACTTTATGCTCGCATGAAGGGACTTCCTAACGGGGAATCCCGTGAGCATGTATTCTTCTTTAGACCTCCCGCAACAGGTCTCCGCTTCCCAGCTGTAACTAATGAATGGAAACGAGTAGGGGTAAGCTTTACAGTTACGGCTGATATGATGGCAACTAGTGGGAGTGTAGTAGAGAGCTTTTTCCGTACTGAGATAGAAGTTAACGCAGGTGGCTCGAACTGGTATCAACAAAGTCAACATCAATTAACTGTAGGAGATAAGGTTTACACTTGGAGGCCAGCGCCAGAAGACTTAATAACAAATGGTGAATTCACCAAGAAAACAACCGAGATAGAAAAAAGTGTGGATGGCGTAAAAACTACTGTATCAACTGTTCAAAAAGATCAAGGTACAATGCAAACTACCTTGAATCAAGTTAAACAAGCAACGGATTCTAATTCACAAACCATTACAACTCTATCTCAAACGCAAGGCAAACAAGGAGAAATTATACAACAAAACACGAGTGATATCACACAGTTGAATAATCAAATTAAATTCAAAGTAACAGATACTCAAATGCAGGAATATGTAGGTGGATTAGGTTCTACTAATATGTTACTTAATACTGCATTTGAAAAGAGAGATATAGATAAGAACTCTGGTGCAATTACCAATCGTACTCCTAGTATGGATAAATGGAATATTGCAAATCCCTCAGGAACAACTGTAGTAGCTGAGACTGTACGAAACCGAGAAGGATATAACTCAGTTAAGATTGAAGACTTGACGGCTACAGTAAACCGCTACACAGGTGTAAAACAGAGCATTCCTGCTTCTATCTCTAGTGGGGACTATGTAGCTTCTGTATGGGTGTATACGGACGATAAGACGACAATTAACCAAGGAGGACAGTTATACCTACAGTTCTATAATGGAGCTACAGCAGTAGTAGGACAGCAGGGTGTAGATATTACAGCGTCACTTGTTAACGGTCAATGGAAGCTATTTACTGTCAAGATTACTGCTCCTGCTGTGACAATCACTACTTTACAGTTTGAGTTATGGGTGAGACAAAAAGGGCGTATATGGGTTTCTCAGCCTATGCTACAACAGGGCTCAACTCGTTCTACATTTATGGAAAACCCTAAAGATATAGGAAACTATGACGCTCTAGTTGGTGAGATTGCTAAAAAAGTAGCTACTAGTGATTTCAACAATAAAGTCACTCAAATGGAAACTACAATCAATCAGCAATCTAATCGTATAGACCTAAAAGCAGAGAAAACGGATGTATACACCAAAACAGAAGCAAATGGTCAATTTGGAAGTAAAGCAATGGTGGAAAAGCATGAAAGCTCTATTACATTAATGTCTAATCAAATTAATTCTACAGTCAAAAAAGGCGATATTATCTCTTCTATCAATCAAACGGCAGAGCAAATAACAATTGATGTTTCAAAGCTTGCTATTAACGCAGCGACAATTGTAAAGTGGCTTACGGCTGAAGGAATTGATACCAACTTTATATCTGTTCGTGGTGATAAAATTACCATCGATAAAAATGGTGTAACTGTTAAAATGCTAGACTTCCTTTTTGAAGATGAATGGGGAACGAAAACAACCGTTATACCGAAACGAAATTTAATAGCCGATCATGATTTTTCTAGTGTTCCAAAATTGAACATAGGTACCCCAAATTATCAGGGGTTTGGTGCTGGATATGGTCTACCTTGGAAAGTACAAGGAAACGGTGTAGTGATAGAAAATAACACTTTTATATTTAACTATGAACAAATGGTAAATGCAGTACGTGTCGACACGTATAATTACCCAGAAACAAAAGTTCAAAACGGGATTCATCCAGGAAACTCTTATACATTGTCAGCACATTATAGAACCGCACAGATCAATGGTGTGCGTACAACTGCCAAACCACGATTGCAGGTATGTTTTGTTACACCACTCGATGATGTAACCTATAAAATTTGGCATGAAATATATAAAGATTTTCCAGATCCATCTACATTTTATGGTGAAATTAGAAGGTATCATTTCACATTTACCGTTCCTAACAATTACAATCCACAAGAACACATGATTGTAGTTAAAGTTACAGCTGCAAATGCGCAAGTTTCTGCTGGTAGAGCTGTTTGTGTGAGTGGGATAACATTGGTAAGTGGTAACTACGCTTGTGTATATCACTGGGATCGTGCAGGTTCTGAAAGAGCAGACGGTCTTCAACCGTTTAATAGAATTGCTATAGGCAGCGTAAATAACAACATAGGTCCAGCTGATCATGGGCAGACCTTTGATATAATTACAGAAAAGGATGTATTCATAAATCAACCTATTCTAACGCAGGGAATAAATTTAGGGCGTAATAAGATGGGCCAAGCTGGGTCCATTCGTTTCTTTGATGGTGGTCAAGGCTATGGGTTTTATTTTATGGGAATGGCAGGACAATGGTACAAGCTACCTAACGTTTAGGAGGAAAATATATGGATGATTACAAAGATTTACAAGGTTATCCCTTACAAGCGGGGCAAGGCGCTCCGTTTGCTGGTAGGTTAGTAGATTCAGAAAGAAACGAAAACGGAGTATTTGTACGAATTCCTTTTGATATGCTAAACAATGCCGGTTTATATGGCACGAACAAAGTAGAGGTGTGGGGGGAAACAGATGGAACGATATATTTCCGTATTGCAACAAGATGCGAGATATGTAAACGTGGAGCTCGTCTGTACGCACTGGATATGGGGTTTGCGAAAAAGAATATTTGTTTAGAGTGTTATACATCACTTACAGGGAATTATCCATCACAGCAACCACCAACTAATGAAAATAACACACAAACAGAGCAGGAGCAGCAATAGCTGGTCTTTTTTTATTTTGTATAAAATACGGCTTTTATAAGAAAAGAGGGACAAATAGATGTCTCTCTTTTTATTTTGAAATGAGGTGGTCAAAGTGGAAGGATTACAAGAAGTAAGAAGTGATGTTCAAGAAATAAAGCAAGATATTAAGGACATTCGCTTAGAGATTAAAAGTTTAGAAATGCGGACAACAGGTAACGAGAAAGACATTATCAATATCAATAAGCAATTAGATAAGATTAGCGCTAATACTACCTGGATCTTGCGACTTATTGTAGGTGGAATTATAGGCGCAGCACTCACTTTCTTAATGAAAGGAGGTGGTATGTAATGTTTGAAATTACTGTAATGATTGGAATTGTAGTTGGTCTTTCACAGATTGGAAAAACAATTGGATTACAAACAAAATATGTTCCGTTATTAAATTTAACGCTTGGCATTGTGCTAGGCGTTTTATTTTTGGGCGGAGATATCAAAACAAATGTATTTCAAGGAATCATCATTGGATTGTCAGCAAGTGGATTATTTGACCATACAAAAATTATGAAAAAGGATGTTGATGCTAAATGAAAAACACAATGAAACATATTACCTCTTTACTTATGATTCTAGCACTTGCTAGTTCTTTTGCTACAAGTGCTTTTGCTGATAGAACGCTTATTATTCCTGATTTACCGAAACAACCATACCGTTATGGTGTAGGTGCTTATGAGGGGGTTGTAGCACATTCTACAGCAACTCCAGAAGCTCCAGCTATTAACATTCAAAAATATGAGTCTCGAACATGGAGAAATGCATTTGTTCACTATGCAGTCGATTGGGATGAAACAATCCAAATTGCTGACACAAAATACATTGCTTATGGTGGCGGTCCTGCTGCTAATAAACGATTTGTACATGTAGAGTTATGCGAAACAGCGGACTATACAAAATTCAAACGCAGCTATGATAAATATGTTAAGTTACTAGCTAAAATCTTACGTGACCGAGGGTTATCTGTAGAAAAAGGATTGTGGACACATAGCGATGTAACTCATTACATTGGCGGTACGGATCATGAAGATCCAATTGATTACTTAAAGTCTCATGGCGTTTCAGAAGCTCAATTTAGAGCAGATGTACAACGAGCATACAATAATTCTAGTGTAGATGTTTCTGTTCCTGAGAAGCCATCTAAACCATCGGAAGTACCAACAGCAGTAACAGACGGTATCGCCTATATTGAAGGTTATAACGTTAACTTACGTAAAGGACCAGGTACAAGCTATTCTAAAATTCGTCAACTAAACAAACCAGAATCTTATATTGTATGGGCGGAAAAGGATGGTTGGTTAAATCTTGGTGGAAATCAGTGGATTAAGAAAGATCCATCTTATGTGAAGTTTAATAAGAAAAGTACAGTAGATTCTTCCATTGTTGGAAAGCGCGTTGTTTCAAAAGTTAACAATCTACGTTTCTATGGTGCTCCATCTTGGCAGGATAAAGATGTGGCTGGTTCTGTAGATGCAGGATTAGGATTTACAATTGATGCGAAAGTAAATGTAAATGGTTCACCGCAATATAAAGTGCACAATAGCAAAGGAAAAACATACTATGTAACAGCAAGTGAAGCCTACGTGTATGTGAAGTAGAAAAATCAATTTTTAATTGAAGCGCACCTCCAATTGTTATCTGTATCTAAAAATTGGAGGGGCGCTTTTTATGAGTAAATTAAACAAGCCTATTTAAAAAGTTTCTAGGGATTGAGTTATAAGTGAATAGACTTTCCTCTATACGTCTTTCAAACAGATTAATAAATTGTTTAGGAATATTGTTTCGTGTAATACTGATTCGCGCTATTGTAGGATTAAGATTTCCGATTCTTTTTAAGGTTACATTTTCACAATAATATTGTGTAATGCCAGGACCATGGAAAGTTTCTAAGGGTAGAGGATTTTTTGCATTTGGGTTATGGAATACAAATAGTCCATCCGTTAAAGCTTCTTGGGATTCTGGACTAATAAGACTTACTTTGTATGGTTCATTTTCATCAAGAAAATCCCTATAAAAATTATATACTAACTTCTTATTGTAATCTTGGTTATGCGACGCTACAGTAGCAGTCAGTTTCCCCATAGTAGTTGTAGTTGAAAAAATAACTGCAGATACATCAGTATAACTCTCATCAAAAAATAAACCTAAATCAATCTTTGCTGTTGTAGATTCATTCTTAATTATACTTCTCTTGAGAGTGAAATCATTATCTTCTGGAATAAAATATAGACCATATAACAAAGCCATAATTCCATATATATAATCTCTTCCATAATCAACTTGGGCGTAAGAACCTAGTGCGATTACATATGGGTTCTCTGGAGTTACCCAATCACATTTTAAATATTTATGATACATATTTTTTTTTGCAAGAATTGAAGATGCGTAACGAGTAATTGCTTCCTTCAGTTCGTAATCAAAGTTGGGTTGAAGAAGTGGATGAGTAAACATATTTAAAATATTTGGTAAACCTCTCGTATTCTCTTGAACTCCACCTTGCTTAATATTAGAAACTGTAGCTTCCACCATAATGTTTGGCTTGTTTTTTAAGATGAAATCAGGTCTATTATGGCTAAAATCGATTTCATAGCCCATATTTTTAAATACCGCAAAAAGATATATTTCCCATAAATAAGGATGGAAATCTTTTTGAAAGTCTGATGCCATATTATTATCCCTATCGACGAAACCATCAAACCATTTCTCTAATTGTTCTTTTTCATTTTTAAAGGAAGGGTTATCCCTCAAATTTAAAAATTTAGGGTGGAGTTTTTGTTTTATATTTAATTCTTCAAAAAGCTTTGATTTCATAATATTTAGCACCCCTGTTATAATTATATATAAATATATTATAAATGAGTTGTTTGTATATTTCACGAATTGTTGAATGAAATAATATTTCTAGTGTATATTCACAAATTTATCAAACTTATTATAATTTATGCATCTAAAATACAATATGTAAATGTAAAATAAAGTAAGTAATATTAAGAGAAATAGCCAACTTATTTGAACAGGATTTTTCCGGTAATTATCGAAATAGTTTTTTTACATTTTACTTTTATATTTAAGTATAATATTATATTTAAATATAAAAGTAGTTTGGTTAGAGGTTTTTATTTAAATATAAGAAAAAATTAAGATTAATATTTATTAATTCTAATATTTTATATTTTATATTTTGTGTTATTAATATGATATGTTAGGGGACATTGATTCAATATGAAAAAAGTATATGTTGTAAAAACATTAAGTGAATATATTGAAAAGGTTGGAGAATGTAAAGGAATTATAGAATCAAGAAACAATGGAAATAATGAAATGTGGTTTAGGGGACAGGCAAGTCGTAATTATGAACTTCTGCCAAAAGGACTTAGAGAGAATAAGGTTTTGATTAAAAGAAAGCAATATAAACGTCCTGGAATAGATGTTGAAATTTTAGATTTAAAAAAGATGCTTGCCGAATTTAAGAGGAAATCATTAGGGATGATTAACGATAGACCTAAAAATGATTTTGAGTGGATGTTCCTTGCGCAACATTATGGATTGCATACAAGACTCTTAGATTGGTCAACAAATGCACTTGTGGCATTATACTTTTCCATACCGAAAAAAATAGAAATAGACATTAAAAGTGAAGATTATTTAAATCTCTCTGAAGAATACAGTGTGGATTTAAATAACTATAGTGAAGAGAAGATGGAGAAAGCAATTATTAGTGCGATATATTCCCAATCTGAGATAGCAGATAACTTTATCTCTACGGTTCATATATTAAACCCTTCCGAGATAAATAAGCACACAATTGGGGTAGAAGAAGCTATAGATATTTCTGAGGATAACAATAATTATAAGGAGTATTTGAACCCAATAAACATAGAACATACTAAAAATGAATTTCCGATATGTGTACAATCACCATACATAGATAAAAGAATTACCTCGCAATCAGGATGTTTTACACTTCATGGTTATTATTGCGATCAACTTGACTTCTATGAAGTGATAGATGAAAATATGTTTGAAATTGCAATTCCTCATACCTCTTTATTTAAAATTAAAAAAGAGCTAAATCTTATGGGGATAAATGAACATTTTATTTATCAAGATCTACAAAGTTTAGCTGAAACTATTGGTGAAGCTAAAATTGATGATTTTTATCGGAAATAAAGAAAGTAAATGGTTGACTATACTCAATTAGCTTTTTTAAACTAATTTCTAGTTAGATTAGGTGTTTGGATTTTCACTATAATACTGAATAAAATTCTAATTGATATTAATCTACGACCTTTGAGAAAAAATCCGATTACAAGAAATCATTATAATCTCAATAGACAAGCCTGTTATATGGACGGATGAAGTTAGGAAAAAATACACTTTTGAATGTATAGATGTAATTGATATAAAACAAAGCCGACTCTTATGAGTCGGTTTTTATTTTTCCTATTTTAAAAAGGTAGCGAAGTAAAGGTTGAATATTAAGATTGATGTTATAATTTAGAGTAAAGGGATTTACGATATAGGGAGGAAAAAATGAAACGAAAAATATCAAATGTCACAGGGGAAATAATTTTATCTTATAAAGAAAATGGTTATCAAGTAGTATTGGATGAGTTCCATCATGCAAAATGTATTAATATTGTAACTTATAATATCAATACATATGAATATAATTCAATATTGATAAAAGAACTTAGGAAATTGAAAGAATCCACGAAGATAACAATCATCCTGAATATTCCGGATGGTAGTTATTTGAAAAATTTTAAAAATGGTATAGACCAAGACGATATTAACAAGGTTAAATTCAAGATTAAAAGGGCTTTGAGTGTTTTGGAACAAGAGAAATTTGGAAGTTTAGAGGTATATATCAATCTTGAGAATCACGCGAAATTAATTATGACTGATAGCATTGCTTATATTGGTTCACAGAATTTTTCTGATGCTAGTGAAGGGAAATTTGAATTAGGTTTTTTAGTAAAAGATCCAAAAGTAATCCTAAATATTGAAAGAAAGATTTTTGCGGAGATTAAAAGTAAATCAATACACTGTGTCACCTCTGAATATAGGGCTACCATGGAAGAGATATCTGTGAAAATGAGAGATGAGTTGCAAAATATTCGAGAGGATATTTTAACGTGGTATGGAGGTGATTTATTAATTCCTGAACAAGAGATATTTTTAATTGATGAAGCTTATTTTAATAGAGAAAGATGGGATGAATTTAGTGGATTTCATTATAAATTTGAAGATATAATTGAAAAATTAATAGATGAGTATCCTTCTGAATTTAAAAAAGAAGATGCAAGAAGAAAAGTTAAATCTCTAAGGAGATTAGTGAAACTGCTTGTTTCTGAATTAGATGATCTAGCTAATTTTAAAACAAAAAAAGCAGATAGTATGATGTGGGATAAGTTTCATCAACTAGATGAAGGTGAGAATATGGAGGAAGCTCTAGAGGATGCCATGTCATATGTGAAAAATTATAAAGAAGAAAACTTTGGAGAATTAGAATATAGAGGGGAAGAGTTGATTGAAACATTTGATAATATAGAAAAGTGTATAAAGGATATTGGAAAAATTATTGAGGAAATAAAGGATGCCATGATACAAAAAGCTCTCAGTGAAAATATAAAGAAAATTATGAAAGATATTAAAGGTAAATAATATAGAAGAAATATAAAAAAGTGCTAACAAGTTTGCAAACGAACTTGCTAGCACTTTTAAGAAATAGATATAAAATATCACTGATATGTCATCTTTAAAAATAGCCTTATTCAGTTAAATCACACTTATACGAAATGCTCATAAAAGCAGTCTTAATATCAAGAATTCTATTGAGACAGGAGAAAAATTATAATAAGAAATTTCTAGAATCTTATCAGGTAAACAAGGATGCTGAGGCAATTAAATGACCTCCTTTTTCATTTGTTTTTTATACTTTAAATATTTATTAATAGAATGGGTATCTTATGTAAGAGGAAATGAATTTTTTTATTAGGAGGCTGTACTATGTCACATCAACAAATAATGAGACTAATCATGAGACCAGAAATAGGATATTCAGAAGTAAAAGAGCTATCAGTTGCTCAACCTTTTTCAATTCTAGAAGAGAATGGAAACATAGCTGTATATTTAACCCATGACATAGATGATGATAGATGGAAGCGAAAAGAAGAGTTTATAGTATTGGGAACAGGAGACATACCAGAGCCAGATTATGGTCCTATAGGTACAGTAAAAATTGGTAACGACATATTTCATGTAGGTTATCGATCAATTGAACAAAACCAATGATTAAGATTCCTCTTAGATATTACGCGTAAAGAAAAAATATTTATATACTTAAAAAAGAAAAAACTGCTAATAATTAAACAGCGTTTTTTTCTTTTTTAGGTATATAAATTGTCAACTTCGCAGCCTAATATTTCGGCAAGTTTAAAAGCTTTATCTCTGGTAGGATATGAACATCCTTGCATGTAATTACTTATTTAGTTTGGACTAATATTTAATTGTTGCGCTATCCGTCTTTTTTTTTTTAGCCTCTTTTTGTATTAAATCCTCAATATTGCTTTTTAATTCAACCATTTACATCACCTATTATTATATTCACTAAAAGATAAAAAAACTGTTAAGTATAATTTGTATAAAAGCTCAATTAAATTGTATATACAAGCAATTTCTAAGTATAAAAAAGAATATGTATATTACTTAAATAAAAAAGGTTGTGCATTCTTTGATGGTACTGAAAAAATAGTACTAAGAATTCGATTAGCATACAGCCTCATGAGAAATGAAGCATGGATCTATTTGTCTTGTTCGATGACTGACATATAGAAACACCTATACGTTTATAAAGTAAATGATAATAAGAAGACAATTATTCCAGATGTGAAATTCCGAGATGAAGAAGGAATTTTAAATGCTGTAGAAATAGATCGAACTCAGATGATGAATATAAACAGTGAGAAAATGAAAAGGTATGGTGAGTTTACAACTTACTACAAAAATAAATATAAGAGTAAAATACCAATCGTTCATTTTTTACTGTAACAGAATAAAGGCAAAAAACTTTAGAGCAGTTTGCAATGAAGAATGGCGTTTATGTGAAGGCGTATGTTGTCCCGGAATTTCAATAAAAAAAGCTGAATGAAAATCCAGCTCTTTTGCCCCCTTTTTCTTAGTTACGCCCCACCTTTGCACCACTTTGTAGAAAAAGATAGAAAACATTTAGAAAAGGTGTTGAGTAAAAATGTTGATATAACAGGATATTTACAAGGATAAAAAACAAACAAAAAGGGGTGTATCTATATTTAGGGCGAGTACAATAAAAGAAATGAAAAAAGTGCTAACAAGTTTGCAAACGAACTTGCTAACACTTATACGGAATAGGCATAAAATATCGCTGATATGTCACCTTCAATAATAGTTAAAATCAATTAGAAAACACTAAACCGAAATGCTTATAAAATCAAATTGAATATACGTGGTATTGTAATAAATTCAAGCGCAATTTGCTTTGGATAAAAAAGTATTTGAGTTAAATCTAGAGCATGTATTAATAGTATCATGAAGCTTGTAAGAATGATAAAACTACCCCAAAAGAAACTTTTTGAAGTGTTGCGGAAATCTTTTATTAAAGAAAAGAATGAAAAAAATGCGGTAACAATGAGAATAAAAAATTTATACTTATCAGCCATTGTGATCCTCCTAAAGAACAGTAATTTATATTATATTGTATTTTTCAATATTATTATAAAAAGATTTTAAAGTGAATAATAAGAAAAAAATAAAGCCATAACTTAAAATCTTAGTTTAGGTTCTATTGTTTGAATTCTTTGTTTTAGAAGGTATAAAATCTGAAATTGAAAATTTTCCAAATGAACTACCATTTTTTATTTCTAATCCAACATCAAGTGCTTAATGAAATGGTATGAAAGATTATAGGCTAGTGATACGAGATTAAATAAGAGGAATTTCCGTGCAGCAAGAGTTCTAGCTCAGATTTCTACTAGAGAAAAGTATTTAGTTGGAGTTGGTATGTTAATAAAAAACGGATGGATGTCGAAACTAAATATTCATGACATTAAGGACAAAGATCAGGAAATATAATTTGGTATTCTGGGAATAACCGGAGATCCGTAGTTAAGGTTGCATAGTATTTGTATTTTTTTTCTAATTTTTCAATTGTTGTTAAGTGATGAGAACCTAATCCGCGTCGTACACTATGTTGAGAAAGAGTAGGCCCGATTTGTAATTTTCGTTTTTTCATTGCATCGTTCCATGGACTATAAAAAAATTTAAAAATAAAAGCAGGTTCCATGTAAATGCTATAAGGATAATGCGAACCATGTCTCCCGACTCTATAGTTCCCGTGCGAATTATTGTGAATTAATCTACCGTTAAGATATAGTTGGTTTGGATTAGGTTGAATTATTATGCCGTGATAACGTTGTTTAACAAGCGGAGAGCTATATCTTGGATTAGTGTAGCCATGAGTCGGTTCATCAATCATCATAATCATTCTTATTGAAAACATATTGCCGCCCATAGTGTTAAGTGATTTGAAAAATTGTTCTTTATTATAACAGCACAGGAATTCTGTCGTATTCAATACCATTTTCCATCCTGTAATTTCTCTTTCAATTTCCATAACTTCTTGATCAACTAAATAAGCATCAAATTCGAATGATTTTGAGTTTCGTATTTCCCAATTAGGAGCGAATGTTTTACAGATTTCAACTGAACGATCAGTGGATCCACGGTTAATAAGAATGCCATGATCAAATAGCTTTGTATGGTGCATTAACCACCACGGAAGTAAATATTCTTCATTGTAAAAATGAGAAATTAAAGTAGTCTTAATCAAAATCACCTCCGTATTTAACCTGCTTCTTATTTAATATGATATGGAAGGAAACCTATTGTTAGAAGGTTTCCTCTTAAAAGTTTTAAACCACATAGGGTATGTGGATGGATTAGTATGTAAAGTAGTCTGAATGATAAAGAGTGGTATTAAAAAGTACAAAATCTAAAATGAGCATCGAATTAGTGTATAACGATTGAAACGGCACTGAAAACTAATAAAACAGCCATAATGATGTTAAATAATTGATTATGTTTTAATAAAAGTTTTTGGAACATGGAACCAAAAAGGCTCCAACTAAATGTACTCAGTAAACCGACTATACCTAGAAATAATGAGAAAAGTAGAAAACTTGAATATGAATTGTAGTAAGGGAGTATAAAAGTAGAGACTACTGTGAGTCCGAATAATATTCCTTTAGGGTTAACAAATTGAAGGGAAATTGACAATTGACATAAACGATTGTCAATATACGTTAAATAATGGAGACTCAATTCGCTTTAAGGCGGATAGACCGCATACTTATACTAATTCAGGAAGAACATTAACGCGGTTAAGTATGACTATTTATTATCCAGCTTTATAAGCTGGCAATAATATAAAGAGTAAATGTGTATTGTTAAAACCATCTATAAGAGATGGTTTTATTTTTTGAATATAAAAAAAGACACTCAATTGAGTGTCAATATAGTATTGCTCTCGCGTATAGGATTGGAGATGTTCCTCAAATACATATTGAGATGGTCTGTAAAGAAGAAACGATCTTCATCTTTAATGTAACACCGACATGGGGGAAGTGTAAATTGATAATATATATACGGAAAATTTAGTATAGATGTTTTCTACTATGGATATAGTACAATTTATTTTTATTACGTCATCACTCTCGTAATATTTACCAATTGAGTATTTAGATTGTTTATTATAAAAAGAATGAATCATTTTTTAATCAATTCGTATAATTGTAAGAGAGGCACCTGTTGATCCACCTCCAACTAAATTCACGACAGATAATATACCAAATAATTGTAGTGAAATTGTATTACCAGCATTTAAATTAGTAATTAAATTATTACTATAATTTGAAGTTGATAAAGCGGGAGAAAAAATAGAGCCAGGAATTGGCGTAGAAGCGTTTAATAGTAGTCTAGTTCCAGCAAGTAGAGCGGTTGTCGTATTAACTTGATAGGTTAAATGATATCTTCCAGTTACAGGAATTGTAAATACGTCATTTGAAGCGTTAACTGTAAAATTACCAAGACTTTGGTTATTTGAAAGTGGAATGTTTGTTCCTCCTAATATGACTGAAACAGGACCACCTGATGTATTATTAGCGAACATAGAGTTTGTTGTAACGATAGACCCAGTACTTCCGGTAGGCCCAGTACTTCCGGTAGGCCCAGTACTTCCGGTAGGCCCAGTACTCCCGGTAAGCCCAGTACTTCCAGTAGGCCCCGTAGGTCCAGTAAGCCTGTAAGGGAAAATAATGTCAAGGGCCATTGACATTATTTCTTTTTTTCTAATTTCATTATTATCTTGAATATAAATCACCTCATCTTTTTAAATAAGAATGTAATAGATTTAGTACTTTTTAAATAGAATGATTAATTTATTATATTAATTAAAGCGGTTATAGCAACGGTAAAATGTTTAATATATGTAATAATTCTTTGGGAAGAAAAAAGAGAATAGTTATAAAGTTATTCTTTAATGATAGGGTCATAATGATGTGTATGAATTAAAAAACATGTGGAATGAGGTATTAAATTGAAACGCAATGACAATTTATCATTGAATAAGGGGATGATAGGCCCAGAAAATATTGGACCTACATTTCCGATTCTTCCACCAATTTATATTCCAACCGGAGCAACAGGCCCGACTGGAATAACGGGGCCGACCGGAGAAACGGGGCCGACCGGAATAACAGGCCCAACCGGAGTAACAGGCCCAACCGGAATAACGGGCCCGACCGGAGCAACAGGTCCAACTGGAGAAACGGGCCCGACTGGAATAACGGGACCAACCGGAGCAACAGGCCCAACCGGAATAGCGGGCCCGACCGGAGCAACAGGTCCAACTGGAGAAACGGGACCAACCGGAGAAACGGGGCCGACCGGAGTAACAGGCCCGACTGGAATAACAGGCCCAACCGGAGCAACAGGCCCGACTGGAATAACAGGCCCAACCGGAGCAACAGGCCCAACCGGAATAACGGGCCCGACCGGAGCAACAGGTCCAACTGGAGAAACGGGCCCGACTGGAATAACGGGACCAACCGGAGAAACGGGCCCGACTGGAATAACGGGACCAACCGGAGCAACAGGTCCTACTGGGGGCATTGGTCCTATAACCACAACCAATTTGTTATATTACACTTTTGCAGATGGAGAGAAACTTATATATACAGATGCTGACGGGATACCTCAATATGGTACAACGAATATTTTGTCTCCTAGTGAAGTTTCTTATATTAATTTGTTTGTTAACGGAATACTGCAACCACAACCATTATATGAAGTGAGTGCTGGTAAATTAACTTTATTGGATACGCAACCACCATCGCAAGGATCTTCAATTATATTACAATTTATCATTATTAATTAAAAGGACAGTTCCTTAATGAAAAGGAATCTGTCCTTTTTGTTTTATATTTGAATAGTTAAAATTAAGTGAAGGTACATTCAATTTCTAGCTGTTATAAATGGTTGAATGATAGGAATTTTAACTTCAATCCTTTTCGTAGTGTATTGGAATAAAATATAAAATGAATTTTTCAATATAGTATATGAGAGTTCTCTATAATACAAACGGCTTCATGTTTAAAAAAGAGAACACAATCTTAGTAAAAAAATAAGGTATATTTATATGAAAAAAATGGCACTGTTAATTGTTGAGTATATTCAAATTAATATGTGTATTTAAACCTAAGAGATAAACGTGGAAAAATAAAATAAACTCTTAAGTTTAGGTATTTAATCTAAGCAGTCAATTATTAAAAACATATAATTAATATGTGAGTCATGAACATAATTAAATTACGTTTTCAAGTTTAATTATATTTCATGTTTCCTATTTTAAGCCAATATATAACACATACTCTTTTACAACTTTATGATCCTTATAATAGGAAAAACTCAAATATAAAACAAGTAAGGAGGACATAAATGACAAATAATAATTGTTTTGGTCATAACCACTGCGATAATCCGATTGTTTTCACTCCAGATTGTTGTAAAAATCCACAGTCAGTTCCTATTACTAGGGAACAATTAAGTCAATTAATTACTTTACTAAACTCATTAGTATCAGCTATTTCAGCATTTTTTGCAAATCCAAGTAATGCAAACAGATTAGTGTTACTCGATTTATTTAATCAATTTTTAATTTTCTTAAATTCCTTATTACCTTCTCCAGAAGTTAATTTTTTGAAACAATTAACTCAAAGTATTATAGTTTTATTACAATCTCCAGCACCTAATTTAGGACAATTGTCAACATTATTGCAACAATTTTATAGCGCCCTTGCACAATTCTTCTTCGCTTTAGATCTTATCCCTATATCCTGCAACTCAAATGTTGATCCTGCAACTTTACAACTTCTTTTTAATTTATTAATTCAATTAATCAACGCTACTCCAGGGGCGACAGGTCCAACAGGTCCAACAGGTCCAGCCGGAACCGGAGCAGGTCCAACGGGAGCAACAGGAGCAACAGGTCCAACGGGAGCAACAGGTCCAACAGGAGCAACAGGCCTAACAGGAGCGACAGGTCCAACAGGAGCAACAGGCCCAACAGGAGCAACAGGTCCATCAGGAGTAACAGGAGCAACAGGCCTAACAGGAGCAACAGGTCCAACAGGTCCAACAGGCCCAACAGGAGCAACAGGTCCAACAGGAGCAACAGGTCCAACAGGAGCAACAGGCTTAACAGGAGCAACAGGTTTAACAGGAGCAACTGGTGCAACTGGTGGCGGAGCTATTATTCCATTTGCTTCAGGTACAACACCATCTGCGTTAGTTAACGCGTTAATAGCTAATACAGGAACTCTTCTTGGATTTGGATTTAGTCAGCCTGGTGTAGCTTTAACTGGTGGAACAAGTATCACATTAGCATTAGGTATAGGTGATTATGCATTTGTAGCACCACGCGCAGGGGTTATTACGTCATTAGCTGGTTTCTTTAGTGCAACAGCTGCATTAGCTCCAATATCACCTGTTCAAGTGCAAATACAAATATTAACTGCACCTGCAGCAAGCAATACGTTTACAGTACAGGGCGCACCTCTTTTATTAACACCAGCATTTGCCGCAATAGCGATTGGTTCTACAGCATCAGGAATCATACCTGAAGCTATTCCAGTAGCAGCTGGGGATAAAATACTGTTATATGTTTCATTAACAGCAGCAAGTCCAATAGCTGCAGTTGCTGGATTTGTAAGTGCAGGTATTAATATCGTTTAATTTGTTACATTTAGTAGGAAATTAAACAGGGGTTTGTATATAGTCCTTCCTAATAAATTTAGGAAGGACTATATTTTTTTGAGAAATAAGTAATAAATCCATTGAACAATTACTCTTTGTTAAGTTCGTATAAAAAAGTATAAGTTACCCTTTCTCATTTAAGGAATAAGTTATGTAACTTTAAAAATTTCCGATCAGCAAAAAAAGATGAATTCTTTTAAAAGAATTCATCCATAAAATAAACTATTTATTTTTATTACAGTTACATCCTTTTTTCTTTACATAGCCTTGCTCGGCTAAGTCTCTTTGCGATTGGGAATTGGAAGATTGAGAGGATGCTGAAGAGCTACTATTTTTATTATAAGAGTAGTTTTTTCGATAGTTATAATTACTCATAGTACTATCACCTCCAATTTAATATATAAATATTATATGTATGTACACTATCAATTGTTACTATTTTTAATAGGAAGAGAAGATATAATAAAAAAATCTCCTTGGTATTTTCCTAGGAGATAAATGATGATTCTTTTGAAAATTTACAAATTAATAGCCCCAGTAAAGAGGAAAGTAATAAGAATCTTGGTGATACGGATTATGTTGTTGAGCGAGGGGCTGGGTTGGATAATTTTTCATTTCACGGTTTTGATTGCAGTTTGCCGGAGGACCAATTACTGTAGTGGATTGAATAGGGGAAACCGCTTGTTTCCATTGTTGTTCATTGAGACAGTAAGTATGGGCCATCATATGAGCTGGAGTTAACCTTAAAATGTCAGAGCCGAAAATAACTTCTGGAGTTGGAGCATTAAAAATAGCTAATAAATGAGTATTATCTGCTGTAGCAATTTCATAATGCCACCACGCTTGTGGAATGTTGGCAACTTGCCCGGGTTTTATCGGTAAGTTTAATATTTGATTCGTAAATGGATTAAGTAAAGAAACAACAGCAGACCCTGAAATACAATAAACAAGTTCAGCTGCATTTTGATGAATATGTGGTTCTACAACATTTCCTGTACTTAAATAAATATCTAATAAAGAAGTATTTTCTAAAGTATTTAATTGTTTAATACCAAGTACATTTATATAATTTTGGGCATCTTTCCGAAAAAAATTACTTTTATTTACATCATAAGTAAAATTGGTTGAGGGGGAGGTATAGTCGATGTTGGCAGTCAATTGTATTATCCGCCTTTCTATAGGTAAGTTAGGTTACAAAATTAGGATATGTGTCTAGTCTTTGTTTTGTGCTGTTGTTGGTAGCTTAATAAATTCACTTATTCCATAAAGAATAAGGTGTTAAGACCAAACTATATTCGTATTCCCATTCATACTTTGGATTGATGGAAAAAAGTAATGAAAATGTTAATTTAAAATTACATCAATTATTTATAAGGAGTGAATGTTCATGTCATTTAGTGAAATGATTAGAAATGAAGTACTCAGCTGGGCAGGTGTTTCTGAAAAACCGCATCGATTTGGTGGTATTGAAATAAATTATGGCAAGAAAGAACTTGGCCATCTTCATGGTGATAAATTAGCTGATTTACCATTTCCGAAGTTAAAGCGAGATGAATTAGTGAAGCAAGGCTTGGTAAAACCACATCACGTATTACCTGAATCAGGATGGATCAGTTATTATTTAAAGAGTGAGGAGGATATTCCATTTGCAATTGAGTTATTTCGTATGCAATATGACCGAATTAAAAAGTAATGAAATAAAGTAGGATAATAAAAATTTATTTTTATGTCACATCCCTCCTTATCGTTCGTCTTGTATGTAGAACGATAAGGAGGGATTTTATTATGAATACATTTGATATAGCAATTGTTGGCGGTGGGCTTGCTGGATTAACAGCATCTATATATTTAGCGAAAGCTGGAAAGAAAGTGATTGTATTAGAAAAATCCAGTCAATTCGGTGGCCGAGGGATGACTATAAATAAAAATGGAATCTGCATGAATCTTGGTGCACATGCTTTATATAGAGGCGGGGCAGCGTTTATAACTTTTAATGAGCTCGGTATGAATCTTCCAGGTGGAATACCATCTACAAAAGCACATGGAATATGGAAAGGGGATATATTCACCATCCCAACAGATTTTCGCTCAATTTTATCAACACCACTACTTTCTTGGTCTGCAAAAGTACAATTCTCACGTCTTATGATTCGTTTAGGAAATTTAGATGTAGGAGAAGTTCCGAAAATGAGTCTAACTACATGGGTAGAAAATGAAATAAAAGATCCAATGGTTCGCAATATATTTTATGCGCTATGCCGGACAACAACATATACGTTTGCTCCTACAATACAATTAGCATCATCTGTACTAAAACAAATACAGCTTTCTATAAAAGAGGGAGTGCTTTATGTAGATGGTGGTTGGGAGACGATAATAACAAAATTAAGAGCTATAGCGAATGATATCGGGGTACAGTTTTTGGCTAAAAAGCATGTTGTGGAAATTGAGCATTCCGAAGGTAAACAAAGAATACATTGTGTTGATGATGAGGTTTTTGAAGTAGGCGCAGTCATCGTGACGACTCCGCCGAAAGAAGCTTGTAAAATAATAAAAGGTGCAGAAGGAACAAGTTTGCATAGATGGAGTGAACAATCGGTATCGGTTACTGTTGCTGCATTAGATATTGGCTTGAGACAATTACCCAATCCTACACATCAATTTGTATTAGGATTAGATCAACCTATATTTTTCACAAATCAATCGAGAGCAGCTAAATTAAGTGAAAATGGATCAATTGTAGTGAGTCTAATTAAGTACTATAATCCTGTACTTGAGATGAATCATATTCGTGATGATAAAGAACAGTTGGAAAGTACGATGGAGTTGTTACATCCAAATTGGAAAAGAGAAGTTGTTGCACAGCAATATTTACCGAAAATAATAGTAGTACATGATTTTCCTCATATTGACCGTGTTGAAAAACCGGGCCCTAATATACCTGAAATGCCAGGTGTTTATGTTGCAGGAGATTGGGCAGGGCATGATGAAATATTAGCTGATGCTGCGGTAGCAAGCGGGAAACGTGCAGCGTTACACATTTTAAAGCAATATGAAAGTGAGGCAGTTCATCATGGAAACGGAGCAGTTATATGAAGCGTATCAACCATTATTATTTTCGTTAGCATACAGAATCCTTGGGAGTGTTATGGATGCTGAGGATATCGTTCAGGATGTATTTATCTCGCTAAATAATATAGAAAATCCTCAATCTATAGAAAATATGAAAGCATATTTATGTAAGATGGCGACAAATCGTTCAATTGATAAATTACGATCGGCAGCGCATAAACGTAACGTGTATGTAGGGATGTGGTTGCCAGATCCAATTGTAGAAGAGAGTGATGAGCCATCAAAGTCATTTATAATGAAAGAATCCCTTTCCACCGCATATTTATTACTTTTACAACAATTATCTGAGGTAGAAAGGATTGTTTTCATATTAAGAGAGGTTTTCAGTTATGAATACGAAGAAATAGCTTCAATTGTTGATAAGAGTAGTGTGAACTGCAGGAAAATCTTTCAACGTGCTCGAAAAAGCATGTTGGAGAAACCGAAGCAATCAAAATTAAGCACGGAGAAAATGGCTTCTTATGTTGAAAAGTTTGTATCATCATTACAGTGTGGGGATGCGGAAGGTATGTTAGAAGTATTAAAAACAGATGCTATACTCAAAGCTGATGGTGGTGGTAAAGTTACGACTGCTATTAACCCGATTTATTCTGCGGATCGAATTATACGTTTGTTCTTTGGGATTGCACAACGATTGACAGAAGAGTACACTGTTGATTTCAAAATGGTCAATGGTATACCAGGAGTTATAGTTACAATAAATAATAAAGTAACTTATGTTCTTTCGTTTGCATTTGAGGATGAGAAAATTTCAAATATTTATATGATGGTTAACCCTGAAAAACTTATGCATTTAAATGTAAAAATATAAAAAAGCGCATTTCTGAAGAAATGCGTTTTTTATTATTTTTCTAACATTTCAAGAGGTACATCTTTTTCGCCAGCTACCTCAAATTTAATTTCCCCGTCTTCTTCATAAATACGTGTAATAATCGGTATAGTAATCATTAATTTTTTATGCTGCTTTCGTTTTCGAGCAGCATCTAAGCTAATCACGTTCATTTGTAAGCATCCTTTCTTCTGGAAATATATAAACAAAGAAAATGCGTCCGAAAAGGGCGCTTAATTGAATTTGAAATACCGATTCATTTAAATGGGGTTTATATAATTTAATAACTGCAATTTTAATATGAAATAATATGAATGGAATAATTGCACGTAGAAATTAACTTTACCAAAAAACGAAACAATATGCTATAAAAAAAATCAAATCTTTGTCATATAACAGGAAAAAGGTTTTTGTTTCGCATATAATAAAAAGTAGACGGGCAGCAAGAGCTTTTTCATCATATTGCTTTGGAAAGGCGATGAAAAAAATGGATACGTTAGATTCATTATTATTTCAACTTGAACAATATGGAGAAGAGCATGATCGAAATAAAAAAACACGGGAAGAAAAATTACGGAATATTACTCGTGAGATGGGGCAATTTTTATCAATTTTAGTAAAAGGGTGTAGCGCAAAAAATATCTTAGAAATTGGAACTTCTAATGGTTATTCTACATTGTGGTTAGCTAATGCGGTAGAAGAAACAAATGGAAATGTAACAACTGTAGAGCTTTCTTCAGAACGAGTTGGAGAGGCACTTGTCAATTTTGAAAAGGCAAACCTTTTACAAAGGATTGATGTTCATAATCAAGAAGCAGGGGCATTTTTAGATGCGCAATTAGATCATTCATTTGATTTTATTTTCCTAGATTCAGAGCGTACGCAATACATGTGGTGGCTTGAGCATATAAAACGCATTTTACAACCAAAGGGTTTTCTTGTTGTTGATAACGCAACCTCTCATGCAAATGAATTAGCCGAGTTTAGAAAAATGATAGAAGAAGATGAAATGTTTGAAACGGTTTTATTGGCATTTCAAAATGGAGCATTTGTAGCACATAAGAAGAAATAGGGTATAGCGTAATATAATTATCACATTGAAAAAGGGTGTATGTCAAAAGATTGAGTACAGTAGGATAGGAGAACATAATTTATAGTAACATACGAAGAATCCGCCTTCAGCATGTCGTTCTCTAGGTCTTAAGTCTGAGGAAAATTATGTTGATTACAGGTATACTTATAGTAAGAAACAGGGAATGACTGCATAAACAGGCATTTCTAAAAAAATCGATTTCAAGCAGTCAGAATGTATATGAAATACGATATAATTGATGAAATATAGTGCATATAAATTCGCACATATAAATAAAGGAGCGATTTTGTTGACTGAACTCGAGAAAAAAGAACCTGTATCCATTGTGAAAGATAATAATGTAGAAGTAGTAGTTGATACAGTTATAAAAGATGAAGAATTAGAGGAACTAAATAAAGAAGCTGATCTTTATGTACAAAAGTTAAATAGCGAGCAAAATACAGATTTATCAAAAGTATTGTCGCAGCTAGGAGATTTAGGGGATAAAGAGCAACAGGCAGCAGGACAAACGTTATCAGCTTTAAAACGCCCTGTAACAGCGATGATGAATGGGAAAAATGAAGAAATTCCAAATACATTGTTAGAATTACGAAAAGTGGTATCAGAGCTTGATCCCAATTCACTTAAAGCAAGTGGTATGAAGAAAATAATGTTTAAAGTATTCAAGAAAAATCCACTTGAAACATACGTGCATAAATACCAATCTATAGATAAACAAATCGAGGAAATCATTAGATCCCTTCTAATTGGCCGTGATAACTTACAAGAGGATACAGTGGGTCTTGAAATGTTAAAAGAACAATCGCACGATAAAATTCATGCGCTTGATAAACAAGTATACTTAGGGAAAAAGCTTGCTGGCATGCTTGAAGCTGAGAAACAAAACCCAGAGCGTCAAAGAGATATTCCATTAATTAACGATGCGTTAGAAAAGATACTTGTACGTACACGTAATATGCAGCAAGCGAAAAGTGTATTATTACAATCTATAGCTTCTGTAGACATCATTAAGAAAAATAACGAAAAGCTAACAGAAGCAATACGTAATGCAATTACGATGACGCAAAACGTTGTAACAGTTTCAGCTGCTATTCAGCTAGCATTAACGAATCAACGGAAAACAATTGATGCAGTGAATGCGACAAATGAAGCAATTGAATCGATGGTATTAAGTAATTCTCAAGCGTTAAAACAAAATACAGAAGAAACGACAAAATTGCTTGAAAACCCTGCTATTAGCATGGATAAATTACGTGAATCATTCCAAAATGTGTTCGCTGCAATTGAAGCATCTGAAAAATCGTCAGAACGTATTATCGAGTCAAGTAAGAAGTTCGTTATTGAACTAGACACATTTAATGATGAGATGAAGCAGAAACTCATTCAGCGTCCAAGGAAATAACGGATTATTAGAGGAGGTGAACAAATGAGTTTCATTCAAACAGTATTATTACTACTCGGTACATTGCTTTTAATAGCATTTACTGTCGTTGTTTTAGTCGTATATTTCGGACGGAAGCTGTATTTTTCATGGACGAAGCCATATAAAAGAGCGCAAGATTCTTTAGACAAGTTATCAAACAAATCAATACCGTTTCTACAAGAATTTACACAACATCCACTGTTTTATCGCTGGATTCGCACTGAAGGAAAGAAAGAACAAAATACATTAAATACTCTATTTTGTGCATCAGGTCAACGTACGAGAGAACAAGTCTTCTCGATGTTACCGAAAGAAAAGCAGAAAAAAGTGCATGTAATGGCAAAAACTACGAAAAAGCTTACGAATGAAGATATTGATGTAGCTGCGATGAAAGTGAAAGATTTCTTAAGACAAGAAACACAGCAAACTGTAAAACCGACAGACTTATCATTTTACAAATTGTATTTTTATGACCGTTATCCAGACGCATTAAATACAATTCAAGCGTATAAACGCTCAATAAATCCTTCATTACAAAGAACGGTTGATGATATTACAATTTCAGTATTGAATGCACTTCCGTACTATCAAGAGCAACGCATGTTTGAACAACAACATAAACTTGAAACATTCTTAATGAAAGATTTAACGGCCATGTTATCGTTGGTAGTACAATTACCACCTTCACAAAGACCAGAGAAGGAAGAAGAACTGAAGATCTACTTGGAAAATTTCAAAAAAGAAATGGAAGTAGTAGAGCGAGATATTCGCGACTCAATTGATCACGATTTAAATGTGAAGATGAGAGCAGCGACTGAGAAGTTTAAGAATAAATAACAAAAAGCGCCTTAAAAGCTAAGTATCACGGCTTTAAGGCGCTTTTTTTATGAGGTTTTATTTTGCTCTAACGGTAGTATGACTAGAAGCCACACTTTCATTATGCAATCGATCAACTGCAGTTACGACATACGTATACGTTTCTCCGGAAATAGCGGTTTTATCTACATAAATTTCTCCAAGTTTTGTTTTTCTTACAGCAGTAAGTAAATTTTTTGGGTTTTGTATATCCACTTCATTTTTCCCATTCACGCGGTAAATAGCGTAATAAGCAGAATCATTATCTCTATTGTCAATGATACCAATTGCAATACCTTCATCTCTTGGAATGGCGCCTTTTAAAGTCGGTTGTTTTGGTGGATCATGATCAAGCCAAGGCATAGGCGGGATTAATGCAGGATGTTTATATATGTTTTTTGAAAGGCTATCTTTAACTCCGAGTGGATTGTTATTAATATCTTTTAAGCTAAAATGCATACTACCTTTTATATCAGGATATAGCCGGTTTAATGCAATTTGTTTTGGATATTCTTCTGGATCAGACCAAGCAGGGACGGAGTTATTATTAATTTTATAGGCCGCTTGACCGATGTATAGGTGAAGCGGTTTGTTATTTGTTTCTTTAACCCACCAATCTACTAATATGTCATATGCAGCTGGGGTGAAACCTATATTCCAATATATTTGCGGTGTAATGTAGTCAATATATCCTTTTTGTATCCACTCACGTGTGTCAGCATAAAGGTCATCATAGTTTCTTTGGCCTGCGGTTGTGTTAGAGCCAGTGGGATCGTCAGCTATATTTCGCCATACGCCGAACGGACTAATGCCAAACTTTACATATGATTTTTCTTGTTTTATAGCAGTATTTAAATCTTTTACAAGTTCATTTACATTATTACGTCGCCAATCTTCTATATTTGTAAATCTACCATTATTATATGTTTCGTATGTTTTCTGATCTGGAAATTCTTCACCGGCTACTTTATATGGGTAAAAATAATCATCCATATGCAGCGCATCAATATCGTAATTTTGTACGATTTCTAAAGCGCCTTCTGTTATAAATTTTTTCACTTCCGGAATACCGGGATTGTAATATAACTTTCCGCCATAAGGGACAACCCAATCGGGATGTTGCCTTGCAGGGTGATTATTTGATAATCGATTTATATCGGTGTGATTCATCGTTATTCGGTATGGGTTAATCCAAGCGTGGAATTCTATATTTCTTTTATGAGTTTCTTCAATCATAAATGCGAGCGGGTCATAACCAGGATCTTTTCCTTGTGTTCCTGTAATGTATTCAGACCAAGGACCGTAATTTGAAGGATAGAAAGCATCAGCGGTTGGTTTAATTTGTACAACAACTGCATTCATACCAGTGCTTTTTACATCGTCTAATAATCTTATAAATTCTTGCTTCTGTTTTTCAATAGGTAAGCCAGTTTTTGAGGGCCAATCAATATTCAGAACTGATGCGATCCATACAGCACGTAATTCATGTTTTTTGTACGTAGTATTTACTTCAGCATAAGTAGAGTGAGGGGGAATGAAAGAGAAAGGGATGAACAAGATAACGATACAACATATCATTAATAAACGTTTAACGATCATTTATACGCCTCCCTATCATATGATTATTTAAAATAATATCTGAGGCGAGGTTGACCTTGCAATAGAGAAAATTGCATATTGAAACATTAATTTAATAGGAAAAATATTTTTAATGAAATTTACTTTCATTATAACTAAATTCATTTACTACTTCATATGCTTGTTAGTAAAGTGAAACTTCCTTTCATTTGAAGGGTAATAAATTATAAGTATAGGAGGATTAATAAATGAAAGTTTTGTTCGTCTGTTCTGGAGGAATGTCCAGTGCAATTGTTGTAAACGCTTTAAAAAAAGAAGCGGAGAAAAATGGTGTGAACATGGAAGTGCATGCAATTGGAACGAATGAGGTAGAGGAAGAAGTGAAGAATGGCTGGGATGTCGTAATGGTGGCACCTCAAATAAGACACCGATTTGACTCTGTAAAAAAATTTGCAGAGGAGGAAACTATTCCGTGTGGCATCATACCGCCGCAAGCATACACACCGCTTGGCGGCCCGACTTTATTAAAAACTGTAAATGAATTAATCAGTTAGGGGGAAACGTTATGAATAAGTTTGTCACGTTTCTTGATAAAAACTTATCTGGACCGATGGCAAGGCTTTCTGAGCAGAGACATTTACAAGCAATCCGTGATGGAGTTATTTCGGCGTTACCATTTATTATAGTAGGAAGCTTCTTTTTAATAGTAGCATTTCCACCACTGCCGAAAGATAGTTTTATATCAGTTTGGGCATTAAAGAATCAAACAAGTATATTGATACCATATCGTTTAACCATGTTTATTATGTCCTTATATATCGCATTTGGAATAGGATATAATTTAGCGAAAAGTTATAAATTAGATGCTTTATCAGGAGCACAGCTCGCGGTATGTTCACTACTTTTAACATTAACGCCTGAGTTAATTGATAAAAAAGGATTCATGCTTCCGATGACAAATCTCGGAGGTCATGGATTATTTGTGACGATGATTGTTTCTATTTTATCCGTAGAGATTTTAAGGTTTTGTAAGAAGAAAAATGTAATGATTAAAATGCCAGAACAAGTACCGCCATCTGTATCGCGTTCATTTGAAGCACTTATACCTGCAGCATTCGTTATTATTATAATGAGTCTAGTAACTGTCGTTTTTAGCATTGATTTACACCATGTTGTTGATAAATTAGCAGCACCATTAGTAAAAGCTGGGGATAGTTACTTCGGTGTAATGATTCCAGTGTTTTTAATTACGTTTTTTTGGTCATTCGGAATCCATGGTGTGTCGGTTGTTGGAACTGTTGCTCGGCCATTATGGGAAGTATACCTAGGGAAAAATGGTGAAGCAGTTGCTAGTGGAGCAGATCAGTTGCCATTTATTTCACCAGAGCCGTTATATCAATGGTTTATATGGATTGGCGGTTCTGGTGCGACGTTAGGGCTTGTATTAGCTATGATTGTATTTGGTCGATCGAAATATTCGAAAGCATTGTCAAGAACTTGTATTGTTCCGGGTATTTTTAATATTAATGAACCAGTCATATTCGGATTACCGATTGTACTAAATCCAATTTTAATTATCCCATTTATCATTACACCACTTGTAACAGCAACTGTTGCATATTCAGCAACTGCGATGGGATTTGTAACACCAACGCATATTATGCCGCCATGGACACTACCTGCTCCAATTGGTGCATATTTAGCAACAGGAGGAGATTGGCGTGCGATTGTATTAGTTTTTATAAATATAGCAATATCGTTCCTTATTTATTTACCATTCTTTAAAATGTACGACAAAAATATGCTTGAAATTGAAAAAAATGGTGACGGGGAATCTGTTAATCCTTAATCTGCACGCTGTTATTTTGAGTGATAGACTTTTTGTCTATCACTTCTTTCACATTAAAACTAGAAAGGGGGAAATAGAATGAATATAAAATTTAGTTATAAAGGCGTATTTTTATTATTATTTGGAGTGATTTGTGCAAATTTACTTTTTGTCCCTTTATTAGGCATGCTAAATCTATCACAAATGCATAGTATCTGGCTTGTTACAAGTATTGCGGCAAGCGTTTTGCTTACGGTAGTTGTTTCTTTCATTGATGGATCGTTTGCATCGAAAGCTCAGTTGTTTTTTAGATTTATATTGTTTTCGATTGGTTGTACGTTCGTTACTTACATGATTGTTTTTTAGTAAATAGGAGGTCATGCACGTTATGTATGTTGCAGGGGTAATGTCTGGTACTTCATTAGATGGAATAGATGTAGCGCTCGTTCATATAGAAGGAAGTGGTGTAGATTCTAAAATCCAACTCATCCATTTTACTACTGTTCCATTTTGTAATGATATGAAAAATGAGATCCAACAAGCGTTATCAATTGAAACTTCGAATGTCCAACTTATATGTAGTTTAAATTTTAAACTTGGTTTATGCTTCGCCAATGCTGTAAAGGAAGTTTGTAAAGAGGCCAATTTTCCTTTGAGACAATTAGATTTAATAGGCTCTCACGGACAAACGATTTATCATCAGCCAAAGCAAGAAGGGAATATTATTTCTTCAACATTGCAAATTGGGGAACCAGCAGTAATAGCATATGAAACGAACACGACGGTTATCTCGAATTTCCGAACGATGGACATGGCGGCAGGGGGACAAGGTGCACCACTTGTACCATATTCAGAGATTATTTTATATCGGCATCAAACTAAAAATAGACTACTACAAAATATTGGTGGGATTAGTAATGTTACAGTGGTTCCAAGTAAACGAAGTAAAGAGAGTGTTATTGCTTTCGATACTGGACCAGGCAACATGGTAATCGATGAAGTATGTCAAAGATTATTTCATGTACCATATGATCAAAATGGTTGGATTGCAAAGCAGGGGGTAGTTGTAGATGAAATTTTAACATACTGTATGAACCATCCATTTTTGAACATGAAACCACCAAAATCAACAGGTAGAGAACAGTTTGGAGAAGCGTTTGTGACTGAATTATTGAATCGATTTAAAAAGCATAGTAAAGAAAATATATTGGCAACTGTCACGATGTTTACAGCATGTTCAATTGTTCATCATTATAAGGCGTTTATTTTGCCGTATTATGAAATTGATGAGGTGATTTTAGGTGGTGGTGGAAGTTATAATAATACACTTGTTGAAATGTTACGGAATGGATTAAGAGAAGAGAAATGTAGCATATGTATACAAGAAGATATTGGTCATTCTTCAGCAGCGAAAGAAGCAATTGCATTTGCTATTTTAGCAAACGAAACGTATCATCGTAATCCGAGTAATGTGCCGAGCGCAACAGGTGCTAAGAATTCCATAATTTTAGGGAATATAACATTCCCTCCATACGCAAATGAAAATGAGGCGAACATATGAAGTATATGATTGGAGTAGATGGCGGGGGAACGAAGACCGAGGCAATTGCATTTGATAAAGACGGAAATGAACTTGTAAGAGCTACCAGTGGTTTTGGAAACATATTAATAGATTTTGAAGAAGCTCTTGTGCATATTATGGAAGCAATTAATCAATGCCAGAAGGGTTTAATAAATGGGCATTGTGTTTGTGTTTGTTTAGGATTAGCTGGTATAAGCGGAGCGAATACAAATGAATTAACATTACGTTTAAAAAAGAAATACGGAACAAAGATTGAAATTTTTAATGATGCAATGATCGCACATGCAGCTGCTTTAAAAGGTAAGGATGGAATATTAACTATAGGTGGTACAGGTGCAATTTGTATAGGAAAAAAAGGAGAAGTATATCAGTATAGCGGTGGATGGGGACATATTTTAGGAGATGAGGGGAGCGGATATTGGATTGCATTACAAGCTTTAAAGAAAATGGCAATTCAGTTCGATCAAGGAATCAGTCTTTGTCCATTGAGTTTGAATATTCAAAGCCAGTTTCAACTTTTGACACCGTCTCATATAAAAAGCTTAGTATATACTTCTTCTAAAGATAAAATTGCAGCAATCGCCCCATTAGTTATTCAGGAAGCGAGAGATGGCAATGATGATGCGCATGAAATTATGATGCAAGCTGGAAAGGAATTAGCAAGGATTACAGTAAATGTTTATAACAAGTTGAACTTTAAGCACTCAACGCCAATTGCAGTAAGTGGCAGTATATTGCGTTTAGTTCCTGAAATATTTGCTGTATTTAAGAAATGGTGTGAAGAAAGTATGAAAGAAATTACATTCGTATCACAAGCAGAAATGGCAGTGAAAGGAACATATTATTTAATGAGGGATATATATTTTTAAAAATAGGTATGAGAATTTTTGTATGATTTGTAAAAATATGATGTTAAAATGTATAAAGGGATGTATGTTAAAAACGTACAATATACGTAGTAATTGAATATTGTATATGTATTCCCATGTAGAAAGTGAATGATTACATGATTAATAGTATGCAGTTTTTATATTTGGTGGCTTCTTATTTAATTGGAAACATATTGACCGCTTATATAGTAACAAAATTGAGACATAACGTTGATATTAGGGATGAAGGAAGCGGAAATCCTGGCGCAAGAAATATGGGGCGCGTATATGGAAAAGGGTATTTCATCGCTACATTTTTAGGTGATGCAATTAAAGGGGCAATCGTTGTTGCTGTAGCAAAATACCTTTTTGAAGATCCTACATTCGTAATGTTAACATTATTGGCCGTTATTATTGGACATATTTATCCAGTTTTATTTAAAGGCAAGGGCGGTAAAGGTATTTCAACATTTATAGGAGGACTAATCGCATTTGATTATTTGATAGCGCTTACCCTCTTAGGCATTTTTATTGTATTTTATTTAATATTTAAAGGGTTTACGAAGCCAGGACTAATTACGATTGCTTGTTTACCAATTTGTATGATTCTTTATTCTTATTCTATTGTTACCACTATATTAAGTGGAATAATTATTGTACTCATTCTATATGTAAATCGAGAATAAAATGAATGTTTAATAAGTGGGGATAATCTCCACTTATCATTTTTTATTAAATAGATAAAGGAGATAAGGCATGGGGTTAATTTATAAAGTTGCTGATCAAGATTGGGAATTTGAAAGTATACATAAATTGAATTATAAAACTTTTGTAGAAGAGATACCACAACATGAAGAAACGAAAGAACGGTTTCGTATAGATCGGTTTCATAAAGAAAATACATATTTAATTTGTTTAGATGAGGATAGATTAGTAGGTATGGTCGCAGTGCGGGGAAAACGACCATTCTCGTTAGATTATAAAATTTCAAATTTAGATATTTATTTGCAAGAGCATGGAGAAAAAGTGTATGAAATTCGTTTACTTTCAGTAGAACGTGAATATAGAAATGGAAGAGCGTTGTTAGGATTAATTCGTTTTCTACATCGTTATTTGCTTCTAAATGGATATGAATTAGCACTCATTTCTGCAACAACACGTGAACTAGCTTTATATGAGCAAATGGGATTCAAATCTTTCCATACGTTAGTTGGTACAGAAGAAGCAGCCTTCCAGCCAATGTATGTTACCCCTGCTATGTTTGAAGAGTCGAGTGTTGGGGGGATTATGACGAAAGAATATACGTTTTTACCTGGTCCAGTAGATATTGAAGAGAACGTTCGAAAGGCATTTTCTACGCGACCTATTTCCCATCGCTCTAAGTCATTTCAAGTGATGATGGACAATGTGAAAAAACGGTTACTTCACATGACAAAAGCAAAACATGTACAGCTTATGTTAGGAACAGGGACGTTAGCAAATGATGCGATTGCTTTACAGTTACGTTCTTTAAAAGGGAAAGGACTAGTATTAACAAATGGGGAATTTGGTAATAGATTAGTTGGACATGCAAAACGAGCACGGTTACATTTTGATACGTATAAAAAGGAAATGGGAGATCCATTTATTTATACCGAATTAGAAGAAATTATGACAACTGGAAATTATGAATGGATTTGGTTTGTTCATCATGAAACATCTACTGGAATGTTAAACGATTTAAACGAGCTAAATACTCTTTGTAACGAGAATCAAATGAAACTGTGTGTAGATTGCATAAGCTCAATTGGAGCAATACCATTAGACTTGAAGGATGTGTATTTTGCAAGTGGTGTTAGCGGTAAAGCGATTAAATCATATACAGGAATTTCTTTCGTTTTTCATAACCACATTGTAAAAATAAACGAGGCTGTGCCGGCCTATATGGACATTGGCATGTATGAAGAAAATGAAAGTATTCCATACTCACAATCATGGAATTTAATTTATGCATTGCAAGAAGCGTTGAAGAGATTTGAAGATGAAAAGGCATTTGTAAAAATCAAAGAGACATATGATTATGTTGAAGAAGTTATTACTGATATGGGTTTAAAGCTTGTTTCACCTAAAGAACATGCCGCGCCAATTATACTTACTATTGTATTGAGCGAAGATTATTCTTCTAAAGTAGTAGGCGATACATTAGCATTACAAGGATACATCGTTCATTATGAGTCATCTTATTTACAAAAGAATAATTGGATCCAAATTGCATGTTTAAATCATTATAAAGAACGCGATATGAAGAGGATGTTAAATTGTTTGCAAATGTGTTTATTTCAGAGTGGGGTACATATATAAAGACTTTTTCTTTTCGTATAAAGGAGCTACGACTTACGAAAACTTAGGAATAGAACATTGGAAGAGGTGTCAGTATGATAACTAGAAAACTACCATTACATATAGACGATATTAAAAAAGCTCACAAAATTCTAGATAGAAATGCTCGTAAAACGCCATTAGTAAAATCTTTTTACTTGACTAGTAAAACGGGTGGAGAAATTCATTTGAAATTAGAAAATATGCAATTAACGGGTTCTTTTAAATTTCGTGGCGCATTTAATAAAATGTCGCGGCTCACGGATCAAGAAAAAGAAAGAGGTGTAATTGCATGTTCAGCAGGTAATCATGCACAAGGAGTTGCATTATCTGCTCATTTACTCGGTATTAAGAGTAAAATTGTTATGCCAATTTCTGCACCTCAGGCAAAAGTTGAAGCAACAAAAGGATATGGATCTGAAGTGATTTTACATGGTGAAACCTTTGATGATGCAAAGGTAAAATGTGAAGAAATTATAAGGGAAACAGGTGAAACATACTTACATCCATATGATGATGTAGAGGTAATGGCTGGTCAAGGTACAATTGGATTAGACATTCTTGATGATATGTGGGATGTAGATACTGTCATTGTACCAATAGGTGGAGGCGGAATTATTTCTGGTATTTCTGTAGCATTGAAATCTTTTAATCCATCCATTAATATAATTGGTGTCCAAGCAGATAATGTTCATGGAATGAAGGCATCTTACGATAAAGGAGCAATCGTAGAACACTATGAGGCGCCTACTATTGCAGATGGTTGCGCAGTTAAAATACCAGGTGAATTAACATTTGAAATTGTAAAA
This sequence comes from Bacillus cereus group sp. MYBK95-2, assembly GCF_051915225.1. Classification (NCBI taxonomy): domain Bacteria; kingdom Bacillati; phylum Bacillota; class Bacilli; order Caryophanales; family Bacillaceae; genus Bacillus; species Bacillus cereus group sp. MYBK95-2. The sequence goes on along the minus strand of NZ_JBQAEH010000005.1, from coordinate 12,133 downwards.
GAATTAGTAGATGATATTGTAACTGTATCAGAAAAAGAGCTGGAAGTAGCGATGAAAGATTTATTACAACGTGGGAAAGCTGTTGTAGAAGGTGCAGGTGCATTAGCAACTGCTGCACTTCTTGCAGGAAAAGTTGATAGTTATATAAAAGGGAAAAAAGTAGTGGCTGTTATATCTGGTGGGAACGTGGACTTACAGCGCATATCAAGTGTATGTGAGCACTTTTTTGTCGCTAATGAAGTGAAATAGTTTTATGAAAGAAGAGCTAAGAGAAATGATCTTAGCTCTTACTTTTTGTCTACCGTTTACTGTAAGTAGAAATAGACTTGCAAAATTTGCTGTTTAAAAATTATTTTATTTAAGCGCCTATTTTTACACATATCTTTAATGTTATAATAATTATTTCAATATTGTCGAAACGTAAGCAGAAATTTAATATAATAGTTTTAATGTGCTAATGAGCGGTGAGGAGGGCAGGGCATGAATAAAGAAGAACAGGTCATGAACGGTTTCAGGGAATTATATAATAAGCTGGTTTGGCTTAATAAAGATAAGATGGAAGAGGGTCTTAAAGGTTTTAAGTCTTCTGAAGTCCACTGCATTGAATATATTGAAAACAATGCAGATTCTAACGTGACACAACTCGCAGAGGCTTTTTATGTGACTCGCGGTGCTATAAGTAGAATGACTAAGAAGCTCATACAAAAAGGCCTTGTTGAAAGCTACCAAAAGTCAGAAAATAAGAAAGAAATTTATTTTAGGCTTACCGAACAAGGGAAAGAAATTTATAAAATCCATGAAAATTTGCATAAAGAGTTTCAAGAGCGAGATAAAGCTGTATTTGAACAAGTGACTGAAGAAGAATTCAACAGTATAATTAGCTTTGTGGAAAAGTATAGTAGACATTTGGATGCAGAAATAAAGAAACAAGGTATACATATTAAATCGTAATATATTTTAATAATAAAGTGAAACTTTAATCAGTGGGGGGCTTCATCTCCACTGATTATCAGCCCTCACCAATCGGGCTTTTACGGGCAGCCTTACTCTAATGAGAATAGGCTGCTTTTTTATTATTTTATTTTTGTTGACTAATCAACAAAATAGAGTTATTATTTTGTTGACAAAGCAACATTTTTTTAGGAGAGAAGTTAAATGTCTATATTTAGATTGAAAAATGAAAGGGGAACTGAAAAAAGCATAGATAAACATGCTTTACTATTCGGACTTATTTCTGTATTTCTTTGTGGTATAGGTTTCAGTATCATCATGCCTGTAGTCCCATTCTTAGTACAGCCATATACAAGTAATCCGGAAGAACAAGCATTGGTTGTTACACTACTAACTTCCGTATATGCGGCCTGCGTGTTTTTAACTGCACCAGTACTCGGAGCTTTAAGCGATAAGTATGGCCGTCGTCCATTACTTTTAATATGCTTATTTGGTTCTGCAATTGGGTACTTAGTTTTGGGAATAGGAGGAGCTTTATGGGTACTATTTGCTGGACGCATAATAGAAGGTATAACAGGTGGGAGCATAAGTACTATCTTCGCATATTTTGCAGACATCATTCCAAAAGAGCAGAGAACGAAATACTTTGGATGGGTGAGTGCAGTTGTAGGTGCGGGAACTATCATTGGCCCAACCATTGGGGGGGTACTTGCCAAGTTTGGTGATACTGTACCTATGTATTTTGGTGCAATCATAACGTTAATAAATGTTGTATATGGGATCAAATATATGCCTGAGAGCCTTGACAAAAATAATAGGTTGAAAGAGATTACGTTTGTAAGGTTAAATCCTTTTGCGCAGCTAGCAAACATACTTTCCATGAAAAATTTAAAGTGGTTACTTGTCTCAGCGTTTTTACTTTGGATACCTAACGGATCTTTACAATCAATTTTCACGCAATTTACAATGGATACTTTCAGTTGGAAACCTGCATTAATCGGACTTATGTTTTCAATTTTGGGCTTTCAAGACATTGTTTCACAAAGTTTTATCATGCCAAAGCTTTTGATCAAGCTTAGTGATAAACAAATAGCAATTCTTGGGATGGTTTCGGAGATTATAGGATACAGTTTTATTGCGGCATCAGCTTTGTTTTCACTCTATCCACTACTTATCATTGGGATGCTGATGTATGGTTTTGGGGATTCAATTTTCGGACCTTCATTCAACGGGATGCTTTCAAAGTCTGTCAGTTCTAGTGAACAAGGAAGGATTCAAGGTGGAAGCCAATCTATTCAAGCTTTAGCAAGAATGATTGGTCCTATTCTTGGAGGACAAATCTATGTATCACTTGGTCATGCCGCACCTGCTTTTATGGGTATGATTCTTATAGTAGCGGCAATAGCAGTTTTATATAAGGGAACGCATGAAACTGTATAACAGATAGATATAAGAATAAATAAAAGGGAGTCAGAACTTAGGAACAAGTGCTGATTCCCTATTTGTTTACGGTTTGAGGACTAAGAGAAATTCTTTTACTGTTTAGGAATTTATTCTGCAATGCTCTCATGGTAAATGACTAGATAGTTTCATTATGCTTGTGCTGAAGTAAATAATGACTCCATCTTTACTTTGCTCTTCTCTCGAATTTCAGCATCTGCGTGTCTCATCACGTATTTATGCGCTACAGCGATTGCTAAAACATCATCTAATAAGCCGATCCCAATAATAGCAGCTATATCTGGAATGAAATCGATTGTTAATACGTAATAAGATAAAGCGGCTAATATTATGAATTTCGCTTTAGTAGGTAATTCTTTCTTTTTCATTGTGTAGAATAAAATAATACTTTCATATACGCTAGATTTACCGAGGTTTACAGAGCTTTTTTTGAACTTTTTCCAAAGTGTCTGTTTCTCCATATAAACACTCCTTTTACAAAACATAGATTTTTTAAAAGGATGGACAAAGAAGTGAGAGATTAATCAATTTTATTGTTTTTCTTAATTATATATTTCCATAAAAATAGGGGATTACCTGTTTAAAATAATATAATGTGGATTATACAATGATTCACATTGTTCCGTTACATAGTATATATATTGTAAGATGTATGTGGATGATTTAGTTATTATTATGCATTTTATAAGCGGTATGGGGGAAGAAAAATGAAAATAATAGAACTACCAATTGAATTCGAATTTAACGGGCAAAAACAATGTGTTTATCCAAGTTTAATTATAGTACATAATGAATTAACATTAGTCGATACAGGATATACAAGTTTTTTACCTTTAATTGAAAATGCAATATTAAAACATGGATATGAGATGAAAAACTTGAAAAATATAATTATTACTCATTATGATGATGACCATATAGGGTCTGTATACGATTTTAAAGTGAAATATCCTCACATTAATGTTATTGCTAGTGAAATTGAATCTAACTATATTAGTGGTGATATAAAATCAGAGAGGTTAGTTCAAGCTGAAGAAATGTTAGAACGTATGCCAAATGAAGAAAAAGAATTTGGTAAATGGTTTATACAACAGTTAAAAAATATAAAACATATTTCCGTCGATGAAAAAGTGCATGATGGTCAAATGATTTTGAATAATGAATGTCAAATAGTAGCGACGCCAGGACATACTTCGGGGCATATTTCATTATATTTTCCGAATTTAGACTGTGTAATTACGGGAGATGCGGCTGTTCAAGAGAATCGTGAGTTAGTAATAGCTAATCCGAATTTTTGTTTGGATATAGAAAAAGCGAAACAGTCTTTAAATAGGATTAAAAGTTTTAAAGCAGCACAGTATTATTGCTATCATGGAGGAAAGCTTACTGTATAAATTAATGAAAACCGGTCTTTCCTAAATCGAAAAGATCGGTTTTTTAGTTCATATATTTTGCGATTTCAACCAAATCAGTAACATTATATTTCGGTAAAATTGAAATATATATGTAAAGAAGAATATATATAATTTGAGCAAGAGTATAGGGGGGAGAAAATGGGTTCGTTATTTGATGTAATAGCAGATATCATTTTATTTTATCCTCGAAATGACATGAAATTGAAACACCATATCGCAAAATTAAGTGAATTAGAGTGGTTTCGAAATCTAAATGAAGATCCGAAGTATACAAGTTTAATTTGGAGTAATAGAAAAATTAAAAAGTATATTTTGTCTTCTACTAACATGGAAGCATTAATAAAATCTGAGAAAAAGCAAAAAGAATTTGTTCATCTAGTACAGGATGAATATAAAAAAAGAAGATAAGAATTTTTTTATTTTTCATATTTGGCGAAACAAATGGTACAATGAAAGCTAATGTGAAAAATAAGGAAAAGAAGTGGTCTATTTGAAAAACTTTTTAGAATTAGGAATTAGTGAAACTTTTAATCATACATTACGTGAAAATGGAATTACAGAAGCAACACCAATTCAAGAGAAGGCAATTCCAGTTATTCTGTCAGGTAAAGATATTATTGGGCAGGCGAAAACAGGAACGGGTAAAACGTTAGCATTCGTGTTACCGATTTTAGAAAAAATCGATCCAGAATCTAGTGATGTTCAGGCCTTAATTGTTGCACCAACAAGGGAACTAGCTCTGCAAATTACAACTGAAATTAAAAAAATGCTTGTTCAAAGAGAAGATATTAATGTACTAGCGATTTATGGTGGGCAAGATGTAGCACAACAATTGAGAAAATTAAAAGGTAATACACATATTGTTGTTGCAACACCAGGACGATTATTAGATCATATACGACGTGAAACAATTGATTTAAGTAATCTTTCAACGATTGTACTAGATGAAGCGGATCAAATGCTTTATTTTGGTTTCTTATATGATATTGAAGATATTTTAGATGAGACACCAGGTAGTAAACAAACGATGCTATTCTCAGCAACGATGCCAAAAGATATTAAAAAATTGGCGAAGCGTTATATGGATGAACCGCAAATGATTCAAGTACAAAGTGAAGAAGTAACGGTTGATACAATTGAGCAGCGTGTCATTGAGACGACAGACCGTGCAAAGCCAGATGCACTTCGTTTTGTTATGGATCGTGATCAGCCATTTTTAGCTGTTATTTTCTGTCGTACAAAGGTTAGAGCAAGTAAGCTTTATGATAATTTAAAAGGACTAGGTTATAATTGTGCTGAACTTCATGGTGATATACCTCAAGCGAAACGTGAAAGAGTTATGAAGAGTTTCCGCGAAGCTAAAATTCAGTACTTAATCGCAACGGATGTAGCAGCTCGTGGACTTGATGTAGATGGTGTAACGCACGTATTTAACTATGATATCCCTGAAGATGTAGAAAGTTACATTCATCGCATTGGCCGAACAGGACGTGCAGGTGGATCAGGTCTTGCAATTACGTTCGTTGCAGCGAAAGATGAAAAACATTTAGAAGAAATTGAAAAAACGCTTGGTGCACCAATACAAAGAGAAATAATCGAACAACCGAAGATAAAACGTGTAGATGAAAATGGAAAACCGGTACCAAAGCCGGCTCCGAAGAAATCAGGTCAAAATCGTCAAAGAGATAGCCGCGAAGGTTCAAGAAGTGAATCAAGAAGTGATTCGAGAAATAGCTCGAGAAGTGATTCAAGAAATAGTTCGAGAAATGAAAATAACCGATCATTTAATAAGCCAAGTAATAAAAAAGGTAGTACAAAGCAAGGTCAGCAAAGACGTGGTCGTTAAATAGTTATAATTGTAAAAGAGTCCCGAAATATTGTGGCTCTTTTTTTGTTTGTATACAACAAGGATGATGGCAAAAAAAATTTCATTCACCGTATTTGAAATTTATAAAGGGAATTTTATAGTTCAAAACCAGTAGAGAAAGGGTATTACTGTCATTCAGCAGAACACTTTGGTTAAAAGAAAAGGTATTGAAGCGAGCGAGTATTTTCATTATACATTCCGCAATTATCGAAATAGAACAAGAGAAGTTTATGAAGGATTAAACTCGTATTGGTGTACGATCGTTGGAAACTGGAAAACTAATTTGTTAGTTTTTATCGATGAGGAACTCGAGAAGCACCACTGCCATCCTTATGGGGAAATTGCTTACGACGACGATGAAGGTAATGTAGTGATAATATGCGAAATAAGAAAAAAGGACTAGCAGTCGTACCTGCCGTCCTTTAATAGGAGAAAAAGTAATCTTGTTTAGAACTGCGCATAAACAGAAAATCTGCTTGTAATTAGTTTTAACCTAAATATACGTGTCTATACAAAAAAGGGATAAGTAAAAAATACTTATCCCCGGAAGGGAAATCCCAAGTACCAAAATGGCTCGTATTGGTCTGCAGGTTCAAAAGTAGTATATGTAAAACGAAAAATCTCATACAAAAAGCAGACAACGATTTTGGTTGTCTGCCAGTGAGTTCAATGAGTTAGCTAATTGTGATAATTTGCATCCCCATTGCGAGAAGAGTGAAGCTGCTAGTTCAAACAGCTTGTTGGTATTATTTTCGATTTCTTAAAAAATATACATCAAAAGAAAGAGGTATTAGCCATGGACACGGCAGCTTGAAAGTAGTATGTATTTTTATTTGAAAAATATTCAAGGGGTGAAGAAACATGGAATGTTTAATAAAGGTGTTTGTTTTATTAATCAGTTAATTAATAAAACAAAATAGTTATTTGGGAGAAAGGGAAAATGAATATGAGATGAATTGAAGCTGTTGAAAAATTACTTGAAGTGATGAAAGAATGCTTTTGGAACGGAACATCTTTAAAGGGTGAAGCTAATGATTTTAATATTGTATCTTGGCTGATTGAAGAAGCGACGCGTAAAACAAAATAAAAATTTCATTTTGTAGCAAAGGGGAATAGATATGTGTACTTATTGGGGAAAAGTAGATAAAGAGTTCTTTAAGAGGCAAGAACCGGAACAAAATAAAAGAGCAGCTAGCAAAAGCTAACTGCTCAATACAAGGAGATACAGAGAAGACTACTTTAAATGAATGTTGGCATACAGCCCACATTCAGTATTGACCGAATATTTATTTTAAATTCAATTTATTTAAAGTAAACATCCCAACAGATAAAATGGTTGCGCCTGCTACAGAACCTAGCCAGTCTCTCCAGCCTAATGTATTTAAAGATACATATGTTAAATCCGTAATTAAGAAGATAGCAAACATTAATACACCAAATGCTAAGCATCCCCAAAATGTTTGCAAATATTTAATCATCTTCTTTCGGAACTTGCTCATATAAATCACCCTTATTAATAATTTGTATTTTTATAAATAAATTATTATATATAAAAATATAAAAGTACGAAATATGCAATATTACATATTGGAACTCAACAAAATACTCCATTGATAAGTACATAGATCGAACGGAGGCATCGTTCTTTTCCTAAAATGAAAGGTGACGATAAGAAACATGAGATACGTTTTAAACAAATTGAGCGGACGTTAAAAAATAAAAATTTATAAAGGAAATAGAAAGTATGGTGTTGTATATGTACGATAATAGGAAACTTTTTGCAAACTAAACATATAATTTTAATAGACCGACAGTCGGTCTGGTGGGAAGGAGAACTTGAATGCGAATTGTAAAGGAGTATGAGGAGCGTAGAAAGGAAATTTTAGAAACAGCTGAGCATTTGTTTCTTACGAAAGGTTATACGAAAACAACCGTGAATGATATTTTAAAAGAAATTGGTATAGCAAAGGGGACGTTTTATCATTATTTTAAGTCGAAGGAGGAAGTAATGGATGAAATCATTATGAGGATTATTAAAGAGGATGTCACTAAGGCGAAAAGGATTGTCTCCAATCCCGATATCCACGTTTTAGATAAGTTATTTAAAATTTTAATGGAACAATCACCAAAATCAGGAGATGTCAAAGAAAAAATGATTGAACAATTCCATCAACCAAATAATGCAGAAATGCATCAGAAAAGTTTAGTGCAATCCATTATACATTTATCTCCTGTATTAACGGAAGTTTTAGAGCAAGGAATAGAAGAAGGCATATTTTATACTCCATACCCACAAGAAACAATTGAATTATTACTCTCTTCAGCACAAGTCATATTTGATGATGGTTTATTTCAGTGGAAACCGGAAGAAATGATGAGAAGAGCTAAGGCTTATATTAAAATGATGGAAGTATCTGTTGGAGCGAAAGAAGGGTCCTTTGATTATATGATCGAGGTTTTAATGAAACAGAAATAGCTTTTTTCTGTTTGGGTGTTATAGACCGGCAGTCGGTCTAGACTAAATGAAGGATGTGATGAGGATGCCAGCAAGTATTCAATCTTCCTTGAAAGATTTTCACTTAATGGTAAGTGGTCAAATTATTACTATTTTAGGTTCAACACTATTACGTTTTGCACTGTCTTTATATGTGCTAGATATAACAGGACGTGCCGATATATTTGCAGGGTTATATGCCATAACGAGTATCCCGTTTTTGTTAGCTCCTCTTGGCGGAGCGATAGCAGATCGTTTCAACCGCCGTAATGTAATGGTCATTTTGGATTTTATAAACGCTGCTATTGTATTAAGCTTTATAGTTTTGTTATTAACTGAATCGGTATCTATTTTATTGATTGGAACAATTATGTTTTTACTAGCAGTCGTTAGTGCAATGTACGCACCAGTTGTTATGGCAAGTATTCCGCAATTAGTCCCAGAGAAAAAGTTAGAACAAGCGAACGGTATCGTAAATGGTGTGCAAGCATTATCTAATATAGTTGCACCTGTACTAGGAGGACTATTATACGACATAATTGGTTTAAAAATGCTCGTAATAACAAGTTGTTTTGCTTTCTTTTTATCTGCGATTTTAGAAATGTTTATTACAATACCATTTATAAAAAGAATAGAGGAAGGCCATATCGTACCGACAATTGTAAAAGATATGAAAGAAGGTTTTCTTTATGTTTTAAAGCAACCTTTTATTTTGAAGGCTATGTTACTTGCAGCTTTATTAAACTTAATTTTGACACCGTTATTTGTTGTTGGAGGACCTATTATGTTAAGAGTAACTATGCAGAGTAGCGATACGATGTATGGAATTGGAATGGGATTAATTGATTTTGCAACTATATTAGGTGCATTGTCAATCGGTTTCTTTGCTAAAAAGTTACAGATGAAAACATTATATAATTGGATGCTTATCATAGCTTTATTAGTCATACCAGTGGCACTATCAGTTACACCGTTTACTCTTAATTTAGGATACTATCCACCATTTATCCTCTTTATACTTTCTTCTCTTCTAATCGCAATGATTATGACAATTGTATCCATCTATGTGATTACTGTAGTCCAAAAGAAAACACCAAATGAAAATCTAGGAAAAGTAATGGCAATTATAACAACGGTATCTCAATGTATGGCACCAATTGGGCAAGTCGTATATGGTTTTATGTTTGAAGGATTCAGTACGAAAATTTATTTACCTATATTAGTTATTAGTTTCATAATGATATTACTAGCGGTTGTGACGAAGAAAATACTATCTAATGAAGGGAACTAGCTTTATATGATTAGGAGAATATTAAAAAGAGATTTCTCTCAAAATAAAATGATAATTACCATTTTATTCATGTTTATCATGTTATCAAGTCTTTTAATGGCTAGTGCTTCAAGTACCGTTTTAAATCTATTGAACTCAATGGAGCGATTGGTTAAAGTATCAAACGCACCGCATTTCGTACAAATGCATGCCGGAGAAGTAAATCAAAAGTCAATTAATTCTTTTGTAGAAAAAACTCCGTTTGTAAAAAAGTAGCAAACGGCAGAGATAATCCAAGTACAAGTAAACGGGTATAACATTTTTATACAAAATAAAAATAAGGCGAACATAATAGCGTAATAGATATTAGTTCCGTGAAACAAAACGCTAATTTTGATTTTTTATTAGATTTAAATAATAAAGTGATACAGATTAGTAAAGGGGAAATAGGTGTACCGATTTATTTTATGCAAAAATACAATTTGCATATTGGAGATGAAATATGGATTATAAAAAATAATATGGAACAAGAATTTACGATATCAGCATGTGTTCGTGATGTTCAAATGAATCCATCAATCGTTAGTTCAAAGCGATTTGTAATAAGCAATGAAGACTTAGAAAGATTAAAACGAAATTTGGGAGAAAGAGAATATCTTATTGAATTTCAGTTAACAGATGTAAATTAGATAAATGAATTTGAAGATTTATACCAGTCATCGAACTTACCTCAAAAAGGATTAGGAATTTGCTAAATAGGAAGGGGAAAATAAAATGAACGCTATGGAAAACGGTGTATATGAAACAACCAGATTAGTTAGTGAATCAATGGAATGACAAGCTGTAATGAATATCAATCAAATTTGTGAATTAGATCAATATCAAGAAGCGACATTATGTACATGGAATACAAATAACGATTTTGGTAGAGTTGTTTTAAATGCAGCATTAGGGCTTACGGGAGAAGTTGGTGAGGTTGCTGATGTTGTAAAAAAAGCAATTTTTCATGGTCATGGATTTGATCCAGCTTATTGTCCAGGAGAAGAAGAAGGAAATACACATAAAATCGCTTTAGAGATAGGGGACATCTTGTACTACATTTCAATCATGTCTCACGAAAGGGAATATACCCTAGGAGATATTGCTCAAATGAATATATCTAAATTAGCAACAAGATATCCAGACGGACTTAGTCGAGAAGCTAGTCAAAATCGTGTAGATGTGAAATGAAAATCGTAATAAAAAAGAGCCATGAGTGGAAAGGCTCATGGCTCCTTATATAAGGGTAATGATTTTATAGGTAAATATTATTATGAAATCCCAAAAAATTAAATATAAGTCAATTAATTGGTATAGAATTTGGATTTTATTTAAAAGAAGGAACGGAGGAATATGTAAAAGACTTTGAAAGGTCCATAAAAAAGAATTCAGTAAAACTCTGAATTCTTCTACACGTGATTTTAATTGTTAATCCATTTAGAAATAATAGGATAATGAAACTCTTTTTCTTGTAGCGCATATAAAATCCCTTTTATAGGCCCGAAAATTAACAAAAGGAACAGTATTAGATATAAAGGAGCTATGCCGAAAATAATCAAAGTATTATTTGAAGTCAAGTCTAAATTAGACAAGGATAGCATTAAGATTCTTATTGCGAAGAGATTCCAAATTACTGTAATTATCCAAATGAATAGTTGATAAAACACAGCTTCAAGGATATTTTTTCGAATGTTTTGTGATTTGTATACAAAATAAAAAATCAACGGTATATAAAAAATTGTGATGCTAAAGAAAATAAGAATAAAAAAAGATAATAAGGTAAGAAAATGCATAATTAATTTTATGTTCTTTTCTTGAGCTAGAATCATTAAGGTCCTCCTATATGTATGAGATTTGTTGTAGCTATTATATTTTAAGATTTTCATTATGGTAATAATGCGCCACTAAAAAAAATTACTACTGCCTACAGTTAAAGTTCCGCTTTCTGCTGCAGAAAATTGTATATCTATTGTTTGGCTAGCAACGGATACTAAATTTTTTCTTATAGTTATTCTTAGAGTAGAAGTCGTACCTAAAGTTGGATTAAATCCTATACTGGCACTGAATAAATAGATACCATTTATAGGGGCTGTAAATGTATTCGTTACTGAAGAATACCCTCCACCATTATTAAATATTATATTACCATACGATACTCGAATATCTGCAGGAGGAGTAAAAGACTGTGCAACATTTTTTTCTGCACGAAAATTAATGTTAAATGTGGGTCCGGTAGGTCCAGTGTCGCCGGTAGGCCCAGTGTTGCCAGTAGGTCCGGTAATGCCAGTAGGCAGAGTAAATGATGGGATTGGTGGGAAAGTAGGCCCGACTAGGTCGGGAGAAATTGAAATTTCAGATTTTATTTTAGGTGAATTGAATCTGTCTTTTCTAGACATATGTATATCATCCTCTCTAAGAATATCAGATTATATCCAGTAGATGCATGATATGAATTGGGTGTGATTGTATTTTGAGATAATAAGAAACAAATTTATCTAATCTAACTATAAAAATTAGAACTAAACAAAAGCGTTAATTGTGCGACACGTTTCCCTATAAGTGTATAAACACGAAATGGGAGGGTTATCAATTTTGATGACAACAACGGATTGACCGAAAGTAGGAATGAAAGCCGT